>NZ_WGNY01000041.1 GCF_016124325.1 Phenylobacterium sp.
GAAGAGCAGGGCTGGGCGACGGCGAAGACGCTGGCCGAGGCGCTGCCCTACATCCAGATCTACGACCGCGAGACCGTGGTCATCAAATACGGCGGCCACGCCATGGGCGAGGAGGCGGTCGCCAAGCTGTTCGCCGCCGACGTGGTGCTCTTGAAGATGCTGGGCCTGCATCCCGTGGTGGTCCACGGCGGCGGCCCGCAGATCTCGGCGATGCTGGAGCGGGCGGGCGTGAAGTCGACCTTCGTCGACGGCCTGCGCGTGACCGACGCGGCCACCATGGAGATCGCCGAGATGGTGCTCTCCGGCGCCATCAACAAGGAGATCGCCTCCTGGATCACCCAGGCCGGCGCCGAGGCCGAGGTGCGCGGCGTAGGCCTCTCGGGCAAGGACGCCCGCCTGATCACCGTCGAGAAGGTGACGCGCACCAAGAAGGACCCGGACAGCCAGATCGAGAAGGTGGTCGACCTGGGCTTCGTGGGCGAGCCGAAGGTGATCGACACCACCATCATCGAGGGCCTGATCGGCGCCCCGGAGGACTACATCCCCGTGGTCGCGCCCATCGGCGTCTCGGCCGAGGGCCAGACCTACAACATCAACGCCGACACCGTGGCCGGCGCGTTGGCGGGCGCGCTGGAGGCCAAGCGCATGCTGCTGCTCACCGACGTGGCCGGCGTGCTCGACAAGAACGGCGAGCTGATCCGCGAACTCACGGTGGCGGAAGCGAAGGCCGCCATCGACGACGGCACGGCCACCGGCGGCATGATCCCTAAGCTGGAGACGGCCATAGCGGCGGTCGAGTCGGGCGTCGAGGCCGTGGTCATCATGGACGGACGGCGCCCCCACGCCATGCTGGTCGAGCTGTTCACCGAGCACGGGGCGGGGACGCTGGTTTGCCGGTGATCCGTGCCTTCCCTCCCCTTCATGGGGAGGGTGGACGGCGCGCCGCGCCGGACGGGTGGGGCGGCGCCGAGGCCCCCACCCCGCTCGCCTGCCGGCGGGTCGACCCTCCCCACGAGGGGGAGGGAAGATGAGCGCCGACCTCGCCCACGTCGACACCTGGCTGTTCGACCTGGACAACACCCTCTACCCCGCCGAGTCCGGCTTCATGGGGCAGATCGTCGACCGCATGACCGATTTCGTGGAGAAGGTCACCGGCCTGCCGCGCGACGAGGCCTTCAAGCTGCAGCGGGGCTATCTCGCCGAGCACGGCCTGACGCTGAAGGGCATGATGCTCCACCACGGCGTCGACCCGGCCGAGTTCCACGCCGTCTTCCACGACATGTCGCTGGACGCCCTGGCCCACGATCCCGAGCTGATGGCGGCGCTGGCCCGCCTGCCGGGCCGCCGGCTGATCTTCACCAACGCCGACGACGTCCACGCCCGCCGGGTGCTGGAGCGGCTGGAACTCGCGCATCTGTTCGACGACGTCTTCCACATCGGGTCGGCCGGCTACGCGCCCAAGCCCTCGCCCGAGGCCTTCTCGCGGATGAGCGCGGCGCACGCCATCGACCCGGCGGCGACGGCCTTCTTCGAGGATTCCGAACGCAACCTCGAGCCCGCCGCCGGGCTCGGCATGACCACCGTCCTGGTGGGCGCGCACGCGCCCGCCTCCGCCGCGCAATTCGTGCATCATAGAACCGAGAAGCTGGCGCCCTTCCTCGGGGCCGCCCGCCTGAGAGGGGCAAGTTGAATGTCTGACGAGCTGAAGCACGTGATCGAGGCCGCCTGGGAGGCCCGCGACACGATCTCCACCGCCACGACCGGCCGGGTGCGCGACGCCGTGCACGAGACCATCGAGCTGCTGGACTCCGGCCACCTGCGCGTGGCCCAGCGCGAGGCTGACGGGGCCTGGGTGACCAACCAGTGGGCGAAGCAGGCGATCCTGCTGTTCTTCCGCCTCAACCCCAACTTCCTGGTGCAGGCCGACGCGCCGGGCCCCTACTGGGACAAGGTGCCGCTCAAGTTCACGGGCTGGGACGCCGCGCGCTTCGAGGCGGCGGGCTTCCGCGCCGTGCCCGGCTGCGTGGTCCGCAAGGGCGCCTTCGTGGGCAAGGGCGTGGTGATGACGCCCTCGTTCGTGAACATCGGCGCCTATGTCGGCGAGGGCACGATGGTCGACACCTGGGCGACCGTGGGCTCGTGCGCCCAGATCGGGAAGAACTGCCACATCTCGGGCGGGGCGGGCATCGGCGGCGTGCTGGAGCCGCTCCAGGCCAACCCCACCATCGTCGAGGACCACTGCTTCATCGGCGCCCGCGCCGAGGTGGCCGAGGGCGTGATCGTGCGCGAGGGCAGCGTGCTGTCCATGGGCGTGTTCATCACCTCCACCACCCCGATCATCGACCGCAAGACCGGCCAGACCTACCTCGGCGAGGTGCCGCCCTATTCGGTGGTGGTCTCGGGCAGTCGGCCCAATCCGGTCGATCCGGCGCTGCCGTCCACCTACTGCGCGGTGATCATGAAGACGGTCGACGAGCGCACCCGCAGCAAGACCAGCATCAACGAGCTGCTGCGGGACTGATCCGTCCCACCGCGCGAAAGGCGCGCGATCGCCGGGCGCTCAATCGGAGGCTGCCGCCTTGGCCGCCCGTTCCCGTCTCCGGGGTTTGGGCTCGACGGGAGCGCGAGCTTCGTAAACCCTCGCGTTCCGAGATTTCGGTGAGGCGCAACCATCCGGAGGCGCCGGTCCGATAGGGTGGGGAGGATTAAATGAAGACATCGATGATCGCCGCGGCTGCGGCGACGGCTCTCGTGTTCGCCGCTTCGGGCGTCGCTCACGCGCAGGTCGTGAACGATTTCGACAGCGCCGGCGACACCGCGGGCTGGACGACCGATCGCTATGCGCCATCGACCTTCCAGTCGGGCGTCGCCTATGGCGGCCGCACCGGCACGCTGGAAGAAGCGACCTCCGTCGCCGACGGCGCGAACAACCGTCCCGGCGCCTATGTCTCGTCGTTCTACAACACCCAGGGCATGGCCTTCGACTTCGCGGCCGACGTCACCGAGATGAGCATCGAGCTCTACGGCGACCCCGCCTACGCGAACGCGCTCGACGATCAGCGGATCGCCGGCTTCTGGGGCGTGTCCTACGATGCGACGGATTCGATCTCGGCCTATCCGATCATCGAACTCACCAAGATCGGCTCCGACCTGACCTTCCGCGGCTGGGACAGCAACGGGGCGGGCTCCTGGCTGAACCTGGGCCTGCCCTCCGGCTTCGCGCTCGGCGCCTGGAACCGGCTCGACATCATGCTCGACACGGGCACGGACACCTTCAACTACTCCGTGAACGGCCAGCTTCTCGGGTCGGTCGGCGCCGGCGGCAGCCTGGGCATCCGCAGCACCATCCTGCAGGTGCACAACAACACCGACGGCATCGTCGATACGGCGCACTGGGACAACCTCAGCACCGGCGCCGTGCCGGAGCCGGGGACCTGGGCCCTGATGATCCTCGGCTTCGGCGGCGTGGGCGCTCTCGTCCGCCGTCGTCGCGCGGCGGCCTTCGCCTGACGCGCTCCAGTTCGCTTACCCTCTAGTTAGCTTCAACCAGTCCTCCCGCGCCCCGCGCGGGAGGATTTCGGTTTTTTGCGGTCAGGCGCCGTGCGGATATGGCGTCCCGTCGCGATGGCGGGCGATCTCCTCGCCGGGGCGGATGACCATGTCGATGTCGGGATAGTCGCAGCCGTCGGCGTGCGGATCGCGCGAGCCCACTTCCAGCACCACGGCGTCCCACTCCGAGCGGTTCTGCAGGTGGTGGCCGTTGGCGACCCCGGCGGGGAAGGCGGCGCACTCGCCGGCCTTCAGCACCTGCTCGCCCTCGTCGGTGACCAGCACGACCTCGCCCTCGACCACCCAGACGAACTCGTCCTCGGCGGTGTGCCAGTGGCGCTGGCTCGACCAGACGCCCGGCGCCAGGCGCAGCAGGTTCACGCCGAACTGGGTGAGCCCGCCGGCGTCGCCCAATTGCGTCCGCACCCGGTCGCTGCAGGGCTCGTCGTACGGAGAGGGATAGCCGCAACCGCGGCGGGTCGGCGCGGCGTCGATGTCGATCCGGGGCATGGAAAGTCCGTTGCGTCTGCGATGCGCGATACGTAAGTCGCGATGATGACCACCACCATAGACGCCGTCGAACTCACCCGCGAACTGATCCGCCGGCCCTCCGTCACCCCCGCCGACGAGGGCGCGATGGACGTGGTCGAACGCACGCTGGCGGGCCTGGGCTTCGCCTGCCGGCGCATGAAGTTCGGCGAGATCGAGAACCTCTACGCCCGCTGGGGCGACCAGGGGCCCAACCTCTGCTTCGCCGGTCACACCGACGTGGTGCCCGTGGGCGACGTCGGCGCCTGGTCGAAGGACGCCTTCGGGGCCGAGATGGTGGACGGCGTGCTGATCGGGCGCGGCTCGGTCGACATGAAGAGCGCCATCGCCGCCTTCGCCGCCGCCGCGGCCCAGGCGATCGAGGCCGGCCAGGTGCGCGGCTCGCTCTCGTTCCTGATCACCGGCGACGAGGAGGGCGTGGCCACCCACGGCACGAAGAAGGTCGTCGAGGCCCTGGCCGCCGAGGGCGAGCGCATCGACCACTGCGTGGTGGGCGAGCCCACCTCGGCCGAGGCGTTCGGCGACATGGTCAAGGTGGGCCGCCGCGGCTCGATCAACGCCGAGATCGTGGTGGAGGGCGTCCAGGGCCACGTGGCCTATCCGCACCGTGCGGCCAATCCCGTGCCGGTCCTGCTCAAGCTGCTGACCGCGCTGCAGGACCGCAAGCTCGACGACGGCTACGCCGAGTTCCAACCCTCCAATCTTGAAGTAACCTGGATCGAAGTCCCCAACACGGCCACCAACGTGATCCCCGGCGTGGCCCGCGCGCGGCTCAACATCCGCTTCAACCCGAACCACACGGGCCAGTCGCTTTCGGATTGGTTCAATCTTGAAGCATCGCGGGCCGCCGAGGGCTTTCCGGGCAAGGTGACGGTGGTTCCGCAGATCAGCGGCGAGGCGTTCCTGACCGAGCAGGGCCCCTTCACCGACCTGATCGCCGCCGCCGTCGCCGACGTGACGGGTCAAGCGCCGGAGCTCTCCACCTCGGGCGGCACCTCGGACGCCCGCTTCATCCGCGCGCTCTGCCCGGTGGTCGAGGTGGGCCTGGTCGGCAAGACCATGCACCAGGTGGACGAGCGCGCGCCCGTGGCCGAGATCACGCGCCTGCAGCAGGTCTACTCGCGGATCATCGAACGGTATTTCGCAGGCTAAGCCCTCTCCCTCTCGGGCTGCGCCCGGGGGAGAGGAGAAGGGGCTCCATGCCGCGTCGCCAACCTGCCGCCTAGCCGAAGCAGTCCACGGCCTCGGCCATCCAGGCCCGCAGCGCGTCCTTGGCCTCGAGCGGGGTGTCGCCGTTGCGCACGACGATCAGGTCGCGCTCGGGGCAGACGACGATGAACTGGCCCGCATAGCCGTTGGCCGAGAACGAGCCCGGCCCTCCCAGCCCCAGCCACCAGTGCGCGCCATAGGCGTCGGTCACGCCGGCCTGCTGGAACGTGGGCGTGCGCGCATAGTCGACCCAGCCCTCCGGCAGCAGCCGGCGGCCCTCCCACACGCCGTCGCGCAGGTAGAGGAGCCCGAAGCGGGCGAAGTCGCGCGGGGTGCAGAAGCAGAAGGACGAGCCGATGAAGGTGCCGACGGCGTCGAATTTGGGCGTGGCGCTGGTCATGCCCAGGGGCTGGAAGAGACGCTCGCGCATATAGGCCGCGAAGTCGCCGCCGTGGGCCTTGGCGGCCAGGCGGGCGACGATGTTGGTGGTTCCGCTGGCGTAGCTCCAGAACGTCCCGGGCGGATGGGCCAGCGGCCGGCCGGCGGCGTAGGCGGCGGTGTCCGCCTTGCCCGAGCCGTACAGCATCTCCAGCACGTCGGAGACCGACCCCGGGACATAGTCCTCGACGAAGGCCAGGCCGCTCGACATGCGCAGGAGCTGGTCGGTGGTGATCGCCGCGCGCGGGTCGCCGGGCGCCTGCCACTCCGGGACGTCGGCGGGCGCAGCGACGTCCAGGCGGCCGTCCAGCGCCAGCATGCCGACCAGCGCCTGGGTCATGCTCTTGGCCATGGACCATGACGGCTGGGTGCTCTCGGCCGTCGCCCCGAAGCCGTACCGCTCGAAGGTCAGCCGGCCGCCCTGGACGGCCAGCAGGGCATAGGTCTTGCCCAGCGGGCCCTCGGCGGGGGCGTCGAACGCCCGCGCCAGCAGGCCGTCGAGACGCGCGCGGTCGCGGACGGCCGGCGCGCCGGTCGGCCAGTCGCGGGTGGGCCAGGCGACGTCGCGCGGCTGGGCCGGGAGCGGGGGCAGGCCGCCCACCTCAGCGGTTGCCGTCGATCAGGTCGCCCAGGCCGCCCAGCAGCGAGCCCTCGCCGCGGTTCTGGCCGCCGCCGGCCGCCGCGGCCATCATCCGCCCGGCCAGGCGCGAGAAGGGCAGCGACTGGATCCACACCTTCCCCGGTCCGGTCAGCCGGGCGAAGAACACGCCCTCGCCGCCGAAGATCATGCTCTTCACCCCGCGCACCATCTCCAGGTCGAAGTCGACGGTGGAGGTGTAGGCCGCCAGGCAGCCGGTATCGACGTGGAGCTGTTCGCCCGGGGCCAGCTCGCGCTCCACCAGGGTGCCGCCCATCTGGACGAACACCCAGCCGTCGCCGTCCAGCCGCTGCATGATGAAGCCCTCGCCGCCGAACAGGCCGGTCATCACCCGGCGCTGGAAGGCGATGCCGATCGACACGCCCTTGGCCGCGGCCAGGAAGCTGTCCTTCTGGCAGATCAGCGTGCCGCCCACGCTGTCCAGCTTGATCGGCAGGATGGAGCCCGGCGTGGGGGCGGCGAAAGCCACGCGCGCCTTGCCGCGGCCCTGGTGGGTGAAGACGGTGGTGAACAGGCTCTCGCCGGTCAGCAGGCGCTTGCCCGCGCCCAGCAGCGCGCCCATCACCCCGCCGCCCTGCTGGCCCGAGCCGTCGCCGAAGACGGTGCTCATCTCGACGCTGGCGTCCTTCCAGACGAAGGCCCCGGCCTCGGCCACCGCGCTCTCGCCGGGATCCAGCTCGATCTCCACGAACTGCAGGTCCTCGCCCTTGATCTCGAAGTCGATGTCGTCGGCGAGGCCGGCGCTGCGCTGGTGCGTCCAGGGGCTCTGCGGCATGGGGGAACGGTCTCCTTGCGGTTTCCCCCAATGTACGGCGCCCGGGCGCGGGCGGAAGGCGGCGCCGGCTTAAATCGCCGTCATCCGGCGGTCAGTAGGTGACCTCGGTGAGATACAGCCCATGCGCCGGGGCGACCGGGCCGCAGGCCTTGCGGTCGCGCGCCTCCAGGGCTTCGGCGACGTCGGCCTTGGACCAGCGGCCCACGCCCACCTCGGCGAGCGTGCCGGTCATCGAGCGCACCTGCCGGTGCAGGAACGAGCGGCTGGCGAACTCCAGCAGCACCGCCTCGCCCTCGCGGCGCACGTTGGCCACGTCCAGGGTCTTGCAGGGCGACTTCGCCTGGCAGTTCAGGTCGCGGAAGGTGGTGAAGTCGTGGTGGCCCACCAGCACCTGGGCGGCCGCGTGCATCGCCTCGGCGTCCAGCGGCTTCTTCACGTGCCAGACGCGGCCCTGGTCCAGCGCCGGCGGGCTCAGGCGGTTGAGGATGCGGTAGAGGTAGCGCCGCCCGGTGGCCGAGAACCGGCTGTGCCAGTCGTCGGGCGCGACCTGGGCGTCCAGGATCGAGATGGGCGCGGGGACCAGGTGGGCGTTCAGCGCATTGCGCACGGTCTCGGCCGGCCAGTCCTTGGCGAGGTCGACGTGGACCACCTGGCCCGTGGCGTGGACGCCGGTGTCGGTGCGCCCGGCGGCGTTCACCCGCAGGTCCTCGCCGCAGAAGCCCTTGATGGCGGCCTCCAGCGCGCCCTGCACCGACGGCAGGTCGGCCTGGGCCTGGAAGCCGTGGTAGGGCCGGCCGTCGTACTCGACGAGGAGGCGGTAGCGGGGCATCAGCCCAGCCTCGTCCCGGCCGGCACGGGCGTCCCGCGCAGGAACGCCTCGGCGTCCTGCGGGCCCTTGCCCTCGCGCTGCACGCGCAGCAGCCGCACCGCGCCGTCGCCCGCCGCCACCAGCAGGCGGTCGTCCAGCGTCACGCCGGGCGGGCCCGCCTCGTCCTCGAAGGCCGACAGCAAGGCCTTCACCCGCACCGGGCCCTTGTCGGTGGGCAGTTCGAACCAGGCGCCGGGGAAGGGCGAGAGCCCGCGGATCTTGCGGTCGAGCACGCGGCCGTCCTTGCCCCAGTCCAGCCGGGCGAACTTCGGATTGATCTTCTTGGCGTAGGTGACGCCGTCCTCGGCCTGCGGCGTCTCGACCGCCCGGCCGGCCTCGATGTCGGCCAGGGCGCGCACGATCAGGTCGGCGCCGGCGGCGGCCAGCCGGTCGTGCAGGGTGGCGGCGGTGTCCAGCGGGCCGATGCGCACCGTGGCGGTGGCCAGGACCGGGCCCTCGTCGAGGCCCTCGGTCATGCGCATGACCTGGACGCCGGTGATGGTGTCGCCGGCCATGATCGCCTGCTGGATCGGCGCGGCGCCCCGCCAGCGCGGCAGGAGCGAGGCGTGGACGTTGAAGCTGCCCAGGCGCGGCGCCTCCAGCACGGCGGCCGGCAGGATCTGGCCGAACGCCACCACCACCGCCGCGTCGAGGTCCAGCGCCGCGAAGGCCGCGATCTCGGCCGGGTCGCGCATGGAGACGGGCGTGCGCACCGCGATCCCATGGGCCTCCGCGAAGGCGTGCACGGGGGAGGGCTTCAGGTCGTGGCCGCGCCCGCGTGGGGCTGGCGGCTGGGAGTAGGCGCAGGCCACCTCGTGCCCGGCCGCGACGATGGCGGCGAGGGCGGAGACGGCGAAATCGGGGGTGCCGAGGAACGCGAGACGCATGGCCGGGGTTTAGCCCTCGCGCAGACGGAATGGAACTTCACCCCGAGCTTAGCCGTTCGAACAGCTTCGCAGATGGAGGATGTTCATGCGCACCATTCTGATGGCTTCGATCGCGGGCGCCGTTCTGGCGCTCGGCGCCTGCTCCAAGGCCGAGCAGCACGACGCGGCCAACGACGTGCAGTCGGCCGCCGATACCGCCGGAACTGAGATGAAGGACGCGGCCGGCGACGCCGCCGATGCGACCAAGGACGCGATGCACGACGCCGGCCAGGCGATGGAGGAGGGCGCCGATAAGGCCAAGGACGCCGCCGGCGACGCCGCCGACAAGGCGAAGGACGCCATGGACGACGCCCAGCACTAGTGGGGAGGGCGGCCTGGGGCCTTCCTAGGCCGCCTTCGCCTGCTTCTTGACCTTCTTGATCGCCTGCTCGCGCTTCAGGCGCGACAGGTGGTCGATGAACAGCACGCCGTCCAGGTGGTCCATCTCGTGCTGGATGCAGACCGCGAAGAGGCCTTCGGCGTCCTCTTCCACCTGTTCGCCCTGGTAGTTCAGGTAGCGCAGCTTGACCCGCGCCGGCCGCTCGACCTCGTCGTAGTACTCCGGCACCGACAGGCAGCCTTCCTCATAGGGGGCCGTGTCGTCCGAGCGCCACAGGATCTCGGGATTGACGAAGTAGCGGGGCTGCTTGTCTTCCTCGGGACGGGCGAGGTCCATGACGATCACCCGCTTGGGCACGCCGACCTGAATGGCCGCCAGCCCGATGCCGGGCGCGGCGTACATCGTCTCCAGCATGTCGTCCATCAGCGCGCGCAGCTCGTCGTCGACGGTCTCGACGGGCTTCGACGCCTGTTTCAGCACAGGATTGGGGACGGTCAGGATCTCGCGCAGGGCCATGCCGGGGAGGTAAGGGCGCCATTCCTGAGCGTCAAGGTGGGGCTTTGTCGCCCCACCCCGGCCGGGCCTCAGGCGCCGGCGAAACGCTCGCGGCGGCGCAGCATCGACCCCGCCGCGCCGAAGCCCAGGATCATCAGCGCCCAGGTCGCCGGCTCCGGCACGCCGCCCACCGGCGCGCTGTCGCGCAGCTTGGTGACTACGAGCATGTCGGTCGAGCCTTCGACGAAGTGGTCCGCCCCCGGCAGCAGGATCTGGGCGAGCCCGCTGTAGCCCGCCACCCTGTGCGCCGTGAACGGCGTGGACACGTCGCCGGGCACGTAGTCGTCCGTGTAGAGGTTGGCGGTCATGAACGGGCCCGTGCTGTGGCCGACGTAGCCCCAGAAGGCGAACGTGCCCTGCGCATAGTCGTTGGAGTAGGCGCCGAAGTCGGGAAAGGCGTAGCCCTCGGTGTGGTCGAACGGGCCATATCCGGCCTGGTTGACCGTCACCGTCTGGCCGAAGACGGTCATGGACATCGAGATGAGCGGCTGGGCGGCCGAGTCGTAGCCCGGCCCGCCGAGGACCCTCTGGCCGCCGTAGTAGGGCCCCAGGTCCCCCAGGGCCGTGTCGTAGATGAAGTTGACCGAGTAGTCGGCCCCGACGAGGCTGGTTCCGGCCGCCGAGAATGCGGCGGTGTCGTCCACGCCCGTGTAGAGCACGCCGGTGAAGGTCGCCGACATGACGGCCGCCGAGGCCGGCGCCGAGCCCAGCAGGATGGTCAGCGCCGCGAACGCGGATGGCGCAAAGGTGTTCAGCCGCATGGCCGCAGACTCCAGGTTAGTTTTTTCTAGGAAGTCCGGACCCGGGGCGCGCGGTAAGTCGCATCGCGGCGTCAAGCGATGCACGGCGCCGCATGCCGGGTCCGGTTCGGTCGGGATTGGTCCGCGACGGGCGCGGCCAGCCCTCAGGCGCCGGCGAAACGCTCGCGGCGGCGCAGCATCGACCCCGCCGCGCCGAAGCCCAGGATCATCAGCGCCCAGGTCGCCGGCTCCGGCACGCCGCCGACCGCTCCGGGGCTTTCGCCCACCTTCGTGACCACCACCTTGTCAGGCCCGCCCTGGAACACCAGGACGCCCGGGAAGATAAGGGCGGCGAAGCTGTTCGACAGGGGATCGGCGAACGCCGTGAACGCCGTGTCGTAGTCGGCCGGGACGGGATCCAGCGTGTTGAGGCAGGCGTAGAAATAGGGGTGCGCGCCGGGCGCCACCTCCCCGTCGTGACAGACGCTGCCGGTGGCGTGGTTCCCCGGGGCCTGCAGCTGGTGGTCCGGGACGAGCTCGGCCTGCGCGATCTGCGGATTCGTCAGCACCACGGCGATGTTGTTGATGGTGAGCGTCACCGACGACATGAAGTGATCCTGCCCGAGGGCCGATCCGCCCTGCAGGAACGAGCCCGCCGAGAACGGGTGCAATTGCCCGAGCTGGGTGTCGTAGATGTAGTTCAGCTCATAGGCTTGGCCGACCATGGTCGCGCCGCCCAGGCCGAACAGGTCGGAAGGGCCGGACTCATAGTTGAGCACGCCGGTGTAGGTCGCCGACATGATGGCCGCCGACGCGCCACCGGCGCACAGCGACAGGGCGGCGGTCGCCGCCAGGATTCGCAACGTCTTCATAAGTCCCCCGTGCCGGCCGCGAACAGCCGCGTGGCCATTGAACAGGGGAGCCAGGATGCGTGGGGGCGCAGGCGCCCGCTTCCCCGTCCCAGGGGGAAAAGCGCGCCGTCTTCGCGTGTGAGGAGAGTTGCTAGCCTTCGTCGCCCGCCACCAGGCGAACCTGGCGCTGTTCCTCGGCGCTGAGCTTGGCCAGCGGGCGGACCGCGGCCTCCAGCGGCTCGAGTTCCGGGACGTCCTTGCCCTGGTGCTCGACCTTCAGGTCCTCGAAGCGGCGGGCCTGGGTCAGGACCTGGGTCTCCAGCGAGCCGACGAACTGGTTGTACTTGCCCACCGCCTGCTCCAGCGCGCGTCCCACGCCGCCGGCGTGCGCGCCCATCACGGCGATGCGCTTGTAGAGCTCGCGGCCCAGGTCGGCGACCTTGCGGGCGTTGGCGGCCTGCTCCTCCACCCGCCAGCCGTAGGCCACGGCCTTGCAGAGCGCGAAGAGGGTCGTGGGCGTCACGATCACCACGCGCCGGTCCATCGCCTCGCTCATCAGGTCGGGGGCCCGGTCCAGCGCCGCCGCCAGCGCCGAGTCCAGCGGCACGAACATCGCCACGAAGTCGGGTGAGGCCTCGAACTGGTCCCAGTAGGCCTTGGCCGAGAGGCCCTGGATATGGGTCCTCACGCTCTGCACGTGCCGGCCGCCGGCGGCCTCGCGCGCCGCCTCGTCGGCCGCCTCCTGCAGTTCGAGGAACGCGTTCAGCGAACACTTGGCGTCGATCACGAACACGCCGCCGCCCGGCAGGCGGATGATCACGTCGGGGCGCCGGCGGCCCTCCTCGGTGTCGGTGGAGGCCTGCTCCTCGAAGTCGTAGCGGTTGGCCAGGCCCGCCGCCTCCAGCACGTTGCGCAGGGTCTGCTCGCCCCAGCGGCCCTGCACGCCCGCCCCGCGCCGCAGCGCCGCCGACAGCTTGCGCGCCTCGTCCTGGGTCGCGGTCGAGGCGGCCAGCAGCTGGTTGATCTGTTCCTTGAGGCCGCCGGTCTCCTCGGCCCGCTGCTTCTCCACCGCCGTCACCTGGGCCTGGAACTTCTCCAGGCTCTCGGCCACCGGCTTGAGCTGAGCCTCCAGCCGCGCCTGGGCCAACTGGTCGCGGTTGCGCGCGGCGTCCTCGTTCTCCTTCAGGATCGCCTTGGCGACCTCGGCGGCGGAGTGGTTGAGCTGGGACGACACGGCGTCGCGCTGGTCGGCCATCAGCTTCATGCGGAACTCGGCGTTGGCCGCGCGCATGCGCTCGCGCAGCGCCCAGCCCACCGCCGCGGCGGCCACCAC
The DNA here is from genome assembly GCF_016124325.1 of Phenylobacterium sp. GTDB lineage: Bacteria > Pseudomonadota > Alphaproteobacteria > Caulobacterales > Caulobacteraceae > Phenylobacterium. The sequence goes on from NZ_WGNY01000041.1 coordinate 12,792, forward strand.
CGCGAACGCCACGGCGACGAAGAGAAGTCCGTTCATGCTGCGTTCTTAGCGCGGAATCGTGAGTCGGGGCTATGGGCGCCGCGGATCAATCCGCGGCCGCGACCGCGCAGGCCGCGAGGATTTCGGCGCGCAGTTCGGGGATGCCGGTTCCCTTCTCGGCCGAGGTGGCCAGCACGCGCGGAAAGGCGGCGGGGCGCTTGGATATCTTCTTCAGGGTGTCGGCGACGACGGCTTCCGCCTCGCCCCGCTTCAGCTTGTCGGCCTTGGTCAGCACGATCTGGTAGCTCACCGCGGCGACGTCGAAGGCGTCCATGGCCTCGCGGTCCACGTCCTTGAGGCCGTGGCGGCTGTCGATCAGCAGATAGGCCCGCTTCAGGTTGGGCCGGCCGCGCAGGTAGCTGCGGCCGAGGTTCTGGAACTTCCTCGCCTCGCCCCGGCTCACCTTGGCGAAGCCGTAGCCGGGCAGGTCCACCAGCCGCAGCTTGTCGTCGGCGAGGAAGAAATTGATCTCGCGGGTGCGGCCCGGGGCGGTGGAGGCGCGCGCCAGGTCCTTGCGGCCGGTCACCGCGTTGATCAGCGACGACTTGCCCACGTTGGAGCGGCCGGCGAACGCCACCTCCGGCAGGTCGTCCGGCGGCAGGCCCGCGATCGCCACCGCCCCCATCAGGAAGGTGACCGGGTGGGCGAAGAAGACCCGGGCGGCCTCCAGGGCCTCGGTGTCGAAGGGCCCCTCCGCCTCGCTCATCAGGCTTCCTTGGGCTTGCCGGTGACCCGCCGGATGATCCGGTCGATCGGGTTGTCCACCTTGAACCGGCGCATGATCACGTACTGCTGCGCCACGGTCAGCATGTTCGACCACGTGTAGTAGACGAGCAGGCCGATGGCGAACTGAGCCATGATGAAGGTGAACAGCAGCGGCATGAGCTGGAAGATGCGCTGCTGGGTCGGATCGGGCGCCGGCGGGCTCATCGAGGTGGTGAGCCAAGTGGTGACGCCGTAGAGGATCGGCAGCACGCCGATGTGCAGGCTGGTGGCCAGCACGCCGCCGATCAGGGGCGCGGCCGACGGATCCCACGGGATCGCGCCGAACAGGTTCCAGATGGTGGTCGGGTCGCGGTCGGACAGGTCGCGGATGTAGCCGAAGAACGGCGCGTGCCGCATGTCGATGGAGATCTGCAGCACCTTGAACAGCGAGAAGAACACCGGGATCTGCAGGAAGATGGGCAGGCAGCCCGCCGCGGGGTTCACCTTCTCGCGCTGATAGAGGGCCAGCAGCTCCTGCTGCTGCTTCTGCGGGTCGTCCTTGTACTTCTTGCGCAGCTCCTCCATCGCCGGCTGCACCTTCTTCATCTTGGTCATCGACTCGTACTGCTTGTTCGCCAGCGGGAAGAAGACGACCCGCACGCAGACGGTCAGGATCAGGATGGCGACGCCGAAGTTGCCGACGTGCTGGTAGAGGAAGGCCAGGAACTGCGACAGGGGCCGGGTGATGAACCACAGCATCCCCCAGTCGACGGCCTCGTCCAGGTGTTCGACGTGGAGGTTCGTCTGGTAGCTCTTGAGCAGGCCCACTTCCTTGGCGCCGGCGAACACGTGGCTGGTGGCGCTGATCTGCTGGCCGGCCGCGATCTCGCGCGCGGCGCCCACGTAGTTGGCGTCGAAGACGTTGACCGACGGCGTCTTGGTCAGCCGGTACTGGCCCTTGATCTCCTGGTTCTGGGCCGGGATCAGGGCGGCCAGCCAGTACTTGTCGGTGATGCCGATCCAGCCGCCGGTCGAGGTGTACTCGGGGCTGGAGCCGTCCTTCTCCCACTTCTTGTACTTGATGGGCCGCCGCTTCTCGAGCCAGCCCATGCCGCCTTCGTGGACCACCGAGCTCTTCCCGAGGTCGGGCGGCACGCCCTGGCGCTGCACCGAGCCGTAGGGGGCCAGCGTCACCGGCTGGCCGCTCCCGTTCGTCACGGTGTCGGTGATCGTGAACATGTACTTGTCGTCCACCGCGATCACGCGGGTGAACGTCAGGCCCTCGCCGTTCGAATAGGTCAGCGTCACGGGCTTGCCGGGCGACAGCGTCGAGCCCTGGGCCAGCGTCCAGACCGTGTTGTCGCCGGGCAGGCCGGGCACGTTGGCCCCGACCCAGCCGGTCTGGGCGAACCAGGCGTATTCCGTGCCTTCGGGGCGCAGCAGCTCCACCGGCGGCGAGGTCTTGTCGACCGTCTGCCGATACTTGGTCAGGAACAGGTCGTCGATCCGCGCCCCGCGCAGCGACAGCGAGCCCTTGAGCGACGGCGTGGAGATGTCGATGCGCGGCGTCGCCTTCACCGCCGTGTCCCGGCTGATCGTCTTCGGCGCGGAGAGCTGCGGCGCGACGGCCGCCTGCTTTGCCGCCGTCGCCTGGGCCGCGGCGCGCTGCTGCGGCTCGACGTAGCGGGTCTGGTACCACATGTACCCCATCAGGATGATGGCCGCGCACACGAAGAAGATGATCGTGTTGCGGTTGTTGTCGTCACTCATGAGGACGTGGGTTTCCGTGGGAGAGGGGACTTGGCCCGCGATACGTGGGGGGCCGGACGGTCGGCGGCGAGCCTTATCAGCGCGCTTTTCACATCGTCAAGCAAACGGGGCCAGGGACGGCTTACCGTTCCGCCGCGCGCGATGAACACATAGTCCATGCCCGGCCGGCCCAGTTCCGGCAACAGCAGGCGGGCGGCCTCGCGCATCCGCCGGCGCGCGCGGTTGCGCTCGACCGACCCGCCGATGCGCTTGGTGGCGGTGAAACCGACGCGGACCTTGCCGTCGTCGTCCTCGCGCGGGCGGGCCTGGACGACCACCGCGCCTTTCGCGCACGAGGGCGCTTGCGCGCACGCGAGGAACTCGGCGCGCTTCTTCAGTCGTTCGATCAGGAAGGTGGCGTCCGTCACGCGGACACCTTAGCCGATCAGGCGCCTAGGCGCTCAGGCGCTTGCGGCCCTTGGCGCGGCGGCGCGCCAGGATCTTCTGACCATTCTTCGTGGACATGCGCAGGCGGAAGCCGTGACGGCGCTTGCGCACGAGACGCGAGGGCTGAAAGGTCCGCTTCACAACATGGCTCCGGTCGGAAAATCGAGCGGCGGTCTCTAGTGGAAGGGGCGGGCGGTGTCAACCTCCGCGGCCGCATCGGCGACCGCCTCAGGCCAGCGTCACCACCATCGGGCCGTTCCGTGTCGCCACCAGGGTGTGCTCGTACTGCACCGTGGGCTCGCCGCCTAGCGGCCGCAGCGTCCAGCCGTCGCCGGTCTCGTCCACCCACTCGCCGCCCAGGCTCAGGAACGGCTCCAAGGTGAAGACCAGGCCCTCGTGGATACGGCGGCGGTCGCGCGGCTCGGTCCAGGTTGCGATCTCGGTGGGGTCCTCGTGCAGCGCCCCGCCCACCCCGTGGCTGGCCAGGTTCTTCACCAGGCTGTAGCCGTTCTTCCGCGCGAAGGCCTCGATGGCCCGGCCGGGCGCGTTCAGCTCGCCGCCGCTCCGCACGGCGCGGATGCCGGCCCACAGCGCACGGCGGCCGTCGCGGCACAGGCGCTCGACCCTGGCGCTGACCGGCGGCACCGCGAAGCTCGCCCCCGTGTCGCCGAAGAAGCCGTCCAGCTCGGCCGAGACGTCGATATTGACCAGGTCGCCGGCCTCGATGCGCCGGTCGTCCGGTATCCCGTGCGCCACGTCCGGTCCCACCGAGATGCAGGTCGCGCCCGGGAAGCCGTAGGTCAGCTCGGGCGCCGAACGCCCGCCCTCGGCCTCCAGCAGCCGCCGGCCGATCCCGTCCAGCTCGCGGGTGGTCATGCCGGGCTCCAGCGCCTCGCCCATGGCCTTCAGCGTGCGCGCCACCAGCGACCCGGCGGCCTTCAGCTTCTCCAGGTCGTCTTCACTGCCGATGGTCATTTCTGATCCCGCTCATCCCGGCGAAGGCCGGGATCCAGATGGAGGTTCGCAGACGTGGGTTCGCCGTCATCTGCGCTCATCCATTCCGCATCAGCAACCGCGATCTGGGTCCCGGCCTTCGCCGGGACGAGCGGACGGATGAAATTCACAAATCCGGCCGGATGATCGTCTTGCCCACCACCTTGCGCTGGGCCAGCGTCTCGAAGGCTTCGCGCCACCGGTCCAGGGGATATTCGGCGTCGACGCGGGGATGCGCCTTGCCGTCCTCGGCCAGCTTCCAGATCGCTTCGTTGTTCTCGCGGCCCTTCTCCGGGAACTGGCGGCCGTATTCGCCGGCCCGCACGCCGTGCACCGAGAAGCCCTTGATCAGGGCGATGTTGACCGGGAGCGTCGGCAGCCGGCCGCTGGTGAAGCCGATCGACAGGATGCGCCCGCCGAAGGCGATGCAGCGGATCGACTCGTCGAAGACGTCGCCGCCCACGGGATCGTAGATCACGTCCGCCCCGCGCCCGCCGGTGATCTCTTTCACCCGCTCGCGGAAGCCGCCGGTGACGTTCACCACCGCGTCGGGCGCATATTCCTTCTGGATGACCGCCAGCTTCTCGTCCGAGGCCGAGGCGGCGATCACCTTGGCGCCCAGCACCTTGGCGTAGTCCACCGCCGCCAGGCCCACGCCGCCGGCCGCGCCATGCACCAGCACCCACTCGCCCGGCTGCACCATCCCGATGCGGCTGAAGGCGACATAGGCGGTGAGGTAGGCCACCGGATAGCCCGCCGCCTGGCTGAAGCTCAAGGCCGCCGGCTTCTTGCGCAGGGTGGCGGCCGGCAGGACGGCGTATTCCGCGAAGCCGCCGCGCCCGCCCGACACCACCGCGTCGCCCACGGCGAAGCCGGTGACGCCCTCGCCCAGGGCGTCCACCTCGCCGGCCAGCTCCATGCCGCCCACGAACGGGACCTGCGGCTTGTGCTGGTGCTCGCCGCGGGTCTGCATCAGGTCGGGAAAGTTCACGGCGGCGGCGCGCACCCTGATCCGCACCTCGCCGGGGCCCGGCTCGGGCGTCGGGATGTCCTTGACCACGCAGCCGGCGTAGTCCGGCGCCAGCTTCTCGACGACAAGCGCTCTCATGCGGCGGCGGCCTCCTCCATCGACCCGCACGCGCCGGCGGGATTGAAAGGGCCGTAGCAGCGGCGCCGCACCGTCATGCCAGCCTCGACCACCGCTTTGCGGCGGCCGTCAGCCATGCGCCTCGGGCACGCCCTTCAGGCCGTGCAGGATCATGGCGATGGCGAAGTCGGCGGCGGCGGCCGTGTCGATCGGCCGGCGCATCAGCATCTTGTCGCCCACCTCGCGGGCCACGGCGATGGCGGCGGCGGCCATGTATTCGGCGTCGGAGGCCGGGCCGCGTCCCTCGGCGATGGCGTTCTCGATAGCGTCCTTCACCTCGGCGAAGACGGCGGCCATCTCGGGGGTCTCGCCGTGCACGTGCGGCTGCGGTTCGCCGGCCGGGCGCCGTCCCATCCAGGTCTCGTGCTCGTCGGCCATGAACTCGAAATAGGCCACGATGGCCTCGCGCACGAAGTCCTCGAGCGGGCCGCCCCGGCCGCGCAGGGCCTTCAGGATCGGATTGAACCGCCGCGCCCCGTCATCGGCGAGCGCGGCGAACACCTCCTCCTTCGAGCGGTAGTAGTTGTAGAAGGTGCCGGCCGCGAGGCCCGTGCGACGGATGATGTCGCGCACCGTGGCCCCGTCGTAGCCCAGCTCGCCGAACACCTCGCGCGCGGCGTCGAGGATCGCCTGACGGTTCTGGACCTTGGTCTGCTCGCGCTTGCCGACCGGCAGATATGCGACTTCCGACATGCGACTCCCGACCGTCAAACGTGACGGGCGTCATATTACGGATGTTTGTCACACGACGCCAAGAAAGAACGGCCGAGGCGCGTATGGTCCCACGCCCCGGCCGCGTTTCCGTTGTCCGGGCGCGTATGGTCCCACGCCCGGGTGTCCGGAACCCGAATGCTAGAACTCGGCCCAGTCGTCGTCGGCCAGGGCCGTATTGCCCACCGTCCGCGGCGCCGGCGCGGCGCGGCGCGCGGGCGCTTGGGCCGGGGCGGGCGCCGAAGCCTGTGACCCCCCGTCCGCGACCTTGAAGCGCGACACCAGGCCGAACAGCTCCTCGGTCTGGTCGGCCAGCATGCGGCTCGCGGCGGTGGTCTGTTCCACCATCGCGGCGTTCTGCTGGGTCACCTGGTCCATCTGGTTCACCGCGGTGTTCACCTCGGCGATGCCGGTGGCCTCCTCCTTGGCGGAGGCGGCGATCTCGCCCACGAGGTTCGAGATCTCGTTCACGTGCGAGATGATCCGGTGCAGCGCCTCGCCGGTCTCGCCGACCAGGTTGACGCCCTCGGCCACCTGCGAGGTGGACGTCGAGATGAGCCCCTTGATCTGCTTGGCCGATTCCGCCGAGCGCTGGGCCAGGGCCCGGACCTCGGAGGCGACCACGGCGAAGCCCTTGCCGGCGTCGCCGGCCCGGGCGGCTTCCACCCCGGCGTTGAGCGCCAGCAGGTTGGTCTGGAAGGCGATCTCGTCGACCACGCTGATGATCTGGCTGATCTCGCGCGCCGAGCGCTCGATCTCGTTCATCGACGCCACGGCGCGGCTGACCACGTCGCCGGAACGCTCGGCCTCGGCCTTGGCGGCGCCCACCGCCTCGCGGCTCTGGTTGGCGCCTTCGGCCGAACGCTGGACGGTCGCGGTGATCTCGTCGAGCGCCGCGGCGGTCTGTTCCAGCGTCGCCGCCTGCTGCTCGGTGCGGCGCGACAGGTGGTCGGCGCCCTGGGCGATCTCGCTGCCGCCCGAACGGATGGCGGCGGTCGAGTTGGTGATCGCGCTCAGCGCCTGCGCCAGCTTGACGACCGCGTCGTTGAAGTCGCCGCGCAGCTTCTCGTAGTCGCCGCCGAAGGTGGTGTCGATGCGCACCGTCAGGTCGCCCGCCGCCAGCCGTTCCAGGCCGCCGGCCAGCGAGCGCACGACCATGGCCTGCTCCTCGGCCCGGGCCTGTTCCTCGGCCGCGGAGAGGCGGCGGCGGTCCTCGGCCGCGACGCGCTCGTCCTCCTGCTCCTTGCGCAGGCGTTCGAGGTTGAGCTGGTTCTCGCGGAACACCGCCAGGGAGTCGACGATGGCGCCCAGTTCGTCGGCGCGCTTCAGCTTGTCGAGATCGACGTCGTTGTCGCCGCGCGACAGGCGCTCGGTCGCGGTCGCGATCCGCTGCACGCCCTTGCGGATGCCCATGACGAAGAAGAAGGCGATGGCGCCGACGATCAGCAGGGTCGCCACCGAAGCGCCGATGGTGACCGTCGCGGCGAGTTGCGCGCGCTCGCTGGCCGCCTTCGCCTGCCGGTCGGTCTCGGCCTTGGTGGCGGTGACGATGCTCTGCAGGTTGGCGTTCATCTTGCCGTATTGGTCCTCGAACGGCGCGGCGAAGCCGGCGGCCGAGGCGAAGTCGACGCCCATCATCGACATGATGATGTCGAGCGCGTCGCGGGTTTCCTTGAGGTCCTTGACCAGCTTGTCGTACTTGGCGCGCTGGGCCGGCGAGGCCGTGGCCTTCGCCGCCTGGACTTCCTTCGAGATCGAATCGACCTCGGCCATCAGGGCCTTGCCTTCGCCTTCGATCTTGTCGGCGTCGATCTGCGCCGCCTGGTGCGTCAGCAGGTAGTAGAGCTTGCCGTGCAGGCCCGTGATGCGCTCCGAAATGCCCTGGATGCGCAGGCTGTTGGGCATGTCGACCTGAACCACCCGGTCCAGTTCGCGCATCTGATTCTGCTGTAGAATCACGGCGCCGGTGGCCAGGAGCGCCAGCATGACGAGCGCGAGGGCGGGCGCGAAGCCCACCTTGATCATCAGTGGCAGGTCGTCGAACCGGAAACGCTTCATCGCAGGGTCCCCATAGGTCTCCAATCCCTGGGGCAGGGCCCCCGGAAGCCTGGGCATGCTGAATGAAGGTCCCTAACGGTTCGTAGCTTTTCCCAACCTTGGGGGAAAATTAGGCTTTATTAACCGGCCCCCGGTATTTCCGTCTCGTTGTTGCTCTAACAGGAGGTGGGGATGCAGAAAGCTGTCTCTCTTATTGGTGGTGTTGCTCTTTCTATGATGCTCGCGAGCGCCGCTGGCGCCGCGTCGTTCCAGGACTCGATGTCGAAGTGCCTGGTCAAGAACGCGAATCCGAAGGACGCCGCGACCGTGATGCTTCAGTGCACCGCGGCTGGCGGCAAGCTCACGGGCTGCACGGTCATCTCGGACAGCGCGCCGGGCAAGGGCTTCGACAAGGCCGCCCTCTGCGTGGCCGAGGCGATGGACCTGGGCGACAAGTCCGGCGAAGTGAAGGTCCCGATGCGCTTCCCCGGCGGCGCGTAAGACCAGACCGTCAAACAAGTTTCAGGGAAGACGCCCCGGCGCCGCCGGGGCGTCTTTTCTTTTGTGGCCTCGCCCGGCGGGCGCCGGTCAGACGGTGCGCTTGGCCCGGTCCTTCTCGTTGGACGCCTTGATCGCGTTGCGCGCGGCCTCCCATTCGGCGTCGCCCCATTCGCTCAGCCGGGCGAAGCCGCCGCCGCCCTTCAGGTGGCCGCCGCCGTCGATGGCGATGGTCTGGCCGTTCACATAGGCCGAGCCGGGATCCAGCAGATAGACCGCCAGATTGGCCAGTTCGCGCATCTCGCCGTTGCGGCCGAGCGGGATGGTCGGATCGGCTTCCTGCGGGCGGCCGCTGGTGGCCTCGTCGCTGCCGGGGTTCAGCCGGGCCCAGGCGCCCTCGGTCGGGAAGGGCCCCGGCGCGATGGCGTTGAAGCGGACGCCGCGATTGCCCCACTCCACCGCCAGCGACTGGCTCATGACGTTCAGCCCCGCCTTCGACATCGCCGACGGCACCGTGAACGGCCCGCCGTGCCAGACCCAGGTGGTGAGGATCGAGACCACCGAGGCGTGGCGGCCCTCCGCCAGCCAGCGCTTGCCGGCGTCCAGGGTCACGAAGAACGAGCCGCGGAAGACGATGTTGGCGATGGCGTCGAAGCCCCGCGGCGACAGGTCCTCGGTCCGGCTGATGAAGTTGCCGGCGGCGTTGTTGACCAGGCCGGTGATCGCTCCGCCCGCCCAGACCTCGTCCATGGCGTCGTGGATCGCCTCGGGCACGCGGATGTCGCAGGCCATGCCGGTGCAGCGGCCGCCGCCCACGGGCCCGTGCTTGTCGGTCAGCTCCTTGGCGGTGTCGGCGACCACGTCGCCGCGGCGGCCCCAGATCACCACGTCGGCGCCCAGCAGCACGCAGCCTTCCGCCATCACCTTGCCCAGGCCGGTGCCGCCCCCGGTTATCAGGATGCGCTGGCCCTTCATGAGCCCCGGCTTGAACATCATGTCGTCGAGCGTGAGCTGGGTCATCTGCGAGGCTCCCTAAGGTCTTTGCCCGCAACTGCGGCGCCCTGACGTCGGGTCGGTCAAGCGTCAGCGCGCGGCGGCTGGAACTCTGGGTCGACGCGCTTGATGAACTCCATGGCCGCGGCCGGGGCGCGCACCTTCCCCTCGTGGATCACGAAGGCGTAGACGTCGTGCGGCGTCTCGGGCGGACCGGTGCGGTCGATCGGTGAGAAGTCGCCGGGCGTCCGGCCCTCGGCGTAGCTCTTGAACCGCTCGGCCCACAGGTCGAGGTCCTTGGCTTCGTAGCCGGTCGGGATCTCGTCGTTGGCCGACAGCAGGCGCAGGTAGACGAAGTCGGCGGTGATGTCCGGGATGAAGGGGTAGTTCTCGTTCTCGGAGTTGCAGATCGCCACGCCGCGCTCGCGGCACAGGCCGACGAACTTCGGGTCGTTGAAGCTGGCGTTGCGCACCTCGACCACGTGCTGGGCGCGGATGTCGCCCACCTTCTGTGGCAACAGGTCGAGGAAGCCGGCGAAGTCGTCGTAGTCGAATTTCTTGGTCGGCATGAACTGCCACAGGATCGGCCCCAGCCGGTCGCCCAGCTCGGTCAGGCCCTGGCCCAGGAAGATGTCCATGCTGGGCTTGCCGTCGGCGAGCACCTTGCGGTTCGTGCAGAACCGGCTGGCCTTCACCGAGAACTTGAAGCCTTCGGGCGTGGCCGCGCGCCACTTGGCCCAGCTGTCGGGCTTGAAGCTGGAATAGTAGGTGCCGTTGATCTCGATGGCCGTCAGGCGCCGGCTGGCGTACTCCAGCTCCTGCTTCTGCGGCCACTTCGGCGGATAGAACACGCCCCGCCACGGCTCGAACGTCCACCCTCCGATGCCGCAGCGGATCCGTCCGGCCCCAGCCATGCGCGCCTCCCGTTCAACCTCGCCGCGAACGTAAGACGCGCCCCGGGCGTTCACAAGATGTTCCCGCGTCATCCCGGCCGCAGCGAAGCGGAGAGCCGGGAGCCAGCAGCTCGGACCTCAACGCCGCGACGGGCGCAACGTCTCCGCCGTGCGGCTGGATCCCGGCTCTGCGCGCTCTGGCGAGCGCTTCGGCCGGGATGACGGAGAGGAGGCGGGTTCGCGGACTACTTCCGCATCGCCGCGGTCTTGTCGCGCTCGGCCTTGAACTCCGAGCCGGCCTTCCACGCGGGCCACTCGCGGCTGTTGGCCAGCTTTTCGCCCAGCTCGAACAGCAGGGTCCCGTCGGCCACGAAGCCCTTGGGGTCCCAGGTCGGATCGAACTCGTCGCTCGGCTGGTGGTAGTGCTCGGCCGTGTAGGCCCGGGCCTTGGCGTCGCCGGCCGCCTTGCCGCCCTCGAACAGGTCGCGCCCGCCGCCGAAGCTGATGGCCGGCACGCCGCGCTTGGCGAAGCTGAAGTGGTCCGAGCGGAAGAAGCTGCCCGCCTCCGGCCGCGGGTCGGGGCTGTAGTAGCGGTCGTGCGTCTTGCCCACGGCGATCAGATCGTCCTGCAGGGTCAGCGGCGCGTTGCCCGAGGTGGTGAAGTCGTGCGCCAGGCCGTTGGGCCCCACGCCGTCCATGTTGAGCACGCCCACGGTCGTCGCCAGCGGATAGAGCGGGTTGGCGGCGTAGTATTCCGAGCCCAGCAGGCCCTTCTCCTCGGCGGTCACCGACATGAACACCACGGTCCGCTCGGGCTTCGGTCCCTTGGCGAAGGCCCGCGCCAGCTCCAGCAGCATCGAGGTCCCCGAGGCGTTGTCGAGCGCGCCGTTGTAGATCTTGTCGCCCCTGGCGTCGGGCAGGCCCACGCCCAGGTGGTCCCAGTGGGCGGTGTAGAACACCCGCTCGTCCGGATATTTGGCGCCTTTGATCTGGCCGACGACGTTGTGGGAGACCACCTTCTCGGCGTCGATCGCGTAGTCGGTGGAGAAGGTCACACCCTTCAGCGCCACCGGGTGGAAGTCGCGGGTCTGGGCCTGCTTCTTCAGGGCGTCGAAGTCGAGGCCGGCGGCCTTCAGCATCTCCACGGCGGCGTCGCGCTGCACCCAGCCCTCCAGCGGGGCGTGCGCTTCGCTCGGGTCCTTGCGGATCACGTCGAAGATTTCGTTGGTGTTGGAGTTCTTGACCGTCGCCCAGCCGTACGAGGCCGGCGCCGTCTCGTGGATCACCAGGAAGCCGATGGCCCCCTGCCGGGCGGCCTCCTCGTACTTATAGGTCCAGCGGCCGTAGTAGGTCATGGCCTTGCCGCCGAAGTCGCCTTCGCCGGTCTCGAAGTCGGGGTCGTTGACCAGCACCAGGGCCACCTTGCCCTTCAGGTCCATGCCCTTGAAGTCGTCCCAGTTCCGCTCCGGCGCCTTCACGCCGTAGCCCACGAACACCACCGGCGCGTCCTTGATGGTCAGGTGGTCGACGCCGGTCTGGGCCGCGCGGATGGCGATCTGGTCGCCCTGGGTCCAGGTCTTGGTCTCGCCGTTCTCGGTGACGCTGACGTTCACCGGGCCCTTGGTGACGAAGCGGGCCAGCGGCACGTCCTGGGTCCAGGCGCGGGTCCCGTCGGGCTTCGGGTCGCCGGCGGGCGCGAGCCCCGCGGCCTTCATCTGCTGGACGAGGTAGGCGATGGTCTTGGTCTCGCCCTCGGTCGCCGGGCCGCGGCCCTCGAAGGCGTCCGAGGACAGCACCTTGATGTCGGCCAGGACCCGCTGGGCGTCGATCGGGGAATCGGCCGCCACGGCCGCGCCGGCCACCGCAACCGCCAGGGCCGCACTCAGGAAAAGCTTTCGCATCCACTCACTCGAAAAAAGGGGGAGGTTCGGGGGTTGCGGCGACCCTAGAGCACGATGGGGTCAGGTGGAATCACCTGACCGCTGAATCGTGCTCGAGATTCGAAAGTATGGAGCGCGTTCGAGCGGCGAAACCGCTCACACTTTCGCCTAACGCGCTCTAGTGGCTCCGCGCGACGGCGGCTAGAGCGCGTCCCTAGGCGGGCGGGGCGTTCCGTTGGCGGATGAAGGCCTCCAGCCCATCCAGGATACGCTCGAGCCCGAATTCGAAGCGGGCGACCGCATCGTGGGTCGCCGACACCTTGGCCCCGCCTCCGGCCTCCTTCAGCCGCTTGATGACCGGGAAGCCGCCGCTCTCGATGCGTCCGCCAAGCTCGTCGGCGATGATGGCGAACCATTCGGCGTCGGTCATGCCCGTGCGGCGCTCGGCCTCGCGCGCCTCGCGCGCGGCGTGCAGCGCGCCGGTGACGTAGTTCTGCAGCGCCTCGGCCGCCAGGCCCATCTCCTCGGGCGCCAGCCCCATGCCCTCGAAGGTCCGCATGGTCGACTCGGCCTTGCGCATCACGTTCGGGCCCAGGGGCGGGCGGTGCAGCGCCAGGTCCAGCAGCCAGGGATGGCGCTCGGTCAGGGCCCAGCGTTGGCGGGCGATGAAGGCGAGCTTGACGCGCCAGCCCGGCAGCGCCTCGTTCGGATCGGGCGTCTCGCCCAGCACCCGGTCGAACATCAGGTCGAGCAGCTCGGTCTTCGACGGCACGTAGGTGTAGAGCGACATGGGCGAGACGCCGACCGCCTCGGCCACCTTGCGCATCGACAGCGCCTCGATGCCCTGGGCGTCGGCCAGCGCGATCGCGGCCTCGACCACCTCGTCGGTGGACAGCCGTTGCTTGGGCCCGCGGCGTCCCGGCTCGGGTCCGCGCCAGAGGAGCTCCAGGCTCCTGCGCAGGTCGCCCGCGCCTGTTGGTTCCTTGTTCACCACGCCGTGCTCATGTCGGCCCGATCCTTACAGGAAAAACACTTTACAACATACGGAGTTTCAGGCACTGCCGGTCGCGCAAGGGCCCAAAGAGGCTCTGCGGAGGTCACGCACGGAATGCGCAACATCGAGGCGCCGGTTGCGTCTTCGGTGACTTGAGTCCAACAAGCCGTTCGCTGAACGGATGTGAACGAATCTGCGCATGCGCTCCGTCGCCCTCGCCCTTGCGGTGCTTTCCACCTTGTCCCTCGGGGCCTGCGCGGTCGCGCGCAAGCCCGACCTCGGGTTGCCGGCCGCCTACGAGGCCCCGGCCGGGCCGCCGCCCGGCGTGATCGCGCTCGACACCTGGTGGACAGCCTATGACGACCCCGATCTGACCACGCTGGTCCAGCAGGCGCTGGAGCGGAATCCCGACGTGCGCACGGCGCGCTCGCGGATCGACGAGGTCGAGGCCCAACGCTGGCAGGCGATCCTGCAGTACCTGCCGCAGGGTGACGCGAGCTACACGAGCCGCCGCACCCACACCGACCAGCTAGCCGGCACGACGGTCAGCATCCCCGGCTTCACCAACAGCGGCGCGTCGGTCACCCAGAGCGCCAATTTCAATGTGAGCTGGGAGGTCGACCCGTTCGGCCGCGGTCTCTTCGCCGCCAAGGCGGCCAACGCCGAGGTGGCCCAGCTCCGCTACGCCTACGAGACCACCCGCGCCACCATCGCCGCCCAGACCGCCGACGCCTGGTTCCAGGCCAAGGGACTGGCGATCCAGCTCGCCGACGCCCGCCAGACCGTCCGCATCCAGTCCGAGCTCTACGACCTGGCGACCCGCAAGGCCGAGGCGGGGCTCGCCGGGGCGACCGACGCCGACCGCGTGGCCGGCGAACTGGCCGCGGCTAACGCCCAGGTCGAGGCGCTCGACGCCCAGCTCCAGGTCCAGAAGCGCGCCATCCTGATCCTGGCGGGCCGCGTGGTGGAGCCGACCGCGAACATCGAGGCCACCCCCGAGGTGGGCGCGATCCCGGCCGTTCCGGCCGCCCTGCCCAGCGAGCTGCTCGAACGCCGCCCCGACGTGCGCGGCGCCCAGGCGGCCCTGCGCTCGCAGAAGAACCAGAAGGTGCTGGACGCCCTGGCGCTGTTCCCGACCTTCAGCTTCACCCCCAGCCTCGGCTGGCAGAAGGTGAAGCAGCCCGGCTTCTCCTCGACGAGCCAGAACTGGGTGCTGGGCGGCACGGTCACCCAGCCGATCCTGTCGATCCCGCGCCTGTTGTCCGAGTGGAAGGCGCAGGACGCCCGCACCGAGCAAGCCGTCATCACCTACGAGAAGACCGTGCAGACCGCCTTCCAGGAGGCCGAGAGCGCGCTGGTCAACCTCGGCGCCGACCGCCGGCGGGTCGCCCTGCTCACCGATGGCGAGGTCCGCGCCCGCCGCGCCTACGACGCCTCCAAGGCCGCCTACGAGCGCGGGCTCACCGATCTTTCCACCACCCTCCAGGCCGAACAGTCGTGGCGCAGCGTGCGCGCCCAGCTGACCTCGGCCGAGGTCCAGGCGCTCCGCCGTTCCGTCCAGGCTTACAAGGCCATCGGCGGCGGCTGGCCGGCCCAGACCTACGCGGCGAAATGAGACGAGACCGAATGCGCTCACAATTCCTCATCGTCCCGGTCCTCTGCGTCCTGGCCCTGGCGGGCTGCAAGAAGCCCGAGCCCAAGGAGACCGAGGCCGAGCGCGCGCGCGCCGTCCGCGTCGTCCGCATCGAGCCGCGCGCCGTGACCGGCTCGCTCGCCGCCTCCGGCGATCTCGTCCCGCGCGAGGAAGCCGCGGTGATGCCCGAGGTCTCGGGCTATCGCGTCACCCGCGTGCTGGCTGATCTGGGCGATCACGTCCGCGCCGGCCAGACGCTGGTGGTGCTGGACCCGACGCTGCTCGAGGCCCAGATCGCCCAGTCGCGCGCTCAGCTCGCCCAGGTCGAGGACCAGGCCGAGCGTGTCTCCGGCCTCGACGGCCAGGGCGTGCTCAGCCAGGAGCAGATCGTCCAGCGCCGGCTCCAGGCCGATATCGCGCGGGCCAATCTGCGCACGCTGCAGACCCAGCGCAGCAAGCTGTCGGTCACCGCCCCGGTCTCCGGCGTGATCCTGGAGCGCAACGTGCGGCCCGGCGACCAGGCGACCCTGGGCGCGACGCCCTGGTTCCGCATCGCCCGCGACAGCCTCATCGAGCTCTCCGCCCAGATGAGCGAGGACGACATGGCCCGCGTGCGCGTCGGTCAGCCCGCGACCGTGTCCCTGCCCGGCGGCGCGACCGCCCAGGGCCGCATCCGCCTGATCAGCCCGCAGGTCAACGAACAGACCAAGCTGGGCGAGGTGCGGGTGTCGCTGCCCGTCCGCTCCGACATCCGCAACGGCGGCTATGGCCGCGCGGTGTTCGGCGACGCCTCGTCGACCACGCTGGCCGTGCCTGAGACCGCGGTCCGCTACGACGCCGACGGCGCCTCGGTGATGGTGGTCGGCGACGACAACCGCGTGCACCGCGCCCCGGTGAGGGTCGGCGCGCGCGGCGCCGGCCTGGTCCAGCTCGAGTCCGGGCCGCCCGCCGGGACCCGCGTGGTCGCCACCGCCTCGGCCCTGCTGCTGGACGGCGACATGGTCCGCCCGGTCGAAGGAACCGCCGCCGCCGCTGCGCCGGCGGCCAAGGCCCCGGCGGCCGCCAAATGAGCGAGCGCCAACGCAGCTTTGCTATCTCCGCCTGGGGGATCCGGAATCCGATCCCCGTCGCGGTGCTGTTCATCGGCCTGATCCTGGCCGGGCTGATTTCCTACACCGGGCTGCCGATCAAGCAGTACCCGAACATCCAGTTCCCCGTGGTCGCCGTCACCATCACCGAGAACGGTGCGGCGCCGGCGGAAATGGAGACCCAGATCACGCGTCCGGTCGAGGATGCGCTGGCCAGCGTGACGGGCGTCAAGAACATCCAGTCGGTGGTCACCCAGGGCGTCTCGACCACCTCGATGCAGTTCGAGATCGGCGAGAACCTGCAGAAGAAGACCGACGAGGTCCGTTCCAAGATCGACCAGGCCCGCGCGATCCTGCCGCGCGACATCGACGAGCCCACCGTCAACCAGATCGAGGTCGACGAACTCCAGCCGATCCTGACCTACGCGGTGTCGTCGGACTCGATGACCGACGAGCAGCTTTCGTGGTTCGTCGACGACACCGTCGCCCGCCGGCTGCAGTCCGCCGATGGCGTGGCCCAGACCAGCCGCGTGGGCGGCGTCTCGCGCGAGATCAACGTCGTCGTGGACCCCGACCGCCTGGCGGCCCGCGGCCTCACCGCGACCCAGGTCAACAACGCCCTGCGCGCCTTCCAGACCGACGCTCCGGGCGGCCGCGCCGTGGTGGGCGGCCGGGAACAGACGGTGCGCGTGCTCGCCAACGTGGCGTCGGTCGACCAGCTGCGCGAGCTCACCATCCCCACGGGCGGCGGACGGTTCGTGAAGCTGTCCGACGTGGCCGACATCGGCGACGGCGCCTCCGAGCCGCGAGGGTTCGCGCGCCTCAACGGCCGGCCCGTCGTGGGCTTCCAGGTCTCCAAGACCAAGGAGGCCAGCGACGTCGTCACCGAGGACGCCGTCAAGGCCGAGATCAAGCGGATCGAAAAGGACAATCCGGGGGTCAAGTTCTCGCTGGTCTTCTCGTCGGTCGACGAGACGCGCTCCAGCTTCCGCGCCACCCAGCACGTGCTGACCGAGGGCATGTTCCTGGCGGCCCTGGTGGTGTTCTTCTTCCTGCGCGACTGGCGCGCCACCCTGATCACCGCGGTGGCCATGCCCATCTCGCTAATCCCGACCTTCTTCGTGATGAAGATGGCCGACTTCTCGCTGAACATGGTGACGCTGCTGGCGCTCACCCTGGTCGTGGGGATCCTGGTCGACGACGCCATCGTCGAGATTGAGAACATCGAGAAACGGGTCACCCAGGGGATGCGGCCCTATCAGGCCGCGATCCAGGGCGCCGACGCCATCGGCCTGGCCGTGGTGGCCACCACCATGGCGATCGTGGTGGTGTTCACCCCGGTCAGCTTCATGCCGGGCATCCCCGGCCAGTTCTTCAAGGAGTTCGGCCTGACCGTCTCGGTGGCGGTGCTGTTCTCGCTGGCCGTGGCGCGCCTGGTGACGCCGCTGATGGCGGCCTATCTGCTGAAGGCCGGCAAGGAGGCCCATCCGCGGAAGCCCTTCGAAGGCTTCTATCGCAACGCCCTGGAATGGGCCCTGGCGCACCGGATCATCGCCACGTTCGGCGGCGGCGCCATCTTCATAGCCTCGATCGTGGTGGCGACCATGCTGCCCCAGGGCTTCCAGCCGACCGGCGACCCGGACTTCCTCTATGTCGACATCCAGGGTCCGCCCGGGGCGACGGTGAGCGACATGGAAACCGCCGCCGGCGAGATCAATCGGCTGTTCTCGAAGCAGCCCGAGGTGACCGGCGTCTTCACCCAGATCGGCTCGACCGTCTCCACGTTCGGCCCGAGCGGCTCGGGCTCGAGCAGCGACCTGCGCAAGGGCACGGCGACCATCCTCCTCGACACCCACCGGCATGCGAGCGGGGAAGAGATCAAGCGTCGCCTGCGGGTCGACCTGCGCAAGATTCCCGACGTGCGCCTGTCGTTCCTCGATTTCAACGGCGGCGCCGGCTACCAGCAGATCCTGACCGGCGACAACCCGGCCAACCTGCAGAAGGCCTCGCTGGAGCTTGAGCGCCAGATGCGCACCCTGCCCCAGTTGGCCGATCCGCACCCTTCGACGCCGCCCGTCGGGCCCGAGATCGTCATCCGGCCCAAGCCGCAGGAGGCCGCGCGGCTGGGCGTCTCGTCCGACGCCATCGCCACCATCGCCCGCGTGGCGACCGTCGGCGACATCGACGCCAACGTGGCCAAGTTCAACGAAGGCGAGCGCCGCATCCCGATCCGCGTGCGCCTGCCGGAAAGCGCGCGGGCCGACATCGAGCGCATTGCGTCCATGCGCGTGCCGACGGCCAGCGGCGGCACGACCACCCTGGACAGCGTGGCGGACATCAGCTTCCAGGCTGGCGCCGCGCGCATCGACCGCCTGAACCGCGAACGCCAGATGACCGTGCGCGCCGAGCTGAATGGCGTGGAGATGGGCGACGCCCAGCGCGCGGTGAACGGCCTGCCGATCATGAAGAAGCTGCCGCCCGGCGTGCGGCCGGCGGCCATCGGCGACCAGCAGGCCATGGCCGAGCTGTTCGGCGGCTTCATCGTGGCCTTCGCCACCGCCATCTTCCTGATGTACGCGGTGCTGGTGCTGCTGTTCCGCAGCTTCTTCAAGCCGTGGGTGATCCTGTCGGCCCTTCCGCTGTCGTTCGGCGGGGCCTTCGTCGGCCTCCTGGTCTTCAACCTCTCGGTCTCGATCCCCTCGCTGATCGGCTTCCTGATGCTGATGGGCCTGGCGGCCAAGAACTCGATCCTGCTGGTCGAGTACGCCATCGAGCGAGAGCGCGAGGGCATGAGCCAGCACGACGCCCTGATCGAGGCCTGCCGCGAGCGGGCGCGCCCGATCATCATGACCACCGTCGCCATGGCCGCCGGCATGCTGCCCACCGCCTTCGCCCTGGAAAAGGGCGCCGAGTTCCGCCAGCCCATGGCCGTGGCGGTGATCGGCGGCCTGATCACCTCGACCCTGCTGTCGCTGGTGCTGGTGCCCGTGGTCTACCGCTTCGTGGACGACTTCGAGAGCTGGCTGAAGCCCAGGCTCGGCCGCCTGATCACGCCGCGCGAGGCCATCGGCAGGCCCGCGCCCGAGGACCGGCTCTAACCGCCCCTATGGCCTGAGGGCGGCCGGAAGGGTACGAGGACCCCATGGGGACCCTATCGGCGCGCGCCGCCCTCGGCGCCGGCTTTCGTCTGATCGCACGCGAACCGCTGGCCTTCGCGGCCTGGTGCGGCGCCTATTTCCTGGTGGGTGTCGTGCCGCAGCTCGTGATGCTGGACGCGCTCGTGCCGCTGATGGCGGCGTTCATGGCGTCCGGCGGCGATCCCAACGACGCCGCCTTCGTCGCGGCCGAGGCGCGGATGGCCCGCTACAGCATCCTGTCCTACCTCAGCTCGTTCGTGACGATCACGGTGATCCCGGGCGCGGTCTTCCGCGCGATCCTCGCCCCGGACGAGCGCCGCTTCTTCTATCTCCGCATCGGCGCCCAGGAGGGCTGGCTGGGCCTGAGCGTGCTGGCGGTGTTCGGCCTTTTCCTCATCGGCTCGCTGGTGCTGGCGCTCCCGGTGGCGCTGGTCGCCGCCTTCGCCCCGCCGCTCGCGCCCCTGGCCACGGCCGGCGGCATGGCCGCGCTGATCTGGGGCGTCCTGCGCGTCTCGTTCACCCCGGTCATGGGCTTCGCCGACCACAACTTCCGGGTCGCCGAGTCGTGGCAGGCGAGCCGGCCGCACATGAACCGCCTGCTGCTGGTGGCCGCCGGCCTCTTCGTGCTGGTGCTCGGCGGCTATGTCCTGCTGGTGACGGCGGGTTCGGCCGTCTTCGCCCTCGATCCCGGCGCGGACGCCGTGGCGGCCGCCTGGAAGTCGAATCCCGCCGGGGTGATCGAGAGCCTGGGGGCGGGCCGCATCGCCGGCCTGCTGGTCGTCATCACCGTCTTCGCGACCTGGATGCACGTCATGGGCGCCGCCGCCTGGGCCTCGATGTACCGCGACCTGAAGGCCCCGGCGGCCTGAGGGGTCAGATCTCCCCGCGCACGATCCGGGCGAAGAGGTCGGGGTCGACGTTGCCGCCCGACAGCACCAGGCCCAGCGTCCCGCCGGCCGGCGGCTCGATCTTGCCGGCCAGCAGGGCCGCCAGGGCCGCCGCCCCGCCGGGTTCGACCACCAGCTTCAGGGTGGTGAAGGCGTAGCGCACCGCCGCCGCCGCCTCGGCGTCGCTGATCACCGCCACGCCCGCCAGGTGCGCCTTCAGGATCGGGAAGGTCAGCTCGCCGGGGCAGGGCGTCTCCAGCGCGTCGCACAGCGTGCGCCGGGTCGGGACCATCGGCCGCCGTTCCCCGGCTTCCAGCGACGCGCGGGTGTCGTCGTAGCCCTCGGGCTCCACGCCCCACAGCGCCGTCTTCGGCGACAGCGCCTTCACCGCCGTGGCGATCCCGGCCGTCAGGCCGCCGCCCGAGGTGGGCGAGACCACCATGTCGAAGCTCGCGCCCAGGGCGTGGGCCTGGCGAACCAGCTCCAGCCCCGCCGTGCCCTGGCCGGCGATGATGTGCGGGTCGTCGAAGGCCGGCACGATCGTCGCGCCCCGCTCCTGCGCGATCTCGGCGGCGATCTTCTCGCGGCTTTCGGTGAGGCGGTCGTAGAAGCGCACCTCCGCGCCATAGCCCTTGGTCGCCTCGGCCTTCACCGCCGGGGCGTCGGCCGGCATCACGATCAGCGCCGGGATCCCCAGCAGCCTGGCCGCCAGCGCCACCCCCTGGGCGTGGTTGCCCGACGAGAACGCCACCACCCCGCGCCTGCGCTCGTCCGGGGTCAGCTGGACCAGGCGGTTGTAGGCGCCGCGGAACTTGAACGCGCCCACCCGCTGCAGCGTCTCGGGCTTGATCAGCACCCTCAGGCCCAGGCGCTCGTTCAGCGCCGGGCTCTCGATCAGCGGCGTCTCGACGGCGACGCCCTTCAGCCGCGCCGCGGCGGCCTCGACGTCGGCGAGGGTGACGGTCATTTCTCGAAGACCATCTCGTCGCGGGCGAAGGCCTTGAATTCCAGCGCGTTGCCGGACGGGTCGAGGAAGAACATCGTCGCCTGCTCGCCGGGCTGGCCCTTGAAGCGGACGTAGGGCGCGATCACGAACCTGGTCCCGGCCGCCTTCAGCCGCTCGGCCAGGGCCTCCCACTGCGGCATGGCCAGGATCACCCCGAAATGGCGCACGGGCACCGCCTCGCCGTCGACGGCGCTGGTCTGGCGGTGGCCCACCTCGTCGGGTGCGTGGTGGGCCACGATCTGGTGGCCGTGGAAGTCGAAGTCGACCCAGTCGTCGCTCGAACGCCCCTCGGGGCAGCCCAGCAGCCCGCCGTAGAACGCGCGCGCCTCGGCCAGGTCGCGGACGGGAAAGGCCAAGTGGAAGCGTGGGATGTCCATGACGCGCTGATAGCGCGGCGCGCGCCCGCGCGCGAGGGCCGGTTTCGACCCCGTGGCCGGCGCCGGGATACATACATCGCATCACGACATTGTTCTGCCTCACCTTGGGCGCAGGGGCCGTCCGTCTGGTTGGCGAAGGGGGTTCCCGTCGTGCGTTTCCGCAGGCTCCAGCCGCGCGCGCTGGCCGCGCTGTCCATGTCCGTGCTCGCCGCCTCGGCGTCGCCGGCGCTGGCCCACACCGGCGAGGAGATCGTCGGCGGGCCGCTCTGGGCGGCCTGGGACCTGACGCCGGACATCGTCGTCCCGACGCTGCTCGTCGCGGGGGTCTACGTCGCCGGCATGGTCAGGCGCCGCTCCGCGCCGGCGCGGATTTCGCCGTGGCGGCACGTGATGTTCTTCGCCGGCCTGGCGGCGATCTTCCTGTCGCTGGAATCGCCGGTCGACGCGTTCGCCGACCACCTCTTCTTCGCCCACCAGATCCAGCACCTGCTGCTGCGGATGCTGGGGCCGATGCTGCTGGCGCTGTCCTGGCCCGCGGCCATGCTGACGGCCGGGACGCCGCGGGCCCTGCGCCGCGCCGTGGTGGCGCCGGTCGTCTCGAACGGCCCGCTCCGCGCCGTGCTCGGCGCAGCGATGCGCCCGGCGACCGTGACCGTGCTGTTCATCGCCGCGCTCTACGTCTGGCAGGTTCCGGCCTATCACAATCTCGCGGTGCTGAACGAACCCGTGCACTACGCGATGCACATCACCATGCTGCTCGCCGGCCTGCTGTTCTGGTGGCGCATCTTCGACCGCCGCCCGCCGGTCTCGCCGTTCGACATGGACAACGATCAGCCCTGGTGGTGGCTCTGGGGCCCCGGGTCCGCGCACGGCGTGCGCCACGGCGTGCGGCTGATGATGATCTGGATCGTCACCCTGTCGAACATCATCCTGGGCGCCTACACCGCCCTGAAGCCCGATGTCCTCTATCCGGCCTACGACGTGGCCGGGCGGCTCTTCGGCTATCCGGCGCTGGCCGACGAGCAGATCGGCGGGTTCATCATCTGGATGCCGTCCAGCATGATGTGCCTCGTCGCGGCGCTGCTGCTGATCCACTGGATGGCCGAGCGCGAGACCGAGCTGGATCTGCGCCGCCGCGCGCTGGCCGGCTCCAACCTCGCCGCCGCGCTCATTCCGAGGACCGCCGCCGAACTGATCGCCAGGGCGCGCCCGAAGAACCGGTCCATGGCCGTGGGCTTGAGCCTCTTCGTCGCCTCGGTGTTCGTCACCGCGATCCTGTTGGGCGTGGCGGAGAACCCGTCCGGCTTCATGGGCCACCCCGAGCGTCCCGGCGTGCGGATGGCCCACGCCGTCGCCGCTGCGCCTTGAAGTTCCGGCCCGCCTCGTCTAAAGCGGCGCCCGCAATCGATCTAAGCGTTCCCGCCGAGCACCTGTCGAAGGGCTGGAACGTCCGCCGTGGCAGGTCGGGAGATCGTATCCAATGGCCAACGTCACGGTGATCGGCGCCCAGTGGGGCGACGAGGGCAAGGGCAAGCTCGTCGACTGGCTGTCCAACCGCGCCGACGTGGTGGTGCGCTTCCAGGGCGGCCACAACGCGGGCCACACGCTGGTCGTCGGCAATCAGGTCTACAAGCTCAGCCTGCTGCCCTCGGGCGTGGTCCAGGGCAAGCTGTCGATCATCGGCAACGGCGTCGTGGTCGATCCCTGGCACCTGCTCTCCGAGATCGCGGGCATCCGCGCCCAGGGCGTCGACATCACCCCCGAGCTGCTGGCCCTGGCCGACAACGCCTGCCTGATCCTGCCGATCCACCGCGACCTCGACCAGGCGCGCGAGGCCGCCGCCCAGAACAAGATCGGCACCACCGGCCGCGGCATCGGCCCGGCCTACGAGGACAAGGTCGGCCGCCGCGCCATCCGCGTGGCCGACCTCGCCGACCGCGCGGCCCTGGAGGCCAAGATCGACCGCCTGCTGGCCCACCACGAGCCCCTGCGCCGCGGCCTGGGCCTGCCCGAGGTGGACGCCGCCGCCCTGCTGGCCGAGCTGGAGGCGATGGCGCCGAAGATCCTGCCCTACGCGCGGCCCGCGTGGCTGATGCTGGACGAGCAGGTGAAGGCCGGCCGCCGGGTGCTGTTCGAAGGCGCCCAGGGCGCCCTGCTGGACGTCGACCACGGCACCTATCCGTATGTGACCTCGTCCAACACCGTGGCCGGCCAGGCCGCCGCCGGCTCGGGCCTGGGTCCGAAGGGGCCGGGCTACGTCCTGGGCATCGTCAAGGCCTACACCACCCGGGTGGGCGAGGGGCCGTTCCCCACCGAGCTGTTCGACGACGTGGGCCAGCATCTCGGCACGGTCGGCCGCGAGTTCGGCACCGTCACCGGCCGGTCGCGCCGCTGCGGCTGGTTCGACGCGGCCCTGGTGCGCCAGAGCGTGGCCCTGAACGGGATCGCCGGCATCGCCCTGACCAAGCTCGACGTGCTCGACGGCCTGCCGACGCTCAAGATCTGCACGGGCTACCGGCTGAACGGCGCCGACATCGGCTACCTGCCGGCCGGCCTCAAGGCCCAGAGCCAGCTCGAACCGGTCTACGAGGAGCTGGAAGGGTGGAGCGAGACCACCCAGGGCGCCCGCTCCTGGATCGACCTGCCGGCCAATGCGGTGAAGTACGTGCGCCGGATCGAGGAGCTGATCGGCGCCCCCGTGGCGCTGCTGTCCACCAGCCCGCAGCGCGACGACACCATCCTCATGCGCGACCCGTTCCAGGACTGAAAGAGAGCTTTCTTATCAAGCCGTTCTTTACCGGTCGGGCCTAGAACGGGCGTCGACTTCCGGGGGACGGATTGGTGTTTGACGGCGACAGCAAGCTCTTCGACAAGATGGCGCCGCACCTCAAGCGGGTGCTTGTCGCCGACCCGCAGGCCGCCAGCGCGCGCCTGCTCAGCGAGCTTTTGCGCGACATCGCGCGGAGCCACGTCTGGGTCGGGCCCACCAACGACCGGGCGCTGAAGATCGCCCAGACGTGCGATCCCCAGCTCGTCTTCGTCGAGCTGGCCGATGACAAGCTCGACGGCCTGGACTTCATCCGCAAGCTGCGCCGCAGCACCTGGAGCTGCCGCCAGGCGCCGGTGATCGCCATCACCGGCTCGGCCACGGCGCCGCTGATCCTGGCGGCCCGGGACGCCGGCGCCCACGAGTTCCTGCGCAAGCCCTTCAGCATGAAGGACCTGGCCCGTCGCCTCGAGGCGGTGACGCTGAAGGATCGCGACTGGGTGGAGGGCGTCGCCTACATCGGCCCCGACCGCCGCCGCTTCAATTCGGGCGACTACGCCGGCCCGCTGAAGCGCAAGACCGACGGCTCCGAGACGCCCTACCAGCAGAAGATCAATCAGGCGCTGAAGATCGTGCGCGCCGCCGTGGCCGCCGCCGACAGCGATCCCCAGCAGGCGATGCGCGCGATGCTGGCCCAGGCCAACATGCTGCAGACCACCGCCACCGACTTCCGCCTCACCCTGGCGGCGTCGGAGTTCTACCGCCACCTCACCAAGGCCAAGCACTTCGACGCCCCGATGACGACGGAGAACGCCGGCAAGTGGGCGGCCAGCGTCCTGGCGTTCCTGCCGAAGGACGCCGACGCAAGGGGCCGGGAAGAGGCGGCCTAGGCCGCGCTCCGATCCGCCGGCATTCGTCGCTCTCGCCCAGCTTGTTCGGGCGACCCATGGATAGGGACATCGGCCCTCAGGCCGCCAGGACCTCGAGGTCCTGCGGAACCACGTCGCGCAGCAGGCGCGCGCGCCGGCGCGCCTCGATCTCGGCGCCCAGCGGGCGCGGCAGGCTCGGTCGGGCCGCCGTGGTCCAGTCGCGGCGGAACACGACCCACGCCGTGAACGTCCAGCTCGGCAGGCGCAGTTCGCCGGGCGCGTAGGCGGCGAGCGGTCGCGAACGGGAGATGCGAGGTAACGAAGCGGCAACCATGCCGATCAATACGGCCGGTCCGCGGCCTTGGATGAGGCCTGCCGCCCGCGCCGGAAAAAAAGCCCCCGATCCGGCGGGGATCGGGGGCTCGCAAAGGCGCCCGCAGGTTCCAGGTTCCTGCGGGCCTTCGCCAGGGCGGCGAACGTCCGCTGCGGCCCCCCTAAGACCGCCGCAGTCGTTCTCCCCGGCCGGGCTAGGCCCGGCGGGGGCCCCGGAGAGAGGTTTCGGACGCCGTTGCGGTGCCTCGACGGACGAAGCGCCCGTGCTGCGCACCAGCAGCGGCGGGCGGTGTCGGGGCGTGACGGCGCGGGCGGGTGTCGGGTGTGCCTGCGTCGCCGGCTGCGAACGAAACCTGAGGCTAGATGACCAGCGCTCGGCCCGAGCCGACAGGGCCACGTTCCGATCTTTCTCCGATCTGGAGCCGATCTTTAGCGGCACGGCGCTGATTTGATTGTGCTACAGGTGCTCTTGATCGGGTCGATTAACTCTGATCGGTTTCGGCTCCAGGCCTCATATCTGGAGCGCAATCCTGGTGTCGCGACGCGACGTGTCGTTTGGGTTGTGTTCTGCGGGGGCGGGGCGAGGGGTTGAGCGCGGCAAGGCGGCGGGACCGAGCGCGCTCGAATGGAACGGGGTCGGGAGTAGCATGCAGCTGGCGCATCAGGCTGCGTTTTCCTTGGGTTCGCTGGAAGTGCGGCCGCCCACCTGCGAGGTGGTGCTGCCGGCCGGCCGCGAGGTTCTGCAACCGCGGGTCATGCAGGTTCTGGTCACGCTCGCCCGGGCGCGCGGCGCCGTCGTCAGCCGGGACGATCTGATCGCCACCTGCTGGGGCGGCCGGGTGGTGGGCGAAGACGCCATCACGCTGGTGATGATGAAGCTGCGAAAGCTCGCGGCGCGCAGCGGCGGGGCCTTCGCCGTCGAGACGGTGCCGCGGGTGGGCTACCGCCTGGTCACAAATGGGGCGGCCGCGGGCGAGGCGCCGCCGTCGGGCGGCGGCGGCGCGCAGGCGCGGCCCCGGCTGGCCGTCCTGGAATTCACCCACCCGCCGGGCGACGACGAACAGGCCTGGTTCGCCGAAGCGCTCGCCGACGAACTGACGGCGGGGCTGTCCAAGTCGCCGTTGCTGGCCGTCACGCCCCGCCAGACGCTGCTGCACTCCGACGTGGTCGGGCAGCGGGCCGGCGCCATCTGCGACCGGCTGGGCGTGGACTATGTGCTGGACGGCAAGGTGCGGAGCCTCGGCGGGACCGTGCGCGTCTCGGTCGACCTGATCCAGGGCTCCGACGAGACCAGCGCCTGGTCGGCGCGCTACGACCGGCCGATGTCCGACCTGTTCGCGCTGATGAACGAGATCACCACCTCGATCATCGGCACGGTCGAACCGGCGCTGCTCGAACGCGAGGAACACCGGGCGATGCGCACGCCCGAGCACGACCTGCAGTTCTGGCGCCTGTTCGTCCGCGGCCGCCGGCTCTTCTGGCGCTCCACCGACAAGGACGTCCGCGAGGCCGAGAAGCTGCTCGAACGCGCCCTGGAACTGGAGCCGGAGGACGTCTCGGCGCTGTCGATCCTGGCGCACTGCAAGCTCTACGACGTCTGGGTCGGCTCGGCCCCCGACCCGGCCGGCGCGATCGCCGAGGCCTACCGGATCGCGCTCAAGGCCGTCGCCGCGGGGGCGTTCGACGCCTTCGCTCACTATACCCTGGGCGTGGTGCTCTCGCTGATGGAGCGCCTGGACGAGGCCAAGGCCGAACAGCGACGGGCGCTGGAACTCAACTCCTACCTGGCCGCGGCCTCCGGCGAACTGGGCCGGCTGCTCGCCTTCGAAGGCGCCTCGGACGAGGCCATCGCCTATTCCGAGCGCGCCATCGCGGCCAGCCCCAACGATCCGCACACCTGGCTCTGGTTCCGGTCCAAGGCGGTCGCCCGCTTCGTCGCCGGCGACTACGAGGCCGCCGCGCGCGACGCCGCCGACGCCAGCGCCCGCGGGCCAGAGCGGTTCCCGCTGCATTTCCTGCTGGCGGCCTGCTACAGCGGCGCCGGGCGCATGACCGACGCGCGCCGGGCGCTCGACGATGGGGAGCGGCTGGCCCGCGGCCGCGCCGGCCGCACGGAATCCAACGTATCGGCCTACACGGTCGAGGCCCTGCGCACGGGCCATCCGTTCGTCCACCACGCCGACTTCGACCGGCTGGTCGACGCGCTTCGCAAGGCGGGCTGGCAAGCCTAGAGCGCGTCACGGCTGGCTTGAATCAAGCCATCCGGGATCAACGCAAGCGGGAAGGCCTCCAGCGGTCGAGCGCGCATCCTGAGCGCGCCGTTAAGCCTATTCAAACGGCTGGGTGGCAACCTGCCTGGGACGACAACCTAGGCGGAGCCGGGGCAGAATACCCTGGATAGCTCAAAATGACCCATTCTTCGATGCCACAAAAGGTCGCAATCCTGGGTGGCGGCATGGGCGGTCTGGTGACCGCCTTCGAGCTCACCAATCAGCCGGGCTGGCAGGAGCGCTTCGAGGTCACGGTCTATCAGCTGGGCTGGCGGCTCGGCGGCAAGTGCGCCTCCTCGCGGGGCCCCAACGCCCGCATCGAGGAGCACGGCATCCACGGCTTCATGGGCAGCTACTTCAACGCCCTGCCGATGATGTCCGACCTCTACGCCGAACTGGGCCGCAAGCCGGGCCAGCCGCTGGCGACCTTCGAGGAGGCCTTCAACCCCTCGAACTTCACCCTCCTGTGGGAGTGGCAGAACGGCGAACTGAAGCCCTGGCCGGCGCGCACGCCGCCCAACGACATCCCGCCGACCGACGGCTCCTATTACAAGGGCGTCCAGACCGCGATCGCCGCCATCATCACCGAGGTGGGCGAGATGCTGGAGGCCGTGCCCGGCGTGCCCAAGCTGGTGTCCGAGGCGCTCGAACTGCTGCTCGACAAGGCCAAGGCGCAGCTGAACGCGCCGATCCCGCTGGGCCCCGACCATCCGCTGCTGCACGAGGTGCGGACCGCCCGCAAGGTCGTGGCCGGCATCGTCAAGACCATCGACGTGCTCGCCCCGTCGATCGCCGCCCACGCCGACACCCTGCGCCAGGCGCTGCTCACCCTGGACTTCTACGCCACCCTGATCGTGGGCGTGCTGGCCGACAACGTCGCTGTCGAGGGCTACGACCGCCTCGACGAGGAGAACTGGAGCGACTGGCTCGTCCGCCACGGCATCAGCAAGGCCACCCTGGCCTCGCCGGTGGTCATGGTCACGGTCAACATCTGCTACCAGAGCCCCAACGGCGACACGAGCCGCGCCGCGCGCATGGGCGCCGGCTGCTACGTGGACTGGACGATGCGCGGCTGCGCCTACATGGGCGCGCTGCTCTGGAGCTTCTCGGCCGGCACCGGCGAGACGATCGTCGCGCCGATGTACGAGGTGCTCAAGCGCCGCGGCGTGAAGTTCGAGTTCTTCCACAAGGTCGACGCGCTGCGCCTGACCGACGACCGCCGCGCCATCGGAGCGATCGAATACACGCTGCAGGCCACGCTGAAGGACCCCGAGGCCGGCTACCATCCGCTGATCGACGTGAAGGGCCTGCCGTCCTGGCCGGCCGACCCCCACTACGACCAGCTGGTCGAGGGCGAGTACCTGCGGGCCACCGAGATCGACCTGGAATCCTACTGGAACGGCTGGCCGAACGCGGCCTTCCCGCACCTGAAGGAGCCCCGCTACCTGCGCCGCGGCCACGAGTTCGACCAGGTGGTCTTCGCCATCTCGATGGGCGCCATCCCCTACCTCTGCAAGGAGCTGATCGAGGAAAGCCCGGCCTGGGCCGGCATGGTGGAGCACCTCCCGACGGTGCAGACCCAGGCCATGCAGCTCTGGCTCTCGCGCGACATGTACGAGATGGGCTGGGCCGAGAAGCTGGATCCGGCCACCAACGAGCTGGCCCTATCCGGCACCTACTTCTGCGCGCCGAACGGCAACGCCAACTTCCCCGACCTGCTGAAGTGGGAGGAGTGGCCCGCCGACCAGTATCCCAAGGCGCTCTGGTACTTCTGCGGCCTGATGCCCGACTACGAGGCCCCGCCGCCCTTCTCCGACACCGACTATCCGCGCCGCCAGTCCGAGCGGGTGAAGGCCCAGTGCATCCAGTACCTGCAGGCCACCATCGGCTTCATGCTGCCCAAGGCGACCGTGCGGGCCAACAGCGGCCTGGGCGACCCGATGGGCCTCGACTTCGGCCTGCTGGTCGACACGAGCGATTGCGGCGCCGAAGGCGTCCAGCGCTTCGACAGCCAGTTCTGGCGCGCCAACATCGACCCCACCGAGCGCTACGTCACCAGCCCGCCCGGCAGCGTCGCCTACCGGCTGGAGGCCTGGGGCTCGGGCTTCGAGAACCTGACGCTCGCCGGCGACTGGATCTACACCGGCCTCAACGTCGGCAGTTTCGAGGGCGCCACCATGGGGGGCAAGCTGGCCAGCTACGCCATCAGCGCCTCGCCGGCCCTCGACACCATCATCGGCTATCCCACCATGCCGCGCCCGCCGTCCGCGCGCTCGGCCGTCCCGCCGCCGCACGAGGGCGTCCAGGCGCCGAAGCTGCGCGCCGTCGGATAGATTCGAAAGCCCGCGGGCTCCGGCCCGCGGGAACTCGCCTCGGGCGTGTGGCATTGACCATGGCACATGCAACCGAAGACGCCGTTCAGACCCGCCGCGATGGGTATGGTGGCGCTCACGCTGTGTGCGTGCGCCCCGCCGCCCCATGACCCCGACGCCACGACCCGGCACGTGGAGCGCCAGGGACGGCTGCGCGCCGGACTGGTGGCGGGCGTCGCGCCCGGCCAGGCCGAGCGGATGCGCCGCCTCGCCGGCGACATAGCCCAGGCGCACCATGCGCGGCTGGATGCGCGGACCGGCCCCGCGGGAGCCCTGATGCGCGACCTGGAGGCCGGCCGCCTCGATCTCGTGGTGGGGGTGTTCCCCAAGCGCTCGCCCTGGTCGAGGCGCGTCGCCTTCTCGGCCCCCTTCCCGAAGGCCGACGTCGCCAAGGACACGCCCGTCGTGCGCGTGGCCGTCCATCCCGGGGAGAACCGCTGGCTAATGGGCATCGAGCGGACGATCGCCGCGCAGAGCGGAGGCGAACAGGGATGAAGCACGTACCGCAAGCCATCGAGGCCGACCTCAAGCACGCCCGGGCGCTCGAGCTGTGGACCCTCTTTTGGCAGCTCTCGATCGTGGCGGTGATGTTCTTCGCCATGGGCTCCAGCCAGGCCATGAAGTCGGCCTGGGTCGAGGACGTCCTGGGCATGGTCCCGGCGACCGTTTTCCTGGTCGCGCTCCATTTCGAGCAGAAGGCGCCGACGGAGAAGTTCCCCTTCGGCTTCGCCCGCGTGAACAGCCTGGCGTTCCTGATCGCCTCGGCGGCCCTGATCTTCATGGGCCTCTATCTGATCTACGACGGCGGCATGAAGCTGGTGCGAATGGAGCACCCGACCATCGGCGCGGCGCCCCTGCTGGGCCCGGATGTCTGGATGGGCTGGGTGATGCTGGCGGCGCTGGCCTACTCGACCGTGCCGCCGATCATCCTCGGCCGGCTCAAGCAGCCCGTCGCCAAGCGCCTGCAGGACAAGGTGCTGCACACCGACGCCCTGATGCAGAAGGCCGACTGGATGACGGGCGTGGCCGGCGGCGTCGGCATCCTGGGCGTCGGGTTCGGGTGGTGGTGGGCCGACTCGGCCGCCGCCGTGCTGATCGCCGTCGACATCGTCAACGACGGCCGCCGCGCCCTGACCATCGCCACCGCCGAACTGATCGACGGCGCGCCGCGCGAGCTGGGCCGGAACGCCGTGGCCGACGAGGCGCGCAGCCTGCGCCAAGGCCTGCAGTCGAAATTCGGCGCGGACCGCGTCCGCCTGCGCGAGAGCGGGCGCTTCATCCTGGCCGAGGTGGATGGCGGAAAGCCGCCCGCCCAGTCGGATCCCGAGGCGTTGTGGTCGGGCGACCAGGAACGCCGCTGGCGTCTCGCCGACGTCACCGCGACCGTCGCCCGCCGCTAGGGCGCTCAATCCGTCGGATAGATCTTGACGCTCTTGGCCACCGAGTCGGCCACGTGCTCCTTGGTGATCACCCCGGCCACGTCCTCGCCGCGCGGCACGCCGCGCCCGCGCACGACCACGGCCATGATCGAATCCTTGCGCCACATGCGGTTGATGACGTCGAAGACGATGGCGTCCTCGCCCACCACGGTGAAGTCGCGGCTGGCCACCTCGCCCAGGGTGACGCCGGTGTTGGCCTCGGTCAGGCCACGGCGCAGGCCGGTGTTCACGCGGATCACGCCGTAGAGCCGGTCCTTGTGGGTGACCACCACATAGCGCAGCCGCCCCTCGCGCTCGTGCTGGCGCAGGAACGCGTCGAAGCTCGCCTCCATGGGCAGGACCAGCACGTCGGGGTCCATCACCTCGGCGGCGCGGCGCACCAGGAACATGTTGGCGTGGCGGGCCTTGGGGATCGCCTGGCCCCGGCGCACCAGCTTCAGCGTGTAGATGGTCTCCGCCGACAGCACCCGGCGCGCGCCCACGCTCATCGCCACCGCCACGATCATCGGCATGATGATGTCGTAGCTCAGCGTCATTTCGAAGATCATCACCACGGCGGTCATCACCGCCCCGGTTCCGCCGCCGACCATCGCGCCCATGCCCACCATGGCGAAGGCCGGCACGCTCAACCCGATCGGGAAGCCGAACTGGTCGAGCAGGGCCGCGAACCCGCCGCCCAGCGCCGCTCCCATGAACAGCGAGGGCGAGAAGACCCCGCCCGACGAGCCGGATCCCAGGCTGAGCGAGGTGGCCAGCAGCTTCAGCACGAACAGCAGGCCCAGCAGCCAGGCCAGCGTCATCTTGCCGGTCAGGATCGCGTCGATGGTGCCGTAGCCGACGCCGTCGACGTAGTACTCGCCGAAGACCAGGAACAGGACGTACATCATCACGCCCAGGAGCAGCATGCCCAGGATGTGGCGCAGGAAGCGCGACGGCATCCGGTCGAACAGGTCCTCGAAGAAGTGCAGGCCGTGGATGAAGCCCGCCGCGGCCGCCCCGGTCAGCCCGCCCAGCAGGGCGTAGAGCGCCAGCACCACGATCCCGTCCGCGCCCAGCGCCATGGGCGCCAGCGGCGGCACCTGGAAGGCCGGCTGGTCGCCGATGAACCAGCGCCCGATGAACGTCGCCGCCCCGGTCGCGATCGCCACCGGCAGGAAGCTCGTCACCCCCACCTCGGGCAGCATCAGCTCGATGGCGAACATCACCCCGCCGATGGGGGTGTTGAAGGTGGCCGCGATGCCCGCGCCCGCGCCGGCCGCCACCAGGGCGATGCGTTGGCCCGCCGGCATGCGGATGATCTGGCCCAGGGTCGAGCCCAGCGCCGAGCCGATCTGGATGATCGGCCCTTCGCGGCCCACCGACGCCCCGGTCCCGATCGCCACCGCCGAGGCCAGCGACTTCACCACCGCCACCACCGGGCGGATCACCCCGCCCTTGTAGTAGATGGCGTCCATCACCTCGGGCACGCCGTGGCCCTTGGCCTCGGGCGCGAAGTTGACCACCAGGAAGGTGACGATCACCCCGCCCACCACCGGGACCAGGATCACCCACGGGCCCCAGGGCGCCGCGGCGGTGAAGACGTTGGCGTCGTAGTCGAAGCTCAGCCGCCCGGAGAAGGCGATGTTGTGGACGAGGCCGATCAGGTCGCGGAAGCCCACGGCGCCGAAGCCGGTCACCACGCCGACTATCAGGGCGAGGAACACCAGCGTCATCAGCGGCAGCCGCTGCTTCTCCTCCAGCTCCACGACGCTCTTCGTGCGTTCCGGGAAGAGCGATCCGCGAAGCCTGGCGCCGAGAGAGGTCACGCCGCGTCCTCCCGGATGTCTTCCGCGGCGCCCATCGCCGCGCGCAACGCAAAGCACCCGAAGTCAGCAGGGTGCGCCTCGATCATCTCCCGAGTCACGCCTCGTTCCGTTTCATCGCAGGGCCGGACGCCCGGCCATGAGGGCCGGACCACGCCGATGCGTAGCCATTAGCTCGTACCGCGATGTTTGTGGAGGGGCGCCCCTGCGGCAGGCCAGCGCGTCCCGGCGCGCGCGGCCGCCGCTCAGCCCACCCCGTGCGCCTCGGCCTTGGCCACGCCGTCCCGGACGATCCGCAGCAGCGGGTTGGGCCGGGGCTCGCCCACCTTGGTCAGGCGGTTGCGGTCGATGTGGTGGAAGGGCTCGTCCCGCCCGCGCACCTGCAGCACCGTGTCGGACACGTAGCTCCAGGTCCCGTCGTCGTGGAAGGTGACGTCCAGCGTGTAGGCGTCGGTGCGGAACGCCCACTCCAGGAAGTCGGTCGAGCAGATGCCGTAGCCCGGCCCGCCGCGTTCGGCCCGCACCTTGATCGTGTCGGCGTCCGCCGCCGCCTGGCCGCTCGCCAGCGCGTTCTGGCCGCGCGGGATGGTCAGGGTCTGCATCACCAGCCCGGTGGCCGGCTCCCACAGCCAGTAGCCGATCTGGTCGTGGAAAGTGGTGTCCTCGTCGGTGGAGACCACGTGCACGTGGTAGCGCAGGCCGTAGAGGATCTGCGGGCCGTTGGGCTGCGGGTCGATCGGCTGCATCTCGATGCGCTCGAGGTACGTCCGGCGCTCGGGCCCTTCGGCCTTGGGGTTCACGTCGACGCCCTTCCGCCCCTCCCAGACGCCCGCCAGCCGGCGCAGCGGCCCCAGGTTGGCCAGGGTGTCGGGATCGACGTCCTCCGGCTCGGTGAAGATGTCGTCGGGAAAGTCGTGCATCTCGCCCCCCAAATGGCCGCATGGCCGGCCCGTCGATTTCCGGTTAGCGCGTTCCGCGCCGCGCGCAAGCCCGCGCCGTCAGCCGGCGAGCCCCGGGAACAGCGCCCGCAGGCTCGTGACCATCATCTCCACCGCGATGGCCGCCAGGATCATGCCCATCAGCCGCCTGGCGATGGCGGTCACCCTAGGGGACAGTCGTCGCCCGATCATCGGCGCGGCGAACAGCGAGACGCCCAGCAGAGCCAGGAAGGCGACGAGGCCCGCCGCCAGCCCGGCCAGCTGGTGCTGCGCCATCGCCGTCTGGCCGAACACCACCAGGGTGGCGATGGTCCCGGGGCCCACCAGCAGCGGCATTGTGAGGGGATAGACCGCCACGTCCGGGCCGGCCCCGCCCGCGCCATCGTCGTCGGCGGCCATCTCCTGGTCGGTGGGCTTGTGCTGGGTGCTCGCGCCCCCGTGCAGCATGTCGAGCGCGATCAGCAGCACCAGCAGGCCGCCGGCCAGCCGGAAGTCGTCGACGGTGATGCCGAAGAAGCCGAGGATCGCTCCACCCGCCAGCGCCGAGACCGCGCAGCCGATGGTCACGCCCGCCAGGGCGACCCCGGCGATCCGCCGCTGCTGCGCCTCGGTGCAGCCCTCCGTCAGCGACAGGAAGACCGGGATGTTGGCGATCGGGTTCATGATCGCGAACAGCGCCGCGAACACCTTGATCGCGAAGGCGAGGTCCAGCGCCATCGGCTCCCCCTTGTCGGCCGCACGTCCCGCCAAGACGAGGCGATCCGGCCGCGGGGGTCAACTCGCGCGGGATCCGACCCGACAAAAAGGCGGCCGGAGCTTTCGCCCCGGCCGCCGGTCTTCGTGTTCGCTGCGTCGGCGCGGCTTAGGCGTCGACGAGATTCCGTTCGGCCGCCGCCGCCCGCATGGACTTCTGCAGCTTCTCGAAGGCGCGCACCTCGATCTGGCGCACGCGCTCGCGGCTGACGCCGTACTCGCTGGCCAGTTCCTCCAGCGTGGTCGGCTCGTCCTTCAGGCGCCGCTCCGTGAGGATGTGGCGCTCGCGGTCGGTGAGCTCGGTCATCGCCTCTTCCAGCAGGCTCATGCGCAGATTGCGCTCCTGGGTGTCGGCGATCACCGTCTCCTGGCTGGGGGTCTCGTCGTCGACCAGCCAGTCCTGCCATTCGCTCTCGCCGTCCGAACGCAGCGGGGCGTTCAGGCTGGCGTCGCCGCCGGAGAGGCGGCGGTTCATGCTGACGACTTCCTCGTCCAGCACGCCCAGCTTGGTGGCGATCTGGCTCACCTGGTCGGGGCGCAGGTCGCCTTCCTGCAGGGCGGCGATCTCGGACTTCGCCTTGCGCAGGTTGAAGAACAGCTTCTTCTGCGCCGCGGTGGTGCCCATCTTCACGAGCGACCAGCTGCGCAGGATGTATTCCTGGATCGAGGCGCGGATCCACCACATGGCGTAGGTCGCCAGGCGGAAGCCCTTGTCCGGGTCGAACTTCTTCACCGCCTGCATCAGCCCGACGTTGCCTTCGGAGATGACCTCGCCGATCGGCAGGCCATAGCCGCGGTAGCCCATGGCGATCTTCGCCACGAGGCGCAGGTGGCTGGTGACCAGCTGGTGGGCGGCCTCGGGGTCCTGATGCTCCTGCCAGGCCTTGGCGAGCATGAACTCCTGGTCCTTGCCCAGCATCGGGAACTTGCGGATTTCCGCCAGGTAGCGGCTGAGACCGCCTTCCGGCGTCATGACGGCGAGCGCGTTGGCGGCCATGCGACTATCCCCTGTACTCGTGTTCCAACTCTCCGGGCTGTTCGGGCCGCGCCCACGCTGACTGTCGCTCTGCGACGCGTGCGCTGACGGCGAACTCATCCCCACAACTCTCAGATAGGTATCCGGTTGCGGTGACGGTAGGCCGCCAGGGAGGTTGCGGCCCGAAAAAGTCCGACTGCTATGGTCGGGATTTTTACAGTGCTTAGATGGCGCCAACAAGGCGCCGTTTCTCATAGGTGCGATAGGCTTCCTGCATGCGGCGCAGGGCCGGGCGTGGGCCGACACGCGTCGCCTTGTCGGAACCCGGCGGTGTCGTTCGTCCTCGGGTCGGAAGTCCGTCATCCGCCGCGAGCAACAGGAGCACCCAATGACCCCCTTCGTCACCTGCCTATGGTTCGACCGCGAGGCCGAGGAGGCCGCCAACTTCTACGCCTCGATCTTCCCGAACTCGAAGGTTGGCCGGGTCACGCCCTATCCGGCCGATGCGCCGGGCGGTCAGGCCGGCCAGACCATGACGGTCGAGTTCGAGCTGAACGGCCAGAGGTTCGTCGGGCTGAACGGCGGCCCGCTCTTCAAGTTCAACGAAGCCATCTCGATCCAGGTCCCCTGCGAAAGCCAGGCCGAGATCGACCGCCTTTGGGCCGCGCTCACCGCGGACGGGGGCGAGGAGAGCGTCTGCGGCTGGTGCAAGGACCGCTTCGGCCTGTCCTGGCAGGTGGCGCCGGCGATCATGCCGGACTTGCTGAGCGGTCCGCGCGCCGCCGAGGTGATGGCCGCCTTCATGCAGATGCGGAAGTTCGATCTCGCCGCGGTGGAGGCCGCGGCGGCCAGCTAGAGCCTTCCCGGATCGGGTGGGATCATCCGATCCGGACCAGAAGGCTCCATCTTCATGGGCCCTAGCTCCGCTTGTTCGTCTCCGACAGCAGGAACACCGAGACGAACGAGATCAGGCTGAGCACCACCATGTAGCCCGAGATCGCCAGCGAGGTGTGGAACTTCTCCAGCAGCGCCACGGCGATCATCGGGGCGAACCCGCCCGCCGCGATCGCGCCGAGCTGGTAGCCCATCGAGGCGCCGGAATAGCGCAGCTCCACCGAGAACATCTCGGCGAACAGCGCCGCCTGGGGCCCGTACATCAGGTTCAGCAGGATCAGGCCGATGGCGATGGCGGTCAGCATGAGGCCGAAGCTGGCGGTGTCGACCATCAGGAAGAACGGGACCGCCCAGGCCGCCGAGAGCAGCGCGCCCAGCATGAACACCCCGCGCCGCCCGTAGCGGTCCGACAGCGAGGCCGCGAAGGGCAGGCTGGGCGCCGAGATCAGGCTGCCCAGCAGCACCGCCCACAGCACCGTCGATTTCTCCAGGTGGAGGTGGGTGGTCGCGTACGAAACCACATAGGTGATGATGATGTAGAAGCAGCCGTTCGAGGCCACGAAGGCGCCGGCCGCCAGCAGGATCTCGCGCGGATGCTGGGTCAGCGCCTGCAGGATCGGCGAGCGGTTGCGTCGCGCCTCGGCCGCCTGGCGTTCCTCCTCGGCGTCGGCCAGGGCCTTGAACTCCGGCGTGTCCTCCAGCTTGAGCTGGACGTAGAGGGCCAGGCCCACCAGGGCGATCGAGGCCACGAACGGCGCGCGCCAGCCCCAGGCCTGGAAGGCCTCGGGGTCCACCCAGTCGGCCATCAGCAGGAACACGAGGTTGGCCAGCACCACCCCGGCCGGCACGCCCAGCTGGGCGAAGCTGCCGTAGAAGCCGCGCTGGCCGGGCGGGGCGCTCTCGATGGCGAGCAGGGCCGCCCCGCCCCACTGGCCGCCCACCGCCAGCCCCTGGGCGAAGCGCAGCACGATCAGGATGATGGGGGCGAACACGCCGAGCGTGGCGTAGCCGGGCAGCAGGCCCACCAGGGTGGTGGCCCCGCCCATCAGCAGCATCGCCGTCACCAGCGCCTTCTTGCGCCCCATCCTGTCGCCGAAATGCCCGAACAGCACCCCGCCCACCGGCCGGGCGATGAACCCCACGGCGAAGGTGGAGAACGAGGCCAGGGTCGCCACCATCGGCGGCAGGTCGGCGGAGAAGAAGAGCCTGGGGAAAACGAGGGCCGCGGCCGTCCCGTAGATGAAGAAGTCGTACCACTCGATACTGGACGCGGCGAGCGCGGTCAGCGCCACGCGGGCGGTGGAATTCTCGCGCGCGGGCGCGGCGGCCGATGTGGTCAAAACGCTTTCCTCCCCGGCGCGCTTGGATCGCGCGCTTCCTTCCCCAAGGTCCGGCCACTATGGCACGGTTGGCGGGGCCGGGTGTGACCATACCGAAATTTCGTCGGGCGGGGCCGCCTCCAGCGGTGTCATCCCGGTTTCGGCAAAGCCGAAGACCGGGACCCATGGACCTCGGCCCGCCCGGACCACCCGGCCGCCTGGCTCTTGCCGAGCACCTGAAAAGCGGCAAGGTTGAGCTAGTTCTTTCTGTGGAGCTGAAGTTGCGATGGTCGACGCGCACCTGCAGCACGTCAGCGGCGCAGGCGCGGTCGCAGCCCAGGTCGTCGGCGACCACAACCAGGTCCACATCATCGTGGGCGGCGCGACGCTCGCGCTCGAAAAGCTCCATGAGCGCCGGGCCGAGCCCCAGAGCATCATCGAACTCTTGCGCGTCGACATCCGCGCCACCCGGCTCGTCGGCCGCGACGCGCCGCTGAACGCCCTGGCCGCGTGGCGGGACGACGCGGCCTCCATATCGGTCCGCTGCATCGCCGGCCAGGCCGGCGCCGGCAAGACGCGGCTGGCGATCGAGGCCTGCGAGGCGGCGGAAGCCGCGGGCTGGGCCGCGGGGTTCGTATCGAGCGAAGAGCTGCGCCGCTTCCATGAGGCCAACAACCTCGTCCACTGGCGGCTCGACCGCGACACTCTCGTCGTCCTGGACTACGCCGCCTCGTCCCTGCTGATCCTGAAGTCCTGGCTCGGCCTTCTGGCGCCCCATCGCGACGCGCCGGCGGATCACAAGCTGCGCATCCTCCTGCTCGAACGCCACGCTGATCCGGACATGGGCTGGTGGGCGGACTTGGCCCGGCGCGAGTCGCTGAGCCGCGCGGGCCCGGCCGATCTCATCGGCGGCGAGCAACCCGTTAGGCTCACGCCCCTCGACGGCCTTGAGGATCGCCGCGCGCTTCTGGCCCAGGCGATGGAGCTCGCCGCGCCGCTGCTGGATCCGCCGCGGGCGGCCCGGGTCCCACCGGCGCTAGGCGCCGACCCTTGGTTCGACCGGAGGCTGGGCGATACGCGTATCGAGAACGGGCCGCTCTACCTGGTCATGGCCGGCGTCCATGCGGCTCGGCATGGCGCCACGACGGCGCTGTCGCTGGACCGCGGCGAACTGGCCTTCGCCATGGCGGACATCGAACAGGCCCGGCTCAGGCGTTTTGCCGCGGCCCGGGGCTTCCGGGACGACGGGGCGCTGCTTTGCCACCTCGCGGCCTGCGTCACCCTTCAGAATGGTTGCCAAACCGATGCGCTCCTGGCGCTGGTCCGTGAAGAAATGGAGGCGATGGCGTTTCCGGCGCCGATGGGACCGGAGGGTGTGGCGGGCGCGCTCCTCGATGCCCTATCGACGTCCGGCGCCGGGCTCGACGCCATTCGTCCGGACCTCATCGGCGAGGCCTTTCTGCTTCGCACGATTGATGGCGGCCCCCTGCGCCCGCCAGAGGCCAGTCAGGCCATCGTTCTGCGCGCTTATCATCGCGACGTGGCGGGCGTGGTCGGGGCCTTGGTCCGATGCGCCGTCGATCACGCCGAGGGGCGCCGCGACCATGCCGCGCCGGACTGGCTGGGCGCCGTGGTCGATCAGTCGAGCGACGTCACGGCCTTGATGCGGATATCGGACGACCTGCCCGAGCAGACCTTGGCCCTTCGCGAGCTGGCCGCGGCGATCGAAGCGCGGATCGCAAGTATTCTCAGGTCGCGCGCAGACGGGCACGTGGATTTTCAGTCGACGCTGGCCGGCTCGCTCAACAATCTCGCCAATCGCCTGAGCGCCCTGGGCCAGCGGGAGGCGGCGCTGGAGGCCGCGCAAGAGGCCGTCGAACTCTACCGCACCCTCGCCGCGGCGCGGCCCGACGCCTTCACGCCCGACCTGGCCGGCTCGCTCAACAACCTCGCCGCTCACTTGAGCGACCTGGGCCAGGGGGAGGCGGCGCTGGAGGCCGCGCAAGAGGCCGTCAAACTCTACCGCGCTCTCGCCGCGGCGCGGCCCGACGCCTTCACGCGAAACCTGGCCATGTCGCTCAACAACCTCGCCAATTGCCTGAGCGACCTGGGCCAGGGGGAGGCGGCGCTGGAGGCCGCGCAAGAGGCCGTCGAACTCCACCGCACCCTCGCCACGGCCCGGCCCGACGCCTTCACGCCCAACCTGGCCAATTCGCTCAACAACCTCGCCAATTGCCTGAGCGACCTGGGCCAGGGGGAGGCGGCGCTGGAGGCCGCGCAAGAGGCCGTCGAACTCTACCGCACCCTCGCCGCGGCGCGGCCCGACGCCTTCACGCCGGACCTGGCCGGCTCGCTCAACAACCTCGCCGCTCACTTGAGCGACCTGGGCCAGGGGGAGGCGGCGCTGGAGGCCGCGCGCGAGGCCGTCGAACTCCACCGCGCTCTCGCCGCGGCCCGGCCCGACGCCTTCACGCCCGACCTGGCCATGTCGATTTCCGTGCTTGCAGATGCGCTCGAAGCCCACGGACGTCCAACGGAAGCCGTCGCTCACGACCATGAGGCCGTCGCGACGCTGTCGCCCTATCTTCAGGCGCAACCGGAAGTCTATGCTGTGCGCATGCTTTCGATCGTTCAGGACTACGTCCGTCGAGCCGCGATGGTCCAAATCGCCTTGGACGAAGAACTGCTGGAGCCAATCCTCGAACGGCTCGCCCCGTTCCTTCAGAAGAACCTGGGCTCACCCCCTTCCTGAGCGGATACGCTCGTCATGCGTGACGCGTCATCGATCCAATACCTACCCAAACGGAGCCCGAGAGATGACAGGCATGGAACTCGCCGCCGCCGCCGTCGCAGTCGTCGCCCCCTATCTGGT
Source organism: Phenylobacterium sp. (assembly GCF_016124325.1). Taxonomy (GTDB): domain Bacteria; phylum Pseudomonadota; class Alphaproteobacteria; order Caulobacterales; family Caulobacteraceae; genus Phenylobacterium. The sequence goes on from NZ_WGNY01000041.1 coordinate 53,610, forward strand.
CGAGGCCGGCAAGGGCGCCGCCAAGACCGTTGGAGGTGAGGTCGCCAAGCCCGTTCTTGAGTGGATGCGGGCGAAGCTGGGGGGGCGCGCCAAGGCAGCCCTTGCCGATTTGGAGGCGCACCCTGACGTCGAGGTCAATCGCGACGACCTCCGTGTACAGCTCGTCAAGGCGCTGGCGGCGGACCCATCGTTGAAGGAAGAGCTGGGGGCGCTCCTCCCGACCGGCGCGACGCAGGCCGTACAGATGACGCAGAACGTGCAAGGTCCTGGGGCGGCCGGCGCGCAGGTCTTCGGTTCGAACAACCAGACCACCGTGCGGGGCGGAAGGGCCGACTGAAGCTCTCGGTCCCGGTCTTGCGCCTGCGGCGCAAACCGGGATGACACGCGGTGGGAAGCGCCGCCCTCACAGCTTCTCCAACCGCTCCTGCAGCCCGGCCATGTCCGGGGGCAGGGGGCTCTCGAACCTTAGCGTCTCGCCCGTCACCGGATGGCGGAAGCCCAGCACGGCGGCGTGCAGGGCCTGGCGCGCCAGCCCCGTCGCGGCGATCGCCTCGCGCACCGGCTGGGCCGGATTGCCGGAGCCATAGACCGGGTCGCCCAGGCAGGGCGTGCCCTTGCTGGCCAGGTGGACGCGGATCTGGTGCGTGCGGCCCGTCTCCAGGCGGCAGGCCACCCGCGCCGCCAGCGGCCGGTCCGACGGGCCGAAGATGCGCTCGACGGCGTAGTGGGTGATGGCGTGGCGGCCGCCGGACTTCACCATCGCCATCTTCTTGCGGTCGTGGGTCGAGCGGGCGATGGCGCCCTCGATGGTCCCCTTGGCGGGCCGGGGCGCGCCGCGGGTCAGGGCCACATAGGCGCGCTCGATGTCGTGGGCGGCGAACAGCGCCGAGAGCCCCTGGTGGGCCACGTCGGTCTTGGCGGCCACCACCACCCCCGACGTCTCCTTGTCGATCCGGTGCACGACGCCCGGCCGCGCCACGCCGCCGATCCCCGACAGGCTCGCCCCGCAGTGATGCAGGAGCGCGTTCACCAGCGTGCCGCTCTCGCTGCCGGGCGCGGGGTGCATGGCCATGCCCGGCGGCTTGTCGACCACGATCAGGTGCTCGTCCTCGAACAGCACCGTGAGCGGGATGTCTTCGGGTTGCGGCTCGGCCGGCGCCGGGGGCGGGATCTCCAGCCGGTACTCGCCCGCCTGCGCCTTGGCCGAGCCGTCGGTGACCGGCGCCGCGCCGAAGGCCACGCGGCCCTCGGCGATCAGCGCCTGGATGCGGGCGCGCGACAGCTCGGGCAGGGCCTCGGCCAGCGCCTTGTCCACCCGCGTTCCCGCCGCCTCCGGGCTCAGTTCGACCCGGCGCAGGTCGTAGGCGTCCGCCTCGTCCTCAGCCGCCATTCTTGCCCGTCGCGTCCTCCTCGTGGCCCGTGATCGAGCCGTCCTTGAAGAGGTATTCCTTGAGCTGCTCGCCGGCGTCCTCGTCGTTGCGCCGGATCCACTCGAGGATCATGGCGGCGTGCTCCAGCTCCTCGCGGGCGTTGTGCAGCAGGATCGCCTTCAGCTCCTTGTCCTGGGTGTCGTCGGCGCGCTGGCGGTACCAGTCCACCGCCTCGAACTCCTCCATCAGCGAGGTGATGGCGTAGTGCATCTCCAGCGTCTTGCGGCTGAGCTTCTCGCGGGCGACGTGGAGCGTCTCACTGGACATCGACTGTCATTCTCCTGTGCTAGACGAAAGTCATATCGGGTGGGGAAACAACGGAGCAACGGCCATGAGGATCAATCGGCGCAAGGCGCTCGCTCTGCTGGGCCTGGGCGCGGCGACCCCGGCGGCGGCGCAGACCGCCAAGCCCCTGGGCGTTTCCTTCGACCACGGCGTGGCCTCCGGCGACCCGCGGCAGGACCGCGTTATCATCTGGACGCGCATCACGCCGCAGAGCCCGCACCGCGAGATCGCCTACACCTGGAGCGTCACCCCGCTCGACCGCCGCGCCGGCGGGGCGAAGAAGGGCTCGGGCGTCACCGGCCCCGACCGCGACTACACGGTGAAGGTGGACGTCACCGGCCTCGACGCCGGGCGCGCCTATACGTTCGCCTTCGAGTCCGAGGGCGTCGCCTCGCCCGTGGGCCGCACCCAGACCCTGCCGGCCGGGCCGACCAAGGACGTGGTGCTCGCGGTCGCCTCGTGCTCGCTCTACCCGAACGGCTACTTCAACGCCTACAAGGCCATCGCCGACCTCGAGCGGGTCGACGCCGTCCTGCACCTGGGCGACTACATCTACGAATACGGCGGGCCGGGCAGCTACGGCATGGACTCGCCGGTGGCGGCCCAGCGCCATCACGATCCCTTCCACGAGATCGTCAGCCTCGACGACTACCGCCGCCGCCACGCCCAGTACAAGGCCGACCCCGACACCCAGGCCGCCCACGCCCGCGCGCCCTGGATCGTCGTCTGGGACGACCACGAGACCGCCAACGACAGCTACGTCGGCGGCGCCGAGAACCACCAGCCCGAGACCGAGGGCGACTGGAACGCGCGCAAGGCCCGCGCGCTCAAGGCCTATTTCGAGTGGATGCCGATCCGCGAGCCGGCCGGCGGCGGCCTGGCCGAGGCCGCCATGCGCAGCTTCGACTTCGGCGACCTCGCCACCCTGATCATGGTCGAGACGCGCCTGACCGCGCGCACCCACCAGCTCAGCCTGAAGACCGACCTGCCGGTGGTCGACGGCAAGCCCGACGTGGCCGCCTTCAAGGCCAGGCTCGACGACCCCTCGCGCCGGATGATGAGCGACCAGCAGGAGGCCTGGATCGGCGCCGAGGCCGCCCGCTCGGTGAAGTCCGGCCGCGCCTGGCAGGTGCTGGGCAACCAGGTGGTCATGGCCCGGGTCATGCCGTTCAGCCCCAAGGCGGTGCTCACCCCCGACCAGCTCGCCGCCATCACCTCGGAATATCCTGAACGCGTGAAGGCGATGGAGCAGGCCGCCGCCCTCGGCGTGCCGACCGCGCTCGACATGTGGCAGGGCTATCCCGTCGATCGCGAGCGCCTCTACCGCGCGCTCGACCAGGCCAACGCCCGGCCCATCGTGGTCTCCGGCGACAGCCACTCGTTCTGGGCCAACGAGCTCAGCGACGCGTCCGGCAAGCTGATCGCCGCCGAGTTCGGCACGACGGGGATCACCAGCCCGGGCGCCGGCATGATCGCCGGCGGCCTCAACGTCGGCGTGCCCGTCGCCAAGGCGAACCCGGAGGTGCTGTTCAACGACCAGGTGGCCAAGGGCTTCGTGCTGCTCACCCTCACCCGCGACAAGGCGCGCGCCGACCTGATGGCCGTGTCCACCATCGTCTCGCGCGACTTCACCACCGCCCCGGTGAAGAGCTTCGAGGTCACGCCCCAGGGCGCGGGCGTCTCGCGGGTGAAGGAGGTCTGAGGGGGCGTCCCGTCGACCCTCTCGCGTGTCATCCCGGTTTCCGCCGGAGGCGGAAGACCGGGACCCATGAACACCGGATCGCTGTCGGTCCGGCGCCGCGCCGCTGCGGGCCCTCTCCGCCTTCGACGTCCATGGGTCCCGGTCTTCGGCTCTCGCCGAAACCGGGATGACACGCGAGGTGAGGCGTCTACCGCCGCTCCAGCGCCAGGCGCACGCCGAAGGCCAGGAACAGGCCGCCGGTCGCCCGGTCCAGCCAGCGCACCACCGCGGCCTTCTGCAGCGCCCCGGCGATCGGCCGCGTGGCGCCGATCAGCACCGCGAACCACGCCAGCCCCATCAGCACGTGCAGCGACGCCAGCAGGATCGCGAACGGCGCCACGGCCACGCCCTGCGGGATGAACTGGGGCAGGAACGAGACGTAGAAGATCCCCGCCTTGGGGTTCAGCAGGTTGTTCAGCGCCCCGCGCCACAGCCACTGGACGCCGTGCGCCTGCGGGCCCCGGGCGGCGGCCACGTCGAACCGCTCGCGCGGGCGGGCGATCAGGTGGACGCCCAGCCAGACCAGATAGGCCGCCCCCGCCCACTTCAGGATCTCGAACGCCAGGGTCGAGGCCGCCAGCAGCGCGCCCAGGCCGAAGCCCACCGCCGCGCCCCAGCCCAGGGTGCCCAGGCAGATCCCCACCGCCGCATAGGCCGCCGGCCGCGGCCCCTCCGACGCCGCCGTCCGCAGCACCAGCGCCGTGTCCAGCCCCGGCGTGAGGGTCAGCAGGCCCGCCGCCACGCTGAACGCGATCAGCGCCTCGGGAACCGTCACCTCCGCACCAGCCGGCCGCCCTCGACCACCCGGTAGAAGCACGAGCGCGCGCCCGTGTGGCAGGCCCCGCCGTCGCCCTGCGGCCGCACCTTCAGCCACACCGCGTCCTGGTCGCAGTCGACCCTGAGTTCGTCCACCACCTGGATCTGCCCGCTGGTGGCGCCCTTGTGCCAGAGCTCGTTCCGCGAGCGGCTGAAGTAGTGCGCCTGCCCCGTGGCGATCGTCTTCTCCAGCGCCTCGGCGTTCATCCACGCCAGCATCAGCACCTCGCCGGTGTCGGCATGCGTGGTCACCGCCGCGATCAGGCCGGCGGCGTCGAAGCGCGGGCTGAGCGTCTCGCCCTGTTCGAGGGCGTCCTTGGAGGCGGCGGTGGGGAAGTGGGTCATGGGCCCCATATGGCGCCGCTGCGCGCGACGCGCACCGGGTTTTCCGCGCGACGCGCACTGGGTTTTCATCGCGTCTGCACGCGTCCTGCCGCGCGCCCGCCTAGCCTGCGCCCATGAACCTGAAGGACAGGATCAAGGCCCGGGTCCTGGCCTTCGACGCCGCCGCGCGGCCCTGGGCGGCGCGCGGGCCGCTGCACGCCTTCGCCTACGAGTTCCTGCTGTTCGGGCTGAAGCAGGCCTGGGCCTGCCTGTTCGGCGGGACGCTGGTGGCGCTGCTGATCGCCACCCGCCTCTTCTGGCCGCCCGACGCCCCGCTCGCCCGCTACGACCTGCTGGTCCTCTGCGCCGTGGCCCTCCAGGCCGGCCTGCTCGCCACCCGGCTGGAACACTGGGACGAGGCCCTGGTCATCGCCGTCTTCCACCTCGTCGGCACCGCCATGGAGGTGTTCAAGACCGCCCACGGCTCGTGGATCTACCCGGAGCACAGCCTGCTTCGCATCGGCGGCGTGCCGCTGTTCTCGGGCTTCATGTACGCCGCCATCGGCTCGTACCTGGCCCGCGCCTGGCGGCTGTTCGAGCTGCGCTTCGAACGCTACCCCCCGGTCTGGACCACCTGGGCCCTGGCCATCGCCGCCTACGTCAACTTCTTCGCCCACCACTACGTCATGGACGTGCGCCTCGCCCTCTTCGCCGCCTCGTTCCTGATGTTCGCCCGCGCCAGCTTCGTCTTCACGCCCGACCGCACGCCCCGGCGGATGCCCATGCTGCTGGGCTTCCTGCTGGTCGCGGTCTTCATCTGGATCGCCGAGAACGTCGGCACCTTCACCGCCGCCTGGCGCTACCCCAGCCAGCACGACGGCTGGCGCCTCGTCCCGCTGGGCAAGCTGGGCGCCTGGTACCTGCTGATGCTGCTCAGCTTCGTCCTGGTCTCGGCCGTCCGCCGCCCCCGGCCGCCGGGGGAGGGCGAGGCCACCAATCCGCTGACGGCGCCGCGCCCTGGCGGGCCGTCCCACCCGCGCGAGCCGCCCCAGTCGCGCGCTCAGTCGCGCGCCTCGCGCTCCAGCTCCCCGGTCGCCGGGTTGCGCAGATAGGCCACCACCTTCGTCGTTCCGTCGGCCTGGGTCTCGCGGCGGAACTCGCGCATCTGGAAGATCACCTGCGTCGGCCCCCGCGCGCCCGCGGCCCCCGCCGCCTCGGCCTCCAGCGGCCGCACGCGCCCGAACCGGGCCGGCGCCAGCGCCGCCGCCGTCCAGCGCAACTGCGACAGCTTCACGTGGGTGGCGTAGGCGTCCTTCGGCGTGATCCGCTGGGCGATCTCCCAGCCCAGGTCGCACATCCGCTCGGCCTGCGCCTGGCGCGCCAGCTCCAGGTCGGCGGCGAACTCGGGCCGCGCCGAACGCCACTTGTGCACCAGCGACAGCGACGGCATGTCCGGGTCGGCGCAGATGGCGCTCATCGTCTGGCCGTCGGCGATCCGCGAGCAGACCTCGGCCGCCAGGTGCGGACACCAGCGCGGCTTCCGCCCGCCCTCGCCGTGCCACCCCGCCGCGCGCCTCGCCCGCCCCATCGCCTCGGCGAAGGCCGGCAGGGTCCGGGCCCAGGCCTGCACGCTCGACCGGTTCGGCATGGCCGCGTCGCGGCAGATCGCGCGCAGCGTCTCGCCCGCCTCCAGCCGCGCGCAGACCCGCCGCGCCACCACCGCCGAGAACCGCACCGCGTTCGCCGGCCCGCCCAGCCGCCGGATCCTCGCTTGAGCCGGCCGCCGCTGCGCCGCCCGCTCCCCGTCTGGCCGCGCAGCCACGCTCCGTCCCTCGCCCATGGACGCCCTCCGCTCGGATTGTCTGGAATGGAATTTCTGGAATGGAAAAGGGCCCGGCGCAGACCGCCGGACCCTGACCAAAACCCTACCAGAACCCCGCGCCCCGCGCAAGAACAAAATAGGAACCAACCCGCTCATCCCGGCGAAGGCCGGGACCCAGATGGAAGGTCTCGGCCGCGCCCGCGATCCCCGCGGCGGCTAAGAGCGTCTCCGCCGACGCATGGCGGCGATTGTTCGCCGGCGGGTCTCCAACGAGTCGTCTTCGCCGGGCGCGCCGCCGCCGGCCTCCTCGCGCGGGGCTGCGGCGCTCAACGGAACGACCCCGAGTTCGCGCCACGCGAGACCGCCGCCGGGGCCTGCGAGCCCCACCTGCACGGGCGGCAATTGCTTGATGGCGAACCATGTGCGCACGGCGTCCGGCATCTGCTTTTCTTCCGTGCTCTCCAGCCGCAGCCGCGTGGCGAGCCGATGCGGGGTTCGAGCGACGAGGTAGGTCGCCTCGACGATGAGGTCAGCCACCCGTTCCGCGGTGGAGCAGGCGTAGAACAGCCAGGCGCGCATGAGGCGTTCGGGGATCAGGCGCTCGAAGGGCCGATCAGGGGGGAGGGACCCGATCCTGAGCTCAAGCCCCCGAAGCGTCGTGTGAGGTCGGGATTCCGGGGTGAGGTTCCAGAGAGCGCCTTCCAGGCCAATCTCGAACCAGTCCCCGAGATCGCGCGCCTGCAATTTCCCGGCGGCCGTCAGACCGAGGTCGATCCGCGGCGGATTTCGCCGATCAGGCCCGCCCGACAGCGTCTCGATCTGAAGGCTCAGCCGCACCTCGGTCGGCTCATGATCGCCCCAACGCCAGATCGCGACGTTGCTCGTGTGGGCCTCCGGCATCTCGAACTTGCCCTGAGACGCGGCGCAATGGAGCTCGTACGGCGTGGTCAGGCGAAGGCTGACGTGTTCATCGGTCTTGACGAAGCGCTTCGGCTCCCAGGCGTTCCAGTCACCGAAATCAGTCGGGCCGCCTACGCCCATGGCGGACCCTCCGGGCCGGAGCCGCGCGGCAGCGCTCGCCACGCCTGACGACGTCGGCGCTGCTCGGCGGATCGACTGGACGGGGACGGTTGGGCGACGTCAATGATGCGGCTCTTCACAGGCGTTTCTCCTTAAGGAGCGCCTGTTGGCGACTGAGCGCCGCGCCAGACGCCTTCATTGACCATGACTGTGCACCAAGGCCCACGCCATTCAAAGGAACTTCATATTTCAATATCGAAACATAGATGGAGTTTAGAGTGTCGATCGGCTCACAATGAAGCCTTCCGGCATGCCGTGTGTGTGGAGATACCTGATCGACCCAAGTATTGACGCCTGAGCGCCAGCGCGCTGCAACTTGGGTGCAGTTGGAAGTTGAAGTCCCCTGTCTAAAAGATGTCACAATTTTCCATTTGTTCTCGGTTTGAGCTTTGATTCTAGGGGCTTCACGTCGCGCAAGTCTGACGTCTTGTCGCTCTGGCCGACAACACGCTGAGTCACTTGCATAGGTCTGCGGCTTGGCGGAAGTCGCTGGCGGGCGCGTCGGCTTCCGCTCGCTACGCGCCCTCGTCCACGTCGACGAGCGCAGCCGCCTTCCTGGCTTGCGGGCCGCCATCTGACCGACTTCGCGCCCTCTCGACGCCCCAGGGCGACCGGTGGGTGGACGTGGCGGGAAATGCTCGCTTAAGCTGAGAGAATCCGGCGTTTTCGGACTTGGGGCACTGGGCGTTCAGCGTTCGCGAGAGAAGGCGCCGGTGGCGGGTCTACAAGGGGGGGAGAGCCATGGCGCGGAACGGCGCGGGGAGTAGGCTGCGTTCCGTCGGGGAAGACCCGCGGCCGCGCGCTCGGACGGATCTCGCAGGCCGCGGCGCTTGACCCGGATCATCGCTCTCGCCACCGCCTGGGGCTCGGCGCATGGCGGGATCAACGCGTTCAACACCGATCTCTGCGTCGGGCTCGCCCAGGAACTGGGGGACGCCGGCAAAGTCTATTGCGCGGTTATCGCGGGCGAGGGCAAGGCGGGCGAGGACGAGTTCAGGCTCGCGTACGAGGACGCCGCGCGGCAGGGCGTGACCCTGGTGCCGATCACGCGTCCCGACCGCGGCCAGGCGTTCGATCCCAGCTGGGCGCGCGAGGTCGCGGCCTGGCTCGAAGCGCATGGGGCCGAGGGCCATCCGAGCTACTGGATCGGCCACGATGTGAAGTCCGGCGAGGCGGCGCTGTTGGGCGCCCAGCTCACCAATGGCTCGGCCGCCCTGGTGGGCCACATGGCCTATCTGCTTTACGGCGGCCACAAGCGCGACGACGCCACGACCAAGCAGCATCAGGACCAGATGCGCACGTTCCGGAGCCGCGCTCACGTGTTCGCCGTCGGTCCGCTGCTGCGAGATTGGCTCAGTGAAAGGCTCGATCGGCCGGTGACCATGCTGGTGCCGGGCTTCCCCACCCGGACCGAGCGGCCGCGGGCGCGGCGACGCCTCGCCGGCATCACCTTCGGCCGCCTGGGCGTCGACGACGACCGGATCAAGCAGGGCCGGCTCGCGGTGCTCGGCTTCGCCAACGCGATCAAGGTGCTCTCCCTGACCCCGACGCACGCCGACCTGGTCAACGGCCACTTCTTCATCATGCTCGGCGTGGACAACGCGCGTCCCCAGGTGGAGGACCTCAAGCGGCGGGCGTTCGTCGAGGCCGGCCGTTCGGTGAACATGTTTGCCGAGCCCTATCAGATGGTCCGGCGCGACGTGTTCGACCGTGTCGCCGGCGCCAGTTTCGCGATGATGCTCTCGGTTCACGAAGGCTTCGGCCTCACCGCCTGGGAAGCGATCGGGCTCGGCGTGCCGGTGATCCTGTCGCGCAACAGTGGCGTTTTCCAGCTGCTCCAGGAGGCCGGCAGCGCTGCGGCTTCACGGGTTCGGGACATCAATGTACAGGGCCCTGGCGACGCGAGCGGGGAAAACCACACGCGATCCGATATCGAAGCCGTCTCCCGTGAGATCCAGGGGATCGCGCTCGACTTCGAACGCGCGTATCAAGACGCAGGCGAGCTCTACGGAATCCTCCAACAGAGGTACGGATGCACGTGGTCGGGAACCGCCCGGGCCCTGCTGGACGCGATGGCGGACGCGAGCCTGGCCGAGCCGAACCCCGAGCCGAATCCCGAGCCGGGCCGGCCGCCGTCGAGTTCCGGGCAGGCCCGCGGCCGCGACGCCGCGGTCGTCGCGGAGCGTCCCTGGAACGCCCATGCGGACCTCCTGGAGCTTGGCTTGAGCATCATGCAGGGGAGTGATCGGAGCCGCTTCGATCTAATGCCCGAGTTGCGGTGCACCGTGCTGTCTTTCCCGATGAGCGGCGAGCGCCAGGCGCGTATCGGCCTCACCGGTGTTCGCGTCAGCGTCCGGTGCGACGGGTCTGTGGAGATACTTCCGGGCAATCGTCTCGGAGACGATGGCGGGGCAAGCGACGTGGTGGCGTGGTCCGGCGGTCGCTGGGACATCAGTGGTCCATGCGAGGAAGGCTTCCTGGCGCATCGTGTGCTGGGCCGGGACCGTCTGTGCGAGCTCGGCGCGCGTGACCACTTGCCAGGCGACGCAGCGGTCGAGGTCACCGCGGCGAAGGCCGAATTGGATGTCCGGCTATATGACCGGGATGGGCGGCGGCTGGCCCTGCCCGACGACACCCAGGCCGCACTGGGGCTCGTTCTCGGAAAGGGCCTGGGCGGAGGAAGCCGAATCCAGCTCGCCCGCGCGGGCGTGTCGGTAAAGGGAGCAGATGATGGTCCTGCCTGAGAAGACGCTGTCGGCCATGGAGGCCATCCTGAGGGCCGGCCCGGCCGACTTCATGACTCTGTGCCGCATCGCCGACATCGATCCGCGCGTGGATTTCGCCCACGCCAACCTGCGGAACGTGGACTTCCGCGGCGGCGATCTGACGGGTTGCGACTTCACGGGGGCCGATCTCGAGAACGCTGACTTTTCCCGCGCGCGACTGGTCGATTGCCGGTTCGTCGGCGCCAACCTCAGGGCGGCGCGGCTTCTGGAGCGGGCGTTGCGGGAGAACGAGTTCGACGGGAACGCCGACGAAGACGTGCAGGTCGTCGCCCCGCCTGGCATCAGCGACCTGGGCCGCCTCAACCCAGACCTGCTGTTGGGCGAATGGGTGACCTTTCCCCGCGAAGGTCGCGGCCGGATTCACGCCATCGAAAACCGCCCGATCGGCAACGATGAGATCAAGGTGCTGATCATAAAGCTCGAAAGCGGCGACCCCGACCTGCCGCTCCCGCTGGCCCGCGCCGATGAGATGGGTCTCAAACGCATCGCCGCCCCGCCGGATCGGCTCGAGGATGCGCTGGCGGAGCTCGGCCGGCCGCCGCTCGGACCCGTCGACGCCACGGTGCTCGAGGATGTTCGTTCGAGGCTGACCTCTTCCGACCTGCTGGACATGGCCGTGGCGGTGCGGATGCTCTCCGGCCCGCCCGCGCGACCGATCCTCGCGGGCATGGTCGAGAAGCTGCTCGGGGTGGTGCTTGAACGGCTGGAACAGCTCGTCGCTCACCGGGCGGGCCTGGAGCAATCCGTCGCCCGTGGCCTCATCGAACGCCGGCGCCGAGGCGGCCGCGACGACGCGCCCACCGCCGGCCGGTAGGCTCCCCCGCCGAGACGGCGCGAGGCCCCGGGTCGCGTCCCGGCTTCCGAGCCGGCCGGGAACGAGCCGCCTCCAGCTGGACGGCCTCGCCACCCCGACGGGGTTCGGCGGCGAGCCCAACGCTTCGCGACCCCCATCTATCGTCGAGCGTCTGGTCCGAGCTCGCGGCCCAGCACGCGCTGTTGCCCTCGGACGAACGCCCAGCTTTCGCGCGGGCGCCCGGTGATCTCGGCGTCGGGCGACACGACACCCAATTCCGAAGAAGAATCGGTTCCCCTTCCGTTCGCTCCCGCCCGCCGCTAACCTCGCCTGCGTGACTCTCCCCCCGCAGACTCAGCAGCTTTCCCTCGCCCCGGCGCTGGTGGTGCTTCCCGGGCCGCGCTGCGCCATCGCGCCGCCGCAGGGGCCGGCGCAGCTCGTCCGGCCGCCCGACGCGCGCGACCTCTTTGAGACCGCCCCGGTGCTGGTGGCGCACGCGGCCATGACGGCGCGGCGCCTGGGACTCAACGCCCCGCCGCGGGGCCCGCGCCTGTTCGACGTGCTGGAGCTGTTCGCCTTCGTCCGCCCCGCGCGCTTCTGCGCCCCCTCGGCGGCGGGGCTGGCCCAGGCGCTGGGCCTGGCCGAGCCCCACGGCCCGGCCGAACAGGCCGCGGTGCTGCGCGAGGCCGCCGCCGCCCTGCTGGACGAGCTGGCGGCTGCGCCCACGCCCAGCCGCGAGGAGGCCCTGGCGGTGGCCGAGACGCTGGCGCGCGGCGGCTGGGCCTGGGGCGTCCCCGTGCTGGGCGCCCTGCGTTCGGCGCCGGCGGGTAACCAGTTCCGCTCCTCGGGCCTCGACGTCTGGACCCGCATCGCCGAGTGGGAGGCCGAGGCCCCCGTGGGCGAGCCGGGCGGCAAGCCGCTGGCGCCCGGCGAGGCCGAGCGGCGCCTCGCCTCGCTCCTGCAGACCGCCGGCCTCGACGAGGCGCGGCCCGCCCAGCGCGACTACGCCGCCGAGGCCGCCTACGTCTTCCAGCCGCGCGACCACGAGGGCGAGCCCAACATGATGCTGGCCGAGGCCGGCACCGGCGTCGGCAAGACCCTGGGCTACCTCGCGCCCGCCTCGCTGTGGGCCGAGCTGAACGGCCCGGCCGTCTGGGTCTCCACCTACACCCGCGCGCTCCAGCGCCAGATCGAGCGCGAGAGCCGCGCCGTCTGGCCCGACGACAAGGTCCGGGCCAGGAAGGCGGTGGTGAGGAAGGGGCGCGAGAACTACCTGTGCCTCCTGAACTTCCAGGACTTGGCCAACGCCGCCCAGCTTGGCGGGGCCGACCTGGTGGGCATAGGGCTGGCGGCGCGCTGGGCTCGGGCCAGCCGCGACGGCGACATGACCGGCGGCGACTTCCCGGCCTGGCTGCCGGCCCTGTTCGCCGTCTCGCCGGCGGCCCAGGCCAGCCCCGCCAACCTCGTCGACCGGCGCGGCGAATGCGTCCACGCCGGCTGTCCGCACTACCGGGCCTGCTTCGTGGAGAAGGCGATCCGGGGGAGCCGGCGCGCCGACATCGTCATCGCCAACCACGCCCTGGTGCTGAGCCAGGCGGCGTTCGACGGGGCGCGGGCGGCGCGCGGCAGCAAGGGCGATGCGGAGACCACCCAGCTGCGCCGCATCGTCTTCGACGAGGGCCACCACCTGTTCGACGCGGCCGACAACGCCTTTTCCGCCGCCCTGTCGGGGCAGGAGGCGGCCGAGCTGCGCCGCTGGATCCGCGGGCCCGAGGGGCGCGGGCGGCGCGGGCGGGGCTTGGAAGCCCGGTTGAGCGACCTGCTGGGCGACCGCGAGGAGGCGCGCGGCGCCCTGGGCGCGGCGCTGTCGGCGGCGGCGGCGCTGCCGGGCGAGGGCTGGAGCGGCCGCATCGCTCCGCCGAACGGGGAGGTGCGCCCGGTGGGCGAGGTCGAGGCCTTCCTGGTGGCGGTGCTGGAGCAGCTGCGCGCCCGCGCGGCGCCGTCGGAGGTGGGCATGGAGTGCGCGGCCCGCCCGGCGCTGGACCTCGTGCGCGAGACCGCGCGGGCGGCGGCGGCGGCGCTGGCCCGGGTCGAGGCGCCGCTGCTGGCCCTGGCGCGCGCCCTGGAGGACGTCTTAGACGTTGAATCTGAACATCTTTCCGGATCGGAGCGGGCCCGGATCGAAGGCGCCCTGCGGGGCCTCGACCGCCGCGCCCGGATGCAGCTGCCCGCCTGGCGCTCGATGCTGGCCGCCATCGACGAGGACGCCGAGGACGACCCCGACTTCGTCGACTGGTTCGACGCCAGCTTCATGTTCGGCCGCGTCGTCGACGCCGCCTGCCGCCGCCACTGGGTGGACCCCACCGAGCCCCTGACGAACGCCGTCATCGCCCCGGCGCACGGCGTGCTGGTCACCTCGGCGACGCTGGCCGACCCCACGCTGGACGACCCCTTCGCCCTGGCCGAGATGCGCACCGGCGCCGCCCGCCTGCCCGACCGCCCGAAGACGCTGAAGCTGGCCTCGCCGTTCGATTACGCCGCCCAGTCCCGCGCCTTCGTGGTCACCGACGTCTCCCGCGACGACCCGCGCCAGGTGGCGGCCGCCATGCGCGAGCTGTTCCTGGCGGCGGGGGGCGGGGGCCTGGGTCTGTTCACCGCCATCCGCCGGCTGCGGGCGGTGCACGAGCGGATCGCCGCGCCGCTCGCCGACAAGGGCCTGGCGCTCTACGCCCAGCACGTCGACCCGCTGGAGGTGGGCGCGCTGGTCGACATCTTCCGCGCCGAGGCCGACGCCTGCCTGCTGGGCACTGACGCGGTCCGGGACGGCGTCGACGTGCCGGGCCGCTCGCTCCGGCTGCTGGTGTTCGATCGCGTGCCCTGGCCCCGGCCCGACATCCTGCACAAGGCCCGCCGCGCCCGCTTCGGGAACAAGAGCTACGACGACGCCATCGCCCGCGCCCGCATCGCCCAGGCGTTCGGGCGTCTGATCCGCCGCGCCGAGGACAAGGGCTGCTTCGTCATGCTGGACGCCAGCTCACCCACCCGCCTGTTCTCGGGCCTGCCCGAGGGCGTGGAGCTCCAGCGCGTGACGCTGGTGGAGGCCATCGAGGCCGTCGGCGAGTTCCTGATCCGATAGTTCGTGCTTTGTTCTTTACCGCTGCCGCGGTCGCGGCTATGCTTCGCCGCAGTCTGGACCGGAGGGGGTGTGGCGTGCGGCTTCGGATGCTCGTTTTCATGATTCTGGCGACTCTCTCGTCGGCGGTCAGCGCAGCGGCGGCGACGCAAAAGCCTGGCGGCTGGTCCGTTGAAGTTCAGAAGAGCGGCGACTGCCTAGGCGAAATGGCGACAAGGGACGGCGGCAAGTTCATCCTGCTGGCTTCGCGTGGCGAGCTAACGTTCGCCGTCCAGTCAAAGTCCCCCTTGCGACCCGGCAAGGCGGGCGCGCTGGCGACCGAAGCCTACAGCTTCGATTTCGAGCCCGCCCTCAGCACGGAAGACAATGTCATCTACACGGTGCGCAACCTGACGACGCGCGAGGTGGCGGCATTGCGGTTGGCGCGCAAGGTGCGGGTCAGCGTGGACGGCGTGACGATCCTGGAGGCCGACATGGTCGAGGCTGGCCTCGATGAGGTGCTCGACGGATTGGCCGCCTGCTCAAACGGCGAAGCGGGCTGGTGGGGGCAAGGCGTGGCGCGCGCCCCGGCCGAGGGGCCGGCCTATAACGCCGAGGGGGTTTGGGCCCTGGAGGCCGGCAAGGAAGGTCAGGTCTGCATCGCACACGCCCTGGTCGGCGAGGACCGGCAGCTCCAGGTGATTGCAGTGCTCGGTCAGATGGGGCTCGCCGTCGGCGCTCTGGACGGCAAGCTGCCGCGCGGTCGGCGTGGAAAGGTCGAGACGGACGCTTACAGCTTCGGGTTCAAGCCCGACTATTCGTCAGACGTCTACATGAGGCTCGACGATCCGCTGGACAGCCAGGCGCTCTTCACCTTGCGCCGCGCCAAATCGATCCGCATCACGGTCGACGACAAGCTCCTGGTCGAGGCTTCGCTGGAGGGATCCGGCTTCCCGGAGCTTCTCAATTCGGCCGCCGCCTGCTTCATGGGCCAGGAAGGTTGGTGGGGCTTAGGCGCGCGGCAGCCCTAGGGCCTTGCCAGGACTGGATTCCGTGTCCCCGGTGCGCCGCGGGCTCACGCTGCCGGATCCTTGGCCAAGGTGGCCTCCAGGGCGCCCAGGATCATCGTCCGGCCCAGGGTCGAGGGCTCGACCATTCCTCCGGCGTGTCGACTGGATGAGGCTCACTTCGCAGCCGCCTGGCGCGGGCGCGATCTCGACGCGGGTGTAGCCCGGATCCAACTGCGGCGCCGCGGAGGTGAACACCAGCCGCCGCGGCCGGTCGATCTCGAGGTGTTCGCCGGTGCGCAGCCCCTCGCCCATGTCGACTCAGCTGGCCTGTCGCATCCAGCCGGCGAGGCTCTCCGCGCCCGGGTGGGGCGCCCGGCGCTGATCGCGGGGCCGAAGGCCCAGCTGCCCGCGCGCCTCGTCCATGCGCAGGCGCCAGATCGTTTCCCAGCGCACGCCGAGCAGCGGCGGGCTGTCGCGCCCGTGCACCCAGCCCGAGAACACGATATCGAGCAGCAGCCCGGCGCCCGGCGGCCGTTGCAGCGCCGCCATCGCCAGGACCAGGGCGACGAGCAAGGCCGAGAACTGGTGGCCGAACTGGCCCATCTGGAACGCCGCCAGAGCGACATCGTCCAGCTCGGTGTCGCCGTAGCCCGCGGCGAGGCGCCAGAGCGTGTGGCATTGCAGGATGCGGGTGTTGACGTAGTCGAGCGGCGGCGGCAGGTCGTCGAGGCCGAGCGCCTCGCGGTCCAGGATCTCCAACTCGGAGGGCTGACGCACGGCCCGGCGATAGAATTCGGCGCCCAGGGAGCCCGCCGGACAGCTCTTCAAGTCTCCTAGTTCGAACCGCCCAGGCAGGCCATTCGCGGCGGCCTCGCGCACGCCGGCGAAATCGAGCGTCGCCTCGGCCACCCGCACGTTGAGCGCTCCGGGCAGCAGGCCGGCGAGCCGCGCCGTCGCGCCGGCGAACGCCACCTTGTCGCGCGCCTCCGCGGGCAGCTCGACCAGCGCCCAGAAAGCGTTCCAGAACTCGGGCGACAGGTCGAGGCGCTGGCCGAGGTGGCGCGGCGGCCTGACCGAGAGGACCGGCTTGCCGAGCCACCCCCCGGCCGCATTGTCGTAGACTTCCATGAGACGCTCCGGGGCGACGACCGCCACATGGAGCGTCTTGGCCGCCAGGGCCCTCAGGCCCAGGCCCGTCGCGTCTCGCCGCAAGCCGATCGCAAGCGCGGCAGGATCCCCGCCGCCTGCGATGGTCATGGCCTCAAAGGCTTCGCGTACACCCGGACCGACCATCCGAATCCCCCCCAGCCGGACGGGGCCGATGCGCGGTCCAGCATGTCACGGAATCTTCAGATAGATGGCAGCGCTTGTCGACCCGGCTGCGACGGAAGGCCTCAGCGGGCTCCGCCCTGGCGCATCTTGGCCATGGCGGCCTCGAGTTCGGCGGCGGTGACCTTGCCGTCGTGGTTCGCGTCGACGAGCGCGAAGCGTTCCGCGGGGCGGCCGGCCGCGACCCACTCGTCCTTGCTCACGGCGCCGTCGCCGTTCGCGTCCCACGCTTTGATGATGTCGGCAGGCGCCGGCATCTGGGCATGGGCGGCGCCGGATGCGGCGACAAGGCCCGCCACGCCTGCGGCGATCAGAAACCTGTGCATGTGGAATATAGCTCCCGTGGTGGAGCCGCGGACTGAGCGCGCCGACTGTAACGGACGTATTTCGGGAATGTGGCCGATCAGTGCTTGCCGCGATCGCGACCGAAGTTCGGCTCCGCGCTCTCCTGGCCGAGCGCCACGATCCCGCGGCGGATCTCTCGCGTGCGGCTGAACAGCTCGAACAGCTTGTCGCCCTCGCCCCAGCGGATCGCGCGGCTGAGGGCCTGGAGATCCTCGCTGAAGCGGCCCAGCACCTCCAGCACCGCGTCCTTGTTGGTGAGGAAGACATCGCGCCACATGGTGGGATCGGACGCGGCGATGCGGGTGAAGTCGCGGAACCCGCCGGCCGAGTACTTCATCACCTCGGCCTGGGTGACCTCCTCGAGGTCGGCGGCGGTGCCCACAATGTTGTAGGCGATCAGGTGGGGCAGGTGGCTGGTGATCGCGAGCACGAGATCATGGTGGCGCGCGTCCATCTGCTCGACGTTGGCGCCCAGCGCCGTCCAGAAGGCGGTCAGGCGCGCGACGGCGCCGGCATAGGCCTCGTCGGCCCGCGCCTCAGGCGTCAGGATGATCCAGCGGTTGCGGAACAGTTCGGCGAAGCCGGCGTCGGGGCCGGATTGCTCGGTGCCGGCGATCGGGTGGCCCGGGATCACGTGGACGGTCTCGGGGCACGCCTTGGCCAGGGCCGCGGCCACATGGGCCTTCACCGAGCCGACGTCGGTGACCGTGGCGCCGGGCTTGAGGCCTGGCGCGGCCGCTTCGGCGGCGGCGCCCATCGACATCACCGGCACGGCGAAGACGACAAGGTCGGCGTCGGCGACGGCCTCGGCGGGGTCGGCGGTGAGCCGGTCGGCCAGGCCGAGCGCGGCGATCCGCTCGCGGGCGGAGTCCGATGTCTCGCCGACGGCGATCTCGCCCGCGGCGCCGGCCTCACGGGCCGCTCGGATCACCGACGAGCCGATCAGGCCGCAGCCGATCACCGCCACCTTCGCGTAGACCGGAGTGGCCATCGGGGTCAGGCCTTCATGAAGGCGGCCAGCGCCTCGACGAGGGCGCGGTTGTGCTCTTCCAGTCCGATGGTGATCCGCAGGTGGTTCGGCAGGCCGTAGTTGGCGACGCCGCGCACGATCAGGCCGCGCCGGGCGAGGTGCGCCTCGGCCTCACGGGCGGTGCGGCCGGGCGTGTCCGGGAAGCCGACCAGGACGAAATTGGCCTGCGAGGGCACGACCTCCAGGCCCATGCCCCCCAGTTGCTGCGCCAGCCAGGGCCGCCAGTCGGCGACGAGATCGCGCGAGCGTTGCTGGAACTCGGTGTCGGCCAGAGCCGCGATGGCGGCCTGCTGGGCGGCGATGGAGGTGTTGAACGGCGCGCGGATGCGATCCAGCGCGTCGGCGATCGGCGCCGGGCAGTAGGCCCAGCCGATACGCAGCGCCGCCAGCCCGTGCAGCTTGGAGAAGGTGCGCGTGACGATGACGTTGTCGTGGCCGCGGGCGAGGTCCAGCCCATCGTCGAAGCGGGGGTCGGTGGCGAACTCGGCATAGGCGCCGTCCAGGACGAGGACGACGTTGGCGGGCAGGGCGGCGTGCAGGGCGCGCAGTTCGTCGCCGGTCATGAAGGTGCCGGTGGGATTGCCCGGCTGGGTGATGAAGACGAGGCGGGTGCGTTCGTCGACCTGCTCGACCACCTTCTCGACGGAGATCTGGTAGCCCGGCTCGTCGGCCAGCCGGACCTCGCCCTGGCAGGCGCGTGCGCCGATCGAATAGGCGGAGAAGCCGTACTGGCCCATGACGATGTTGTCGCCCGGCTCCAGGAAGACCTGGTTGATCAGGTGCAGCACCTCGTCGGTGCCGTCGCCGAACACCAGCCGCTCGGGCTCGAGGCCGAAGTGGGCGCAGACCGCCGCGCGCAGTCCGCTGGCCCGGCTGTCGGGATAGATGTTCAGCGTGTCGGCGGCCTCGATGAAGGCCGACCGCGCCTTGGGGCTGCTGCCCAGGATGTTCTCGTTGGACGACAGCTTTATGGGATGAGCCACGCCGTCCGCCTGCGACTTGCCCGGGACATAGGCCTGGATGTCGAGGATCCCCGGCTTGGGCATGGGGCGCGGCGCACGGGCGCGGTCGAGGGTTTCGGTGGTGTCAGGCATTCGCAGACAGAAGACTGGACGGGGCCGGGTCGGCCGGAGGCGACCTCTTACACGTCCAGCGGCGCGGGCGCAGCCCCGATGACGCCCGTCAGGCGGCCGGGCGCACGGGCCAGGCGTTCGTCCTGCGGCTGATAGTAGCCCGCCAGCATCAGCAGTCGCAGGCCGCCGCTCTCGGCCACGATGTCGCCCGCCACGCCGTCACGGCTGAGCGCGTCGAGGATTCCGGCGCCCGGGCCGGGGGCGTCGGTCACCCAGAATGTGCGGTCGTCGCCCGTCGGCTCGACATCGACAGCCGCCACCGCGAGGGCCGTCATGGGCCCCCAGGCGGCCAGGCAGGGCAGGGCGGCGAAGACCTTGAGCTGGGGCTCGGCGAGCAGCCGGCCCCACCAGGCGCTCTCGGCGCCCAGCGCGCAGATGGCGACCCCGCCCGGCGTCTTGGCCTGGGCGATGGCGTCTTCCGGACGGGCCAGCTGGCTGAGCGGCGGAGCGGCGCCGAAGCGGTGGCGGGCCAGTTCGACCGTGCGGCCAGGATCGCGACCACCCCAGACGGCCAGGTGGAACGGCCCCTGGACCGAAAGGCTGTCGCCGATCAGCTCACGCCAGATCCTGACAATGAGCGCGGGGCTCGCCGCGGCGCGATTCGAGGCGATGAGGCGGCGCAGGATCGCGGCCTCGCGGCTGGGGCGCAGGGCGAAGCGGCCGGCGTCGCCCGCGGCCGCCTTGGCGTCGGCGACGATCCGCGCGAGGCCCGCGCGCTCGTCCACCAGGCGCAAGAGTTCGGTGTCGAGCGCATCGATGCGCTGACGCACGGCCTCCAGTGAGGGCGCCCCGGACTTCGCCTGCGACATAAATCTCCCCGAAACAGGAGCTCGCGACCTAAGGGATTGCCGAGGCGCGCGCAATAGCCCCGCGCGCGGCAAGAAAGTTGCGTTTGAAACGGATCAGGCCGCCGCGGCCGATCCGGACTCCTCAAGGGCCTGCTGAAGGGCCGCCAGAAGCTGTTCCGGCTTCATCGGCTTTTCGACGACGCCGTTCATGCCGGCCGCGAGATAGGCTTCGGCGTCATCAGGGTCGGCGTTGGCCGTGAGCGCGATGATGGGCGTTTCGCCAACCCGTCCGGGCAGGCCGCGGATCGCGCGCGTGGCCGCCACGCCGTCCATGCGCGGCATCTTGATGTCCATGAGGATCAGGTCGAAGCGGCCCGTCCGCACGGCTTCCACCGCCTCCTCGCCATCCTCGGCGGCCTCGCTGGTGCAGTCGAACATCTCGACAAGCGACTGGGCGACCATGCGGTTGGTGGCGTTGTCGTCGACCACGAGGATGTGGGCGGCGCGGCCCGGCTCCTGGACGACTTCCTCGACGGTGTCGGGCAGGAATTCGAGGTCGATCTCGAACGTCGCGGTGTCGGAGGCGCCGGCGTTGGCTTCCTTGCGCAGGCGGCCGCCCAGGCCCTCCAGCACGCGGCGGGCCAGCATGGCCTCGAGCGCGACCTCCAGCCCGAACCGCGCTTCGATGCTCCGGATGCGGCTCTCGAAGTCCTGCGCGTCCCACGAGGCGTCCCGAGGGCCGCGCACGCGCCCCTCGACCCTGACGCCGCCGGCGGTCGCGCGGGCGGTGAGGCTGGCCTCGACGGCGCCGCGCGCCTGGGCGCTCACGGCCTCGCCGATGAAGCCGTCGAAAATCTGTCGGAGGCGCCGCGCGTCGCCGAGGGCCGCGGCTTCGGGATCGCCATCGTAGGAGACGAGGAGGGTCACGCCCGCGGCGGCGGCGCGCGGATGCCAACGGTCCTGAATGTCGTCCATGAGTTCGCGCAGGCGAACCGGGCCGATGTCGAGGACCAGGCCGTCAA
The DNA here is from genome assembly GCF_016124325.1 of Phenylobacterium sp. Taxonomy (GTDB): domain Bacteria; phylum Pseudomonadota; class Alphaproteobacteria; order Caulobacterales; family Caulobacteraceae; genus Phenylobacterium. The sequence continues at coordinate 74,456 of NZ_WGNY01000041.1, forward strand.
AGGCGACGGCGCGCAGGTCCATCGCCGAATCGATGATGCGCTGAACGCCCGCGGCGGCCTCGGAGACGCCCGCCACGCACGCTTCGCCGTCCGGAGTCAGCCGCTGGCGCGCCAGCTGCTCGGTGAGCGCCAGGACGCCCTCCATCTGCTGACGGACCTCGGCCGTGACGCGTTCGGCGAAGAACTGGGGAAGCGACATGGACCTATGCAATCGCAGGAACCTTCCCGGCATTGTGGCTGCCAGCACTTGCGTAGAGGTTAAACTGCACGCGAAGGCCGTTTCGGAATTGACGTCGCGTCGAAAAGAAGCGGGCGGCGGGCCGTGCAGCCCGCCGCCCGGAAGTCGGCGCTAGGGCTTCGCCGGGTGGAGCGGTGTCCGCTTCACCCGGGCCGGCCCTGGGGAGGAAACGCGCCAATCAGAACCGGTATTGCAGTTCCACGCCGTAGGTGCGCGGGGCGACCAGGCCGCGGGTGATCGCCGTGCCGGTCTGCGCCAGATAGGGGACGCCGTTCACCGTCAGGCCCGGGTTGGGGACGCCGAACACCGCCGTCGGGTTGGTCGAGCCGGTGGACGTGTAGCCCTGCTTGTCGAAGGCGTTCTTGATGAAGGCGATGACCGTGTAGCGGTCCTGGGCCTCACGCCAGATCGCCCGGAAGTCGGCCGTGCCGTAGGACGGCACCTCGAAAGCCGGGTCGGCGAACGGCTGGTAGATGGTCTTGTCGGTCCAGGTGTAGGTGCCCGAGAAGGTCAGCGAGCCCGGCTCGAATTCGAAGGTGTAGTTCGCATTGAGGGCGAACTTGTTCTTCGGCGACTGGTAGAGCGGCGAGCCCTTCAGGTCCTGGAACACCAGCAGCACGTTGTTCGTGACCGCCGTGCCGCCCGACGGGCGGGCGCTGGGAAGCAGGGCCGACGGGTCGGCCGGATCGTAGAAGCAGCAGCCGTCGGTGATCTTGGTGTTCAGGTAGCCGTAGCTGGCGTTGATCTGCAGGTGGTCGATCGGCTGCCAGACGGCCTCCAGCTCCAGGCCGTAGGCGCGGGCGTCGACGTTGACGAAGTTGTTGGCCGACGCCGTGCGGGCGGCGTTTAGCTGCTGCAGGTTGATCTGCAGGTCGTTGTAGTCGTTGTAGAACACCGCGCCGTTGATCTGCAGCGTCCGCGCGATGGTCTTCTTGGTCCCCACCTCGAAGGCGTTGACCGTCTCCTTCTTGGCTTCCGGATCGGGCGCGAGCGTGCCCAGCAGGAAGCCGCCCGACTTATAGCCGCGGCTGTACTTGGCGTAGACCAGGGTGTCGGAGTCCGGCGTCCAGTCGAGGTTCAGCGTGCCCGACAGCGCTTCCCAGGAGTTGGAGAGGCTGCGCGAGTTCTGGACGCCCGCCGTGGTGGGGTCGAGGTCGGTGGAGACGTCGAACGCCAGGGCGCCGCCCAGCGCCGGGCCGAACGGGCCGGCCGGGGAGTAGAGGACCAGGCGCTGGCTTTCCGTGCCGTCCTTCTTGTCGTGGCTGTACCGCAGGCCGGCGGTCACAGCGAACTGCTCGTTGAGCTCGTACTTGGCCTGGCCGAACACCGCCCAGGCGTCGGACGTCAGCGAGGCGTTCTGGTCGGCGAAGTCGCGGGTCGGGTTGGCCGCAGCCGGGATCAGGATCGGCGCGCCCGTCGTCGGGTTGATGCCGCCGAAGTAGTAGGGCGACGCGAGCTGGACCTGCTGCGGGTCGCCCAGTTGGATCCGCTGACGGTACTTCTCGTGGTACTGGTAGAGGCCCAGGATCCAGGTGAGCGGGCCGTCCGACTTCGAGGTGAGGTTCACCTCGTTGGAATAGTAGCGCTTATGCTCGTCGAAGTCGGTGGTGTAGTCCACGTAGACGCCGGGCACGCCGGCCACCGTGATCGGTCCCGTGCGGCTGGTGCCGTCGTAGTCGCCGCCCGTCTGGTAGTTGTACTTCTGGAAGCCGCCGATCCACTTCACGTCGGCGAAGCCCAGGTCGTAGGTCACCTGGGCGGTCACCAGGTGGTTGCCGCGCAGCTGGCCGTAGCCGTTGCGGTTGGTGTTCTGGACGTAGGGGTCGCTGGCGCCCGGATTGGCCGTCGTGTAGCCGAACGCGGGGCTGGTCACGAGGCCGCCGATCGGCTGGAAGGCGCGGGTCGTGTCGTAGGGCGTGATCAGGTTGGCGAGGCGGTCGCCGACGCCCAGCGTGTCGTCCCAGGTGGTGCGGCTGTAACGCACCCAGGCCGTCGACTTCTCGGAGAGTTCGGCCTCGGCCTGGAACTCGAAGTAGGTGCGGTTGATGGTGGCGCCTTCGTTCGCGCTGCCGATGTTGTTGATGTAGCCCTCGGTCTGCTTCTCCTTGCTGCCGCCGATCTTGAAGCGGAGGTTGTCGGCGACCGGGATCGAGACGACGCCTTCGACGCGGTAGCGGTCGTAGTTGCCGTAGACGCCGCGCACTTCGCCGCCGAACTCGCGCGCCGGGTGCTTGGAGATGGTGTTGAGCGCGCCGCCCATGGCGTTGCGGCCGTACAGGGTGCCTTGCGGGCCCCGCAGGATCTCGGTGCGCTCCACGAACAGCGGCGACTTGAAGAGCTCGGACGAGCTCGCCGAATAGAAGCCGTCGGTGTAGCTCGCCACGCCCGGGTCGTTGCCGATGTAGAAGGTGTTACGGCCGGCGCCGCGGAGGCTGACCCGGTCGGTGCCCGAATAGTTCATGCCGGGCGTGAAGTTCACGAAGTCCTGGATGCCGGTCATGCCGACGATGTCGCGCTTGGCCGAGGTGTAGGCCGAAACCGCGACCGGCACGTCCTGCAGCGACTGCTCGCGCTTTTCGGCGGTGACGACGAGTTCCTCGACCGTGTTGACGCTGTCGGCGTCGGTCGACTGGGCGAAGGCGGGCTGGGCGAAGGCGGCCAGGGCGAGGGCGGAAGCGCCGACGGCGAGAAGCGCCCGGCGCGGGGCGGAGTTGCGAGACATGAAGGTCCTCCCGGGGTCCGGCGGGATCTCCGCCGGCCTCGTGCGTTGCGTCTTGTTGGAATGGGCGCGGGGAGGCGCCCGGGGCGCGGACCCTCAAGCGCAGCCGGCGCAAACGTCAACTGGACAGCGATAACTTACGCCGTAACCCGCGCCGCTTTTTTCCGAGTGTGGCGAAAGTACCGCATTTTAGAAATGTCCCGTTAAAATCGAACAATGGTCACCGATCCCTTGTGCAGTAAGGGTTGGCGCAACGGTGAAATCCGAACGTTGGCATACCGGTGAGTGAAAAGTGTCGCCTCGCGACATGAAAAAAGGGGCGGCGGATTGCTCCGCCGCCCCCGAAAGGCGTCCTGAGAGGTGTCGACTACCAGCGCTTGGTGACCGAGACGCCGTAGGTGCGCGGCTCGGTGTAGAAGGCGTTCCGGTAGAGGCCCGACGAGTCGTCGGTCAGGTAGAAGTCAGTGATCGCCTTCTCGTTGGTGGCGTTCTTCACGAACCCGGCCAACTCCACGCCCAGGTCGCTGTTGGTGACCGTCAGCGTCAGGTTGACGTTGTCCCAGCTTTTGATCCGGTCGGCGCTGGAGTTGTAGATCCGCGCGAAGGTCTGGGACTGGTGGTAGTAGTCGCCGCGCAGCGTGGCGTCCCAGTCGCCCAGGATCCACGTGTACTGGGCGCCCAGCGAGACGGTCCAGTGCGGCGAGTTCGGCAGTTCGTTGCCGCTCAGGTTCACCGGGACGCCCTCGCTGACCAGCCCGCCGAAGGCGTTGGTGCCGGCCGCGAGCGCGCCCGACCCGGCGATGTTGGTCCCCGCGCCGGCCGCCGACACCAGGGTGCAGACGCCCAGCAGATTGTAGGGGTTGGTGGCGTTGGCGATGGTCAGCGCCGTCGCCGCATCGGCCGTCGAGACCACGCAGTTGGACGCGCTGCTCGACTTCACGAGCGTCAGCAGCGAATTGCCCTGCGTACGGTCGAAGGTGTCGATCGAGCTGGCGTTCTTGATCTTGGAGTCGAGGTAGCCGACCGAGGCGTTGAAGCGCAGGCCCTGCAGCGGCTGCCAGATCGACTCCATCTCCACGCCCTTCACCTCGGCGTCGATGTTCTCGTTGATCGAGGTGCGGTTGATGATCTTGGAGACCTGGTAGCCCTTGTAGTCGTAGTAGAAGCCGGTGAGGTTCAGCTGCAGGGTGCCGTCGGCCAGGGTGTTCTTGGTGCCGACCTCGAAGGAGTTGATGAACTCCGGCTTGAAGATCGGCGAGGTGGGCACAAGACCGATCCCCGGGCTGAAGGCCGGGTTCAGGCCGCCGGCCTTATAGCCGCGCGAGTAGAACGCGTAGACCAGGGTGTCGTTGGTGAAGTCGAGCTCCGGCTTCCAGTCGAAGCCGAACCGGCCCGTGGGCTTCTTGAACTTCACCTTCAGGTCGCCGTTCGGCGTCGGGCCGATGCCGGGCGTGCCCAGCGTGACCGAGTGCGAGCGGACGCGCTTGTCGTCGACCGTGTAGCGCAGGCCGGCGGTCCACTTGAACGTCGGCGTCATCTGCCAGTAGAGCTCGCCGAACGCGGCGTACGACAGGAGCCGGTAGGGGCCGTAGTTGTCGTAGTAGGCGTGACCGCTGCGGTTCGGGTCGGCGTTGGGGTCCACGCTGATGCAGGGCGCCGCGCCGACGCAGTTCGGGTTGCCGGTCGTGAGCAGGTTGTTGATCTGGTAGTAGCCCGTCCCCGTGTTGAACATCACGTAGTAGTCGCCGTCAGAGCGGTACCGGGTGATGAAGCCCCCGACGTTGAAGTTGAACGGCCCGTCGAAGCTCGACTGGAACCGGATCTCGTGGCTCCACTGATCGGTGTAGGCCGACGAGATGTCGCTGGTGGCGAAGCGGTTCAGCGCGCCGTTCTGCGGGTCGCTGATCACGCCGTTCGGGAACAGCGACGGATAGATCGCGGTGGCGTAGCCGGGGACCCCGGCGAACGCGTTCACCGGGTTCGGCGTGGTGTTGAAGCCGGTGCTCGGCGTGTAGCGGTTGTAGTCCTGCCGCGTGTAGAGCTTGTAGTAGGTATAGGCCGACAGCCAGTTCATCGTGATGTTGTCGGTGACATCGTACTCGGCGTTGAACTCGTAGATGTCGGTCTTGGACTTGTAGATCGGGTCGAAGGTCGACTCGATGTCGCGGATGTTCGGCGTCTGCATCTTGCCGGCGTAGGCGTCGCCGGTCTGGAAGCCGCCCAGCGCGCCGAACAGGCCGCCCAGGGTGCCCTGCGAGTTCACCGTGCCCAGCACATTGGCCGAGTAGAGCGAGGTGGACGAGCAGCCCTGGCTGAAGAGGCCGCGCTCGATCTGGCCGATCAGGCCGCCGGCGGCGGTGGAGTAGCCGACGCCGCCGACGTTCGCGGGCCCGTTGTCCTTGGTGCAGAACTGCTTGCCGATCCGCGAGCGGTTGTCGTCTTCCTCGAAGTGATCGAACAGCAGCCAGGTGCGCAGCTTGTCGGTCGGATGGAACGCCAGCGTCGCGCGCATGCCGTAGAGGTCGCGGTCGTCGGCGTCGTTGCCGGTGACGAGGTTGGTGCCGAAGCCGTCGCGCTTCAGGTACGAACCCGCCAGGCGCAGGGCGAACATGTCGCCGAGCGGCACGTTGACCATGCCCCGCAGCTTCTTGGTGCTGTAGTTGCCGTATTCGGCGCGGACATTGGCCTCGAACACGTCCTTGGGCTTGGCGGTGATGAGGTTCACCACGCCGCCGGTGGCGTTACGGCCATAGAGGGTGCCCTGCGGACCGCGGAGCACTTCGACGCGCTCCATGTCGTAGAATTCGGTCTCGAACAGGTTGTTGGCGATCAGCGGGGCGTTGTTCAGGTGGATGCCGGTGCCGGCGTCGCCCGAGGCGGCCACCAGCTTCGAGCCGATGCCGCGGATCTGGAAGTTGTAGCCCGTGAAGTTCCCCTTGGAGAAGTTCACGTTCGGCACGGCCAGCACCAGGTTCGGGCCGCCGTCGATCTTGGATTTCTCGAGCGCGTTCTGGTCGAAGGCCGAAACGGCGATCGGCACGTCCTGGAGGGCTTCCTCCTTCTTCTGCGCCGTGACGACCAGTTCCTCGATGACGTTGCCGGCCGAGGCGGCCTGTTGCGCCATCGCCGGCGTGGCGAAGGCGGCAAGGGCGCTCAGCGAGACGCCAACGGCCAGCAGGCCGCGCAAACTGCGGGTATCAGACATCTGTTCCTCCCAGGGCGCCCGGGCTCTTGTGTCTGGCCCGTGATCGCCGTCACGCCGCGAAACGTGCGCCTGCGGGGAGGCGGCGCGGCCCCCCGTTCAGCGAGCCGTGAAGCTCCGCCTGTGACTATCGCGTGTCAACGGAATCCGGGGTGGCGTAAGGGATTGCGGTCAAGGTGTGGCGCCGAAAACAACGAACCTGACGTTGCGTCCGCTTCCCCTGTGGCGCCCCGCAGGCCATATGGGGCCGATGAACGAAGGCGCCCTCGTCCTCTTTTCCGGCGGCCAGGATTCGACCGCCTGCCTGGCCTGGGCCCTGCACCGGTTCGACCGCGTCGAGACCGTGGGTTTCGACTATGGCCAGAAGCACGCCGTCGAGCTCGAGGCGCGGCGGCATGTGCGCGCGCGCATGGCCCGGGAATTCCCGGCCTGGGCGGGCCGCCTCGGCGATGACCACATGCTGGACATGCGCGGCTTCGGGGCCGTGGCCGACTCGGCGCTCACCCGCGACCGCGAGATCGAGATGACCGAGCGGGGCCTGCCGTCGACCTTCGTGCCCGGACGCAACCTCGTGTTCCTCGCCTACGCGGCGGCGCTCGCCGACCGCCGCGGCCTGAAGGCCCTGGTCGGCGGCATGTGCGAGACGGACTTCTCGGGGTATCCCGACTGCCGGCGCGCGACCCTGGACGCCATGCAGACGGCGCTAAACCTGGGCATGGAGCAGGACTTCAGCGTCGAAACCCCGCTGATGTGGCTGACGAAGGCGCAGACGTGGGCGCTCGCCAAGGGGCTGGGCGGCGAGCCGCTGGTGGCGATCACCGTCGAGGACACCCACACCTGTTACCTGGGCGAGCGCGGGACGCTGCACCCCTGGGGCCATGGCTGCGGGGTCTGCCCGGCGTGCGAGTTGCGTGCGCGCGGGTTCGAGCAGTGGGTCGCCGAGGGCCGCCCGGAGCTGGCGCCTTGAGCTACGCGGTCAAGGAGATCTTCCTGACCCTGCAGGGCGAGGGCGGTCAGGCCGGCCGCCCGGCCGTGTTCTGCCGCTTCGCGGGCTGCAATCTGTGGAGCGGGCGCGAGGCCGATCGCGCCTCGGCGGTCTGCACCTTCTGCGACACTGACTTCGTGGGCATGGACGGCGCGGGCGGCGGCCGCTTCGCCGATGCTGCGGCGCTGGCGGCGGCCATCGAGGCGGCCTGGACGGGCGGGCAGGACGACCGGCTCACCGTGCTGACCGGCGGCGAACCGCTGCTGCAGGTGGACGACGCCCTGGTGGCGGCGCTGCATGCGCGCGGCTTTTCCATCGCGCTGGAGACCAATGGCACGCTCCCGGCCCCGGCGGGGATCGACTGGGTTTGCGTCAGTCCCAAGGCCGACGCGCCGGTCGTCCAGACCCGCGGGCAGGAACTGAAACTGGTCTATCCGCAGCCGGGCGTCGATCCGGCCGCCTTCGAGCACCTCGACTTCGAGACGTTCCGGCTGCAGCCGCTGGACGGGCCCGATCGCGCCGCCAACACCGAGGCCGCCATCGCCTATTGCCTCGCCCATCCGCGCTGGCGCCTAAGCATGCAGACGCACAAGTACCTCGGCATCGCTTGACGCAGCGCATGGCGCGCGCCGGTTGAAGCGTGTAAGAGCGCCGCGCGCCGGACGGGCGCCGCTTTTCGACGACCCATGACGACTCCTATTTTCGAGATCACCAAGGCCGCGACGTTCGATGCGGCCCACTACATCACCGAAGGGCCCGAGCACCGGCCCTATACGAACCTGCACGGGCATTCGTTCCGCGTGGAGGCGACCGTGCGCGGCGAAGCCCAGCCGGTGGGTTGGGTGGCCGACCTCGCCGACCTGGATTCGGCCCTGAAGAGCGTGGCGGGCGAGCTCGACCATGGCCTGCTCAACGACAAGCCGGGCCTCGAGCGTCCGACGCTCGAGCACATCTGCCTCTATTTCGCCGAGCGCCTGAGGCCGACGTTCCCGGGGCTGTCGCGGGTTGTGGTTTCGCGTCCCACCATCGGCGAGAGCTGCGCGCTGAGCCTTTGAACGACTAGCGGTCGTTGGCCCGGCGGCGAGGCCCCTTGTAGGTGGGATCGTTGCGACGCCGCCGATCGGGCCCGAAATAGTCGGCGCTGCGGATGTAGGGCCGTGGATGTTCGATGGCCTGGTGCAGGCGCTCGATCACGCCCCGCGCCGTCAACGGCTTGGCCAGGAACTCGTTCACGCCCGCGTCGCGGGCCTCGTTCACCCGGGCGAAGGTGGAATGGCCCGTGACCATGATCACCGGCGCCATCTGGTTCGGGCTGTCGGGCGAGTTGCGCAGCAGGCGGACGAAATCGATGCCGTCCAGCGGCTGCATCGACAGGTCGGTCATGACGATGTCGATGTCGTGGTCCCGCATCATCTGCAGACCCTGGGCGCCGTCATTGGCCTCGTAGATGTGCGTCACGCCGATCGCACGCAGGATCTCGGCGAGGAGAACCCGCATGTAGTGGTTATCGTCCACGAGAAGGATCTTCAGCAGGTCGTAACGCACGAAGTCCGATCTACCGGGTCGGTTCAGGCGGGGCGACTCATCTCTGCACGAGGCGCTGAGCGAGGGTGGCGCTGATTAAGGTGACCCACGTTACCCGGTCAATCGAATATCGGGGTTGCCAAATCGGAAACGCTCATTGCGATCAGAGGTTTGCCGTCCCTCGGACCGTTCGGTTGAATCCGCTCAACTGCCGGATGGTCCCGGGCGGAACGCCCCGCCGCCGGCCTGGCCGCGGTGGCGCAGGAAGGCGTCGGCCAGCACGCAGGCGGTCATCGCCTCGACCACGGGCACGGCCCGCAGGCCCACGCAGGGGTCGTGGCGGCCCTTGGTGCGAAGCTCGATCTCCTCTCCGGCCTCGTTCAGGCTGGCCCGCGGCGTCAGGATCGAGGAGGTAGGCTTGAAGGCCACCCGCGCGGTCACCGCCTGGCCGGTGGAAATGCCGCCCAGCACCCCGCCCGCCTTGTTGGACAGGAAGACGGGCCCGTCGTTGCCCATCCGCATCTCGTCGGCGTTCTCTTCGCCCGAAAGGGCGGCGGCGGCGAACCCGGCGCCGATCTCGACGCCCTTGGCCGCGTTGATCGACATGAGCGCTGCGGCGAGCTCGGCGTCGAGCTTGCCGTAGATCGGCGCGCCCCAGCCCGCGGGCACGCCGGTGGCTTCGACCGCGACGACGGCGCCGGTGGACGAGCCGGCCTTGCGCACCTTCTCCAGATGGGCTTCCCAGACCGGCACGATTTCGGGGTCGGGCGCCCAGAATTGGTTGTCGCCGGTCACGTCGAAGTCGATCCGCCCGGGCTCGACCGCGTGCGGGCCGATCTGGACCACGGCGCCGCGGATGGTCACGCCTTCGAGGATCTTGCGGGCGATGGCGCCGGCGGCCACGCGTGCGGCGGTCTCCCGCGCCGACTGGCGGCCGCCGCCGCGGTAGTCGCGCACGCCGTACTTGGCGAAGTAGGCGTAGTCGGCGTGCCCGGGCCGGAACGCCTGGGCGATCTCGGAATAGTCGCGGCTGCGCTGGTCGACGTTCTCGATCATCAGCGAGATCGGCGTGCCGGTGGTGACCTGGCCGCCGTAGCGGGCCTTCACCTTCTCGTCCTCGAACACGCCGGAGAGGATGCGCACGGCGTCCGGCTCCTGGCGCTGGGTGACGAACTTGCCCTGGCCCGGACGGCGGCGGTCGAGCCACGGCTGGATGTCGGCCTCGGTCAGCGGGATTCCAGGCGGGCAGCCGTCGACCACGCAGCCCAGGGCCGGCCCGTGGCTCTCGCCCCAGGTGGTCACGCGGAAGAGGTGGCCGAAGGTGTTGTGGCTCATGGCCCCGCGCTTCTAGCCGAAGCGCGCGCCGCCACCAATCCTAGGGCGCGCCCAGCGTGCGGCCGAAGAAGTCGAGCGCCATGTCGATCGCCGCCTGGTGGGTCGGGTCCTGGGGCGGCTCGTCGCGGCAGAGCTCCGTGACGGCGCGCCCGGCGTCGGTGCAGGTCGACAGGAAGTCGTAGTGCTTGACACCCGGCAGCTCCCTGACCTCGGCGCCGGGGATCATCCGCGCGGCGACGCGGCCGTTGGTGTCCGGCGGCGCGACGGGATCGGCGTCGCCCAGCAGGATCGCTGTCGGGACCTTTATCGACGCCAGGCTCTCGGGCGTCAGGCCCTGGACGATGGCTGGCGCGATGGCGAAAGCCGCCTTCACGCCTGGAATCCGGTGGTCGTCACCCGCGTGGGCGACCGCGCCGGCCAGCTCGGGCGACTTCAGGGCCTTCTCGGCGTCGTCCATGCTGAGGGCGTATTCTTTCTGCGGCCGGCAGACCCCGTCCTCGGGATGCCGCCGGCAGAAAGCGACGAAGCGGAACATCTCCGGCCGAGCGCCCGCCGAGACAAGGGTCGTGAAGCCGCCCGCCGAGAAGCCCGACACGCCCACCTTCGCGCCGTCGATGCGCGGGCCGATCTCGGGATCGGCCTTCGCCGCCCCAAGCGCCGCGGCCAGATCGTCGGCGCGGGTCCAGGACAGGATCGCGCCGGGCGTCGTCATCTTGTCGAGGCCGTTGTTGCCGGGATGGTCGACGGCCACGACCACGTAGCCCGCCCGCGCCAGCGGCACGCCGAACCAGCCCATCATCCGGGCGGTTCCGCCGAAGCCGTGAGAGAATAGGATCACGGGCCGCACCTTCGCGTCGGCGAAGGGCGCGTCGGGCGCGACGGCGCCGACGACGAACAGAGGCTTGCCTGGCGGGCCGAGGTCGATGCGCTCTTCCTTCGCGCCCTCAGCGGCCGGGTACCAGACCGTGACCCGCACGGTCGTGCGGTGTTCGGCGTCCCGCAACGCCGCCGTGGCATCTGACGCCTGCAGGTGGCGCTCGCCCACCGGCCCCGCCAGCGCCCCGAACGCTACGCTCAGAGCGGTCGCTATCACGCTCGCGGCCAGGGATGCCCGCATCGCCTCCCCCCTCTCGTTCCGATTTTCCGCGATGTTAGCCGCGCTGCCCCGGGGTCGCCGCTTAAATCCCCGTCATGCGGCCCAGGCGGCGGCGAAGCGGCGCAGGAGCGTGAGCGCGGCGCTGTCGGTCGCGCCGGTCCTGGCGGCGAGCCGCACGAAGAGGTGGCCGTGGGGCCGTCCGGCGCGCGCGGGCAGGCCCTGGCCGTCGATCCGCGCCAGGCCCCGCTCGGCGGCCTTCCGGTCGATCCAGACGCTGCGGCGGCCCATCGGGGTCTCCAGGCTGATGCGGCCGCCCTTCCTGAGCGTGGCGGGCGCGACCTTGGCCGTGATCCAGAGATCGTCGCCGCGGACCAGCATGCCGTCCTGGGCGCGGATATAGACGGAGAGTTCGGTCCCCGCCGCGCGCACCTTGTCGCCCGAACGCAGGCCGGGAGGCAGGGTGAGGCGGATCAGCCGGCCGTCTGCCAGGCGGTGGTCGGTCTCGCCGCCCTCCAGGGCGACGCGAGGCGAGATCTCCAGCGAGCGCTCGCGCGGCTTGCGCGGCCCGGCCTGGGCGACCTCGGTGTCGACGTCCGGTCCGTCCTGCAGCCGGCGATAGGCCTCGACCACCTGGCGGAAGGCGCCTTCGTCGCCGCCGGCGTCGGGGTGGGCGCGCTTGGCGGCGTCGCGAAAGGCCTGGCGCACCTCGGCCGGAGTGGCGGCGGCGGTCACGCCCAGCACCTCGCGGGCGAATTTCGGCGTCATGTCGGGAAGCGCCCGAGTCATGAACCGCGACGTTAAGGTGAACGACCTCAACACACCGTTAAGCCTCGCAAGGCAGGCGCACGCCGCGCTATAGGGCCGGACGTGACCGAGAAGACCTTCATCCCGCCGTCGCCCAGCGAGGACGACTACGTGGCCCAGGTGGCCGCCGCCGGCCCGCCGCCGCAGCTCACCGAGGACGATCCCTTCGTCCTGTTCCGCGAGTGGCTGGCCGAAGCCCTGCAGAAGGAAGCCAACGACGGCAACGCCATGGCGCTCGCCACGGTGGACGAGAGCGGCCTGCCCGACGTGCGCATGGTGCTGCTGAAGGACGTCGATCCGTCAGGCTTCGTCTTCTACACCAACCTCGGCAGCGCCAAGGGCCGCCAGCTCGCGGCCAATCCCAAGGCGGCGCTGCTGTTCCACTGGAAATCGCTGCGCCGGCAGGTGCGGGTGCGCGGCGAGATCAGCCGGGTGACCGACGCCGAGGCCGACGCCTACTGGGCCACCCGGGCGCGGCCCGCCCAGCTCGGGGCCTGGGCCTCGGCCCAGTCGCAGCCGCTTCCCGACCGGATGGCGTTCGAGAAGAAGATCGCCGAGTACGGCCTCAAGTTCGGCCTGGGCAAGCCGCCGCGGCCGCCGCACTGGTCGGGCTTCCGCCTTGCGCCGCTCACGATCGAGTTCTGGCGCGACCGGCCCTTCCGCCTGCACGAGCGGCTGGTGTTCGAGCGGGCCGGCGACGGCTGGTCGACGCACAGGCTGTTTCCTTGAGCGACGCCGTCGAGGACGAAATCGTCGCCTGGCTCACGCCGCTGAGCGATCGGCGGATCGACACCGCCTGCGCCCACGTGTTCCTGCAGCCCGACCGGGTGCTGAAGGTGAAGCGGCACGACGACCTGGGCTACGCCGACTTCTCCACCGACGCCCAGCGGCTCTGGGCCCTGGAGCGCGAGCTGGAGTTCAATCGGCCCGCCGCGCCCGACATCTACCGCGCCGTTCGCCGGATCACCCGCGAGGCCGATGGTTCGCTCGCCATCGACGGGGCCGGCGAGACGCTGGACCACGTGCTGGAGATGCGGCGCTTCGACGAGACCTGGGTGCTGTCGGCCCGGCCCGAGGCCGTGGACGGCGAACTGGCCGAGCGGCTGGGCCGCGCCATCGCCGGCTTCCACGCCACGGCGCCCCTGCGGCCGGCGGGCGGCCTGACGGCGCTCGCCTGGACCGTCGGCTCCAACGCCCAGCTCCTGCGCAACACCTGCAAGGGGCTCGACCAGGACCGGGTGGAGGTGATGATCGCGCTGACCGAGACGGCGCTGGAGGAGCAGTCGGCGCTGCTGGCGCATCGCTCGGCGACGGGCTTCGCGCGGCGCTGTCACGGCGACCTGCACCTGGGCAACATCCTGCTGGAGAACGGCCAGCCGATCCTGTTCGACTGCATCGAGTTCAGCGACCTGCTGTCGGATCTCGACGTGCAGTACGACCTGGCCTTCCTGCTGATGGACCTGGACTTCCGCGACCGGCGCGACGCCGCCGTCCGCGCGCTGTCGGCCTATCTGGACGAAGCCGCGCGCAGCTTCCCGGCCGAGATCTGGCGGGGCATGGCCGCGATGCCGCTGATGCTGTCGGTGCGGGCGGCCGTCCGCGCCCATGTGACCGCCCACTCCGGCGAAGTGGAGACCGCGCGGGCCTATGTGGAGGCGGCCATCACCCACCTGTCGCCGCCGCCGCCCGTGCTGGCGGCCGTGGGCGGGCTGTCGGGCTCGGGCAAGTCGACCTTCGCCCGCGCCATGGCGCCCGGCCTGGGCGCCTCGCCCGGCGCGGTGATCCTGCGCACCGACGAGGTCCGCAAGCGGCTGGCCGGGGTCGCGCCCACCGAAACCCTGCCCGCCGAGGCCTATGCGCCGGAGGCTCAGGCGCGCGCCTACGACGAGATGTTCGCCAACGCCGCCGACCTGCTGCGCGCCGGCGCCTCGGTCGTGCTGGACGCCACCTTCATCGACGCCGGGCTGCGGACCCGCGCCGCGGCGCTGGCGGACGATTGCGGGGTCGCGTTCCGCCCCGCCTGGCTGGAGGCTCCGGTCGAACTGCTAGCCGCGCGCGTGGCCGGCCGCTCGGGCGACGCCTCGGACGCGACGGTCGACGTGCTGCGCGAGCAGGCCTCGCGCCTGGGTGGCGAGATCGGCTGGACGAAGGTCGACGCCGCGGCGCCTACGGCGGCGGCGGTCGCAACCTGGAACCGCGCGAAGGCCTGATCTCGTTGCGGAAACGGCCTCGGCTGACTAAGCCTAGACGCCAAGTAACGATCGATAACCTGGGAGACGCTCGCCCATGCTGGGCCTGATGCAGAACTGGCCGCTCACGGTCGACAAGATCCTGGACCACGCCAAGCACTGGCACGGTGACCGCGAGGTGGTCAGCCGATCGGTCGAGGGGCCGATCGTGCGCACGACCTATGCGCAGATTCACGAGCGGGCGAAGAAGCTGTCCAACGCCCTGCGCGGCCTGGGCGTGCTGCCGGGCGACCGGGTGGCGACGCTGGCCTGGAACACGGGCCGCCACGTCGAGGCCTGGTACGGCATCATGGGGATCGGCGCGGTTTGCCACACGCTGAACCCGCGGCTGTTCGCCGACCAGCTCTGCTACATCATCAACCACGCCGAAGATAAGATCATCTTCACCGACCTGACCTTCGTGCCGGTGCTGGCCGAGAACCGGGCCCGGATGCCGACGGTCGAGCACATCGTGGTGATGACCGACCGGGCCGGAATGAAGGGCGTCGACCTGCCCGGGGCCCTCTGCTTCGAGGATCTGGTCGAGCGGAGCTCGGCCGAGTGCGACTGGGGCGGCTTCGACGAGAACACCGCCGCGGGCCTCTGCTACACCTCGGGCACGACCGGCAATCCGAAGGGCGTGCTCTACTCCCACCGTTCGAACTTCCTGCACACCCTGGTGACCCTGGGCGCCGACGTCATGGGCCTGTCGGCCCGCGACACCGTGCTGCCGGTGGTGCCGATGTTCCATGCCAACGCCTGGGGCCTGGCGTTCAGCTGCGCGGCCGTGGGCGCCAAGATGGTGATGCCGGGCCAGAAGCTGGACGGCGCTTCTGTGCACGAGCTTCTGGAGACCGAAGGCGTGACCTTCTCGGCCGCCGTGCCGACCGTCTGGCAGATGCTGCTGGCGCACCTGCGCGAGACCAAGGGCGAGCTTTCGACCCTCAAGCGCGTGGTGATCGGCGGCTCGGCCGTGCCGGAAGCGATCGTGCGCGGCTTCCGCGACGAGTACGGCGTCGACGTCACCCACGCCTGGGGCATGACCGAGACCTCGCCGCTCGGCACCCAGGCCACGCCCAACGCCGCCATCGCCGCCATGAGCGAGGAGGAGCAGCTCCGCTACAAGCTGAAGCAGGGCCGCCCGCCGCTGGGCGTGGAGATGAAGCTCACCGACGACCAGGGCGCCCGCCTGCCGCACGACGGGACCACCTTCGGCAAGCTCAAGGTGAAGGGGCCGTTCGTGGTGGGCGAGTACTTCAAGGGCGAGGGCGGGGCGATCCTCGATCCCGAGGGGTTCTTCGACACCGGCGACGTCTCCACCATCGACGACCAGGGCTTCATGCAGATCACCGACCGGGCCAAGGACGTGATCAAGTCCGGCGGCGAATGGATCAGCTCCATCGAGATCGAGAACATCGCCGTCGGCCACCCCAAGGCCGCCCTGGCGGCGGTCATCGGCGCCTTCCACCCCAAGTGGGACGAGCGGCCGGTGCTGCTGGTCAAGCTGGAGCACGGCGTCGAGGCGGCCAAGGAGGACTTCCTGAAGTTCCTCGAAGGCAAGATCGCCAAGTGGTGGATGCCCGACGACGTGGTCTTCGTCGACGACATCCCGCTGGGCGCCACCGGCAAGATCGACAAGAAGGTCATCCGCGAGCGGATGAAGGATTACGTCCTGCCGACGGCCAAGGCCAAGGAGAACGCTTGATTTCGGGGCTCCACCCTGAGCGCGATCCGCAAAAGTGGAGACCGGTTTTGCGGTCAGATCGCGCTCAAACTCTTGGATTCGAGCCCCTTTAAGGGCTCTGGGCTTTGCCGGGGCATGGACGTCGAGCTGAAACCGGCCGCCGAGGCCGACTATCCCGCCATCGTGGCCCTCACCAACCGCGCCTTCCGCCAGACCGGCGAAGGCGCGAGCTGGAACGTCGAGGACGTGATCGCGGGCGACCGCATAACCGAGGGCCTGCTGCGCGAGGAGGTCGCCGGCGCGCCGGACGGGCATCTGCTGATCTGGCGCGACGCGGCGGGCGAGCACCTGGGGCATGTGCGCCTGGAGCCCATGGCCGACGGGGCCTGGTATCTCGGCATGCTGACCGTGCGGCCCGACCGCCAGGACCAGAAGCTGGGCCGCCGCCTGCTGGCCGCCGCCGAGGACTTCGCGCGCGGTCACGGCGCGGACCGCATCCGCATGACGGTGGTGAACGTCCGCGACACCCTGATCGCCTGGTACGAGCGCCGCGGCTACGCGCGCACCGGCGAGACCGAGCCCTTTCCCTACGGCGACGATCGCTTCGGGACGCCGACGCGGGACGACCTCTGCTTCGTCGTGCTTGAGCGGGGGCTGTAGGCGCCTGCGGCGAGACGGGAAGAGGGCGACCGACGGCCCGACCGTCGCGCCAGGCCGGCGTTTCGTCGCTGCGGCCTTGAAATCTTCCAGCCGCTCCAATGGTCTGGCCCGCCCATGGCGCGGCGCCGCGCCCGGGCGTCCAGGAGTTTCGAATGCGCATACGCCGACAGGCCGTTCCGGCTGCGGGAAAACCGGCCGAGCCGCGGCGTAGCCGGGCGCTCTCCCGCCGAAACGTCCTCGCCTTCGCGCCGTCGCTGTTGGTCGCCTCCGGAGCGGCGCGCGCCTGGGCGGCCACGGGCGCCGTCTCGCACTGGCGGCTGCGCATGCCCCACACCGCGTTCGGCCCGCTCGACCTCCTCGTCGAGATGCGGCGAACCGGCGACGAGAGCTTCACGGTCGTCAGCAGCTCCGGCGCGATCGACCTCGTCCGGCGGCTGCCGGGCGCCGCCGCGCCGCCGACGGACATCGCCGACGGCCTCTGGGCGTTCGCCTTCACGCGCGAAGGCGGCGGCTGGCGCGGCGTTTCGCTGGCGTCGCGCAAGGGCGACGAGGCCCGGATCACGCGGCTCGATCCGGAGGCGATCGAGGGCGAGATCGCCAAGGGCTGGTTCCGAGGCTCCTTCTCCGCCGCCCCGGCGCTGGGCAGGGCCGCCCGCTTGCGGGACTATCCGGCCGCCGCCGCCGGGCTTCGCGAGGTGGTCGCCGCCAGGCTCTTCGATCCGCATCTGGCCCGCGGGCCGGAGTTCGGGCGGTTCCTGTCGCGCCTCGATGCGGTCGCCGCCCGGGCCCGGGACGACCTCGACCTTTGCCTCGCCGCGCGCTGGGCGTGGGACGGCCGGCCCGCCGCCTCGCACTTCGAATTGCGCCGGTCCGACGTCTCGGCGGCCGACCTCGCGGCCCGGTTCGAGACCATGAACGCCGGCGGCCGGGGCGCCGAGCTGAGGTTCGAAGACGATGTGGCGATCCTCCGTGTCTCGACGATGATGGGCGGCGACACCCTGCAGCAGATCGAGGCCGCCTGGCGCACGGTGGCCGAGCGGCGTCCGCAGGCGCTGATCATCGACCTGCGGGGAAATCCCGGCGGCGCGTTTGCGATCAAGCCGCTCACCGCGCCGCTCCTGACCGCGCCGCTGGACGCGGGCGTCTTCGCCTCGCGTCTCTGGCGAAGGGACCATTCGGAGGCGCCGGGGCGCGCGGCCATGATGGCGGCGCCGGCCATTGAGGGAACCTCGCTGATCGCCTTCTGGCGCACGGTGCAGGCCCAGCCCCTCACGCGCGTGAGGATCGATCCCGAGCCGATCGGCTTCGAGGGGCGCGTCGATGTGCTGGTCGACGGGCGCACGGCCAGCGCCGCCGAGATGGCCGCCGACGCGCTCCGGCGCACGGGCAGGGTCCGTCTGGTGGGCGAGCCGACGGCCGGGCAGATGCTGTCGGGGGCCTATTTCGACCTGCCCGAAGGCTTCCAGGTCTACCTACCCGTCGCCGACTACTTCGCTGGCGGGGACCGCCGCCTGGAGGGCGCTGGCGTGATCCCGGATGTCCGCGCGGCCAGCGGCGACGCCCTGGAGGTCGCGAAAGGGGCGGCCTGAGCCGGGCGAGAGCGCGTCAGGTCCGCGGGTAGAGGATCACCTGGGTGCAGCGGAACGCCGCCATCAGCCGGCCGGTGGCCGCGTCGGTGACGGCGGCGTCCCAGACCTGGGTCGTGCGCCCGCCGTGCAGCAGCGTGGCGGTGCAGATCGCCTCGCCTTCCCGCAGGATGCCGGTGAAGTTGCACTTGACCTCGGCCGTGGTGAAGCCGCTCGCGCCCTCCGGCCACGCGGTCGAGACGCCGTAGGCGCAAAGGATGTCCGCCACCGACAGCACCGCCCCGGCGAGGAGATAGCCGGTGTGGGCCACGAGGTCGGGCCGCGCGCTGAAGCGTCCGACCACCCGCCCGTCGGCGACCTCGGTGATCATGAGGCCGAGATGCTCCGGCAGCTTGCCGAGGTTGGCGCGGTTCAGGTCCTCGACGCTGGTGTGGTTGGCGGTCTTGGGCACGACGGTCAGGCCAGCCGGTAGATGCTGTCCGGGCCCGGCTCGCCGTCGGCCTTCAGCGTCCCGTTGCGCACCATATGGATCATGCCGGCCAGCATCGAGCGGGCGGCCGCCGGATGCAGGCGGGCGTCCACGTCGGCGTAGAGGCGCGGGACGAGGTCGCGGATGCGGGCCGGGCCGGTCTTGAGCGCGTCGGTGATCTGGTCGAGGCGTTCCTGGCGGTGGTCCGCATACGCCTGGATGAACGCCTCGACCTCGCGGATCGGCGGGCCATGGGTGGGCCAGAGCACCTCGAACTTCCTCGCGCGGATCGCCTCGAGGCTGGCGAGATAGTCGGTCATGTCGCCGTCGGGCGGGGTGATGACCGTGGTGGACCAGCCCATGATGTGATCGCCGCTGAAGCAGGCGTTCTCCTCGGCCAGGGCGAAGCACAGGTGGTTGGAGGTGTGGCCGGGCGTGGGGATCGTCTCCAGCGTCCAGCCGGGCCCCGACAGGGTTCCGCCGGCGCACAGGCTGACGTCGGGCTGGAAGGACAGGTCGTGGCCGGCCTCCATCTTCACCCCGCCGTCGTCCTCGTCGTGGGCGGCCACCGCGCAGCCGTAGATCGTCGCCCCCGTCGCGGCCTTCAGCGGCCCGGCCAGGGGCGAGTGGTCGGAGTGGTGGTGGGTGATGACGATGTGGGTGATCCGCTCGCCCTCGACGGCCGCCAGGATCGCCGCCAGATGCGCCGGATCGTCGGGCCCCGGATCGATCACCGCCACCTCGCCGCGGCCCACGATGTAGGTCCCGGTGCCGCGGAAGGTGAACGGGCCGGGATTGTTGGCCGTCACCCGCCGGATCAGCGGCGAGACCTGGTCGCAGCGGCCGTATTCGATGTCGATCTCGCGGACGTAGGGGATCATCCGCCCAGGGGCCCCGAAAGGTCGTAGCCGGCCGCGCGGCCCAGGCCGACGAGCTCGCCACGGCTCCTCGCGCCCGACATGGCCTGGCTGAGCGACCAGGTGACGATCGACCGCGTGCCCGACCGGCAGAAGGCCAGCACCGGGGCCGGCGCGTCGGCCAGCACGTTCAGCGTTTCGGTCACCTGCTCGGCCGTCGGGCCGCCGCGCACCGGGATGTGGACGTAGACCAGCCCCGCGGCCCTGGCGGCCGCCTCGATCTCAGCGCCCGCCGGCTGGCCCGGATCCTCGCCGTCGGGGCGGTTGTTGATGATGGTGCGGAAACCCTGGCCGGCGGCCTCGGCCACGTCGGCCACGCTGATCTGCGGGCTCACGGAAATGTCGTCGGTGACGCGTCGGAAGTCAGACATGGGGCTCCACGGGAACTGGTTTGGCCGCTTCGTTGACATCATCGGGGGTGGGTGGAACTTTCGCAACGGCCGGCCCCCGAAAAGGCCCGTGTGGAAGAGGCCCTTTCCCGCCCATGTTGCGTTTCATAGGCCGGCGGTTGCTGGTGGCCATACCGACCCTGTTCCTGGTGATCACCGTCGCCTTCTTCATGATGCGCGCGGCGCCGGGCAGTCCGTTCGACATGGACCGCAAGCTCTCGCCCGAGATCGAGGCCAACGTCCTGGCCAAGTACGGCATGAACAAGCCGCTGCCGGAACAGTACGTCGACTACCTGGCCGGCGTGGCCCGGGGCGACCTCGGCCCGTCGCTGAAGTACCGGGACAAGACGGTCCTCGACATCCTCCAGCAGAACTATCCGGTCTCGCTCCGGCTGGGCCTGTCGGCCATCGCCATCGCCTCCATCGTCGGCGTGAGTCTGGGGGTGATCGCGGCGCTGCGGCAGAACGGCCCGGCGGACAATCTCGTGATGGCCGTGGCGATCCTGGGCGTGTGCATTCCCACCTTCGTCACCGCGCCGCTGCTGGTGCTGGGGATCGCCTCCAAGCTGGGGTGGCTGCCGACGGCGGGTTGGAACAACGGAGCCCTGCCGAACCTCGTGCTGCCGGTCACCGTGCTGGCGCTGCCGCAGATCGCCATCATCTCCCGGCTGACCCGGGCGGGCATGATCGAGGTGCTGCACGCCAACTACATCCGCACGGCGCGCGCCAAGGGGCTGTCCGAGACCACGATCGTGCGCAAGCACGCCTTGCGCGCCGCGATCCTGCCGCTGGTCAGCTACCTGGGACCGGCCTGCGCGGGGCTGATCACGGGCTCGCTGGTGGTGGAGAAGATCTTCAACTTGCCGGGGCTCGGGAAGTTCTTCGTCGTATCGGCCCTCCAGCGCGATTACACGGTGGTGATGGGGATGGTGATCGTCTACGCGGCGCTGATCCTGCTGCTCAACCTGGTGGCCGACCTGCTGTACGCGGCCCTCGATCCGCGCGTGAGGCTGGCATGAGCGTCTTTGTCTCGGCCTCCGGCGACCGCGCCGACCTAGCCGCCATCCGCGGCCGCAGCCTGTGGGATGACGCGCGCCGGCGCCTGATGGCCAACCGCGCCGCGGTGGCCAGCATGATCGTGCTGGGCCTGCTGGTGGCGCTGGCCGCCGTCGGGCCCTTCCTCACGCCCTTCCCCTACGATCAGGTCAACAAGCAGGACGTCTGGGTCCCGCCGCTGACCCACGGCCACCTCCTGGGCACGGACGCCCTCGGCCGCGATCTCCTGGCCCGGCTGCTCGTGGGCCTGCGGGTCTCACTGGCCATCGGGGCGGTGGCGACCTCGGTGTCGCTGGCGATCGGCGTCGCCTGGGGGGCCACGGCCGGCTACCTCGGCGGCGCGGTCGACGAGGTGATGATGCGCTTCGTCGACGTGCTCTACTCGCTGCCCTTCATCTTCTTCGTGATCCTGCTGATGGTCACCTTCGGGTCGAACATCGTGCTGATCTTCGTGGCCATCGGCGCGGTCGAATGGCTGACCATGAGCCGGATCGTGCGCGGCCAGACGCTGACGCTGAAGAACAGGGAGTTCGTGGAGGCCGCCCGCGCGGCGGGCCTGGGGCGCACGGCCATCGTCGCCCGTCACATTGTGCCCAACCTGTTGGGGCCGGTGGTGGTCTATGTGACGCTGACCATTCCCGCGGTGATCCTGGCCGAGAGCTTTCTCAGCTTCCTGGGGCTCGGCGTTCAGCCGCCGATGGCTTCGCTGGGCACGCTAATCGCCGGCGGCGCTCAGGATATGGAGCTGGCGCCCTGGCTGCTCGTCTTCCCGTCGCTGGTGATGGTGGCGACGCTGATGTGCTTCAACTTCATCGGCGACGGCCTGCGCGACGCCATCGACCCCAAGGACCGGTAGCGCCTACTCGACCCGCTTCACGCGCACGGCCCGCTGGTTCTCGATAATCATCAGGAAGCTGCCGAGCGACGCCTTGCGGACCCTGACCGCCATGCCGGGCTTGGGAGTCTTGAACAGCTCGTTGTGGTCGATCTGATCCCAGACGGCGCCATCCTCGAGCTTGAAGCGCCACTGGCCCGTCGCCAGCCGCCCGGCGCTCGCGAGCTTGCCGGAGACATTCTCGAGCTCCTCCTGGGTCTCGCCCTTCTCGAAGAGCGAGATCGAGGGAAGGCTGAAGCCGAAGGCCTGGCGGCGGACCTTCCGCGCCTGGTCGCGGTCGACGACCACGATGTCGCCCTTGGTCTCGGCCTGGTCGAAGGCCGCGGCGGCCTTGTCGTAGCAGGCCAGCCGGGCCGAATCGTCGGTCAGCTTGCGGCAGTCGGACAGGGCCTGGACGATGGCCGCGCGCTCCGGCGCGGCGGGCGCGGCGAGGGCGGGCGAGCCGGCCAGCGCGGCGGCCGCGGCCAGAATCATCGTGTCGCGCGGTGAGATCATGATGCGGCCCCTCTGTTCGTCTCCGCTCCCATACGCGGCCGCTCTGTCTAGGCGCAATGGTGCGGCTGGATTGCGGCATGAACGTATCAATCGCGACCGGCGTCCATTCGCTTCGTAGGGGACAGTTGACGAAACCTTGCCCGGTTTCGTGGGGGGTGCGGCAATCTGTGACCAGAATGCGACAGGTGGGCGCCCGAAACATTGCGGATCGCTAATGTTCGTTGACCAGCCGTCTCTGACACCCGTAACTCCGCCGTAACCGGAATCCATCGGGTTCCGGGACCGATCTCTTTTTGTGGGGAGCGGCCGCCCGAGGGCAGGACCGCTGGAGGATCAAGACCGTGAAATTCAAGTCCATGCGGGAACGCCTTCTGGCGTCTTCAATGATTTGCGGCGCAGCTCTCTTCGGGGTCTCGACCCAAGCGGCCGCGCAGGAGTCCGTGTCGGAAGTGGTCGTGACCGGCACGCGCATTCCGTCGCCGAACCTCGAGAGCGTCAGCCCCGTGACGGCCGTCAGCGCCCAAGAGCTGAAGGCTCAGGGCGTGACCCGCGTCGAAGACATGCTGAACACCCTGCCGCAGGCCTTCGCGGCGCAGGGCGCGGCGCTGTCGAACGGCTCGACGGGCACCGCGACGGTGAACCTCCGCGGCCTGGGCGCGACCCGGACCCTGGTGCTGATCGACGGCCGCCGCCTGATGCCCGGCACGCCGAACACCTCGGGCGGCGCGCTGGCCGCCGACATCAACTTCATCCCCTCGGCCCTGGTGCAGCGCGTTGACGTGCTGACGGGCGGCGCCTCGGCCGTGTACGGCGCCGACGCCGTGGCCGGCGTGGTGAACTTCATCCTGCAGAAGGATTTCGAAGGCGTCCGCGTCGACGCCCAGTACGGCATCTACCAGCACAACAACAACGACGACTTCGCCCAGGGCGTGGTCTCGGCCTCGGGCGCGGCCTCGGCCACGCCGCAGTTCTACCAGCTGCCGAAGCACAACGTCCGTGACGGCGAGCAGACCGAAGTCACGCTGACGATCGGCGTCAACGCGCCGGACGGCAAGGGCAACGTGACCGCCTACGCCGGCTACCGCCACGTCGAGCCGATCCTGCAAGGCAACCGCGACTATTCGAGCTGCACCTTCTTCTCCGGCACGCCGGACTTCTCGCAGTTCGGCTGCGGCGGTTCGGGCACGGCCTTCCCGGTGCGCGTCGGCTCGCAGATCGTCGACACCAACGGCCCGGGCAACACCTTCCGCACCCGGACCGGCGCCGACGTCTACAACTACGGCCCGGCCAACTACTTCCAGCGTCCGGACGACCGCTACATCATGGGCGCCTTCGCGCACTATGAGATCGCGCCGTGGGCCGAAGCCTACGCCGACCTGATGTTCATGGACGACACGTCCACCTACCAGATCGCGCCGGGCGGCATCTTCGCCGGCACCTGGTCGATCAACTGCGCCAACCCGTTCCTGTCGGATCAAGAGCGTGGCCTGATGCCGGTCGCGGCCGGTTCCGGCGGCGGCACCTGCCTCAGCAACCCCGGCACCGACGCCTCGCCGAACTACTTCCGCGGCACGGGCTCCCGCCGGAACATCGAAGGCGGCGGCCGTCAGGGCAAGACGGAGCACACCCAGTACCGCTACGTCGTGGGCCTGCGCGGCGACATCGCCGACAACTGGAACTACGACTTCTACATGCAGTATGGCCGCGTGAAGTTCAGCCAGGTGCAGACGGCGTTCTTCCGGACCGCCGCCATCAACAACGCCCTGGACGTGGTGAGCGTCAACGGCGTGCCGACCTGCCGCTCGGTGGTCAACGGCTCCGACCCGGCCTGCGTGCCCTACAACCTGTTCCAGCTCGGCCAGGTGACCCAGGCCGCCCTCGACTACCTGCAGACCCCCAGCTATTCGACCGGCAACACCTATGAGCGGGTGGTCAACTTCTCGGTCGGCGGCGACCTGACCGACTACGGCATCAAGAGCCCGTGGGCCGAAGAAGGCGTCGGCGTTTCGTTCGGCGCGGAATACCGCCGCGAAGGCCTCGACTCGGCGGCCGACTACATCTCGGCTTCGGGCGGCCTGAACGGCGCGGGCGGCGCTTCGCCGCCGGTCAACGGCAGCTACGACGTCTACGAACTCTTCGGCGAAGCGCGCATCCCGCTGATCCAGGACGCGCCGTTCGCCAAGCGTCTGCAGATGGAGCTGGCCTACCGCTACTCCGACTACTCGACCGGCGTGACCACCGACACCTACAAGATCGCCGGCGACTGGCAGGTCATCGACGATCTGCGGTTCCGCGCCAGCTACCAGCGCGCGGTGCGTGCGCCGCACGTGCTGGAGCTGTTCAGCCCGCAGAACGTCGTCCTCGACGGCACGCAGGACCCCTGCGCCGGCCTGTCGGCGGGCGACCCGCTGGTCGCGGCCTGCGCCCAGGCGTTCAACCTGACCACGGCCCAGGTGCTGGCGATCGAAGCCAACCCCGCGCCGCAGTACAACGGCCTGACCGGCGGTAACCCGAATCTGAACCCGGAAACCTCGGACACCATCTCGTTCGGCGTCGTCCTGACCCCGACCTTCCTGCCGGGCTTCAACTTCTCGGCCGACTACTTCAACATCAAGGTGAAGGACTACATCTCGGGCATCGGCGCCGACGTCATCATCAACCGGTGCCTTTCGACCCAGGATCCGTACTTCTGTAACCTGATCCACCGCGACGCCGACAACTCGCTGTGGCTGTCGAACGACGGCTACATCGTCGACACGACGCTGAACACCGGCGCCCTGCGCACGAAGGGCATCGACTTCAACGCGTCGTACCGGACCGACCTCGACATGATCGGGATCGAGAACGGCGGCGGGATCAACATCAGCTTCGTCGGCACCTGGCTCGACA
>NZ_WGNY01000004.1 GCF_016124325.1 Phenylobacterium sp.
AGGGTGCGCCAGGTCGCGGCGAGGTCCTGGGGCAGGAGCAGCAGGCGGCAGGCGCGGGCCACGAGGTCGTCGAGGTCGGCGTCGAGGTAGTCGGCCGCCTCGGACCAGTCGTCGAGGATGTAGTCGAAGCTGTCGAGCACGACGTCGCGCTCGGCCGGGTCGGGGACGGCGGCGGCGGCGATGCGGTCCATGGCGTCCTGCAGCTCGACGGTGCGCGCGTCGACCTGCGCGTCGCGGGCCAGGGCGTCGATGGACGACAGGGCGGTTGGCGGCGCCGCGCGCTCGGCCCGCCGCTCGGCGGCCTTCATCTTCAGCGCCAGCGTGCTGCGCAGGCAGCGGGAGACCTTCTGATAGGTGCGGCCCAGGCTGGCGACGTCGTCGGGCTCGGTGGCGGCCAGGAAGCGGGCGTGGGCGTGGGCCACGGCCTCCATGTCGCGCTCGGCCAGCCAGGCCAGCATCTCCAGATCACGATCTGTCGCCGCGGTGGACATGCCGGAGAGTGTGGAGGGGCGGTGCGTCAGATGCGGACGTAGGGGGCGTCGATGGCGTTTGAGGTCCCGGGTTCTCGCCAACATGCCCCTGGCTTGTCCGGGCGAGCCGTGAACACGGGCATCGGTCGGTTCGGCAGCGGCGCGCGGCCGGTTTGGAACCACGGATTTCGCGGATCGCACGGATTTGGCGCCGGCGCCGTCCGTGGAAATCCGTGGTCCCCAGATGGGAGCCGCCGCGTCGCAGCCGTTGGCGGCCCAGCCGCACGGTGGTGAAGCGGCTTGCGTTGGACGTGTCGGGGTTTGAGCGGCTGGGTCCCGGATCTTCGGGCGCTTCGCGCCCTTCGTCCGGGATGACGGTGAGGGGCACGGCGCGCCGCTAGCGCGCCACGGCCAGCGCCTCGGACAGGGTGAGCGTTCCGTCCCAGACCACGCCGCGCCAGCCCGCCGCGCGGGCGGCTTCGACGTTGGCGGGGGTGTCGTCGATGAGCACGACGTCCGCGCCGGAAAGGCCCGTCCGCGCCTCGACGGCGGCGTAGAAGGCCGCGTCGATCTTCCGGGCGCCGATGTCGGCCGAGTAGTGCAGGGCGTCGAAGCGGTGGCGGAAACCCAGGGTGTTCCAGAGGTAGGCCGCGCGCTCCGGCTCCTGGATCGTGGCGAGGTGGAGGGCGACGCCGGCGCGCCGCAGCTCGGCCAGTTCGGCCAGCAGGGCGGCGTTCTGTAGGGCGTCCTTCTCGAACCAGTAGGCGGCCAGCCGGTGGCTGGTCAGGTGCGGCGCGTGCTGGGCCAGGACGGGGGCGAGGCGTTCGTGCAGGCCGGCGCGGCCCAGGACCACGTCGTTCCAGTGGGGCTTGAAGAAGTGGGCTTGCAGCGCTTCCGAGGCGATCCCCAGGTCGCGCTCCATGTCGACCGCCCAGCCGCCGGGCCGCGGCGTGAGGATCACCCCGTCGACATCGACCATGAGGGCGCGGGGCGTCGGCGCCACGTCAGCTCATCAGCCCCTTGAGCCGGTAGAGCGCGTCCATGGCTTCGCGGGGGCTCATGCCGTCGGGGTCGAGGCCGGCCAGGGCCTCCTCGACGAGGCTGGGGCCGAAGCGGGCCTCGGGCTCGGCGACGGCGGCGAAGAGGGGCAGGTCCTCCAGATGGGCCGGCGCGCCGGCCTCGCGCTCCAGCCGTTCCAGCACCTGCTTGGCGCGGGCGACGACGGCCGGCGGCACGCCCGCCAGCTTGGCCACCTGGACGCCGTAGGAGCGGTCGGCGGGGCCGGGCCCGGCCTCGTGGAGGAAGATCAGCTCGCCGTTCCACTCCTTGGCCTTGAGGCTGAGGTTGGCGACGTAGGGCAGCCGGTCCTCCAGCACCGCCAGCTCGTGATAGTGGGTGGCGAAGAGCGCGCGGCAGCGGTTGGTCTCGTGCAGCGCCTCGGCGCAGGCCCAGGCGATGGCCAGGCCGTCGTAGGTGGCGGTGCCGCGGCCGATCTCGTCCAAGATCACCAGGCTGCGCGGCGTGGCCTGGGCCAGGATGGCGGCGGTCTCGACCATCTCCATCATGAAGGTGGAACGCCCGCGCGCCAGGTCGTCGCCGGCGCCCACGCGGCTGAACAGGCGGTCGACCACGCCCAGCCGCAGCGTCTTCGCCGGCACGAAGCAGCCCGACTGGGCCAGCACGGCCAGGAGGGCGTTCTGGCGCAGGAAGGTGGACTTGCCGGCCATGTTCGGCCCGGTGACCAGCGCCAGCCGCGGCCCGCCGACGCCCATGCCGTCGAGGCGGCAGTCGTTGGGGGTGAAGGCCTCGCCGGCGCGGCGGACGGCGGCCTCGACCACGGGGTGGCGCGCGGCCTCGGCCTCGAAGGCCTGGGAGCGGTCGACCGTCGGGCGCACGGCGTTCACGTCGTCGGCCCATTCGGCGAGGCCGGCGGCGACATCGAGGGCGGCGGCGGCCTGGGCCGCGGCCTGGATGGGGGCGGCGACGCCGGTGGCCGCGTCGCGCCAGGCCTCGAAGGTGTCGAGCTCGATGGCCAGGGCGCGTTCGGCGGCCTGGGCGATCTTGGCGTCCAGCTCGGCCAGCTCGACGGTGGTGAAGCGCACCTGGTTGGCCATGGTCTGGCGATGGATGAAGGTGGCGTTCAGCGGCGGCTTCAGCAGCGGCTCGGCGGCCTTGGCGGTGGCCTCGACGAAATAGCCCAGCACCGCGTTGTGGCGGATCTTCAGCGCCACCCCGCTTTCGCCCGCGAGCTGCGCCTCCAGGGCGGCGACGACGCGGCGGCTGTCGTCGCGCAGGGCGCGGGCCTGGTCGAGTTCGGGCCGGACGTCGTCGGCCACGAAGCCGCCGTCGCGGGCCTGGGCGGGCAGGTCGGGGCCGAGGCCGGCGGCCAGCAGATCGCGGAAGGCGGCGAGGTCGGGGGCATTGGCCAGGTCGAGGGCGGCGAGCGCCTGGGCGACCTCGGCCGGCAGGCTGACCAGCGGATCGGCCGACTCGGCGAACAGGGCGCAGACCGCCGCCCCGGCCGCGAGCCCGTCGCGCAGGGCGCCCAGGTCGCGCGGGCCGCCGCGGCCGAGCGCCAGGCGGCTGAGCGCGCGGGCCATGTCGGGCAGGCCCTTCAGCGTCTCGCGCAGCCGCTCGCGCTGGCGGCGATGGCCGATGAACCACTCCACCGCGTCGAGCCGCGCGTCGATGGCGGCAGGGTCCAGCAGCGGGCGGGCCAGCCGGGCGGCCAGCAGGCGCGCGCCGGGGGCGGTGACCGTGCGGTCGATGGCGGCCAGCAGCGAGCCGTCGCGGGCGCCGGAGGTGGCCTTCTCGATCTCCAGGCTGGCGCGGGTGGCCGGGTCGATGACCATCACGTCGGCCTCGCCGGCGCGGCGCGGGGCCGAGAGCGCCGGGACCTTGCCGGCCTGGGTGGTCTCCAGATGGGCGGCGATCAGGCCGAGCGCCGAGACCTCGGCGCCGGAGAGCTGGCCGAAGCCGTCCAGGGTGTCGACGCCGTAGAGCCGCTTCAGCCGGGTTTCGGACGCGCCGGGCTCGGCGAGCGCGCTGGGCATCGGCTGGACGAAGCCGCCCGCCGACTTCAGCGCGGCGCTCACCTGTTCGTCGGCGAAGAGGCGGTCGGGGACCAGCACCTCGGAGGGGCCGAGCGCGGCGAGCGCCGAGGCCAGACCGCTCACGGTGATCGCCAGGCACTCCACCTCGCCCGTGGAAAGCTCGACGCTGGCCACGGCCGCCCCGCCCGCGCGCACCGAGACGGCGGCCAGCCGGTTGGCGCCGCGCGCGTCGAGCAGGCCGTCCTCGGTGAGGGTGCCGGGCGTGACCACGCGGGTCACCTCGCGCCGGACGACGGCCTTGGAGCCGCGCTTCTTGGCCTCGGAAGGGTCCTCCAGCTGGTCGCAGACGGCGACCTTGAAGCCGGCGCGGATCAGCTTGGCCAGATAGGCCTCGGCGGCGTGGGCCGGGACGCCCGCCATGGGGATCGGCTGG
The DNA here is from genome assembly GCF_016124325.1 of Phenylobacterium sp. Classification (GTDB taxonomy): domain Bacteria; phylum Pseudomonadota; class Alphaproteobacteria; order Caulobacterales; family Caulobacteraceae; genus Phenylobacterium. The sequence goes on from NZ_WGNY01000004.1 coordinate 3,957, forward strand.
CCCGCGTGCTGGCCGCGGGCGGTGAGCGTGATGCCGAGCGCGGCGGCGGCCTTCTCGGCGTCCTCGAAGAACAGCTCGTAGAAGTCGCCCATGCGGAAGAACACCAGGGCGTCGGGCTGGCGCGACTTGGCCTCGAAGAACTGGGCCATCACCGGCGAGGCGCCGGCCGCGGGATCGGGCGTCTTCTGGGGCTGAGCGTTCATGAAGCACGGAACGCTAAAGGATGCGGCCGAGTCCCGCACCCCCTTGAACCGGGGCCGTAGCGGCCCAAGCTGTGGATGAATGCCGCGACCAGGCGTCGAAGCCCGCTACGTGATCTTTCCGGCCGGCCCGGCCGACGCCGAGGCGCTGGCGCGCACGCACGTGCTGTCGTGGCGCGAGACCTACCGCGGCCTGCTGCCCGACGGCTATCTGGCGCGGATGTCGGAAGAGCTGCACGCCCGCCGCTTCGGCCGAGCGCTGCTGCATCCCGGCCCGGACGAGGTGACGCTGGCCGTCGCCGACCGGACGGGCGTGGTGGGCTACGCCCAGGGCGGACCGTCGCGCCGCCGGGTCGCGGGCGAGGCCGAGGTGGCCACCCTCTATGTGCTGCGCGCGGCCCAGGGCTTCGGCCTCGGGCGGCGGCTGCTGACCGGCGCGGCGCGGGCGCTGGCGGCGCAGGGAGCCGGTTCGCTGGTGGTGTCGGTGCTGGCGGCCAACGCGCCGGCGCGGCGGTTCTACGAACATCTCGGCGGCGCGGCCGAGGCGCCGCGCATCGAGCCCGGCCCGGGCGGGCGCAGCTACGAGGAAGTGGCCTACCGCTGGGCCGACATCGCCACGTTGACCGGCTGAATCCATCTTCCTTTCCCTCCCCGTCATGGGGAGGGTGGATCGCGGCGAAGCCGTGAGACCGGTGGGGAAGGCCGCCCCACCCCGCTCGCCTCCGGCGAGTCGCCCTCCCCACGAGGGGGAGGGAAAGGGGGAGCCATGAAGGTCTCAGGAACCTGCCACTGCGCCGATCCGCCCCAGCGCTATGAGATCCGGATCCCGGCCTTCGCCGGGATGAGCGGGCGCGAGCCTAGGCGCTGGCCGCCTCTTCCGCCGCATAGGTCAGGGAGACGAAGACGTCCTCGAGGTCGGGGTCTTCGGTGGAGATGTCCTTGATGTGCAGGCCCGCGGCGCGGATCGCGGCCAGCACCTGCTCCACGTTGGACTGGCCCGTGCGGTAGGTGACCGAGAAGCCGCCCGACTTCAGCAGCTTGGTCTCGAAGCCCGCAAGCTCGGGCGCCGCCTCCACCGGCACGGCGGGCGTGACGATCACATTGCGGGTGTCCATGCGGCGCAGCAGGGTGGTGGTGGGCTCGCACGCCACCACCTGGCCGCGGTTGACGATGGCGATCTCGTCGCAGAGCTCCTGGGCCTCTTCCAGGTAGTGGGTGGTGAGCACGATGGTCACGCCCTTGCGGTTCAGCTCCAGCACATAGTTCCAGAGCTGGCGGCGCAGCTCGACGTCGACCCCGGCGGTGGGCTCGTCGAGGATCAGGACCGGCGGGTTGTGGACCATCGCCTTGGCCACCATCAGCCGCCGCTTCATCCCGCCGGAGAGCTGGCGGACGTAGGCGTTGGCCTTGTCGGCGAGGCCGAGGGCGGTGAGCAGTTCGTCGGTGCGCCGCTCGGACTTGGGCACGGCGTACATGCCCGCGGCCACCTCCAGCGACTCGCGCGGGGTGAAGAAGGGGTCGGCGGCGATCTCCTGCGGCACCACGCCGATGGCGGCGCGCGAGCCGCGCGGATCGTGGTCGATGTCGCGGCCCCAGATCGAGACCGTGCCCGACGTCTTGCGGCACAGGCCCGCCAGGATGTTGATGAAGGTCGACTTGCCGGCGCCGTTGGGGCCCAGCAGGCCGAAGATCGAGCCGCGCGGGATGGCGAGGTCGATGCCGCGCAGCGCCTTCATCTCGGGCGTCGTCTTGGTCGCGGCGTAGGTCTTGGTCAGACCCCTGGCCTCGATGGCGTAATCAGGTAGGTCCATGGGGTCCCGTCGTTGACGCGCTAAGCTGCGCTCGCATACCTAGGCGCAGGTTGGGCCTGCGCCAAGCTCGCCCCCGAGAGGTAGTGACGATCCATGGCCCGCAAAGCCGCCGCCAAGCCCGCGAAATCCAAGACCGCGCCCGCCGTGGCGGCCGCCCCGCCTGTCGGCCCCGCGCCCGAGGTGATCCAGGTGCGCAGCCACCGGGTGTCGTGCGACGGCGTCGGCGGCGCGCTGGGCCATCCGCGCGTCTGGCTCGAGATGGGCGAGGCCGGCTTCGTCGAGTGCCCCTACTGCGATCGCCGCTTCGTGCTGGCGCCCGGCTCCGAGGGCCCCGAGGACGAATTCCTGGCGCCGGGCGTCTACGAGGGCTCGCACGGGCACTGAGGGCCTTCGCACCGTCATGGCCCGGCTTGTCCGGGCCACCCATGAACGCCGCAGGCGCAGGATTGAACGCGGCGGCGCCATAGCCACCTCGCCGGGCGTCCGTGTGCATGGGTCGCCCGGACAAGCCGGGCGATGACGCGGTGGCGACGGCGCGGCCGGTTTCGATGTTGCTGTACAAGCCGGAAGCCGATGTGGCACGCCGGGGTCAGACCCCCGTCCGTCCAAGGATTCCCCCCGATGCTGCTGCACCTGTCCACCTGGGCCGAGATCGAAGGCTTCCTGAAGCGCTCGAAGACGGTGGTGATCCCCATCGGCTCGAACGAGCAGCATGGGCCCACCGGCCTGCTCGGCACCGACTGGCTGTGCCCCGAGATCATCGCCCATGAGGCGCAGAAGGACGGCGACATCCTGGTGGCGCCCACCTTCAACATCGGCATGGCCCAGCACCACCTGGACTTTCCGGGCACCATCGCGCTTCGACCCTCGACCTTCATGCTGGCGATCGGCGACTGGTGCCGCAGCCTCTCGCACGCGGGCTTCGAGAAGCTCTATTTCCTGAACGGCCACGGCGGCAATGTCGCCACCATCGAGGCGGCCTTCTCCGAGCTCTACGCCGAGGCCAGCTACGCCGGCCGCAACCGCGGCTTCGCCTGCAAGCTCAAGAACTGGTGGGACCTGAAGGGCGTCACCGCGCTGGCCAACAAGCAGTTCCCGGTGGGCCACGGCAGCCACGCCACCCCCTCGGAGATCGCGGTCACCCAGTGGGGCTATCCCGACAGCATCAAGAGCGCCAACTACGCGCCCCAGATCGCGCCGACCGGCCCGATCCGTGAGGCCATGGACTTCCGCGCCCGCTACGCTGACGGCCGCATGGGCTCCGACCCGGGTCTGGCCACGCCGGAAAAAGGCGGCGAGCTGGTGAAGACCGCCGCCGCGGGCCTGCTGGAGGACGTCGCCGCGTTCGGGGCGGAGGTCGCGCCGGCGTAGGAGGCGCCTCGGCGAACGCCTCTCCCCCGGAGCGCAGCTCCGAGAGGGAGAGGGTAGGGAGAGGGCCGGCGCGGAAGCGCCGCGCCTTGAGTGGCGGGCCGAGGGTCCCGGCTGCGTGATCGGTGACGCGCCGATGCGGAGCCCCCCTCTCCCTACCCTCTCCCTCTCCGCTTCGCGGGGGGAGAGGAGATCCTCACGCCGTCCAGACTTCGCCGTCGCGGACTTCCACGGGCCAGGCGGCCAGGCGCTCGCCGTGGCAGGGGCCCGCCACGCAGGCGCCTTGCAGGTCGAACAGGGCTCCGTGGCCGGCGCACAGGATGTGGCGGTGGTCGCGGGTGAGGTAGCGGTCGTCGAGGGCCGAGAGCGGCCAGCCGGCGTGGGGGCAGGAATCCACGAAGCCGCGCGCCGTCCCGCCGGATCGGATCACGAAGCCGGCGAACAGCCGCGAGCCCTCGCGGAAGCGGAAGCCCTTGCCGCCCGGATCGGGAATCTCGTCCAGGGCGCAGAGCCGCACGCCGGCCGCCGGGCGCGCCGGATTGCCCGGCTCAGATCTGTCCAAGGCTGACCTTGAAGGCCTTCAGCTCCACCCGGTCCCAGAGCCCGGCCTGGGTGTAGGGGTCGGCGGCGTTGAACGCCTGGACGGCGGCCTTGTCGGGCAGGTCGAGGATGAACAGGGAGCCCGCCATGTCGCCCTTGTCGTCCAGCATGGGGCCGCCCAGCTTGATGGCGTCGGTCCGGGTGGCCGCCCAGGCCAGGTGCGCCTGCCGCGTGGCCATCCGCGTCTCAAGGGCGTTTTCCTTGTCGAAACAGGCAAGCACGAACAGCGGCATTCAGGTCTCCTCCTTGAGCGGCCGGGCCAGCAGGCCGCGGATGGCGTCGTCGACATCGACATGGCCCGACAGGATCGCGGCCACGGCCTCGCAGATCGGCGTCTCCACGCCGACGCGGGCGGCGAGATCACGCACGGCCGGCGCCGAGGCCACGCCCTCGGCCACGCTGAGCTTGCCGGCCAGGGCCTCGGCCAGCGTCTGGCCGCGGCCCAGCGCCAGGCCGACGCTCATGTTGCGCGACTGGGCGCTGGAGCAGGTGAGCACCAGGTCGCCCAGGCCGCAGAGGCCGGCCACGGTCTCGGCGCGGGCGCCCAGCGCCACGGCCAGGCGGGTGAGTTCGGCGAAGCCCCGGGTGATCAGCGCGGCCTGGGCCGAGCGGCCGAGGCCGCGGCCCTCGACGATGCCGCAGGCGATGGCCAGGACGTTCTTCACCGCGCCGCCGGCCTCGGCGCCGATCATGTCGGTGGAGAAGTAGGGCCGGAACGCGGGCGTCGCGATGGCCGTGGCCAGGGCCTCGGCGAGGTCGGGATCGGGACAGGCGAGGGTGACGGCGGTGGGCAGGCCGCGCGCGACCTCGCTCGCGAAGCTGGGCCCGGAAAGCACCGCCGGGGCGGCCTGGGGGACGGTCTCGGCCAGCACCTCGGTCATCAGCTTCAGCGAGCCCTGCTCGACGCCCTTGGCGCAGAGCACGATCGGCAGGCCGCCGCGGACACGCGGGGCGAAGGCCGCCAGGGTCGCGCGCAGATGCTGGGCCGGGGCGACCGCCAGCACCGCGTCGGCGCCGCCGAGGCCGGCCAGGTCTTCGGTGGCCTGGATCGAGGGCTCCAGCGGCACGCCCGGCAGGAAGGCGACGTTCTCGTGGGCGGCGTTGACCGTGGCGACCACATCGGGCTCGCGCGCCCAGAGGACCACGTCGCGGCCCGCCCGCGCGCAGACCTGGGCCAGGGCCGTGCCCCAGGCGCCGCCGCCGATCACGCCGAGGGTCCGCATGACTTCGCTCACGCCTTGGCGCCTTTGCGGCCGGGCTTGTGGGTGGGGCTGGCCGCGGCGGCGGCTTCGTCCAGCGGCCAGCGGGGGCGGGCCACGGCGTCCAGCGGATCGGCCAGGCCCAGGGCCAGCCGCTCGGCGCCGGCGAGCGCGATCATGGCGGCGTTGTCGGTGCAGTAGGCCAGCGGCGGGGCGGCGAAGGCGAAGCCGTGGGCCGTCGCGGCGGCCTCCAGCCGGGCGCGCACCGCCTTGTTGGCCGCCACGCCGCCCGCCACGACGAAGCGCAGCGGCTCGCCCGCGTGCTCGCGGGCGTAGCCCTCCATGGCCCGCGCGCTCTTTTCGGCGAGCTGGCCGGCGATGGCGGCCTGGACGGCGGCGGCGAGGTCGCGGCGATCCGTCTCGGCGGTGACGCCCTCGGCGAGGCGCGCGGCGGCCGTCTTCAGGCCCGAGAACGAGAAGTCGCAATCCTTGCGGCCCAGCAGCATGCGCGGGAGCTGGAAGGCCTGGGGGTCGCCGCCCTCGGCCAGCCGCTCCAGGGCCGGGCCGCCGGGATAGGGCAGGCCCATGGCCTTGGCGATCTTGTCGAAGGCCTCGCCGGCCGCGTCGTCGATGGTCGAGCCCAGGCGGCGGCAGGCGCCGACGCCCTCCACGCTCAGAAGCTGGCAATGGCCGCCCGAGACCAGCAGCAGCAGGAAGGGATAGTCGATCAGCTCGGCGCCCAGCCGGGCCGAGACGGCGTGGCCCTCCAGGTGGTTGACCGCCACCAGCGGCAGGCCGCGGGCCAGCGCCACCGCCTTGCCGAACGACAGCCCCACCATCACGCCCCCAACCAGACCGGGGCCGGCGGTGGCCGCGACGCCGGTGAGGTCGCCATACCCGACGCCGGCCTCGCCCAGCGCGGCCCGGGCGATCTGCTCGATGGTCTCGACGTGGGCGCGGGCGGCGATCTCGGGCACCACGCCGCCATAGGGCGCATGCTCGGCGATCTGGCTGCCGACGACCGACGACAGCACCTCGACGCGGCCGTCGGCATGGCGGCGCACGACCGCGGCGGCGGTCTCGTCGCAGCTGGTTTCCAGGCCGAGAACGGTTTGCGGGGCGGGGTGGGCGAGGGTCATCCGGTTGCCGGGGCGGGCCGGCTCCTGTAGCAGGCCTCACGATTCCGGCTCCGAGGTAGACCGCCCACCGTGCCCACGCAACCGCCCCGGCCCGCCGCGCCCGTCCGCATCGGGGCCCGCGGCTCCAAGCTCAGCCTGGCCCAGGCGGGTCACATGCAGCGCCGCATCGCCGCCGCGCTGGGCGCCGATCCCGAGAACGCCGCCGAGGTGGAGCGCGTGGCGCCGCTCATCGTGATCTCGACCACGGGCGACCGGGTGCAGGACCGCCGGCTGCTGGAGATCGGCGGCAAGGGGCTTTTCACCAAGGAGATCGAGGAGGCGATGCTGGACGGCCGCATCGACTGCGCCGTCCACTCGATGAAGGACATGCCGGCGGTGCTGCCGCCCGGCCTGGCGATCGCCGCCGTGCCCGAGCGCGAGGATCCGCGCGACGCCTTCCTGAGCACTGTCGCCGATCGCCTCGAAGACCTGCCGCAGGGCGCGCGCCTGGGCACCGCCAGCCTGCGCCGCCAGGCCCAGTCGCTCTATCGCCGGCCCGACCTCGACGTGCGGATGCTGCGCGGCAACGTCGACACGCGCATGGCCAAGCTGGCGGCCGGCGAGATGGACGCCATCCTGCTGGCCTATTCGGGATTGCGCCGGCTGGGCCTGGGCGACCGGCCGCAGAGCCTGATCGATCCGATGGAGGCGCCCCCGGCGCCCGGCCAGGGCGCGCTGGCCATCGAGACGCGCGAGGCCGACCGCGACGCGCCGTGGGCCAAGGCGCTGGTCTGCGAGACCACCACCCTGTGCGTCGAGGCCGAGCGCGGCGCGCTCACGGCGCTGGAAGGCTCGTGCAAGACGCCGATCGGCGCCCATGCGTGGCTGGAGGGCGGCTCGCTGAAGCTCATCGTCGAGGCGCTTTCCCCCGACGGCGCGGTCCGGTTCCGGCATTCGGGCGAGTCGGAGCTGTCGCAGCTGTCCGACCCGCTGGCCTCGGCGCGTGACCTCGGGCTGTCGCTGGGCGCCGCGGTGAAGGCCGACGGCGGCGACGCGATCCTGCTTTTCGACGAGCAGCATTGAAGAAGGCCGCGCCGCACCGCATCGTCCGCACGAGCGAAGCAGTCGGATAGCGGGGTCGGCGAATGGCTCGCCGCAGGCAGCGGATCTGGATCACACGCGCGCAGCCCGGGGCCACGGCCACGGCCGAACGCGTGCGCGCGCTGGGTCACGAGGCGGTGGTGGCCCCGCTGCTGGAAGTCCGCGCCATGCCCGACGTCGCCATCGACCTGGCCGGCGTGGCGGCGCTGGCCTTCACCAGCGCCAACGGCGTGCGCGCCTTCGCCGACATCTGCGGGGAGCGGAACCTGAAGGTGTTCGCGGTCGGCGCGGCGACGGCCCAGGCGGCGCGGGCGGCCGGCTTCGGCTCGGTGCTGTCGGCCGACGGCGACGTGGAGGCCCTGGCCGAGGGCATCGCCTCGCGGCGCGGCGAGCTCAGAGGGGCGGTGCTGCATCCCGGCGCGGCCGAGCCGGCCGGCGACCTCGCGGGGTCGCTCGCCAGGCACGGGGTCGAGGCGCGGCGCCTGATCCTCTACGAGACCGCGCCCGCGGACACCGGAGACCTCGACCTGGCCCGGCTGGGCGGCTGCGACGCGGTGCTCCTGCATTCGCCGCGCGCGTCGCAGGTGCTGGCCGGGCTGCTCAAGGCCCACCCGGCCCCCCAGCTCCGGGCGCTGGGGCTCTCGAAGGCGGTGGTCAAGCCGCTGTCCCGGGTCTCGCTGGCCGAGCGGGCCTTTCCGCCCTTCCCCCTGGAGGCGGCCCTGCTCAACCTCATCGACCGGCGGCCCTGAGCCATGGGTCCGCCCGCGCCAGACCGGCCCGACGAGCTGCCCGACCACGTGGACGAAGAGGCCCCCCGGCCGCTGCTGGGCGCGACCTTCTGGGTCCTGATCGTCTTCGGCGTGCTCTGCGTGCTGGGCGGCGCGGGCGTGGCGCTGCTGGCGCCGCGGCTGTTTCCGCCGCCCGCCGCCGCGCCGGCGCCGCCCGCCGCACCGCCGGCGCCGGGCCAGCCCTCGCCGGGAGGCCGATAATCGAGGTGGCCAGACTGGTGTTCGTGATGCCCAAGCCCGACGCCCCGACCGGGGGCAACAGGGCGACCTGCCGGCACGCCCAGGCGCTGGCGCAGATGGGCTACGACGCGGTGGTCCGCATACCGAACGACAAGTCGCCGCCCCGGTGGTTCGCCCACGACGCCCCGATCGACGCCTGGGCGGGCCCGCCCGCGCCCGACGAGATCCTGATCATCTCGGAAGACGCCACGCCGGTGCTGGCGGCCTGCGCGACCCTGCCCAACCGCAAGGTCATCCACTGCAAGAACCCCTATTTCGCCGCGGCGGGCGCGCTGGCGGCGCTGCCGCCGGAGGTGCGCGGCGCCTACCGGCACTTCATCGCCTGCAGCGACCTCGTGGCCGCCTGGCTCGCCCGCTACTTCGACCACGACGTGGTGGGCACCGTGCCGAGCTGGGTGGACGGGCGCGTGTTCCGGCCGCGGGAGAAGGCGCGGGTCATCGCCTGCATGCCGCGCAAGCGGACCCTGGAGGCCGCCGCGATCCGCGGGATGTTCGAGCGGCTCAACACGGCGCCGGGCTGGACCTGGGACCTGATCGACGGGCGGCCGGAGCGCGAGACCGCCGAGGCGCTGGGCCGGGCGGCGGTCTATCTCAGCCTCGCGCGGTTCGAGGGCATGTCCACCTCGATCCTCGAAGGCATGTCGAGCGGCTGCATCGTGGCCGGCTTCACCGGCATCGGCGCGCGCGAATACGCCACGCCCCTGAACGGGCTCTGGGTGGAGGAGGACGATTGCGAGGCCGCCGCCCGGGCGCTGGTCCGCGCCGTGGAGATCGTCGAGGCGGACGGCGCCGAGGCCGCCCTGATGCGCGCGGCGGGCCGCCGCACGGCCGCGGCCTGGAGCGAGCCGGCGTTCCTCGCCGCGCTCGAGCGTTTCTGGCGGGAAGACATGGCGCTCGCCCCCTGAGGCGCGGCGCCGGCTGCGACCGCCAGGCGCTTCCCAAATCGACGCCGAGCCGCTAAAAGCCCGCGTCCCGGACAGGAGCCGCCTTAGCTCAGCCGGTAGAGCGGCGCATTCGTAATGCGTAGGTCAGGTGTTCGAGTCACCTAGGCGGCACCATTCCTCCCCCCCTTCAGGCTGATCGGCGCGGCTGGACCTGGCCTGCGGCTGGACCTCGCCTGTGACGGCGGGCGATGCTGCGGGCGGCGCCCAGCGGCGGCGTCTCCAATACGAGCGCATCCGCGGGGAGAGGTTCGATGGCGTCATCCTGGCAGGTCTGGGCCCTGGGGTCGGCGGGGTTCGCCGCCCTGACGGCGATCTTCGCCAAGCTGGGCGTCGAGGGCCTGCCGTCCAGCTTCGCCACGGTGGTGCGGACGCTGGTGATCCTGGCGATCGTCGCGGGAATCTGGGCGGCGGAGGGCGCGCCGGCCGCCAACCCCTTCTCGAGCTGGCGACTGTTCGCCGCCCTGGGGCTTTCGGGGGCCGCCACCGGCCTGTCGTGGCTCTGCTACTTCCAGGCGCTGAAACTGGGCGAGGCCTCGCGGGTCGCGCCCGTGGACAAGCTGAGCGTGGTCCTCGTCGCGGTCTTCGCCGCCATCTTCCTGGGCGAGCGGCTGGACGTCAGGGGCTGGGCCGGCGTCGGCCTGATAACGGCCGGCGCCCTCTTGATCGCGCTGAGACGCTAGGCGGCCAGGTCTTCCAGGGCGTCCCACTGCTTCACCTGGAAGCGGCGCGACGAGGGGAATTCGACGATCAGGTCGCCCTGCAGCTGGGTCAGCATGCGCGAGACGGTCTCGATGGTGAGGCCGAGATAGTCGGCCATGTCCTGGCGGCCCATCGGCAGCATCACCGCGCCGCCCGGCTGGCGCTGGGCCAGCTGCATGAGGAAGCCCGCCACCTTCTCGCGGGCGCTCTTGCGGCCGAGCAGCAGCACATGGTCCTGCAGGCGGGCCATCTCGCGGCTGGTGGCTTCGAGGATCGCCCGGTCGAGCTCGGCGTCGCCGGCCATGGTCCGCACGGTTGTGCGCCGCACCGACTGCACGACGCAATCCGACAGCGCCTCGGCGGCGAAGCGGTGGTCGGGGCCCGGCTCCAGCCCGAACAGGTCGCCCGGATAGTAGAAGTCGCCGACCTGACGGCGGCCGTCGCAGGTGAGCCGCGTCGTGCGCACCACCCCGCTGACCACCCGGTAGAGATACTGGACGTCGTCGCCCTGGGCGTAGATCTCGGTGTCCTTCGCGTGGCCGGCGCGCACGCCGAGGCGGTCCATCACGCCGGTCAGAGCGGCCGGAGGCGGTGCGACGCGGGCGTCGTTCAGAGGGTAGGCCAGGGTCATCGCCAACTCCGTTTCGATGTCCGTCTGGCTACGCCGCCTTGCCTTTTCGCAAAATTCGGGACCGCACCCTAAGTAGCGATACGGAGGCGGCCGGCCGCGATTGGCGCTTGACGGAGATCAAGGTCGCGGCCCGAGGCGGGGCGCAGCGTTCGCCGGCCCCCAATCCGGAGTGCTTCCCATGCCGAAGTCCCTTACCCGCGAGATCCGCCACGACGTCGAGGACGCCCTCGAGGATGTCGCCAAGTCGCTGCACAAGGCCGCCGACAATCTGAGCGACGACGCGGAGCGGGCGGTGGCCGAGGCCGCCAAGTCCCTTCGCGCCGCCACCGAGGCCCTGGCGCGCAAGACGCCGGCGCCGGTCAAGGACGTGGCCCGCAAGGCGGCGGAGGAAGCCAAGGCCCACCCGGTGGCGACGACCGCCGCGGTCCTCACCGCCGCCGCCGCGCTGATCGGCCTCCTGGCGGCGCGGCGCGGGAAGGCGGAATAGTCCCCAGGCGGCCCGCTAGGCGGCCAGCCCGACGCGCGGGTTGACCTGCGCCTGGAAGAGATAGCCGCCGCCCCGCAGGGTCTTGATCATGTCGCCGGCGCCGTCGCAGTCGCTGAGCGTGCGGCGCAGCCGGGCCACGCGCGCGTCGATCGAGCGCCCGCCCGCCGCGCCGCCGTCGCCGTGGAGCTGGGCCAGCAGCGCGTCGCGCCGCCAGACCTCGCCGGGACGGCCGGCCAGGACGCGGAGCAGCGCCGCGTCGGCCGGACTGAGCCGCACGGTGCGGCCGGACGGCGAGGTGACATAGCCCAGCTCGGCGTCGAACCGCCATGTGGCGACGGCCTCGGCCGCGATGCGGCGCGCCTGGCGGCCGGCGCGGCGCAGCAACGCACGCACCCGGGCCAGCAGCTCGAGCGGGTGGGCCGTCTTGGGCAGCACGTCGTCGGCGCCGAACTCGAGGCCGGCCACGCGGTCCAGGGTGTCGGCGGCGCGGGCCACGACGAGGACCGGGGCGGTCTCGGCCTCGGACAGGCGGCGGCACAGCGCCAGGCCGTCGGCGTCGGGCAGGGCGGTTTCGAGGATCACCAGATCGGCGTCGGCGGCGTCGAGCAGCGGCTGGGCCGCCGCCGCGGAGCCGGCGCGGTCGACCTCGAAACCATGCCGGCGCAGCATCTCGACGCCGGGCTCGATGGCGCCGTCGTCGGCGTCGATCCAGAGTATGCGCGGCGCGCCGGCCGGCGGCGCGGCGACGCGCGTCCCGGCCGCGAATTCGAAAGCGAGGGCGGTCACGAAGAGCCTCCTTTCCGGGCATCGCCAGCAAGGGCGTCCGGATGTTGCGCACCTTAGACCGCAAGTATGAGACTTCGTGACGACTTCTCGTCATACTTTGGATGAAGTCGACTCATGTGTCACACACCTGTGACGGACGTAACAGGCGTCAATCGCTGTTTTCTTTTTGCAACATTATTCCAGGAACCACTTCACTGGCTCTGGACCGCCAAGGGTCGTCCAACGGCGTTTTCCCCTCGCGGGATGATCCAATAATACGTTGATTATATTGGTATATGGCGGATTTTCGCGACCTGGTTCGAGTTGCCGTCCCGCCTGACACATGAACCATCTTCATGAGTCGCATAAGACAAATTCAGTAAAGTGCGGTTACGCACGACAATAACTTTGCTCCAGCGGCATCTATTCGCGCACCCGGCTTCCCGGGTTCGCTGGGGGGCCAGCTTTTTTCATGTGGGGATCCGGTCGATGCGGCGAGCCGCCGGCCGCTGGAGGGTTTTGACCTTGAGCAACAAGAGAATGCGTGAACGCCTGCTGGCGTCCTCGATGATCTGCGGCGTCGCCGCGATGGGCCTCGCCACCCAGGCCGCGGCCCAGGAAGGCGGCGGCGCGGTGAGCGAGGTGGTGGTCACCGGCACGCGCATCCCGACGCCGAACCTGACCAGCGTCAGCCCGGTGACGGCGATCAACGCGGCCGACCTGAAGGCGCAGGGCGTGACCCGCGTCGAGGACATGATCAACAGCCTGCCGCAGGCCTTCGCGGCCCAGGGCGCGGCGATCTCCAACGGTTCGTCCGGCACCGCGACGGTGAACCTGCGTGGCCTGGGCGCGACCCGGACCCTGGTGCTGATCGACGGCCGCCGCCTGATGCCCGGCACGCCGAACACGCTGGGCGCCTCGCTCTCGGCCGACCTGAACTTCATCCCGAGCGCGCTCGTGCAGCGCGTGGACGTGCTGACGGGCGGCGCCTCGGCCGTGTACGGCGCCGACGCCGTGGCCGGCGTGGTGAACTTCATCCTGCAGAAGGATTTCGAAGGCGTCCGCGTCGACGCCCAGTACGGGCTCTACCAGCACGACAACGGCAACAGCATCGCCAGCGTGGTGCGGGCTTCGGGCGCGGCCTCGGCCACGCCGCAGTTCTTCCAGCTGCCGAAGAAGGACGTCCGCGACGGCGAGGCGAGCGAGGTCACCCTGGTGATCGGCGTCAACGCGCCGGACGGCAAGGGCAACGTGACCGCCTACGCCGGCTACCGTCACGTCGAGCCGATCCTGCAGGGCGCCCGCGACTATTCGAGCTGCACGCTCAACTCCGGCACCCCCGACTTCAGCCAGTTCGGCTGCGGCGGCTCGGGCACGGCCTTCCCGGCCCGCGTCGGCTCGCAGATCGTCGACACCAACGGCCCGGGCAACACCTTCCGCACGCGGACGGGCGCCGACGTCTACAACTTCGGCCCGGCCAACTACTACCAGCGCCCGGATGACCGCTACGTGATGGGCGCCTTCGCCCACTACGAGCTGGCGCCCTGGGCCACCGCCTACGCCGACCTGATGTTCATGGACGACACGTCCACCTATCAGATCGCGCCGGGCGGCATCTTCGCCGGCACGTTCTCGATCAACTGCGCCAACCCGCTCCTGTCCGACCAGCAGCGCGGCCTGATGCCCGCCACGGCGGCGTCGGGCGGCGGCACCTGCCTCAGCAACACGGCGGGCACCTTCACCGGCACGGTCTCGCGCCGGAACATCGAAGGCGGCGGCCGCCAGGGCCAGACCGAACACACCCAGTACCGCTACGTGGTCGGCCTGAAGGGCGATATCGCCGACAACTGGAACTACGACTTCTTCATGCAGTTCGGCCGGGTGGCCTTCCATCAGGTGCAGACCGGCTTCTTCCGCACGACGGCGATCAACAACGCGCTGAACGTCGTGAGCGTGAACGGCGTGCCGACCTGCCAGTCGGTGGTCGACGGCACCGATACGGCCTGCGTGCCCTACAACATCTTCCAGCTTGGCCAGGTCACCCCGGCCGCGCTCGCCTACCTGGAGACCCCCTCCAGCCAGATCGGCAACCTGTACGAGCGGGTGGTCAACTTCTCGGTGGGCGGCGACCTGACCGACTACGGCATCAAGAGCCCGTGGGCCCAGGACGGCGTCGGCGTTTCGTTCGGCGCGGAATACCGCCGCGAGACCCTCGACTTCGCCGCCGACTACGTTTCCTCGGCGGGCCTGCTGAACGGCTCGGGCGGCGCCAACCCGCCGGTCAACGGCAGCTATGACGTCTACGAACTGTTCGGCGAAACCCGCATCCCGCTGATCCAGGACGCCCCGTTCGCCAAGTCGCTGCAGATGGAGCTGGCCTACCGCTATTCGGACTACTCCTCGGTCGGCACCACCAGCACCTACAAGATCGCCGGCGACTGGACCCCGATCGACGACATCCGCCTGCGGGCCAGCTACCAGCGCGCGGTGCGTGCGCCGCACGTGCTGGAGCTGTTCAGCCCGCAGAACGTCGTCCTCGACGGCACGCAGGATCCCTGCGCCGGCCTGGCGGCCAGCGATCCGCTGGTCGCCCGCTGCGCCCAGGCGTTCAACCTGACCACGGCCCAGGTGCTGGCGATCGAGGCCAACCCGGCCAACCAGTACAACGGGCAGCTGGGCGGCAATCCGAACGTCGATCCGGAAACCTCGGACACGATCTCGTTCGGGGTGGTGCTGCAGCCCACCTTCCTGCCGGGCTTCAACTTCTCGGCCGACTACTTCGACATCAAGGTGAAGGACTTCATCGGCCAGATCGGCGCCGACGTCATCATCAACCGGTGCGTGAACAACCTCGATCCGTTCTATTGCGGTCTGGTGAAGCGCGACGCGGCCGGGTCGATCTGGCTCTCCAACCAGGGCTACGTCGTCGACACGACGCTGAACACCGGCGCCCTGCGCACGAAGGGCATCGACTTCAACGCGTCGTACCGGACCGACCTCGACATGATCGGGATCGAGAACGGCGGCGGGATCAACATCAGCTTCGTCGGCACCTGGCTCGACA
>NZ_WGNY01000026.1 GCF_016124325.1 Phenylobacterium sp.
GTTGTAGGCGCCGGCCCGGGCGAACTCGCCCTGGATCACCCGCGCCTCGGCGCCGGAGAGCCCGCCGCCGCCGTACTGCTTGGGCCAGGTGGGCGTGCCCCACCCCTTCTCGCCCACCGCCTTGCGCCAGGCTTCCTGGTCCGCGGTCGGCTTCTCGGCGCGGCCTTCGCCGGCCATCGGATTGGGCTTGCCCTTGAGCGAGGCGGGGAAATTCGCCGTCACCCAGTCCCGGACCTCCTTGCGGAAGGCCTCCAGGTCAGTTCCGCCAAAATCAGCCATTCGAAATCTCGTCCTCTTCAAATTTCTCCCCTCCCCCTTGCGGGGAGGGGTCGGGGGTGGGGGTGCATTCAATTGGGCGCTGAGCCGACACCCCCACTCCCAACCCTCTCCCCGCAAGGGGGAGAGGGCTATTTCTCTTAGCCCTTCTGCGTGGTCTCCGGCAGTCCCAGGATGCGCTTGGAGATGATGTTGAGCTGCACCTCCCAGGAGCCGCCGGCGATCTTGCCGGCCTTGGAGCGCAGCATGGTCTTGATGGCGGCCACCTCGTGCCTCGCGAAGGCCTCGCCGCCCCAGCCCAGGCCCTGGCAGCCCAGGATCTCGACCGCCAGCTCGGACTTCTCGGTGCGGACGTTCGAGCCCACGTTCTTGAGCACCGAGGAGGCGGCGCTGGGGCCGGAGTTGCCGCGGTTCTCGACCGCCGCACGCCGGCCGGTGAGCTGGAAGGCGCGCTCCTCCATCAGGTGGTCGGTGAGCCGGCGGCGCAGGTCCGGATCGGCCAGGCGGCCCGTCTCGTCCAGGCCGACGTAGGTCTTCGCCAGTTCGGTGATCGTGGGCCCTTCCAGCGACCCGGGCGGGGCGCCGCCGCCGGCGCCGGAGATGCCCTGCCGCTCGTGCTGGAGCAGGCGCTTGGCCACCGTCCAGCCGCCGTTCAGCGGGCCCACGAGGTTCTCCTTCGGCGCCTTGGCGTCGGTGAAGAAGGTCTCGCAGAAGGGCGTGGTGTCGTTGATCAGCCGGATCGGCCGGGCCTCGACCCCCGGCTGATGCATGTCGATCATCACGAAGCTGATGCCCTCGTGCTTCTTCGTGGGATCGGTGCGCACCAGGCAGAAGCACATGTCGGCGAGATGGGCGCCGGAAGTCCAAATTTTTGAACCATTTATGAGGAAGTGGTCGCCCTTGTCCTCGGCCTTGGTCTGCAGGCCGGCCAGGTCGGAGCCCGCCCCCGGTTCGCTGAAGCCCTGGCACCAGCGCACCTCGCCGCGGACGATGGGCGGGATGTGCTTCTGCTTCTGGGCCTCGTCGCCGTACTCCAGCAGCGTGGGGCCGAACATGATGACGCCCATGCCGCCGATGGGGTTGTAGGCGCCGGCCCGGGCCAGTTCCTCGGCGATCACCGCGGCCTCGGCGCGGGAGAGCCCGCCGCCGCCGTACTGGCTGGGCCAGGTGGGAACGCCCCAGCCCTTCTCGCCCATGGCCTTGCGCCAGGCGTCCTGGTCGGGACTCAGCTCGCGGCCCTCGGGCGCGGGCCGGCCCTTGAGCGACGCGGGGAAGTTCGCCGCGATCCAGTCCCTGGCCTCGGCCCGGAAGGCCTCGAGGTCGGCTCCGCCGAAGTCAGCCATGTCAGTTCCTCCCTCGACCCATTTTCAGATCGTCATCCCCGGGCTTGTCCAGGGGATCCATGAACACCGATCTTTTAGGCGGCGCCTCCGTCGGCCGTGTTCATGGATGGCCCGGACAGGCCGGGCCATGACGCCATAAGCGCGCTCCGGGTCAGCTCGATTGGGTCGTGTCGGGCAGTCCCAGGATGCGCTTGGAGACGATGTTGGACTGGACCTCCTGGCTGCCGCCGAAGATGGTCCAGGCCTTGCCCGAGAGCCACGAGCGCACGGCCTCCAGTTCGTCCTTCTGGAAGTCGTCGCCCGACCAGCCGAGGCCCTGCGCGCCCATCACCTCGATGAGCAGCTCGGCGCGTTCCTGGCCGATCCAGGTGCCCGAGTTCTTCATGATCGAGGTGGCGGCCGAGGGGCTGGAATTGCCCTTGGACTCGGCGAAGGCCCGCTGCAGCGTCAGGCCGTGGGCGCGGGCGTCCATCTCGTTCCGGGCGATGCGCATGCGCAGGTCGGAATCGGCGATGCGGCCCGCCTCGTCGACGCCGACGTATGTCTTGGCGATCTCGGACACCTTGGCGCCGCCGGTCATGCGGCCGCCGCCCTGGCCCGACCGCTCGTGCTGGAGCAGGCGCTTGCCCACCGTCCAGCCGCCGTTCAGCGGGCCGACCATGTCGTTCTTCTCGGCGCGGGCGTCGGTGAAGAAGGTCTCGCAGAAGGGCGAGGAGCCGGCGATCAGCTTGATCGGCCGCGTCTCGACCCCCGGCTGGTTCATGTTGATCAGCACGAAGCTGATGCCCTCATGCTTCTTGGAGGTGTCGGTCCGCACCAGGCAGAAGCACCAGTCGGCCCATTGCGCGCCGCTCGTCCAGATTTTCTGGCCGTTGATTTTCCAGTGGTCTCCGGCGTCCTCGCACTTGGTCTGGAGACTGGCGAGGTCGGAGCCGGCGCCCGGTTCGGAATAGCCCTGGCACCAGCGGATCTCGCCCCGGACGATGGGCGGGATGTGGCGTTCCTTCTGGTCCTCCGTGCCGTACTCCAGCAGCGTGGGGCCGAACATCGAAAGGCCCATGCCGACCATCGGGTTGTAGGCGCCGATGCGGTCCATCTCCTGCTGGAGCACGCGGGCCTCGGACTGGCTGAGGCCGCCGGCGCCGTACTTCTTGGGCCAGGTGGGGCAGCCCCACCCCTTCTCGGCCATCCGCTGCTTCCACACGAGATGGTCGCCGGTGGGCTTGAAGCCGCCCGTCATGGCGCGCGTCCCGGCTTCGGGATCGTCGCGCAGCGACTTGGGGAAATTGGCTTCGAGCCATTCGCGCGCCTCGGCGCGGAAGGCGTCCAGATCGGTCCCTCCGAAATCCGCCATCATGAACCTCCCGAAATTATGGTCGTTTGAAATACCGCTTTTTCTAATCCTACTTCGGATCTGGCAATCCGAGGACTCGTTTTGAGACGACGTTGAGGTTGATTTCGGAGCTGCCGCCCTCGATCGAATTGGCCTTCGAGCGCAGCCAGCTGCGCACCGCGGCCGCCTCGCCCGCGGCGAAGCCGTCGCCGCCCCAGCCCAGCCCCTGATGGCCCAGGCTCTCGACCACGAGCTCGTTGCGGTCCTGGGCGATCTTGGCCCCGGCGTACTTCATGGCCGCGGCCAGGTTCGACGGACCCGCCCCCGAGCGCGCCTCGTCCTGCTGGCGCCGCACGGTGAGCTGGAAGGCCTTGTTCTCCATCAGGTGTTCGGTGACGCGCCGCCGCAGGTCGGGGTCGGCCAGCCGGCCGGTCTCGTCGAGGCCGACGTTGGCCTTGGCCGCCTCGATCACGGTGGGGACGACCGAGGCCGCGCCGATGTTGCCCGAGCCCAGGCTGGCGCCGATGCCGTCGCGCTCGTGCTGCAGCAGGCGCTTGGCGATGGTCCAGCCGCCGTTCAGCGGCCCGAACAGCTGGTCCTTCGGCACCTTCACGTCGGTGAAGAAGGTCTCGCAGAAGGGCGAGGTGCCGTTGATCAGCAGGATCGGCCGGACCTCGACGCCCGGAGCGTGCATGTCGATCAGCAGGAAGCTGATGCCCTCATGCTTCTTGGAGGTGTCGGTCCGCACCAGGCAGTAGCAGCGGTCGGCGTACTGGGCGCCGCTTGTCCAGATTTTCGACCCGTTCACCAGGAAGTGGTCGCCCTTGTCCTCGGCGCGGGTCTGCAGGCCCGCCAGGTCGGAGCCGGCGCCGGGCTCGGAATAGCCCTGGCACCACCAGACCTCGCCCATGACGATGCCGGGGAAGTGCTGCTTCTTCAGGGCGTCGGAGCCGTACTCCATGAGCGTCGGCCCGAACATGGAGACGCCCATGCCGCCGATCGGGTTGCGGGCGCCGATGGAGGCCATCTCCTCGGCCAGCACGCGCGCCTGCTCGCGGGTGAGGCCGCCGCCGCCGATGTCCTTCGGCCAGGTGGGGACGCCCCAGCCCTTGGCGCCCAGGGCCAGACGCCAGGCCTTCGCCTCGGCCGTCTCGGGCCGCGCCTGCAGCTTGGCCAGCTGGGTGTCGAAGTCGTGGGCCAGGGATTTCGGAAAGTTGGCCGCGAGCCAGTCGCGCGCCTCGGCCCGGAAGGCCTCCACGTCGCCGCCGAAGTCCGCCATCAGAAAATTCCTCCTCTAGATCCCGGATCGGCCTCGCAGGCGTCCGGGATGACGCTCCGCGTCACTTCGGGTCCGGCAGGCCGAGCACGCGCTTGGCCACCACGTTGAGGTTCACTTCGCTGGTCCCGCCCTCGATCGAGTTGGCCTTGGTGCGCAGCCAGCCGCGCACGGCCATGATCTCCGAGCCCTCGTAGCCCGCGCCGTCCCAGCCCAGGCCCTGGTGGCCCATGGCCTCGACCATCAGCTCGGACCGTTCCTTGGCGAACTCGGCCGCGGCGTATTTGATGATCGAGGTCGTGGCCGAGGGCCCGTTGCCGGCGCGGCTCTCGGCGGCCGAGCGGGCGATGGTCTGGCGCAGCGCCTGGAAGTTCATCTTGTTCTCGGTGATGCGCCGGCGCAGGTCGGTGTCGGAGAGCCCGTCCGCATCGCCCGCGTAGCGCTTGGCGATCTCGCCAAGGTCGCCCGAGGCGCCGCCCGCCGAGCCGCCGTCGCCGAAGCCGGCCGAGATGTTCTGGCGCTCGTATTGCAGGAGGCGCTTGGCGATCTCCCAGCCGCCGTTCAGCCGGCCCACCAGGTTGCCCTTGGGGATCTTCACGTCGGTGAAGAAGGTCTCGCAGAACGGGCTCTCGCCGCTGATCAGCTGGATGGGCCGGGTCTCGACGCCAGGGCTCTTCATGTCGATCAGCACGAACGAGATGCCCTCGTGCTTCTTGGTGGTGTCGGTGCGCACCAGGCAGAAGCACCAGTCGGCCTTGTCGGCGTAGCTCGTCCAGATCTTGCTTCCGTTTATGAGCCAGTGGTCGCCCTTGTCCTCGCAGCGGGTGGCGAGACCGGCGAGGTCGGAGCCGGCGCCCGGCTCGGAATAGCCCTGGCACCAGCGGATCTGGCCCTGGATGATCCTGGGCAGGTGCTCGCGCTTCTGCTCCTCGTTGGCGTATTCGAGCAGGACGGGGCCCAGCATCCAGACACCGAACGAGGCGAGCGGCGCGCGATAGCGGCCGGCGGCCAGTTCCCGGTCCAGCACGCGGGCCTGGGCGGGCGAGAGGCCGCCGCCGCCGTATTCCCTGGGCCAGGTCGGCGCGGTCCAGCCCTTCTCGGCCATGCGCTTCATCCAGACGATCTGCGGATCGTCGGAGCCGGCGAAGGCGCGGCCGCCCCACACGGCCTCGGGATCGGTCGCGGCCTTGGGGTCGCGCAGCTCGGCCGGATAGAGGGCCGCGAGCGCCTCGCGCACCTCCGTGGCGAAGGCGTCGAGTTCGGCGGCGCCGAAGTCGGCCATGACGTTCTCCTTGTCGGGACCTTTTTCCCAAGCTTAGCGCCGGGCGGACGCAGGGCAAGCGCAACAAAACAGTTGTTTGAGCGCGGCGCGGCGAACCCGGCTAATAGACGCCCCGATGCGTGTCTTCCGTGACCTCCATCCCGCGGCCCTGGCCGCCGCGCCGCTGGCTGGAGCGGTGCTGACCCTGGCGGCGGGCGTGATGCTGCTGGCCTCGGCCGCCACGCCGTCGGCGCCGGAGCGCTTCGTCGAGCTCCTGAAGTTCGAGCCGGTGCTGCTGATCGAGATCGGCCACTTCCTCTCCAGCGTCCTGGGGCTGGTGCTGGTGATGCTGGCGTTCGGCCTGCGCGCGCGGCTGGACGCGGCCTGGGCGGCGACGCTGATCGTCCTGCTGGTCGCCGCCCCGCTCAGCCTGGTGAAGGGCTTCATCTGGGAGGAGACGACGGTGCTCGTCGGGCTGGCCGTGCTGCTGGCCCCGTTCCGCGCCGCCTTTCCCCGCACCGCCCGGCTGAGCCGGATGGAGGTGACGCCCGGCTGGCTGGTGTCGGCCGTGTGCCTGGTGGCCGGCGTCGGCCTTCTGGGCCTGTGGTCGTTCGAACACGCCGACTACGGCGAGCTGCCCTGGTGGCGGGTGATGGCCGACGCCGACGCCGAGCGGTCGCTGCGAGCCTGGGCCGGATCGGCGCTGGTCCTGATCGCCTTCGGGGTCTGGCGGCTGTTCGCCTCCGCCGCGACGCCGCCGATCGTCGGCGACGAGGACCCCGACTTCGAGCGCGTCCGGACCATCCTGGCCAATGCGGAGGTCTCGCGGCCGGGCTCGAACCTGGCGTTGCTCGGCGACAAGCGGTTCCTGTTCTCGGCGTCGGGGGAAAGTTTCCTGATGTTCGGCGTCCGGGGGCGCAGCTGGGTGGCGCTGGGCCCGCCCGTGGGCCGGCGCGACGAGCGGCTGGAGCTGCTCTGGCGGTTCCGCGAACTCGCCGATGCGCATGCCGCGCGGCCCGGCCTCTACGGCCTGGAGGCCGAGGACCTGCCCGACGTGGTCGAGCTGGGGTTCTCGATCCAGAAGCTGGGGGAGTCGGCGCTGACCCCGCTGGAGACCTTCAGCCTCGAGGGCCGCCGCCGGGGCAACCTGCGCCGGGCGTGGCGCAAGGCCGCCGAGGAAGGCGCGACCTTCGAAGTCGTCCCCCGCGAGCGCGTGGCGCCGCTCATCTCCGAGCTGAGGGCCGTTTCGGACGACTGGCTGGCCGACCACGCCGGCGGCGAGAAGGGCTTTTCGCTGGGCGGCTTCCTGCCGCGATATGTCCAGGAATTCCCGGTGGCGGTGGTGCGCTGGGGCGGGCGCGTGATCGCCTTCGCGACGCTATGGACCACGCCGTCGAAGGCCTCGTTCTCGATCGACCTGATGCGCTATCGCGACGAGGGCCCGCGCAACGTCATGGACTATCTCTTCGTCGAGCTGATGGAGTGGGGCCGCGCCCAGGGGTACGTCGCCTTCGACTTCGGCATGGCCCCGCTGGCGGGCCTCGACGATCGCCCGCTGGCCCCGATCATGTCGCGCGTGGGCCGGCTGATCTTCGACCGCGGCGAGGAAATCTACAACTTCCAGGGCGTGCGGCGGTACAAGGACAAGTACGACCCGCTCTGGCAGCCGCGCTACGTCGCCGCGCCGCACAAGTGGGCCATCCCGCGGCTGGTGGCCGATGTGGGCCTGCTGTCGTCCGGGGGCATGGCGGGCCTGGCCAAGCGCCCGAAGAAGGCCGAGGAGCCGCTGCCGCAGGCGGCCTAGCGGTGGGGCAGCCAGCCCGACAGCCGCAGCGCCTGGAAGATCAGCAGGATCGCCACGGCCGCGCTGAGCAGCATGATGAAGCGCCAGGGGACGAGCCGCGGCCCCCGCTGGAGGTTGGGCGGACGCGCGCCCCGCCACCCGGCGACGAGCGCCAGCGCGGCCAGGCCGCCGCCCACGGCGAATAGGGTGCGGAAGTCCATCCACCCGCTCTAGTCGTGGCCACCGGTTTGGCAAGCGGCATCGTCGCCGCGGCCCGGCGAAGCCGTCCACAGGAACGGCCCCCGCGACACCATATCTGGTGGTGCGGCTTCGTTTACACCCCAGGAATCGGCCGATACCGTTTCGTCTCAGGCGGAGAAGCGATTCGGATGAGCGCGGGGGCGCCTTGGAGCGTTAAGGGGATCGATCCCAAGGCCCGCGAGGTCGCGAAGGATCTTGCCCGGCGCTCGGGCATGACCCTCGGCGAATGGCTGAACCGGATGATCCTCGAGGACGACCTGCCCGAGGAGGTCACCGCCGAGTCGCAACTGGGCGCGCGCCTCTACCGGCCGGCCCCCGACGCCTGGCGGCCGCGCACCGAATCCGACACCTCGCAGGACTTCGCCCGGATCGCCGCCTCGCTCGACCGGCTGACCGACCGGATCGAATCCGCCGAGACCCGCGCCGGCCTGGCGATCAATGGCGTCGAGCATTCGGTGCGCCAGGCGCTGGCCCGGATCGACGCCACGGAGCGCGAACAGCACAGCCAGACCGCGCGGCTCGAAGGCCTGCTGTCGGAAGGATCGGCCCAGCAGAGCTATCTGGGCGAGCGGCTTCGGCGGCTGGAGGCGCAGCCGGCGGGCCCCCGATCGACCGAGGTGCTCAAGGCGCTGGAACAGCGGCTCACCCGGATCGAGCCCGAAGTGGTCGTCGAGACGGTGCTGCTGCGGCTGGGCGACCGGCTCGCCGACGCCGAGGCTCGGACCACCGCGGCGCTCAACGACCTGAAATCGGCCATGAGCGCGCTCGACAAGCGCCTGAGCCTGGCCGAACAGGGCAGCTCGGCCGAGGCCGAGGTCAAGTTCGAGGCCCTGGCGCAGGTGCTGGGCCATCGGGTCGAGGCCCTGCGCGCGGAGGTGGCCGACAAGCTGGCGGCCTCGGCGGGACCGCAGGTGGAGAAGCGCCTGGCCGAGATGGGCGCGCACATCCGCGAGGCCGAGGAGCGGACCGCCCACGCCGTCGAGGAGATGGGCCGCAAGGTGCTCGGCATGGCCGAGGCTGTCGGCCGCAAGCTGGAGGAAGTGGACCAGCGCGGCGCCGAGGCCATCGACCAGGTGGGCTCGGAGGTGGCGCGGATCGCCAGCGCCGTGGAGCAGCGGCTCGGCCGCGCCGAGCAGACCCAGGCCGAGGCGTTCGAACGGCTCGGGGCGGAGCTGACCCGGGTGAGCGACTCCCTCGACGGGCGCCTCACCACCTCCGAGCAGCGGGCCGCCCAGGCGCTGGAGGACCTGGGCGCGCAGGTCGAGCGGATCCGCATGCGCGCGGCGGAGGCGCCGGCTGCGGAACCGGTCTGGCGTGCGGCGACGCCCGAGGCCGCCGCGCAGGCCGCCGAGGCCCAGCCGTTCGCGATGCCGCCGGGCGCGTCCTTCGGTCCCGACCTGGCCGCGCGCAGCGAGCCCGAGCCGCGCACCTTCGCCGAGGCGGAGGACCCGGACGCGGTCTACCCGCCCTGGCGTCGCCTGGACCTGGACGTGCCGGAGACCAAGGTCCCGGAGGGCTTCGCTCCGATCCAGGATCCCGACGAGGAGCTGTTCGCCGACAACGAGGGCGAGGGCGAGGGTGTTCGGTGGCCCGGCCCCCAGCTTTCCACCCGCGAGGTGATCGAACGCGCCCAGGCCGCCGCGCGCGCGAACGAGATCGCGCAGGGCGCGAAGGCCATGAAGAAGATGCGGGCCAAGAGCGGCAAGGGCGGCCTGTTCCGAAGCCTCACCTCGCGTCCGCGGCGGGGCAGTTCGGCGATGCAGACCGCGCTGATGGTGGCCGGCGGCGCCGCGTTCCTGAGCGTCGGCGCGGCGGGTCTGGTGCTGATGCAGGGCCCCCAGGATCAGGACCGCACCGCGGAGGTCGCCCCGATCGG
The DNA here is from genome assembly GCF_016124325.1 of Phenylobacterium sp. Lineage (GTDB taxonomy): Bacteria > Pseudomonadota > Alphaproteobacteria > Caulobacterales > Caulobacteraceae > Phenylobacterium. The sequence continues at coordinate 9,410 of NZ_WGNY01000026.1, forward strand.
CGACAACCCGCGGGCGTCGGTGGCGCTGGCGCCCGGACTGGCTTCCCCGGGCGCCGCCGCGATCCAGCCCAGCCCCGTGTTCGCCCAGGTGCGGGCCGGCGTGGAAGCCGGCGAGCCCGGCGCGCTGGGCAAGCTGAAGGCCCTGGCCGAAGCCGGCCACGCCCAGGCCCAGCTCTATCTCGCCCAGCTCTACGACGCCGGCGAGGCTGGGCTGCCGCAGGACCCGGTGGAGGCCCGCCGCCTCACGACGCTGGCGGCCGAGAACGGCGATGTGCGCGCGATGCACAACCTGGGCGTCTACTACTTCCGCGGCGAGGGCGGCGGACAGGACCTGCCGACGGCGGTGAAGTGGTTCGAGAAGGCCGCCGCGGCCGGGGTGGTGGAGAGCCAGTACAATCTGGGCCTCATCTACGAGTCGGGCAGCGGAGCCCCGAAGGACCTCGAAACAGCGCGGATGTGGTTCCAGCGCGCGGCCGACCGCGGCGACGCCGATGCGCGCCAGGCGCTGGCGAAGCTGTCGCCCAAGGCTCCGGCGGCGGCTCCGGCGACGCCATCGCCCGCCCCCGCAGCGACGGCGACCGCCGCGATGGGGCCCTCGATCAACGTGCGGCAGACCCAGAAGGTGCTGGCCCGGCTGGGCTATTACGACGGCCCGGCCGACGGCTATTCGAACCCGGCCTACCGGATGGCGCTCGCCGCCTACCAGCGCGACCTTGCGCCGGGCCCGCGGCCCCACGTTTCCGAGCGTTGAGGCCAGGTCCGACAGGCCTTCTCACGCCCGCGACCACCGCCCATGCCCGCGGGGCATGGGATTTCGGTCTGGACCCGGCCGGACGGGGGTCGTAGGCGCGGACCGTGGACATCTACCTGCCCATCGCCGAGGTCGCCGTGAACGCCCCGCTCATCGTGGCGCTGGGCGCCCTGGTGGGCTTCATCTCGGGCATGTTCGGCATCGGTGGCGGCTTCCTGATGACGCCGCTCCTGGTGTTCTTCGGTGTGCCGGCGCCGGTGGCCGTCGGGTCGATGGCCAACCACGTGGCGGCCTCGTCCATGTCGAGCGTGATCGCCTACAGCCGCCGGCGCGCCGTCGACCTGCGGATGGGCGCGGTGCTGGCGACCGGCGGGGTGATCGGGGCCTACGCCGGCGTGGAGATCTTCCGCCTGCTGCGCCTGCTGGGTCAGGCCGACCTGGTGGTGTCGGTCTCGTACCTGGTGTTCCTGAGCGTCATCGGCGGGCTGATGCTGACCGAGAGCCTGGGCGCCATCCTGCGCCGCCGCCGGGGCGAGCCGCAGCCGCCGCACCGCGACCGCCGGCCGGTGTGGCTGTACGGCCTGCCGCTGAAGATGCGGTTCCCGCGCTCTCGGCTCTACATCAGCGTGATCCCGCCGCTGTTGCTGGGCGCGTTCGTGGGCATGCTCTCGGCGATCATGGGCGTGGGCGGCGGCTTCATCCTGGTGCCGGCGATGGTCTATCTGCTTCGCATGCCGGCCGGCATGGTGGTGGGCACCAGCCTGCTGCAGATCATCATCACCACGGCGCTCACCGGCGTGCTGCAGGCCGGGCGAAACCAGACCGTCGATATCGTGCTGGCGACGCTGCTGCTGGTGGGCGGGGTGATGGGCGCCCAGCTCGGCGCGCGGGCCTCGGCGCGCTTCCGGGCCGAGGAGCTGCGGGCGATCCTGGCGCTGATCGTGCTGCTGGTCGGGCTGCGCATGGGCCTGGGCCTGTTCTTCCGGCCCGAGGAGCCCTTCATCCTGATGTCGGGGATGGGAGGGTGATGGCCGACCTCCCCCTGCCGCCGCACGTGGCCGAAGCGCCGCCCGCCGCCGAGGCGCCGCAGGTGCGCGCGCCCGAGGCGCCCAAGCCGATCATCTCGGCGGCGCTGACCGACGCCAATATCCAGGTGAAGTCGAACTTCCGCGGCGCGCGGATCGTGCTCTACGGCGCGGTGTTCGACGCCGCCGCCCGGCCCAGCGACGTGGTGGTGCTGGTGCGCGGCCCCGAGCAGCCGGTGCGGATCACCCGCAAGATCCAGGTGGCGGGCCTGTGGATCAACAGCCGGCCGGTGGTGTTCCGCGGCGCGCCGGGCTTCTACCGCGCCGCCTCCAACCGCCCGCTGGCCGACATCGCCAACTTCGGAACCCTGCGCCGGCTGGGCGCCGGCATCGACCACCTGACCTTCGCCGCCCCGGCCGAGCAGCGGGTGGAGACGCGCTACGGCGTGCGCGACGTGGTCGTGAACCAGCTGGGCGCCGACTACTACGACTGGAAGAGCGCGGTGGTGCGCCTGAAGGAAGCGGCGGGTCTCTATCGCGAGGACGAGCACGGCGTCCGGTTCGTGGACCGGGGCCTGTTCCGCGCCGAGATCGCCCTGCCGGCGGGCGCGCCCACGGGCGTCTACCGGGCCGACATCATCCTCTTCCAGAACGGCAAGCCGGTGGCCCAGCGAACCCGCACCCTGACCGTGCAGAAGGTGGGCGCCGAACGGGCCCTTTACGTGTTGGCCCATGACAGGCCATGGTCCTACGGTCTGGCCTCCATGGCGTTCGCCCTGGCGGTCGGTTGGGCGGCCTCGGCGGCATTCCGGAGAGATTGATTGCTCATGGATGACGTGCGGCCTGCCCGACGGGCGGAGTCCATTCCGATCGCCCTATGGGTCATCGCGCTGACGGCGGTGGCCCCCTTCCCCGGCGCCGCCATCGTCTACTGCTACGGCCCCGCCAAGTTCGCCGCCCCTGCGCTGGGCGTATTGCTCACCTGGTCGGCGGTGGTGCTGTCGTTCCTGGGCGGCGTCCGCTGGGGCCTGGAGACGCGCGAGCCCCGGCCCCGCTGGCAGCGGCAGACCTTCTCGGCGCTCTGCGCGATGGCGGCGATGGTGGTGCTGCTGGCCCGCGACCGGGCGCCCGACACCTGGATCCTCGGCGGCTTCATCGTGGCCTTCCTGATCCAGTGGCTGTTCGACCACCAGACGCCCGACAGCCCTTCCCGCTATCCGCTGCTCTCGACGACGCTCACCGCCGCCGCCTGCATCTCGCTGTCGCTGGCCCTCGAAAGCGCCATGCACGCCTGACGCCCCTTCCCCCGGCGCGCCAAGCCCCTATGTCTTAGCATCGTTAACATCGGGAGGCGGGGCATGGCGGGCAAGGGAACGGTGCTGGTCACCGGCGGGTCGGGCTACATCGGCGGCTGGTGCGTGATCGGGCTCCTGAAGGAAGGCTACGCCGTGCGCACGACGGTGCGCGACCTCGCCAAGGAGCCGGCCGTCCGCGCCGCCCTGGGCAAGGCGGCCGACACCACGAACCTCAGCTTCCACGCCGCCGACCTGATGTCGGACGCCGGATGGGACGCCGCGACCGAGGGCTGCGACTACGTCCTGCACGTGGCCTCGCCGCTGGGGGTGACCGACCCGAAGGACCCCGACGTGCTGATCCGGCCGGCCCGCGAGGGCGCCCGGCGGGCGGTGAGCGCGGCCATCAAGGCCGGGGTGAAGCGGGTGGTGCAGACCTCGTCGGTGGCCGCGACCAGCCCGATCGAAGGCGCCAGCGACTTCCTCGCCGACGAGACCGTCTGGACAGACCCCAACGCGCAAGGCGTGAGCGTCTACGCTCAGTCCAAGACCCTGGCCGAGCGGGCGGCCTGGGAGCTGATCGGCGAGGCCGGCGGCAGGACGACGCTGGCCACGGTGAACCCGACGCTGGTGCTAGGCCCGGTGCTGAGCGGCGACTTCTCGGACTCGGTGCAGGTGGTCGAGCGCCTGCTGACCGGCCGCATGCCGGGCATGCCGCGGATGGGCTTCAACGTGGTCGACGTGCGCGACGTGGCCGACCTGCACATCCGCGCCATGACCGCACCCGAGGCGGCGGGCCAGCGCCTGATCGCGGCGAGCGGCTTCGCGTGGATGGCGGAGATGGCCGACATGCTGAAGGCCGAACTGGGCCCGGCGGCCGCCAAGGTCCCGACCCGAAAGGTCCCCGACCTGATGGTGCGCCTGGCCAGCCTGTTCGACACCGACCTGCGCTTCGTCGTTCCGCGGCTGGGCCGGCGCTACGACTTCACCTCGAAGAAGGCGCAGGAGCTGCTTGGCTGGCGGCCTCGGCCCGTGCGCGAGACGGTGATGGACTGCGCCCGCAGCCTGATCGAGGCGGGCGCCGTCTAGGGCGACGGCGTCACCGTCGCGCACTGGCGCGCGCCGAAGTCCTTCGGCGGTGCGGGATCGTCCTCGGTCACCTGGCGGTTGAAGGTGAAGCTGGCCAGCAGGGGCGGCTCCTCCTCGGAGAAGACGTCGGCCGGGGTGGCGTGGATCTCGACGACGACGTCGATCTCGCCGGGCGGCGTGAGGTTGGTCCCGAAGCTCCAGGGCTTGTCGGGCTCGCCCGCGCTCAGGACGAACGTGCCCTTGCTGGGCGAATGGGCGCGGGAGCCGTCGCCGACGATGCCCTTGCCCTTGATCATGTAATAGAAGTCGAAGTCGGTGTTGGCTTCGAACCACAGGGCCAGCCCGTGATAGTCGTCGTCGTCCAGCGTCTCGACCAGCCAGGCGCAGACGCGGACCGGCGCGGCGGCGGCCGGCTGGCCCAGCCCGGCCAGCGAGAGCCCGGCGGCAAGCGCCAGGCCCCAATGGAATCCTCGGTTCATCTGCGCCTCCCCCGGCCGGATCGAGCGAACCCTATCCTCGCGCGGCCGCGTTGCGGAAGCGGCGACGGAATGGGTTCGTCGGACATACGTTTTTGCTAGCTTGGTCGGATGTTGCTTCGCCTCGCGTTCGCCGCCGCCACAGCCTTCATGGCGGCCCTGCCGGCCTTCGCCGCCGAGCCGCCCACCCAGACCGCCGGAGGCCTGACGCTGGTGGACCTGACCCCGATGTTCGCCGAGACCTTCGACCGGACGGCCGGGCTGGACGAGGCGGCGCGGGCAGCCGCCTTCAAGGCGCAATTCGCCCAGGCCCTGCCCGGCTTCTACGACGAGGTGCGGTTCAAGGGCTCGGCCGAGCGCTTCCAGAAGCAGATGTCCCGGGGGCTGGCGGCGTTTCCCGACCAGCGCGCCGGGATCGCCCAGGTGAGCGCCCGCTTCGGCGAGATGTTCCGCCCGGCGCTCGCCAGCTTCGAGAGCGAGTTCGGGCCGATGGAGGGCTATCCGCCGATCTTCCTCGTGGACAGCCTGGGCGAGTTCGACGGCGGCACCCGCGACCTGGCCGACGGCAACCACCTGATGTTCGGCGCCGACGTCATCGCCCGCCTGCACCTTGGCCACCGCATCCAGCCGTTCTTCCATCACGAGCTGTTCCACATCTATCACGGCCGCCGCTTCCCGGAGTGCGACCAGGTCTGGTGCGGGCTCTGGGCCGAGGGTCTCGCGGTCTATGTGGCCCAGAGCCTCAACCCGGACGCCACGGACGACGAGCTTCTGCTGACCTTCCCCGAGCCGATCCGCCCCGCCGTGGAGAAGGATCGCAAGGCCGCGGTCTGCGCCGTAGCCGCGCGGCTCGACTCGCGGTCGGAGGACGACCTGAACGCGCTCTTCAGCATGGGGCGGCTGAGCGCGGGACTGCCGCCGCGCTTCGGCTACTATGTCGGCTATCTGGTCGCCCGCGAGCAGGGCCGGACCCACACATTGAAGGCGCTGGCGGCGATGCCCGCGGAAGAGGTTCGTCCCATGCTGCAGGCCACGCTCGCGACGCTCGCGGGCGGATGCGACTGAACAGTCCATGCTGATCCTCGCAGCGGCGCTGGCCGTGGCCGTCGCCGTGATCGCCGCCCTCAACGTGGGGCCCATCCAGCGCTCGAAGTCGTGGGAGGCGACGGTCACGCCGCTGGCCTCGATCATCGGCAGCGGCTTCCTGATCTGCGGCCCCCTTCTCGCGCGAGAGTTCGGCGGGGCCGCGGCGCCGGCCATGGGCGTGCTGCTGCTGCTGGCCTACGGCCTGGGCGCGGTGGTGCGGTTCAACATCCGTCGACTGGAGCCCCTGCTCGCGGACCTGCCGCCGCGCGACCCGATCGCCTGGACGGCGCGGTTCACCCAGGCGGTGCTGGCGGCCGCCTACGCCGTGTCGGTGGCCTATTACCTGAAGCTCCTCGCCGAGTTCGCCCTGCGGCCCTTCGCCCTGGGACCGGACCTCCAGGCCCTGGCCTCGCGCGGGCTGGTGACCGCGCTGGTGGGGATGTTCGTGGTCCTGGCGCTGAGCGGCGGGCTTCACCGCATGGAGCGGCTGGCGCACATGACGGTGTCGCTGAAGCTGGGCGTGATCGCGGGCATGTTCGTGGCCCTGGCGCTCAGCTGGATCACCGCCGCGGCGCCGCCGGGCCTGCCGCCGCTGAAGGTGTCCGTCCAGAGCCTCCCGATGCTGCTCGGGCTGTTGATCACCGTCCAGGGGTTCGAGACATCACGCTACATGGGCGAGGCGTACGGCCCGGAAGTGCGCCGCCGCGCCATGCGCCACGCCCAATGGATCTCGTCGGCGATCTACATGGTGTTCCTGGTCCTGCTGACGCCGTTCCTCGGCCGCGCAGCCCAGACCGAGGGCGTGGCCGGCATCCTCGACATCATGGCGCTGACCGCCCCGCTGATGGGCGGCGTGGTGATGACCGGCGCGCTCGCCAGCCAGCTCAGCGCCGCCACCGCCGACTCGATCGGCTCGGCGGGCCTGGCGAGCGAACTCAGCGAGAAGCGCCTGTCGCTGAAGATGGGGTTCGTCGCCTCGGCGGCCCTGACCGTCGCCGTCGTCTGGCTCACCGATCCGTTCGAGGTGGTGGCCGCCGCCTCGCGCGCGTTCGGCGCGTTCTACATGCTGCAGTGCGTGCTGGCGGTGATGGCCGCCCGCCGAACCGGCGCGGCCGGCTGGCCCGCCCAGGTCGGCATGGCCGCCCTGGGCGCGGCGGCGCTGGCGGCCGCCCTCGCAGGCGCGCCGGCCGGAGGCTAGGCCGCCTCCGGCGCCGGCCTTCCGTCAGTGCGACGGGGCCGAGGACAGGTCCTTCAGCGACATCGCCGCCGGGCCCTCGGGCTCTGCCTTGGCGATCGGCTCGGCTCCCATGGCCTTCATGCCGTCCGGCGTGGACTCCGAGACCTGGGTCTCGGGATCGGCGGCGGCGTCGACCACTGGGGCGTTGCGCGGCTGGCATGCGCCGAGCGCGAGCGCGGCGAGGGCGGGAGCGAGAAGAAGGGTTCGCATGCGGGTCTTGGTCCTCAAGCCGCGTGGGTCTGGGGGCTTACGCCGGAGACGGCGCGCAGAGCATCGCGCACCTCGTCGACGGTTTCCAGCATTCGCACGCCCTTGTGGATCAGGGCGGCGGGCGACGGGTTGGCCGGCGCATCATAGCCGGCCGCCTGAAGCGCGCGCGACACGCTCTCGCCGAACGCCAGCACCGGCACGTCGGCCGCGTGCGCCGTGTTGACCAGCTTGTCGAAACCGCTGACCGATTCCGGCGAGCGCACCTCGCCGTTGCCGGGCGCCACGATGGCGGCCAGGCCGCCGGCCGCGATGTCCTGGACCCCGGCGGTCGGAAGCACCGTCACCGACGAATGCTGCGGCCCCGGGCGCTCGACCGGCTTGCCGTCGGCGGTCATGGGCGCGAGCGTGAGGCCCTCGTCCGTCATGAGCGTCTCGACGTCGCCCAGGCCGCCGAAGTCCATCTGGCGCGACATCAGGAGGCCGGCGCGGACGCGCGGGCCGCGCGAAAAGCGGTCGCCGGGGGCCTGACGGTTGTTGGAGCGTTGCGGGCGGGGTCTCATGGGCGGTCATCCTTTCGCTTCGATACAGACAAGTCTTGCAGCCGGGCCGCGATCGTAAGAGCGCAAGGAAGACAGTATTCGGAGGTAGCTCCTTCTGATGTCCGATCGTAGGGATTGGATATCAACTGCAATACGCCCGTAATTGCAAAACGAAGCGGCCGCCGCTCGCGGCGCGAGCGCGGGGCCGACATTCATTTTCTGCTGCAACGGGTCTTATGTCACAGGGCGGCGGAGCTGTCCACACTGCATCGCATCACGAGCCTGTCAGGTCGGTGATCTTGGCGGGCCGGCGCGGCGGGCCTTTTCCACGGCATGGCGGAGGCGCCGATCGTCGAGGCCGCCTTCCAGGCGGTAGGGGCCGACGAGATAGGAGGGCGTCCCCCGAAGGCCGAGGCCGAAGGCCTGCAGGGCGTGGCCCGACAGCTGGGCGTCGATGTCGCGCGCGTGGGCCGTCCGGTCCGCGGCGAGGCGGGCCGGGTCGGCGCCGGCCGAGGCCGCGATCGCGTCGATGCGCGCGGGATCGAGGGCGCCGCGGGCCGCCATCAGGGCGGCGTGGACCTCGCGGTACCGGCCCTGCCAGGCGGCGGCCAGGGCCGTGCGGGCGGCGTAGTCCGACATCGGCCCCCGGATCGGCCAGTCCTTCCAGATCACCCGCACGGTCGGATCGGCGCCGAGCAGCCGGCCCAGCGCGGGATCGGTGCTCTTGCAGATCGGGCACTGGTAGTCGGTGAAGACCACCACCGTGACCTCCGGCGCGGCGGCGCCCGAGGCCGGCGAGCCGGGGTCGCGCAAGACCTTGGCCACCACCGGGGTCAGCTCGAGCCGCTTGCCGTCCTGCGGCAGCCATCGGAGGCCCACGGAAACGGCCAGTCCCGCCGCCACGGCGACGGCCAGCAGCGCCCGCGGATGTCGCGCGAAAAAGCCCACGGCGATCCGATGCCGCCGAAATCGGCCCGGAGCAAGGCGGCGCGGCGCAAGGCCGCTCACGCCTCGGCGATGCGCCTCAGGCCGCGGGGATCGATGACGGCGAGGCCGCCGTAGGCGCGGCGGATCAGGCCGCGACGTTCGAAGTCGGCCAGGTGGGCGTTGGCCGCCTTGCGCGAGAGCCCCACCATCTCGCCGAGCGCCTGCTGGGTGAGCCGCAGGGTCTGGGGCGGCGGCGCGCCCCGGGCCAGGAGCTCGATGCGGGCCGCCAGCCGCTGGCGCGGCGACAGGGCCGCGGCCTCGGCCACGAGCTGCAGCAGGTTGCGCAGCTGGAGGTAGAGCAGCGCCGCCACCGCCTCCCAGATGCGCGGCGCGGCCTGGGCGATGCGACCGAGCGCGCGGTCCGACACCTGGAGCAGGCGGCTATCCTCCTGGCAGATCACGGTGACGAGACGCGGCCCGCCGCCGAAGCGGGTGGTCTGGCCGATGGCGACGCCGGGGCCCGCCTGGCCGATCAGCACCTCGCGGTCTCCGGGCGCCTTGCAAAGCATCTGGACCGAGCCGGAAAGGACCACCAGCACGCCGGCCTCGTCGTCGCCCTCGGCCTGCGCCCACTGGCCGACCGACAGGCGCAGGATGCGCGCGTTGGCCAGGATCGGCCCAATGAGGTCTTCGCGGCCCTGCCCGAGCCAGGCGGCGCCGCAGAGCGCGGCCAGCGTCAGGGCGCGATCTTCGGAATCCATCCCGGAAATGTAACGACTGGGACAATCGGGGCCAAGACGGCGCGTAGGATCGCCGCAAACAACGGGAGGAGCCGATGCTGGCGTCGGTGCTGGATATCGAACGGCTGGACGGCTGCGGCGTCCGCATCCGCGGGCTGGACGCCAAGGCGGCGTCGGACGCCGAGATCGACGCGCTGCGGACGGCGATCTTCGACCGCGGGGTCGTGTTCCTGGAGGATCAGGCCCTGGCGCCCGAGGACCAGATCGCCTTCGCCCGGCGGATCGCGCCCATCGTGGTCAACCGCTATTTCCCCAAGACCGAGCGCTATCCCGAGATCGCCAAGGTGGAGAAGTCGGAAGCCCAGACCACCAACATCGGCGGCGGCTGGCACACCGACCACAGCTATGACGCGGCCCCGGCCATGGGTTCGGTGCTGCTGGCGGTGGAGACCCCGCCCAGCGGCGGCGACACCCAGTTCGCCGACATGTACGCCGCCTACGAGGCGCTGTCGGACGGCTTCAAGGCGATGCTGTCGACGCTGAAGGCGCATCACGCCTCGGCCCATGTGTTCGGCGCCGGAAGCGGCTATGCGAACACCGATCGCAAGGAGCTGTCGGGCCACGCCGACACGCCCGAGGCCATCCATCCGGTGGTGATCACCCACCCCGGCAGCGGACGGAAGGCGCTGTACGTCAATCCGGCCTTCACCACCGGGATCATCGGCTGGAGCCCGGCCGAGAGCGAGGCGCTGCTGAGCTTCCTCTACCAGCACGCAGTGCAGCCGCAGTTTGTTCACCGCTTCTCGTGGCGCCCCGGTTCGATGGCGATCTGGGACAACCGCTGCACCTGGCACTACGCGATGAACGACTATCACGGCCATCGGCGGCTGATGCACCGGATCACCCTGGACGGGGTTCCGCTCGCCTAGGAGGCGGTCTGCCGCGGCAGACGCCGGCCTGGCGCATCGCGACGCACCGGCGTGCACGCCGACGCGCCTTCCCCCATGGCGGCCCGCCGCGCAGGATCATCGGGCGACGACGGACAGGCCGTTCGACCCGACGAAGCGTTCCCCCGAGCGCAGGGTCGCGCGGCGCCGCGCCTTGCCCAGTCGGTCCTCGCCTGGCGCAAGGCCGGAAACCAGCCCCTCCGGTCGCGCGCCGGAGGGGCCATCTTCGCGCCGAAACGCATCGCATGCCTGAGGAGCGGCCCTCGCCGCGGCGTCATCCCAGCGAACCAGGGAGCGCAGCGATGGTCAGGACGGGAGCGGCCGGCGCGGCCGCGGTGATGGCGATGCTGGCGGCGGGCGGCCCCGCCCGGGCCGGCGCCTACGACGGCAGCGTGATCGCCGAGGTCGGGGGAGCCGGACTCGTCGCCGACGCGGCCAAGGCGGCGCGAACGGACGTCCCGCTTCCGTGGCGGATCGACAGCGCCACGGCCTACGGCCTCGGATACGCCATCCCCCCAGCTCCGCGCGCATCGTTCGTCCTCGCCGCGCCGGGACGAAAGCGCGACCGCTACGGCGCGGGATTCGGCCGATCGGCGGCGGTGGGCGCGCCCGCACTGCCCGACGAGCGGGCCTGGTACAGCGGCCAGCCCGGCGCCGCGACGCTCGACGGCCTGTCGCTGAAGTTCACCCACCCCGACAACGCGATCGTGCGCGAGCTGCCCTGGGCGCACCGACGCGGCCTGCGCCTGTCGCTCACGGCGCAGTTCTGAGCCTCAGGGCGCGCTGTAGACGACCTGGCCGTCGACGATCGTCAGCACGGCGTGGGTCTTGAGGATCTCGGCTTCCGGAATGGTCATCAGGTCGGCCGAGAAGGCCGAGAGGTCGGCGCGCTTGCCCACCTCCAGCGTGCCCAGGTCGTCCTCGGCGAAGCGGGCCCAGGCGGACTTCGAGGTGAAGAGGGCGAGCGCCTCGTCGCGGCTCAGCCGCTGTTCCGGATGCCAGCCGGGGCCGGAGAAGCCCTTCAGGTCCTTGCGCGCGACGGCCGCGTAGAACTCGATCCGCGGGTCGCCCCGCTCGACCGGGGCGTCGGAGCCGCCGACCACCACCGCGCCGGAATCGATCAGGCTCTTCCACGCATAGGCGCCGGCCAGGCGCGCCATGCCCAGGCGGGCGGGGGCGAAGTGCAGGTCGCCGATGGCGTGGCTGGGCTGCATGGAGGCGACCACGCCCAGTTCGGCGAAACGCGGGATGTCGGCCAGGCGCAGGGTCTGGGAATGCTCGATGCGCCAGCGCAGACCCTGGGGCTTCTGCTCGGCGTAGAGGTCCAGCACATTGGCGTTGCCCCGGTCGCCGATGGCGTGGGTGGCCACCTGGATCCCGGCGGCCTTGGCCTGGGCCATGGTCTTGCGCATCACCTCGGGCGGCGTGCGGACCAGGCCGGTCGTGCCGGGGGCGTCGTCGTAGGGCGCGAACAGGGCCGCGCCGCGCGAGCCCAGCGCGCCGTCCTCGTAGAGCTTGATGGCCCGGGTGGTGATCCGGCCGTCCGGCGTGGCGCGCGGGCCGCCCGCGAACAGCGGCCCGGCCTGGTCGGCGTCGACGGCGTTGTAGACCCGCAGCGGGGTCTTGCCCTCGGCGTCGAGGGCTTCCAGCAGCAGCACGTCGTCCCAGGAGACGCTCATGGCGTGAACGCCGGTCCAGCCGTAGGCGGTCTCGACCCGGAAGGCGGCGTCGAAGGCGGCCCGACGGTCGGCCTCGGTCGGCTTCTCGCGCAGGCTGGCGACAAGGCGCTGGGCGTTGTCGACCAGCATGCCGGTGAGCCGGCCCTGCGGGTCCTTCAGGATGGCTCCGCCGGCCGGCGCGAGGGTGGATTCGTCGATGTGCGCGGCCTTCAGCGCGGCGGTGTTGGCCACCAGCGCGTGGCCGTCGGCGCGGACCAGCAGCACGGGGATGTCGGGGCTGAAGGCGTCGACGTCGGAACGGTCGAGGAAGCGGCCCTCGGGCCAGCCGGTCTCGATCCAGCCACGGCCCCAGACCGGCCCCTGCGGCTTGCGCGCTTCGATGTAGGCCTTCACCCGCGCCGCGGCCTCGGCGGCCGAACTGGAGCCTTCGAGATTCAGGCTGAGCTCCCGCTCGCCGATCCCGCGCAGGTGGGCGTGGCTGTCGGTGAAGCCGGGGAAGAGGGCCGCGCCCTTCAGGTCGATCACCTGCGTCTTCGGGCCGACGCGGGCCTGGGCTCCTGCCTTGGCGCCCACATAGGCGATGCGGCCGTCCTTGACGGCGACGGCCTCGACCTTGGCCGGCGTGGCGGCGGTGTAGACGGGCCCGCCCCAGATCACGAGGTCGGCGGGCGGTTCGGCCGCGGCGGCGGATCCGGCGAGGACGAAGGCGGCGGCGAACGCGAGGGCGGCTTTCATGGCGGCCAAGCTAGCGGTCGAACCCCATCGCAGCCAGTCTTCCGGGCGCGATCAGCTCAGTGGCCGCCCTCGCCGCCCAAGGCATGCTCATAGACGGCCTTGGCGGTGCCCGCGATGGTGCTGGCGGCGGTGCGCAGGGCGGCCTCGCCCACCAGCGTGTCGGCCGTCTCGGACAGGGCCATCAGCTCCTCGGCCACGGCCGCCAGCTTCAGATAGACATCCCGATCGGTCATGGACGACGCTCCCGCAGCGCGCGCCGCGGAGGCGCCGTCCCTGGTTGGGGCAGACCGGGCCCGGGTTCAAGCCGCGATCGGCAGGCCCACGATCAGTAGGCGTCGAGGATGACGCTGACGATCAGGCCCGTCGCCACCGCCATCAGCACGAAGTTGCCGTCGGCGTAGATCCAGCGATGGCCGGGGGGCGGCGGCCGCAGGCCGTAGTAGGCGTAGTCCTGAACGTAGAAGTGGCGATAGGTGCGCGGCACATAGGCCCCGCGGCGCCAGGCGTGGCCCGGCGGCAGCCGGTAGTAGCCGTAGCCCGGCGCGTACCAGTAGCCCGAGCGCGGGCCGGCGTAGCCGCGCCATTCGGGCCGCGCGCGCCAGGTGTCGGGATGACGGCGGTCGTAGCGCAGCTCGCGCTGGTCGCGGCGGATCTCGGCCCGGTCGCGGCTGAGTTCGCGGGCCTCGCGCGGGCTGACGTACTTGCCGGCGTCGCGACGATCCTCGTGCAGTTCGCGCCGGTCCTCGTGGAGTTCCCGGCGATCCTGAGCGCGCTCGGAACGCGGCTGGGCGGCGGCGGTGATGGGGGCGGCGGCGGTCGCCAGAGCGGCGACGGCGTAGAGCAGGCGTTTCATGGCGAATCCTTCTTAGAGGGCTTCCCGTCGTCGCCCATGACAACCGTCAACGACTGAACCCGGCCTGAACTCTTTCGATCAGCTTCGGTTCATCGGGCGCGGCGCGGGGCGTCGGAAGCGCCGCCGCGCGGCGAACAGGGTCGCCGAACCGTGGCGCGCCGATTGCAGGGACCGCGACCGGCGCTTGCAACCTGCGCCAAGGCAGAGCCGTAATTCGTTCGGGTCACATGAACGCAACGCCCATCCGCCTGTTCGACCTGCTGCGCGAGACGGCGCCGGATGGCGCGCCCGTGGAGCTGCTGCTCGACTCCTGGCCCGAGGTCGAGGACGCGGTGCTGGCCGACAGCTCCCAGGCGCGCGAGGCCCTGACCGCCGCGGCCCATGCCCTGCCGCCGATCGCCGGCGCCATCGCCGACCGGCGGGCCCTGGCCACGGCCGTGATGAGCGCCCGCGGGACCATCTGTTTCGCCGACCCGGCCTACCTCGCCCTGTTCGCCGACTCCTCGGACATGCGTCCCCTTCTGAAACGCGCGCTGCGCGAGGGGTCCGTCGTGAGCCTCGTCGAGGGCGGCGCCGGCGCGGCCTTCACCGCCTGGGTCGGCGACGCCCAGGCCGCGCGGCGCTGGCCCCTGGACCGGGACGCGACGGTCGCGCTGAGCGAGGCGCCCGACCGCCTGGCGGTCGTGGTGAGCGCGCCCTCACGATCGTCCGAGCTGGCTCGCGGAGCCGCGCGCGCCCTGGACCTCACCGCGCTGGAGGCGCGCCTCGCCGAGGCGCTGCTGTTCGCGCCGAACCTGGAGGCCGCGGCCGCCGACGTGGGCGTCGGCCGCGAGACCGCCCGCGACGCGCTGCGCCGGCTCAACGCCAAGCTGGGCGTGCGGCGCACGCCGGAACTGGTCGCCCACCTGATCGGGGTGATGTGCGCCGCCCAGCGCCCCCACGACGGCGATGCGGCGATCGCGGAGAACGCTTTCGGCCTGACGCCCGCGGAGGCCCGCGCCGCCGCGCTGGTGGCCGGCGGAGCGACGGCTCCCGAGGCCGCCGGCACGCTGGGCGTCAGCGCCGAGACCGTCCGCACCCACGTGAAGGCCGTCCTGGCCAAGACCGGCGCCAAGGGGGTTAAGGACCTCGCCCGGCTGCTCGCCGAGGCGCGCGAGCTGATCGCCCTGGCCGACGCGGCCGAGCCGATGTTCGGCGAGGAGGAAGGCGGCGGGCGCCTGCGGATCGTTCCGTCGCTGGATCGCGCGCGCCGGGTCGCCCTGATCGACTATGGCCCCTATGACGGCGAACCGGTGTTCGTCTTCCACGGCGGCGCGGCCGGACGCCGCCTGCCCGACCGCCTCCGCGCGGGCCTGATCTCGCGGGGCCTGCGCCCGATCGTCATCCAGAGGCCGGGGTTCGGGCTGAGCGATCCGGCGGTCTCCGACTATCTGGCCGCCGGGGCCGACGACATGGCCGCGGTGGTGGAGCGGCTGCGCCTGAAACGGGTGCGGCTGCTGGCCCGCGACACCGGCGCGCCGACCGCCCTGGCGTTCGCCCAGGCCTATCCCGGACTGATCGGCCGTTCGGTGCTGTTGAATCCGCACCCGCCGACGACCAAGGGCGGGGAGCGGCGCTCGTTCATGGCCAGCGTCCAGAAGCACCTGCTGCGCAATCCCGACCTCGTGGTCGCCTTCGCCGAACTCCTGCGGCGGCAGGCCACCACCGCGCTCCTGGAGCGCATCTTCGACAGATCGATGCGCGACACCCCGGCGGACCACGCGGCGCTGCAGGATCCCAAGGTGCGCGAGTTCCTGGCGCGCGACGTCCAGGCGATGTGCGCCCGCTCGGTCCGCGGATTCGTCTCGGAGCAGGCGATCTACGCCAACGGCTGGGAGCCGCCCGCGGACCTGCCCGCGGACATCTGGTCGCTGGCGATGTCGGGCGCGGTCGCGGCGCACGCGGACTTCGGCTGGTCCCCCGTTCCCGGCCCGCCGACGGTGATCGACGGCGCCGGCCTGCTCGTGCAGTTCACGCACCCCGAAGCGCTGGTCGACCTGATCGCATGAGGCGCCCCCAATTGGGGGAAGTCCAGGCCCGCTCCGACGCCTAACGATGCGGCATCGGGGACCAGAGAGGGGCTTCCAATGTTCAAGCAGTTCGGGGCCGGCGCCGCCTTGGCGCTGTTCGCCGCGTCGGCCGTGGCGGCCGACGCGCCGCTGCAGGTCAGCTATCCCGGCGACGCCATGATGGACTGCGCCGCCATCGCCGGCGAGAGCGCGCGGATGGACCAGGTGATCTATGCGTCCAACCAGGAGATCGCCAAGGCCGACGGCGGCGCGCGCGGCGCCAATATGGCCTCGTCGGTGGCCGTCGAGGGGATGCTGCGCACCGGCCTGCTGGGCCGCGCGCCGGGCCTGGGCATGTTCGCCAACAACGCGGCCTCCATGGCCAAGCAGCGCGCCGAGGCCGTGAAGGCCCAGGCGGGGGAGCGAATCCAGACCGCCAACACCCGCAAGGCGCTGCTGGCCGGGCTATACGCCGGCAAGAGCTGCGACGCGCCGCCTCCGCCGGAGCCCGCCGCGGTCGAGGCGCCGCCGCCGCCCGAGGCCATGCCCGCCGCCGCGGCGCCCGCCGATGAGGCCGCGCCCGCGCCGGCCGCGGGCTGAAGCGGCGTCGCGCGTTCAAGCCTCGCCCCAAGGGGGAAGCTGATTGCGGTGGACGGCCAGGTTCGGCAAGGGTGGGGCATGACCGGCCGACAGAACGGACTTGCGAACCTGGCGCTGCAGGCGCTGCTTTCGGCGGTCGTCGCGGCGGTGCTGGTCACCCTGGCCACGCTGGGCCGCGCCGCCCTGACGCCGATGCTCGGCGGCGCCTCGCCGTTCATGCTCTATGTCGCCGCCGTCCTGGCCGCCGGCCTGATCCGCGGACCGCTGTGCGGGGGATTGGTGATGTTGGCCGGCGGGGCGGTAGGCCTGCGGCTGTTCCTCAGCCCGCACGGCGTGGCCGCCAACGGCTCGATACCGGCCCTGATGCTGTTCTGGGGCGTCTCCGCCCCGGTGCTGGTGACGGCGAACGAGTTGCGCGTCCAGCTCGGGCGCGCCATGGCCAAGCTGAGCGCCGCCCTGCAGCGGCGCGAGAGCACGGCCCTGTGAAATTCGCCCCACAGGCGACTTCACAACCATTAGATGCAGTTCTATAGTCAAGGTCGGGCCGGGGCGGACGCGCGAGACGTGCGGGCACATGTCTGCCGCCGGCGGATCGGAGAGGCGGTCGCGATGGCGCTCTTCACCTTCTATCCGCGCAGGCGCGACGGGTCGGCGACGACCTTCGAGACGATCGAACTGCCCGACGACGTGAGCGCGCTGGTGCGGGCGCGCCAGGTGCTGGCCGAACACCCGAGCTCGGTGGAGGTCACGGTCTGGCGCGGCGAGAGCCGGATCGGGGCCGTGGCGCGCCCCGAGCGCTGATCCGACCGGGAAGCCTTGCCCTCGCCCGACGCATCGGCCAAAGCCTGACTCATGCCCCCCGCTCGCAAACCCGAACGGTCGCTCTGGGCCGTGCGCGTCATGGCGCTGGTCTGCGTGGCCCTGGCCTTGATGTGCGCCAGCCTCGCCTTCGCCTGGCAGAGCGAGCGGGAGAAGGCCGCCTGCTGGCGCGCCGCCGCCGAGTTCCAACTCCGGCCGAACGGCGACTGCCGCGGCTGAGCCGGCGCGGCGCGCCCTTGCGAGGAGGGCGACCACACCCTAACCACGACCCACGCCGGGGGCGGCGAAGTCTGGGGCTTGAGTGCGATGGGTCCGATTCGGGGACGTATGGGTCTGGCGGCGATGGCGGTCGCGGCGGCGCTGGCCGGGGCGAGCGGGGCGCAGGCCGCCGCGACGCTCTACCGGCACGCGACGGTGATCGACGGGACGGGCGCGCCAGCCCGGCGCGACATGGCCGTGCTGGTCGACGGCGAGCGGATCGCCGCGGTGGGGCCCGACGGCGACGTGGCGGCGTCCGCGCCCGCCGGCGCGCATGTGGTCGACCTGACCGGCAAGTTCCTGCTGCCCGGCCTGATCGACAGCCACGAACACCTGGCCACGCCGCCCAATCGCATCCAGGCCGAGGCCAGCCTGCGCCGCGACCTCTACGGCGGGGTCACCGCCATCCGCGACATGGCCGACGACCTGCGCGCCGTGGGCGAACTGAAACGCGCCGCGCAGAAGGGCGAGATTCCGGCGCCCGACATCTACGACGCGGCTTTGATGGCCGGCCCCAGCTTCTTCGTCGATCCGCGCACGCACGCGGCGACCTACGGCGTGACGCCCGGCAAGGCGCCCTGGATGCAGGCGATCGACGAGACCACCGACCTGCGCGAGGCCGTCACCCTGGCGCGGGGGACCTCGGCCACGGCGATCAAGATCTATGCGAACCTGCCCGGCGACCTGGTGGCGAAGATCGCCGCCGAAGCGCACCGCCAGGGCCTGAAGGTGTGGGCCCACACGGCGGTCTATCCGGCCACGCCCAGCGAGGTGCTGGCGGCCAAGGCCGACGTGGTTTCGCACGCCTGCGGCCTGGCCCACGAAGCCGCGGGCACGCCCGACACCTACCAGTCGCGCACGCCGATGGAGGCCGGGCCGTTCCTGGCCGGCGACAACCCGGTGATGGCGGGGCTCTTCCGCACGATGAAGGCGCAGGGGACGATCCTGGACGCCACCATCAGCATCTACGCCCAGTCGGACGCCCGGGTCGCGGAGAACCCCAAGGCCAAGCCCGGCCTCTGCTCGGGGCCGATGGCCGCGGCGCTGACGCGGCAGGCGTTCAAGGCGGGGGTCGATATCTCGACCGGCACCGACTGGGTCGCCCCCTACGACGACCCCTGGCCGACGCTGCACCACGAACTCGCCGCCCTCGTGCAGGCGGGCCTGCCGGCCTCGCAGGTGATCCGCTCGGCGACGCTGGTGGGAGCGATGGCCGCCGGCCAGGAGGGCGACATGGGCACGGTGGCGGCGGGCAAGCTGGCCGACCTGATCGTCACCACGCGCGATCCCACCGCCGACATCGAAAACCTGAAGAGCCTGGAGCTCGTCATCAAGCGCGGACGCGAATACCGCCGCGCCGACTTCCGCCCGATCGCGAAAGCCGAATTCGAGGACGCCGAATGACCCCCACCCGCCGCACCGTGCTGGCCCTCTCCGCCGCAGCCCTGGCCGCGCCCGCGGTCGCCGCGGGCCCCGATCCCCTGGCCGGACTGACCGTGATCAACGCGCTGGGCGGACTGGGCGACCCCAACCACCCGGAGGCGTCCGAGACGGTCATGACGCCGCGCATCCTGGCCGACGCTCACGCCTCGGGGACCACGGCGGTCAACTGCACGGTGGGCTACGTCTTCGGACCGGGCGAGCCGTTCCAGCAATCGGTGGCCGACGTCGCGAAATGGCAGGCGCTGGTGCGGGCCAACGCCGCCGACCTGATGATGGTGCGCACCACGGCCGACATCGCCCGCGCCAAGGCCGAGAAGAAGGTGGGCGTGATCCTGGGCTTCCAGAACGCGGCGATGATGGAGGGCGACGCCAGCCGCGCCGACATCTTCGCCAACCTGGGCGTGCGGGTGATCCAGCTGACCTACAACAACGCCAATGCGCTCGGCGACGGCTCCATGGCCCCCGAGGGCCGGGGCCTCACGCCGTTCGGCCACGAGGTGGTGGAACGGCTGAACGCCAACCGGGTGATGGTCGACCTCTCGCACTCGGGGACGCAGATCTGCCTGGACGCGGCGCGGGCCTCGAAGCAGCCGATCTCGATCAACCACACCGGCTGCCGGGCCCTGACCGACCTGCCCCGCAACAAGACCGACGAGGAACTGAGGCTGGTGGCCGACAAGGGCGGGTTCGTCGGCATCTACTTCATGCCGTTCCTGAACCTCTCGGGGCACGCCACGCCCGAGGACGTCGTGGCCCATATCGAGCATGCGGTGAACCTCTGCGGCGAGGATCACGTGGGCATCGGCACCGACGGCGGCACGACCCAGATCGACGACCTCGACGCCTATGCCGCGGCCCTGCGCAAGGAGCACGAAGAGCGGGTCGCCGCCGGCATCGCGGCCCCGGGCGAGCGGGCCGACACCCACCCCTTCGTCGACGACCTGCGCGGGCCCGACCAGTTCCGCAAGCTCTACCGCCTTCTGGCGGCGCGCGGCCACAAGCCGGCGCGGATCGAGAAGATCCTGGGGCTGAACTTCATGCGCTACGCCCGCGACATCTGGGGCGCCTGAGGGGGCGCCTAGAAGTCGACCCGGGTCCCGAACCCTCCGCCCAACGCCTGCTCGTAGAGCGTCCAGGCGCTGGCGAGGTCCTGCACGATCGAGCCGAGGGACTTGTAGACGGTGACGTCGGACGCGGAGACCCGACCGGGAAGCCTGCCGTCGAACACCTCGCCGATCTCGCCCAGCAGGTGATCCGGGCCGACCGCGCCCCGTTCGAGCGCCTTGATGAACTCGGCCCCCTGGGCGCGCACGCCGGCGGCGTGGTCGGCGAAGAAGCGCGAGCGCGCGACCAGGGCTTCGTCGCACTCCACGGGCCCGGCCCGGCTGGAGCCCACGAGGTTCACGTGGGTCCCTTCCGACAGCCACTCGCCCAGCAGGATCGGCTCGGCGGCGGCGGTGGTCGTGCAGACGATGTCGGCGCCGGATACGGCGTCGCGGGCCGTCGGCGCGGCATGGGTCGGGAGGTCTAGGGCCGCGCCGGCCTCGGCGGCGAAGGCGGCGGCGCGTTCGGCCGAGCGGCCCCAGACGCGGATCTCGGCCAGCGGCCGCACCCGGGCCAACGCATGGGCGTGCTCGCGGGCCTGCTCGCCGTAGCCAAGGATCGCCAGGACGCCGGCGTCGGCGCGGGCCAGGGCGTCGGTGGCGGCGGCCGAGGCGGCGGCGGTGCGGATGGCGGTGATCTCGCCGGCGTGGACGATGGCGGCGACCTCGCCGGACTCCGGGTCAAACAGGGCGACGAAGCCCTGGTGCGACTGGCGGCCCTTGGCGAAGTTCTCGGGATAGACGCTGATCAGCTTGGCGCCGAACACCCGGCCCGGCCCCATCGCCCCCGGCATCACGCCGAAGGCGCGGCCGGCGTCCAGGTCGATGATGCTGCGCAGGGTCTGGCGGGTCTCGCCCCGCGACAGGGCGATCATGGCCTCGCGGACCAGCGGGATCGCGACGTCCCAGGTCAGGCGCGCGCGAACATCCTCACGGCCGATGACGATCATCGGCCGGCCCGGCTCAACGGGTCCACTGGGCCAGCCAGTCGGCCAGGGCCTGAGGGGTCATGTGGCGGGCGTCGGCGAGGTCGGCGACCTGCTGGCGGCTCACCAGTTGCTTGCCGGTCTTCGGATCCACGACCAGCAGGGCGGGCACCCCTTCGAGCCGGGTGGTGATGCCGTAGCGCGCCGGGATCTGCAGGTTCTTATCGAAGCGGCCGACGTCGACGCTGACCAGCTCGAAATGACGATCGATGAAGCGCTTCATCTCGGGCAGCTCCATCGTCGCCGCCAGGATGCGGCAGTCGCCGCACCAATTGCCGCCGAGATCGATGATCAGCAGCTTGCCGCCGGCCTTGGCCCGCGCCAGCGCCCCGTCGACGGCGGCGTTCGCGTCGGCCTTCTCGTCATACGGGTAGGGCAGCGGCGTCTTGAGCTGGCCGTAGTCGGAGATGCTGACCTTCGGCGCCGGGGCGGCCGCGGCGGGCGCCGCGAGCGCGAGGACAACGGCGGCGGCGAGGTATCGGATCATAGGGCGCTCCAGAAGCGGATCGCTGAATTTGGTGTTCGAGGTCCCGGCGTCAAGCCTCGCGGGGACAGGCGCCGATGGCCGGAAGGACAAATTCGCACTTAGGATCAATAAGTTAATTTCAATTTCCAGTTGATACGATCTGACGCAGCGCCCTTGATTTCATTCAGGTGTAGTTGACTCGACTATCCGACGCGCGGTCGGGGGGCTTGTTCCATGTTGCGCCGCAAGTGCGCGGGAAATTCGCGTGTATTTTTCCGTCTTACACCTGAGAGTGTCGAGTACTCGACAGTCTTTGCGCGCGGGCGCCGATAGCCTGAAACCAGTGCCGTGGAGCGGCGTTCTCAATCCCCGATGCAAAGGCGCAGCCCCGACTTGCCGAACAGCCTGCTCGAAGCCCTGCCTCCGGAAGATCATGCTCTGATCGCGCCCCACCTGCTTCAGGTGGATATGGAAAGGGGCCGTCTTCTCTACGACCCAGGCGATCCAGTCGACTACGTCTACTTCCCCCACGATGGGGTCATCTCGCTGCTGACCCTGATGGAGAGCGGCGCGGCCATCGAATCGATCACGATCGGGCCCGAGGGGGCCCTGGGGCTGGCGGCGGCCGTCGCCCCGCGCCAGTCGCTCGGGCGCGCGCTCGTCCAGACGCCGCTGCATGCCTCGCGGATCAGCGCCGAACGCCTCCACGAGGCCTGGCTCCGCAGCCCCGCGCTGCGACTCCTGGTCGATCGGCACGGCGAGGCGCTGCTGGGGCACGCCATGCAGTCGGCCGCCTGCAACGCCCTCCACTCCGTCGAGGCGCGGTTCTGCCGCTGGCTGCTCACCTGCCACGACCGCGTCAACGCCGACCGGGTGGCGCTGACCCAGGAGTTCTTCGCCGACATGCTGGGCGTGCAGCGCACGACCGTCACGGCCGTCGCCCGCTCGCTGCAGGCCCGGGGCGCGATCCGCTACCGCCGGGGCGTCGTCGACATCGTCGACCGGGCGGGGCTCGAGGCGCTGAGCTGCGAGTGCTACGGCGCGATCCGCGAGACCTACGCGCGTCTGCTGGACCCGGCGACCGGCGCGAGGCGCTGACCGACGGCCGGGTTCGCGGACATCGACCCGGCGGGTCCGCTCGTCGCGGCGACGTTGCATCGACCGGCTTTTCCCCGTCTTTTGACGGCCGAGGGCGATTCCGCGTGCGGAGCCCACCCCAGCCGAACGAGACGAGGCTCATGGTTTCGAAAACGCGCAAGATCCTGCTGACGGCCGCGGCGAGCGCGGCGCTCATCCTTGGCGGGGGGCTCGCCCAGGCCCAGCCGGCGGCGACCCTGGCCGCCGCCACGGCGGGCGACGCCGAGGCCGTCTCGCTGGCCTCGCCCCACTACGGGACCTGGGGCTTCGACATGAGCGGCATGGACCGCAGCGTCAGGCCGGGCGACGACTTCTTCAAGTTCGCCAACGGCAAATGGGCCGAGCGCACCGAGATTCCCGCCGACCGGACGCGATATGGCAACTTCGACAAGTTGCGGGCGCTCTCGGACGACCGCCAGCACGCGATCCTGGAGGACGCCGCCGCCGGCAAGCTGGACGATCCCGACGCCGCCAAGATCGCCGCGGGCTACAAGGCCTATATGGACGAGGCGCTGGCCGAGACGCTGGACGCCAAGCCGATCGCGCCGGAACTGGCCCAGATCCGCAAGGTCCGGACCAAGGACGACTTCACGGCCCTCATGGGCAAGGCCAACGTCAGCGGCTTCGCGACCATCGTGCCGGTCTATGTGACCATCGATTTCAAGGCGCCGACCCGCTACGCGGTGGGCGCGACGCAGGGCGGCCTGGGCCTGCCCGACCGCGACTACTACCTGCAGCCGTCGTTCGCGGAGAAGAAGGCGAAGTATCAGGCCTACGTCGCGCAGATCCTCACCATGATCGGCTGGGACAAGCCCGCCGAGCACGCCAAGGCGATCGTCGATTTCGAGACCAGGCTCGCCGAGGTCAGCTGGTCGCGGGTCGACCGCCGCGACCGCGACAAGACCTACAACCCGATGTCCCCGGCCGAGCTGAACGCGGCCATGCCCGGCTTCGACTGGAACCGCTACCTGGCCGGAACCGAGCTGCCCAAGGTCGACCGCATCGTGGTGACCACCAACACGGCGCTGCCGAAATTCGCCGCCGTCTATCGCGACACGCCGCTCGACACGCTGAAGGCCTGGCAGGCGTTCCATCTGGCTGACGGAGCCGCGCCGTTGCTGTCGAAGCGGTTCGTGGACGCCAACTTCGAGTTCCGCGCCAAGGACCTCGCGGGCCAGCCGGAACAGAAGGCGCGCTGGAAGCGGGCCGTGGAGTTCATGGACAACTCGATCGGCGAGTCGGTCGGCCGCGTCTATGTGGCCCGCTACTTCCCGCCGGAATCCAAGGCCAAGATGGACGCCCTGGTGGGCGACATCCGCACAGCGCTGAAGGCGCGCATCGAGAAGCTGGACTGGATGGGGCCGGAGACCAAGGCCAAGGCGCTCGAGAAGCTATCGAAGTTCACCGTCAAGATCGGCTATCCGGACAAGTGGCGCGACTATTCCGCCCTGACGTTCAAGGCCGACGACCTCTACGGCAACGCGATGCGCTCGACGGCCTACGAATGGCGGCGCGACGTGTCGCGGCTGAACGAGCCGGTGGACAAGAGCGAGTGGGGTATGACCCCGCAGACCGTGAACGCCTATTACAACCCGCCCAACAACGAGATCGTGTTCCCGGCCGCGATCCTGCAGCCGCCGTTCTTCGATCCCGACGCGGACCCGGCCATCAACTACGGCGGCATCGGGGGCGTGATCGGCCACGAGATCAGCCACGGCTTCGACGATCAGGGCCGCAAGTCCGACGGCGACGGGGTCCTGCGCGACTGGTGGACCGCCGAGGACGCGGCCAAGTTCAAGACCCAGGCCGACCGGCTGGGCGCCCAGTACTCGGCCTTCGAGCCCCTGCCCGGCGCGCACGTGCAGGGCGCGCTGACCATGGGCGAGAACATCGGGGACATGGGCGGACTGTCGCTGGGGCTCGACGCCTATCACGCGTCGCTGAAGGGCGCGCCGGCGCCGGTCATCGACGGCCTGACCGGCGACCAGCGGGTGTTCCTCGGCTGGGCCCAGGTTTGGCGCGAGAAGATCCGCGACGAGCAGCTCCGGCAACGGCTGTCCACCGATCCGCACTCGCCGGCGATCTATCGGGTGAACGGCACGATCCGCAACATCCCGGGCTGGTACGAGGCGTTCGGCGTGCAGCCGGGCGACAAGCTCTACGTCGCGCCGGACCAGCGGGTGAAGATCTGGTAGCGCCGGCTCAGATGTAGGCGCCGGCCTCGTCGCGCGACGGGGCCTTGCCCTTCGTGCGGTGGGTGACCATCCGCCGGTGCAGTTCGCGCACGCGGCGGCTGCCCGAGGTTTGGAACGCGAACGGGAACAGGCCATGCAGGGCGCAGGCGGCGGCGGCCACGACCATGGTGGCGGCGAAGCCCCAGGCCGAGACCAGGTGCTCCAGATAGTTCTCACCCACGGTCTGCGGGTGGCGGGTGAAGACCTTCAGCATATGCGCCCCATTCGCCAGGATCGCCCCCAGCATGACGGAGCCGGCGGAAAGATCATCGCCCGATTTTCCGGACCTCCCGACCAGACGTAGGATGACTTTCTTCGATCACGCCAATCTGGAGATGACGAATCTCCGTTGGGGTCACGCGACGCTGAACGCCTGCTCCGGCTCGGCCGCCGACGCCAGCACATCGTCGATCGCGCGCAGCAGTTCCTCCGGATTGATCGGCTTGGCGACCACCCCGTTCATGCCGGCGCGGCGATAGAAGGTCGCGTCGGCGGTGCCGGCGTTGGCGGTGAGCGCGATGATGGGCGTGAGCGCGACGGCCGTGCGCATCGAGCGGATGGCGTGGGTCGCATCGACGCCGTTCATGCCCGGCATCTGAATGTCCATGAGGATCAGGTCGAACCGCCCGGACCGCGCCGCCTCGACGGCCTCCGCGCCGTCGTCGACGCATTCGGCGCTGAGCCCGAAGATCTCGCAGAGCTGGCGGGCCACCATGCGGTTGGTCGGATTGTCGTCGGCGATCAGCACATGGGCCGCGCGCGCGGCGTCCTCGACGGCATGGCCGACCGGCGCAGGCTCCGCGCCGCCGGGCGCGTGGGCGCGGGGCAGTTCGATCTCGAAGGCCAGGCGCGCGCCGCCATAGTCGCTCTCGCCGGCGGCGATGACCCCGCCCATGACCTCGACGAGTTGCCGGCAGACGGCCAGCCCGAGCCCGGCGCCGCCGAGGCGCGCGCCCTCCTCGGTCTGCTGGAACGGCGCGAAGATGTTGTCCCGGCGGTCCGGCGGCACGCCGGGACCGTCGTCGGCGATGCTGGCCTCGACGCGCACCGCACCGGACGCCGACTCGGTGGCGAGGATCCGCACGTCGATCCGGCTGGCGGCGAACTTGAGCGCGTTGCTGATCAGGTTGTTGAGGATCTGGCGCAGCCGGATCGCATCGCCCGCGAGCCAGAGGCCGGCCGGCCCCGCGAAGCGGGTGTCCAGCCGCACGCCCTTGATCTCGGCCTGCGGCGACCAGAGGTTGGCGATCTCGTCCAGCAGGCCGGCGACATCGAACGGCTGGACGTCGAGTTCGAGCCCCGAGGCCTCCGCCCGCGAGAGGTCGAGGGCGTCGTTGAGCAGCCGCAGCAGGACCCCGCCCGACTCGACGATGGTGTCGACGAGGGGGCGAAGCGACGGATCGGCCGACTTGCGCCGGATGATCTCGGCCACGGAAAGCACGCCGTTGAGGGGGGTGCGGATCTCGTGGCTCATGACGGCGAGGAAGCGGGCGCGGGCGGCCAGGGCGTCGCGGGCCTGGCTGGCGTGCAGGGTGGCGGCCGCGGCCGACGCCTGCAGCAGGGCCAGCATGGCGCCGACGCCGGCGTAGCGGCCATTGCGGGTGACGATGAAGCCGTGGAGCAGCTCGGACGGCCGCTCCTCCAGCACCTCGCCGCAGAACTGCTCGACCGTGAGGTCGCCTTCGGCCACCAGCGGGTCGGTCTGCATGACCGCCGAGATCGGCCGCCGCGACCAGAGCGCGTGGCCGTGCTGGGCCGCCATGCGGACGAGGAAGGAGTTGCGTTCGACGAGCCCCAGGGGCCGGCCGTCGTCGTCCACAATCGCGATGGCCATGGTGTCCGGCTCGATTTCGAACCGTCGGAAGATCGTCTCGCCGCGGTCGTCCGGCGACGCCGGAGGAATGAACGGCGCGATTTCGCGAAGAAAGGTCATGAGACGCCCCGAGCCCGCGGAAGGTCTCGCACCGCAACGCCTAACTCTTGGTTGATCGCGCGCCCGAAGCCTTTGAATCTTTTATGACAATTTGGCGACAACGCCTGTGGAGGCGGCGACGCCCCGGGGCGCTGGCGTATTGTCACCAAAGCTTCACCGCGATGTCGCATCGCCAGGGCAAGTTCAGGCCCCGCAGTTCGTCGACCGGGAGCTTCCCCGCACATGCGCTACGGCCTGATCCGCCGCTCGCCGGGCCTGCCGCCGCCGAACCAGCAGCGGCGGCTCATCGAGGCCACCGGCTGCGATGTGTGGCTGGAGGAAGGGCCGCCGTCGCCCGGCAGCCAACGCGCGCTGTTCCGGCTGCTCAACGGCCTCGAACTCGGCGACGAGGTGGTCGCCTACAGCCTCGACGCGTTCGAGGCGACGACCGGCGAACTCACCCGGATGATCCGCCGGTTCTTCGAAACGGGCGTGAAGCTGCGGTTCGTCGGCGGCTCGCAGCTGGAGACCCTGGCGCCGAACGGTGGGGTGCCGCGCGTGCTCGCGCTGCTGGCGGACCACGAGACGCGCCGCCCGTCGCGGGCGCCTACGCGGCGGCGCGCACGGCCCGAGCCGGACGGCCTCTCGCGCCACCAGGTGTCGTTCGCGCGCGAGATGCGGCGTCGCGGCCATTCGCTGCGCGAGATCGGCCTGGTCTTCCGGCTCTCGCCCAACGAGATCTCGGACATCCTGGGCGAGGGCCGGCCCTGAGGCCGGGCGCATCGCCCCGGCCCCGGCCGATCCCCGAGCCGCCGATCAGAAGGTGACGCTGGCGGACGCGGTGAAGACCCGGCCCAGGTCGTAGGTGTTGAGATCGACCCGCTTGCCGCCGGCGCTCTGGTATTCCTTGTACTTCCGGCCGGTGAGGTTGCGGGCTTCCAGCTTCAGCTCGACCTCGTGTCCGGCCACTTCCACGCCCTGGCGCGCGACGAAGTCGAGCCGGATGCCGGGGTATTCGTAGATGTCGGGCTGGCCGGTGTTGGCCAGGCCGCGGCTGGTGACGCGCTTGCTGGCGAAGTTCACCAGCAGGGTCTGCTGCGACAGGTGGCCCCGCTCCTCGAAGCCGAGCTCGAGGTTGGCCACGTGCTTCGACTGGCCGGTCAGCGGCGCGCCGTCGCGGAAGAAATCGGTCGCCAGGGTCGAGCTCGAGGCGAAGACCGCCACGGGATCGTTGGCGGAGACCTTCAGCTCCGACTTCGAGTAGGTGTAGTTGCCGCCCACCCGGAAGCGCCGGCTGGCCCAGAAGTCGCCTCCCCAGAAATCGAGATCGAAGGTCTTCTGGGCCTCCAGCTCGACGCCGTAGAGGTTGGCCTTGGGCGCGTTGGCGAAGCTGGTGGTGAAGGACTCGCCCGAGACGAAGGATTCGATCGGGTTGTCGATCTTCTTGTAGAAGCCGGCGGCCGAGACGCGCTGGTCGCCGCCGAAGTACCACTCGTAGCGGACCTCGGCGTTGGTCAGTTCGCTGTCCACCAGCAGCGGGTTGCCGCGGTAGGTGCGGTTGTTGTCCGGGTCGAAATAGAACTGGTAGATCAGCTCGCGGAACTGGGGCCGCGCCAGGGTCTTGGACAGGTTCCCGCGCAGCTGCATCCCGGGCTGGATCTCCCAGGTCAGGGTGGCGGCGGGCAGCCAGTAGTCCTTGTCGAGGCTCGTGGCCGCGGTCGAGGCGCCCGGCGTGTTGAACACCTCGATCGGGGCGACCTGTTCCTTGGCCGTCTCGTAGCGGACGCCCACGTCGAACTTCAGCGAGTCGAACAGCCGGCCGTTCACCTTGGCGTAGCCGGCGTGGTTCTTCAGGGTCGCCAGGAAGGCCGGGCTGCCTTCGTTGATGTCGATCAGGGTGACGCCGAAGTTGCTGATGATCGACGGCTGCAGGAGCAGATCCGGCCGGAACATGTCGACGCCGCCCGGGAAGTCGCTGGGCGCCTGGAACTGGAAGTCGCGGCGCGAGCTGGTGCGCCGGGTGTCGGCGTAGGCGTAGCCGACCGTGAACGAAAGGTCGGGCGAGACCTTGTAGGACACGTCCGCGCCGCCGGACCACAGACGCTCGTTGAGGTCGGAGAAGCTGACCTGCGCGTCGCCGTTGTTGCCGTTGTTCAGCCGATTGATGAAGTACTGGCCAAACGGGTCGGACGCCACGTTCGTGCGCACATACTCGAACGACAGCTCGAAGGGCGCCTCGCGCTTGGTCTTTGCGTAGCTGCCGCGCAGGTCGACGGACAGGTTCTCGGTCGGCTTGAACTCAGCCACGACCTGGGTGTCGAACAGCTGCCGCTCGTACCAGGCGGTGTCCTGCTGCATGTAGTCGACGGTGGTGCCGTGGCGGTTACCCAGGCCCAGCCGCGAGTGCTTGATGGTGTCGTGGACGTAGACGTTCGTGAAGCGGATCTTGTTCTCGTTGGACTCACCGAATTCGACCGCCGCGCCCAGCAGGGCGTTGACGATGACCCGCTGGTCGGTGGTCACCCGGTGGAAGTCGGACTCCAGGTCCTCGAGATCGCCCTGCAGCGACGTCTGGTTGATGGCGTCGCGGGTCTGATACTTGTTGCTGTAGCCGGCCGCGGCGATCAGGCCGAGGTTGTACGAACCCATCTCGAACGACTTGGCGCCGGCGAGGTTGACCGAGGAGTTGGCCGGCAGGTGGTTCCAGCCCTGCAGGACGGCGTTGCGGCTGTTGACCAGCTGGCTGGCGATCGGGACCGTGTCGACCTTGCCCGAGCTGATGCGTTCGCCGCTCGCGAGGAAGGCCCCGAGCGCGGAGGGGATGTCGCGCTGGCCGTTGTCGTAGCCGGTCCAGTCGGTCTTGCTGCCGTAGTAGGTGTAGCCGAACCGGTTGGTCGTGGCGGTGTCGGCCGACACGGAGCCGCCGATGGTGACGAAGCCCTCGGCCGGGATCGAACGGGTGGTCAGGTTGATCACGCCGCCGCCGAACTCGCCCGGGAAGTTGGGCGAGTAGCTCTTCTGCACCAGGGCCGACGAAATGATGCTGCTCGGGAACAGGTCGAGCGGCACGACGCGCTTGAGGGGTTCGGGGCTCGGAAGCGGAGAGCCGTTGAGCAGGGCCAGCGAGTAGCGGTCGCCAAGACCACGCACATAGACGTAGCCGCTGCCGACCAGGCTGAGGCCGCTGAGGTGGGTCAGCGCGCCGGCGATATTGCCCTCGCCGCTCCGCTTGATCTCTTCCGTCGACAGGACCGAGAGCACCTGGGAGGTGGACTGGACGACGTTGGCGCGCGCGCCGGTGACCACGACTTCGGCGACGCCGGGGATCGAAACCTCGGGCTGTTCCTGCGCGGCGGCGGACGCCGGCTGGGCGGCTGAGGCCGCGGCCGGAGACGTGGGCTGGTCGGCGCCGTAGGCCAACGTCGGCAGGCTGAGTGCGGTGGAAAGCAGCAGTAACGAAGTGAGCCGCCGCGTGATCATTTCCGACCCCCTTGGAGTGGCAAGCTGGTGAAAAGGGGGGCCGCCGTCGCCGGCCGCCCCCCTCCGACAAAGTCAGCGGCTGGTTAGGTGGTCGGCAGCGAGGAGCAGGCGCCGGAGTTGCCGGAGCCGAAGTTCGCGGCGTCGCTGTTGCAGGTCCAGCCCTGCCACCAGGTGTCGTTCGCGTCCTTCACGGCGCCGACGTAGGTCGTCTTGGCGAAGAAGGAGCCGAGCGTGGACTGGTCGAACGCCACGACGCCCGTCTCGTTGGAGCCGTTCACGAACAGGCTCGAGAGCGTGGAGGTGAAGTCGTCCTTGTTGTTGTTCGAGCCCGCGCCGAACATCGTCTGCACCTGGGCGGCCGTGTAGCTGCCGGTGCCGATGTACTTGGTCGAGTTGCAGGTCATCACCACCGAGCGCGCCGTCAGCGTGGCCGGCGTCGTGCCCGAGCCGTTCATGCGGATGCACTCGTTGTTCGGGGTGTAGATGATGCTGTTGACCAGCGTGACGTCGGCGTTGCCGCGGTAGAGCACCGCCGCCTGGTCGGCCGCCTCGTTGTTGCTGCTGACCTGGCTCTGGATCATCGTGAAGTTCGACATCTGAAGCTTCGTCCGCGGCGTGTCGGTTTCGAAGCCGTTCGAGTCGATCTCGTTCAGGGCGTCGCCCTTGCCCGGACGCTGGAGCAGCAGGGCGTACTGGACGTTCATCTGGGCGCCCGTGTCGACGTCCAGGCTGTCGTCGTCGGCGCCGACCGCGATGTAGTAGGTCATCTGCGGCGAGCCGCCGAAGTGCTCCGAACCGTCGTCCGAGCTGTTGTAGCTCATGATGTGGTCGAGCTTGGTGCCCGAGCCGACGCCCTCGGTGGTCAGCGACTGCAGTTCGATGTTGCCGCTCAGGACGTAGCCCGAGTAGCGGATCTGGACGTACGACATCGTCCCGCTGCTGTCGGCGCTGTCGGCGCCGCCGAACACCGCGGGATCAACCGCGCCTTCGGTCTGGCGTTCGCAGGTGCCGGCGGCGGTCGAGCCGGTGGTGCAGTCAGTGACCTTGCCGCGGCCCATGAGCACGACGCCGCCCCACTGGCCCTGCGAGGTCTCGGTGTTGAGGCCGAGGATGTTGTCGCGGCTGGTGAAGATGATCGGCTTGGTCGCGGTGCCGACGGCGTTGATCTTGTTGCCGCGGTTGACCGCCAGCCAGGACACGCCCGTGCCGCCGTAGACGATGACGCCCGGCTCGATCGTCAGGGTGACGTTGGTGTCCGACGAGCCCTTGGTGAAGCCGCCGTCCGTGCCGACGTCGACGCGGCCCGGCAGCTGGTAGAGCAGGCCGGCGATCTTGGTCAGGGTGATCGACTTGTTGATGCGCGAGGGCAGGCTGCAGACGCGCCACGTGCCCGTCGGGCCGGTGATCGTGCCGTCGTCCTTCAGGCCCTGAGGATCGGCGATGGTCGGGCAGCCCGACGCCGGCGTGACCGTGCCGCTCGGGGTCGTCGGCGTGGTCGGCGTCGAGGGCGTGGACGGGTTGTTGATGGTGACGTTGCCGCCGGTCCCGGGCGACGAAATGTCGGACGCTCCGTCACAACCGGCCAGCGCCACAGCCGCGGCGGCGGACAGGAGGAATGTCTTCAGCGTATGGCCGGTCATCTTGGGTCTCTCCAACGGCTTCGAACCAGGCGCGCGATGTCGCGCGGACGAACGGCTTCGCCGGAGAATTTCAGCTCCCAGCCCCGCCCTGGGCTCGGACACTTAGGGGTCCTTTGTGACGCCTCCCCCGCAGAATTGTGACGCTTCTGATTCCGTTGTCGGAAAGCCACGCCATGTAGGAAAAATAGTTCGCGACGCGATGCTTCGGCCGCACTCGGCGCAAGGGGATGCGAACGTCGGAAAAGCGCGCGCGGCGGCGAGCCATGGATTTTCGCGGAGCGGCCCCTGAGTATGGGCGTCGACACGCGAGCAGACTCAGCGGGGGGCCCCTTTCGATGAAGCTCCGGATTCCGAATCTCCTCGACACCATCCCCGAGGTGGGGGGCCTCTACCTGGCGGCCTTCCTCGGCGGCTCGCTGGGCGTCGGCCGCTTCGAACATTGGGACCTGGCCGACTCGCTGTGGTGGGGCGTGGCGACGGTGACGACCACCGGCTATGGCGACCTCTCGCCCGAGACGCTGCCCGCGCGCGTCATCGCCGGCTTGCTGATGGTGGCCGCCTGGGTGTTCAACATCCTGCTGGCGGGCCTGGTGGCGGCCCGGCTGATCGTCGATTCCGACGCCTGGACGCACGAGGAGCAGGAAGAAGTGAAGAGCAATCTGCGCACGATCCTGCGGGAGATGCGCGAAGCGCGCCGGGCGGAGCGGTCGGAATGATCCGGCTGCTGCTCAACATCCTGTGGTTCATCCTCGGCGGCTGGATCTCGGGCACGGCCTGGCTGATCGCCGGCGTGATCCTGGCGATCACCGTCATCGGCATGCCGTGGACGCCCGCGGCCTTCCGCATCGCGGGTTTCAGCTACTGGCCGTTCGGCAAGGTGGTGGTCGACCGCGATCCCGGCGTCAGCAGCGGGTGCCTCAACATCCTGTGGCTGGTGCTGGCCGGCTGGTGGCTGGCGCTGCATCACATCCTGATCGCCGCGGCGCTGGCGGTGACGATCATCGGCATCCCCTTCGCCTGGCAGCACGTGAAGCTGGCCGGCCTGGCGCTGATGCCCGTGGGCAAGGCGGTGGTGGAGGTCTGACGGGCGGCCCCCTCAGCGCGGCTTCCGCCCGCCTGCCGTGTGATCGACCGGGCAGACCCGCCGCGAGCCGGTCTGGCGGAACGGCGACAGGCGCAGCTTGGTCTCGTGATCGGGCGCGCCGCGCTGGCCCTGCGGGTGCAGGCCCCGGTAGTAGAGCTTCTGCCACTGGTCGGAGGGCGCCTTGGGGTTGGTGCGGTGGACCCATTCCTGGAAGGCGGCGCGGGCGGCGCTCCAGCCGTCGTAGGATTGCAGCAGCTCGGGATTGTCCTCCATCGGCCGCAGTTCGGGCTTCAGCCCGTCGACCACCCCGCGCGGGGTGGGGAAGAAGAAGCAGAACGGCTCGTTCTCCTCGAACCGGATCCAAACGTCCGGCCGGGTGAAGCGCCAGTTCATCGTGAAGGTGTAGGGCGACCAGTCGGTCTCGATGACGCCGGCCAGCGGCGCGATGCCGTCCTTGATCCCGTTCGGCGGCCCGCCGACCCACAGGTTCCAGCCCTCGGACGTGCGGATCACCCCGTCGACGTGGAAGGTGATGACGCCGTTGCCGAACAGGGATTCCGGCAGCTTGCGCGGGTCGGCGCCCTTGTCGGGCACGATCTCGACCGAACCCGTGCCGATGTCGCCGCGCCAGCACGCCGAGAAGCCGCAGGGGCTGAGCACCTCCCAGCCGTGCGAATTGGCGATCGACAGCGGCAGGCAGCGGTAGGCGTAGCTCTCCGGCGTGGCGTCCATCCAGCCGCGCCGGGACGAGGCCGGGACGATCCGCGGCGCCCAGCCCTCGTGCACGTAGCAGGTCAGCTCGGTCTCGGCCTTCCGCGCCGGCGCGCTCCGCGGACGCTCGGGCGCGGACCCCTTCAAACGCTTCGCCATCTCTACCCTCGCCGCCCGCAACAAGACTCAAAACTGCAACAGAACTGCGACACGGCTGCGGAAAAGCCGGGACGTGCGGGGCGGCGATGGGGGACCTGGAGCGGGTGAGGGGAATCGAACCCCTGACATTCAGCTTGGGAAGCTGACGTTCTACCTCTGAACTACACCCGCGCCGTCGGGGCGACGGCGGGCGCCGCCCCGGGGGCGATCCCTTTAGCTCGTCCCGGGCCGCCCCTCAAGGCGCGGGACGCCGGAGGCGTCGGGCCTCAGAACAGCTGGGCGAGGATCAGCACCACGCCCGCCAGGGCCACGGCCCAGGCCGCCGTACGCACCCACGGAAGCCCGACCACATAGATCACCGCATAGGCGGCCCGGCCCCAGATGAAGAGCTGGGCGCCCAGCGCCGTCATGGCGTTCTCGCGGCCCGCCGCATGGGCGACCAGCACGAGCGCGGCGAACAGGACGAGGCTCTCCAGCATGTTGCGGTGGGCGCGGTGCGCGCGTCCGGCCCAGCCGGGATACTCGGCCATGCCGTCGCGGTTGCCCACGAGCACCGGCAGGCTGGACTGGCTGAACGAGCCGGCCACGGCGACCAGCATCTGGATGAGCGTGAGCGCCACGGCGCACACCAGGATCTGAAGCTCGACCGACATGTTGCCTTCCCCGAATCGTCCTTGTTGCGGACGTGCCCGGATATCAGCGGTCGGCGTGCGGCCCGTCAAACCTGGCGAGATTCAACCTCGGGCGCGTTGACCCGGACGCCGGCGGGGGCGCACCATTCGTCGAACACGATAGGCGAGGACACGGGGCGATGGCCGACGGCGAGATGCTGAGCAAGGACGCGCAGGACCGGGCGAGGTTCTGCGCGATGACCGAGGGCACGGCGGAGGACTGGGCCGCGATCGGCCGCGCGGCCGCCGCCCACCGCGGCGAGCATGTGGACCGCATCCTGGCCCACCTGATGCTGCTGAAGGGCGATCACGGCGGGTTCAATGTGGACCGGCTGGAGCATTCGCTGCAGACCGCCACCCGGGCCCACCGCGACGGGCGCGACGAGGAATATGTGGTCTGCGCCCTGCTGCACGACATCGGCGACATCCTGCTGCCGGCCAGCCACGCCGAGCTGGGCGCGGCGATCCTGAAGCCCTACGTCTCGGAGCAGAACCACTGGATGCTCGAGCACCACGGGATCTTCCAGGGCTATTACTTCTTCCACTATATCGGCCTGGATCGCGACATGCGCGAACAGTTCCGCGGCCATCCGTGGTTCGAATACACGGCCCAGTTCTGCCACCTGTACGACCAGAACTCGTTCGATCCCGCCTACGACACCATGCCGCTCGAGGCCTTCGTCCCGATGATGCGGCGGGTGATGGAGGCGCCGAAGCGGTCGATCTACAAGAAGCCGCAGGCGGCCTGACGCCGGCCATGCGCGGTTGGCGTTTCAGCGTAGCGGCGGGGCTGGCGGCTCTGGCCGCGGCCGGCGCGGCGGCGGCCCAGGGCCGCATCTCGCCCCAGGAAGCCATGCAGCTCGCCGGGGCGGCGGGCTTCACCATGCGCGGGACCCAGGCGGTCAACAGCTGCGGCCGGCCCGCCCAGCCGCGCTTCGCCTTCGTCGACCTGAACGGCGACCGCCGGCCCGAGGCCGTGGCCGCCGAGATCGATCCCGTCTGCTATGGCGGCACGGGCGAATCCTTCTCGATCCTCGAGCGCGACGCCACGGGGCGCTGGCGGGCGGTCGCCAGGGGACGCGGGCGGCTGATGCTGCTGAAGACCCAGACCAACGGCTGGCGCGACCTGAGCCTGGAGGGCGGCGGCTGCCAGCCGACCTGGACCTGGAACGGGCGCGAATACCTGATGAGCAAGGGATGCGGGACGACGACCGCCGCCGCGCCGCCGCCCCCCGCCGCGCCGCCTTCCGCCGGCCCGCCCAAGCCGATGGCCGTCAGCGCGGCCGACAAGGAAGCGGCGTTCAAGGCGGCCGGCTTCCCCGCCGTGCGCGGCAGGCACCCGGCCTGCGACAAGTCGACGGAGGCCACCATCGAGTTCAACGACCTGAACGGCGACGGACGGCCGGACGCCGTGGTCACCGACGCCGGGACCTTCTGCTACGGCAACACCGGCACGGGATATGTGGTGGTCGCCAAGCAAGCCAACGGAACCTGGCGCAAGGTGTTCGACAGCCCCGGCATTCCGGAGTTCCAGTCGACCCGCGGGGCCGACGGCTGGCCGGACGTCATCAACGGCGGGCCCGGCTTCTGCTTCGCGCTCCTCCGGTGGAACGGGTCGGAGCTGCGACGGATCGCCTGGAAGCCGCAGGCCCCTAACGCCTGCGCCGGCCGGGACTAAGGGCCCGCGTTCCCGTCCTCGAAGATCTGCTCGATCGGCAGCGCGAACAGCCGGGCGATACGGAAGGCCAGCGGCAGGCTGGGATCGTACTTGCCCGTCTCGATGGCGTTGACGCTCTGGCGCGAGACGCCCAGCCGGTCGGCCAGGTCGCCCTGGCTCCAGTCGCGCTCGGCGCGAAGCACCTTCAGGCGGTTCTTCATCGCCGGGCAAGCCGCGTCCAGAGGCCGTAGATCACGGCGCCCGCCGTCGGCATGAACAGCGCCAGCATGTAGCCGCTGGAGAAGGCCCGCGCGGCGGCCGGGCCCGCATCCGTCGCGGGGAACAGCCAGTGCAGGCCGCCCAGGCCCACGAAAGCATACGCCGGCACCGACAGCAGGAGCCCGGCCAGGCCGCCCACATACCAGGCGCGTTGCTCGCGCCAGCGCTGGTATTCGTCCATCGACCGGTTGAGCCGGATGGCGAAGAGCCCCCACAGGAGGACGAGCGCCGCGGCGCCGGCCGTGCCGGCGATGATGCGCGCGGGCTGGCTCCAGCCCATGGCGACGCCGATGCGCAGCGTCAGCACCATCGCCACGGCGAGGCCCGCGAAACACACGACGCCGATCAAGAGGTTGCGGTGAAGTCGAGATGGACCGCTCATGTCGCGTCTCCTTGTCTTGATGACAAGGAAACATGACATATCAGGCCTGTCAAGGACGCTGGACAAATGTCGGGCTTCGTTGATCGGCCTACTCGCCCCAGACCTTGAAGTGCTTGGAGAGTTTCAGGCCCTGGCGCTGGTAGTGGGAGCCGAGGTCGCCGTAGAGGCGGGTCGGCCGCTCGGTCAGCGGCTCGTAGACCAGCCGGGCCACCGTCTGGCCGTCCTCCAGGATGAACGGCGTCTCGTGGCTGCGCACCTCGAGCACGCCCTTGGAGCCCTTGCCGTGCGCCTCGTCGGTGCCGAAGCCGGGATCGAAGAAGCCGGCGTAGTGGACGCGGAACTCGCCCACCGACGGGTCGATGGGCGTCATCTCGGCCGCCTCCAGCACCGGGATCTCCACCGGCTGCTTCGAGGCCAGGATGTAGAATTCGCCGGGATCGAGCAGGAGCTGGCCGCCCCGCGGGATCAACGGCTCCCAGAAGTCGCGCGGATCGTGGCCGTCCTCGTGGTCGAGATCGACGACGCCGGCGTGGCGGCGGCCGCGGAAGCCGGCGACCTCGCCCGTCAGGTCGACGCCGACGCTCTCGATCCGCAGGCGCTCGGGCACGCCGGCCTTGAGGCGCAGCTGATTGAGGCGTGTGCCCGACCGCACCAGCACCGAGAAGGTCTGGGGCGCGATCTCC
This sequence comes from Phenylobacterium sp., assembly GCF_016124325.1. Lineage (GTDB taxonomy): Bacteria > Pseudomonadota > Alphaproteobacteria > Caulobacterales > Caulobacteraceae > Phenylobacterium. The sequence goes on from NZ_WGNY01000026.1 coordinate 46,748, forward strand.
ATGTAGAGCGGCCCCTCGTAGCCCTCGTCCACGTCGTCGAAGGCGTCGCCGTAGTCGGTGATGACGCGCACGAACACGTCGACCCGGCCCGTGGAGCTCTTGGGATTGGCCCGCGCCGAGACGCCCTTGGGCAGCTTCACCCGCTCCTGCAGCTCGGCGATGTAGACGCAGCCGCGCTCCAGCACCGCGCCGCCGCCCGTGAGATCGAGCTCGTGCATGGCCACCTCGGCGATCCGCTGGCGCACGGTCCCGTGCCTGGGCAGGAACGAGGCGCGCACGCGCCAGGCCTTGCCGGCGAGGCGCAGGTCGAGGCTGGCGGGCTGGACCTGGTCGTCCTCCCACGGCGTGGCGGAGGTGATCGCGCCGGCCGCGATCAGGGCTTCGATGGACTGGCAGGGCAGGATGCCCGGAACGGGGAAATCGCTCATGGGCGGCGAAGCCTTAGCGCAGAACGCGGGTGTTGCAAGGCCTCAGGCGCCGCTCGCGGCCAAGCGGACCTTGACGGGGCGGCGCCCCTGCCGTTCAAGCGGCGTCCTGTTTGCCGAAGGAGGCCGTCATGGCGGAAGATCCGCGCGATTGGGAGATCGAGACCCGGGCGGTGCGCGGCGGCATGATGCGCACGGGGTATGGCGAGATCTCCGAGGCGCTGTTCCTCACCCAGAGCTTCGCCTACGACGACGCGGCCAGCGCCGACGCCCGTTTCGCGGGCGACGCGCCGGGCTTCATCTACCAGCGCTTCGGCAACCCCACGACCCAGATGTTCGAGGACCGGCTGGCGCTGCTGGAAGGCGCCGAGCAGTGCCGCGCCACGGCGTCGGGCATGGCGGCGGTGCACCTGGCGCTGATGGGCCTGCTGAAGGCCGGCGACCACCTAGTGGCGGGCCGCGCGCTGTTCGGCTCGTGCCGCTGGATCGTCTCGAACTGGCTGCCCCGGTACGGGATCGAGACCACCTACGTCGACGCCACCGACCTCGACGCCTGGAAGGCGGCCGTCCGGCCCAACACGCGGGCCTTCCTGGTGGAGAGCCCGGCCAACCCGCTGCTGGAGGTGACGGCCATCGGCGCGGTGGCCGAGATCGCCCACGCCGCCGGCGCGAAGCTGGTGGTGGACAACGTCTTCGCCACGCCGATCTTCCAGAAGCCCCTGGCCCTGGGCGCGGACGTGGTCGTCTATTCGGCCACCAAGCACATCGACGGCCAGGGCCGGGTGCTGGGCGGGGCCATCCTGGGCGGCGCGGAGCTGATGACCGAGGCCTACAAGGACATGGCCCGCCACCTGGGGCCGGCGCTGTCGCCGTTCAACGCCTGGGTGCTGCTGAAGGGGCTGGAGACGCTGGAGCTGCGGGTCCGGCGCCAGACCGAGACGGCGGGCAAGCTGGCCGACCTGATCGCCGCCCACGCCAAGGTGAGGAAGACGATCTATCCGGGCCGTCCCGACCACCCGCAGGCCGCGATCATCGCCAACCAGATGAGCGGCGGCGGCAACGTCGTCGCCTTCGACCTGGGCGACCGGGCCGCGGCCTGGCGGTTCCTCGACAAGCTGGAGATCGTCGACATCTCCAACAACCTGGGCGACGCCAAGTCGATGGCCACGCACCCCTGCACCACCACCCACCGCTCGATGCCCGAGGCCGAGCGGCTGGAGATCGGCCTGACCGAGGGCTGGGTGCGGATGAGCGTGGGCCTGGAAGGCGCCGGCGACCTGGGCCGCGACGTGAGCCGGGCGTTGGACGCGGCCTGAGCGCGTCGAGGAGAGGTGCGGAGCGGTTTTCCGCCCGCGGCGCGCGCCCAACCCGGGTTCAGGCCACCTCGTCCACGGCCGCCAGCAGGCGGGCGATGTCCTGCGGGCGCGAGAGGCGGTGGTCGCCGTCGCGGACCAGGGTGAAGACCACGTCGTCGCCCTTCAGGGTCATCGCCAACTCCAGGGCATGGCGCCAGGGCACGTCGGGATCGTCGCCGCCCTGGAGCACGCGCACGGGAACCTCGATCGGGATCGGCTCGCCGCCGAGGATCGACCAGCGCGCGCCGTCGTCGAGCAGGGCCTGGGTGATCGGATAGGGATCGCCGTATTCGGACGGCCGCAGCCACACGCCGTCGGCGGCGAGGGCGGCACGGCCCTCGGGCGGGATCTCGGGGCCCATGAGCTTCTCGGTGAAGTCGGGGGCCGGGGCGATCAGCACCATCGCCTTCATCCGTTCGCGCCGCGCCAGGGCGGCGAGGCAGGCGATCCAGCCGCCCATGGACGAGCCCACCAGGATCACCTCGCCCGGCGCCAGTTCGTCGAGGGCGGCGAGCGCGTCGTCGCGCCAGCGGCTGATCGTGCCCCTGGCGAAGTCGCCCGAGGACTCGCCGTGGCCGAAGTAGTCGAAGCGCAGGAAGGCGCGGCCCGAGGTCAGCGCCCAGTCGGCCAGGGCCTGGGCCTTGGTCCCGGTCATGTCGGATTTGAAGCCCCCCAGCCAGACCACCGTGGGGCCCGCGCCGTCGACGCGCCGCCACGCCATCCTTTCGCCGTCGGGGCGGTCCAGGAATCCGTTCGTTTCGCTCATGCGCGCCTCTTAGCAGTTCGGGACGAACCAGTTTAGAGAAGCCCCGTGTCGCTGCCTCCCGACTTCACCCTGCTGCAGGTGGTCCCGGAACTGGAAACCGGCGGGGCCGAGCAAAGCACCATCGACGTGGCCCAGGCCGTGGTCCGCGCCGGCGGCACGGCGCTGGTCGCCACGCGCGGCGGGCGCATGACCGCCCGGCTCGAGGCCGACGGCGGGCGCATGGCCCAGATGCCCGTCCAGACCAAGAACCCGCTGGTGATGCTGGGCAACGCCGCGCGGCTGGTGGCGCTGATCCGCCAGGAGAAGGTTTCGATCGTCCATGCGCGGAGCCGCGCGCCGGCCTTCTCGGCCCTGTGGGCGGCGCACGCGACGGGCACGCCGTTCGTGGCCACCTATCACGGCGTCTACAAGGCCAGGTCGGGCCTGAAGCGCTGGTACAACGCGGTGATGACGCGGGGCGATCTGGTGATCGCCAATTCCGAGTACACGCGCGACCACGTGCTGGCCGAGCACCATGTCGATCCCGCCAAGGTGGTGACCATTCCGCGCGGCGTGGACCTCGACCGCTTCGACCCCGGGTTCGTGACCGCCAACCGGATCGACGACCTGCGCCACGCCTGGGGCGTCGGGGCGGACGGCCGGACCCGCATCCTGCTGGCGGGCCGCCTGACCCGCATCAAGGGCCACCTGATGATCGTCGAGGCCGCGCGCCGCCTGGTCGCGCAAGGCCGCCGCGACTTCCAGATCCTGTTCGCCGGCGACGACCAGGGCCGCACGGGCTATGCGGCCGAGGTGCAGGCCGCGATCGACGCGGCGGGCCTGGACGACGTGGTGAAGATCGTCGGCCACTGCGACGACATGCCGGCCGCCTATCTGCTGGCCGATTTCGCGATCCTGCCCACGAGCGTGCCGGAGAGCTTCGGGCGCGCGGCGGTCGAGCCGCAGGCGATGGGCCGCCCGGTGATCGCCTCGGACCACGGCGGCGTCACCGAGACCGTGGTCAACGAGGTCACGGGCTGGCTGGCGCCGGTCGACGACGCCGAGGCCTGGGCCGCGGCGCTGGCGCGCGCCATCGACCTGGGCCCCGGCAAGCGGGCGGACATGGGCGAGATCGGCCGCAACCGGGCCCGCCAGCTCTATTCCGCCGACGCCATGTGCGCGGCCACCCTGGCGGCCTACGAACACATCCTGGAGGCGCGCGCCTGATGCCGCGGCAGATGGAGCGCATCCTGGTGATCAAGCTGTCGGCGCTGGGCGACTTCGTCCTGGCGCTGGCGGCGATGAAGCGGATTCGCCAGGCCCACCCGAAGGCGCACATCACGCTGCTGACCACGCCGCCCTTCGAGGCGCTGGCCAGGATCTGCCCCTACTTCAACGCGGTCGACACCGGGGGCCGGCCCGAGAGCTTCCGCGACTGGATGGCCCTGCGCAAGCGGCTCAAGGCCGCCGGCTACGACCGGGTCTACGACCTCCAGACCTCCTCGCAGTCGAACCGCATCTTCCAGATCCTGCGGCCGAACCCGCCGGCCTGGTCGGGGATCGCGCTGGGCTGCTCCCTGCCCCATGGCAACACGCTGCGGAACGGCATGCACACCCTCGAGCGGCAGGCCGACCAGCTGATGTACGCCGGCATCTGGCCCGACGCGCCCACCGAGCCCGGCGCCGCGCCGCCGCCCGACCTGTCGTGGGTGCTGAAGGCGGCGCCGCCCGAGCGCCCGGTGCCGGGCTCGAACAAGCCCAGGCCCTATGTGATGTTCGTCCCCGGCGGTTCGGCGCACCGCCCTGAGAAGCGCTGGCCGGTCGAGAAGTATTCCGAGCTGGCCCGCATCCTCTACGCGCGCGGGTTCGACATCGTGGTCATCGGCGGCCCGCAGGAGACCGACCTGGCGCACGCGATACAGCGCGCCGCGCCGCGAGCCCGCGACCTGACCGGCCGCACCGACTTCGCCTCCGTCGCCATGCTGGGCGCCAAGGCGGCGCTGGCGGTCGGCAACGACACCGGCCCGCTCCACCTGGCGGCCGCGGCCGGCGCGCCCACGATCGTGCTGTTCTCCAAGGCCTCCGACCCGGCGCTGTCGGCGCCGCGGGGCCGCGTGGCCATCCTGCGGTCGGACAACCTAGCCGACCTGCCTGTGGCGCAGGTGGCGCAGGCGGTCAATTCTTTGGTCCCGGCCACCGCTGCGGGTTGATACGAAGGGGCCCGTTGGTCATATACTGATCAGACGATCGGAGCGCTTCTCGCGTCCCGGCGTTTTTTGCGTTTCAACAGCCCGGAGCACTGCCTATTCGCCGCCCCATGCAAGCGCCGCCCGTCAAGGAAGGGCCGCGCATGAACGAAGATATCCGCGTCCCTCGCGTCCTGCTGATCGACCAGCACGGCGAGAAACAGGGCGTGATGCCGACTTCGGCCGCCATCGAGGCCGCCGAAGAAGCCGGACTCGACCTTGTCGAGATCGTCCCCAACGCGGATCCGCCCGTCTGCAAGATCCTGGACTATGGCAAGTTCAAGTTCCAGGAGCAGAAGAAGAAGAACGAGGCGCGCAAGCGGCAGAAGGTGGTGGAGATCAAAGAGATCAAGCTCCGCCCCAACATCGACAGCCATGACTACGAGGTGAAGGCGCGGTCGATGAACCGCTTCTTCGAGGAAGGCGACAAGGTGAAGATCACCCTGCGCTTCCGCGGCCGCGAGCTGGCCCACCCGGAACTGGGGATGAAGCTGCTCCAGAAGGTGAAGGCCGACTTCGAGCCGGTCGCCAAGGTCGAGTACGAGCCGCGGATGGAAGGTCGTCAGATGATCATGATCCTGGCGCCGCGGTGAGCCTGACGCATTTTCGGATTTTCGGAGCGGTCGCCCTCTCGGCGGCCGTTTTCGCGTCGGGGGCCCTCGCCGCCGATCCGGGCGACGCCCCCTACCCGCCGTTCAAGATCGGCGAAGGCCTCTATTACGTCGGCTCGGCCGACTACGCCGCCTACCTGATCGTCACCAAGGCGGGCCTGATCCAGCTGGACGGCGGCGACGCCGAGACCGGCAAGCAGATCGTCGCCAACATCCGCACGCTGGGCTTCGACCCGTCGCAGGTGAAGATCCTGCTCAACACCCACCAGCACTTCGACCACGCCGCGGGCCTGGCGGCGATCGCGAAGGCCGCGCCGGGCGCCAAGCTCTACGCCAGCGCCGCGGACGGGGCGGTGATCGCCGCTGGCGGACGTGGGGATCCGCTGCTCAAGGCCGAGCGGTTCTACTACGAGCCGGTCCCGGTGGCCGTGACGCTGAAGGACGGCCAGCAGGTCAAGCTGGGCGGCTGGACCCTGACCGCCCACATCACCGGCGGGCACACGGCGGGCTGCACCACCTGGACCTTCCCCGTGACGGTGGCCGGCAAGACGCGCCAGGCCCTGGTCCACTGCTCGTCGACGGTCCTGCCCGGCTACAGGATCGGCAAGGTCGAGACCTGGCCCGGCCAGACCGCCCAGTTCGAGAAGAGCTTCGCCACCTGGAAGGCCCTGCCCTGCGAGGTGTTCCTCGGCTCGCACGCCTCGTTCTACGGCATGCAGGCCAAGAAGAAGGCGCTGGACGCCGGCAAGGCCGACGCCTTCGTCGACCCCCAGGGCTGCAAGGCGTTCTACGCCAAGACCGAAGCCGCGTTCCGAACCGAGCTGAAGAAGCAGAACCCCTAGGCCAGGCGCGGCCCGGAAGGTGTGGCCGCACGCCAACGGTGAACAGCGATCTGTGTGGCGCCGGCGCCGCAAGGCTTGCCGCGAGCGGCCAGCGCGCCTAATTCGCCGTCCATGTCAGAAACGCCGCCCAGGCAGGCGACCCCGCCGCCGTGGGCGGCGCTGTCGCTCATCGGCCTGATCTTCCTGAACATGCTCGGCTTCGGGATCATCGTCCCGTTGCTGCCCTTCTACGCCAAGTCGTTCGATGCGCCGGCGTGGCAGATCGCGCTGATCTTCTCGGCCTTCTCGGTGGGCACCTTCTTCGGCGAGCCGTTCTGGGGGCGGCTGTCGGACAAATACGGCCGCAAGCCGCTGCTCATCTCCACGATCTGCGCCAACGGGCTCTGCTACCTGGCGCTGGCGTTCGCGCCCAACGCCTGGGCGGCGTTCTTCATCCGCCTGTGCGGCGGCCTGTTCTCGGGCAACGGCTCGATCATCCAGGGCTACATCGCCGACGTGACGCCGGCCGAGCGCCGCACCCGTTCCATGAGCTGGATGAGCGCGGCCTGGAACGTGGGCCTGATCGTCGGCCCCTGGCTGGGCGGCGTCTTCGCCAAGCCGTCGCTCGGCCATGTGGGCTTCCAGCTGCCCCTGTTCATCTCGGCGAGCCTGTTCGGCAGTTCGGCGCTGGCGATCGCGCTGTTCATCAAGGAGAGCCGCCAGCGGGACAAGGGCGCGACCTACCGCCCGAGCCGGTGGGTGGCGACCGGCGAGGCCGCACGGCACCCGGTGATCGGGCGCCTGATGCTGGTCACCTTCCTGGTCGGCTTCGCTTTCACGGGCATCGAGTCGATCTTCGGGCTGTGGGCGCAGGACCGCTATGGATGGGGCCCGCGCGAGATCGGCTGGGCGTTCATGTTCGTGGGCGTCGCCTCGGCGTGCACCCAGCTCCTGCTGACGGGGCCCCTGTCCGAACGGTTCGGCCAGGCGACCATGCTGGCGGTCGGCATGGCGATCACGGTGGTCTGCATCGGCCTGCAGCCATTCTCGACCGGCGGACCGATGACGATCGCCCTGATGAGCCTGTCGGCCATGGGGCAGTCGGTGGCCTGGCCCAACGTCAGTGCGCTGATCTCGGAGACCGCGGACCCCTATCGGCAGGGCCAGATCCTCGGGCTCAACAACGCCATGGGCGCCCTGGCGCGCGTGGTGGGGCCCTTCTGCGCGGGTCTCAGCTTCGCCAGCATCTCGATCAACGGCCCGTTCTTCCAGGGCGCGGCGTTCGTCATCCCCGCCATCTTCCTGTCGATCAGCGCCGGTCGGCGGGCGAAGGTCTGGCGCGCGGCCCAGCCGGCAGGCGGACAGCCATGACCCTGGCGGAAGAGCGCCGCGCGCTGATCGTCCTGCTGACGGTGATCTACCTGATGATCGCCGGCTTCGGCCTGGTGATCCCGCTGCTGCCCTTCTTCGCGCAGGCGTTCGACGCGCCGGCGTGGCAGGTGACGCTGCTGTTCTCCGCCTTCTCGGTCGGCCAGTTCCTGGGCGAGCCGTTCTGGGGGAAGCTGTCGGACCGCATCGGCCGCAAGCCCGTGCTGATCGTGACCATCACCATGGTCGGCGTCAGCTACGCCGCCCTGGCCTTCGCGCCGAACATCGCCGCGGCCTTCGCGATCCGGTTCCTGAATGGCCTCTTCGCCGGCAACATCTCGACGCTCCAGGGGGCGTTGGCCGACATCACGCCGCCCGAGCGGCGGGCGGGCCGCATGGGGATCATGGGCGCGGCGTTCAGCGCCGGCTTCTCCACCGGTCCGGCGATCGGCGGCCTGCTGGCCCAGCCCAGCCGCGGCGCCCTGGGATTCCAGCTGCCGCTGCTGGTGGCGGCGGGCTTCGCGCTCGCCTCGGCCCTGGCGGTGGTGCTGCTGGTGCGCGAGCACCGCCCCGACCGACCGAAGGCCGTGCGCCGGGTGCGCTCGGCCCGCCTGCGCGAAGGCTTCGCGCACCCGATCATCAGCCGCGTGGTGATGATCAGCTTCATCGTGGTGATCGGCTTCGCCGGCATCGAGGCCACCTACGGGCTATGGACCGAGCAGCGGTTCGGGTGGGGCCCGCGCGAGATCGGCCTGGCCTTCATGCTGGTGGGCGTGGCCGGGGCGGTGTTCCAGGGCTGGCTCTGCGGCCGCCTGGCGCGCGCCTTCGGCGAGGCCCGCACCCTGACGGGCGGCCTGGCGTTCATGGGCCTCGGCCTCGTCGTGCAGGGCCTGTCGCCAAGCTGGCCGGTGGCCATGATCGGGTTCCTGCTGGTGTGCCTGGGCCAGTCGATCTGCTTCCCGAACGTTTCGGCGCTGATCTCGCGCTCGGCGCCGGCCGACCGGCAGGGCGAGATGCTGGGCCTGAACATGAGCGGCATGGCGCTGGCCCGTATCGTGGGCCCCGTCGCGGCCGGACAGGCCTTCTCGCTGATCCAGCCGGGCGCCCCGTTCGCGATCTCGGCGCTGCTGATCCTGCCCGCCCTCTGGTTCGCCTCGCGGATCATCGCCGCCGCCCCGCTCCGGCCGGCCTGAGGGCGTCCAGACCGTCCGACCCCCTGCGGCCTTCCGACGCCTGTTCGTCGTCAAGGCGCAGCTTTACCTTCCGCTTACCATGTCTTCGACGGACGAGAATTTCGATCGGGAGGAACTGGAGCGGCTTCGCCAGAGCGAGGCGCGCTACCGCCTGCTCGCGGAAAGCGCCAGCGACCTGATCATCCAGTACGACGCCGAGGGCGTGATCCAGTACGCCTCGCCGTCGGCCGTGGTATTCGGCTACCGGCCGGAGGAACTCGTCGGCCGCAAGATCTTCGACTTCGGGCACCCGGACGACAACGAAGCGCGCCGCAACCGGCTGCGGGCCACGCGGGACGGGGTGGAGCCACGCGGGGGTATCGAGAACGAGCGCCGCCTGCGGCACGGCGACGGATCCTGGGTCTGGACCCAGGGCAACCCGACGGTCCTGCGCGACGCCGACGGGCGGGTCACCGGCGTCGTGACGATCCTGCGCAACGTCACCGAACGGCGAGCCCTGGAGGAGGAGGTCACCGCGCGACGCGCCGAAGCCGCCGAAGCCGTCGCCGCCCGGGCCGAACTCCTGGCCAACGTCAGCCACGAAATCCGCACGCCGCTTACGGCGGTGGTGGGCTTTGCCGGCCTGCTGGCCAAGATGGCGGACCTCCCCGATCGGGCGCGGACCTACGCCGATCGCATCGGCCGGAGCGGCGAGGCCCTGGCCGCGATCGTCACCAACGTGCTCGATCACTCGCGCGTCGAGGCCGGTCAGGTCCAACTGAGACCCGCGATCATCGACGTGACGGACCTCATCGAGGACGCCGTCGCGGTCGTGCAGGACAAGGCGCGCGGAAAGGGGCTCGCGCTCGACATCAGGATCGCGCCCGGGACGCCGCGCCGGCTCCTGGTCGACGACGGCCGGCTGCGGCAGGTCATCCTCAACCTGCTCACCAACGCCGTGAAGTTCACGCCCGCGGGGGGCGTCACGGCGGAGGTCGGCTACGACGCCGGCGAGGCGCGCCTGCTGGTGCGCGTGCGCGACACCGGGATCGGCATCGCCCCCGAAGCGGTCGGCCAGCTCTTCAAGCGGTTCTCCCAGGTGGGGAGGCGCGACGACAGGGGCCTGGGCGGCGTCGGACTGGGCCTGGCGATCTCCAAGGGGCTGGTGGAGCTGATGGGGGGCGAGATCGGCGTGGAGAGCGTCGAGGGCCAGGGGTCGACGTTCTGGTTCGCCGTGCCCGCACCGGCCGCGACCGGCGAGAACACGCCCAGGCCGGAGGAGGACGCGGCACCGGCGCTGACGCCGTTGCGCCTGCTGCTGGTGGACGACGCCCGGCCCAACCGAGAGCTCATCATGGCGCTGCTGGGGCCGTTCAACATCCGCATCACGGAAGCCGCGGACGGCGCGGCGGCGGTGGACGCGGCCCTCCGCGAGCCGTTCGACGTGGTCCTCATGGACCTGCAGATGCCCGGGATGGACGGCATGGCCGCGGCCCGAGAGATCCGCAAGGCCGCGGCGCCCAATCAGCGCACGCCGATCCTGGCGGTCAGCGCAAGCGTGCTGCCGAGCGACGTCGAAGCCTGCCACGCGGCGGGGATGAACGACCACATCGCCAAGCCGATCGACGCCCGCGAGCTGGTGGGCAAGATCGCCCGGTGGACGACGGCCGAGGCGCACCAACCGGCCTGAGCCGCGCCGGCGACCATGATAGTCTGCCGCGCGACAGACATCCGGAGCCGACGCCTTGCTCGCCATGGTTCTCAAGGCCCCGCGCACGCCGCTCGTCGCCGAGGTGTGTGACGACCCCGAGCCGGGGCCGGGCGAGGTGCGCCTGAAGGTGCGGGCCTGCGGCGTCTGCCGCACCGACCTACACGTGGCCGACGGCGACCTGCCCCAGGTGCGGGCCAGAATCGTCCCGGGCCACGAGATCGTCGGCGTCGTCGAGGCGATCGGCCCGGGCGTGAGCGGCGTGGTGATCGGCGAGCGGCGCGGCGCGCCCTGGCTCGGCGGAACCTGCGGCGTCTGCCGCTACTGCCTGGAGGGCGAGGAGAACCTCTGCGACAACCCCGCCTTCAACGGCTGGACCCGTGACGGCGGCTATGCCGAGAAGGTGATCGTCCGGGCCGACTTCAGCTTTCCGTTGCCCGAGGGCCTGTCCGATCTGGAGGCGGCGCCGCTGCTGTGCGCCGGCCTGATCGGCTACCGCTCGTGGCGCAAGGCGTGCGAGGGCCGGCCCGTTCGGCGGCTGGGCCTCTACGGCTTCGGGGCCGCCGCCCACCTGCTGGCCCAGCTCGCCATCCACGAGGGTCAGGAGGTGCTGGCCTTCACCCGGGATGGCGACGCGCCGGCCCAGGCGCTGGCGCGCGAACTGGGCTGCGCCTGGGCCGGAGGCTCGTCGGAGACGCCGCCGGACCTGTTGGACGCCGCCATCATCTTCGCGCCGGTCGGCGCGCTCGTCCCCGCGGCGCTGAAGGCGGTGCGCAAGGGCGGGATCGTGGTCTGCGGCGGCATCCACATGAGCGACATCCCCGCCTTCCCCTACGACCTGCTGTGGGGCGAGCGCCGCCTCGTCTCGGTGGCGAACCTGACGCGCGGGGACGGGCTGGAGTACCTGCCGCTCGCCGCCAGGGCCGGCGTGCGGCCGCGCGTCGCCGCCTATCCGCTCGCCCAGGCCAACAGGGCGCTGGACGACCTGCGCGAAGGCCGCTTCGCCGGCGCGGCCGTGCTGACGCCCTGAGGCGCGATCAGCCGTCGCTCAGCAGCGGGGCGCGCAGTCCACCATGGGAGAGCATGAGCCCGGCGGCCCGCCCATAGATGTCCCAGGTGTCGGCGGCGAGCTTGGTGTTCGCCTCCATCACCGAAGCCGGCGTCGGGGAAGCGCTCACGGCCGACAGATAGTCGGTCCAGGCGCCGCAGGCGCACTCCCAGATGCAGAGCGCTTCGCGGGCCTGCATCTCCATCAGGTTGTGCGCCGGAGCGGGCGGTTGCTCTGAGACTGCGTTCATGGCGATCCTCCTCCTGCCAATGCCGGCCCTTTCGCGGTCAACGGGCGCGCGCCGCGACAGGTTGCGACACAAGACGGGTCGCGGCGTCGCGGACCCGGGATACGACGTCCTCGTAGGCCTCGCGGCCGATATCCGAGACCATGCCGCCGAAATGGACGTGGTCGGCCACCTCCAGCCCGCACACCCCCGCGAGGTGCGCGTCGAACAGGCGCGAAAGCGTCTCCAGGGCCCCGGTCTCCTTCACCCAGAAGTCGGGCGCGCCCGACGTGGTGAAGCTGATCAGGCGCCGGCCACGCAGCGCCGGTTCGGTGCCGCCGAAGCCGGGCTTGAAGCCGAACCCCATGCTGAACACCCGATCGACGTAGCCCTTCAGGATCGCCGGCGGCGCGTTGAACCAGAGCGGATAGACGAAGGCGAAGACGTCGACGTCGGCCAGCAGGGCCCGCTCGTCGACGACGTCGGCGCCGAAGTGCGGCTCGCCAGGCCCGGGTATCTCCTCGGCCTTGAGGCAGGGGTCGAAGCCCATCGCGTAGAGGTCGCGGAGGATCACCTCGTCACCGCCCTGGCGCACCGCCGCGGCATAGGCCTTGGCGACGGCCGCGTTCAGGCTGTCGGAAGCCGGATGCGCCAGGATGACCGCGTGCTTCATCGGGACCCTCGGGAGGTTCAGCGCGCCGTATAGCCGCCGTCGACCACCAGCTCGGCGCCGGTGACGAACTTGGCCTCGTCGGAAGCAAGATACACGCACGCCCAGGCGATGTCGTCGGGTTCGCCGAGGTGGCCGAGCGGATGCAGCGTGGCGATCTGTTCCCGGGCGACCTCGGGGTCATCCTGCCCGCCCAGGAAGCCTTCCACCATCGGCGTCCAGATGTACCCCGGATGGATCGAGTTCACGCGAATCCTGTCGGGCGCGTAGATCAGGGCGTCGGTCTTGCTCATCAGGCGAACCGCGCCCTTGGACGCGTGATAGGGCGGCACATCTGGCCCGCCGACCAGGCCGTAGATCGACGACAGGTTGATGATGCTCCCGCCGCCGGCCCGCCGCATGTGGCCGACCGCGTGCTTCACGCCGAAGAAGACGCCCTTGACGTTGACCGCCTGGACCCAGTCCCACTCCGCCTCGGTGAGCTGGTCTGTCGGCTTGTTGGCGCCCGCCACGCCGGCGTTGTTGACCAGGATGTCGAGCTGGCCGAAGTGCGCGGCGGCCTCGTCCAGCACGCGGGCCACGTCGGCCTCACGGGTGACGTCCAGAGCCCAGAACCGGGCCTTGAAACCGCGGCCGCTCAGCTCGGCGGCGAGCGCAGTCCCCTCCTCCACCTTGGTGTCGAACAGGGCGACGGCGGCGCCTTCCCCGGCCATCCGGATCGCCGTGGCCCGGCCGATCCCGAGCGCGGCGCCGGTGATGGCGGCGACCTTTCCGCGAAGACGGTCCATGAGCAGGCTCCTGGCGGTTCGGAAGCAATCCTGCGCCCGACGCCGCCGAAGCGACTTGCGGTTGATCAATCCGCCAGCGGATTTTCCGAGCGCCGTGTGAACCCCAGGGCCACGAGCGCCGCGCCGGTGGTGGCCAGGGCGGCGCAGAGCAGCAGGGACACCGCCTCGGACGTCCGCTCGGGCAGGCCGGCGGCGAGCAGGCCGGCCGCCGCCAGGCTGGTGAGGGCCGAAGCCAGCATCCAGCGCCAGACCGCCAGGGGCCGCAGGTGCAGGGCCGCGGCGAGCTGGAAGGCCCCGTCCACCACGAACGCGGCGGCCAGCAGCAGGGCCGCGGCGAGCGCGCCCGCCGTCGGATGGAAGGTCAGCCACGCGCCGAGCCCCGCCGCGGCGAGCGCCGCCGCCGCTCCGGCCGCCCGGAGCGGGCCGGTGAACATCAGGAGCGCGAACCCCAGCATCAGCGCGCCCGCCAGCCAGAGCGCCCAGCCGCTGGCCGCGCCGATCAGCATCGACGCCTTGCCCGGAGAGAACGCCACCGCGAGCGCCAGGCCCAGAAGCGCCAGCCCCACGATCCCCGCGGGCCGCCTGCGCGAAGCATGCAGGTTGGCGGGTCGTGGCGCCGCCGCTGCGCTGACCGCGCTCACGGCGCAGGCTCCTGCGTATCGCCCAGCACGTCCTCGACATACAGCATCCGGACGACGACGTAGGCCACCACGGCCAGCGGCGTGGCGAAGAGCACGCCGAGAGGCCCGAGAAGCACGCCCATGGCCAGCACGGCGAACAGGGTCACGGCCATCGGCAGCTCGACCATCTGGCGCAGCACCAGCGGGGTGACGACGTTGGCCTCGAACTGGGAAGCCCCGAGGTAGACGACGCCCGTCCAGGCCAGGGTCTGGAAATCCTGTCCGGCGGCGACGATGAGGCCCGGCACGGTCGCGGCCATCGGGCCGACCACGGGCACGAACTGGCCGAGCCCCGCCACCACGCCGAGGGCGAAGGGCGATGGAACGCCCGCCAGCCACAGCCCGAGGCCCACCGTGACGCCGACTAGGACCATCGAGATGAGCTGGCCGACCAGCCAGCGGTTCAGCGCCTTGCCGCAGGCGTCGAAGACCTGGGCCATGCGCGGTCGCCGCCCCACCGGGACCAGCCGGAGCAGGCCGCCGACATAGGTCTGCGGGTGGAAGGCCAGATAGAGCCCGGCGAACAGCACGATCACCGCCGCCGTCGCCGCGCTGGCCCACTGGCCGATCAGTTGCGAGCCCAGGGTGACGATCATGCCGTCGGGCTGGCGGAGACGCTGAAGGTCGTCGAGCACGTAGGCGCCGACGCGCGAGGCCGAAAGCCGCTCCTGCAGGGCCGCCCAGGTGCGTGGCAGGAGCTCGCCGAGCGCCGCCATCTGCTGGCCGATCTGCTGGCCGAACAGCCACAGCGTTCCGGCGATCGCGACGCCCATGACCACGACCGCCACCGCGAGCGCCGGCTGCCGGCCCATGCGGGCGCGCTGGACGAGCGGTTCGGCCAGGGCGTGCAGCAGGATGGCCACGAGCACCGCGCCAAACGCCAGCAGGATGACGTCGGCGAGACGCCAGATCAGGAAGCCCAGGGTCGCGGCCACGATCAGGGCCATGGCCGCGGGCAGGCGCGCCCGCCGCGCCTGCGGCGGTCCCGGCGTCAGTGGGACATCAGGACGGGGCAAGGCGGAGCCTCCAGGACCCCGGCGGTCGCGCCGCCGAGAACGAACTCCCGCAGGCGCGCGTGGCCGAAGCCGCCCATGACCAGGAGCCCGACACCGGCCTCCACGACGTAGTTGCGGATCGTGCGCGAGATCGGCCGGCCGTCGGCCGAGCGCGCGTCGACCGTCGCGCTGACGCCGTGCGCGGCGAGGTGGCGGAGCAGATCGTCGGCGACGGCCGGTCCCACCTCCGGCTTCTCGTCGGTCACGACCAGGATGCGGACGCTCCCGGCGCGGACCAGCAGCGGCAGGGCGTCGGCCACGGCGCGCGCGGCGCGCGCCCCGCCGTCCCAGGCGATCGCGATGACGTCGAAACCGTCACCCGGCGTGATCTCCACCTCCTCCGGATAGACCATCACCGGACGGCCCGAGCCGAACAGCACGGCCTCAGCCAGCTCGCGATCGTCGAGCACGGCCGGCCCCAGCGGGAGGAGACAGAGGTCGCGCGTATGGGCCGCGGCGCACAGCGCCGAGCCTTCCTCGTACATGCGCGCCGTGAGCGTGCGGACCTCGATCGGAACGCCGGCCTCGTCGGCGGCGACGCGCGCGCACCCCTCGATGTGCCGCGCCGCGGCGACGCTGCGCCCTTCCTCTTCCTCCACCAGGCGCTCGATGTGGATCAAGGCGTCGGCGAGGCGGCTGCGCAGCGAGGGTATGTCGACGCGAACCGGCGCCATACAGACGCCGCCGCCCAACCGGCGCGCCAAGGCGACGCCGCTCCGCACCGCCTTGTCCGGCGTGGCGTCGGGGTAGGTGAGCGCCCCCAGCAGCAAGTCGCGATAGGTCATGCGCCGCTTATGTCCGGGCTCGCCGACACGCTCAACCGTCAATGGCTCAGCAGCACGCAGCAGGGCGGGCGATGAATGAGCTCGTCCGTCACCCCGCCGAACGCCCACTCGGCGACACGGTTGTGGCCGTAGGCGCCGCAGGCGATCAGGTCCGCGCCGTTGGCGCCGGCGATCTTGGCCAGCTCCTGGGCGACGCCTTCCGGCGCGCTCGTCGAGACGTGAGCTCGCGCCGCGACGCCGTGGCGCTGCAGGCTGGCGGCGACGTCCTCGGCCTGGAAGCGGGCTTCCTCGATGGCGTCGTCGTCGCAGACCGCGGCGACGATCACGTCCTTGGCGCGCGCCAGGAACGGCATGGCGTCGGCCACGGCCCGCCGGGCTTCACGCGTGTCCTTCCAGGCGACGACCACCGCGCGGCCCTTCGGGGCGGCGCCGCCTTCGGGCACGATGAGCACCGGGCGGCCGGCGTGCATGACGAGCTCCGCCGGATCCGCGCAGAGCGACGGGCCCAGCCGGCTGCGCGGGCTGGCGACGATGAGATCGGCCGCGCGCGCGACGCTCGCCATGGCCCGGGCCGGAAAGGCCTGCACCGAACGCCACTCGACGTCGGCGCCGGCGGCGTCGCGCCGGAAGGCGGCCTCGGCCGCCTTGAGGTCGGCGTTGATCTGCTCCTGAACGAGCGAGACCCACTCGCCGGCCGCGTAGCCAAAGAACGGATCGACCGTCGGCGTCGGATCGAAGGTCTCGGCGCCCAGGCCGATCAGCCGCGCGCCAAGGTCACGTGCCAGCACGGCGGCGGCGTGGACGCGGGTCGTCGCGCGGGCGGCGGGCTCGGCATGGACCAGCAGACTGGCGATGGCGGGGCCGGACGCGGCGGCCTTGGTCTGGAGCGCAACCTGATCTTTCGTCGAGGTCATCTCAGCCTCCTTGCGACATGTCGGATATTGTAAGCGCAATGTGGGCGGCCGGCGCGCGTTCGCAGCCGGAAACCTGAGCAGAGGGGTACGCTCGACCGCGGCGACCGGGAACTTGGGGCGGCGCCCTAAGTAGCTATACGGAGGTTTTGCAGCCGGCGCGTTTCTGGTCTGGATCGCGGTCTGCGGGGCCCCGCACGCATGGCGCCTCGGCATAGGAGAATCGGCATGGAACTGACGGGAACCACCTGGATCGTGGCGGCGGACGGCGCCGAGGCGCGGTTCTTCGCCGAGCCCATGCGCGCCGGCCCGGTCCACGAGCTGACCGACTCCCGCATGCGGGCCGGGCATGAAGACCACGCCCCATCCCACCAGCACGGCACGGTCCACGAGCGCGGAGGCGTCGGACGGCACGGCGCCGGCGACGAGACCTCGCCCAAGCAGGAGACCGAGGACCGGTTCCTCAGGCGGGTGGCCGATCGCCTGGCCAAGGCGGCCCAGCATGGCGACTACGAACGCCTGGTGGTGATGGCGCCGCCGCACGCCCTCGGCGTCCTGCGCCAGGCCCTGCCCCCGGCCGTCGCCGCGAAACTCGAGGGATCCGATCCGCACGAGCGGGTGAAGGAGACCGCCGACGACATCCGCCGCCACCTGCACGACGTCCGCGCGCGAGCCTGACGGGGTGACATTCGACCTGACGTTCCACGGCGCGGCCGGCTGCGTAACGGGATCATGCGCCCAGCTGCGGACCGACCGGGGCAACGTGCTCGTGGACTGCGGCATGTTCCAGGGCTCCAAGACCCTGAAGGCCCTCAACTACGAGCGGTTCCCCTTCGATCCGGTCGAAATAGACGCCGTCCTTCTGACCCACGCCCACATCGACCATTCCGGGCTGCTGCCCAAGCTGATGCGCGCGGGATTCAAGGGGCCGATCCACGCCACCGCCGGCACGGCCGACCTCTGCGCCGTCATGCTGCCCGACGCGGGCGACATCCAGGAAAGCGAGGTCCGCCAGCTCAACCGCCGCAACGAGCGCCGCGGCCGCCCGCCGGTGGAGCCGATCTACACCGCGCGCGACGCCGAGCGCACGATCGAGCTCTTCAAGACCGCCAAGCTGGGCCGGGAAGTCCGCGTGGCGCCGGGCGTCACGGCGGTCTACTGGGAGGCTGGCCACATCCTCGGATCGGCCTCGATCGAGGTGCGCGTCGAGGCCGGAGATAAGCCGGTGAGCCTGCTGTTCTCGGGCGACCTCGGCCCGGGGGGACGCGAGTTCCAGCCCGATCCCGAGGGGCCGTCGGGCGTCGACCACCTGATCATGGAGTCGACCTACGGCGCCCGCGCGCGGACGCTGATCGACCCGGCGACGCGGCGGCGGATGCTGGCGCAGGAGTTGCGCGACGCCCACCGCGCCGGCGGCCCTCTGCTGATCCCGGCCTTCGCGGTGGAGCGCTCGCAGGAGCTGCTGGCCGACATCCAGATCCTGATGGACGAGGGCGAGGTCCCGCAGACCGACATCTTCCTCGACTCGCCGCTGGCCATCGAGGCCACCGAGGTGTTCCGCCGGCGGGGCTGGAGCAAGGCGCGCGGGGCCAATCCGTTCGAGCGGCTGCGCTCGGCCGGCCGCCTCCAGTTCCTGCGCGAGCCCTGGGAAAGCGACCGCCTGGAGCGGCTCTCGGGCTGGCACATCATCATGGCGGCCAGCGGCATGTGCGACGCGGGCCGGGTGCGGAAGCACCTCAAGCGGCTGCTCTGGCGGCGCGACGCGACCGTGCTGCTGACCGGCTTCCAGGCCGCCGGCACGCTGGGCCGCCTGCTGTCGGACGGCGCCAGCATGGTGCGAATCCAGGGCGACCACATCTCGGTCCGCGCGCGCATCCGCTCGCTCGACGTCTATTCCGCCCACGCCGACGCCGCCGGCCTCGAGGCCTGGGCGAAGGCGCGCGCGCCTGTGTCGGGCAAGCTGTTCCTGGTGCATGGAGAGCCCGAGGGGCAGGAGGCGATGCGCGCCCGGCTGGCGGGCGACGGCTTCGCCGCCGAGCAGATCATCATCCCGTCCCTGGACGACCGCTTCGCGCTCGATCACGACACGGTGGTGGCGCAGGCCGGCGCGAGCCGCCTCAAGCCCGGCGCCGCGGCCCGGACCGACTGGCACAACGCCCGCGCCCAACTGCTGCTCGACCTCGAAGCCAGGCTCGACGCCCTGCCGAGCGACGCCGAGCGGGAAGCCCTGCTCGCGCGCCTGTCGAAGTCGCTGGCCTAGGTTGAAGACCCGCTCGATAGCTTGAAGACATTTCAGGCCGTCATGGCCCGGCTTGCCCGGGCCATGACGGCGAGGGTCGGTCGATCAAGCCATCAACCCGGACGCTGGCGCCCAGGTCCCGGACATGCGACGGGGCGCGGACCTAAGTCCGCGCCCCGCGTAACGCCTCCCAGCGCGTTCTAGAAGCGGTAGCCGAAGCCCGCCGAGACCACCCACGGATCCAGGTGGACCTTGGACTTGATCCCGTTGGTCTTGTCGACGGCGTCGGTCTTGAAGGCGACCTTCTTCACGTCGAGGTTCAGGCTCCAGGGCCCGCCGGTGGCGATGTCGACGCCCGCCTGGGCGGCCAGGCCGAACCCGTCGTCGAGCTTCAGGTTGAACCCGTTCTTGTCCGAGCCGCTGTAGAACAGCATGTAGTTCACGCCGGCGCCCACGTAGGGGCTGATCCGCTGATCCGGCGCGAAGTGATACTGCAGCGAGACGATCGGCGGCAGGACCCAGGTTTCCTTGACCTTGATGTCGGTCCCCGGACCCTTGGCCTTGACGGTGTGCTTGGTCGTCCCGGCGATCACCTCGACCGCCACGTGATCAGTGAAGAAGTAGGTCAGGCCCAGGGTCGGCATGACGTCGTAGTTCACGTCGGCGCGCAGCCCGGTGGACGCGCCGGCCAGGGTGGTGATCGGGTCGGTGCCGCTCGGCGCGACCTGGGTGATGCGCAGGTCGACGACCTTGGTCCCGGCGGCCTTCGGCTTGAAATCCTGCGCCTGGGCGACCCCGGCGACAGCCAGCGCGGCCATCAGCGGCAGCGCCATCATCTTGGTCTTCATTTCTATCCCCTTCTCGGCGGCGAACGCCGCGAAGGCACCCTGGTCCCACGCCCCAAGCGCGGCCTTGATCTGCCGCAAAACGAACGTTTAAATTTGTATGGCGTTCAACGAGCCGACAGGGCGCTCACGGCCCAGGGCGTCAGGCCCATGGCGAGCAGGCCGAGCGGCATGAGGCCGCCGCGGGCGAGGTTGTAGTCGGCGGCGATATCGCGCCAGCCCAGGCCCAGCATCCGGCCGAGCGCCACCTCGAAGACGACGGTCATGGCGACCCACAGCGCCCCCACGCCGAGCGCCGCAGCGACGCTGGGCGGACGGAGCCAGCGCCGCAGCAGCCAGGTGATGGCGAAGATCACGAGGACGCCGGTCAGCACCGAGAACTGGCGCACGAAGCGCTCGACCTCGGGGCCGAGCAGCGCGCGGCGCAACGCACCCTGAGCGCTCTCGGCGAGCATGAGGAGCAGCCAGACCAAGACGGCGCGGGCGACGGCCGGCAGGGGCACGGCGGTCTCCTGGCCGCGCGCGGCGGTCAGCGCGCGCGGAGCGGCGGCGGAGCCGGCCGCCACGCGACGGCGAAAGCGGCGAGCCCCGCCAGGACGAGGCTCGCCGCCGCGTAACACCAGCCACAATGGGGATGAGGACCGGCGCCGCAAATCGCGCCAAGGGCGGCCATGTGCTCGCGCGCGAGGTCGGCCGCGAGCGCTGCGGACAGCAGGAGAACCGCCCCCAACAGACTCGCTCCGATACGCAGGAATGCGTCTTCACCCGACGCAGCGCGCTCACGCATGGACTTCTCCTTGAACGTGAAAGAGATGCGCCTTCTGGCCGCAATCGTCGTTGACGCATGTCAAGGTGACGCCTTTCGCGCTGCGGCATGACCTCGGCCGTCTCAAAAGCGAGCTGGGGATTCATGTCACAGGCTGTCGCACCGTCGGACGACGCGCCGTTCGACGCCGTTCTACTCTACGTCTTCACCGGCGTCGCCGCATTGGCGTCGATGCTGGCTGCGGCGTTCACGCCGGACCCGCTGTTCCGGTTTCACAGCTATGTCCTGATGGCCGCCTTCACGGTCGCGTTCTTCGCGATCTCGGTGGGCATGGCGTCCGGAAAGCTCAAATCGGATCCCACCCGCTACGCCGACGGCGTGATCCGGGCGGGGGTCATCGCCACCATGTTCTGGGCGATCGCAGGCCTCGCCGCGGGCGCCCTGGCGGCCGCGCAGCTCAGCTGGCCCAACATCTTCTACAACGCCGACCTGCCGTTCCTGAATTTCGGCCGCCTGCGACCGCTGCACACCTCGGCGGTGATCTTTGCGTTCGGGGGCAACGCCCTGATCGCGACCTCCTTCTACGTCGTCCAGCGCACCTGCAAGGCGCGGCTGGCCGGCGGCGTCTGGCCGTGGTTCGTGTTCTGGGGCTACCAGCTCTTCATCGTCCTGGCCGCCACCGGCTATCTCGCGGGCATCACGCAGAGCCGCGAATACGCCGAACCCGAGTGGTACGTGGACGTGTGGCTGACCATCGTCTGGGTCGCCTACCTGCTCGTCTTCCTGGGCACGATCTGGAAGCGCAAGGAACCCCACATCTACGTGGCCAACTGGTTCTACCTGGCCTTCATCGTCACCATCGCGATCCTGCACCTGGTGAACAACGCCGCCCTGCCGGTCGGCCTGCTCGAAACCAAGAGCTACTCGGCCTTCGCGGGCGTGCAGGACGCTCTGACCCAATGGTGGTACGGCCACAACGCGGTGGGTTTCTTCCTGACCGCCGGCTTCCTGGGCATGATGTACTACTTCGTGCCGAAGCGGGTCGAACGGCCGGTCTATTCGTACCGCCTGTCGATCGTCCACTTCTGGTCGCTGATCTTCATCTACATCTGGGCCGGTCCCCACCACCTGCACTACACGGCCCTGCCGCAGTGGGCCCAGACGCTGGGCATGACCTTCTCGATCATGCTCTGGATGCCGTCCTGGGGCGGCATGATCAACGGCCTGATGACCCTGTCGGGGGCGTGGGACAAGCTGCGCACCGACCCGGTGGTCCGCATGATGGTGGTGGCCATCGCCTTCTACGGCATGTCCACCTTCGAGGGCCCGCTGATGAGCATCCGGGCGGTCAACGCCCTCAGCCACTACACCGACTGGACCATCGGCCACGTGCACTCCGGCGCCCTGGGCTGGGTCGGCTTCATCAGCTTCGGCGCGATGTACTGCATGGTCCCCTGGCTCTGGAAGAAGGAGCGCATCTACTCGAACACGCTGATCGAGTGGCACTTCTGGATCGCGACGACGGGCATCCTGCTCTACATCGCCGCGATGTGGGTGTCGGGCATCATGGAAGGCCTGATGTGGCGCGAGTACACGCCGCAGGGCTACCTGGCCAACGCCTTCGTCGAGACGGTCGCGGCCAAGCACGTCGAGAACATCATCCGCACGGTCGGGGGCCTCATGTACCTCTCCGGCGCGGCCATCATGTCCTACAACCTGTGGCGCACCGTCCGCATGCCCGGGACCGCTCCGGCGGGCTCGCAGGCGATGGGCGCCCCTGCCGCCCCGCAACTCGCGGCGGCTGAGTGAGGCGCACCGTCATGTGGAAGAAACACGAGAAGTTCGAGCGCCATTCGCTCGTCCTGCTGATCGGCATCATCATCGTGGTGTCGATCGGCGGCCTGGTCGAGATCAGCCCCCTCTTCTACCTGGAGAGCACGATCGAGAAGGTGGACGGGGTGCGCCCCTACACGCCGCTCGAACAGGCGGGCCGCGACATCTACGTCCGTGAAGGCTGCTACGTCTGCCACTCGCAGATGATCCGCCCGCTGCGCGACGAGGTTGAGCGCTACGGCCACTACAGCCTGGCGGCCGAGAGCATGTACGACCACCCCTTCCAATGGGGGTCGAAGCGGACGGGGCCCGACCTGGCGCGCGTCGGGGGCAAGTACTCCGACAACTGGCACGTCGACCACCTGACCAACCCGCGCTCGGTGGTGCCCGAGTCCAACATGCCGCCCTACCGGTTCCTGGCGGAGAAGGACCTCGACTACCGCAACATCGAACAGCGCCTGAAGACGCTGAAGGCGGTGGGCGTTCCGTACAGCAAGAACGAGATCGCCAACGCCAAGGCCGACCTGGAAATGCAGGTGGATCCCTTCGCGGGTGAGACCTCCGACCTGAAGAAGCGCTACGGCCCGCGGGTCAACCAGCGCGACTTCGACGGCAACCCCGAGAGGATCAGCGAGATGGACGCCCTGATCGCCTACCTCCAGGTGCTCGGCACCATGGTCGACTTCCGCACCTACAAGGCCGAAGACCCGGAGAACCTGCGATGAACGGCCTCTCCTACGAAACCCTGGCCCGGTTCGCCCAGCAGGGCGGCACCATCTACTTCGGCCTGATCTTCGCAGCCGGCCTGATCTACGCGCTCTGGCCCCGGCACAAGGAGGCGTTCGACCGCCTCGCCCATCTGCCGCTCGAGAAGGACGAGAGCGACCATGTCTGAGCGCGAACGCGATCAACACACGGGCACCGAGACCACCGGCCACGAGTGGGACGGGATCAAGGAGCTCGACACCCCCCTGCCGCGCTGGTGGCTGTGGGTGTTCTACGGCTCGATCGCCTTCGCGATCGTCTACTGGGTGCTGATGCCGGCCTGGCCGGGGATCACCGGCTACACCCACGGCATGCTCGGCAAGTCCGACCGCGCCGCGGTCACCGGCGAGCTCGCCAAGCTGGAATCGATCCGCGGCGCCGGCCTGGTGAAGCTGAAGTCCGCGTCGCTGGAACAGATCGAATCCGATCCGCAGCTGCAGACCTACGCCATGCAGGTCGGCGCCTCGGTCTTCGGCGACAACTGCGCCACCTGCCACGGCGCGGGCGGCGGCGGCGGCAAGGGCTATCCCAACCTGCGTGACGACGTCTGGCTGTGGGGCGGCACGCTGGAGGACATCCAGCACACGATCACCGTGGGCGTGCGTTCCGGCCACCCCGGCGCGCGCGGCGGCGACACCATCATGCCCGCGTTCGGGCGCGATCAGCTGCTGACCGACGCCCAGATCAACGACCTGACCGAGTACGTGATGGCGCTTTCCCATCGCAAGGCCGATCGGGCCGCGGTGGCGCGCGCCGCCCAGACCTTCGCCGACCAGTGCTCGGCCTGCCACGGACCCGACGGGACCGGCGGCGCCAAGCCTGGCGCGCCGAACCTGACGGACGCGGAGTGGCTCTATGGCTCCGACCGCCAGACGATCCACGATCAGATCTGGAATGGCCGCAACGGCGTCATGCCGACGTGGGAGGCGCGCTTCTCGCCCGAGACGATCAAGGCGCTGGCGGTCTATGTCCACGCCAATGCGGGCGGCGACGCCGAACCCGCGGCGGCGGCCGTCTCCAGGCCCTCAGCCGGAGCCGTAAGCGGCAAATGACCGTCGTCATCGACAAGCGGCCCAAGGGTGCGGCGGCCGGCCCCGAGTCGGCCGCCGAGCACGCGCGCCAGAAAGGCGACGCGGGCAAGAGCCTCTACAAGCCGCGGACGCCGATCTATCCCAAGCTGGTCCACGGCAAGTGGCGGACCATCAAGTGGGCGATCCTGATCGCCACGCTGACGGTCTACTACGTGACGCCCTGGATCCGCTGGGATCGGCCGGGCTCCCTGCCCGACCAGGCGGTGCTGGTGGATTTCGAGGGCCGCCGCTTCTACTTCTTCTGGATCCAGCTCTGGCCCCAGGAGGTCTATTTCATCACCGGCCTGCTGGTGATGGCGGCGCTGGCGTTGTTCCTGGTGACGTCGCTGTTCGGGCGGCTGTGGTGCGGCTACACCTGCCCGCAGACGGTCTGGACCGACCTCTACATCCACGTCGAGCGGCTGTTCGAGGGCGATCGCAACGCGCGCATGCGCCTCGACGCCGCGCCGTGGTCGTTCGACAAGCTGTGGCGCAAGACCGGCAAGCACCTCGTCTGGCTGGCTGTCGCGTTCGGCACCGGCGGCGCCTGGATCTTCTATTTCCGTGACGCGCCGACGCTGTTCGTGGAGTTCTGGACCGGCAAGGCGCCGATGACGTCGTACATCTCGTGCTTCGTGCTGACGGCGACCACCTACATCTTCGCCGGCCACATGCGCGAACAGGTCTGCACCTACATGTGCCCCTGGCCGCGGATCCAGGGCGCGATGCTCGACGAGCACGCCCTGCAGGTGACCTATCGCTACAACCGCGGCGAACCGCGCGGGCCGCACAAGAAGGGCCAGAGCTGGGAGGGCCGCGGCGACTGCATCGACTGCAACGCCTGCGTCACCGCCTGTCCGATGGGCATCGACATCCGCGACGGCGGGCAGCTGGAGTGCATCAACTGCGCCCTGTGCATCGACGCCTGCGACGAGATCATGGCGCGGGTCGAACGGCCCAAGGGGCTGATCGCCTACGACACCGACGCCGCCGTCGCCGCCCGCGAGGCCGGCCAGCCGCCGCGCTACCACTTCCTGCGGGCGCGGACCGCCTACTACGCGGTGGCGCTGACGGTCGTTTCCGCCCTGATGCTCTGGGGCTTCCTGAACCGCAGCGAGCTGACCCTGCACGCGCTGCGCGACCGCAATCCGACCTTCGTGCGGCTGCACGACGGGGCGATCCGCAACGCCTACACCCTGAAGATCGCCAACCGCAGCTTCGAGCCCATGCCGGTGGAAGTCACCTTCTCGGGCGTTCCCGGCGCGACCCTGCGCATGCCCGGCGAGCCGGCGGGCGCGTCGATCCGGGTCACGGTTCCGGCCAACGAGGTGGAGGCCGTCCGGGTCTTCGTCACCGCGCCGCCCGACGCCCTGACCCAGTCCAGCATGCCCGCGGTGTTCGACGTCCACAGCGACCACGCCAAGACCCAGACGCGCACCGTCTTCCTGTCCGGAGCCGCGAACCCGCAATGAGCGCTGTCCATCCCGAACGTCCCCGTGGCTTCCGGCTGACCGGCTGGCACGTCCTGGCCGGGATTTCCGCCTTCTTCGCCGTGATCTTCGCCGTGGACGGCACGTTCGCGTACATGGCGCTGCGCACCCACCCCGGCGAGGTGTCGGTGACGCCCTACGAGGACGGCCTGCTCTACAACCAGCGGATCACCCAGCTGGAGGAACAGAGGCAGCTGGGATGGCGCGCCGCGGCCGGTCCCCTCGGGACGAACAAGGTGCTGGTCGAGTTCCGCGACCGGGCCGACGCGCCGGTGCGGGGCCTGACGCTCACCGCGAAGATGGAACGGCCGGCGACCGAGACGGGCCGCATCACGCCGCGCTTCGTCGAGACCGCGCCGGGGCGCTACGAAGCCACGGTCGGCCAGCTGTCCGGCGCCTGGGACCTGACGGCCGAGGCCAAGGACCCGTCGGGCGACGACTTCCTGCTGGAGCGGAGACTGACGTGGCCCTAGCCTACGAGGCCTCTCCCGCCCGCGATCTCCGCGCCTTCCTCAAGCCCGAGGGAGAGGCGGCGCGGATCGACCTGCTGATCCCCGGCGCGCGCTGCGCCGGCTGCCTGGCGAAGATCGAGGGAGCCCTGAAGGACCGCCCCGACGTAGCCGCCGCTCGGCTGAACCTGACGAGCCACCGGCTGACGGTGACGTTCCGCTCGGGCTCGGCCGATCCCGGCGCTGTGGTGAACCTGCTGGACCGCCTGGGCTATTCGGCGACGCCGTACGATCCCGGCCAGGCCCGCGAGGCCTACGACCGCGAGGGCCGCCAGCTCGTCCTGGCCATGGCGGTGGCCGCGTTCGGCGCGATGAACACCATGATGTTCTCGGTGCCGCTGTGGGCGGGGCTGTTCGGCCAGGAACTCGGCCCCGCGACCCGCACGGTGATGATGTGGCTGTCGGGGGCGGTGGGCGCGCCCTGCGCGCTCTTCGCCGGCATGCCCTTCTTCCGCTCGGCCTGGCGGTCGCTCCGGGTCGGGCGCGCCAACATGGACGTGCCGATCAGCCTGGGCGTCCTGCTGACCCTGGGCATCAGCGTCTCCGAGACGATCCTGCGTGGCCGGGACGCCTATTTCGACGCCGCCGTCTCGCTGCTCTTCCTGCTGCTGATCGGCCGCTGGCTGGACCACCAGCTTCGCGCCCGGGCCCGCAGCGCCGCCGACAACCTCCTGGCCCTCCAGGCCGTCCCCGCCACCGTCGTCCAGCCCGATGGGGCCCAGCGCGCCGTGCCCGTCTCCGAGGTGCGGCCGGGCGACCTCGTCCTGGTGCGCCCGGGCGAACGCGCGCCCGTGGACGCCACCGTCGAGGCCGGGACCTCCGATCTCGACAACAGCCTGCTGACCGGCGAGGCGGCGCCCGTGGCCGTGCGGCCGGGGGCGGTGGTGCGCGCCGGCGCGCTGAACCTGCTGGGCGCCTTGCAGCTGCGCGCCCTCGCCGCGGCCGAGGATTCGGCGGTCAGCGCCATCGCCCGGCTGGTCGAGGCCGGCGCGGTGTCGAAGTCGAAGTACGTCCGCCTCGCCGACAAGGCGGCCGCCATCTACGTGCCGGTGGTGCATACCCTGGCCGCGGCCACCTTCGCCGGCGGCTGGGCGCTGGGCCTGGGCCCGCGCGAGGCGCTGATCCGGGCGGTGGCGGTGCTGATCGTGACCTGCCCGTGCGCCCTGGGGCTGGCCGTGCCGGCGGTGCAGATCGCCGCCTCGGCGCGCCTGTTCCGCCGAGGCGTGCTGGTGAAGTCGGGCGCCGCGCTCGAGCGCCTGGCCGAAGTCGACCACGTGATCTTCGACAAGACCGGCGTGCTCACCGAAGGCCGCCCGCGCCTGCTCGACGCCGACCCGGCGCGGGTGATCGCCGCAGCCCCGCTGGCGCGCGCGTCGCGCCATCCGCTGGCGCGCGCCCTGGCCGACGCCGCCGGCGACGGCCCGATGGCGGACGACGTGCGCGAAGTGGTGGGCGAAGGCGTCGAGGGGCTGGTCGGCGGCCGGCCCGCCCGCCTGGGCCGCGCGGCGTTCGTGGGCGCCGACCCCACCGCCGACGCGAAGGAGACCGAGCTGTGGTTCGGCTTCCTGGACGGCGACCGCAGCCAGACCTGCTTCCGGTTCTCGGACCAGCTCCGCGCCGACGCCGCCGAGGCCGTGGCGGCGCTGAAGGCCCGCGGCCTGACCGTGGAGATCATCTCCGGCGACGCGGCCGAGCCGGTGGCCCGCACCGCCGCCGCGGTCGGGATCGAGGCCTGGCGCGCCGGCTGCTGGCCGCAGGACAAGTCGGCCGCCGTCGACGCCCAGACCGCCGCCGGACAGAAGGTGCTGATGGTCGGCGACGGCCTGAACGACGCCGCGGCCCTGGCCAAGGCCCACTGCGCCATGGCCCCCGGCACGGCGCTGGAGGCCGCGCAGAACGCCGCCGACCTGGTGTTCTCCGGCGAGGGCTTGATGGCCGTTGTGGAGGCCATCGACGTGGCCCGCAGCGCCCGCCGCCGCGCGCTGGAGAACTTCGGCTTCGCCGCGCTCTACAACGCCGTGGCCGCGCCCGCCGCCATGCTGGGCTTCGTCAATCCGTTCGTGGCCGCGCTGGCCATGTCGGGATCGTCGCTGACGGTCACGCTGAACGCCTTCCGGACGGGGGGCCGTCGATGACCGTCCTGCTGTTCCTCGCGCCGCTTTCGCTGGGCCTGGGGCTGATCGCCGTCGGCGCGTTCTGGTGGAGCCTGCGGAACAACCAGTACGAGGATCCCGTGGGCGACGCGGAGCGAATCCTGATGGACGATCCCGAGGACCGGCCGGCGGCTTGATTTCGATCACGGCGCGCGCGGCCCGCCCGCGCGATCAGAGGGGCATGACGATCGCCGAAGCCCCCGCCGCCCGGGCGCACGCCCAAGCCCTGGCCAATCTCATCGCCCGCTACGACGGGCGCTCGCCCCGCTACACCAGCTATCCGACGGCGGTGCAGTTCACACCGGCGGTGGATCAGGCCGCCTACCGCGGCTGGCTCGCGGCGCTGCCCGCCGACACGCCGGTTTCGCTCTACGCCCACATCCCGTTCTGCGCGCGGATCTGCTGGTACTGCGGCTGCAACACGCGGGCGATGAACCGGCCCGAGCCGATCTCGGACTATGTGGGCCTGCTGGTGCGGGAGGCCGAAATGCTGGGCGAGGCGCTGCCGGCCCGGCTCGCGGCCAACGCCATCCACCTGGGCGGCGGTTCGCCCAACATGCTGTCGGCCGACGACATGGACGCCCTGTTCGACGGGCTCGGCCGGGTCTTCAGGCTGACGCCCGACCGGGAGGTCTCCGTCGAGATCGACCCGGCGCGCCTGACCCGCGACTGGGTGCAGGCCGCGGCCGGACACGGGCTGACGCGTGCGAGCCTGGGCGTGCAGAACCTGGACGCGCGGGTGCAGGCGGCGGTGAACCGCAGCGAGACCGAGCAGCAGGTCGAGCAGGCCGTAGGCTGGCTGCGCGAAGTGGGCGTGCGCTCGATCAACGTCGACCTGATGTACGGACTGCCGCACCAGACGACGACCAACACCCTGGCCACGCTGGACTCCATCCTGCGGCTCGCGCCCGAACGGATCGCCCTGTTCGGCTATGCGCACGTGCCGTGGATGAAGGCCAACCAGCAGCTCATCGAGGAGGACGCGCTGCCGGGCCCCGCGGCGCGGCTGGACCAGGCCGAGACCGCAGCCGAGCATCTGGTGGCGGCCGGCTATGTGCGGGTCGGCCTCGACCACTTCGCCCGGCCGGGCGACGAGCTGGCGCAGGCGGCCTCGGGAGGGCGTCTACACCGCAATTTCCAGGGCTATACGACCGATGCGGCCGAGACCCTGCTGGGCCTGGGCGCCTCGGCGATCGGGCGCCTGCCGCAGGGCTTCGTCCAGAACGCCGCCCAGGAACTGGCCTGGCGCACCGCCGTGCGCGAGGGCCGGCTGCCGGTGGCGCGCGGCGTCGCCTTCACCGACGACGACCGCCTGCGCGGCGAGATCATAGAACGGCTGATGTGCGACCTGGCCGTCGACGTCGGCGCGGTGGCGGCCCGGCATGGGCGCGACCCCGGCGAGCTCGATGGCGCGATGGCGCGGCTCTCGCCGTTCGTCGCCGACGGCCTGGCCCGGATCGAGGGCCGGCGCCTCCAGGTGGTGGGCGACGGTCGGCTGGTGATCCGTTCGATCTGCGCCGTCTTCGACGCCTACTTCGATCCCGAGGCGGGCCGCCACTCGCGCAGCCTTTGAGCCATTGACGCCGATCAAAGCGACGCAGGACGCGCCCTGCAAACCTGCCTGAAAACCTGGAGACGCCCGATGACGCCCTTCCTCATGCTCGTGCTGGCCGGCTACGCCGTGTTCATCGCGGCGCTCGGCTACGCCTGGCTGCGCAACTAGCGCGCGCCCCCGCAAGCGATCTGACCGCGCCGGACGACGGGTCCGGCGCGCTTTCTTTTGGCCTCGCGCCAGGCCGCGCTGGTCGTTGCGTGCGCCTCAGCCGCCCCGCCGGTCGGCGAGCAGACCCTTGATCTCCGAGATCAGGCCGTCACCCAGCAGCGGCTTTTCGACGACAGAGGCGTGTGCGCGATAGGCCGCCCGCCTCAGCTGATCCTCGGGGTGCGTGGTGATGATGATCGCCGGCAGGCTGACGCCCCGCCGCCGGAGCCGGGTAAGGGCTTCGATGCCCGCGAGGCCGGGCAACCCCTGATCGATCACCAGGCACGCGCGGCGAAGAGGCAGATCGAGCGCTAGCAGATCCTCACCCGACCCGCACAACTCGACGCTGAAACCTTCAAGCTCCAGCGAGAACTGTAGCGCGCCGCTGAGCGCCGTATCGTCCTCGACGATGATCACCCGCGGAGGGAGCGACGGATCGGACGCCTGCGCCATGCCGCTTGCTAGCGCGGAACCGCCCTGGCGGCGTTGACGCCGCGCAAATCAGAAGCCGGCGAGCAGCGCGATCCGGACCAGTTCGGAAAGTCCGGCGCAGCCGGTCTTGCTCATCACGTGGGCCCGGTAGACCTCGACCGTGCGCGGGCTGATGCCCAGGTCGCGGGCGATGACCTTGTTGGACTTGCCCTCGACCACGCCGCGCAGCACCTCGGCCTCGCGCGGCGAGAGGCCCGCGAGCATCGACTGGAACCGGGCGCGCTCGGCGTCGACATGAGTGGCCCGGGCCCCGGCGTTGAGGGCCGCGTTGACCGCGCCGATGAACACCTCGTCGTCGAAGGGCTTCTCGAGAAAATCGACGACGCCCGCCTTCATCGCCTCGACGGCAAGCGGCACGTCGCCATGCCCGGTGATGACGATCACGGGCAGGGCCACGCCCATGCCCTGCAGCCGCCGGACGAGGTCGAGCCCGCTCATGTCCGGCATCCGGACATCGGTGACGATACAGCCCGTGACGCCGCCCTGAGCAACGGCGAGGAACGTCTCGGCCGATTCATAGGTCCTGGCCGCCAGACCCGCCGTGTCGAGGACGAAGCTCAGCGATTCCCGCACCGCGTCGTCGTCGTCGATCACATGCACCACGTCCTCACTCAACGTCGGCAAGCTCCTCTTCGCTCACGGCCCGCAGGGTGAAGCGGAACACGGTTCCCCCCGCCGGATTCGGTTCGGTCCAGATGCGGCCGCCATGCGCCTCCACGATGGTTCGGGAGATCGAGAGCCCCACGCCCATGCCCGTGCTCTTGGTCGTCACGAATGGGCGGAAGAGCTGGTCGGCGACCTCGGGCGCCAGGCCCGGCCCGGTGTCGGCCACGAAGACCTCGACCATTCCGTCGTCCGCCGGACGCGTGCCGACGGTCAGGCTGCGCTCGGGTGAGGCCTCCATGGCGTCGATGGCGTTGCGCATCAGGTTGAGCACCACCTGCTGCACCGGCACCTTGTCGGCCAGCACCTGGTCGACGCCGGCCTCGAAGCGGAAACGGAGCTTCACGCCACGCTCCTTGGCGCCGACCATAGCCAGGGCGCCGGCTTCCTCGAGCAGCTGGGGAAGGCTCTCGATCCGGTGTTCGGCGTCGCCCTTGCTGACGAAGTTACGAAGGCGCCGGATGATCTGGCCCGCTCGCAGCGTCTGCTCCCCCGCCGCCTCCAGGGCCGACTTGAGCTTCTGCACGTCCGGCGTCTCCCGCTCGAGCAGGCGCACGCAGCCCTTGACGTAGTTCGCGGTCGCCGAGAGCGGCTGGTTGAGTTCGTGCGCCAGCGCCGAGGCCATCTCGCCCAAGGCCGTGAGCCGCGAGACATGCGCCAGTTCGTCCTGGAGATTGTGCAGCCGCCGCTCCGCCGTCTGCCGTTCGGTGACGTCCTGGACGAAGCCGGTGAAGAAGCGCCGGCCGCCGCTCTGCATCTCGCCGACCGCCAGCTCCATCGGGAAGGTCGAACCGTCCTTGCGCTCGCCCACCACGACGCGGCCGATGCCGATGATGCGGCGCTCGCCGGTGGAGAGGTAGCGGCCGATGTAGCCGTCGTGCGCGTCGCGGTAGGGGCTGGGCATCAGCATGCTGACGTTGCGGCCCACCGCCTCCTCGGCGCTCCACCCGAACAGGCGGACCGCCGCGGCGCTGAACGACTGCATGACGCCATGTTCGTCGATCACGATCATCGCCGACGGCACGGTCGCCAGGATGGACTGGAGGTGCGCCTCGCGGTCCTCGAGATCCTGCAGCATCTGGCCGACCCGGCCGGCGCTGCCCCGCAGGCGCATGCCGAAGACGCCGCTGGCGACGCCGAGGATCGCGAAGATCGCCACCGTCACGAGATTGGCGTCCCG
Organism: Phenylobacterium sp.; assembly: GCF_016124325.1. Classification (GTDB taxonomy): domain Bacteria; phylum Pseudomonadota; class Alphaproteobacteria; order Caulobacterales; family Caulobacteraceae; genus Phenylobacterium. Next base: position 79,129 of record NZ_WGNY01000026.1, read on the forward strand.
CGCGAAGAGGTCGGGACCGACGAACGCCGCATCGGACGCAAGCGACAGCGCCGTGGCCACCAGCGCCGGGCCGCATCCGCCCAGGGCCGCGCTCAGCAGCACGGCCGGCATGTAGACGATCAGCATCGGCCAGCCGTCCGCCACCGGGTCGAGCGCCGCGCGGAAGGCGAAGCAGACGGCGGTGGCCAGCGCGGCTGCGCCATAGGTCGCCACCGGGCCTCTGGACCGGAGTCGATCGATGAATCGCGTCCGTGGCTGCACCATGGTCACGCCCTAAGTCCGGCCGCTCCGGCGTGCAACAGACAGCTTGTCTGCGACCTGGGATTCCGACACATCATGGAGGACCACATCTTGGTTGAATCGGTCCGGGATACAATCTGGCATCGCGTCGGCTAAGTAGCCATACGGACGCGCGCCGCTCCGCGCCCCGGCGCAGGATGCCCTGCCCGGACCGGCCGGGCGCGAGCAGGGAGACGAAGATGCGCGCGATCCTTATTTCCGCGGGGCTGGCGGTCCTGGTGTCCGGCTGCGCCGCCGCCGGATCGCCGCCGCCCGGTGGAACCGACCCCGCGGTCCAGCGGGGCCAGGCCTTCGCCGCCCGGCGCTGCGCGGGATGCCACGAGGTGGGCCTGGACGACCGCGAGGGGACGAGCGGGCCGCGGTTCCGCGCCCTGCGGATGCGCTTCAACGCGCTGTCGCTCCAGCGCCGGTTCGACCAGATCTCCGAGCACGGGTCCGGCGAGATGCCGCCGATCCACATCACCCGAAGCGAGGCCGAGGATTTGGTGGCGTACATCGAGAGCCTCACCAACTAGGGCGCGCCAGGCGCTTCAGCGCGCCTCGGCGTCGCGCTTGGCCTGTTCCTCGGCCGCCCGTTCGCGCGCCTCGCGTTCGGCGTCGGCCATGAGGTCCTCGGCGGCGTCATTGCGTGTGCGGGCCGCGCGCTCGGGCTCCGGCTCGGCGTCGCCGGTCGCCAGGTTGAGCGTACGCAGGGCCTCGTCGCCCTCCCGTTCGAACAGGCTGCGCAGGCGCAGGTCGATCTGCGTGAACGGGATTTCGATGTCGGCAGCGCGCAGGGCGTCCTCGATGGCCCAGTTGTACGCCGCATGCATGGCCGACGGCCGCTTGACCGCGTCGGGCGTGGGCCAGACCACCAGCTCGAAGTTCAGGCCGGAATCGCCGAACCCGGTGAGCCAGACCTGGGCCTTTCGCAGGTCGGTGTCGGGGGAGGTGAAGGGCACGGCCCGCGCCGCCTCGAGCACCGCGTCGCGCACCTTGGCCTTGTCGACGCCATAGGCCACGGAGAAGGGCACGTGGAACCGGCGGCTGCTGCCCTTCAGGGTCCAGTTCACGACCTGGTTCTCGATGAGCTTCGAGTTGGGGATCACCACGTTCAGGCCGTCGTTGGTGCGAAGGCGGGTGGCCCTGGGCCCGACCTCGATGATCTCGCCGCGCAGGCCGTCCTCCAGCTCCACGAAGTCGCCGACGTGGACCAGGGGATCGAAGATCACGACCAGGCCCGATACGAACTCGCGCACGATGCCCTGCAGGCCCAGGCCGGCGCCCACGCCCACCGCGCCGGCGAAAAGCGTCAGGGAGCTCAGGTCGACGCCGAGGGTCGAGAGCCCCACGAACAGCCCAGCCACCGTAAGCCCGTACGCGGCGAGCTTTTCGACGATGTAGATCAGCGACGCGGCGCTGTGGGAATGGAGCCGGATGCGACGCAGGCCGAGGCTCACCAGGCGCGCGGCGGCGAAGCCCAGCGCGACGATGAGCGCCGCGACCATCGCCTTGCCCGCGATCGAAACCCACGCACCGGTCACGAACCAGTTTTCGACAGCCTGCCAAACCCGATCCATCGCAACTCCCTGCGCGCCGCCAGCAGCCGAAAAAGCAGGTGTGTCCACTCACATAATTGTCAAGCCCGCCGACTGGATAGACGGATCGCGATCGGGTATAAAAAGTCAACAATACTAAAGAAGGAGAAGTGCGAGCGCATGAATGAAGCTTCAGTAGATACTGTCCTTATCGTCTGTGACGACGAGAAGTATTCGGCGGACCTGATTTCTGCGCTGGTCGATGGCGGCTCCAATGTTGTGGGGCCGGTGACCCGGGCGAACATGGCGCTGGCGCTCGCGGCTCAGACCTCGCCGACCGTGGCCATCGTGGCCCGGCCGCCGACCGGCCGCCGGGATGCGACCGCGCTGGCGCGCGAGTTGATGGACACCTGGGGCGTGCGTTCGCTGGTTCTCGAAGGGGCCCACCCGGAGGGCCGCCCGCCGGAAGACCGGCCGTGGGAGCCCGCTCCTGGGGAGTTCCCAGGGCTGCGCGCCGCGCTGGAACGGATGAACGGCGCGCCACTCGCCTGAATTCCGGGGCGGGCGCGCCGCAGGTTCCTTGACAGGGCGAAGGCCGGGCGGTCGCATCGGGCGGCACGCCATCGCAAGGACCGGCCGCCATGCTCAGAACTCTCCTCGTCGCCGCGGGCCTCGCGCTCGCGCCCGTCGCGGCCGCCCAGGCGGCCGAGGTGACCCACATCCCGGCGCCGTCGCGGCCCGACCTGCCCGCGCCGGCGTTCAGCGCGGCGGTCAAGGCCGGCGACACGCTCTACGTCTCGGGCACGACCGATGGCGGAGCGGCGATGGGCGGCACGCCGGCCGACGCGGCCAAGCGGGTGCTCGACAACGTCAAGCGCGCCGTCGAGGCGGGCGGCCTGACCATGGACGATCTCGTCTGGGTGCAGATCTTCTCCACCGACCTGTCGGACTACGCCGCCTTCAACGAGGTCTACCGGACCTACTTCAAGGGGCCGCTTCCGGCGCGGGCCTATATCGGGACCAGCCACCTGCTGGGCGACGCCCGGTTCGAGGTGATGGGGATCGCCGTCCGCAAGCCCTAGCGGCCTTGCCTTTCGGCCGCCTTTCGGCTACTAGCCCGCCCCTTCGGAACCGCCTGGCCCCAAGGCATGCCAGGGCGGTTCATCAACACGACCAGAGGACGGGACCTTCGGGACCCGAGTGAAATGCCGAAACTGAAGACGAAGTCGGGCGTGAAAAAGCGCTTCAAGATGACCGCGTCTGGCAAGCTTAAGGCCGGCGTCGCCGGCAAGCGCCACCGCCTCATCAGCCACAACGGCAAGTACATCCGTCAGAACCGTGGAACCAAGGTGATGAGCGAGGCCGACGCCAAGATCATCAAGACCTGGCTCCCCTACGGCCTCTAAGGAGAACTGACCGATGGCACGCGTGAAACGGGGCGTCGTCGCCCACGCCAAGCACAAGAAGGTTCTCGAGCA
>NZ_WGNY01000027.1 GCF_016124325.1 Phenylobacterium sp.
GTGCTTGCGCGCGATCGGGTCGTACTTCTTCAGCACCAGCTTGTCGGTCTTGGTGCGGGCGTTCTTCTTGGTCACGTAGAAGAAGCCGGTGTCCGCCGACGAATTCAGGCGGATCTTGATGGAGGCGGGCTTCGCCATGGCAGGTCCTCGGGCGGGGCCAAGCGGATAGCTACCGCCGGCGGGTGTTCGAAAGAGCCGCGGAAAATACGAATCCGCGGCGGGAAGTCAACTTCCTATCCCACGAAGTGGGAGAGGGGGACCGCCGGCCGAGCGCAGCGAAGAGCCGGGGGTGGAGAGGGAAAGCGGCTTGCGCGGCGCGCGCGGCTCGTCCTTTCCCGCGAACCGGAAAGGAAGTTCAGAGCGCCGTCGGCTTCATGCCGCGGTCCTTGTAGCGCAGGAACGGCTTGGGCCGGCTCGGGTCCTTCATCCGCTCGACCGCTTCCTTGATCATCATGCGGGTCACGGCGGGCAGGGGCAGGCCCATGGCCTCGTCGAACTCCACCCAGGCGGTCTCCTCCAGCTCGCCGCAGTCGGGCTGGCGATCCAGGCTGGTCAGGCGCTCGGCGTCGGCCATCAGGAACCAGGTGTCGAACCGCTTGCCCACCGCCGGCGGGGTGATCGCGCGGGCGACCACGTCCATGGCGTCGAGGTCGGCCAGCATCCCCTGGGACACGAAGTCCTTCCACGGCCCTTTCGCCCGCGCCTCGCCGGGCTTGGCCAGCAGCAGGCCGGCCTCCTCCCAGGTCTCGCGCACGGCCGCCAGCGCCAGGGCGCGCCCCTTGCCGGCCGGCAGGTAGCGGTCGAAGAGGCCGCCCACGTCGGGCCGCAGGTCGGTGGCGAAGGGGGCGCGGTAGTCGGCTCGGTCGATCCGCCCGCCCGGGAACACCCAGCGGTCGGGCATGAAGCTGTGGCCGCCATGGCGCTTGCCCATCAGCACGCGGGGCTTGGCGGCATCCCTGCGGATGATCATCACGGTGGCGGCGTTCTTGGGCCGCACGGCCTTCTGGCCGGGAACGCGGGGCGGTCCTTCCGGCTTGTGGGGCGTGGGAGCTTCGGCGTCGGTCATGCGAACAACTGTATGACCCCGCCCGGAGTCGAGGGAAGGGCGCCGTGGCGTAAGGCCGCTACCGCCGGGCCTCGCCACCAGGCGTCATCCTCGGCCTCGTGCCGAGGATCCCTCGCGCCGCCGCGCCGTCCGGGGGCGGAAATCCGTGAAATCCGCCGTGCTCACGGCCAGCTGAAGCAGGGATCCCAGGCACAAGGCCTGGGATGACGGGGTAGGACGGCGGAGGCCTACCGCCGCTTCTTCTTCCCGCCCATCTTCTGCTTGCGGCCCGTGCGGATGCCGGGCGGGCGGCCGGAGCGCGCCTTGCCGGGGCCTGGGCGGTCGCCGCGGCGGCGCGCGCCCAGGCGGGGCGCGGGCGCATTCTTGTCGGGCGGGGCCGGCTCGCTCAGCATCTCGAACAGCAGCCCGCCGGTGATCGGCGTGGCCTCTTCCAACCGCACCCGCACCGTCATGCCCAGCGGCCAGCGCGCGCCCGAGCGCTCGCCCACCAGCGCGTGCGCCCGGTCGTCGTGGATGAAGAACTCCCCGCCCAGCTTCGAGACCGGCACGAGGCCGTCGGCGCCCGTCTCGGCCAGCCGCACGAACAGGCCGAAGCGGGTCACCCCCGTGATCCGGCCCTCGAACTCCGCGCCCACCCGGTCGGCCAGGAAGCCCGCGATATAGCGGTCCATGGCGTCGCGCTCGGCGGCCATGGCGCGCCGCTCGGCGAAGGTGATGATCTCGGCCGTGCCCTTCATCTGGGAGATGTCGCGCTCGGTGAGGCCGTCCGTCCCCAGCTTCAGCGCCGTGATCAGCGCCCGGTGGACGATCAGGTCGGCGTAGCGGCGGATGGGCGAGGTGAAGTGGGCGTACTTGGCCAGGTTCAGGCCGTAGTGGCCGATGTTCTCGGTGGAATAGATCGCCTGCATCTGGGTGCGCAGCACCACCTCGTTGACGATGTCGGCGTTGGGCCCGTCGCGGGTCTCGGCCAGCAGGCGGTTGAAGCGGTGGGTGGTGGGCGGCTCGCCCTTGGTCCACGGCATGCCCAGCGTGCCCAGGAAGTCGACCAGGGCGAACACCTTCTCCTGGCTGGGCTGGTCGTGGATCCGGTAGATCAGCGGCGTCCGCTTCTCCTCCAGCGTCTCGGCGGCGCAGACGTTGGCCTGGATCATGAACTCCTCGATCAGGCTGTGCGCCTCCAGCGCCGCGCGCGGCAGGATCGAGTCGATGCGGCCCATCTCGTCGATGTGGACCTTGCGCTCCAGGCTGGCGATGGCCAGCGGCGAGCGCGCGTCACGGCCTTTCTTCAGGCAGGCGTAGGCGGCCCACAGCGGCTTCAGCACCGGCTCCAGCAGCGGGCCGGTCTTGTCGTCGGGCGTCCCGTCGATCGCCGCCTGGGCCTGCTCGTAGCTGAGCTTGGCGGCCGAGCGCATCAGGCCGCGCACGAACCGGTGCGAGCGCTTCTTGCCGTCGGCGCCGAACACCATCCGCACCGCCAGGCAGGCGCGGTTCTCGCCCTCGCGCAGGCTGCACAGGCCGTTCGAGAGCCGCTCGGGCAGCATCGGCTCCACGCGGTCGGGGAAATAGACGCTGTTGCCCTTGTCGCGGGCGATGCGGTCCAGCTCCGAGCCCGGCCGGACGTAGGCCGCCACGTCGGCGATCGCCACCCAGCAGACCCAGCCGCCCGGGTTCTTGGGGTCGTCGTCGGCATGGGCGTAGACGGCGTCGTCGTGGTCGCGGGCGTCGGGCGGGTCGATGGTCAGCAGGGGGACGTCGCGCAGGTCCTCGCGGCCGGCGAGGGTGGGGGGCTCGGCGGCCTCCGCCTCGGCCTCGGCGGCTTCGGAGAAGCCGGTCGGGATGCCATGGGCGTGGATGGCGATGATGGAGGCCGCACGCGGCTGGTCCTCGCGGCCCACCACCTCCAGCAGCTTGCCGCGCTTGGGGCCGAAGCGGGGGCCGTGGCCCTCGATCTGGGCCACCACGAGGTCGCCGTCGCGCACGTCCTCGCCGTCGGGCAGGATCAGGCTGTCCTTCGAGCGCCGGTCGACCGGCTCCACCCGGATCTCGCGACGCACCTTCCGCACCACGCCCAGGATGCGGTGCGCGCTCTGGCCCAGGCGCTTGATCAGGCGGGCCTCGTACTCGCCGTTTTCCAGCCGCACGAAACGCACCAGCAGCCGGTCGCCCAGGCCGGGCGCCGCGCCCGCCTCGCCGCGCGTGGGGGCCAGCGCCACCAGCGGCGTGTCCTCGCCGCGGGTCAGGCGCACCATGAGGTCGCCGTCGGCGTCGCGCTCGGCCACGTCGGCCACGCCCACCTCGGGCAGGGCGCCGGCCTCGGCGAGGCCCTTGCGCCCGCGCTTGCCCAGCGCGCCCTCGTCCTGGAGCTGGTTCAGCATGTGGCGCAGCGCACGGCGATCCTCGCCCTTCAGGCCGAAGGCGCGGGCGATGGCGGCCTTGTCGGTCTCGCCGCTCTCACGGATGAATTTCAGCAGCGTGTCGCGGTCGGGCAGGCCTTTGGCAAAGCGGGCGGACTTCGGAGTCTTGGGTCGGGCCATCGCCGCGTGCGTACCACGCGGGCCCCCGCGGCGGCGAGAAAGATGCGCCGTGGCGTCAGCCTTCCAGGAAGCCGATGATCGCCGGATAGGCGGCGCGATCCTGGATCATGAACAGGTGGCCGCCCTCGAACCACTTGAGCTCGGCCCCCGGAATCCGGGCCGCCATCTTCTCCTGGGTGGCGGGCAGAGCGATGCCGTCGTAGCGGCCGGCCGCGATCAGCACCGGGCAGGCGATAGAGGGCAGGCGGTCCCAGGTGTCGTGCTTCGCGCGGGCTTCCAGCTGGCGGTGCGCGCCCTCGGCCCGGCCCGGTTCGCCCGCGTAGGGGTCGGCCGCCGCGAGCTGCACGAACCGCTCGTAGTCCTCGGCGTTCGCCGCCTGCCACGCCGCGTCGCGCCGCGTGTCGCTGATCGGCATCAGGTGGCGGGCGCGGTCCTCGCCCTTGAGGTGCTCGATTTCGTGGAACGCGAACGAGGCGCCGCCCGCGCCGCCCGGCGAAGTGCAGGCCAGCACCAGCCGCGTCACCTTCTTCGGATGCCGCAGCACCAGCTCCTGGGCCACCATCCCGCCGAACGAGACGCCGATCACCAGCGCGTCGTCCCAGCCCACGTGGTCCATCAGCGCCGCGGCGTCGTCGGCGTACTGGGCCATGGAATAGGGCTCGTCCGGCTTGCTGGTGCGCCCCAGGCCCCGCTGGTCATAGGCCAGCAGGTCGAACCGCTTGGCCAGCGGCGAGGCGAAGACGTTGGGCTGCACCCGCAGGTCGCCGCCCGTGCCCGAGATGAACAGCAGCCGCGGACCGCTCCCGGCGCGTTCGAAGTAGAGGTCGAGGCCGTTGATCGGTGCGTGGGGCATGGGCCGACTTTAGCGCCGGCCGCGGCGGAGGCCAGAGCACGTCATCCCGGCCGAAGGAAAACAGAGAGCCGCGCCCCCGGGAAACGGACAATGGCCCAGTCGCAGACGAGAGCGACCGAGAGCGGATCTCGCCAACGTCCACTCAGGGTGGAGAGGGGACCTTTACCTCCCCCATCGCGGCAGCGATGGCGGGAGGGGGACCATCGGCCGGAGAGCCGATGGTGGAGGGGGCAAGCCCCACGCATTGCGCTTCAGCCGCCATCCGATCCGCCGCGCTCGCCGCTTGCCCCCTCCACCAACCGCTCTTCAGCCGGCGGCGCCGGCTTCGGCGGGCGGTCCCCCTCCCGCCGCCTTTGGCGGGGGAGGTAGATGTCCGCTAGGGGTCGATCGTCGCCAGCATCTTTCCGCCCGATGGCGGACCCTGGCGCCGTGTCGCGGTCGCCCTGAATCGCGGATCGGCCTGCGGCCGTCCGGGATGACGGCTCAGAACGGCGTCTCGTCGTCCGTGACCGGCTCGGCCTTGCCCGTCTTTGGCGCGGCCTTCTTGGCGGCGGCCTTCTTCGCCGGCGCCTTCTTGGCCTTGGGTTCGGCCTTGGTCTTCGACGCTGCGGCCTTCTTGCCCTTCTTGCCGCCGCCCTTGGCCTCGCGCTCGGCGATCAGCGCCACGGCCTGCTCCAGGGTCACCGACAGCGGATCGGCGCCGCGCGGGATGTTGGCGTTGGTGTCGCCGTGCTTCACGTAGGGGCCGTAGCGCCCCGCGAGCACGCGGACCGGCTGACCGTCGGCCGGGTGCGCGCCCAGTTCCTTCAAGGCCTCGGCGCCGGGCCGGCGGCCCGCGCGCTTGGTGGCGATCAGGTCCACGGCCCGGTTCACGCCCACCTCGAACACCTCGTCGATGCTGGGCAGGTTGGCGTAGGTCTTCTCGTGCAGCACGAACGGCCCGAACTTGCCGATGCCGGCCAGGATCGGCTTGCCGTCCTCGGGGTGCATGCCCACCTCGCGCGGCAGGCGCAGCAGGCGTAGCGCCTTTTCCAGGTCCATGTCGGGCGCGCTCCAGCCCTTGGGCAGGCTGGCGCGCTTGGGCTTCTCGCCCTCGCCGAGCTGGACATAGGGGCCGAACCGCCCGGCCTTCAGCCAGACCTTCTCGCCGGTCACCGGGTCGACGCCCAGCTCCCGGTCGCCGCTGGCGGCGTCCTCGCCGTCCTCGCTGGCGCTGAGCGGGCGGGTGTGGCGGCATTCCGGATAGTTCGAGCAGCCCAGGAACGGCCCGTAGCGGCTCGACTTCAGGCTCATGCGCCCGGAGCCGCACACCGGGCAGGCGCGCGGGTCGGAGCCGTCGGGCTTCTCGGGGAACAGGTGGGCGCCCAACGACTCGTCCAGGGCGGAGAGCACGTCGCTCATCCGCAGCTCGCCCATCTCCGAGATCTTGGCGTGGAAGTCGGTCCAGAACTCGCGGAGCAGCACCTTCCAGTCGAGGTCGCCGGCCGAGACCAGGTCCAGCCGCTCCTCCAGCCCCGCCGTGAAATCATATTCCACGTAGCGGCCGAAGAAGGCCTCCAGGAAGGCGATCAGCAGCCGGCCGCTGTCCTCCGGGTGGAACCGCTGCTTCTCCATCCGCACATAGCCACGGTCGCGCAGCACGCCCAGGATCGAGGCGTAGGTCGAGGGCCGGCCGATGCCCAGCTCCTCCAGCTTCTTGACCAGGCTGGCTTCCGAATAGCGCGGCGGCGGCTCGGTGAAGTGCTGGTCGGCCTTGGCCTGGCGCACCTGGGCGGCGGCGCCTTCGGCCACGGCGGGCAGGCGGCCGCCTTCCTCGTCCTCGGGATCGTCGCGGCCTTCCTCGTAGACGGCCAGATAGCCGGGGAAGGTCACCACCTGGCCGGTGGCGCGCAGGCCGGTCTTCCCGTCGCCGCTCTCCAGGTCGATGGTGGTGCGCTCGATCCGCGCGCTCTCCATCTGCGAGGCGATCATCCGCTTCCAGATCAGCTCGTAGAGCCGCCCCAGGTCGCCCTCCAGGCGCAGCTTGCCGGGGTTGCGGGCCAGGCTGGTGGGGCGGATCGCCTCGTGGGCCTCCTGGGCGTTCTTGGCCTTGGTGGAATAGAAGCGCGGCTTCTCGGGCACGTAGTCCTTGCCGTACAGCCCGCCGATCACCGCGCGCGCCTCGTCCAGCGCCTCGGGCGCGGTCTGCACGCCGTCGGTCCGCATGTAGGTGATGAGGCCCACGGTCTCGCCGCCGATGTCGACGCCCTCGTACAGCTTCTGGGCCGTCTGCATGGTCCGCTGGGCGTTGAAGCCGAGCTTGCGCGAGGCCTCCTGCTGCAGCGTCGAGGTGGTGAAGGGCGGGGGCGGCGAACGGCGGCCGGGCTTGCGCTCCACCGCGTGCACCGTGAACGTCGCGGCCTTCACCGCGTCGCGGGCGGCGAAGGCGCTGGCCTCGTTGGCCAGGTCGAACTTCGAGAGCCGCTTGCCCTCGTGCTTCACCAGCCGGGCGGTGAAGGGGTCGCCGCCGGCGGCCACCTCGGCCTCGACGGTCCAGTATTCCTGGGTCTTGAACCGCTCGATCTCGATCTCGCGGTCGACCACGCAGCGCAGGGCCACCGACTGCACCCGGCCGGCCGAACGCGCGCCCGGAAGCTTGCGCCACAGCACCGGCGAGAGCGTGAAACCCACCAGGTAGTCCAGCGCGCGGCGGGCCAGGTAGGCCTCGACCAGCTCCATGTCGACGTCGCGCGGATTGGCCATCGCCTCGGTGACGGCGCTCTTGGTGATGGCGTTGAACACCACCCGCTGCACTTGCGCCGTCTTCAGCGCCTTCTTCTTCTGCAGCACCTCCAGCACGTGCCAGCTGATCGCCTCGCCCTCGCGGTCGGGGTCGGTGGCCAGGATCACGCGGTCGGCGCCCTTGGCCGCGTCGGCGATCTCCGACAGCCGCTTGGCCGCCTTGGCGTCGACGTCCCACGACATGGCGAAGTCCTCGTCGGGACGCACCGAGCCGTCCTTCGCGGGCAGGTCGCGGACGTGTCCGTAGGAGGCGAGAACCTTGAAGTCCGAACCAAGGTACTTGTTGATGGTCTTGGCCTTGGCCGGGCTCTCGACGATGACGACGTTCATTTATGCCGTGTCTGTTCTCAAAGAGCGCGGAAGGTGGGGGCGGCCTGTAGCGCCTGTCAACGCCCAGGACAACGCCGATCGTGCGAGCCCCTAAAGGGGCTCATTCCCGGGCAGGGTCGGCCGGACGTCCCAGCGGCCCAGCGCCGCGGCGCGTTCGACCTCGCGGATCGCCTCGCGGGCCTGCTCCTCCCGCGCTCGGGCCAGCTCGTCCGGGCGTTCGTCGCGCAGGGTGGGGGTGACCGCGATGGCCAGCCCGTTCGGCAGGCGGATGGTCCCGGTCTCGCCCGAGCGCAGGTCGATCGAACCCGTGGCGCCGGGCCGGAACGCGCGGCCGAGGCTGGCCGTCACGCGCAGCATGTCCCCGTGCTGCTCGACGGCGGTGAACAGGGAATAGCGGCTGCCGTCCCGCTCGATCGCCCCGGTGCGGAACCGGTTCTGCGAGCCATAGGCCGTCAGGTCGGTGACCAGGCGGCGGCCGTCGGGGTCGGTCATGGCGGCGTAGACGCGGACCGCCGAGCCGGGTTCCACGTGCGACCGCTGGGCGACGCCGCGGACCAGGCGGCCCGAGGCGCTCGCGGCGGCGGGCGCGGGCGGCGGGGCAGGCGGCGCGGCGGGGGATGGCGTCGTGGCGGGGGGCGCGGCTTCGGCCGTTCGCACGATCTTCGCGGGTTGGCCCGGGCGCGGCTCCGGATCGTGCGGCTCCGGATCGCGCCGGGTCGCCGGCGCGTCGGCCTGCGGCGGGGCGGCGGCGAGGGCGGGCAGGCGCGGCTCCAGCGTCACCACCTGCGGCGGGCGCGCGGTCCAGGCGGCGGTGGAGAAGGCCAGGGCGAGCCCCGCGACGGCCGCCAGCCCGGCGGCGCGGCGGCCGGGGCCGGGAAGGGCGTCGCCGAGGGCCTCGATGCGCTGCGCCAGCGGATGCGCCGCGGCGGCCGACCAGTGGCAGCCCAGGGGCGGCGGGGCGCCGAACGCCTGGGTCTTCAGCATGGCCTCGGCATAGGCGCGCCGGGCCGTGGGGTGGGCGGCCACCACGGCGGCGTCGCAGGCCAGTTCCTGGTCGAGGCGCAGTGCGCGGGCCAGCACATGCGCCGCCGGATTGAACCAGGCCAGGCAGCGGGCGACGGCCACCAGGGCGTTGATCCGGGGATCCTGCACGGCGATGTGGTTGCGCTCGTGCGCCAGGATCAGCCGCCGCTCGATTGGGGCGTAGCGGGCCTGGAAGTCGGCCGGCAGCACGATGCGCTGGCGAAGCACGCCGACGGCGGCGGGGCCGGCGCGGCCGCGCCTTGCCTGCCGCGCGAACTGCAGTTGCCGCCACGCCAGCAGCATCGCGCTCGCCGCCACGCCCGCCAGCCAGACGCCGAGCAGCCAGGGCGCGTGATCGAACGGCGCGCCCGCGGCCTGCGCGGGATCGCCGCCGCCCAGGCTCAGCCACTCGGCCACCGGCGCCTGCGCCCGCACGATGACCGTGCGCGGCGGCGCCAGCATCGCGGCCGCCGCGGCCGGGACGAGCAGCCACAGCCCGTAGGCGGCCCGCGCGCCGAACAGCCGCCGCACGCCGCCCCGCAGGAGCAGCACCAGAACGACGGCCGCGCCGGCGGCGAGGTTCACGCGCAGCAGGGTCTCGCCGAGGTCAGCCATCGCGGTCCTTGTCGAGGCGGGCGACCAGGGCCTTCAGGTGTTCCAGATCCTTGTCGCTGAGCGCGCGATGCTCGGCGAAGTGGGCCACCAGCGGCGCCACCTCTCCGCCGAACAGCCGGTCCACCAGGCTCCGGCTCTCGCCCTGCACATAGTCGTCGCGGGAGACGAGGGGATGGTAGGCATAGCCGCCCGCCTCGCGCCGGCCCTCGATGGCCTTCTTCTTCAGCAGGCGGGTGATCAGCGTCTTCACCGTGCCCGGCGCCCAGCCCTGCGCGGCGCCCACCTCGGCGAACACGCCGTCGGCGGTGAGCGGGCCCGAGGCCCACAGCGCTTCCATGATGTGGCTCTCGGCCCCGGAGATCCTCATGGCCGCACCATAGCCCAAACCAGGGCCGCCGCGCATTACCGATAATACACGTGTACTCCAGTCGAGAGTACACTTGTATTCTCGCGATCGGTTCGCCGTCGGGGCGGCCGGCTGGAGGAGTTCCCGTGCGTAGTCTCATCTGTCTCGCCGCCGTGGCCGGCCCGGCCGCGGCGCTGGCCCAACCCGCGCCGGCGCCCGGCGACGCGAAGCCGCCGTCCGCCCAACTGGGCGAGGTGGTGGTCACCGGCCGCGCGGCCGAGATGCAGACCTCCATCGACCGGCGCAGCTACAGCCTGGCCAACGACCTGCAGGCCCAGTCGGGCTCGGTGGCCGACGCCCTGCGCAACCTGCCGTCGGTGCAGGTCGACATGGCGGGGAACGTCAGCCTGCGCGGGGACCCCAACGTCACCATCCTGGTCGACGGCAAGCCCTCCAGCCAGTTCGAGGGCGACGGCAAGGGCCAGGCGCTCCAAGCCCTGTCGGCAAGCCAGATCGAGCGGGTGGAGGTGATCACCAATCCGTCCGCCGAGTTCCGGGCCGACGGCTCGGGCGGGGTCATCAACCTGATCTCCCGCAAGGCGCGCGGCGTCGGCCCCACGGCCTCGGCGCGGCTCACCCTGGCCAACCATGGCCGCGCCTTCGCTTCGGCGACCTTCGGCTACAACGGTCCCGCGCTGAGCGTCACCAGCGACCTGAACGTGCGCCACGACAACCTTGCCTTCCTCAACCGGGACGACCGCCAGCGCTTCGACGCCGCGGGCGCCGACCTGGGGTCGCTGGTCCAGTCCCAGGACCTGCACTCCACCCTCGACATGGACACCGTGCGCCTGGCGGCGGACTACGCCCTGGACGGGCGTACCAAGCTGGGTGGCGAGATCCGCGCCTACTACTACGACTTCACCATTGGCGGGCCCGGCCTCTACGTCACCACGGCGCCGGGGGGCGTCGCGTCCAGCACGTTCCGGCGGGACCTCGACCTCCACCAGATCCGCGACAGCGGCGCGATCGAGGCGCATCTGACGCACAGCTTCGCCAGGCCGGGCCGCGAGTTCAGCCTGAACGTCAGCTACGAGGCGACCGAGGACGACCGCAACCGTGACGGCCGAACGGTGGGCCTCACACCGGCCGCGCCCGACGCCTACGACCGCCAGGAGCTGCGCTACGACTACCGCCGCACCGAGGCCAAGGGCGACTACGTGGACCCGGGCGTGGCCGGCGGGACGCTGAAGGCCGGGTTCGACATCCAGGCGGACGACAATTCCTACCGCAACGCCGGCTTCCGCGGCGCCGCGCGCGGGGCGCTGATCCCCGACACGACGCTCTCGAACGTCTTCCTGTTCGAACAGTCGCTGGTCCAGGGCTACGTGAGCTACGAGCGCGCCTTCCGCGACCTGTCGATCCAGGGCGGGTTGAGGGTCGAGCGCGTGCGCATCGACCTCGACCAGCTCACTGAGGGCCGCCGCGACGACAACGATTACGAGGGCGTCTATCCCAGCCTGCACCTCGCCTGGGGGTTCGACGAAGGGCGCAAGCTGACGGCCAGCTACGCCGAACGCGTGCAGCGGCCGAACCCCCTGCAGTTCAACAGCTTCCCGTTGCTGCTCGATCCCGTGAACCTGCGGGCCGGCAATCCGGCGCTGAAGCCGCAGGAGACCCGATCGTTCGAGGTCGGCTACGAGGATCGGACCATGCCGGCGACGCTGCTCGCGACGCTGTACTACCGGCAGACCCGCAACGAGGCGTCCGACGTGGTGCGCGACCTGGGGAACGGCCTCTTCCTCACCGCGCCGCAGAACGTCGCCGAGAGCCGGGCGGCCGGCCTGGAGCTGGTGCTGAGCGGCCGCCTGACCAAGACCCTCACCTACAACGCCAGCGGCGGCGTCGGCTGGAGCGAGGTGGGGCCGCAGCCCCTGGGCGTGCCCCGGACGCGCTCGCAGACGGCGGTCTCGGGCCGCGCGAACCTGAGCTGGCAGATCACGCCCGACGACCTGCTGCAGGTGAACGCGGTGCTGAACGGCCGGCGGCTGACGCCCCAGGGCCATATCCAGCCCACGGCCGGGCTGAACCTGGGCTACCGGCGCAAGATCAGCGACCGGCTGGCGCTGGTGGTGACCGTGCGCGACGTCCTGCAGAGCTTCAACGTCCGGCAGGTCCTCGACACGCCGACCCTGCGGGGGCGGATCCGCTCCGACGCCGACACGCGGCAGGTGCAGGTGGGGCTGACGTGGACGTTCGGCGGCGGCGGTCGTGCGCGCGAGCCGGGGTTCGACTTCGGGTCCGCGCCGGCCGGGCCGCCGACCTGACGCTCAGGCGGCGGCGACCATCCCGCCCGGCAGCAGTTCGGCCCGGCCCGCCAGCGACAGCTCGACCAGGGCGGCGAAGACGGCGGGCGCCGGCGCGGCCGCGGCCCGGACCAGTTCGTCGCGCGAGACCGGCGTGGGCGAGAGCAGGGCGGCCAGCCGTTCCCGCAGCGCGTCGTCCGGTTCGTCCGCCGGGGCTTCGAACGCGGGCGGGCCGGGTTCGCGCAGGCCGCCCAGCGTCTCCAGCGCCCGCAGCACGTCCTCGGCGCCCTCGCAGATCGCCGCGCCCTGGCGGATCAGGTCATTGGTCCCCTTGGCCCGCGGGTCGAGCGGCGAGCCGGGCACCGCCAGCACCTCGCGGCCCTGCTCGTTGGCCAGGCGCGCGGTGATCAGCGACCCCGACCGGAACTCGGCCTCGACCACCACCACCGCGCGGCTCAGCCCGGCGATGATCCGGTTGCGGCGCGGGAAGTCGCGGGCCGTGGCCGTTCGGCCCGGTTCGCGCTCGGAGACCGCGCAGCCGGCCTCGATGATGCGGTCGTATAGATTGCGATGCTCGGGCGGATAGACGTCGTCCACGCCGCCGGCCAGCACCGCCACGGTGCCGGTGGCCAGCGCGCCTTCGTGGGCCGCCCCGTCGATGCCGCGGGCCATGCCCGAAACCACCACGCACCCCGCCTGGCCCAGCTCGGCGGCGAGGCCGCGGGCGAAGCGCTGTCCGGCGGCGGAGGCCACGCGCGCGCCCACGATGGCCACGGCGCGCCCGTCGAGCAGGCCGGCGTTTCCTCGCGCCCAGATCAGGGGCGGCGGCGGATCGAGCGCGGCCAGCGCGCGGGGGAAGCCCGGCTCGCCGGCGCAGACGAGGCGCGCGCCCAGGGCCTCGCCGGCGGCCAGTTCGCGATCCGCTTCGCCGACGGTGGGGATGCGGATCGCGGCCGCGCGTCCGCCCCGGCGGGCGAGGTCGGGCAGGGCGGCCAGCGCCTGCGCGGCGCTTCCGAAGCGGCCGACGAGTTCGCGGAACGCGACCGGCCCCACGTTCTCGGCGCGGGCCAGCCGGAGCCAGTCGCGCCGCTGGGCGTCGGTGAACCCGCCGCTCACCCCTCGGCGCCCTCGGCCGCCTTCCTGGAGCTGCCGATGCGCGGCTCCTCGCCTTTCAGCAGGCGCCGGATGTTGTCGGCGTGGCGGATGAAGACCAGCAGCCCCATGAACAGGGCCAGCAGCGCGATCGCGTGCGGGCGGCCCAGCAGCAGCACGATGGCCGGCGAGAGCGCCACGGCCACCAGCGCCGCCAGCGACGACAGCCGGAAGAGGAAGGCCACGGCCAGCCAGGTCGCCGCCGCCGCCAGGCCCACCGGCCAGGCCGCCGCCAGCATGGTGCCGAAGAAGGTCGCCACGCCCTTGCCGCCCTTGAACCGCAGCCAGACCGGGAAGAGGTGGCCCAGGAACGCCGCGCCGGCGGCCAGGGCGGTCAGCACGGCCTGTTGCTCGGCGCTGCCGTCGCGGGTCGCCAGCCAGGCGAACAGCACCGCCAGCGCGCCCTTGCCGCCGTCGCCCAGCAGGGTGATCAGCGCCAGGTCGCGGCGCCCCGTACGCAGGACGTTGGTCGCCCCGATGTTGCCCGAGCCGATGCTGCGCACGTCGCCCGCGCCGCCGAGCCGCGTGGCGATGACCCCGAACGGGATCGACCCCAGCAGGTAGCCGCCGACGACGGCCGCCCCGATCATCGCGGGACTCAGGATCTCGGACATGGACGCTCCCCCTCGGCGCAAGTCCTAGCCTGTCCGGGCCGGTACTGGAAATGGCGCGCCGCGACACTCGCCGACCTGTGTTCGCGCCATCGTTGCAGTCCCAGTCGGGAAGACTATAGGTTGAAGTAATTCGAGGAGTTCACCAAAATAATACTGCAAATTTCGCACGATCCGCCAACAAGACACTCAATGCGCGAGAATTGTGCAGGCATTGAACAAGAATTGAGTTCCCGCAATTCACTCATCGTTAACGCGGTTGCGGGAACTTCGGAGAACGCGATTTTCGATTGCGGCGAACATCCGATTCTGGTCCTGGAGCGTGCCTATGTCTCTGTTTAAGAAGGCAAAAGATAAGACTTCCGAGTCCTACGTGCGCAATCTGGAAGGTATGGTGGCCGCGATCGAGCGCTCGCAGGCGGTCATCGAGTTCGAGCTCGACGGCACGATCATCCGGGCCAATCAGAACTTCCTCGATACATTGGGCTATACCTCGGCCGAGGTCGCCGGGCGTCGCCATGCGATGTTCGTGGACCCCCAGGAGGCGGGGACGCAGGCCTATCGCGATTTCTGGGCCACGCTGAACCGCGGCGAGTTCGTCGCCGCCAAGTTCCGCCGCCTGGGCAAGGGCGGGCGCGAGGTCTGGATCCAGGCCTCCTACAAC
>NZ_WGNY01000034.1 GCF_016124325.1 Phenylobacterium sp.
CGCCACCACCGCGAGCCGGTCGGTGACGAACAGCCGGCCCTCGCCGAAGACGTCGGTGGCGTCGGCGTTCTGGTAGGTGTGCGAGGTCCGGGCTCCGCGCGCGCCCTTGATGTTCAGGTAGAAGTTGGAGTCCAGGTCGCCGGTGCGCAGCCAGGCGCCCAGGTAGGCGTCGGCGCGGCGGCCGCCGATCTCGCCCTGCCAATCCAGCCGGCCGAAGACGCCGTAGTTGCGGCTCTCCTGGTCGATCACCTGGAAGATCGGGTGGTCGAGGTCCTTCCACACCGCATAGACCGCGCCCTCGAAGACGGTGTTCTCGTTGAGCCGCCACCTGGTGCGCAGCGAGGTGCGCACGCCCCGCTGGTTCCGCGCCTGGTCGTTGGCGTAGTTTCCGGCCGCCGGCTGGCGCGGGTCGGCGTCGAACTGGGCCCGGGTGAGCGCCCCGGGGATCTCCTGGTTGATGTTCGAGCCGCCCACGATGAGCCGCACTTCGCGGTCCTCGCCGAAGCTGCGGCCGATGTTCAGGGCCCCGAACTGGATGTTCTGCTGGCTCTGAGGCCGGTAGCCCTGGGCGCGCTGGTTGGTCCCGGCGACGTAGACGTCCCAGTCGCCGAACTGGCGGGCCATGGCCAGGTGCTCGCGGTGCAGGCCGAAGCTGCCGCCCTCGATCCGGGCCTGATAGTCGTAGCCGGCGTCCTTGCCGGTGGGGGTGACCAGGTTGAGCGCCCCGCCCAGCAGGGCCCCGCCGAAGCGGAGCGCGTTGCCGCCGCGATAGACCTCGGTGAAGCGGGTGTTCAGCGGATCGACCGCCTGGCTGTCGCCGTACCCGTCGGCCTCGTTCAGGGGCACGCCGTCCTGGGCGATGAGGAGGCCGCGGTTGTGGTTGGCGTTGCCGATGCCGGAGCCGCGGATCGAGATGCGGATGTCGCCGCCCCACTTGCGCTGGGCGTAGACGCCGGGAGCGTCGCGCAGGACGTCGTCGAGGGCGAGCGCGGCGCGGGCGGCGTAGGATTCCTGCGAGATCACCGAGACGGCGCCGGGCGTTTCCGAGAGGCGCTTGCGCGCGCCGGCCACGACGGGCGGATCCTCGGGGTCGCGGGCGCCGGTGACGATCACCGAATCGACGGTGTTGGGCGGGGCGGCGTCCTCGGCGTGAGCGAGGACGGGCCAGGCGAGCGAGGCTGCGCCCAGCATGAGCGTGCGCCGAAAGGCGCGGGACTGCGAAAGCATATGTTGGGTTTCCGAACGTGACAGAACGGGCGCGCGAGCGGGCTCGCGCGCCGGCGATGCGGTCAGGCGTTCGGGAGCGGTGGCCCTTGTCCGGGCGGGCGCGGGGGCGCGCGGGCCGGCGGGCGCAGCGCCCGGGGCTGAGGCGCCACAGGGGCGCGCTCGATCACGTAGGCGATGCGAAGGATCGACAGGATGGGCGGCGGCGCGGCGGCGATCGCCGGGCAGACGCAGTGCTGGCAAGGGTGGCCGGACGGCGGCGCCGAGGGGTCGGTCGTCCCGCCCGTGACGCCGCCCGCGGCCAGCGGGCTGCAGATCGGCGCCGCGCCGGGACCGGCCGCCGCGGCGGCCAGCGACGGGAGCAGCGCCTGGAAGAGCAGGGCGAACACCGCCACGACAGCGACCATCGCGCGCCGCTCGGCGCGTGGGTCCATGCGCGTTTCGTGTCCAGCCCTCACGGCCGCGCCTTCTAGGCCCATCGCGGGATTCCGCAAGCGCGAACCGTGGGCCATAGTGGGCGGACACAGTACGGAGTGGGAATGGAAGGTCACGTCGAGCCCGGCGCCTACAAGGACGTGGTCCTCTTCCTCGCCACCGCCGGGGTGGTCGTGCCGCTCTTCCGCCAATGGCGGATCAGTCCGATCCTGGGATTCCTCGGCGCGGGCCTGGTTCTCGGCCCCTATGGCCTGGGCGCCCTGGCCCGCGAGGTCCGGTGGCTGGACGCCTTCACCATCGAGAAGCCCGACGAACTGGCGCAGCTCGCCGAGTTCGGCGTGGTGTTCCTGCTGTTCACCATCGGGCTGGAACTGTCATGGGAGCGGTTGCGCAGCCTGCGCCGGTTCGTCTTCGGCCTGGGTGGCGTGCAGGTGGCGCTGAGCACGGGGGCGCTGGCGGCGGTCGCCGCCCTCGCGGGTCAGCCGCCGACGGCGGCCATCGCCCTGGGGGCGGCGCTGGCGCTGTCGTCCACGGCCATCATCATGCCGATCCTGGCGGAGCAGAAGCGCCAGCACACCCTGGCGGGCCGCGCCACGTTCTCGGTCCTGCTGTTCCAGGACCTGGCCGTCGCCCCGATCCTCATCACCTTCACCCTGATGGGCCGCCGCGCGGGCGTGGATCTCTCCCCGGTCATGCTGCTCTCGGCCCTGCCCGCCGCCGCCGGCCTGGGCGCGCTACTCCTGTTCGGGCGGTTCCTGCTGCGCCCGATGCTGCGCTCGGTCGCCCGGGCCAAGAGCGAGGAGCTGTTCGTCGCCGCGTGCCTGCTGGTGGTGATCGGCGCCGGCCTGGTCAGCGCCCTGACCGGCCTTTCCATGGCCCTTGGGGCCTTTGTCGCCGGGTTGCTGCTGGCCGAGACCGAGTTCCGCCACGAGGTCGAGGTGCGGGTCGAGCCGTTCAAGGGCCTGCTGCTCGGGCTGTTCTTCATCTCGGTGGGCATCAGCCTCAACGTGCCGCTGCTGCTGCGCCAGCCGCTGATCATCCTGGGGATCGCCGCGGGCCTGCTGATCGTGAAGAGCGGCGTGGTGCTCAGCCTCGCCAAGGCCTTCGGCCTGCGGACGCGCAGCGCCCTGGAGCCGGCGCTGCTGCTCGCCGGCGCCGGCGAGTTCGCCTTCGTCATCCTCGGCCAGGCGATGGACCAGCGGCTGGTCGATCCCGCCATCGGCCAGGCGGCCCTGGTGGCGGGCACGCTGACGATGTTCGCAATTCCCTCCCTGGCCGCCCTGGGCCTGCGGCTCAGCGGCCGCCAGGTCCTGCCCAGCGAGGAGCCGCCGGACGTCGCCGAGGAGCCGCCGCCCGACGGGCCGCGGGCGCTGGTCGTGGGCTATGGCCGTGTCGGCCGCCTGGTGGGCGAGATGCTGCGTCGCCACGAGATCGCCTGGGTCGGCGCGGATCTCGACGCGCGGCTGGTCGAGCAGGGGCGTCACGCGGGCGAGACGATCTATTTCGGCGACGCGGCGCGGGCGGAGTTCCTGCTGCGCTGCGGCCTGGCCGAGGCCGCCGCGCTGGTGGTGACGATGGACGATCCCGAGGGCGTCGAGACCATCGTGGCCGTGGCGCGCGAACTGCGCCCGGACCTCACCATCGTCGCCCGCGCCCGTGACGCGCGCCACGCCCAGCGGCTCTACGATCTGGGCGCCACCGACGCCGTCCCCGAGACGGTGGAGGCCAGCCTGCAGCTCTCCGAGGCCGTGCTGGTCGAGATCGGCGTGCCGATGGGGCTGGTCATCGCCTCGATCCACGAACGCCGCGACGAGATCCGCACCGACCTGAACCGGCCGGAGTCGCTGGGCGGGCGCGGGCGGCGCTTCCAGCGCGATCAGGGCGGCTGAGGCGCCGCGCCCGCCTGGAAAAATTCATCGCCGGTTCATTTGTTTGGAACCAAGCGTCGCCTTGATCCGTTGGGCTGGCCGTGACGGGATAGATCGGGATCGGGGACGGGCGGAGCATGGCCGGACAGCGTGGGCGTCGATATGGGAGCGGCTCGCCGCGACTCGACGTTCCGGTGCGTCCACTCTTCACCTTTACAAGTGTTGCGATGCTTTCGCGTCAGAACTCGACGCGGGCCATGGCCAAGCTTGATCAGTCTCTGTCAGGTTCTCGACCTGAAAAGACCACCGGCATTGCACGCCCGGCGGGGTGTGTGAGGTTGTTCGCAAGGCGAGGTAACGCGATTCCGGCCGAAAGACCGCGACATCACCGCCCGAGTCCTGTTAGAGCGCGGACAACGCAAACGCGAATGCGGCCCGACTGTGGCTTCGGCGACACTTTCGCAATGGTTGGGCCTTGCTATAACGGCGGCTGGGTCAAACGGCCGCACCAATTGAGGGCAACAAGAGGGCTCCAATAATGAAGTTCAAACTCCTGGCTGGGGCCGCGATGGCCGCGGCGTTCGCCGCGTCCGGCGCGGCCGCCGAAGGCTGGTACGGCGCGGCCGACCTCGGCTACCACTGGCCTTCCAAGTACGAGAACAAGTCGTCGGCCAACAGCCCGAACGGCCTGCCTTACGACTGGGATTTCAACCAGGACAACGACTGGGCGGGCTTCGCCCGGCTCGGCTATCAGATCGACGGCCACTGGCGCGTCGAACTGGAAGCCGGCTACCGCAGCGGCGACGTGGACTCGATCCGCGGCAGCTCGAACCAGGCCATCCTCGGGCTCTGCTCGCCGGGCGTGACCCGCACGGCCGCCGCGCCTGACTGCGGCCCGGCCTCGGGCGACATCAGCGCTTGGACGCTGATGGGCAACGTCCTCTACGACTTCTTCCCCGATTCCCAGATCACGCCGTTCGTGGGCGCCGGTCTCGGGATCAACCACGTGAAGGTGGACACGCTCGGCCAGTTCTCGAGCGTGCCGGCCCCGATCACGGCGGCCAACCCGGCCATCCAGACCCTGACCATCGACGACACCGATACGGCGTTCGCCTATCAGCTGCTCGCCGGTCTCTCCTGGAAGGCGGGCGACCAGCTCAACGTCGACGTCACCTACCGCTACCTCGGCGGTTCG
This sequence comes from Phenylobacterium sp., assembly GCF_016124325.1. Taxonomy (GTDB): domain Bacteria; phylum Pseudomonadota; class Alphaproteobacteria; order Caulobacterales; family Caulobacteraceae; genus Phenylobacterium. The sequence continues at coordinate 4,723 of NZ_WGNY01000034.1, forward strand.
GACATCACGGTGAAGTCGACGGGCAGCGCGGCTCTGCAGCCGGGCTCGTTCAGCGGCCGCTACATCGACAACTCGGTGTCGCTGGGTCTGCGGTACACGTTCGCGGCGCCTCCGCCGCCTCCGCCGCCGCCTCCCCCGCCGCCGCCGCCGCCTCCGCCGCCTCCCCCGCCGCCGCCGCCTCCGCCGCCGCCTCCGCCGGCCTATGAGGCGAAGCAGTTCATCGTCTACTTCCCGTTCGATCAGTACGTGATCACGGAAGACGCCCAGGCGGTGATCAACGACGCGGCGAACTACGCGATGAGCGGCAACGCCACCCGCGTGGTCGTGGTCGGCCACACCGACACCTCCGGCTCGGCCGCCTACAACGTGCGCCTGTCGGAACGCCGGGCGAAGGCCGTGGCCGACGCCCTGGTCGGCGCCGGCGTCGGTCAGACGACGCTCTCTGTCGACTGGAAGGGCGAGACCATGCCTGCGGTCGACACCGGCGACGGCGTCAAGGAACCGCTGAACCGCCGCTCGACGATCGACATCAACTTCTAAGTCGATCGAAGACTGCGACTGAAGATCGGGGCCCGGCGGCGACGCCGGGCCCTTTTCTGTTCAGCCTTCCTCTCCCGCCGCAGGCGGGAGAGGGGGACCGCTCGCCGAGCGGAGCGAAGAGCGAGGGGTGGAGAGGGCAAGCCCCATCCGCCGCGTTGGAACGCCTAAATCGCGGGAGCGGCATGCCCTTCCCACCGCTCGCTCTGCGGCGAGCGGTCCCCCCTCTCCCGCTTGCGGCGGGAAGGGAAGGGGCTCAGATCGGCAGCCGGGTGGTGGACTTCACCTCTTCCAGTACGGCGTAGGTGCGCGTCTCGCGCACGCCCGGGATGCGGACGAGCACGTCCTCCAGGAAGGTCCGCCAGGCGGCCAGGTCGCGCACCCGCGACTTGATCAGGTAGTCGAAGCCGCCGGCCACCATGTGGCACTCCAGGATGTCGGGCGCGCGCCGCGCGGCGGCGGCGAAGGTCTCGAACACCTCCGGCGTGGTGCGGTCGAGCACCACCTCCACGAAGATCAGCACGCCGCGCTCCACCTTCCCGGGATCCACCAGGGCGGCGAAGCCGGTGATGTAGCCGGCCTCCCTCAGCCGGCGCACGCGGTCCGAGCAGGCGGAGGCCGAGAGGTTGCACCGCTCGGCCAGTTCGGCGTTGCTGATGCGTCCGTCCGCCTGCAACGCCCGCAGCAGCCGGCGGTCGGTGTCGTCAAGCCGTGGTTCGTTCGCCATGGGGCCCATCTTATCGAGTATTATTCGGCATAAAGCCTCATCTATCGCAGCACATTCGCCAAATCGTGGATTATTCCGACGTCTTCAACGGAGAATTCCATGGCGTTCGATCCTCTCGACGACGGCAAGTTCGCCGACGAGCGCACGGCGCTCGCCGCGGCGCTTTCGGCCCGCCCCCTCAGCCTGCAGGACCGCGACGCCGTGCAGGCCGAGGCCGAGGCCCTGGTGCGCGCCGCGCGCAAGGCCGCCCGCCGCCAGGGGGTGGTGGAGAGCTTCCTGCAGGAGTTCAGCCTGTCGACCCGAGAGGGCCTGGCGCTGATGTGCCTGGCCGAGGCCCTGCTGCGCACGCCCGACGAGGACACCCGCGACCGCCTGATCGCCGAGAAGATCGCCTCGGCCGACTGGTCGAGCCACGCCGGCCGCTCCGACTCGGTGCTGGTCAACGCCTCCACCTGGAGCCTGATGCTCACCGGCAAGCTGATCGACCCCGACGAGGAGGCGCGCGCCGACCTGTCGGGCTTCATCCGCCGCCTCGCCGGCCGCCTGGGCGAACCGGTGATCCGCCGCGCCGTGGGCGCCGCCGTGCGGATCATGGGCGAGCAGTTCGTGCTGGGCTCGACGATCACCCGCGCGATCAAGCGCTCGGCCGACGAGGGCTTCGTCTGCTCGTTCGACATGCTGGGCGAAGGCGCCCGCACCGACGCCGACGCCGACCGCTACGAGAAGGCCTACGCCGACGCCATCCGCACCGTCGGCAAGCACGCCAAGGGGCAGGGACCCGAACGGGGCCACGGGGTCTCGGTGAAGCTTTCGGCGCTCTCGCCGCGCTACGAGGCCCGCCAGGCCGAGCGCGTGATGGCCGACCTCTATCCCCGCATCGCCCGGCTGGCGCAGATGGCGGCCGAGGCGGACATCAACCTCACCCTCGACGCCGAGGAGGCCGACCGGCTCGTCATCTCGCTGGAGCTTTTGGACCGGCTGGCGCGCGAGCCGTCCTTGGGCGACTGGCGTGGCCTGGGCCTGGCCGTCCAGGCCTACCAGAAGCGCGGGCCGCAGGTGATCGAGGCCGTGGCCGGCATCGCGCGGGCCAGCGGGCGGCGGCTGATGGTGCGGCTGGTGAAGGGCGCCTATTGGGACTCCGAGATCAAGCGCGCCCAGATCGGCGGCCTGCCCGGCTATCCGGTCTACACCACCAAGGCCGCGACCGACGTTTCCTATCTGCTGTGCGCCCGCGCCCTGCTGGCGGCTGCGCCGGCGCTCTATGGGCAGTTCGCCACCCACAACGCCCACACCCTGGCCGCCGTGCGCGTCATGGCCAGCCAGCGCGGCCTGAGCCCTGAGTTCCAGCGCCTGCACGGCATGGGCGAGGCGCTCTATGACGCGGCCCACGACCGCTACGGCGACTTCCCGCTGAGGGTCTACGCCCCGGTCGGCAGCCACGAGGACCTGCTGCCCTATCTGGTGCGCCGGCTGCTGGAGAACGGCGCCAACACCTCGTTCGTCCACGCCCTGCTCGACGAGAAGACGCCGGTGGCCAAGGTGGTGGTCGATCCGATCAAGGCGGTCGAGGAGGCCGGCGCCGGCCCGCATCCGAAGATCCCCCTGCCGCGCGACCTCTACGGGCCCTCGCGGCGCAACTCGATGGGCGTCGACCTCTCCATCGCCGCCGAGCGCGCGCGGCTGACGGCGGCCATCGCCCGTTTGGACGGTGAGGCGCTGGAGGCGGGGCCGATCCTGTCCGGCCGCCTGGCCAAGGAGGGCGCGGGCGCCGAGGCCGTCTCGCCCGCCGACCTCTCCCGCAGGCTCGGCCAGGTCTGGTCGGCCACCCCCGCCGACGCCGACGCCGCCTTCGCGGCCGCCGGGAAAGCCCAGCCCGCCTGGGACGCCCGCGGGGGCGAGGGCCGCGCCAGGGTGCTGCGCGCCATGGGCGACGCCCTGGAGGCCGCGCGCGACCGGCTCATCGCCATCTGCGTGCGCGAGGCCGGCAAGACCCTGGCCGACGCCGTGGCCGAGGTGCGGGAGGCCGCCGACTTCTGCCGCTACTACGCCCATCTCGCCGAGCGGCAGTTCGCCAGCCCGGAGACCCTGCGCGGGCCGGTGGGCGAGACCAACCAGCTCTCCCTGCACGGCCGCGGCGTCTTCGTCTGCATCAGCCCGTGGAACTTCCCGCTGGCGATCTTCACCGGCCAGGTGGCCGCCGCGCTGGCCGCCGGCAACGGCGTGCTGGCCAAGCCCGCCGAACAGACGCCGATCGTCGCCTGCGAGGCGGTGAAGCTGTTCCACGCCGCCGGCGTCCCGGCCGAGTTGCTGCACCTGCTGCCAGGCGACGGGGCGACCGTCGGCCAGGCGCTCGTCGGCCATCCGGGCTGCGACGGGGTGGCCTTCACCGGCGGCACGGACACGGCCTGGGCCATCAACCGCACCCTGGCGGCGCGGCCCGGGCCGATCGTGCCCTTCATCGCCGAGACGGGCGGTTTGAACGCCATGTTCGTCGACACCACGGCGCTGCGCGAACAGGTGATCGACGACGTGCTGACCTCGGGCTTCGGCTCGGCCGGCCAGCGCTGCTCGGCGCTGCGCATCCTGTTCGTGCCGCACGACACCGCCGACCTGCTGATCGACGGCCTGAAGGGCGCGATGAGGACGCTGGTGGTGGGCGACCCGGCCGATCCGCGCACCGACATCGGCCCGGTGATCGACGAGGACGCCCGCGCCGCGCTGGAGGCCCACGTCGAACGCCTTGCGGCCGAGGCCAAGGTGCTGGAGCGGCTGGAAATCCCGGGCGGTGGGCACTTCTTCGCCCCCACCCTGGCCGAGATCCCCGACGCCGGCTTCCTGCCCAGGGAGGTGTTCGGCCCCGTCCTGCACGTGGTGCGCTACGACCCGGCGAAGCTGGACAAGGCCGCCGCCCCGCTGGTCGCCGCCCGCTACGGCCTGACGCTGGGCGTGCACTCGCGGATCGAGGCCTTCGCCGAGCAGGTCCAGCGCGCGGTTCCGGCCGGCAACGCCTACGTCAACCGCTCGATGATCGGGGCGGTGGTGGGGGTGCAGCCCTTCGGCGGCGAGGGCCTTTCCGGCACCGGCCCCAAGGCCGGCGGCCCGCACGCCCTGCTGCGCTATTCGGTGGAGCGCGCGCTGAGCGTCAACATCGCCGCCCAGGGCGGCGACCCGGCGCTGCTGAACCTGGACGCCTGAACGCCTCTCCTAGCTACCCACGCAAGATGGTGCGGGGAGAAAGGGGAGGGCTGGCATCGGCTGCAAGGCCGATCAGGTGGCAGACAGAGGATCGTCGTCAGAGAACGAATGGACGTCCCAGGCTAGCTCGGATGGAGAACGTCCCGCATCACTGGCTCTGCTTGGCTAGCACCTCATGCCGCGCCAACTGCCAGCGGATCGGCTCTGTTCGATGTCCCAGATCGAACACGTGCTGCATTCTCTCCAAGCAGCCCATTTCGTCACCGCAAGCCCGGCGCGCCGCGCCATCATGGAACAACACGACACCCAATCTCTGCATTGCGGAGCGGCTGCGTTCGGCCACGCGGAAAGCTGACGCCAACGCAGGCGCGCCAGTCGCGCATTCCAGTGCGTCCTCAAAGGCCATTTCCCCAAGCAGCTGCTTCACGGTCTGGACGGGGTAGCGGGACAAGGTAGGTCGCTTATCGTAATTGGCGTTGAGCGCGCGTAGGAAGTCCAGCGCCCGGTTGCGATTGATGTCGTCGGTCATCGTCACAGCCATGTAGTGGAGCACGAGCCCAAACGTGGCGCCGCCGGCTTGGTCCGGGGCCATGCCAATCTTTCCATCGAGCGTGTCGGCGCACAACTTTCGAACGAGTTCGACGGCTTTTGCGCGGCTTTCTAAGCACCAGTGGGCGACGCTCATTTGGAACTGTTGGCCTGGGGCGTCCGGAGTCCCCTTCCGCTGATAGGCATCAACCCGCTCGAGCAATGGCAAAGCGGCCTGGAAGTCGCCGATGGCGCAGTAGGACTTTCCAAGTCCATCAAGCCACGCGATGTCATTGGGTTCAGAGGCAACGAGCCCCTCAAAGGCGGCGGCGGCTTCCTCAAACTTGCCGGCCATGAACAGATCGAGCGCTGTCACCGGAAGTCAAACTCCCACCGTTCGCCACTGTTAGCATCGGGCGTCTTCCGTCCGCCCCTTAGCAGACTAACGGCCCAGCCGCGCCGGCGACAGGTCGGCCGCGGTGACGCCGAACTCGGCCACCGCCGGCGGGAGGTCGCCCGTGCGCACCAGCCCGGCGGCCGCCATCCCCATCGCCGGGGCGGTCTGGATGCCGTAGCCGCCCTGGCCGGCCAGCCAGACGAACGACGGCTCGCGCGGGTCGGGGCCGCACACCATCACCCGGTCGGGCGCGAAGGTCCTGAGGCCCGCCCAGCGGTGGGCGATGCGGCGCACCTGTTCGGTGGTGGCGGTCTCGAAGGCGTCGACGGCGTAGGCGATGTCCAGCTCCTCGGGCTGGGCGTCGCAGGGCGGGCTGGCGGTCTCGTCGGCCGGCGACAGCATCAGGCCGCCGGCGTCGGGGCGGAAATAGAACGTCTCCTCCACGTCGATCACGAACGGCCAGTCGGCGAGGCCGTCCTTCATGGCCGGTTCGATGCGCGCGGCGGTGCGCCGGTAGGGCGTGAGGCCGAGGTCGCCCAGGCCCGCCAGCTTTCCGACCTCGCCCGCCCAGGCGCCGGCGGCGTTGACCAGGGTCGGGGCCTCGAAGACCCCGGCCGTCGTCGTCACCTTCCATCCGGTCGGCGTGCGGTCCAGGGCGGTCGCGCGCGCGCCGGAAACCAGCTCCGCCCCCCGGGCCCGCGCCAGGCGCAGGAAGCCCTGCAGCAGGGCGTCGACGTCGATGTCGGCGGCGCCGTCGTTCAGCGCGCCGCGCCAGTCGATCTCCGGCCGCAGGATCGGGCAGAGCCGCAGGATCTCGTCCCGCTCCACGGCCCGCAGCGCGCCCGGATGTTCGCCGAGCAGGGCCTCCAGGGCGGCGGTCTGGTCGGGGCGGGCGATCTCCAGCTCGGCGCGCGGCCGCACCAGCGGATAGTCGGCGAACCCCTCCGGCGGGCTCCAGAAGAACGATCGCGACGCCCGTGTGAGCGCACAGACCTTGGGGTGGCCGTAGGTGTCGATGTAGCTCGCCGCCGAGCGGCCCGTGGTGTGGTAGCCGGGCTGCGCCTCGGCCTCGAGGATCGTGACCGGGCCGTCCCCGGCCAGGAAGGCGGCGGCGGATGCGCCGGCCATGCCGGCGCCGATGACGATGACCCGGCTTTTCATGCCCCCCTTCTGCGGCGCCGAAATCGCTTCGTCGAGGCACCCGAACGGCTCCGCTTGCGTTGTAGGCGGCTGGGATCGTCCAGGGGACACGAATTGACGCTGCAACAGGCGCTGGCCTTCGGGCTCGTTGGCGCGACCATCGTGGGCTTCGTCTGGGGCCGCTGGCGCTATGACGCGATCGCGCTGGTGGCCCTCGCCGTCGGGGTCGCCATCGGCGTGGTGCCGGCGGAGTCCGCCTTCGACGGCTTCAAGAACGACATCACGGTCATCATCGCCTGCGCCCTGATCGTCAGCGCGGCCTTCGCCAAGTCGGGCGTGGCCGAGGCGGTGCTGCGGCCGATCATCCCGCACCTGAAGGGGCCGGGCAGTCAGATCCCGTTCTTCGCCGCGGCGGTGGCCTTGTTGTCGATGGTGACCAAGAACGTCGGCGCGCTGGCGATCCTGATGCCCATCGCCCTGCAGGTGGCGCGGCGCACCGGCACGCCGGCCTCGCGGCTGCTGATGCCCATGTCGTTCGCCGCCCTGCTGGGCGGGACGGTCACCCTCGTCGGCACCTCGCCCAACATCATCGTCTCCCAGGTGCGCCAGGAGGTGCTGGGCCACCCCTTCGCCATGTACGACTACGCCCCGGTCGGCCTGGGCGTGACGGCGGCGGGGCTCGTCTTCCTGGCGCTCGCCTATCGCCTCCTGCCGGCGTCGCGGCCCGTCGCCGAGACCATGGATTCGGCCCTGGCGGCCAAGCCCTACGTCATCCAGGCCGTGGCGCCGGACGACTGGGACCCGGCCCGCACCACCATCGGCAAGCTGCGCCGCATCGCCTCGGGCGACATCGAGGTGACGGGCCTGATCCGCAAGGGCCGGCGCAAGGCCTCGCCTCACGCGAATCTGCGGGTCCTGCCCGGCGACATCCTCCTGCTGGAGGGCGAGCACGACGTGCTCGACGACCTGATCGGGCGCATGAAGTTCCGCCTCGCGCGGCCCGAGCCTGCCGCCGACGCGCCGCCCGAGCGCGCCGAGCGGCGCATCGTCGAGGCGGTGGTCGGGTCCGAATCGAGCCTCGTGGGCCAGTCGGCCCGCAGCGCCGAACTCAAGTCGCTGCACGGCCTCGATCTCCTGGCCGTGAGCCGCAGCGGCTGGCGCCTCGCCAGCGCGCTCGCCACCCTGCGCTTGCGCAGCGGCGACATGCTGGTGCTTGAGGGGCCGGAGACGGTCGTGCCCGGCGCGCTGAAGGCCCTGGGCCTGCTGCCCCTGGCCGAGCGCCAGGTGCGGCTGGGCGGCATTCGCCGCGCGCTGTGGCCGGCCCTGATCCTCGCCGCGGCCATGGTGCTGGTGGCCTTCCAGGTCGCGCCCGTGGCGATCGCCTTCTTCGGCGCGGCGCTGGCCATGGTGCTGGTCGACGCCATCAAGATGCGGGAGGCCTATGCGGCCCTGGATGGCCCGCTGCTGGTGCTCATCGCCGCCCTGATCCCGGTCAGCGACGCGATCCGCGCCACCGGCGGCGCCGACCTGATCGCCGGCGGCCTGGCCGAGGCGTTCCGTGGCCGGCCGCCGATCCTGGCCCTGGCCGGGGTCATGGCGCTGGCGATGGCCGCCACGCCGTTCCTCAACAACGCCGCCACCGTGCTGATCGTCGCCCCGGTGGGCGCCAGCCTCGCGCGGCTGCTGGGCCTGGCTCCCGATCCGTTCTTGATGGCGGTGGCGCTGGGGGCGGCCTGCGACTTCCTCACGCCCGTCGGCCACCAGTGCAACACGCTCGTCATGGCGCCCGGCGGCTACCGCTTCGCCGACTATCCGAGGCTGGGGGCGCCGCTGACCTTGATGGTGCTGATCGTGGGCACGGGCCTCATCGCCCTGGTTTGGCCACTGGCTCGCTAGGAGTTCACACTGTCGTGAGTCGATGGCGCCGCGCGCGGCCTTCCCCGAGGGGAGGGGGGTGCGCCTTAACGTCTCGTTTACGAAAAACCTTGGGGACGGAAGCCCGTCCTCATTGACGAGTCATTAGGACGGGTGCCCCATATGTGGGTTGTTCGGGCTGGGGCCGACACAACATGTAGGGGCTGGGGACCTTCGGAGGAGAGCCGGGGTTCCCAAGATGCATGGGTTCGAGGGACATGAGCGAAGCGGCGAAAGTTGGGATTGCCGAAGGTTCTGAACGGGTTGTGGCTCGTCCGGAGCGGCCGCAGCTGCAGCTGGTCCGGAAGGTCGAGGTCGATCGCAGCCGCGACGCGAAGCTGACCGACTTCGGCAAGACCACGCTGGAAGACCGGTACCTGCTTCCGGGCGAATCCTACCAGGACATGTTCGCCCGCGTGGCGACGGCCTACGCCGACGACGCCGACCACGCCCAGCGCATCTACGACTACATCTCCAACCTCTGGTTCATGCCGGCCACGCCGGTGCTGTCGAACGGCGGCGCGAACCGGGGCCTGCCGATCTCGTGCTTCCTGAACGCGGTGCCGGACAGCCTCGAAGGCATCCAGGGCGTCTGGAACGAGAACGTGGCGCTGGCCTCCAACGGCGGCGGCATCGGCACCTACTGGGGCGGCGTCCGCTCCATCGGCGAGAAGGTGAAGGGCGCCGGCCAGACCAGCGGCATCATCCCGTTCATCCGGGTGATGGATTCGCTGACGCTGGCGATCAGCCAGGGCTCGCTGCGCCGCGGCTCGGCGGCCGTCTACCTCGACATCCACCACCCGGAGATCGAGGAATTCCTCGAAATCCGGAAGCCGTCGGGAGACTTCAACCGCAAGAGCCTGAACCTCCACCACGGCATCAACATCACCGACGAGTTCATGGAGGCCGTCCGCGACGGCGCCATGTTCGGCCTGCGCAGCCCGAAGAACAACGAGGTGATCCGCGAGGTCGACGCCCGCAGCCTCTGGCAGAAGATCCTGGAGATCCGCCTGCAGACCGGCGAGCCCTACCTGATCTTCTCCGACACCGTGAACCGCTCGATGCCGCAGCATCAGCGCGAGCTCGGCCTGTCGGTGCGCCAGTCGAACCTGTGCTCCGAGATCGTCCTGCACACCGGCAAGGACCACCAGGGCCTGGAGCGCACGGCGGTCTGCTGCCTGTCGTCGGTGAACGCCGAGACCTTCCTGGAGTGGCGCGACCACCCGACCTTCGTCGAGGACGTCATGCGCTTCCTCGACAACGTGCTGGAGGACTTCATCACCCGCGCGCCGCCGGAGATGAAGAACGCCGTCTACGCCGCCCGCCGCGAGCGTTCGGTGGGCCTGGGCCTGATGGGCTTCCACTCGTTCCTGCAGAGCCAGAACGTTCCGTTCGAGAGCGCCATGGCCAAGAGCTGGAACATGCGGCTCTTCAAGACGCTGCGCCGCCAGTGCGACGCGGCCTCGCGCAAGCTGGCCGCCGAGCGCGGTCCCTGCCCGGACGCCGCCGAGCGCGGCGTCATGGAGCGGTTCAGCCACAAGCTGGCGATCGCGCCGACCGCCTCGATCTCGATCATCTGCGGCGGGACCTCGGCCGGCATCGAGCCGATCCCCGCCAACATCTATTCGCACAAGACCCTCAGCGGCACCTTCGCGGTGAAGAATCCCTTCCTGGAGCGCCTGCTCGACGAGAAGGGCCAGAACACCCCGGCGGTGTGGGATTCGATCCTCGCCCACGAAGGCTCGGTGCAGCACCTCGACTTCCTGGGCCAGGACGACAAGGACGTCTTCAAGACCGCCTTCGAGATCGACCAGCGCTGGGTCGTCGAACTGGCGGCCGACCGCACGCCCGACATCTGCCAGTCCCAGTCGGTCAACATCTTCCTGCCCGGCGACGTCGATAAGTGGGACCTGCACATGCTGCACTGGCAGGCGTGGGAGCGGGGCTGCAAGTCGCTCTACTACCTGCGCTCCAAGTCGGTGCAGCGAGCCAGCCATGCGGGCGGCGAGGTCGCCGAGATGGTCGCCGCCACGGTCGCGGGCAAGACCGACTACGAGGAATGCCTCGCCTGCCAATAAGGGCGGCGTTCAGCCTGTCATAATTCGCGTGCGACGCTTTCGCGCTTGAAGCGCCCACCGGGCGTGGAACTATGGCGCGGGGACACGGGGAGCACGAGGCATGCGCCGGCTGGCGGGAATGGCCATCGCGCTGGGGACCGCTGCGGCCGCGAACGCCGCCGCGGCGCAGACCGCTGATGCGCGCCGGCTGAACGAAGCCGCCTTCGCCCCCGAACAATGGTCGATCGGCCTGGGCCCGATGATCCGCTACGAGGGCGGGCTGAAGCTCACGCCCCGGGTCGACCTCAAGGTCGGGCTCGCCGTCGCGCCCGAGGGGCCCGACGCCATGCCGCACCTGGGCTTCGGCGCCGCCGGCGCAGGGGCGACGCTGACGGTCTCGAAATCGCGCGAAGCCGCCGCGGTCGAGCGGCTGAAGGCCATGGGCGTCGATGACGGCGCCGAGTTCGGCGACAAGGGCCGCTGGTACCTGTTCGCCGCCGCCAGCGGCCGGGCCGTGGGCCTCAACATGCTGCACGGCGAGCACGGCTGGGACCGCGCCGGCTGGTCCACCGACCCCACCGCCTCCCTGGTCGGCGACGCCCAGGTCGGCGTCGGCTGGCGCAAGGGCCAGATGCAGACCTCGTTCGGCGTGGTCCACCGCGAGGTGAAGGGCAATCACATGGTCTTCGGCCAGATCACCCGCGACGACACCCTGGCCGCCTTCACCTTCTCCATCCGCCCGGGGCAGTGATCCTCCCCCTGAGGGAGAGCGTCAGCCCTGCCAGTCGGCGGGGAAGGGCATGCGTTCGGCCCATAGGGCGGCCAGGCGCGGGTCGGCGTCGACGCGCCGGATCGCCTCGGCCGTCCGCGGCGCCACGGCGTTGAAGCGGCTGCGGCCCGGCGTCCAGCGCGAGACCACGGCGACATAGACGTCCAGGACCGAGAGGCGATCGCCCAGCAGGTGGCGGCCGGGCGAAAGCTGGGCCTCCATCATCGCCCAGCAGTCGGCGACGCGCTGGGCGGTGCGCGCCAGGATCACCGCCTCGGCCGCGGCGTCGGCGGCCAGCCGCGAGGGGACGTCGCGCACCCAGTACATCGAATAGATCTGGGCCGGGATGTAGATCATCCAGCGCAGGAAGGCCGCGCGTTCGGGATCGCCGGGCGCGGGCGCCAGGCCCGCCTCCGGATGGCGCTCGGTCAGGTGGATCAGGATCGCCGCGCTCTCGGTCATCACCTGGCCGCCGGGCAGTTCCAGGGCCGGGATCTGCCGCTGGGGGTTCACCGCGGCCACCGCGTCGGCCTCGGCGCCGCCTTCCCAAGCCGGATGCTCGCGCACCTCGTAGCGCTGGCCCATCAGGGTGAGCGCCGCCTCGACGGCCACCGAGCCCGAGCCCTTGGCTCCCCACACGACGTAGCCGGTCACTTGGCGTCGTCGTCCCTGATCCGCCGCATGCGGATGTGGACGCCCTTGCGCCCGCGGATCTCCAGCCGCTCGCCGTCGGTGCGCAGTTCCGCGTCGTCCAGCCCCCGGCGGAACGCCTCGGCGCGCTCCATCAGCCTCGGATCCCGGCGCGAGGGGCATCCCACGGTCTGGACGATGCCGCCGGTCGTGACCATGCGGCCGCCTTCGAGCCGGTACGCGCCGCCGTAGTTGTTGCATCCATCGTAGCCGCCGTAGTTCCCGGCCTGACCGAACGACAGGATCGCCCGGCGCGCCCGCGGCGGGATGGTGAAGCCGCTGATCCCCTTCAGCCGCCACGAGGTTCCGTCCAGGTCGGCCTGGGTGGCGAGCGCCATGGCGAAGGCGGCGGCGGCGAGCATGCGGCCACCCTGACTTACGGGCGGGCGGTTGGGAAGGCCGCCGGTTCATCCCCATATGGTTCACAAGATGTTGGGAAGTTCGGTGAACTTACCCCTAGATGTAGATGCCGATTGGCGCCTATCGTTGGCCTTGACCTCCTAGCGTACGGAATCGCGCCGTGACCACGTCCAACGTCCGCCAGCTTCCCGGCCTGCTTACGCCGTCGTTCGCCTACAAGCCGTTCCGCTATCCGTGGGCCTACGACTTCTGGAAGAAGCAGCAGCAGGTCCACTGGATGCCGGAGGAGATCCCGCTGGGCGAGGACCTCAAGGACTGGGCCTCCAAGCTCAACGACCGCGAGCGCAACCTGCTCACCCAGATCTTCCGCTTCTTCACCCAGTCGGACGTCGAGGTGAACGACAACTACATGGAGCGCTACAGCCGCGTCTTCAAACCCACCGAGGTGAAGATGATGCTGGCGGCGTTCTCCAACATGGAGACGATCCACATCGCCGCCTACGCCCTGCTGCTCGAGACGATCGGCATGCCCGATTCCGAGTTCACGGCGTTCCTCGACTACCAGGCGATGCGCGACAAGCACGACTACATGCAGCAGTTCGGCGTCGACACCGACGCCGACATCGCCCGCACGCTGGCCATGTTCGGCGGCTTCACCGAGGGGCTGCAGCTGTTCGCCAGCTTCGCGATGCTGATGAACTTCCCGCGCCACAACAAGATGAAGGGCATGGGCCAGATCGTCAGCTGGAGCGTGCGCGACGAGAGCCTGCACTGCGAGGGGATCGTCAAGCTCTACCACGCCTTCAACAAGGAGACCGGCGCGGTCACCAAGGCCGTGGCCGACGACATCGTCGACTGCTGCAAGACGGTGGTGGGCCTGGAGGACAAGTTCATCGACCTGGCCTTCGAGGCCGGCGAGGTGGCGGGCATGACGCCCGACGACATCAAGGCCTACATCCGCTTCATCGCCGACTGGCGCCTGCGCCAGCTCCAGCTGCCCGAGGTGTACGGCGTGAAGGAAAACCCGCTGCCCTGGCTGCAGTCGATGCTGAGCGGCGTGGAGCACGCCAACTTCTTCGAGGCCCGCAGCACCGAATATTCCAAGGCCGCCACCAAGGGCCAATGGCACGGGTCGGAAGGCGTCTGGTCCAGCTTCGACGCGATGATGGCCAAGCGGGGCAGCGAAGGGGCGGGGCTGCCGGCGGAGTAGGGAGCTACTTCCGGCCGCTCGCCGGGTCGGCCGTGGTCGTCGCCTCCCGATAGGGTGAGATCGAGCCGGTCCGCGCATCGACGGCGAAGGCGCTCTCGCCCGCCGCGGGATCGCCGGCCTGCCTGGGCAGGCGCACCACCCAGACACCGCCCTCGCGGGTCGCCGTGAACGGCCCCGCCACCTGGGGCGTGCCGCGCAGGCTCTCATGGACCAGCAGGACGGCCTCGTCGGCCGTGTCCACCCGGTGGCCCGGTGAGCCGCAGGCGGCGAGCAGGAGCAGCGCGGCTCCGATCCAGATACGCATCCTGGCGCGCCTCCCGCCGCCGTCGACCGCGCCGATGCCAGGCCGCCGCGCCCGGCAAGTCAAGGTTGCCGCGGCCGGAGGGCGCCGCTTAGGCTGCGCTCGGCAATTGGCCGCTCGACCAGGGAGTTCTCAAGCGTGCGCCCCCGCATCACGATCAGCCGTGGCAAGGACGGCTTCTTCCAGATTTGGCTGAATCCAGCGGGCCGCGACCTGCTGGTGCGGGAGCTTCAGCACCTGAGCGAGCAACACGACCATTTCCACATCATGCCGGAGGACATGGAGCCCGAACTCCCGGCGCGGAACCGGCCCTATGAGGAGGGCGACGAGGTGATCGAGTGGGGCAAGGTGCTGTTTCGTCCCGACGAGTGGGACGCCCGCTACTATCCGCACGTGATGGACGATGCGGAGGCCTAGGCAGAAGGCCCGATCAATAGCTTGAAAGCATCATAGGTCGTCATGGCCCGGCTTGTCCGGGCCATCCATGAACGCCATGCGGGCAGGCCGGGACGTCGCGCCGCCGCCGCCAAACCGGCCACTGTCCGTGTTCATGGGTCGCCCGGACAAGCCGGGCGATGACGGCGAGAGCCGGTTGATTGAGTCACCAACCTAGACAGCCGGCTCCCGCAAAATCTTCGCCATGGCCTTGCCCTTGGCGAGTTCGTCGATGAGCTTGTCGAGGTAGCGGATCTCGCGCATCAGCGGCTCCTCGATCGCCTCCACGCGGATGCCGCAGACCACGCCCTTGATCTCGGCGCGGGCGGGATTGGGCCGGGGCGCCTGGGCGAAGAAGGTCTCGAGGTTGGATTTCGCCGCGATCTGGGCCTCGAGCTGTTCCTGGCTGAAGCCGGTCAGCCAGCGGACGATCTCGTCGACCTCGGCCTTCGTGCGGCCCTTCCGTTCGGCCTTGGCGACATAGAGCGGATAGACGCCGGCGAAGCTCATTCCATAGATGCGGTGCTTGGTGGTGGTCATGCCCCGGTCCCCGGACGGGCGGCCAATCGGCCGGTGATACGGGGATAATAGCCATCCGGGTCGACGACGCGGAAGTCGGTCAGGCCCCAGGGCCGGGCGACCTGCGCCGTGGTCTCGGCGCCGCCATGGGCCGCGGCGCGGGCGTGGAGGGCCGCCGCGTCCTCGACGACGACGACCGGTTCCACGCCCGGGCTGGCGGCGGGCTAGCCGGCCGCGACCGCCCGCCGGCGCCGGATCGCCGCGCCCACGCCGGCGAAGCCCAGGATCATGATCGCCCAGGTGGACGGCTCGGGCACCGCGCGGGCGGCGTAGACGCCGGCCATGTTGTTCTCGCCGTCGGACATGCCGGCGTTGATCGCGAGCCAGCCGTTCCGATAGCTGTCGCGCTCCAGGCCCAGCGAGGTGATGGCCAGGCCGGCGGCGTCGGGATCGAGGGCGCCGCCGTCCATGCCGTATTCGGCGAGGGTGGAGAGCTCGCCGCCGAACAGGTGGTAGAGGCCCGTCGTGTCGAGGCCGCTGCCCTTGAACGCCGCGTTCCAGCCGTCGGAGGCGATGAACGAGGCCGAGCGCCAGCGGGCCAGCTCGCCGTCTTCCTCGTCCTCCGCGCCGGGGACCTTGCCGGAGAAGTTCCAGTACACGAAGTCCGAGAACTGGTCGCCGGTCTGGGCGACGAGCCGCGTCTCCAGGGTGTCGACGTCGGTGATGAAGAAGCCCTGGTTCACGGCGACGTCGAAGCTGTAGAGCCCGTCGCCGGCGACCCCGCTGCCGGAGGTCAGGCCGTCGTCCTGCGACAGGCAGAAGGCGCTGGTGGCGGCGTTCTCGATCGATCCGCAGCTGACGGTGACGGACCGCGTGGCCGTGACGAGCGCGCCGTTCTGGTCCTTCTCGCCCCAGGCGCCCCAGAAGGCGACGTGCTTGCCGTCGAACGACAGCGCCTCGCCGATCTGGGTGAAGAAGGCGTTCGCCTGGTTGACGACGGCGCCGCCGATGGACGCGATCGTCGTGAGCAGGCTGGGCGTGTCGGCCGCCTTCGCGTCGTCCAGGGCCGCCATGTAGATGCCGCCCTTGGTGGGCGCGGCTTCGTTGTCGACCCCGAGGAACACCGCCCGTCCGCCGGCGGCGCTGGGCGGCGCGGTCGAACCGAACTGCGTCCCGGCGTATCCGGGAATGTCGGTCTTGCTGTCGGCGATGAGTTGGACCGGGGCCGTGCCGCCGTTGGCCAGGACGTCGCGGAAGTAGACGCCGGTCTGGCCGCCCTCGGCGTCGGTCCAGTTTCCCTTGAACACCAGGGTGTCGCCCCCGGTCGCCGAAGGCGCGCCGGGGAACTGGTCGAACTTGGTGTTCGGCGACGTGTTGGGGACCGCGAAGTAGGTGAGGTCCGGGTTGGACGCGAAGGGGTTGCTGCTCACGTTGCCCAGCCCCGCCGCGCCCGTGATGAGCGTGCCGCCCGGATTGGTGTAGATGCCGGTGGTGCCGCCGCGCGTGGTCACGGGCTCGCCGGTGACCGGGTCGACGCCGTTCTGGTACTCGAGCACGGGCCTGGACTGTCCGCGCGTGGCGATCATCGACGAGGTCGCGTCGATCCGCGGGATGGAGGGGAACTCGTTGAACACCGCGCCCGTGTTGTTGGGCTGCGGGACGGCCGACCCGCGCGTGATGATGGGGACGATGGGATTTCCCGGGCTCGACATGTCGCGGGTCAGGATGCCGCTGGCCGGGCTGCCGGATCCGCCCTGGGTGCGGGCGCGGAACACCACGAGGCCCGCGTTGTTCACCGAGGGCTGGTTGTAGCTGTTGAAGTTGCGCGTATCGCCAGGGAACTGCGTGTTGTTGTTGACCACCGTGGACCAGTTCAGCGGCGTGCCGGCGTGAGCCGCGCTCGCCCCAAGCAGACAGGTGGTCGCGGCAAGTGACGCCGCAATCGAGACTGACGTTCGTGTCATGGGTGGCCCCGAAAGTGCCCCTGCCCTCGGCAGGGCGCGTTTGCCGGGCTAATTTCGCTTAACATTTCCGCGTTCGACTTGATTCCGATCAAGCCCGCCCGCGTCGGGGGGATGCGTCCGGCGCTGGCCTCCGACGGCCTTGGTGGGGGATAAGGGGCGCTTTCCCGCGTCCCGCCCGGAGAGGCTCCATGCAAGGTCCCACGTCCCACTTCTATTTCTCGCAGGGGCTGCGGCTGCACTATGTGGACTGGGGCAACGAGGACGCCCCGCCCCTGGTGATGGTGCACGGCGGGCGCGACCATTGCCGCAACTGGGACTGGGTGGCCGAGCGGCTGCGCGACCGCTACCACGTGGTGGCGCCCGACCTGCGCGGGCACGGCGACAGCGCCTGGGTGGTGGGCGGCGGCTACGACATGGCCGGCTACATCTACGACCTCGCCCAGCTGATCCACCAGAAGCAGATGGCGCCGGCGACGATCATCGCGCACTCGCTGGGGGCCGGGATCGCCCTCAACTACTGCGGCGCCTTCCCCGACCAGGTGAAGAAGGTGGTGGCGATCGAGGGGCTGGGGCCGTCGCCCAAGATGCTGTCGGCGCTGGAGAAGCAGACGGTCGGCGAGCGGCTGCGCAACTGGGTGAAGACCCGCCGCGAGAACTCGGGCCGCACGCCGCGCCGCTACGCGACCCTGGAGGACGCCGTGGCGCGCATGTCCTCGGAGAACCCCCACCTCAGCCCCGAGCAGGCGCGCCACCTCACCGTCTATGGCGCCCACCAGAACGAGGACGGCACCTATTCCTGGAAGTTCGACAACAACGTCCGCTGGGGCGGCGGTGTGAGCGGGCTGAGCCACGAGGACCAGCAGGCGCTGTGGCGCGACATCACCGCCCCGGTGCTGCTGATGCGCGGCGAGGAGTCGTGGGCCTCCGACCCCGTGGAGGACGGGCGCATCCAGCATTTCCGCAACGCCCGGCTGGCGAACTTCGAGGGCGCCGGCCACTGGGTCCACCACGACAAGCTGGAAGAATTCATGGCCGAGACCGAGGCGTTCCTCTCGGAATAGCCGGCGGCGCCACCACTTCCGATCTGGCGCGTTTCAGGCGCCGATGAGCTTCGACAAGGTCTTCGCCGCCTTCGCCAACCGCACCTCGCAGGCGGCGGGCAGCCCGTGGACGTTCTGCGCCTGCCTGGCGCTGGTCCTGCTCTGGGCCCTTAGCGGGCCGGTGTTCGGGTTTTCGGAGACCTGGCAGCTGGTGATCAACACCGGCACCACGATCATCACCTTCCTGATGGTGTTCCTGATCCAGAACACCCAGAACCGCGACAACGCCGCGGTGCAGGCCAAGCTGGACGATCTGATCCTCACCTCCGCGGCCGAGAACGATTTCGTCGGCATCGAGCGCCTGACCGATCGGGAGCTGAAGGTGCTGCGCGAGCGCTGCGAGGCGCGCTCGAAGGCGCACCGGAACCTGGGCGAGCGCCTGGATGCCGAGGCCGAGCGCCGCGCCACGCGGCGCCGACGCAAGCCGACGGCTGTCCGAAAACGGGCCGCCAAAGCCGCCTGACGAGGCCGGGCGGGTGACATCCGCGCGGGGCCGGTTAGACAGGGGACATGAGCCTTCATCGACGCACCCTGCTGGCCGCGGCGCCGGCGTTCCTGGCCACGGCCGCGCGGGCCGGCGCGGCCGCGCCCATCGCGGCCCTGACCGAGTACGAACGGGCCAGCGGCGGCCGCATCGGCCTGTTCGCCCAGAACCTGGTGAGCGGGGCCAGGCTGGCCTGGCGGGCCGACGAGCGGTTCATCATGTGCAGCACCTTCAAGGCCTCGCTGGCGGCCTGCGCGCTGTCGCGGGTCGACGCGGGCAAGGCGCGGCTGGACGAGACCTTCGCGTTCGGGCCCGGCGACCTGCTGGAATACGCCCCCGTGGCGCGCGAGACGCTGGCCAAGGCGGGCGGGTCGCGGGCGACGCTGACGCTGGCGGCGGCGTGCGAGGGCGCGGTGGAGCTCAGCGACAACACCTGCGCCAACCTGCTGCTGAAGCGGATCGGCGGGCCGCCCGCGCTGACCGCCTTCTGGCGCGCGTCGGGCGATACGGTGACGCGGCTCGACCGCATGGAGCCCGAACTGAACCGCTGGGCGCCCGGCGACCTGCGTGACACCACCACGCCGACGGCGATGGCGGGGACGCTACGCCGGTTCGTGCTGGGCGAGGTGCTCTCGGCCGCCTCGCGCACGCGGCTGACCGGCTGGATGATCGACTGCAAGACCGGGGCGAAGCGGTTGCGCGCCGGGCTGCCCGCCGGCTGGCGCACGGGCGACAAGACCGGCAACAACGGCCACGACGCCTCCGGCGACATCGCCATCACCTGGCCCTCGGCCGGCCGGCCGGTGGTGGTCTGCGCCTACACCCAGGGCGGAAAGCCGACGACGGCGCAGACCGAGGCGGCGTTCGCCGGAATCGGCCGGGCGGTGGGCGAGCGGTTGGCCTGATTCGGCCCGTCAGCCCTTCCGCATCGACGAATCGCCCATCCGCGACTGGGTGTTGAGCAGCTGGGCGATGTGCCGGGCGTCGTCCTCGGAGAGGCCGGTCTGGGCCACGCCGCCCACCTGGGCGGGCTCTCCCGTCCAGATCACGTAGCAGGTCCAGCCTGCCGCATCCCTGCGCAGGGCGTAGCGGTCGTTCTTGCGTTCGTCGGGCATCGGGGCGGAGCTTGCCGCAAGTTGTGGCTTTGTCCACTTCCGGCGACGCGAAACCTCGGCCTAGAGTTCGCCGGGGATGGGGGGCGGCCGGTGAAGATTCTGCTGGTTTCGGACCTGCACTATGCGCTGAAGCAGTACGACTGGGCCGCCGCGGCCCAGCCCGACTACGACCTCGTGATCATCGCGGGCGACCATCTCGACGTCGCCAACCCGCTCGACGGCCGCGTCCAGACGGTGGTGATCCTGAACTATCTGAAGCGCATGGCCGCGCAGGGTCGGCTGATCGTCTCGTCGGGCAACCACGACCTCGATACGCGCGATGCGTCGGGCGAGAAGATCGCCGCCTGGATGGAGCGGGTGCGCGGGCTGGGCATCCCCACCGACGGCGACACGGTGGAGGCGGGCGACGCGCTGGTGACCATCTGCCCCTGGTGGGACGGTCCGCGGGTGCGCGAGGCTGTGGCCGGGCAACTGGCGCGCGACGCGGTGCGGGCGAAGGACGCGCGGCGCTGGTACTGGGTCTACCACGCCCCGCCCGACAGCTCGCCGACCAGCTGGACGGGCAAGCGCCACTTCGGCGACGTCGAACTGAACCAGTGGATCGACGCCTACCGGCCCGACATCGTCTTCGCCGGCCACATCCACGAGGCGCCGTTCCGGCCGGGCGGATCGTGGGTGGACCGGATCGGCCCCACCTGGGTGTTCAACTGCGGCCGTCAGATCGGGCCCACGCCGACCTATGTGGCCCTCGACACCGAGGCGGGGGAGGCGGCGTGGTTCTCGCTGGCGGGCGCCGAGATGGTGACGCTGGACGCGCCCCTCACCCGCCCGCCGCCGGCGCTCACGGCCCCGCCGGCGTGGATGCCGCGCTGAGCGTTCAGTAGCCCGGGTCGCGGTCGGAGCCGAGCTGGACGTCGCGGCGCTGTTCGTGGGTCAGGCACTCGAGGATCGTGTCCACCATGCCCAGGTGGCTCTGCTCGCCCTCGAACTGCCGCTTGAGGTCGGCGAGGTAGGTGGTCACCCCGTGCAGGCGCTGGGCGAGCATGCGGGCCAGCCCATAGGCGATGTCGCGGTGCTCGTGCAGGAAGCCGGCGGCGTCGTCCGAGACATAGGCCGCGCAGGGCGTGGCGGCGCGGACGGTGGCCATGTGCGGCATGTCGAGCAGCACCGACATCTCGCCGAACAGCGCGCCGGGCTCGGTGACGTAGTTGACCTGGAATTCGCCCTTCAGCACCTCCACCGCGCCCTCGGCGAGGATGAAGAGCCGGCCCGACCGATCGCCCTCTGCCAGCAGCACCTCGCCGGGCGCGAAACGCGCGAGCGGCAGGTCGCGGCAGGCTTCGAGGACGGACGACACGGCGGGCGCTCCTGGCGACGATGCCGCGAGCCTAGCTCACGCAGGGCCGTGGGCAAGCGTCGCGCGGGGGCCGCGGCGCCCGCGGGCGCGGGTTCGCCGGTTTTCTGCGCACGCCCTAGCTGGCGCGGCGCAGGCCGTGGATCTGGGCCGACTCCTCGGCGAGGCTCTTGATCTCGCGGATCGCCGCCTCGGTCGGCGCCTTGAGCGCCTCGAAGGCCGTTTCGTCCAGCGGGCCGACGGTGAGCTCCAGGCGGGTGCCGCCCGGCCCCGGCGACAGCTCGAAGGTGTCGGCGAAGCTGCGCGGCTCGCCCGCCACCCCCTCGGCGTCGGTATAGACGAACTTCAGGGTCTTGCCGGGCCGGAAGGCGGCGACGGTTCCCTTCGCCCGGGTGCCGCCGTCGGGCATCTTCCAGGTGACGGGATCGCCCTCGCGCCACGACGTGCGGATCGAGACGCCCTCGACATAGGCGCAGGCCCATTCGCGGACGAGCTCGGGCGTGGTGAGCACGCGCCAGACCTCATCGGCGGGCGCGTCGATCGAAAGGGAGGTTTTCAGAACGGGCATCGGTTCACGCATGGCCAGAGACCAACCTTTGTGGGAACCCCCCGGTTCCCGCGATCGGATGCAACCCGGAACTGCACCTCAGGTTGAACACCCAACCCGCCAGACGCGCGAATCGCCTTCGCGCACCTGACATACTCAACTGCTGATAGGCCTGGAGGGGAAGGGGGCTGGCGATCAGGACCAGGGGCCGCGACGCCGTGCCGCAGTCACCGGGACGGCCGTTCCGCGCGGCGCCGCCACGCCGCGCCGCGCGCCGGCGTCGGCGGCCAGGGCCATCAGCGCCTCCACCCGGTTGTCGGTGGAGGGGTGGGTGGAGAAGAGGCTGTCGCCCCGCCCGCCGGCCAGCGGGTTGATGATGAACATGTGCGCGGTCGCCGGATGGCGCTCGGCGTCGGGATTGACGTAGCCGCCGCGGGCGTAGGCCTCGATCTTCCGCAGCGCCGAGGCCAGCGCATCGGGATCGCCGCTGATCTCGGCGCCGCCGCGGTCGGCTTCATACTCGCGGCCGCGGCTGATCGCCATCTGCACGAGGCCGGCGGCCATCGGCGCGACCAGCGCCACCAGCAGGGCCCCAACGATCCCCGTGGGGCGGCCGTTCTCGTCGCGCCCGCCGAAGAAGAAGGCGAAGCTGGCCAGCGCCGAGATCGCGCCGGCGATGGTGGCGGTCACCGTCATGGTCAGTGTGTCGCGGTGCTTCACGTGGGCCAGCTCGTGGCCCATGACGCCGCGGATCTCGCGCCGGTCGAGCATCGACAGCAGCCCGCGCGTGGCGGCCACGGCGGCGTGGGCCGGGTCGCGGCCGGTGGCGAAGGCGTTCGGCTGATCCTGGTCGATCACATAGACGCGCGGCCGCGGCAGGCCGGCGCGGTCGGCCATTTCCAGCACGTCGGCGGCGTAGTTGCGCACCAGCGGCTCAGGGTGGTCGGGGCCCACCTCCACGGCGCGGTACATCGACAGCACGATCCGGTCGGCGTTCCAGTAGCTGACGAGGTTCATCACGCCCGCGAACAGCAGCGCGACCACCATGCCGGTGGGCCCGCCCACGGCGTAGCCCGCGCCTACGAACAGCGCCGTCAGCACGGCCAGCAGGGTGAAGGTGCGAAGGGTGTTCCTCATGGTCTCCAACGGGTCATCGACAGCCCCGCCGGAAATATGGGCGCCGCCGGGCGAGTCCGGAAGCGGCCGGCGGCCTCAACCGTTGGCGGCGAGGCGCTCCGGCTCGGGACGGGTGTCCTCGCGCAGCATGGCCTCCATCGCGTCGCCCGGCATCGGCCTGGCGAAGAAATAGCCCTGCATCCGGTCGCAGCCGGCCGAGCGGAGGAACAGGGCCTGGCCCTCGTCCTCCACGCCCTCGGCGGTGATCCGCACCCCCAGGGACCGGGCGGCGTGCAGCATCGAGGCCACCAGCTTGGAGACCCGGGCGTCCCGGCCCACGTCGTAGATCAGCGAGCGGTCCAGCTTCACCGTCTGGATCGGCAGGTGCATGAGCGCGCGCAGGTTGGAATAGCCGGTGCCGAAGTCGTCGAGCGCCACCTGCACGCCGCGGGCGGCGAGGCGCTCGATGTGCCGGCGCGCCAGGCCCATGTCGGAAAGCAGGAAGGTCTCGGTGATCTCGACGGCCAGCGCCGTGGCCGGCAGGTCGGTGGCCGCGAGCCGCTGGATGAGCTTGCGCGAGAAGCCGGGGTCCAGCAGGTCACGCGGCGAAACGTTGCACGAAACGGTGTCGATCAGGCCGTCGGCCACCCAGGGCGCGGCGCGCGCGCAGGCGGCGTCGAAGATCGCCTCGTCGATCTGGCGGATCAGGCCCAGCTCTTCGGCCATGGGCACGAAGGCGAGGGGGGCGAGCAGGCCCTGGGTCGGGTGGCGCCAGCGCGCCAACACCTCGACGCCCACCATGCGGCCGGTCATGGCCTCGACGATGGGCTGGAACCACGGCTCCATCTCGCCCGCCGGGATGGCGCGGCGCAGCTCGTCGCCCAGGGTGCGCCGATGCTCGCTCTCGGCGCGCAGTTCGGCGTCGAACCGATGCCAGCCGCGTCCGACGATCGCCTTGGCCCGGTAGAGCGCCATGTCGGCGAAGCGCTGCAGGTCGGAGGCGTCCTGGGCGTCGCGGGGGAACTCCGCCACGCCGACCGATCCGCCGGGCATCACCACGCGGCCGTAGATCGTGTGGGGCTGGGCCAGGGCCGACACCAGCTCCTGGGCCCGGCCCTCGACGTCGGCGACGTCGGAGACGACCGCGAATTCGTCACCGCCCAGCCGCGCCACCAGCTCGCCCGGCCGAGCGCCGTCGCGCAGGCGGCGGCCGAGCTCGGCCAGCAGCATGTCGCCGGCGTGGTGGCCCAGGCTGTCGTTGAGGCTCTTGAACCGGTTCAGGTCGATGACGAACAGGGCCACGCTGGCGCCGTCGCGGCGCGCGGCCTCGAGCCGTTCGCAGAGGCCGGAGGTGAAGGCGCCCCGGTTGACCAGGCCCGTCAGCGAATCCGTCTGCGCCAGGCGCAGAGTCAGCTCGCGCTCCGCCTCCAGTTCGGCGACGCGGGCGGCGAGTTCGGACAGGCGGTCAGATAGTTCCGGCACGGGCGGGTCTTGGGAAATCGACTGAAGTCTGCAGATTCCCCAGACGAGGCGAACGCCCCGTTAAACGACGTGTTTAACGGCGCTTAAGTCGCGGCCCCTTCGCCGGACGGCTCCTCGATCTGTCCCTCCCACTTGGCGACCACCGCGGCGGCCACCGAATTGCCGATCACGTTCGTGGCCGAGCGGCCCATGTCGAGCAGGTGGTCCACGGCCAGGATCAGCAGCAGCCCGGCCTCGGGCAGATCGAAGAAGGTGAGGGTGGCGGCGATGACCACCAGCGAGGCCCGCGGCACGCCGGCCATGCCCTTGGAGGTGACCATCAGCAGCAGCAGCATGGTGATCTGCTGGCCGATCGACAGCTCGACGCCATAGACCTGGGCGATGAACATCACCGCGAAGGTGCAGTACATCATCGAGCCGTCGAGGTTGAACGAGTAGCCGAGCGGCAGGACGAAGCTGGCCACCTTGCGCGAGATGCCCCACTTCTGGAGCTCCTCCAGCGTGCGCGGGTAGGCCGCCTCGGACGAGGCGGTGGAGAAGGCCAGCAGCGCCGGGCTGCGGATCTGGTTCATCAGCTTGAGCGCGCGCGGGCCCACGATCAGCACGGCCACCAGCACCAGCAGTCCCCACAGCAGCGCCAGCGATCCGTAGAAGCCCAGGACGAACTTGGCGTAGGTGACCAGCACGTCGAGGCCCTGGGTGGCGATCGAGGCCGACAGCGCCGCGAAGATGGCGAGCGGCGCGGTGCGCATGACGTAGCCGGTCACCTTCAGCATGATCGCGGCGACCTGCTCCACCAGGGCCAGCACGGCCGGCGCGCGGTCGTCGACGGCCGAGACGGCCGTGCCCACCAGCACCGAGAACACCACGATCTGCAGGATCTCGTTCCGGGCCATGGCGTCGACGATCGAGGACGGCACCACGTGGGTGATGAATTCGCGCAGCGTGAACTTGCTCATGTCGAGCGTCGGCGCGGCCTCGCTGGCCGCCACGGTGAGCGACAGGCCCGAGCCCGGATGGATCAGGTGGACCATGATCAGGCCGATGGTCAGCGAGGTGATCGAGGCCAGGATGAACCAGCCGATGGTCTTGACGCCGACGCGGCCCACCTCCGAGGCGTCGCCCATGTGGGCGATGCCGGCCACCAGCGTGGAGAACACCAGGGGCGCGATGATCATCTTGATCAGCCGCAGGAAAACGTCGGTGATGATCGACAGATTCTCCGCCACCGCCTTGGCGCCCTCGGCCGGCAGGGTGGCGTTGATCGCCCAGCCCACCAGGATCCCGAGCACCATGGCGCCCACGACGAAGGCGGTGAAAATGCGGTTCATGAAACCCCCGAACAGCGGCTGCACCGCTTTTGTGGCCGGGATGGCGCGTCAGGTCCAGCAAGGGGGACTCACAACTTTCCCGGACCGGCGCTATAAGCGCCTCGATGAAAAAGACAGAAGCAGCCGGCATCGTCGATCGGCTTGAGACCGAATACCGCCAAAGCGTCGATTCTCTCAGAAGCGCCCTGAAGGGCTTCCTCGCCGGGGGCGCGCCCCCGGATCTCCGGACCCGGCGCAGCGGCGCCTACGTCTATCCGGAGCTGCGCCTGGTCTGGCCCGAAGGCCGGGCCTACCCCCGCACCAGCCGCGCCTACGCCCGCATCCCGTCGCCGGGCCGCTACGTCGCCACGGTGACCCGGCCCGAGCTCTACCGCGACTATCTGGTCGAGCAGCTGTCGCTGCTGCAGGAGGACTTCGACGTCGAGCTGGACGTGGGCCGTTCGACGCAGGAGATCCCGTTCCCCTACGTGCTCGACCCGGCCGACCTGGCCATGGCCGACGTCAGCTCGGTGGAGATCGCCCGCCACTTCCCGACCACCGAACTGGCCGACATCGGCGACGAGATCGCCGACGGCATGTGGGAGGGCGACCACGAGGCGCGCCCGCTGGCGCTGTTCGACGGGCTGCGCACCGACTTCTCGCTCCAGCGGCTGGCCCACTACACGGGCGCCCCGGCCGAGCACACCCAGCAGTACATCCTGTTCACGAACTACCACCGCTACGTCGACGAGTTCGTGAGCTGGGGCTGCCGGCAGCTCAAGGCCGGCGGGCCCTATACGGCGCTGTCGGCGGCGGGCCACGTCTACGTCACCGCCGAGACCGAGAACCCCGAGGCCGCCATCGCCGCCGGGACGTGGCGCAAGCACCAGATGCCGGCCTATCACCTGATGGCGCCCGGCCGCGGCGGCATCACCCTCGTGAACATCGGCGTCGGCCCGTCCAACGCCAAGACGGTGTGCGACCACCTCGCGGTGCTGCGGCCCCAGGCCTGGCTGATGATCGGCCACTGCGGCGGCCTGCGCGGCAGCCAGAAGATCGGCGACTACGTCCTGGCCCACGCCTACCTGCGCGACGACCATGTGCTGGACAAGGTGCTGCCGCCCGAGATCCCGATCCCGCCGCTGGCCGAGGTGCAGGTGGCCCTGAACGGGGCGGCCGAGCTGGTGACGGGCGAGACCGGCGACGTGCTGAAGCGGCGCCTGCGCACCGGCACCGTTGTCTCCACCGACGACCGCAACTGGGAGCTCAAGTACTCGTCGAGCGCGCTGCGCTTCAACCTGAGCCGCGCGGTGGCCATCGACATGGAAAGCGCCACCATCGCCGCCCAGGGCTACCGCTTCCGGGTGCCGTACGGGACGCTGCTGTGCGTGTCCGACAAGCCGCTGCACGGCGAGATCAAGCTGCCCGGCCAGGCCAACGCCTTCTACGACCGCGCGATCGCCCAGCACCTGCAGATCGGCCTGGCGACCATCGGGCTGCTGCGCCAGGAGGGCAGCCGCCTGCACTCGCGCAAGCTGCGCAGCTTCGACGAGCCGCCGTTCCGGTAGGATGGACAGGCACGTCGACTTCGAGCGGATCGAGAACTTCCGCGACTTCGGCGGCTACGACACCGCGTGCGGGCGGGGCCTCAGGCGCGGGCGGCTCTTCCGTTCGGGCCACCATCACACCGCGACGCCCGCCGACCTCCAGAAGCTGCGGGACCTCGGCGTCGAGGTGATCGTCGACCTGCGCGGCGCCACGGAGCGTGAGCGCGAGCCCTCCCGCCGGTTCGACGGGTTCGACGGGCTGGTCATCCAGAGCGATATCCCGGCCGTCGGGCCAGAGTGGCTCTCGCGGATAGCGGGCGCGCCGCTGACTGCGGAGTGGTTCTTCGAAGACAGCATGGCGGGCTATCGCCGCAATCCGTTCGAGCCCCGCCACATCGAACTGTTCAGCCGGTTCCTCCGCGCCGTCGGCGAGCGGGATGGCGCCGTCGTCGTCCATTGCGCGGCGGGCAAGGACCGCACCGGCCTGGCCTGCGCCTTCCTGCACCACCTGGCCGGCGTGGCCTACGAGGACATCGTCGCCGACTTCCTCCTGACCAACGACGAAAGCCGGATCGCGCGGAAGATCGAGGCGTCGGGTGCGTACCTCGAACGCACGATCGGCTGGCGGCCGAGCGAAGACGCCCTGCGGGCCGCCTCGTCGGTCTTCGCCGAGCACCTGGATGCGGCCTTCGACGAGATCCGCGCGCGGTGCGGTTCAGTCGACGGCTACCTGGAGACCGTGCTGGGCGTGGACGCGGAGCTGCGCGGGCGAATCCACGGCCGCGTCCTGGGGTGACGTAGGGGCCGCCTCGAATTCGTCGTCGAAGCCGGGTAGGACGATGGCCATGACCCGGCACATCCCCTTCGAAGGCATCGAGAACTTCCGCGACTACGGCGACTACGCCGCGGGCGACCGGCGGCTGAAGCGGGGACTGCTCTACCGCTCGGCCGGCCACGGCGCGGCGACCGACGCCGACCTCGAGAAGCTGGCGGCGATGAACCTGGCGGTGATCGTGGACCTGCGGCGCGCCAACGAGCGCGAGCGGCAGCCCAGCCGCCGCTGGCAAGGCTTCGCCACGCCGGTGATCGAGAACGACATCGGCCAGGACGTGGCCGACGAGTGGCTGACCTTCATCCAGGGCTCGGACCTCAGCCCCGGCTCGTTCCACGCGTACATGCTGGACTACTACCGCAAGGCCCCGCACCAGGAGCGTCACCTCGACCTCTACCGGCGCTACTTCCGGGCCCTGGCCGAGGCGGAGGGCCCGATCCTGGTGCACTGCTCGGCGGGCAAGGACCGCACGGGCATCATCTGCGCCCTGACCCAGCACGTGGCCGGCGTGCACGACGACGACATCCAGTCGGACTACCTGCTCACCAACGACGCCGAGCGGCTGGCCAGGCGCCTGCCGACGATCCGCGAGGTGATCCGCGAGGCCACCGGCCAGATCGCCACCGACGAGGCGCTGATGACGGCCATGCGGGTCGAGCCGGAATACCTGGCGATGGCGTTCGAGGTGATGCGCGAGGCCCACGGCTCGCTGGACGGCTATCTGGACCAGGCGTTGGGGCTGGACGCGGCCCTGCGCGCGCGCATTCACGATCGCCTGCTGGGCTGAGCCGCGCCCCGCGGCCATCGACAAGCCACGATGTCCCGCTAACGTAGCCGGCAAGGTCGCCGGGACTTCAGAGCGACCCTCTCGTAGGGGATACGCTCTTGGCCGACATGCCCGCCGCCGATGCGCCCATGGAAGCGGAGATCGGCGGGGACGGGAGGCTCAACCGGGGCGGCGTGGCCTGGGCCGTCTTCGAGGGCGGCCGCGACCCCTATGTGATCCTCATCACCATCTACATCTTCATGCCCTACGTGGCCGCCAGCATGGTCGGCGACCCGGTGCGGGGGCAGGAGCTGATCTCGCGCTTCCAGCAATATGTCGGCTGGATCGTCATGGCGACGGCGCCGTTCCTGGGCGCCTCGATCGACAAGCTGGGCCCGCGCAAGGGCTGGCTGGCGCTGATCGTGGCCGCCATGGTCCCGCTGATCGGGGCCCTGTGGTTCGCCCGGCCCGATCAGACGGGGCTCAGCATCATCGCCACCATGTCCATCGCCCTGGTGGTCAATGTGCTCTTCACCTACTCCGAGGTGCTGCACAATTCGCTGCTGGTGCGCGCGGCCGGCCTGTCGGGCGCGCACCGCGCCTCGGGCCTGGCGCTCAGCCTGGGCAACGGCGCCTCGGTCCTGGCGCTCGCCTTCACCGCCTGGGCCTTCGCGCTGCCCGGCAAGGTGAGCTGGAGCTGGGTGCCCGCCCAGCCGCTGTTCGGGCTCGACCCGGCGACGCACGAACCCGAGCGCGTGGTGGCGATCCTGGCGGCGGGCGTCCTGGCGCTGGGCGCGATCCCGCTGTTCCTTTTCACGCCCGATGCGCCGAAGACCGGCGTCTCGATCCCGCGGGCCTTCGCCCAGGGCGCGCGCGACCTGTGGGGGATGCTGCGCACCGTCGGCCGCTACCGCGACGCGGTGGTCTACCTCGCCTCGCGCATGCTGTTCGTGGACGGGATGAACGGCGTGCTGTTCTTCTTCGGCGTGCTGGCGGCGGGCGTGATGAAATGGGGCCCGCTGGAGCTATTGGCGGCGGGCATCACCATGAGCGTGATGGCGGTGCTCGGCGGTCTCGTCGGACGCTGGCTGGACGAACATCTCGGGCCGAAGACCGCGCTGCGGATCGAGATCTTCATGACCATCCTGGGGCTGATCGCCCTGCTCGGCATGAAGGAGGATCGCATCCTCTATTTTTGGGCCTACGACGCGGCCGCGCACGGGCCGCTGTGGGACGGGCCGGTGTTCACGACCCTGCCCAGCCTGATCTTCCTGCTGATCGGCTTCTCCAACGCCGTCTTCATCACCGGCCAGTACGCCTCCAGCCGCACGGCCCTGACCCGGCTGACCCCGCCCGAGCAGACCGGGGCGTTCTTCGGGGTCTATGCGCTGTCGGGGGTGGCCACGGCGTGGCTGGCGCCCGGCCTCGTGAACATCGGGACCCGCATCACCCACTCCCAGCAGGGCGGGTTCGCAAGCATCGTGGTGTTGCTGGCCGCCGGATTGGCCGGCCTCTTCCTGGTGCGCGGCGGCGGCCCCCGGCGCGGCGCCGGCGCCTGACCGAACCTTGATTCTTCAGGGGAATGCGCCGCCGCCGGCGCGCATGGTTTACCGAAATCAATCATGAACGGCGGTAAAGGGTGAATCTACATTAACGTACTGGTTTCACAGCGAATTAAACGCTCCGGGCGACATTGGTCACGTTCTTAGGGGCGAGCAGGCGGCAAGCTTGAGGCCCCCGCAAAACCGACTGCTCGCTGAACAGGAGAAGATACAATGTCGAAGTTCGTGACCCGCTTCCTGAAGGACGAATCCGGCGCCACCGCCATCGAGTATGGCCTGATCGCCGCCCTGATCGCCGTCGTCCTCGTCGGCACCCTGCAGGCCCTCGGCGGCCAGCTGAAGACGACGTTCGAGTCGGTCCAGACGGCGCTGCAGAACGCCGGCTAACGCCACCTGTCGTCTGACGGCAAGACAAGGCCCCCGGCGGAGACGCCGGGGGCCTTCTTCTTTTGAAGCTGCGCTGCAACGCTCCGTTCACGCCCGCCGGGGCAAAGTGCGTCCGAAGAGGTTTCGGCACCATGCCTTCGTTGCTCGCTATCACCCCTGCGATCCTGTTCGCGGCGCTGATGCTCACCGCCGGCGCGCGCGACGCGCTGTCGTTCCGGATCCCCAACTGGATCTCCCTGGCGATCGTCGCCCTGTTCCCCGTCGCGGCGCTGGCGAGCGGCCTGTCGTGGGCGGGCGTGGGGCTCCACCTGGGCGTCGGGGGCCTGGCGCTGGCGGCCGGATTGGCGATGTTCGCGCTGCGCTGGGTGGGCGGGGGCGACGCCAAGCTGTTCGCCGCCGCGGCGCTGTGGCTGGGCTGGCCGGCGGTGGTCACCTTCCTGGCGGCGGCGGCCTTCGCGGGCGGAGCGCTGGCCGTCGTCCTGATCGGCATGCGCTCGACGGTGCTGCGGCCGCTGGTGCTGATGGGGCCGCGCTGGGTCGCGCGCCTGGCCGAACCGGGCGAGGGCGTGCCCTATGGCGTGGCCATCGCCATCGGCGCGCTCTTCGCCCTGCAGGGCTCTCCCCTGGCCGCCGGCCTGGAGCTCTAGCTTGCGGACGCGCGTCACATGGGCGACACGGTCGCCGGACCTGTTGGCGAGGCCGGCATGACGGACGTGATCCTCGACGCCTGGGACGGGACGGCCACGCCCGTCCATCCCGTGACCGAGGCCGAGACGGCCAAGGCGCTGGAGGCCGACGCCTTCGCCGCGGCCCTGGCGCGCACCGCCGAATTCAAGGGCAAGGCCGGACAGGCCCTGCTGGTCCCGGGCGCCGACGGCGGCCTGGGCCGCGTGCTGTTCGGCCTGGGCGAAGCGGCCCGAGCCAACACCTTCCGCGTCCTGCCCGCGCGCCTGCCGGCCGGTGTCTACCGCATGGCCGCGACGCCGCAGGGCGTCACCGCCGACCAGATCGCGCTCGCCTTCGCGCTCGGGAGCTACCGGTTCGACCGCTACAAGCCGCGCCGGGGCGAGGGCGGCGAGCGGCCGCGGCTGCTGGCGGAAGGCTGCGACCTGGCCGAGGTGCGGCAGGTGGCGCACGCCTGCGCCCTGGCCCGCGACATGGTCAACACGCCCGCCAACGACATGGGCCCCCTGCAGATCGAGACGATCGCCCGCGAGATCGCCGAGCAGCACGGCGGTCAGGTCACGGTGATCGAGGGCGAGGGCCTCCTGGAAGCCAACTATCCGGCCGTCCACGCGGTGGGCCGGGCGGCCGATCCGGCGCGCGCGCCGCGGATGATCGAGATCGCCTGGGGCAAGGCCGCCGATCCCCTCGTCGCCATCGTCGGCAAGGGCGTGGTGTTCGACACCGGGGGGCTCGACATCAAGCCGTCGGCCGGCATGCGGCTGATGAAGAAGGACATGGGCGGGGCCGCCCACGCCCTGGCGCTCGCGCGCATGGTCATGGCGGCCAGGCTCCCGGTGCGCCTCGTGGTGCTGGTTCCGGCCGTCGAAAACGCCATCTCGGGCGACGCCATGCGGCCGGGCGACGTGATCGCCTCGCGCAAGGGCCTGTCCATCGAGGTGGGCAACACCGACGCCGAGGGCCGGCTGATCCTGGCCGACGCGCTCACCCGGGCCGCCGAGCTTGAGCCGGTCCTGACCATCGACATGGCGACCCTGACGGGCGCGGCCCGCATCGCGCTCGGACCGCAGCTGCCGCCCTTCTACACCGACGACGAGGAACTGGCCGGCCAGATCGCGGCCGCCGCCGAGGCCGAGTCGGACCCGCTGTGGCGGATGCCGCTGTGGAAGCCCTACGCCGAGGCGCTGGAGTCCGACGTCGCCGAGATCAAGAACGACCCCGACGGCTGGGCCCAGGCGGGCTCGGTCACCGCGGCGCTGTTCCTTCAGCGGTTCGCGCCCCAGGGTCCCTGGGTCCACCTCGACATCTTCGCCTGGAACCCCCGGGGCCGCCCCGGCTGGCCCGGCGGCGGCGAGGCCCAGGCGATCCGGGGCCTCTACCGCATGATCCGCGAGCGCTTCGCATGAAGTTCGATCCCCGCATCACGCCCTGCCGCGACGGCGTCGCCGCCCGCAGCCTGGAAGGCGTGCTGGAGGCCGAGGTCTACCTCGACCCCAAGGCCATGAGCTGCACGGCCGCCGCCGCCGCCATCCGCTCGGCTCCCGACGCCGGCGCCGAGCAGATGGACCAGCTGCTGTTCGGCGAGCGGTTCGAGGTGATCGAGGAAGAGGGCGCCTGGCTGTTCGGCCAGGCCGCGCGCGACGGCTACGTGGGCTTCGTGGAGGCCGCGGCCCTGGGCCCGGCCGGCCCGATGCCGACCCACCGCGTGTCGGCCCTGCGCACCTACGCCTTCGCCGAGGCCAGCATCAAGTCGCGCGCCGCCGGCCCCTATTCGATCAACAGCCTCGTGGCCGTGGAGACCGTCGAGGGCAAGCTCGCCAAGGCGGCCGGCGCCGGCTGGATGACGGCCGCGCATCTCGAGCCGATCGGTATGTTCGAGGACGACTGGGCGGCCGTGGCCGAGCGCTTCGTGGGCGCGCCCTACCTCTGGGGCGGCCGCGAGAGCCTGGGCCTGGATTGCTCGGGCCTGATCCAGCAGGCGCTGTTCGCCTGTGGCCGCGCCTGCCCGCGCGACACCGACATGCAGGAAGAGCTTGGCCGGGCCATCGCGGCGGCCGACTTCGGGCGCGGCGACCTGGTGTTCTGGAAGGGCCACGTGGCCATGGGGGTCGGCGACGGCCGCATCGTCCACGCCAATGGCCATCACATGGCGACGGTGGTCGAGGCGCTCGCCGACGCCATCGCGCGAATCGCCGCGGCCGGCTCCGGCGAGCCGACCAGCTACCGGCGGGTCTGAGCGGACTCTGCCGTCATCCCAGGCCCTGTGCCTGGGATCCCGCTATCGGCGTCCAGATGCGACGAGGCCCTGCTCGGGCCAGCCAGCTCAGCGGGAGCCGCGCCAGGGATCCTCGCCACAAGGGCGAGGATGACGATCCCTACTTCTTCTCGGGCTCGGCGGCGGGAGCCGCCGCGGCCGGGGCGGCGCCTTCGGCCGGAGCCGCGCCCTCGGCGGGCGCAGCGCCTTCCGCCGGCGCCTCAGGCGCTGCGGCGGCCGGGTTCGGCGCCGGGATCGGCAGCGTGCCGCCCTGCTGGCGCAGGTAGGCGATCACGTCGATCCGGTCCTCGGGCTTCTTCAGACCCACGAAGGTCATCTTGGTGCCCGGCAGGTGCTTCTGCGGTTCCTTGATGAACGCGCTGATGTGCTCGTAGTCCCACACGGGCTGTTCGGCGCCGAACGCTTCCATCGCCGACGAATAGGCGAAGCCCGGATGGCTGCCCGGCTTGCGGCCGACCACGCCCCAGAGGTTGGGGCCGGTGCCGTTGGCGCCGCCCTGGTCGGCGTTGTGGCACGACTTGCACTTGGCGAAGACCGCCTCGCCCTTCGACACGTCGGCGGTCGGCAGGACCGTGCCCCAGTCGATCGGCGCCTCGGCCTTGGGGGCGCCCTCGCCGCCCTCTTCGGAAATCTCGACGGCATAGCCCGGCTTGGCGGGCTTCTCGGGGGCGAACACGCCCGCCGTAAGCTGCTGGAGGCCGACAATGGCCAGGCCCGTCGCCAGCACGGCGCCAGCGATCTTGTTGAACGTCAGGTCGCTCATGGTCCCCTAGTCGCGCCTCTCATCGGCCGGACGGATGCGCCCCCCGCTCGCACGGGAATCCCGCCCTTTGTTGCGTGCGGCTCTCTTACACGCTACCGGCGCTCGCGCAACCGCCCAAGCTGTCCCACCTTGCCGCATGAACCCGATCGTCCTCATCCCCGCACGTCTGGCGGCCACCCGGCTGCCCGGAAAGCCGCTGGCGGATATCGGCGGCATGCCGATGATCGTGCGCGTGCTGCGCCAGGCCGAGGCCGCCGGCGTGGGCCCCGTGGCGGTGGCCGCCGGCGACCGCGAGATCGCCGAGGCGGTGACGGCGGCGGGCGGCCGGGCGGTGCTGACCGACCCCGACCTGCCCTCGGGCTCGGACCGGATCGTCGCGGCCCTGGCCGAGCTGGACCCAGCCGGCGCCCACGACGTAGTGGTGAACCTGCAGGGCGATATCCCCTTCGTGGCGCCCGCCGCGGTGCGGGCGGTCGCCGACCTGCTGGCGGCCCGGCCGGCGTGCGACCTCGCCACGGTGATGGTGGCCGAATCGGACCCCGCCGAGCGGACCAATCCCGACATCCCCAAGGTGGTGGCCGCGATGCAGCCCGACGGGCGGAGCGCGCGCTGCCTCTACTTCACCCGCTCGGTGCTCTACGGCGACGGGCCGGTGTGGCTGCACCACGGCATCTACGGCTTCCGGCGCGCGGCGCTGGAGGCCTTCACCGCCGCGCCGCCGTCGCCGCTCGAGAAGCGCGAGCGGCTGGAGCAGCTCCGGGCCCTGGAGATGGGCCAGCAGATCTGGGCGGCCGTCATCGACGAGGCGCCGATCTCGGTGGACAGCCCCGCCGACCTCGAACGCGCCCGCGCCTACGCCCGCCAACTTCAAGCTGGGACTCTCGCATGACCAAGGGACGGATCGCCTTCCAGGGCGAACTGGGGGCCAACAGCCACGAAGCCTGCGTGGCGGCGTTCCCCGACATGGAGCCGGTCCCCAACGCCACTTTCGAGGAGGCGTTCGAGGCCGTCCGCTCGGGCGCCTGCCAACTGGGCATGATCCCGGTGGAGAACTCGATCATGGGCCGGGTGGCCGACGTCCACCACCTGCTGCCGTCCTCGGGCCTGAAGATCATCGGCGAGCTGTTCAAGGCGATCCACTTCAACCTGATGGTCAATCCCGGCGTGACCCTCGACGAGGTGAAGACCGCCGTCTCCATGCCCATCGCGCTCGGCCAGTGCCGCAAGACATTGCGGCGGCTGAACCTGAGGACCGAGGCGGCCGGCGATACGGCCGGCGCGGCCAAGCGGCTGGCCGAGAACCCCGACCGCACCAAGGCGGCCGTCTCGCCGGCTCTCGCGGCCGAGATCTACGGGCTGGAGATCCTGGCGCGCGACATCGAGGACGAGCACCACAACACCACCCGCTTCCTGGTGATGACGGCCGACGCGAATCCGCCGCGGCCGCCGCCGTCGGTGGAGACCTGCGTGACCAGCTTCGTCTTCCGCGTCCGCAACATCCCGGCGGCGCTCTATAAGGCGCTGGGCGGCTTCGCCACCAACGGCGTCAACATGACCAAGCTCGAGAGCTACATGGAGAACGGCGCCTTCACGGCCACCTTCTTCTACGCCGAGGTCGACGGCCGGCCCGAGGACGAGGGGCTGGCCCGCGCCTTCGAGGAGCTGCGGTTCTTCTCCGAGAAGTTCGAGATCCTGGGCGTCTACCCCGCCGACCCGTTCAGGACGCGGGGGTAGAGGCGGCCGACCCCGGCTCTAGCTTCCCTCGAACGCCCAGGCCTTGATGAGCTGGTGGGCGATGGCCATGGGCTGGGGGCAGAAGGTGTCGGGGATCTCGCCCGCCAGCAGCTTCCGCGCCTCCTCGCGGGTGAACCAGCGCACCTCGGACAGCTCGGTCTGATCGGGCGTGCCCTCGTCGTCCTCTACCTCGGCGATCAGGCCGATCATCAGCGAGCTGGGATAGGGCCACGGCTGGGTGGAGTGGTAGCGGACCGAGCGCGTCCGCAGACCGGCCTCTTCGTTGAGCTCGCGCGCGCAGGCCTCCTCGATGGACTCGCCGGGTTCGAGGAAGCCGGCCAGGGCCGAGAACATGCCCTTGGGCCAGGCCTCCTGGCGGCCCAGCATGCAGCGCTCGCCATGGCAGGCCAGCATGATCACCACCGGGTCGGTGCGCGGGAAATGCTCGGCCTCGCAGCTGGGGCACTGGCGCTTCCAGCCGCCCTCGCGCGCCTGGCTGGGCTGGCCGCAGGCCGCGCAGAACAGGTGGCGGCGGCGCCACTCGAACATCGCCTTGGCGGTGGCCAGTATGGCCGCGTCGGTGTCGGGCAGGCGCAGGGCGATCTGGCGCAGGTCCAGGAACTCGCCCAGCCCCTCCAGCGGCCCGTGCGCCGGGTCGCCGGAGCCTTCGAGGTCGACGGCGAAGACCGCCGTGTCCTTCCACAGGCCCATGAACAGCAGCCGCTCGTCGCCGCCCGCCAGCTCGCCCACCAGCCGGGCGGGCAGGTAGGCGATCTGCACGCCGCCCTCCTTGGTCTTCTCGACAAAGGGCCGGCCGTTCCACAGCGCGATCCCGAGGCTGTCGGACGAGGCGAGCTGGCCGGCGAGCCACTCGGCGGAGCCCCGCCGGTCGCTGGCGCGGTCGAGCGGGTTTCCGGCGAAGGTGTTCTGGAAGAAGCTGAGCGGCATGCCGACTATCTAGAGCGCAGCCGTGACAACGTCGAGGCGGGGCTGGCCAAACCCACCTCGGCGCCCCACATCGGTAGGCACAGGGCCGCCACGATCCCGAAGATCGACCCAGGGAGAGACCGAATGTCCGAAACGCCCCCCCCGAACCAGCCCGCCGGCTACGTCCCCCCCAAGGTCTGGACCTGGAACAAGGACAACGGCGGCCGCTTCGCCAACATCAACCGCCCGATCGCCGGTCCCACCCACGACAAGGAGCTGCCGGTAGGCGAGCATCCCTTCCAGCTCTATTCGCTGGGCACCCCCAACGGGGTGAAGGTGACCATCATGTTCGAGGAGCTGCTCGAGAAGGGTCACAAGGGCGCGGAATACGACGCCTGGCTCATCAACATCGGCCAGGGCGACCAGTTCGGCTCCGGCTTCGTCGACGTGAACCCCAACTCCAAGATCCCGGCGCTCATGGACCGTTCCGGGCCCAAGCCGTTCCGCATCTTCGAGTCGGGGGCGATGCTGATCCACCTGGCCGAGAAGTTCGGCGAGTTCCTGCCCAAGGAGCCGGCCAAGCGCGCCGAGACCCTGTCGTGGCTGATGTGGCAGATGGGCTCCGCGCCGTTCCTGGGCGGCGGCTTCGGCCACTTCTACGCCTACGCGCCGTTCAAGATCGAATACGCCATCGACCGCTACGCCATGGAGGTGAAGCGCCAGCTCGACGTGCTGGACCGCCGCCTGGCCGAGAGCGAGTACCTGGCGGGCGACGAGTACACGGTCGCCGACATGGCGGTCTGGCCCTGGTACGGCCTGCTGGCCAAGGGCGGCGCCTACGAGGCCGGCGAGTTCCTCGACGTGGCCAGCTACAAGAACCTCCAGCGCTGGACGAACCAGGTGGGCCAGCGCACGGCCGTGAAGCGCGGGCGCATCGTCAACCGCGCCGGCGACGGCCTGATCCCCGAGCGTCACAGCGCCGCCGACATCGACGCGGCGCTGGCGGCCAAGACCAAGGAACCGGCCGAGTAGCGGCCGACCCCCCGGCGTAAGGCCCGCCGCGGGCGGGCCGGACCGCCGACGCAACGCGCCGACTCCCCACGGCGCGGTTTCTGCCGCACAGTCCCCCCAACAACCGCCGCGACACGGACGCGTCGGCCAGGGCTTCGGGCCCGGAGACAGGGGGGAAGGCATGAAGACGAACACGCCCGTCGGCGCGAGGGCCGGCGGCTATGGCCTGTTGGCGCTGCTGACGCTCACCAACACCCTGAACTTCGTCGATCGCAACCTTCTCGGCAGCTTCGCCAACTTCCTGAAGCCCGAACTGCACCTCACCGACTTCCAGTTCGGCCTGCTGACCGGGCTGGTGTTTCTGGTCTTCTACTCGGTCGCCGGACTGTTCATGGGGATCCTGGCCGACCTGACGCACCGGCCCCGGCTGATCGCCGTCGCCATCGGGCTCTGGAGCCTGCTGACGGCGGCCTCGGGCGCGGCGCGCGGCTTCGTCAGCCTGGCGCTCCCGCGGGCGATGATCGGCGTGGGCGAGTCGGCCCTGACCCCCTCGGCGATGTCGCTGCTGGCCGATTCCGTGGACCGCGCCCGCATGGGGCTGGCGGCGGGGATCTACTACATGGGCGTGCCGCTCGGCACGGGCGCCGGCCTCTTGGTGGCGGGCTATCTCGGCCCGGCGATCGGCTGGCGCAACTGCTTCTACGTCCTGGGCGCCATCGGCCTGGCGGTAGCCTCGATCTACCTCTTCGTGCCCGAACCGCGGCCGGCGCGCCCGCCCACCCGGGTCAAGGGGCCGGGCCTGGGCGAACAGGTTCGGCTGCTGGTGGACGCGCTGCGGCGTTCGCCCGCGCTTGCGGCCACCATGATCGGCGGCACCGCCCTGCACTTCGCCGTCGGCGCGGCCCAGTTCGACCAGCTCTGGTTCGTGACCGAGCGGGGCTTCGAGCGTGGCGAGATCGCGCGGCTGTCGGGCTATGTGACCGTCGTGGCGGGGGTGTCCGGCAATCTCTTCGGCGGCTTCATCGGCGACTGGTGGCACCGCCACCGCAAGTCGGGCCGGCCGATGGTGCTGGCGGCGATGATGCTGGTCGTCCTGCCGCTCGCGGTCGGCTACCGGCTGATGCCGCCCGGCTCGCCGCTGTTCGTCGCCGGCATGGGGCTGGGCGTCTTCCAGCTCGCCGCCTTCTACGGGCCGACGTTCTCGACGGTGCAGGAACTGGCGCCGCCCGGCGCGCGGGCGA
The DNA here is from genome assembly GCF_016124325.1 of Phenylobacterium sp. GTDB lineage: Bacteria > Pseudomonadota > Alphaproteobacteria > Caulobacterales > Caulobacteraceae > Phenylobacterium. The sequence continues at coordinate 43,703 of NZ_WGNY01000034.1, forward strand.
CGGTGACGGCCTTCTATCTGCTGTGCCTCAACGTGATCGGCCTGGGGATCAGCATCACCGGCGCCGGCTGGGCCATCGACCACTTCCGCGCGGCCGGGGCGGACCAGTCCTATACCTATTCGGCGCTGATCTTCATCGGCGCCTCGGCGCTGGCTATCCCCAGCTTCTTCGCGGCCGGCGCCTGGGCCAAGCGCGACCGCGAGCGCATCGACGTGGCGGCCTCAGCGTGAGCCCTGGCCGTCGTCGATCTTGATGCAGGTCCCGGTCACGGCCTCCGAGGCCGGGCTGACCAGGTAGAGCAGGGTGGAGTCCATCTGCGCCGGATCGCCCAGGCGCTTGCGCGGGAAGCGCTGGGAGATGTCGCCCATGCGTTCCAGCATGCCGTCCATCATCTCCGAGGCGAAGGCGCCGGGGGCGATCGCGTTGACGTTGATGTTGTTGCGCGCCCACTCGACCGCCAGGGTCTCGGTCATGCGCACGACGGCGGCCTTGGTGATGGAGTAGAGCGCCGCGCCGTTGCCGCCGTAGCTGAAGGCCGCGATCGAGGCGATGTTGACGATGCGGCCGGGCTTTTCGGCCGCCATCAGCCGCCGGGCGACCTCGCACGAGAGGATGTAGGGCGCGCGCAGGTTCACCCCGATCACCCGGTCGATCAGGTCGAGCGGCATCTTGTGGGCCCGTTGGGCGTCGGGGATGCCGGCGTTGTTGACCAGGATGGTCACCGGGCCGAAGGCGGCCTCCGCCTGGGCGACCGCCCCGACGAGCTGGTCGGCGTCGGTGACGTCGAGAGCCACGGGCAGAGCCTCGCCGCCGGCGTCGCGGATGTCCTTGGCCAGGGCCTCGAGGCGGTCGACCCGCCGCGCGGCGATCGCGACCTTGGCGCCGCTGGCGGCCAGCACCCGGGCGAACCGCAGGCCCAGGCCCGACGACGCCCCGGTGACGAGGGCGACCTGTCCGGTCAGATCTGTCGAGGCGTTGGGAAGCGGAAAGGCCACGGGCGGCTCCTCAGGATGGCTTTTCGCCGACCAAAGGCCGTTTCCGTGGGGGGAGGGAAGGGTCGACCCGCTCAGCGCGGGGACTTGCGGCCGTGGCAGGCCTTGAAGCGTCGCCCGCTGCCGCAGACGCACGGATCGTTCGGCTGTGCGTATTTCATCGCCAGGCGCGACTGGGCGTAGCCCTGCGCCAGCTCCGCCGATTGGAGCCGGCCGAACTCGGCCATGTCGTCGGCGGCGTCGGCGCCGGGGTTGGAGCGCCAGATCCGCGTCCGCGCCTCCATGCCGGCGAACATCTCCGCCACGAGCGGATCGCCCGAGAGCGCCAGGCGGATGTTGTCGCGCCGCCCGCGGGGGTCGGCGAGATCGTAGGTCGCCGTGTCGTCGGGCAGGAAGAGACGGCGGCGGACGCCCGGGCCGGCCGGGGTGATGTCGCGCCACGCCGCGCCGGACGCCGGGGCGAACACCGCGTGGTGCTCGGCCTCCACGAAGACCCGCGGCCAGATCCAGATCGCCCAGCCGGTTTGCGCGCGGCCGCCTTCGCGGCCGACCTTGCGCTCGACGTTGCTGAAGCATCCGAGGGGCTCGCAATCGGCCTCGGGCGTCACTCTCAGGTAGAACGGCCGGACGTCCGGCCGGATCTGCCCGCAGAGCGCCAGCACAGCCGGCCCTACCGATGTCGGAGTGTGGGTGAGCGCCACGCGCGGCGGCTGCGAGGCTATACGCGAAGCTCGACGAAGACCCGATCGCTGCCGGCGGTGTGGCCGAGCATCACGAGGCGGAGTTCCTTGCCGAGGTCCAGCACCAGCACGCCCTCGCCGGCGCGGAATGCGCGCGCGACGACGTCGGGATCGGATTGCAGCGAGCCGCGCAGGGTGCCGACGCCCCGCTTGAGGCGCGCCATGTCGCCTTCGATGCGGTAGCTGACGGGGCCGCTGTGGCCCAGGATGCGGAGTTCGCCCTGCCCCTCGATGACGGGCTTTGGCTTGGGATTCACTCTGGCGATCCCCTTGGCCTAATAGATCGTGGCCGAGACGCCGAGGAGCCGACGATTGATCTGCTCCGCCAGCTCGCGCGCCTCGTCGACGGTCACGCCGGGCTGCAGATCGAGCGTGAAGAGCGAGCTCGTGAACGCTGGATGGTCCCCGTTCGAGGGCTCGAAGACCAGGAATGGAGCGCCGTGCCGCCCGGTCTGGACCGAGCAGCGATGAGGTTGGTCAGTATGCATGGTGTCGTCGCGCTCCGGGCGGTGTGGTGGAGAGGATGGTCGAAAGCCGTTCCGAGGAGGTCCGGTCGGTCCTCCTCTCCGCCACGGAATCCGGGGCGCGGACGGCTCAGGCCGCCTGCAGCTGGCCGACCGCCATCTTGCCGCTGCGCTTGTCGCGCTCCACGTCGAAGCTGACCTTCTGGCCCTCGGCCAGGGAGCCCAGGCCCGCGCGTTCGACCGCGGAGATGTGCACGAAGACGTCAGCGCCGCCCTCGTCGGGCTGGATGAAGCCGAAGCCTTTTTGGCTGTTGAACCACTTCACGGTGCCGGTTTGCATGATTGTCGTCCCTTTCCGGACATGAGGTCTCGCGCCCAGAATGGACGTTCAGATCAAATTTTCGAAGAGGACCGATCTTGAATTTCGCGACCAAATTTGAATTCGGCCAGCGGTATTCTCGCGAACCAGTGCGATATTTGACTTTAGAACAATACAGAAATTCCATCTCAAATCAAGTGTTTTTTTGAATTATGCTGAACCTGCCTCGCGATGTTATGAGGTCGCGCATGCGCATGATTCCAGATCGGACCGTACTGACCATTTCGCGACAGGAGGGCGTCTGGCGCGTGGAGCACGACGGAGAGACGTTCGGTCATTCGCCGGACAAGGAGATCGCCCGCGCCGCCGCCGTGCGCCGCGCCCGCGAAATGCAGGATCGGGGGCGGGCCTGCGAGTTGCGCGTCACCGGCGAGCACGCGTTCGGAGGCTGACGGCGATGGCGAAGTCAGCCGGATCTCCCGACAGTCGGTTCCGCGGCCAGATCGAGGCCGCCCTGGCCGATGGGGCCACGCTCGACGCCATGGTCCTGCGCCTGACCCTGCGCGACGCCAACCTGATGGCGCGCGACCCGGTGACCCCGGTGGCCGACATCAGCTACGCGGGCGGTGAAATGCGGTTCCTGGGCGTCCGCGTCGAAAAGGGCGGCGTCGACGTCAGCCGCCTGGACCTCGGCGAGGGCTGAACTCCGAACCTGCGGGCTGGCCGGACGAGCCGCCGTCGCAGCAATCTCCCCTCACCAGAGGACGGAATCGGCGGGGACCATCCTGTAGGGTCGCGTCCGGGGCGTCGGAGATTGAGTGCGCATGGAGACCGGGTTCGCGGCGAAGCTTGATTTCGTCCTGAAGGCCCTTTCGATCAGCCGGGGAAGCCTCGCCGCGGAACTGGGCGTGGACAAGTCGGCGGTCGCCCGGTGGGTGGGCGGCACGGTCGTCCCCTCGGGCTACAACATGGCGCGGCTGACCAGCTTCGTGGCCGCGCGCGCGCCGGGCTTCACCGGGCTGGACTGGGAGCTCGATCTGGATGGCCTCGCGGCGGCGGTCGGCGCCGCCCGGCGCGGCGCGGCCCCCCACCTGAGGATTCCGCTTCTGGCCGAGAGCCTGGCGACGACGCGGCTGCGTGGCGCGGCCTACGAGGGGTTCTACCGGACGACTCGGCCCTATGTGCAGAGGCCGGGCCTCTTCATCCACGATCAGGTGATGATCCGGGCCGAGCCCGACGATTTCCTCAGCCTGCGGATGTACGCCGCCGGCGTGCTTGTCGAGGGCCAAGTCATGCTGTTGCAGAACCAGCTCTTCTTCGCAGGGGCCGAGATGACGAGCGCGAGTTTCGCCTTCGCGATCTTCAACGGCGTTTCGACCCTGAAGGCCGGTGTGATCGACGGGCTGATCATGTTCTGCGCCCTCGATACGGCCCGCACGCCCGCGGCGACTCCGGCCGTGATGCGGAGGGTCGACGACCTCAGCGGCGACGGGGCGGCCGACGAGGCCCGGTTCGCCGCGCTTTGCGAGCAGAGCGGAATCGCCACCGACGAGTCGGCTCTCGAGGCCATCCGCCAGCACCTGGCGCGGGACTTCGGCCCCGCCCAGCTGGCCGTCGGCGGCGAATGGGTGCTCAGCCTGCCGCTGGTGCGTTCGCTGGCGCGGGGCATGACCGCGCCGCAGAACGCCCCGATCTAGGCGAGGGCCGGATCGAACGGCGCGCGGGCGCGTCAGGCCGCGATCCGGCGTCGAGCCCGCAGGCTCGTCCCCATGACGCCGAAGCCGGCGATCATCAGGGCCCAGCTCGCCGGTTCGGGAACGCCGCCCATGGTGACCGAGTCCGCGATCATCGAGACCTCCGCGCTGTGGGTCACCGTGCGCGTGAAGGGTGGTTGGTCGATCGCGTCACCGTCGACGTTATAGTCGTCCACATACTCGTAGATGCTGGCGAAGACCGACAGGTTCACCGGCGGGTTCGTCAAGTCGTATCCGGTGTGCGCGAGGCCGGTCAGCGTGCCGTCTTGGGCATAGGCGCCGGCGTTGAGGAAGCGTCCCGAATAGTAGTTCATGCCGCCGGCGAAGGTGCTGGCCTGGTTCGACACGGCCTGCTGGAACATGGCGGTCTGGCAGTCGAGCGTGCAGCCCGGCTCCAGGCTGTAGTCGGTGCGGGCATCGGCGCCGTAGTCGCCCGGAAGGCCGCCGCCGATCGCGAACGTGTGGCCGTTGAGCTGCAGCACGCCCGTGACCGGATTGGCTGCGTTGTAGCCGTAGAGGTAGTCGTACCAGACGTCGCTCGCGTGCTGGAGGCCCGCCGTGCCGAGGTCGACGGTGAACGTCGCGGTGAACGCCTGGCCGACCAGGGTGTTCGAGCCGATCGCGCCGAATTCGCCCGTGTTGTCGAGGCTTTCCGAGACGTGGCCCTTGTAGGTGAAAGTCAGCACGGACGCCTGCGCCGCGGCGGGCGCGACCAACAGCGCCGCCGCGGCGGCCGCAACAAGATATCCGAGACGCATCTTCGTCCTTCCCCGTCAAAAGTCGACGCCCGGGAGTCTGCGGCGGGGGAGCGTCAGCGGTAGCCGCGCCGGCATGCGCCGGCATGCGACGCGGCGCACGAATTCGCGCGAGCCGGGAATCCGGACCGAATGCTCGCCCGGCCTGCCCGGTTCGGTTCCCGTCGCGGGCGTCGCCCGCCGCTTCGAGTTGGCGGGGGGGGGGATGGCGCGCGCCGACGCGCCGGGCTAGACGCGTCTCAAACGATCGTATGAAGCGGAGGCGGGCCATGCAGCTCAAGGACAAGATCGTCGTGGTCACCGGCGCGGCGAGCGGCATCGGCCGGGCGCTGGCCCAGCGGTTCGCCAGGGAAGGCGCCAAGGCGGTGGTGTGCGCCGACCGCGACGAGGACGGCGCCAAGGCGACGGCGGCCGGCATCGGCGGCCTGGCCTTCAAGGTCGACGTCTCCCACGAGGACGAGATCAAGGCCCTCATCGACACCGTCGAACGCGACGTGGGGCCGATCGACCTCTTCTGCTCCAACGCCGGCATCGGCATCGGCGGCGGCGCCGAGGCCCCCAACGAGGGCTGGCAGCGGATCTGGGACATCAACGTCATGTCGCACGTCTGGGCCGCACGCCATCTCGTGCCGCTGATGGCCGCCCGCGGCGGCGGCTACCTGATGAACACCGCCTCGGCGGCGGGCCTGCTCTCGCAGATCGGCTCGGCGCCCTATGCGGTGACCAAGCACGCCGCGGTCGGCCTGGCCGAATGGCTGGCGATCACCCACGGCGACCAGGGCATCAAGGTCTCGGTGCTGTGCCCGCAGGCCGTGCGCACGGCGATGACCGCCGGCAACCCCGACGGCGTGGCCTCCATCGACGGCATGATGGAGCCGGAGGAGCTGGCCGACGCGGTGGTGAAGAGCCTGGAGAAGGAGGAGTTCCTGATCCTGCCCCACCCCGAGGTGCTGCAGTACATGCGCAACAAGACCGGCGACTACGACCGCTGGATCGGCGGCATGCGCAAGCTGAACCGCCGGTTCCAGGGATAGGCCCGGCTGCTCCGGGGCCTCATGCCCTGCGACTATGGCCGCCCAAACCCGGGGGCGGTCGTCGAAACTCCGGTTTGCCGTTACGACTGATCGTCATCCGAGTCAGCGTTTGGGAGGCGACGGCATGGATAAGATCAAGCTCGCACGCCGGGCCGCCGCGCCCATGGTTCTCGCCGCCGGGGCCCTGGTCCTGGCCACAGGCGCGGCGCGCAGCCGCGACGACGGCGCCGCGCCGCAGGCCGCCAAGGCCGCGGCGGCCGACGCGGCGGCGCCGGACAGCCCCGCGGATCGCCGCGTCTTCTACGGCGAGCTGCACCTGCACACGACCCTGTCGTTCGACGCCTGGACCTTCGGGACCAAGGTGACCCCCGACCAGGCCTACAAGTTCGCCCGCGGCGAGACGGTGATGGTCTCGCCCGCCCAGCTCGGCGCCGAACAGGGCATGACCACCGACGAGGCGGTGCCGGCCAAGCGGTCCTGGCCGCTGGATTTCGCAGCGGTGACCGATCACTCGGAATTCCTGGGTGCGGTGGCGCAGCTCGACGACCCGAACAGCGGCTTTTCGAAGTCGGACTTCGGCAAGTCGCTGAAGGCGGGCGGCCGGGGCGCGTTCTTCCGGGCCGCCGCGGTCATGCACGGCGGCGACAGCGAGGCCGCCGGGGAGATGAAGGCCGCGGCTCAGGCCGCCGACGGCTGGGCCGTCGAGACCAAGGCGGTGCGCGACAACTACCAGCCGGGCCGGTTCACCACCCTGCTGGCCTATGAGTGGACCTCCTCGCCGGGCCACGGCATCCACATGCACCGCAACGTGATCTTCGAGAAGGACCACGCCCCGGCCCCGTTCACCTCGGTGGATTCGACCCGGCCGGAGGACCTGTGGGCTTTCATGGACGGCGTGCGGAAGACCGGGCTGGACCTGCTGGCCATCCCGCACAACTCCAACCTCAGCGACGGCCTCGACTTCGACTGGAACAACTCCGACGGCCGGCCGATCGACGCCGCCTACGCCCTGCAGCGCGCCCGCAACGAGCCGCTGGTCGAGATCTCGCAGGTGAAGGGCACGTCGGAGACCACGCCGGAACTGTCGCCCAGCGACGAGTTCGCCGGCTTCGAGATCATGGACCGCATCTACGCCGGCGAGACCGAGGCCAAGCAGAACGGCTCGTACGTGCGCCAGGGCTGGGGCCGGGGCCTGGTGATCGAGTCGAAGACCGGGGCCAACCCGTTCAAGATGGGCGTGGTCGGCGCCTCCGACATCCACAACGGCCTGTCCACCAGCGAGGAGGAACAGACCCCGGGCGCCAGCATGGGCTTCGACCCGCGGACCATGCCGGTCCAGGGCGCGGCGCTGAAGCGGACGCTGGGCCTCGACGGCGACGCGTTGAGCGTGCGCCCCAACGGCCAGCGCGAGAACGATCCGCTGCAGATGAGCTCGGCGGCGATTACCGGCGTCTGGGCCGAGGAGAACACCCGGCCGGCGATCTTCGCGGCGCTCAAGCGCAAGGAGACCTTCGCCACCTCGGGCACGCGCATCCGCGTGCGGATGTTCGGCGGCTGGTCGTTCGCCCAGGCCGACCTGAAGCGGCCCGACTGGATCAGGCGCGCCTATGCGGCCGGCGTCCCGATGGGCGGCGACCTGCCGGCGGCGGGCGCGGGCAAGGCGCCCAGCTTCATCGTCCAGGCGGCCAAGGACCCGACGGGCGCCAACCTGGACCGCGTGCAGATCATCAAGGTCTGGCTGGCCGGCGACGGCTACCGCGAGAAGGTGTTCGACGTGGCGCTCTCCGACGGCCGCGCCGTGGACCCGAAGACCGGCAAGGCCCCCGCCGTCCGCAACACCGTCGACCTGAAGACCGGCCGCTATGCGAACAGCGTCGGCGCGAAGGTGCTGACCCAGGTGTGGACCGACCCCGACTTCGATCCGAAGGCGCCGGCCGTCTACTACGCCCGGGTCATCGAGATCCCCACGCCGCGCTGGACCACGCTGATGGCCCTGCGCAACCACCTGCCGCTGCCGGAGAAGGCGCCGGCGACCATCCAGGAACGCGCCTGGACCTCGCCCATCTGGTACGACCCGCCCAAGACGACGGCGGCGCGGGCGGCGTCGCGCCGAAACGGGTAGCCGCACAGGCATCCTGTTGATCTTCCCGCGAAAAGGGTGATCCCATCCCGGGCGGGGGGAGAGGGGGTGTCATGGTTTCGGCGTCGGACGAGCATGCCCAGCGCATGCGCGAGCGGGTCGGCGGCTTCTTCGGCCACCCGCGCGGCCTGGGCTATCTGGTGGCGGTGGAGGGCTTCTGGGCCTTCTCCTACTTCGGCCTGCAGACGATCCTGACGCTCTATATGACCCGCCAGCTGCTCGCGACGGGCCACGCCGAGCACGTCCTGGGCTTCACCGCCTACCGCCGCATGCTGGAGGGCGGCGGCCCGCCCCTGGGCGCCATCGACATCGCCTCGCAGACCTACGGGCTCCTCACCAGCCTCGCCTACGCCTTGCCCCTCGTCGGCGCGGTGATCGCCGACCGCTGGCTGGGCCAGAAGCGGACCATGATCCTGGGGCTGGTCATCCTGTCCGTCGCCATGGCCGTGATGGTCTTCGAGCAGGCCTTCCTGATCGCGATCGGCCTGATCGTGATCGGCAACGGGCTCCTGAAGTGCAACCTGATGGTCTCGATCGGGCGGCTCTACGCGCCCGACGACACGCGGCGCACCAGCGCCTTCGCCTTCTACCTGATCGCCGCCAACATCGGTTCGTTCTCGTCGCCCCTGGTGGCCGGCACCCTGGCCGAGCGTGTGGGCTTCCAGGCGGGCCTGATCGCCCTGGCGATCGGCATGATGGGCGCTCTGGCGGCCTATCTGGCGGGGCTTTCGCACGTGTCCGGGGCCGCCGCGCCGGCCGGTGAGCGCGATGGCGGAAAGGCCGCGCGGCTGTCGCGGCGCGACCTGCTGGTCGCCGCGGTGCTCGTGGCGGTCCTGGTGCCGGAGATGGTGCACTTCGCCGCCTACCAGCAGTCGTTCAACATCTTCCCGATCTGGGCGGCCGATCACGTGCAGCGGACGATCTTGGGCTTCGAGATGCCGGTGACCTGGTTCAGCACCCTGGACGGCCTGCTGACCATCGCCGGCGCCGCGGTCACCATCCGCCTGTGGGACCGCCAGGCCGCCGACGGCCGGCCCATGGGCGACCTGACCAAGATCGCCATCGGCTGCGCCATGGGGCTGGTCGGCTTCGCGATCCTGGCCGTCGGCGCCATGGCGCCCGGCAAGGCGCCGCTGGGCGCGGCGGTGGGCTACTTCCTGCTGGTCGATCCGGCGATCATCTGGGTCGACACCGTGACCCTGGCGCTGATCTCGCGGGCGGCGCCGGCCTCGATCAACTCGACGATGGTCGGCGTCTACACCCTGGCCATGTCGGCTTCCTACTTCGGCACCGGCCAGCTCGGGCGGCTCTATGAGCACATGTCGCCACCGGCGTTCTGGGCCGTGCACGCCGGCGCCGATGTGGTCTGCCTGGTGTTTCTGGTCCTGGCCGGCCCGGCGATCGCGCGCGTGCTGGCCGGGAAGGGCGCAACAGCGGAGTCCACGCCCGCGTCCGCGCCGGCTGGGTAGAATCGCGCCGCCGAGGCCGGTTGGGGTTTGACCGCGCCGATAACTTCGTACAACGATGTTATTGCAGGACATGGGGGTGGCCTGTCGGACCAGCGCTGGGGGGCGTCATGGTCGCGGAAGCCAAGCGGGACGTCCCGGCCGGACAGCCGAAGCTCAAGCGCCGCCACATCGCCGCCGCGACGATCGGCAACGCGCTGGAATTCTACGACTTCCTCACCTACGCGTTCTTCGCCATCCAGATCGGCCACGCCCTGTTCCCGAGCGGGAACGCCTATTCCAGCCTGATGCTCTCGCTGGCCACCTTCGGGGCGGGGTTCGTGACGCGGCCGATCGGCGCGCTGGTGATTGGCGCCTACTCCGACCGCGTCGGGCGCAAGCCGGCCATGGTGCTGTGCTTCACCCTGATCGGCGTCTCGATCGTGGCCATGGCGCTGATCCCGTCCTACGCGACGATCGGGATCGCGGCCCCCATCCTGGCCGTCATCGCGCGCATGGCCCAGGGCTTCTCCCTGGGCGGGGAGATCGGCTCCAACACCGCCTTCCTGTCCGAGGCGGCCTCGCCGGAGACGCGCGGCCTGGTCGTGTCGTGGCAGGGCGCCAGCCAGTTCATCGCCCTGACCGCCGCCGGCCTCGTCGGCGTGGTGCTCAGCGCCGTGATGCCCGAGCACCTGCTGGACGCCTACGGCTGGCGCGTCGCGTTCCTGCTGGGCGCCACGGCCATTCCGTTCGGGCTGTGGCTGCGCGTCAGCCTGCCCGAGACCCTGCACGCGCCGGAGCCGGCGACAGCGGCGGCGCCCGTGGCCGAGGGATCGCGGCTGCAGCAGGCGCGCCGCTCCTGGCGGATCATGGCGCTGGGCGTCGCCGCGCTCGGCGCCGGCACCATCGGGTCGTACATCTTCACCTACATCGTGACCTACGCCCAGGACACGCTGCACATGAAGGCCTCGGCCGGCTTCGCCGCGGAGACGGTGACGAACCTCGTCTCCATTCCGGTGGTGCTGCTGGGCGGCTGGCTGTCGGATCGCATCGGCCGGTGGCGGGTGAACGTGTGGGGCAACCTCGTCTATCTGCTGATGATCTATCCGACCTTCCTGTGGGTCTCGTCGGAGCGGACGGCCTTCGCCCTGATCGCCGGCATGACGGCGCTGGGGATCGCGGCGGCGTTCTTCCAGGGCTCGTTCTACGCGGCCCTCAGCGAGAGCCTGCCCAAATCCATCCGCGGCGCCGGGTTCGGGACGGTCTATTCCCTCGCCATCGCCGTATTTGGCGGCACCACCCAGATGGTCGTCACCTGGCTGATCCACGTCACCGGCAGCGCCATGGCTCCGGCCTGGTACCTGGTGGGGGCCACGGCCGTGGGCCAGATCGCCGTGATGCTGATACGCGAGAGCGCGCCGGCGAAGATCGCGCCGAGGGGCGCGCCGGGCCTCCGGCTGGCCGCCGGCTAGGGCCTGCGCCAACCCGCCCCGCTTGCATCGGCGGTCCCCATCCGCCATATGCGGCCCCGGAGATCGGCGGCGGACGAACGCCCCGCCAACCTGGTCAGGGCCGGAAGGCAGCAGCCACAACGGGTCACGGCTCGGGTCGTTGTCCGGTCTCCACCTTTCCACAGATGCCGGGGGCTTTCCCCTTTCGCCGGGCGCCCGGCTCCCGTTAGATGCCCCGATGGCGGACGAGGATTTCCCACGCGACGACGACCCGCCCGAGCGTGACCCCAATACGGGCGACATGTTCGGCGCGCCGCCTGCGCCCGCCCCGGCGCCGGACGGGGAAAGCGCGGCCTACACGGTCATCGCGCGCAAGTACCGGCCCAAGACCTTCGACGACCTCTACGGCCAGGAAGCGATGGTGCGCACGCTGCGCAACGCCTTCGCCACCGGCCGCATCGCCCATGCCTTCATGCTCACCGGCGTGCGCGGGGTCGGCAAGACCACCACGGCGCGCCTGCTGGCCCGGGCGCTGAACTACCGGACCGACACGATCGATGCCCCCACCCTCGACTTCAAGGAAGAGGGCCGTCACTGCCGCGCCATCATCGAGGGCCGGCACATGGACGTGCTGGAGCTGGACGCCGCCAGCCGCACCGGCGTCAACGACATCCGCGAACTGCTGGAGGGCGTGCGCTACGCCCCGGTCGAGGCCCGCTACAAGGTCTACATCATCGACGAGGTCCACATGCTGTCGACGGGGGCGTTCAACGCGCTCCTGAAGACGCTGGAGGAGCCGCCGCCCCACGCCAAATTCATCTTCGCCACCACCGAGATCCGCAAGGTGCCGGTGACGATCCTCTCGCGCACCCAGCGGTTCGACCTGCGCCGGGTGGAGCCCGAGGTGCTGGTCAAGAACCTGGAGATGATCTGCGAGAACGAGGGCGCCCGCGTCGAGGCCGAGGGCCTGATGCTGATCGCCCGCGCCGCCGAGGGCAGCGTGCGCGACGGCCAGTCGATGCTGGACCAGGCCATCGTCCAGGCCGACCCGGGGCAGACGGTCACCGCCGCCGAGGTCCGCGACATGCTGGGCCTGGCCGACCGGGCCCAGACCATCGAGCTGTTCGAGCTGCTGATGAAGGGCCAGGCGGGGCCGGCCATCGAGACCTTCCGCACGCTCTACGGCTACGGCGCCAGCCCCGACCAGGTGATGCTGGACCTGCTGGACCACGCCCACGGCGCCTCGGTGGCCAAGACGGTCGGGCCGCAGGCGCTGGTGATGCCCAAGGAACAGGCCCAGCGGCTGGCGGCGGTGGGCGCGGCGGTCTCGGCCGGCGTGCTCTCACGCGTCTGGCAGATGACGCTCAAGGCCTACGACGAGGTGCGCCGCGCGCCCGACGCGGCGGCGGCCGTCGACATGGCCCTGATCCGCCTGGCCTACGCCGCCGACCTGCCGGGGCCGGAGGAGGCCCTGAAGCGGCTGCAGGCCGGCGAGCCGCCGGGCGGCGGCCCCGCGCCCTCGGGACCGGGCGGCGGCGCGCGGACCGGCGGCGGCGTCTCGGCCGTGGCCCGCCAGGCGGTTCCGGCGGCCAGGCCGGCCGAGGCGGCGCCCAAGCTGCAGAGCTTCGAGGACCTGCTGGCCCTGATCGACGAGAAGCGCGACATCCGCCTGAAGCTGGACGTGGAGCGCTTCATCCGCCCGATCAGCTTCCGGCCCGGGGCCATCGAGTACGAGCCCGCCCCCGGCGCGCCGGCCGACCTGGCCCAGCGGCTGGTGGGGCGGCTGAAGGACTGGACCGGCGAGCGCTGGCTGCTCTCCACCCAGGGCGGCGGCGGCGCCGAGAGCCTGTGGGAGAAGCAGAAGCGCGAGGCGCGCGAGACCCGCGAGGAGGTCGAGCGCCACCCCTTCGTCCAGCAGGTGATGGCCGCCTTCCCCGGCGCCGAGATCGTGGGCGTCCGCAGCCTGGCCCAGCCCGAGCAACCGGCCGAAGCCGAACCGCCCGCGGAAGAGGATGGCGACGACGACTAGAGAGCGCCCGACGGCGCGCGTGAGTGAGACGAGATGAAAGACCTCAATTCCCTGATGAAGCAGGCCCAGGTCATGCAGCAGCGCATGGCCGAGGCGCAGGAGAAGATCCAGGCGCTGGAGGTGGAAGGCACCTCGGGCGGCGGGATGGTGAAGCTGACCCTGGCCGGCACGGGCGAGCTCCGGCGCGTCGTGCTCGACCCCAGCCTGATGGCGCCGGGCGAGGAGGAGGTGGTCGCCGACCTCGTGGTGGCCGCCCACGCCGACGCCAAGCGCAAGCTGGACGAGAAGCAGGGCGAACTGATGCGCGAGGCCGCCGGCCCGCTGGCCGGGCTCAACATCCCCGGCATGCCGAAGTTCTGACGGGCGCCGTGAAGCTTCCCGAGGAAATCTTGGCGGGCTGCCCTGACAATAAGGATGCTGCGGTCGCTTACTTCAGATCGTCCGGGCTTTCGAAAGTCGAGTCCATTGGGGCCATTGCGATGCGCTTTGGCGTCGGACTGGCAGAGGCAAAGAACCTCGTTCATCTCAGCCCGACATGGGACGACGTTCGTGAGCGCGATGAAGCCTTCCACGAGGCGATCGAAGCCGCATTGAAGGAAGCCGACTGACTTGGCCCAATCCGCCTTCCCATCGTCATGGCCCGGCTCGTCCGGGCCATCCATGAACACGGCGCGTGAAGGCGCCGTCGCGGCTCGGCGGCGGCGCGTCGCGCGGCGAGGCCTGTGTTCATGGTTCGCCCGGACGAGCCGGGCCATGACGGGGGTGGGATAGTGGCCCAATCCGCCGGACCCGAGATCGAGCGGCTGATCGGTCTGCTCAGCAAACTGCCGGGGCTGGGGCCGCGCTCGGCCCGGCGCGCGGCGCTGGCGCTGCTGAAACGGCGCGAGCAACTCCTGCTGCCCCTGTCCGACGCGCTCTCGGAAGCCGCCGCGCGCGTGAAGACCTGCTCGGTCTGCGGCAGCCTCGACACCCAGGACCCCTGCGCCATCTGCGCCGATGTGGGCCGCGACGCCGGCCTGATCTGCGTGGTCGAGGAGGTGGGGGCGCTCTGGGCCATGGAGCGGGCCAGCGCCTTCCGCGGGCGCTACCACGTGCTGGGCGGGCTGCTCTCGGCCCTGGACGGCGTGGGCCCCGACGCGCTCCGGATCGGGCCGCTGACGGCCCGGGCCAGCGACCCCGCCGTGCGCGAGGTGATCCTGGCCCTGCCGGCCACCGTCGACGGCCAGACCACCGCCCACTACCTCGCCGACCGGCTGGCCGGCGCCGACGTCTCGGTGACCATGCTGGCCCGTGGCGTGCCCGTGGGCGGCGAACTCGACTGGCTGGACGACGGCACCATCGCCCAGGCCATGCGGGCGCGGCGGCCCGCGTAATGTCATCCCGGCCAAGGCCGAAGGCCGCCGAGCCGGGATCCAGCCGCTCAGACTGCGAAACTGCCGGCGCGAGCGTCGAGTTCGGAGATGCTGGGTCCCGGATCTTCAGGCGCCTTGCGCCTTTCGTCCGGGATGACATCGGTGGCTGGCGCTCCGCAACGTCACCCGGCTAACACGCCCGACAAGCCTCAGGGAACGCCCATGATCGACACCGCCGCCCGCCCCGTCTTCGACGAGGAGCTGAACCTCTTCCGCGACCAGGTGCGCAAGTTCTACGACAAGGCGCTGTGGCCCCATCTCGACCGCTGGGAACGCGACGGCATCATCGACCGCGACTTCTGGCTGGCGTGCGGCGAGGCGGGGATCCTCTGCCCGGGCGTTCCGGCCGAGTACGGTGGCCTGGGCCTCGACTTCCGCTACAACGCCGTGATCTCGGAGGAGCTGTTCTACGCGGGCAGTTCGGCCGGCATCACGCTGCAGTCCGACATCGTGGCCGACTACATCGTCAACTACGGCTCGGAAGAGCAGAAGCAGAAGTGGCTGCCGAAGATGGTCTCGGGCGAGGCCGTCACCGCCATCGCCATGACCGAGCCGGGCACGGGCTCCGACCTGCAGGCCGTGCGCACCACCGCGATCCGCGACGGCGAGCACTATGTGGTCAATGGCTCCAAGATCTACATCACCAACGGCCAGAACGCCGACCTGATCATCGTGGTGGCCAAGACCGACCCGACCCAGGGCGCCAAGGGCGTGTCGCTGGTGCTGGTGGAGGCCGACCGCGAGGGGTTCAAGCGCGGGCGCAACCTCGACAAGATCGGCCAGCATTCGGCCGACACCTCGGAGCTGTTCTTCGAGGACGTGCGCGTGCCGGTGACCAACTGCCTGGGCGAAGAGGGCAAGGGCTTCGCCCAGCTGATGAACCAGCTGCCGCAGGAACGCCTGGGCATCGCCGTGCAGGCGCAGGCCGCCGCGCAGCGGGCCTTCGACGAGGGCGTGAAGTTCACCAAGGAGCGCAAGGCGTTCGGCCAGACCGTCTTCGACTTCCAGAACACCCGCTTCACCCTGGCGGGCCTGAAGGCCAAGATGCAGGCCGGCTGGGCGCACCTGGACTGGGCCATCGCGCGCCACCTGGAGGGCAAGCTGACGGCGGCCGAGGCCTCGGCCGCCAAGCTGTTCCACACCGAGCTGCAGTGGGAGGTGTGCGACGCCGCCCTCCAGCTCCACGGCGGCGCCGGCTACATGAACGAGTATCCGATCGCGCGGCTGTGGCGCGACGCCCGCGTCCAGCGGATCTACGGCGGCACGTCGGAGATCATGAAGGAGGTCGTCGCGCGCACGATCTAGAGCTCGTCAGGCGAGGGCGGTGCGCCGCCGCCGCAGCATGCCGCCGGCCCCGCCGAAGCCCAGGATCATCAGCGCCCAGGTGGCCGGCTCGGGCACGCCGCCCGCGCCCGCGTCCGGCGTGTACTCGGCGATCCGGAAGCTCTGCAGCTGCAGCGGCATCCCGGCGCAGTAGTAGGCGGTGCAGCCGCCGTCGATGTCGACGCCCCAGCCCCGGCTGGAATAGTTGCTGACCGCCTGGAAGTGGCCTTCGCCGGTGGCGTTGGTGGGATCGATGCTGGGAAGCGGCGCGTCGAGGTCGCCCGTGGCGCCGGCGAAGGTGGCGATGAACGAGAGCGTGTCGTTCACCTCGTTCGGAATGTAGTGCTGGGCGTGCACCGAGAAGCCGGTCGAGGTGGCGGCCACCTGGCTGTACTCGATGCCTCCCAGGTCGATGTGGACGCCTTCGAACTCGATCCAGGCCGCCTGGACGGCGCCGTTCAGGCCTTCGCCGCCAGGGCCGACGTTGTAGTTGCTGCCCGTCGCGGTGTCGTAGACGAACTCCGCCACGAACGGCCCGGTGAAGACGTGCAGGATCGGGAAGCCGAACCGGTCGCTGAAGTTGCCGTTGCCGCCGATGCCGCCGATCGTGCCCTCGAAGTGGGCCACCATCACGGCGGCGGACGCCTGGGTCGCCGCGAACGAAAGCGCGGCGGCCGCCACAAGACCTGACAAACGCATCACTCACCCCCAAGATAAACCGCGGCCGGCGCCGCGAGCGTTGGGGTCATTCAGCGTCAGGGTGGACACCGCCGCATCCCCGGTTTGGGGGTATCGAACATCGTCAGGCGATGAATTGCGGCGGCTACCGCTTGTATCCGATGCCGCTCGTCCCGGCGAAGGCCGGGACCCAGATGGCAGGCCCTTGAGGAGGGCTCTGGAGGCTCTGTGGTCATCCACTCCGCGCCCGCGCTTCGAGATCTGGATCCCGGCCTTCGCCGGGATGAGCGGAGGTTGTCAGATTTGCCGCTCTCGAATTGAGCGCGGCGGCTACCGCCTCACCACCTCTCCACCCTTCATGACGAAGACCGGATGCTCCAGCACGGTGACGTCCGACAGCGGGTCGCCGCTCACGCCGACGAGGTCGCCGTAGAAGCCCTTGGCCGCCTGGCCCACGTCGGCGGGTTCGCCCAGCGCCGCGGCGGCCGTCACGGTCGCCGACTGGATCGCCTGCAGGGGCGTGGCGCCATAGCGCACCATCACCGCGAACTGCTTCGCGTTGTCGCCGTGCGGATAGACGCCCGCGTCGGTGGAGAAGATCATCTTCACCCCGGCCTTCAGCGCCTTGCGGAAGTTCTCCCGCTGGATCTCGCCGATGTCGCGGTCCTTCTTCAGGTTCTCCTCCAGCACCCCGTTCTTGGCGCCCTCGGCCTGGGTGTAGTCGGTGTTGTAGATGTCCATCCCGAAGTAGGCGCCCTTCTGGACCGCCAGCTTGATGCCCTCGTCGTCCACCAGGCTGGCGTGCTCGATGGTGTCGACGCCGGCCAGGATCGAGGCCTTGATGCCGGCCGCGCCGTGGGCGTGGGCGGCCACCTTCATGCCGGCCATGTGCGCCTCGTCGACGATGGCCTTGATCTCGTCGAAGGTGAGCTGCTGGGCGCCGGGCTCGTCGCCGCGCGAGAAGACGCCGCCGGTCGCGCAGATCTTGATGACCCGGGCGCCGTACTTGCGCATCAGCCGCACCATGTGGCGGCCCTCGTCGGGGCTGTCGATCACCGACGGCTCGGCCTGGTTCATCGAGGGCGGGAAGAAGGTCTCGTCGCAGTGGCCGCCGGTGGCGCCGATGGCGTAGGCCGCCGCCATGATCCGCGGGCCCTCGATGACCCCTTCGTCGACCGCCTCGCGCAGGCCCACGTCGTCGTAGAAGCCCGAGCCCACGTTGCGCACGGTGGTGAAGCCGGCCTCCAGCGTCTTCTTCGCGTTGGCCACGCCCACGGCCATCCAGAAGCTGTCGGTGTACTGGTAGTAGTTGTAGCCGCCGATCTCGGCGGCGCTGGTCAGGTGGACGTGCATGTCGATCAGGCCCGGCAGCAGGGTGACCCCCGGCAGGTCCACGCGCTCGGCGCCGGCGGGGATCGCGTCGCCGGCCTTGCCCACCGCGGCGATGCGGCCGTCCTCGATCACGATCAGCGGCTTGTCGACGTACTTGCCCGAGGCCACGTCGAGCAGGCGGTCGGCGGTGACCGCCACCGTCTTCGCCTCGGCCGCGCCGGCCGCCATCGCCACGGCGGCCACGGCCGCCAGAACCCACGTCCGCATGGAACCCCTCTCTCCCAAGGTGAGGCGCGTGGCTTAGCACGCCGCGGCGCGGGTGACAGGGCCGCCCCCGTCCGCTATCGGGACGCCGCAGGTTCGAGGGCGGTTCATTGAGCGAGACGACGGAAGAGCAGGGCTGGGCGACGGCGAAGACGCTGGCCGAGGCGCTGCCCTACATCCAGATCTACGACCGCGAGACCGTGGTCATCAAATACGGCGGCCACGCCATGGGCGAGGA
>NZ_WGNY01000006.1 GCF_016124325.1 Phenylobacterium sp.
CAGCGGGTTGAGCACGATGTCGACGCTGGTGCCGTCCTCCAGGTAGGGCATGTCCTCGATCGGCAGGATCTTGGAGATGACCCCCTTGTTGCCGTGACGGCCGGCCATCTTGTCGCCCGGCTGCAGCTTGCGCTTCACCGCGACGAACACCTTGACCATCTTCATCACGCCAGGCGGCAGTTCGTCACCGCGCTGCAGCTTGTCGACCTTGTCCTCGAAGCGACGGTCGAGACGTTTGCGGGCGTCGTCGAACTGCTTGCGCAGCGCTTCGAGTTCGCCCATCGCCTTCTCGTCCTCGAGGGCGATCTG
Source organism: Phenylobacterium sp. (assembly GCF_016124325.1). Taxonomy (GTDB): domain Bacteria; phylum Pseudomonadota; class Alphaproteobacteria; order Caulobacterales; family Caulobacteraceae; genus Phenylobacterium. Next base: position 310 of record NZ_WGNY01000006.1, read on the forward strand.
CCACCACAGGCCGGGCTGGATCTCCTCCAGCTTCTCGGCGCTGATCTCGCCGCGGCCCAGGCCCTTCGGGCCGGAGACGGCGACCTTGCCGACGAGCAGCTGGCGCAGGCGGCCCTGCATGTTGCGGTTCAGGATCGCGAACTCGTCGTCGCGGTCCTTGCCCAGGCGGTCGATCTCGGCGCGTTCGATGGCGAGCGCGCGTTCGTCCTTGTCCACCCCGTGACGGTTGAAGACGCGGACCTCGACGATGGTGCCCGAGACGCCCGGCGGCAGCCGCAGCGAGGTGTCGCGCACGTCGGAGGCCTTTTCGCCGAAGATGGCGCGCAGCAGCTTCTCTTCCGGCGTCATCGGGCTTTCGCCCTTCGGCGTGACCTTGCCGACCAGGATGTCGCCCGGCTGGACCTCGGCGCCGATCGCCACGATGCCCGCTTCGTCGAGGTTGCGCAGGGCTTCCTCGCCGACATTGGGGATGTCGCGGGTGATCTCTTCCGGACCCAGCTTGGTGTCGCGGGCCATGACCTCGAACTCCTCGATGTGGATCGAGGTGAAGACGTCATCGCGCACGATCCGCTCGGAGATCAGGATCGAGTCTTCGAAGTTGTAGCCGTTCCAGGGCATGAACGCGACGAGGGCGTTGCGGCCCAGCGCCAGTTCGCCCAGCTCGGTCGACGGGCCGTCGGCGATCACGTCGCCTTCGCGGATCCGGTCGCCCACGCGCACCAGCGGGCGCTGGTTGATGCAGGTCGAGGTGTTGGACCGCTGGAACTTCTGCAGGCGGTAGATGTCGACGCCCGGCTTGGAAGGATCGGTCTCCTCGGTCGCGCGGATGACGATACGGGTGCCGTCGATCTGCTCGACGACGCCGGTCCGGCGGGCCACCACGACGGCGCCGGAGTCGACCGCCACGACACTCTCCATGCCGGTGCCGACCAGCGGCGCATCCGACTGGACGAGCGGCACGGCCTGCTTCTGCATGTTCGAGCCCATGAGGGCGCGGTTGGCGTCGTCGTTCTCGAGGAACGGGATCAACGAGGCGGCGACCGAAACGACCTGCTTCGGCGACACGTCCATCAGGTCGACCTGGTCCTTCGGCAGCAGCGAGGGCTCGCCGTTGACCCGGCCGGGGACGAGATCCTCGACGATCTCGCCGCCTTCCAGCTTGATGTTGGCCTGGGCGATGACGTGCTTCGCCTCTTCCATGGCCGACATGTAGACCACCTCGTCGGTGGTCTTGCCGTCCTTGATCCGCCGGTACGGGCTCTCGATGAAGCCGTACTTGTTCACCACCGCGTGCGTGGCGAGGCTGTTGATCAGGCCGATGTTCGGACCTTCCGGCGTCTCGATCGGGCAGATCCGGCCGTAGTGCGTCGGGTGCACGTCGCGCACCTCGAAGCCCGCCCGCTCGCGGGTGAGGCCGCCCGGGCCAAGGGCCGACAGGCGGCGCTTGTGGGTGATCTCGCTGAGCGGGTTGGTCTGGTCCATGAACTGCGAGAGCTGCGAGGAGCCGAAGAACTCCCGCACGGCCGCGGCGGCCGGCTTCGCATTGATCAGGTCGTGCGGCATGACCGTGTCGATGTCGACCGAGCTCATGCGCTCCTTGATCGCGCGCTCCATGCGCAGCAGGCCGACGCGGTACTGGTTCTCCAGCAGTTCGCCCACCGAACGCACCCGGCGGTTGCCGAGGTTGTCGATGTCGTCGATCTCGCCGCGGCCGTCGCGCAGGCCGACCAGCGTCTGCAGCACGGCGATCACGTCGTCCTTGCGGATCACGCGCATGTCGTCGGGGCAGTCGAGCTCCAGGCGCATGTTCATCTTCACGCGGCCGACCGAGCTCAGGTCGTAGCGCTCGCCGTCGAAGAACAGGCTCTTGAACATGGCCTCGGCGGCTTCCACCGTCGGCGGCTCGCCCGGACGCATGACGCGGTAGATGTCGAACAGCGCATCCTCGCGCGCCGAGTTCTTGTCCACGCGGAGGGTGTTGCGCATGTAGGCGCCGACCGTCACCTCATCGACATCGAGGACGTCGAGGGTGGTGAAGCCCTGCTCTTCAAGGCTGGCCAGCATGGCGGCGTCCAGTTCGTCGCCGGCTTCGGCGTAGATCTCACCGGTCTCGAAGTTGACCAGTTCGCGCGCCAGATAGCGGCCCGACAGGGCCTCGGGCGCGAGCAGCAGGGTCTTGAGGCCGGCGTCGGCGAGCTTCTTGGCGTTGCGGGCCGAGAGCTTCTGGCCGGCCGGCGCCACTTCCTCGCCGGTGTCGGCGTCGATCAGCGGGAATTCCGGCTTCGCGCCGCGCCAGCGCTCGGGCTTGTAGGGCGTGGCCCAGCCTTCGCCCTTCTTCTCGTAGGGCACGGAGTCATAGAAGGTGGAGAGGATCTCCTCCCCGTCCATGCCCAGGGCCATGAGGAAGGTGGTGGCCGGCAGCTTCCGGCGGCGGTCGATGCGGACGTAGACGATGTCCTTGGCGTCGAACTCGAAGTCGAGCCACGAGCCGCGGTACGGGATCACGCGCGCGGCGAAGAGCAGCTTGCCCGAGGCGTGGGTCTTGCCCTTGTCGTGGTCGAAGAAGACGCCCGGCGAGCGGTGCATCTGGGAGACGATGACGCGCTGGGTCCCGTTGACGATGAAGGTGCCCTTCTCCGTCATGAGCGGGATGTCGCCCATGTAGACGTCCTGCTCCTTGATGTCCTTCACGGAGCGGGCGCCGGTTTCCTCGTCGGTCTCGAAGACGATGAGGCGCAGCTTGACCTTCAGCGGCGCGGCGTAGGTCATGTCGCGCTGGACGCATTCCTCGACGTCGTACTTCGGCTCCTCGAACTCGTAGGAGACGTATTCGAGCACCGCGCGCTCGTTGAAGTCCTTGATCGGGAAGACGGACTTGAAGACCGCCTCGATGCCCTCGTCTCGCCGGTCACCCGAGCGCACTTCGCGCTGCAGGAACTGTTCGTAGGACGAGCGCTGAACCTCGATGAGGTTCGGCATCGCCACAGCTTCGGGGATGCGGCCGAAAGACTTCCGGATCCGCTTCTTGCCGGTGAAGGATTGCGCCATCTTGATCCCTTGAGGGCGCCGGGAGGGACTCCGGGCGCCGAATGTCTGCATCCTGCGTCCGCCCTACGGACTCCCTTGCGGAAGCCGGACGCTGGAATGCTCCCCGTGTCGTCGGGAGCGCCCCTTCGCATGGTCTAAGGGCGACGGACCATGCCTCGAGGCCTGCACGCGCGAAGGCCGCACCGAAGATGTGAATCGGGAATTTGTTCGCGAACGGCGGCAAATAAGCGCTTTCGAGCCGCTTGTGAAGCCCCTCCCCGCTCAAAAACGCATCGGCGGCGCGGAGCCGTGTCTCCGCGCCGCCTTTGGGGTTTGCTCCGGGGTGTGTCCCCGGCTGCTGTGCGATCTATGGGCTCGCGCCGGACCAACCCGCAGTGCGCACCGAAAGTTCCGCATCGCCGACGCGTCAGGCGGCGGCTTCCTGGCGGCCGAAGAGATCGTCGAAAAGGGGCGGCAGGCGGTCGGGCAGGCCCAGCAGCGGACCGGACGACAGGAGCAGCACCACCTCATTTCCGGACAATCGGCTGAGCGCCGCGACCGCCGCGTCGGCCGTCTCGACGCCCTCGGTCGCCACGCCCGTCTTCGCCACCCGATCGAGGATCTCGCCGAAGCTCGACTGGTGGTGGCTGGCCTCGCCGTGGTGCGGCGGCGGAACGATCAGCACGCGATCGGCGCCGGCGAACACCGTATCGTACCAGTGGAGCGTCTCCTCGTTCCGCCAGGAGAAGGCGTGGGGCTCGAAGACCACGACGAGCGGCCGCTCGGGATAGTGCAGGCGCATCGCCTCGATCGCCGAACGGGCCTTCTCGTAGGACGATCCGAAGCCCTCGATGACCGGCGCGCTCGAGCGATGCGTCAGGCGGTCGAGCCGACGGCGGATTCCGGCGAAGCTGGCCACGCCGCGGGCCAGGCCGGCTTCGTCGACGAGGCCGCGCTCCAGCAGATAGGCCGAGACGCCGACGATGTTCTCGATGTTGTGGGCGCCGAGCAGCGTGGTGGCCATCGCCACCCGCCGGCCGCCGGGCCCGGCCAACGTGAAGCGCGTGGTCTCGCCGAAGACCACGTCGTGGGCGCTCCATTCGGCGCCAGGCTCGCGGGCGTACCAGACGACGCGCGCCCGGGCCGCGGGCGCGATGGCGCGCACGGCCGGATGGTCGCGCATCACCAGCAGGCCTTCGGCCGGGACCGCCGCCACCAGCCGCTGGAACGGCGCGACATAGTCGGCCAGGGTCGGGAACACGTTGACGTGGTCGTGGATCAGCGACGTCAGCAGGACGTCGCGCGGGTGGTAGAGGTCGAACTTCGAGCGGCGGTCGGCCGGCCCCACGATGTATTCATCGCCCTCCAGCACCACTTCGTCGGCGGAACCCCAGTGGCCGGTGTCGGGCAGCGATGGCGAGATCGCGCCAACCATCCACCCGGCGTCCCGGCCGGCCTCGCGCAAGACGTGGGCCATCAAGGCTGTGCAGGTCGACTTGCCGAACGAACCCGCCACCACCGTGTTGCGCCGCGCCAGGGTCACCTCACCCACGAGGTCTGGAAAGCTGGTGACGCGCACGCCCCGCGCGCGGGCCGCGCGCACTTCGGGATTGGTCTCGCCGCCCAGCTTCGCGCTGGCGCCCAGGACCAGCACGTCCAGCTCCGGCGGCAGGTTGGCCGAATCGAATCGGCGGAAGAACGGGAAGCCCAACCCCTCCACGTAGGTCGACATGGGCGGAAAGACGTCCTCGTCCGAGCCCGAGACGACGTGACCGGCCTCGCGCATCATCAGCGCCGCCGCCGCCATGCCCGCGCCCGCCAGCCCCGTGAAGTGGATGCGCATCCGCCCTCTTTTCAACCGCTTGGGTCCTGGTGATCGACTGATCCGCGGCGTCCGTCCAGCCTCGGCGGCGCACCCCGCGAGCCGGCGCGACGCGGCCTCGCCGGCGCAAGCTTCACATTAAGACAGCCTTAACCACAGAGGTTGAGACTCTGTTCGTCTTCTTTGAAGACACCCCACCATCACCGAACTTCATAAAGCCCGGCGCTCGCGTCGGGCTCTTTTTTCAGAGGCCCTGCGGCAAGTCGCCGGGCGGCCTTGATAAGCCCGGCGGGGCGCCGTATACGCCCGCCCTCTCGCTGGCCTGATCCCCGATAGCTCAGCTGGTAGAGCAGTCGGCTGTTAACCGACTTGTCGCAGGTTCGAGTCCTGCTCGGGGAGCCATCGAAGCCAGGCCAGGGGCACGCCAGACGACTACCAGGTCCCCACGTTGGGCATTGACGCCCAGGGTTCGGCCGGGGCGAGCGCCGGCCCCGCCTGGAGCAGCTCCACCGAGATGTTGTCTGGCGAGCGGACGAAGGCCATCCGCCCGTCCCGCGGCGGCCGGTTGATCACCACCCCGGCGTCCTTCAGCCGCTGGCAGACCGCGTAGATGTCGTCGACGGCATAGGCCAGGTGGCCGAAGTTGCGGCCGCCCTCATAGGCCTCGGGATCCCAGTTGTGGGTGAGTTCGATCGTGGGCGCCCGCTTCTCGCGCGCCGCCTCTTCGTCCCCGGGCGCGCAGAGGAACACGAGCGTAAAGCGCCCGGCCTCGTTGTCGATCCGCGAGACTTCCTTAAGACCCAGCTTGTCACAGTAGAAGGCCAGTGATTCGTCGAGATCGGTCACTCGGACCATCGTGTGGAGGTATCTCACTGGCGAACCTTCCTTTTACGTAGTAAAAATCTTGATCGGGGACGCGCCCGCTCGGGGCGTCTCCGGGAACCTGCGACGCTGGCCTGCGGAGGCCAATTAGACCTCCGCATTTGGTGACCGCAATTTCATTTGCGCTCGCATAACGGCGGCATCACAAGCAGGGACAAGCCGGGACACATCGGCGAGTACGCGTGGGGCGATGGGCGCGCGTTGCTAGGATTCGGGGATAACGCCTAATGCGCTTGAAGCCGCAGTACGTTTTCATTCTGGTCGTGATCGGCGCCTTCGCCGTGTACTTCCTTGTGCGCTCGATCTTCGGCGGCGACGGGGACAAGGCCGAGGCCAAGGCGACGCCGAGCGGCCCGCCCAGCGTCCAGGCGAAGATGTCCACCGAGACCATCCGGCCGATCGAGGTGGTGATGCGCGGTCGCACCGAGGCGGCCCGCAGCGTCGTCGTCCGCTCCGAGACGTCCGGCCGCGTGGCCGCGGTGCCGGCGATCGAGGGCGCGGTCGTCAAAAAGGGCGAGGTGTTGTGCCGGCTCGAGGTCGACGCCCGCCAGGCCAGCCTGGACCAGGCGCGCGCGGCGCTGAAATCGCGCCAGCTCCAGCGTCAGGCCGCCGCCCAGCTCGCCGAAAAGGGCTTCCGGTCCGAAACCCAGGTGCTGGAGGCCCAGGCTAACCTCGACGCGGCCCAGGCCCAGGTGCGCGCCGCCGAGATCGCGCTGCATCAGGTGGAGATGCGCGCGCCCTTCACCGGCGTGTTCGACCACCGCGACGCCGAGGTGGGCAGCTACCTCTCGCCGGGGCAGCCCTGCGGGACGGTGATCGAACTCAATCCCCTGCTGGTGGTGGGCGACGCGCCCGAGACCGAAGCGTCGAAGGTGCATGTCGGCGCCTCGGCGGACGCGCGGCTGATTTCGGGCGGCACCCTGCGCGGCCGGGTCCGCTACATCGCCCATGACGCCGACCCGGCGACCCGCACCTACCACCTCGAGGTGGCGGTGGAGAATCCGAAGCTCGACATCCGGTCGGGCCTGTCGGCCGACCTGCGGATCGGCGCCGGCAGCGGGCCTGCGCACCTCGTGCCCGTATCGTCCCTGGTGCTGGATTCGGCCGGCCGTCAGGGCGTGCGCTACGTTCAGGCCGACAACCGCGTTGCGTTCGCGCCGGTGACGGTGATCGAGGAAACGCCGCAGGGCGTCTGGGTGCGCGGGCTGTCAGGCTCGGTGAACGTCATCACCGTCGGCCAGTCGTTCGTGTCCGAAGGCCAGGCGGTCAAGGTCGCGCAGGTCCGGTAAGGCAAGGTCAGGGAGCGAAACGAGATGATCGGTCCGCTGATCGACGGAGCCATAAAGCGGCGCAAGGTCGTGCTGGGCGTGACCCTGATCGCCGCGATCTTCGGCTTCTTCTCCTATCTGTCGATGCCGCGGGAATCGAACCCCGACATCGACCTGCCCTACATCTCGGTGGTCGTGCCCTACCCCGGCGTGAGCCCGGAGGATTCCGAGCGCCTGCTGGTCAAGCCGCTGGAGGTCGAGCTCCAGACGATCCAGGGCATCAAGCACATGAACTCGGTCGCGCGGCAGAACACCGCGATCGTGACCCTGGAGTTCGAGCCGAACTTCAACAAGGACAAGGCCCTCAACGACGTCCGCGCCAAGGTCGACCTGGCGCGCGGCAAGTTCCCACCCGACGCCGAGCCGCCGATCATCGAGGAGCAGAATTTCTCGGGCCAACCGGTGATCGGCATCGTCCTCTACGGCGGCGCGCCCGAGCGCGAGCTCTATTCCATCACCCAGTCGCTGAAGGACCGCCTGGAAGGCACGCCCGGCGTGCTCGAGGTCTACATGAGCGGCGCCCGCGAGGAGGTGCTGGAAGTCACCGTCGATCCGGTGCGGATGGAGGCCTACAACGTCACCACCTCCGAGATCGCCCAGGTCATCGGCCGCAACAACCAGCTCGTGCCCGCCGGCAACCTGCGCTCCGGCGCCGGCCAGTTCGCGGTGAAGGTGCCGGGGGTCGTCGAGCGCCCCGAGGACATCCTGGCCCTGCCGATCAAGAAGAACGGCGACCGCCTGGTGACGATGGGCGACATCGGCGAGGTGCGGCGCACCTTCAAGGAGCCCACCTCGATCAGCCGCTACAATGGCCAGCCCGCCTTCGGGCTGGAGGTGTCGAAGCGCGGCGGCGCCAACATCCTCGACACCGTCAAGGCGGTGAAGGCGGTCGTGGCCCAAGAGGAGAAGCATTGGCCGTCGACCGTGCGGGTCGATTACACCTTCGACGAGTCGGACTTCATCGCGCGCACTCTCAACGTCCTCGAGGGCGGGCTGATCACCGCCAGCCTGCTGGTGATGATGATCATCGTCGGCAGCCTGGGCATCCGTCAGGGTCTGATGGTGGGCGCGGCGATCCCGGCCTGCTTCATGCTGGCCTTCCTGATGATCAACGGCATGGGCGTCACCCTGAACCAGATGGTGATGTTCGGCATGGTTCTGGCCGTCGGCATCCTGGTCGACGGCGGCATCGTCGTCGTGGAGTACGCCGACCGGAAGATGGCCGAGGGCCTGCCCAAAGAGGAGGCCTTCGCCGCCGCCGGCAAGCGGATGTTCTGGCCCGTCGTGAACGGCACGCTCACGACCCTCTGCGCCTTCCTGCCCTTCATGTTCTGGAACTCGATCGCCGGGAAGTTCATGAGCTTCCTGCCGCTGACCCTGTTCTTCGTGCTCGGCGCCTCGATCTTCGTAGCCCTGATCTTCACCCCGGCGCTCGGCTCGATCTTCGGACGCAAGACCGCGATCGACGAGGACCACCTGGCCGAGATCATGAAGTCCGAGCACGGCGATCCCACGCAGATGTCGGGCTTCATGGGCTGGTACGCCCGTATGGTCACGACGCTGGGCGCGCGCCCGACCCGGACCATGGCTGTGGCGCTGGCCATCGTGGTGGCGATCTTCTTCTGGTTCCGCATGACGCCGCACCGCACCGAGTTCTTCCTCGACCAGGATCCGGAGTGGGTCGCCGTCTATGCGATCGCCCGGGGCAACCTGTCGCCCGAGGCGCAGGACCAGCTCACCCGTCAAGTCGAGCAGCGCCTCGTGGGCGTGAAGGGCGTGAAGGCCATGTACGTCCGCTCGGGCGGCTTCACGACCATCGGCGGCCCCAACTCGGTGCCCAACGACACCGTCGGCCGCATCCGCGTGGACTTCGTGGACTACGACCACCGCAAGGCCCTCGGCCTGCGCGGCGCCGACATCGCCGCCGAGATCCGCAAGCGCGTGGCCGACATGCCCGGCATGCAGACCGAAGTGCGCGAGCCCCAGGGCGGCCCGCCCGTCGGCAAGGACGTCCAGGTTCAACTCCAGAGCCACGATCCCGTGGCCCTGAACCGCGCGGCCAGCATCGTGCGCGCCAAGCTGGCGTCCGATCCCCAGCTCATCGAGTTGGAGGACAACCGCACCTCGCCGGGCATCGAATACAACCTCGTCGTCGACCGTGAGGCGGCGGGCCGCTACGGCGTCGACGTGCTCTCGGTGGGCCAGGCCATCCAGTTCCTGACCGGCGGCGTGCTGATGGGCCGCTTCCGCCCCGACGACGCCGAGGACGAGTTGGACATCCGCGTCCGCTTCCCCGCCGAGGACCGCACGGTCGCGGCCCTCAACGACCTGAAGATCACCACGCCCCAGGGCCCGGTGCCGGCCAGCTATTTCATCAAGCAGGCGCCCGCCCAGCAGATCAACCAGATCCAGCGCCGCGAAGGCCAGCGGCTGATCATCGTGCAGGCCAACACCGTCAAGGGCGTGGCGGGCAACCTGAAGATCCAGCAGCTCCGGCCCTGGCTGGAGAAGGCCCCGATCGATCCGTCGGTGACCTGGAAGTTCGTCGGCGCCGACGAGGAGGGCCAGAAGGCGGCGCAGTTCTTCGTCGCGGCCATCGCGGCCACGATCTGCATGATGTTCGTGATCCTCCTCTGGCAGTTCAACAGCTTCTACGGCGTGCTGGTGACGCTCTCGGCTGTGGTGCTGTCGACCACAGGCGTGCTTTTGGGCGTGCAGATCAATTTCCTGCACACCTTCGACTACATCTCGGTGATCATGCTCGGCACCGGCATCGTGGCCTTGTTCGGCGTCGTGGTCGGCCACAACATCGTGCTCGTGGACACCTACTATCAGCTTCGCCGCAACGGCTACCTGGCCGACGAGGCGGCGGTTCGGGCCGCAACGCAGCGCTTCCGGCCCGTGATGCTGACCACGCTGGTGACGGTGGTGGGCCTGCTGCCGCTGATGTTCCAGATCCACCCCAACTACCACAACGGTCACATCGAATACCGTGCGCCCGGTTCGGAGTGGTGGGTGCAGCTCTCGGCGGCCGTGGTCTGGGGCCTGTCGTTCGCCACCCTGCTGACGCTGGTGCTGACCCCGGTGATGCTGGCCGCGCCCAAGGTCTATTCGCGGCGCTTCGCATGGCTGTTCGAGCGCATCACCGGCCGGAACCGCAAACGCGCCGTCGAGGCCCGCCCGCCCACCGACCTGCCCCGAGCCGCGGAGTAGCATGGCCGCGGCCGAGGGTCTGAGCCACCGCCTGGCGGACGAAGCCGACATCCCCGCCCTCTCGGCGGTGATGGACGCGGCCATCGCCGAGTTGCAGAAGGGCTTCCTCGACGCCGACCAGATCACGTCCAGCCGCATGATCATGGGCCTCGATCGGCAGCTGGTGGCCGACCGCACCTACTTCGTGGTCGAGAGCGGCGGCCGTGTCGCGGGCTGCGGCGGCTGGAGCCGCCGGGCCACCCTCTACGGCGGCGATCACACGCCGGGGCGCGACGCCGCCCTGCTCGACCCGGCCGTCGAGGCCGCCCGCGTGCGGGCCATGTACACCCACCCCGACTTCGCCCGACGTGGCGTCGGCCGCCTGATCCTGCAGCTCTGCGAGGAGGCCGCGCGCGCCGAGGGTTTCCGGCGCCTCGAACTGATGGCGACGCTGTCGGGCCGCGCGCTCTACTCCCAGTGCGGCTACGTGGATATCGAGACCATCGCCGACGATCGGGGCGGCGCGGCGGTCCCGCTGGTCCGCATGGGCAAGGCGATCGGCTGATCCTTCGCGTTTGACGCTTGGTTGACCCTAGGCAATTCGGCTAGCTCTGAGCGCGAAGGGCGACAAACCGAACAGCCCAAGGGGCGAGGAAACATGATCAGGACGCGCATCACCGAGATGTTCGGGGTCGAGACCCCCATCGTCATGGGCGGGATGACCGGGGTCGGCTATGCGCCGCTGGTGGCCGCCGTGGCCAACGCCGGCGCGCTCGGCTTCATCACCGCACACCATTCCAAGTCGGCCGAGGAGCTCCACGCGGAGATCAAGCGCTGCCGCGACCTGACCGACAAGCCGTTCGGCGTGAACCTCACGCTGCTGCCGTCGCTGAACCCGATCCCCTACGATGAATACCGCGAGGCGATCATCGAGAGCGGCGTGAAGATCGTGGAGACCGCCGGCCGCGCGCCGGTCGACCATCTGCCCGCCTTCAAGGCCGCCGGCGTCAAGGTGATCCACAAGTGCACCTCGGTCCGCCACTCGGTTTCGGCCGTGAAGCACGGCGTCGACGTGATCTCGATCGACGGCTTCGAGTGCGCCGGCCACCCCGGCGAGGACGACATCGGCCTGGTGGTGCTGCTGCCGGCGACGGCCGACGCGGTGAACGTGCCAATCATCGCCTCGGGCGGCATGGCCGACGGACGCAGCCTCGCCGCCGCCCTGGCGCTCGGCGCGGACGGCGTCAACATGGGCACGCGCTTCATGGCGTCCCAGGAATGCGCCATCCACGAGAACGTGAAGCGGAAGATCGTCGAGAACACCGAGCGTGACACGCTGCTGACCAACCGCACCCTGCGCAACACCAGCCGGGTGGCGCGCAACGCCGTCTCGGAAGAGGTCGTGAAGATCCAGCAGGATCCGACCAAGACCATCGAGGACGTCCGCCATCTCGTGGCCGGCGTGCGCGGCCGCACCAACGTGATGGGCGCCGGCGACACCGACGGCGGCATCTGGACCGTCGGCCAGAGCCAGGGGCTGATCCACGACATCCCGACCTGCAAGGAGATCGTGGCCAACATCATGCGCCAGGCCGAGGCGATCCTCGAACGCGACGCCAAGCGCGTGGTCGTGACGGCCTAGCTTTCGCGGGTCTGGCGCCGCCACAGGGCGGCGTACTCGCCCTGGTTCTCCAAGAGCCGGGCGTGCGTCCCCTGCTCCACGATCCGGCCCCGGCGCAGGACCAGGATCTGGTCGGCGTCGACGATGGTCGAGAGCCTGTGCGCGATCACCAGCGTGGTCCGCCCGGCCTTCACCTTGCGCAGCGTCTCCTGGATCGCCGCCTCGGTGGGGCCGTCCAGGGCGCTGGTGGCCTCGTCGAGGATCAGCAGCCGGGGGTCGGCCAGCAGGGCGCGCGCGATGCCCACCCGCTGACGCTCGCCGCCGGAGAGCTTCAGGCCCCGCTCGCCCACGCGGGTCTGCATGCCGTTCGGCAGGCCGTCGATGAAGGGCCCCAACTCGGCGGCTTCGGCGGCCGCGCGCACCTCGGCGTCGCCCGCGTCGGGCCGGGCGAAGGCGATGTTGGCGTAGAGCGTGTCGTTGAACAGCGCCACGTCCTGGGGAACCAGCGCCACGGCGCGCCGCACCTCGGCCTGACGGAGCTTGCGCATGTCGACGCCGTCCAAGGTCACGCGGCCCTCCTGCGGATCGATCAGGCGCATGGCCAGGCGAACCGCCGTGGTCTTTCCGGCTCCCGACGGGCCGACCAGCGCCACGGTCTGGCCGGGCCGGGCCTCGAAGCTCACGCCCAGGAGGCCGGACGAGCGCGCGTCATGGCGGAAGCTCACGTCCTCGAAGGCGAGCGCGGCGCCCTTCCCGCTCGCCGGCGGCAGGGCGCGGGCGTCGGGCGCGTCGGTGATGTCGGGGGCGATGGCCTTCAGCGAAACCATCTGCTCCATGTCGATCAGTCCCTGGCGGATCTCGCGATACTGGAAGCCCAGCATGCCCAGGGGCGCATAGAGGCCGGAGAGCAGGAAGATGGCGGTGGTGATGTCGCCGATCTTGAGATGCCCGCCCGCCACCTCGGCGCCCGCCATCACGGTCATCGCGGCGAGACCCACGTTGAGGATCAGGGACTGGGCCCCGTTCAGCAGGTTGAGCGAGGCGTTGGCGCGGGCGCTGGCGTCGACGTAGTCGTTCATCGCCTGGCCGTAGGCGCCGACCAGCCTGTCCTCCGCGCCGAAGGCCTTCAGGGTCTCGTAGTTCATCAGCGCGTCCGACGAGAGGCCGGCGGCGCGGTTGTCGGCCTCGTTGAGGTCGCGCCGGTGCGAGAGCCGCCAGTCGGTGATCCGGAAGGTCACCGCGGCGTAGATCAACAGGGTCGCGAAGGCGGTGAGGGCGAAGCGCCAGTCCAGGCGCACCACCATCACCCCCATGGCCAGGATCAGTTCCACGAAGGTGGGGCCCAGGCTGAAGATCAGGCTGCGGATCAGGAAGTCGGTCGACCGGGCGCCACGGTCGATGATCCGCGAGAGCGTCCCGGACTGCTTGGTCTGGTGGAAGTCCAGCGACAGCGACAGGGCGTGGCCGAAGCTCTCCACCGCCGCCCGCGCCATGGTCGACTGCGAGACCCGGGTGAAGATCGCGTCGCGCGCGTAGGGCGCGCAGGCCGCCACGAGGCGCAGGCCCGCGAACGCGACGGCCAGCCCCACGAAGTTCGCGCCGAGGATCAAGGCGCCGCCCGCCGACGGGCTGATCGCATTGATGGCGTCCCCCAGCATCACCGGCGCGATCACGCCGCAGAGCTTGCCGACCAACACCAGCACCAGCGCCGCGCCGATGCGCAGGCGCAGCTGCGGCGCGCCCGAGCGCATCACCAGGGCGGCCAGATCGCCCATGGAGGCCCAGAAGGCGAACTTCGTCTCGCGGGGGGCGACGGCGCCAGGGCCGGAGAAGCGGCCGCGCGCGACGTGGGCGTGGACCAATGCGCTAGGCCTCGCTTGGCGCGGCGAGGCGGCGCGCGGTCGAGGTGATCACTGACAACTTCACGGCTTGCTTGAAACTCCTTAACCCTAGCAATAGCTAGTTGGGCTTGCGTGGCGCTGAAGCAAGCGCCCAAGCTGTTTCCTCTTGGAGTATGCGTGATGCGGCGTGAGAGCCAGCGCCTGGAATCGGCCTGCGTGTTCTGCGGTTCGTCGGATGACGCCGACCCGCAGTTCCTGGCGGCTGCCCGGACGATCGGCAAGGGCCTGGCCGACGCCGGCGTCAAGCTGGTCTACGGCGGCGGGGGCGTGGGCCTCATGGGCGCGGTGGCGCGTGCGGCCCACGAGGCGAACGGCGACGTCCTGGGCATCATCCCGACCTTCCTGGTGGGCAAGGAACGCGCCCTGGAGACGGTGGAGCACATCATCGTCGACAACATGCACGAGCGGAAAATGCTCATGTTCCAGCGGTCGGACAGCTTCATCATCCTGCCCGGCGGCATCGGCACGCTGGAGGAAGTGGTGGAACTGCTCTCGTGGCGGCGGCTCGATCTGCACGCCAAGCCGGTGGTCTTCTACAATCCGCGCGGCTTCTGGGAGCCGCTGTTCAAGCTGTTCCAGCATACCGTCGACGAGCGCCTGACCCCGCCCGAGTTCATGCAGGCGTGGGTTTCCGTGGAAGCGGCCGAGGACGTGGTGCCGGCCCTGCTCGGCCAGGGACGCGAGCGCTACCCGTCGGAAGCCGCCGTCGGCCGCCGGGGCTGAACCCGACCTGCTGTCACCCCGGCGGAACGGCCTCCCCCGGAGGCGGGAACCGCGCGTTGATCGCCTGAGCCGCGGGATCGGTCTCGACCTGCTCGCGCAGCCAGTCGCGGAACGCCGCGATCTTGCGCGTGCGCCGCCGATCGCTCGGGTAGACCAGCCAGTAGCCGCCGCCCACGCCGATATGGAGGTCGAAAGGCTGGATCAGGCGCCCCTCGGCGATCTCGCGGGCGAACATCACCGGCGAGCCGAACGCGGCCTCGTCGCGAGCCATGCCCGCGGCCACCTCGATGATCTGGTTGTCCGCGGCCAGCCGGGGCGGGCCGCCCCGCCGCCCGGCCGGGGACGCGACGCCGGCGGCGGCGAAGAAGGCGGCCCACTCCGAGTCGGAACCGACGCGGGGCGCATCCAGTAGGGCGGAAGGGCTCGGCGACGGCCCCAGCGCGGCGAGCGCCCGGGGCGTCATCAGGACCGTCTGGGCCGAGGAGAAGAGGTAGACGACCTCCAGGCCGGGCCATTCGCGCCTGTCCGAAGCCCGGATCGCGACGTCGGCGTCCTCGCGCAGCAGGTCGACGACCCTGGAGCTGGTGTCTAGCCGCACCGCAATGGACGGGTGCGCGAGCTGGAAGGCCCCCAGGCGCGGGGCGAGCCATTGGTTGGCCAAGGTCTGCAGGGTGGTGATCGACAGGACGCCCGCATCGACGCCGGCCAAGTCGGCGAAGGCCGAGCGCAGGGCGGTCATCGCCTCGCCCGCCGCCCGCGCCAGCCGCTCGCCGGCCGGGGTCAGCACCACCTCTCGCGGCAGCCGTCGGAAGAGCGGCTGCTCCAGTCGCCGCTCCAGCGCCTTCACCTGCCAGCTCACCGCCGCCTGGGTCATGCCGAGTTCCTCGGCCGCGCGCGTGAACCCGCCCAAACGGGCGGCCGCCTCGAACACCCGGATCGCGCTCAGCGGGATCGACGCCAGCGGATCAGACATAAGCAGGCCTTATGAAAACAACAGGAGAACGCGTTTGTGACTCTGCACCTTGAAGACCATCTTCCCAAGCGACAAACAAGTCCCTCCCCCGGAGCCCGCCATGGAAGAACTGCACAAGATTCACAAAGACGTCCCTTATGGATATTGGGTGCTCTGGATCGTCCCCGCCTTCAAGGCCCTGAGCAGCCGCTGGCGCGGTCCGGGCCCAAAGCGCGCCCTGCCGCCCGGCCTCGACCAGCTTTCCGCGCCACACTGACGGCCGTCGGCGCGCAGTGTCACCGACTAGGCCCTCCCCGCTCGGGAGGGCTTCTTCTTAAGGGACGTTGGCTTCCAGCTCGTCCAGCCAGACCCGCGCCGTCCCGTCGCTGGGCGCGCGCCAGTCGCCGCGCGGGCTGAGCGCCCCGCCCGAGATCACCTTGGGCCCGTTCGGCAGGGCCGAGCGCTTGAACTGGCTGATCTCGAAGAAGCGGAACAGGAACACGCCCAGCCACTTCTTGATCGTCTCCAGGTCGTAGGCGTTGCGCGCCTCGGGCGGGAAGTTCTCGGGCCATAGGCCCCGCGCCGCGTCATGCCACGCATGCCATGCCAGGAACGCCACCTTCGAGGGTCGCAGGCCGAAGCGGGTGATGTGGAAGAGGTTGAAGTCCTGCAACTCGTAGGGCCCCACCTTGGCCTGGGTGCTCTGGATCGCGCCCGTGGCGTCGGCCGGGACCAGTTCCGGCGAAATCTCGGTGTCGAGGATCGAGAGCAGCGTCCGGTTGGCGTCGTCCGGGAACTGGCCCGTCTTCACCACCCAGCGGATCAGGTGCTGGATCAGCGTCTTCGCGACGCCGGAATTGACGTTGTAGTGGCTCATCTGGTCGCCGACGCCATAGGTGCACCAGCCCAGCGCCAGCTCGGAAAGGTCGCCCGTGCCGACCACGAAGCCGTTGTTCTGGTTGGCGAGGCGAAACAGGTAGTCGGTCCGGAGGCCCGCCTGCACGTTCTCGAAGGTGATGTCATAGACCGGCTCGCCGCCCGCGAACGGATGGCCGATCTCCTGCAGCATCAGCCGCGCGGTGGGCTGGATGTCGATCTCCTGGCCGGTGACGCCCAGTCCCTTCATCAGCGCCCAGGCATTGGCCTTGGTGCCGTCGCTGGTGGCGAAGCCCGGCAGGGTGAAGGCCAGGATGTTCTCGCGCGGCAGGCCGACGGCGTCGAACGCCTTGGCGGTCACGATCAGGGCGTGGGTGGAATCGAGCCCGCCCGAGACGCCGATGACGGCGTGCTTCGTCCCCGTCGCCTGGATGCGCTTGGTCAGGCCCTGGACCTGGATGTTGAACGCCTCGTAGCAGTCCTGGTCCAGCCGGGCCGGATCGTCGGGCACGAAGGGGAAGCGGTCCAGCGGCCGGATCAGGCCCACGTCGTCGAAGTGCGGCTCATGGGCGAAGCGCACGCGGCGGAACGACCGTTCCGGGTGGCCGGCGGCCGCGGCGGCGTCGTTGAAGGTGGGCGTGCGCATCCGCTCCAGGCGCAGCCGTTCCACATCAATGTCGGCCACCGCCATCTCCGAGGCCGCCGGAAAGCGGTCGGTCTGGGCCAGCCGGCGGCCAAGTTCGTGGATCGAGGCCTGGCCGTCCCAGGCCAGGTCCGTGGTGCTCTCGCCCGGCCCAGCGGCGGAATAGAGATAGGCCGCCTGACAACGCGTGGATTGCGAGGCGCACAGGATCTCGCGATCGTCGGCCTTGCCCACCACGATGTTCGAGGCCGACAGGTTGCAGAGGATCAGCGCGCCGGCCAGCGCACCCTGGGTCGACGGCGGCTGCGGCGCCCAGAAGTCCTCGCAGATCTCCAGATGGAAGACGAAGTCGGCCAGATCCTCGGCCTCGAAGACCAGGTCCGTGCCGAACGGCGCGCTCTGGCCCGCGATGGTCGTCTCCAGGCCGGTCACGCCGACGCCCGGCGCGAACCAGCGCTTCTCGTAATATTCCCGATAGTTCGGCAGGAAACTCTTCGGCACGACGCCGAGGATGCGACCCCGCGAAATCGCCACGGCGCAGTTGTAGAGCCGCCCGTTGTGGATCACCGGCGCGCCCACGATCAGCACCGGCTTCAGGCGCCTGCTGGCCTCGGCCAGCGCCCCGATCTCCGCCTCCACCCGCTTCACCAGGGCGTCCTGCAGGAACAGGTCGTCGATGGCGTAGGCCGACAGTCCCAGCTCGGGGAAAAGCATCAGGTCGCAGCTCTCGACATCGCCCTCACGGGCGAGCCGGAGCGTCTCAGCGGCGTTGAAGCCGGGGTCGCCAGGCCGCACCGAAGGCGTGCAGACCGCGGCGCGGACGAAGCCGTGCGTGTGGATCGAGTGGAACGCCTCAGTCACGGTCGGCTCCGTCCGGAGTAATGCTCATTTTGAGCATATATAGTCTGACGCCAATGTGCGAGCAAAGCGTCAACACCCCAGACTTGGCCGAAAGCGCGCCGCCCCGCTAGGCTCGGTCGCGGGAGGCGCCATGACCCGACAGATGCTCCGCGAGCGCGTGCAAGGCCATCACGCGAGGGTGACGACGGTCGAGCTGTTCTTCGACCTGGTGTTCGTCTTCGCCGTGACCCAGCTCTCCCACGCGCTCCTGGAACAGCACGGGCTCGCGGCCGTGCTTGAAACGCTGCTGCTCCTGCTCGCGGTCTGGTGGGCGTGGATCTATACGACCTGGGTCACCAACTGGCTCGACCCCGACAATCCGGTGGTCCGCAGCGCGCTCTTCGTGCTGATGGCGCTGGGCCTGCTCCTCTCGAGCTCGATTCCCGAGGCGTTCGGCGAACGGGCGCTGATCTTCGCGCTGGCCTTCACCGCCACACAGGTGGGGCGCACCCTCTTCATGGTCTGGGCGGTGCGCAGCGACGACTCGCTGCGCCGCAACTTCGTCCGGATGGCGATCTGGAAGAGCCTGTCGGCGGTCTTCTGGCTGTCAGGCGCGCTCGCCGGCGGCTGGCAGGCCGCCTTCTGGTCCGCGGCGCTCGCCATCGAATACGCTTCGGCCGCGCTGGGCTTCTGGACGCCGGGCATGGGCCGGACCAGCACCGACGAATGGACCGTCGAAGGCGCCCACATGGCCGAGCGCTGCGGTCTCTTCATCATCATCTGTCTCGGCGAATCGATCCTGATGACCGGCGCCACCTTCGCGGGCGGCCACTGGACGCCGGCCGACGCAGCGGCGTTCCTGATCGCCCTGCTGGGCTCGGTCGCCATGTGGTGGATCTATTTCAACGCCGCCGCCGAGGCGGCCAGCGAGGCCATCGCCAGTTCGCGCGACCCCGGCGCCATCGCGCGTCTCGCCTACACCTACGCCCACATCCCGATCGTGGCGGGGATCATCGTCGCGGCGGCCGGGGACGAGCTGGCCCTGGCCCATCCGCTGGGCGAACTGGAGCCGCGCGCGGCCTGGCTGATCCTGGGTGGGCCGGCGCTCTTCCTGGCAGGCGGCCTGTGGTTCAAGCATGCGGTGTTCAGGGTGATCTCGCCGTCGCGGGTGACGGGACTGGCGCTTCTGGGCGCCGCGGCCGTGGCCACGCCCCACCTGACGCCCATCGCGCTGCTCGGCGCGGCGACGACGGCGCTCGGGGTCACAGCGGCCTGGGAAACGTTCGTGCGCCGATCGCCCGGCCCTGCAGCCGAGGGCGTCGGCGGCTAACCGCCCGAAGGCCGGTCAATCGTCGCGGTGGACGCGCTCGCGGCGCTCGTGCCGCTCCTGGGCCTCAAGACTCAAGGTTGCGATCGGGCGGGCTTCCAGACGGGCCAGGCCAATCGGCTCGCCCGTCTCCTCGCAAAAGCCGTACGAGCCATCCTCGATGCGGCGGAGCGCCTCATCGATCTTGGAGATCAGCTTCCGCTGACGGTCGCGGGTGCGCAGCTCAAGTGCCCGATCAGTTTCCGAGGACGCCCGATCAGCTAAGTCGGGGTGGTTCTCGGTTTCCTTCTGAAGGTGCGACAAGGTCTCGCGAGATTCGCGAAGGATGTCCTCTTTCCACATGAGGAGCTTCTGCTTGAAGTACTCAAGCTGACGCTCGTTCATGAACTCCTCGTCCTCGGAAGGACGGTAGGCGGAATCCTCAGCCAGAACTGCGGCTGTCTTCATGAAAACCTCACGCCCCTGCGAAGCCTGAGACACGCGGCGGCTGTATACCAGAACAAGCCGCCGTTTCAACGCCGCCGGTTCGCCGCAGATCAAACCGCTGTGGATCACGCCGCACGGCTTGTGGACTCCAGCTTGGCGAGCTCAACCGCCGCGCGAGTCTCGATCTCGTCCAGCACCGCCTCCAGTTTCGGATCGTCCGTGAAGGCGCGCTCCTCCCGGATCGCTCGGCTGAGCGCGTCCAGCTGGGTCGGCCCCAGTTCCCCGCCCAGCAGCGCCACCTTGATGTCGTCCAGCTTGTCCAGGAGCTTGCCGGCGCGGCGCACCGACCGCCGCCGGCGCTCGATGGGAGTCTCCACCTGCTGCAGGGCGATGAGCGCCTCGACGCCCATCACGCCGCCTGCGCCCGCCACCGACGTGGCCGGCGCGGCCGCCGAGGCCGGCGCGGCGCCGGCGATCCGGAAGCCCGCGCCGTCCCCACCGCCGCCGCGCGCGGGCTTCGCGCCGGACGCCTGGGACGGACCGCCTGTTCCGGAGACCTTCATGGGAATGGACGCCTGGACCTCGACACTTCGACCGGCACCTTCCGCCCCCAAGCTTGCAACACGGTTAACGGGCGGCGCTTTCTGCCTAGTCGATCTTGCCGCCCCCCATGGCGGCCTGTTTGATATTATTGAGTTTTTCGCTTGGCACGCTTCTCGCCAGACGGGCGCTGAACATCTGCCCCCAAGGTAGCCATGCGTCCGATCCGTCTCCTCGCCGCCCTCACCCTCGCCGCCGCGGCCGCTTTCGCCTCCCCGGCGATGGCCAAGTCGCGCATCAAGGACATCGTCGAGTTCGAGGGGGTGCGCGAGAACCAGCTCATCGGCTACGGGATCGTCGTCGGGCTGAACGGCACCGGCGATGCGCTGCGGAACGCGCCCTTCACCAAGCAGAGCCTCGAGGCGATGCTGGAACGCTTGGGCGTGAACGTCCGCGACGCGAATCTCAACACCAAGAACGTCGCCGCCGTGATGGTGACGGCCAAGCTGCCGGCCTTCGCTGCGCCGGGCGCCAGGATCGACGCCACCGTCTCCGCGCTGGGCGACGCCAAGAGCCTGCTGGGCGGCACCCTGCTGGTCACGCCGCTGCTCGGCGCGGATGGCCAGGCCTACGCCGTCGCGCAAGGGACCGTGCAGACGGGCGCGATCAGCGCCGGCGGCGCCTCGGGCTCGACCGTGCTCAAGGGCGTTCCGACCGCCGGCCGCATCGCCAGCGGGGCGACGGTCGAGCGCGAAGTCGCTTTCCAGATGGCCAGCATGGGCCAACTCCGGATGACGCTGCGCAATCCCGACTTCACGACCGCGAGGCGCATCGCCGACGTGGTCAACACCGCCTATCCCGGCACCGCCTACGCCGAGAACCCGACCATCGTCGCGGTCCGACCGCCGAACGGCCAGGACATGACCGCCTTCATGGCGCAGGTGGAGAACCTCTCGGTGGAGCCCGACGCCCCGGCCCGGGTGGTCATCGACGAGGTCGCCGGCGTGATCGTGATGGGTGACGCGGTCCGCGTCTCCACCGTGGCGATCCAACAGGGCAACCTGACCATCACCGTGCGCGAGCAGCCGGCCGTGAGCCAGCCCACGCCCTTCTCCCGCGGCGGCCAGACGGCGGTCGTCCCACAGAGCGACGTTTCGGTCGAGGAGGAGAAGGGCCGCCAGTTCCTCACCGTCCAGTCGGGCGCCTCGCTCGCCACGCTGGTGGGAGGCCTGAACGCGCTGGGCGTCACGCCGCGCGACATGATCTCCATCCTCCAGACCATCAAGGCCGCGGGCGCGCTGCAGGCCGAGATCGAGGTGATGTGATGACCGACCTGATCTCCCCCGTCGCCCTTTCGCCGAGCCTGCTCTCGCCCACGGCGACGCCGACGAGCACGGCCGACCTCGCCCACTCCAAGGCCAAGGACGCGGCGCAGAAGTTCGAGGGCCAGTTCCTCTCGATGATGTTCCAGCAGATGTTCGCCGGCGTGAAGACCGACGGCCCGTTCGGCGGCGGCTTCGGCGAAGAGATGTTCCGCTCGGTGCTCACCGACGCCATGGGCAAGGAGATGACCCGCGCCGGCGGCATCGGGCTCTCCGACACGATCCAGCGCGAAATCCTCAAGATGCAGGGGCTGACCTGATGGCTATCGCCGCGAACGACGCTACCGATCGGGTCGAACAGCTCCTCATCCTGACCGACAGGCTGACCGCCCTGATCGCCGAGCAGGCCAAGGCGTTCGAGGAGCGCCGGCCGCAGGAGGCGGCGGCGTTGATGGAGGAGACCTCCCGCCTCGCCAACCTCTACCGCCACGAAAGCATGCGGGTTCGCGCCGAACCCAGCCTGATTTCCGGCGCGCCGCTCGAGCTTCGCACGCGCCTGACCCGCGCCACCGAAGCGTTCGACGCCGTGCTCGCCCGCCAGGGCCGCGCCATCGAAGCCGCCAAAATCGTGACCGAGGGCCTGGTCAAGTGCATCGCCGACGAAGTCGCGCGCCAGCGCAGCCAGGTCAGCGTCTACGGCGCCAGCGGCCAGCAGAGCGGCGGCCCCGGGACGGCCACGGCGATCACGCTCAACAAGCGGGCCTGAGCCGGCTCAGAGCCTGAGCGCCCGGGCCAGCGCCCGCCGATTGGCCGCCATGTCGGCCACGGTGTAGCCGTCGAGCACATCGAGATAGGCCTTCAGCGCCTCGTCCAGACGCCGTTGCAGCAAGCAAACCGGCATGAGCGGGCAGGTGTTGGTCTCGGGATTGAAGCACTCGACCATCTCGCCGAGGTCCTCGGTGCGGCGGACCACCTCCCCGATCGGGATTTCGCCTGGCGGCCGCGCCAGCCGCACGCCGCCGCCCCGCCCGCGGACCGTCTCCACGTAGCCAAGCGCACGGAGCCGCTGGAGCACCTTCACGAGGTGGTTCTTGGAGATCCCGTAGGCCGTGGCGATGTCGCCCGCCGTGACCGCCGGCGCGTCCGTCGCGGTCAGGTAGATCAGCGCCCGCAGCGCATAGTCGGTGTGAAGGCTCAAACGCATCCTGTCGCTCACTTGGGTCGTAGCTTGTGGCGGCCCTTAAACTGGTATATTTGGCGCCACTTCTAAAACTGGCATTTTCAATACCACTTCTGGAGGACATGTGACCACGCTCTACGAACGCATCGGCGGGACGGCCGCGGTGAAGGCCGCCGTCGACATCTTCTACGGCAAGGTGCTGGCCGACGCCCGCATCGCGCACTTCTTCGAGGGCGTCGACATGACCGCCCAGAACGCCAAGCAGCGGGCGTTCCTGATCATGGCCTTCGGCGGCCCCAACACCTATTCGGGCGCGGACATGCGCCGCGGCCACGCCCATCTGGTCGCCCGTGGCCTGAACGACAGCCACTTCGACGCCGTGGTGGAGAACCTCGCGGCGACGCTGACAGAGCTCGGCGTCGGCCAGGCCGAGATCGCCGAGGTGGCCGCGGTCGCCGAGAGCGTGCGCGACGACGTCCTGGGCCGCAGCTCGGCCGAAGCGGCCTGAGCCGCCACGTTCAAACGCTTGTTTGGCGCGAATGATCGTGCCTATCCTGTGCGCGCCGTCGGATGTTCCGGCGGTCTGCGTTCTCAGGGCGGGGTGAAACTCCCCACCGGCGGTAATGCCTCCAGCGATGGAGGACGAGCCCGCGGGCACCTGGCTTCTCCGCCATACGGAAGGTCAGGGACGAGCAGACCCGGTGCGATCCCGGGGCCGACGGTCATAGTCCGGTTATGAGAACGGTCGAGCCGCGAGGGGCGGATACCGCCCCACGTGCGCCCGGCCTCTCCCTGAGTCGTGGTCCTTTGAACCCGGTCAGGGAGAAGAGCCATGACCCACCCCACCGCCCAAGCCACGAGCGAGGCCCCCGGCGATCGCCCCGGCGTCAATGCCGCCTTCCGCCACGGGTTCGCCGCCGAGACGGTGATCTCGGCGCCGTCGCTGGCGCAACCCGCGAGCGCGGGGTGACGCCATGGACGCCAGAGTGATCGTCCCCGACGGCTTCGTGCGGCACGACCGCCGGAGCGCCGTCACCGACCCCTGGGAGCCGCTCTACCGGCGCCTCTCGGGCGACATGGTGGTGCTGGGCCTGCGCGCGGGTCCGGCCCACTGCAATGGCCGGGGCTTCGTCCATGGCGGCCTGATCTCGGCGCTGGCCGACAACGCCATGGGACTCTCGTGCGTGCGGCGGATGGGCGGCCTCTCCAGCCTGGTCACGGTGAACCTGTCGGTCGACTTCCTGGCGTCGGCCCTCACCGGCCAGTGGCTGGAGTTCGACACCATGTTCGTGAAGCCCGGCGGCACGCTGGCCTTCGCCCAGGCCTTCGTCACCGCCGACGGCCAGGCCTGCGCGCGGGCCAACGCCGTATTCCGCGTCGTGAAGAAGGCCGCGGCATGACCTGCTATGTCGTCGGCCGCATCGCGATCCACGACCGCGAACGCTACGGCCGCTATGTGGCGGGCTTCATGCCCGTGCTGCAGGCGCACGGCGGGCGGCTGCTGGTGTCGGACGAGGCCCCCGAGCCGCTGGAAGGCGAATGGGACGGACGAAAGCTCGTCCTGCTGGCCTTCGAGACGCGCGACGCCGCCCTGGCCTGGGCCAATTCGCCCGAGTACCGCGAGATCGCCGAGCACCGGCTCGCCGCCGCCGACACCATCGCGCTGCTGTCCGAGGGGTTCGGCTAGAGCCGGATCTCCCGCCCGATCCCGATGGCGTCCAGGAAGTCGCGGTCGTGGCTCACGACCAGCAAGGCGCCGTCATAGCCCGCCAGCGCCGCCTCGACCGCCGCGATCGAGTCGAGGTCGAGGTGGTTGGTCGGCTCGTCGAGGATCAGCAGGCCCGGCGGCGCGTCGCCCAGCAGCAGGCAGGCGAGCGCCGCCCGCAGGCGCTCGCCGCCGCTCAGCGCGGCCACCGGCTTCTCGGCCGCCGCGTTGCGGAACAGGAAGCGCGCCAACGCGGCGCGGGCGGCGTTCTCGCTCGCGCGCGGGTTCAACCGGCGGAAGGCCGCGACAAGACTGGACGCATCGCCCAGCAACGCGGTCTGCTGATCGAGGAAGGCGGGCGCCACGCCGCGAACGACCCGTCCGGCGGCGGGCTCCAGCTCGCCGGCCGCCAGCCGCAGCAGGGTGGTCTTGCCGGCGCCGTTCGGGCCCGTGATCGCCACCCGCTCCGGCCCGACGACGCGCAGCCCGACCCGATCCAGCACCGGCGCGGCGCCCGGATGGGCGAAGGTCACCTCGTCGAAGGCCAGCACGGCCTTTCCGGCGGCGAGGCCGGACGGCGGCAGGTCGAACGCCAGCACACGCGCCCGCTCGACCCGCGCCTGCGCCGCCGTCAGGGCGTCGGCCGCCTGGGCCGTCTGCCGCTCGGCCAGCCGGCGGATGCGCCCGCCCGTGCCCTCGGCGCGCTCCGCGCGGGCGTCCAGCAGCATCTTCGGCGCATCGCCCTTGGCCCGGGCGCGCTTGCCCGCCGCGTCGCGACGCGCCTGGCGCTCCAGCGCGGCCTGGGCCTCCCGCGCGGCCTGGGCGGCGGTCTTCTCGGCGTCGGCCAGGCTCCGCGCCGCCGCCGCCTCGGCGAGGGCCCTCCGCTCGACGTAGAGATCATAGCCGCCGCCATAGACCTGCGCGCCCAGGTCCGAGAGCTCCACGATCCGGTCCATCCGCCGCAACAGCTCGCGATCGTGGCTGACCACGATCGCCCCGCCCTTCCAACGTCCCAGCGCGTCGGTCACGAGGCCGCGGGCCTCGGCGTCGAGGTTGTTGGTCGGCTCATCGAGGATCATGAGATCAGGCTCGGCCGCCATGAGACCCGCCAGCGTGGCCCGCGTCGCCTCGCCGCCGCTGAGGCTCGCGGCGGACCGGGCGAGGTCGAGGCCGGCCAGGCCCGTTTCCGCCAGCGCCGCGTCCAGGCGGGCGGGCAGCATCCAGTCGGCGTCGGCGAGATCGTCGGGGCTCCCCTGCCCCGCCTCGATCCGGCCGAGGCGGTCCAGGGCCTCGGCCACGCCCATCAGGTCGGCCGCCGTCGCACCGGGCGGCGGGGCCAGCGCCTGGCGCAGCACGCCCAGACGGCCACGCACGGCGACGCTTCCGGCCGCGGGCGCGAGGTCGCCCAGGATCAGCCGGATCAGGGTGGACTTGCCCACGCCATTGCGGCCCACGAGGCCGGTGCGTTCGGCCCCGAAGGAGAGTGTCAGGTTGTCGAAGAGCTGGCGGCCGTCAGGACTGGCGTAGGAAAGCCCGTCGAGGGTGGCGAAGGTCGGCATGGGGGCGGCTCGTCATGGCGTGGACGTCTCGGGCGGTCGGGATGTCCAGCGTCAGCCGCATCGGCCTCTCCTTCGGATGAGGCCTCGTATCTAGGCCGCAGAGGCCGCGCCCGCAATCCCGGCGCGCCTTGCCGCCCGCCGCCATCTCGGCCAGTCTCGGCGCGGTCGGAGTGGGGCGCACGCATGGCGAGCTATCGGCGCCGCCTCGAGGCGGACCTGGAAACCTGGATCGCCGCCGGCCTTGTCGCCGCCGAGAATCGCGACCCGATCCTCGCCACGGTGAAGGCCGATCGCCGCCTCGACGCGGCGACGGCGCTGGCGGCCATCGGCGCCTTCCTGGCCGGCGCCGCGGTCATCGCCTTCATCGCGGCGAACTGGGGGGCGATTCCCCGGCTCGTCCGGTTCGGGATGATCATGTCGGCCTTCCTCGGCTCGGCGTTCGGCGCCGCGTGGGCTGCGGCGCGGGGACGCGAGGTGACCAAGAACCTCCTCCTGGCGCTCTCGGCCCTGGTCTTCGCGGCGGCGATCGGCCTTACGGGCCAGATCTTCGACATCGCCGGCGATCCGGCGACCGCGCTGCGCGCGGCGGGCCTCGGCGCGGCCCTCCTGGCGGTCGCAGGCCGCTCGCCCTGGACGGGCGCCGCCGCCATCGCCCTGCTGCTCCTGGGCGACGGGGCGACGCTGAGGGGGTCGCTTCGCGGTGGCGACGCCCCGGTCTGGTGGGCGACGCTCGCCGCGCCGGCCGGAGCGGCGCTGGCGCTGCTGTGGCGGTCGCGCCCGCTCGCCCACGCCGCGGGCGTCGCCGCGGTCATGGCGGTGTTTTCGCCGCCTTGGGCCGGCGAGGAGGCGATGCGCGGCCGCTTCCTCCTTGCGGCCGTCGTCCTCGCCGGCCTCGCCGCCGCCGCGCGGGCGGGTCGCGTCCGCTACGGCGCCGTGAGCGCCGACCTCTATGGTTGGGCGACGGCCGGCGGGCTCATCGGCTTCGCCGCCTGGGGCCTGGGAAGCGAGGCGTTCGGCGTGGCGCACGCCGTCATGTGGCTGGCGCTCTCGGGCGCTGTGGTCGCGCTCGGCCGCAACGATTCGGAGGGCCGGATCACGGCGCTTGGCGTACTGAGCCTGCTGGCCGCAGGCGCGGCCCTCCTCTTCAACCTGGGCGTGGGCCTCCTGACGACGGCGGCGGTGTTCGCCGGCTGCAGCGTCGTCGCCCTGGTCGTCGCCTTCCTGCTGCGCCGGGGGCGGCCGGCGTGAGGTTCGGACCGCCCGCCCGGATCGTCGCCGCCAGCCTCGTCCTGGCGCTCGCGCTCGGCGGCGTGGTCGCCCGCGAGGGCCTCGCCCTGGCCCACGGCCAGGAGGTCTCGCTGGCCATCAACATGTACGATCCGCGCAGCCTGCTGAGCGGCCACTATCTCCAGTTCCAGCTCCGCGATTTTCCGCCAGCGGGCTCGGGCTGTCCGCCTGGAACCGTGTCGAGCGATGGACCGCCGCCCGACTGGGTCGCGCTGTCGCCGGCCGGCGGGCGTCATCGCGTCACGGGCGCGGCGGCCACACGTGAGCAGGCGGCGAAGCTCGGCGAGATCGTGGTCCGCGGCCAGGCCTTCTGCTCCGCCCCCCGGGAAGACCGGCGCCCGGCGGTCACGCTCGAGATCGGCGTCGACCGTATCCACGCCAGCCAGGCCGAGGCGGAAGCCATTGCGGAGCGGATGGGCGACGACGATCCCGACCATCCGTCGGCGGTGGCGATCGTCTCCATCGGACGCGATGGCAAGGCCCGCCTGAAGGGCCTGATCGCCGGCGATCGCCGCATCGACCTCAACTGGTTCTAGCGGACTTCGGCCGCGTGATCCGGCGGACGGATTGAACCCGCCGCCCGACCGGCGATCCTGCGCTCATGGAACACGATCTCGACGCCTATGGCTGCGCCGTCCTGCCTGGCCTTCTCTCGGCCGACGCCTGCGCCAAGGTCGCCGGCTGGTACGACGATCCAGCCCGCTTCCGTTCGACCGTCGTGATGGCTCGCCATGGGTTCGGCCGGGGCGAGTACCGCTACTTCGCCTATCCGCTCCCCGACCCGATCCAGGCGTTGCGCACGGCGCTCTATCCGGCGCTGGCGGCCGTCGCCAACCGCTGGAACGCGACCCTGGGCGAGAGCGTCCGCTTCCCCGAGACGCATCAGGCCCTTCTCGATCGCTGCCACGCGGACGGGCAGACGCGCCCCACGCCGCTGCTGCTGCGCTATGGGCCGGGCGACTACAACTGCCTGCACCAGGACCTGTACGGCGAACACGTCTTTCCCCTGCAGGCAGCGATCCTCCTGTCGGAGCCCGGGCGCGATTTCGAGGGCGGCGAATTCGTGCTGACCGAGCAGCGGCCGCGGATGCAGTCGCGGGCCGAGGTGGTTCCGCTGCGCCAGGGCGACGCCGTCGTCTTCCCGGTCCGCCACCGTCCCGTGCGGGGAACGCGCGGCGTCTATCGCGTGAACCTGCGCCATGGCGTCAGTCGGCTTCGCAGCGGGCGGCGCCACACCCTGGGGATCATCTTCCACGACGCGCGCTGAGGCGGCCAAGATTTCATTTTAGTTAGACTCACACAAAATCTTTGCGATCGCCGTTATTCGTGTTAATGGCGCTCTCATGAAAATTGACACGCCTGAGACCGACGCCCGGCGCCCGTACCGCCAGACCGCCCGCGCCGCCGCCGCGGAGGCGACGGCCCAGCGCATCGTGGCCGCCTTCCGCGCACGCCTCGAACACATGTGGTTCGACGAGATCCGACTGGAGGACGTGGCCCAGGAAGCGGAGGTCACCGTGCAGACGATCATCCGCCGGTTCGGGAGCAAGGAGGGGCTGCTCGAAAGCGCCGCGGAAGCGATCGGCGAGGAAGTGCACGCCGCCCGCGCCATTCCGAACCCCGATCCCCTCTCCGTGGCCCGCGCGGTGATCCAGGACTACGAGCGCACGGGCGACACCGTCATGCGGGTCCTGGCCCAGGAAGATCGCCTCCCACCCCTTCGCCACTTCGCCGATATGGGCCGGGCCGAGCACCGGGGCTGGGTGGCTCGCGTGTTCGCCGGCGCTCTGGAAGGTCTCGCCCCCGACGCCGCCCAGCGCCGGCTCGACGCCCTCGTCGTCGCCACCGACCTCTACATCTGGAAGCTCATCCGCCGCGACATGCAGCGGCCGATCTCCGAGCTCCAGGCCCTCATGGCGCGGCTCATTGAAGCCGCCCTCGCCGACCCCGCGTAAAGCGTTTCCGACAACTCCATCCGGACCACCCCCATGACCAAGACCCCGAAATCGTTTCTGTTCACCCTCTGGGAAGGCGGCGGCAACGTCGCCCCCGCGCTCACCGTCGCGCGCAAGCTGGTCGCCCGCGGCCACCGCGTCCGCGTGCTGGGCGACGCCTGCAACCGGCCCGAGGCCGAGGCCTCCGGCGCGACTTTCATCTCCTGGACCCGCGCGCCCAGCCGTCCGGATCGCACGCCGGCGACCGACGCCTCTCGCGACTGGGCGTACGAAGGGCCTGAAGGCTTCGTCCAGGTGATCTCCGAGGTGTGGGCCGGTCCGGCGCTGGCCTATGCCGAGGATCTGATGGAGGAACTGGCGCGCGAGCCGGCCGACCTGGTGGTGACCAGCGAATTCCTGTTCGGCGTGCCCGTCGGCTGCGAGGCCGTGGGCCAGCCGTTCGCCATTCTCCAGGCCAACATCAGCCTGTCGCCGATCCCGGGCGTGCCGCCGGTGGGGCCGGGCCTGCCCCCCGCCCGCACCGAGGCCGAGCGCGCTCAGCACGCCGAGATCGCCGCCATGCTGGTCGAGGTGTTCGACAGCGGCCTGCCCGCCGTCAACGCCGCCCGCGCCGCGCTGGGCCTGAAGCCGCTGACGCATCTGGTCGACCAGGACAAGGCCGCCGTCGCCAACCTGCTGGCCACGGCCCGGGCGTTCGACTTCGCGCCCGAGACCTTGCCGCCCAGCTATAAGTATGTCGGGCCCCAGCTCGACCAGCCGGCCTGGGCCAAGCCCTGGACCTCGCCATGGGACGCCGGCGACACGCGGCCGCTCGTCATGGTCGGCTTCTCGACCACCTTCCAGAACCATGCGGCCGTCCTGCAGCGGGTGATGGACGCCGCGGCGGACCTGCCCGTCCGGGTGCTCGTCACGCTCGGCGGCAGCATCCCCGCCGAGGCGCTGGACCCGCCCGCCAACGCCCGCCTCGTCGAAAGCGCGCCGCACGACCTCGTCATGCGGGAAGCCGCGGTCGTGGTCACCCACGGCGGACACGGCACGGTCACCCGCGCCCTCACGCATCGGCGCCCGC
Organism: Phenylobacterium sp.; assembly: GCF_016124325.1. Taxonomy (GTDB): domain Bacteria; phylum Pseudomonadota; class Alphaproteobacteria; order Caulobacterales; family Caulobacteraceae; genus Phenylobacterium. Next base: position 30,487 of record NZ_WGNY01000006.1, read on the forward strand.
TGCTGGTCGTCCCCCACGGCCGCGACCAGAACGACAACGCCGTGCGCGTCGCCGAGCGGGGCGCCGGCCTGTCGCTGCCGCCGACGGCGAGCACGGAGGAGATCGCCAAGGCGCTCCGTCGCCTCCTCCGCGAACCGGCCTTCGCCGCGGCCGCCGTGCGCCTGGGCGAAGCGGTCGCCCGCGAAGCGCGCGAGTCCCCGGTGGTCGAAGTGCTGGAAGCCGCCGCGGCCGAGGCCGTCCGAAGGGAGCCTTGCCTGGCCTAGCCTAGCCTCCGGGCTCGCGGCTTTCGGACATGTGTTGGGATGGCCACATTGGCCTCGCGCGGCGGTCGATCGATGTTCCTGGCCACAGGAGGCCAGCCATGTCGTTCACCGTTACCGGGCTCGGAGTCGAGCCGTTCCAGCCCCTGTTCGGCCTATCGGACGAGGCGCTCGCCGAACGCGGAATCCTGCGCCACACCGCGACCTCGGACCAGGGTTTCCCGTGCCGCATCACGCTGGAGGACGCCCCCAGGGGCGAGACCCTGCTGCTGATGAACTACGAGCATCAGCCGGCCGACACGCCCTTCCGCGCGAGCCACGCCATCTACGTGCGCGAGTGCGCCCGCGAGACCCGACGCACTGTCGACGAGATTCCGCCAGCCCTGGCTGTCCGGCCGCACATCTCCCTGCGCGCCTTCGACGATCACGGGATGATGATCGACGCGGAGGTCGCGCCGGGATCGGCCCTGGCCGAGCCGATCGAACGCCTCCTGGCGGTTCCCGGCGTCGCCTACATCCAAGCGCACTACGCTGGCATGGGATGCTATGCCGCCCGCATCGAACGGGCCTGAGGCGCATTCTCCGTGATCCAGGCCCCGAATTAACGGGGCGCCTGAAGGAAGCTGAAACCAAAGTCATATTAGACCGTTGCATGAGAGCAACCCCAATCGGAGGACACTCTCTTGCCCCGCTCGGCGCGGCGCATCGCCGCCGCTTTCGCCCTGACGCTCGCCGCCACCCCCGCTCTCGCGGGCGGGCTTCCATCGCAGGCGGCCAAGCAGCCCGACCGGACGAGCGCGCAGACGGAAAAGCCGGCGGTGAGACTGGCGAAAATCCCCGAGCCGCACGCACCGCTGCGCCAGCCGCTGCAGATGCGTCGCAGCGGCGCTTTCGAGGGCGGCGCGCGGCTCGACAGCCAAATCCCCGCCAAGGACGACTGGTTCGACGATCAGGGCCTCAGCCTCGACGCCAACGGTCTCGCCTACAAGATCAGGTTCTAGCCGCCCCCACGCCTTGAGCCGCGCCGGAACTCGGGGTCTAACAGGCTCCAGCGGTTGGCTTCCTGGAGTTGGGCTGAATGACGGCTTTGGCGGCGGAAGGCTCGGCCCGAAGGGTGGAGCTCACGGTCCGGGGCGTTCTGCTCGGCATCCTGATAACCCTCGTGTTCACGGCGGCCAACGTCTACTTGGGCCTCAAGGTCGGCCTGACCGTCGCCACCTCGATCCCCGCCGCGATCATCTCCATGGCCCTGCTGCGCGGGTTCAAGGACGCGACGATCTGGGAAAACAACATCGTCCAGACGGTGGCCTCGGCCGCCGGCGCCATGGCGGCGGTGATCTTCGTCCTGCCCGGCCTGGTGATCCTGGGCGCATGGACCGGCTTTCCCTTCTGGACCACCTTCGGCCTCTGCGCGATCGGCGGGGTGCTGGGCGTGATGTACACGGTGCCGCTGCGTCGCGCGCTGGTGACGCAATCGCCGCTGCCCTACCCCGAAGGCGTCGCCGCCGCCGAAGTCCTCAAGGTGGGCTCGGGCGTGCGCGGCGACAGCGCCGAAGCGGCCGCTGACGGCCAGCTGGGGCTGGCGGCGATCATCCTGGGATCGGTCGGCTCCGCGCTCTATGCGCTGGCGGTCGGCACGCGGGCGCTGGCGGGCGAGGTGGCGGGCTATTTCCGCTTCGGCGCGGGCGGCGCGACGGGCGCGGGGCTCTCCATGTCGCTGGCCCTGGTGGGCGCCGGCCACCTGATGGGCGTCGCGGTGGGCATGGCGATGCTCGCCGGCGTGATCATCGCCTGGGGCGTGCTCGTGCCCATCCTCACCAGCCTGCATCCCGACCTCGCCGCCTCGGCCGCCGACGCGGCGGGCGCCATCTGGACCAGCAAGGTCCGCTTCATCGGCGCGGGCGCCATCGGCGTCTCGGCGATCTGGACGCTCGCCAAGCTGGCCGCCCCCGTCTGGCGCGGCCTCCTCGGCGCCCTGGCCGCCCAGAGCGCCCGGGCGGGCGGCCAGGGCGTGGCGCGCGCCGAACAGGACATCCCGATCGGCGTCGTGGGCGCGGTCTCGGCGCTGTGCCTGATCCCGATGGGCCTGCTGATCGCCAACTTCCTGGGCCAGGGACCGCTGGCGCCCCTGACGGTCCCCCTGACCATCGCGGCGCTGGCCTATATCGCCGTCGCCGGGTTCCTGGTGGCCGGGGTGTGCGGCTACATGGCGGGGCTCATCGGATCGTCCAACAGTCCCGTCTCGGGCATGGCCATCCTCTCGGTGCTGGGCGCCGCCCTCATCGTGGCCGCCATCGGCGCCGGGCTCACCCTGGGCGATCCGCAGCCGTTGACCGCCTTCGCCCTCCTGATCACCGGCGCGCTCATCGCCGTCGCGGTCAGCGCCAACGACAACCTCCAGGATCTCAAGACCGGCCAACTCGTCGACGCCACGCCCTGGCGGCAGCAGGCGGCCCTGGTGGTGGGGGTGATCGCCGGCTCGGCCGTGATCCCGCCGATCCTGGACCTGCTGAACCGCTCGAACGGCTTCGCGGGCGCGGCCATGCAGGGCATCGCCAACGACCCCCTGCCGGCGCCGCAGGCCACCCTGATCTCCACCATCGCCAAGGGGGTCATCGGCGGCGACCTCGACTGGAGCCTGATCGGGATCGGCGGCCTGATCGGCGTGGGGCTCGTGATCGTCGACGAGCTTCTGCGCCGCACGAAGAAATACAGCCTGCCGCCGCTGGGCGTGGGCATGGCGATCTACCTGCCCGCCACCCTGACCCTGCCGGTGGTGTTGGGCGCCGTCGCGGGCTGGCTCTACGACCGCCGCGTCGGCAAGCGCCCCGACGGCGAGTCCGCGCGCCGCCTCGGCGTGCTGGCCGTCTCGGGCCTGATCGTGGGCGAGAGCCTGTTCAATGTCGCGCTGTCGGGCCTGATCGTGGCGACCAACAAGGGCGCGCCCCTGGCCCTGGTTCCCGAGAACTTCCCGGCCGCGCCGATCCTGGCCCTGCTGGCCTACGCGGGCGTGATGGCTCTGCTCTATGGCTGGGCGGGACGGCGGCGGGCCTAACCCGTTCCCCCTGCTGACAACGTGGTGTCAGCAGGCCGCCCTCGCGCAAGGGGCCGTCGCTTTGTTCCCTATGCGTTCCCGTGTTATGCGTGAGTCCCGTCACCTACATTAGGCGGTCTCGCCGAAGGACCCTTCGCGAGCCTTCCGTGTTTCCGGGACAGCATGGCCGACCACCAGAACTTCATCCGCGTGCGGGGCGCGCGCGAGCACAACCTCAAGGACGTCAGCGTCGACATCCCGCGCGGCGAGCTGGTGGTGCTGACCGGACTGTCGGGCTCGGGCAAGAGCTCGCTCGCCTTCGACACGATCTACGCCGAGGGCCAGCGGCGCTACGTGGAGAGCCTGTCGGCCTACGCGCGCCAGTTCCTGGAGCTGATGAGCAAGCCCGACGTAGACCTGATCGAGGGCCTGTCGCCGGCCATCTCCATCGAGCAGAAGACCACCAGCCGCAATCCGCGCTCCACCGTCGGCACGGTCACCGAGATCCACGACTACATGCGCCTGCTCTGGGCGCGGGTCGGCGTGCCCTACTCGCCCGCCACCGGCCTGCCGATCGAGAGCCAGACCGTCAGCCAGATGGTCGACAAGCTGAACGCCCTGCCCGAGGGCGTGCGGATCTACCTGCTGGCGCCCGTCGTGCGCGGCCGCAAGGGCGAGTACCGCAAGGAATTCGCCGAGTGGCAGAAGGCGGGCTTCCAGCGGGTGAAGGTCAACGGCGAGTTCTTCCCTATCGAGGACGCGCCGACCCTCGACAAGAAGTTCAAGCACGACATCGACATCGTCGTGGACCGCCTCGTCACCCGCGACGGCCTCGAGAGCCGCTACGCCGACAGCCTCGAGACGGCGCTACGCCTCGCCGACGGCATCGCCGTGGCCGAATGGGCCGACAAGGACCCGGGCGAGGAGGAGCCGCGGCGGATCATCTTCTCCGAGAAGTTCGCCTGCCCGGTCTCGGGCTTCACGATCAGCGAGATCGAACCGCGGCTGTTCTCGTTCAACAATCCCTACGGCGCCTGCCCCGTGTGCGACGGCCTGGGCGCGAAGCTGGCCTTCGACGCCGACCTGATCGTGCCCGACAAGGACAAGAGCCTGCACAGGGGCGCCATCGCCCCCTGGGCCAAGGGCCCCTCGCCGCTCTACACCCAGACGCTGCAGGCGCTGGCGCGCCACTACGGCTTCTCGATGGACGAGCCGTTCTGGAAGCTGCCCGAACAGGCCAGGCAGGTGGTGATCCACGGCTCGGGCGACGAGAAGATCCGCTTCGTCTACGAGGACAACGCCCGCAAGTACGAGGTCAACAAGACCTTCGAGGGGGTGCTGCCCAACCTGGAACGGCGCTGGCGCGAGACCGACTCGTCCTGGGTGCGCGAGGAACTGGGCCGCTACCAGTCCGAGACGCCGTGCACGGCCTGCGAGGGCTTCCGCCTGAAGCCGGAGGCGCTGGCCGTGAAGATCGCCGCCCGGCACATCGGCGAGATCTCGCGCCTCTCCATCAAGCACGCCCAGGAATGGTTCGAGGGGCTGGAGGGCCAGCTCACCGATAAGCAGATGGAAATCGCCCGGCGGATCCTGAAGGAGATCAACGACCGGCTGCGGTTCCTGGTGAACGTGGGCCTCGACTATCTCAACCTGTCGCGCAACTCGGGCACGCTGAGCGGCGGCGAAAGCCAGCGCATCCGGCTGGCCAGCCAGATCGGCTCGGGCCTGACGGGCGTGCTCTATGTGCTGGACGAACCGTCGATCGGCCTGCACCAGCGCGACAACACCCGCCTGCTGGTGAGCCTCAAGGGCCTGCGCGACCTGGGCAATTCGGTGCTGGTGGTCGAGCACGACGAGGAGGCGATCCTCACGGCCGATCACGTGATCGACATGGGCCCCGCCGCGGGCGTCCACGGCGGCCACGTGATCGCCGAGGGCAAGCCGGCCGACATCATGGCCAATCCCAAGAGCATCACCGGCCAGTACCTTTCGGGCGCCCGAGAGATCGCCGTGCCCGAGAATCGCCGGCCGATCTCGAAGAAGAAGGTGCTGCGCGTCATCGGCGCCACGGGCAACAATCTGAAGAACGTCACCGCCGAGATTCCGGTCGGGACCTTCACCTGCATCACGGGCGTCTCGGGCGGCGGCAAGTCGACCTTCACGATCGAGACTCTCTACAAGGCCGCCGCGCGGCGCCTGCACAACGCCTCGGACGGCCCGGCGCCGCACGAGCGGATCGAGGGGCTGGAGCACTTCGACAAGGTCATCGACATCGACCAGAGCCCGATCGGGCGCACCCCGCGATCGAATCCGGCCACCTACACCGGCGCCTTCCAGCCGATCCGCGACTGGTTCGCCGGCCTGCCGGAGGCCAAGGCGCGAGGCTACGGCCCTGGACGCTTCAGCTTCAACGTCAAGGGCGGCCGCTGCGAGGCCTGCCAGGGCGACGGGCTCATCAAGATCGAGATGCACTTCCTGCCGGACGTCTACGTCACCTGCGACGTCTGCCACGGCCGGCGCTACAACCGCGAAACCCTGGAGATCCTCTTCAAGGGCAAGAACATCGCCGATGTGCTTGATATGACGGTGGAAGAGGCCGCCGACTTCTTCAAGGCCGTCCCACCGATCCGCGAGAAGATGGAGACGCTGAAGCAGGTGGGGCTCGGCTACATCAAGGTGGGCCAGCAGGCGACCACGCTGTCGGGCGGCGAGGCCCAACGGGTGAAGCTCAGCAAGGAGTTGTCGCGGCGGGCGACCGGCAAGACGCTCTACATCCTCGACGAACCTACCACCGGCTTGCACTTCGAGGACGTGAAGAAGCTGCTGGAGGTGCTCCACGAACTGGCCGACCAAGGCAACACCGTCGTTGTCATCGAGCACAACCTCGACGTCGTGAAGACGGCCGACTGGCTGGTCGACTTCGGTCCCGAGGGCGGCGACGGCGGGGGCGAGATCGTGGCCCAGGGCTCGCCCGAGGACGTCTCGGTCAACCCCAGGAGCTGGACCGGCCGCTATCTGGCCGAGCTGCTGGAGCGGCAGCGCAAGCGCAGCGGCGCGAGGAAGAAGGAACTCGCGAGCGCCTAACCCGCCACCCGCGCCAGGGCCTCCATCGGTACGGGCCCGGCGCGCAGCACGGCCTCGTGGTAGTCGCGCACGTCGAAGGCCGCGCCCAGCCGCTGGCGCGCCGCCTCGCGCACCCGCAGCAATTCCAGCCGCCCGACCATGAAGGCGCAGGCCTGGCCGGGATAGACGCAGTAGCGGTCGATCTCCCGCTGGGCCGAAGCGGGCTGTTCGCCGGCGTTTTCCACCATCCAGCGGGTCGCCTCGGCGCGGCTCCAGCGCTGGTGGTGCAGGCCGGTGTCGACCACGATCCGGGCCGCGCGGAACAGCGCCGACTGCACCGCCCCGATCCGGCCGAACGGGTCGTCCTCGTAGGCGCCCATCTCGACCGCCACCTGTTCGGCGTAGAGCGCCCAGCCCTCCACGTACGACGAGAACTCGGCGAAGTGCTTGTAGAGCGGCGCATCCGCGCCCGCCGCCTTGCGGAACACCGCCGCCTGCAGGTGGTGGCCCGGGTCGCCCTCGTGGCACAGCAGGGTCTTGAGCCGCCAGGTGGGCCATTCGGCCGTGGTCTTCAGGTTGATGGAGATGACGCCGGGCCGCGAGCCGTCGGCCGGCGGAGCGTCGTAGAAGGCGCCCGGCGCCCCCGCCTCGATGGCCGTCGGCGTCCGCTGTACGACAATGTCGCGATCCGGCAGGGTGCGGAACGCCCGCGGCAGCAGGTCCTGGACGTGGGTGAGCTGGGCGCGAGCGTACTGCAGCACCCTGGCGCGGCCAGCGTCGTCGTCGGGCATGAGCAGGCGCGGATCGTGATCGAGCGCCTTCACCCGTTCCGCCACGGTTCCCGCGGTGAACCCCTGCGCCCGCAGCAAACCGTCCAGCTCGGCGCTCAGCTCGGAGAAGGTCGCCAGACCCAGCTGGTGCATCGCGGCCGGCGGCGTCGCCACGGTGGTGTTGGAGCGCAGCGCCAGCGCGTACCAGGCCTCGCCATCGGGCAGCCGCCAGACGCCGGCCTCGGACGTCGCGCCGGGCTGGAGCACCGCCAGCGCCGCCATCTGCCGCGCTATGGCGGGCGCGACCTCGGCCTGGAGGATCTTCCGGGCCCCCGCCCCGACCGCGTCCGCCTCCGCCCCGGCGCGGCCCGCCGGGCCGTCGGCCAAGGTCGCAGCCATCCCCTCGCGCAGGTCCGCGAGCTGGCCGAGCGTGCGGGCCAGGATGAAGTCGGGCGGCGCCACGCCGGCGGCGGCGTCGATCCGGATGCGCGCCGTCTCGCCGTCCAGGGCGCCCGCGAAGGCCGAAAGACGCGAGAGATAGGCCTCAGCGTCGGCGCGGCTTTCGATCCGGGCGCGCCCGAAGTCCTGCGGCAGCCAGTAGTAGGCGCCCGACATCTGGCTCACCACGTACGGCCCCGGCCGCAACGCGTGGTCCTGGAAGCCGTACAGCGGCGACATCCGCGCCAGCATCTCGCAGGCGAAGGCGGCGCAGTCGAAATCGGTCTGCATGGCCGGCGACAGCGCCGCGCGGTCGACCGCCGCCAGCTCGCCCCGCCACCGCCGGGCCGCGTCGGCGGCGGCCGCCTTGCCGGCCGGCGAACGGTCGTCCAGCTTCGCCCGCGCCGCCTCGCCGCGCGCGCCGGTCAGCAGATTGGCCGCCGCCTCAGGCGACAGCGCCAGATATTCGTCCATCTGCCGGGCCAGCAGCGCGGCGAGCCGGGCGTCGGCGTCGGGCGTCGCCGCCCGGACACCCGTGGCCGCCACGGCCGCGGCGCCCAGGCCGGAAAGGACGGAACGGCGGCTGGGCATGGCGAACTCCGGACTGGTCACTTGAAGGTCCTGCTCATAGCCTAGCCCCGTCCGCCAATCGACCGGAGCCCCGCATGATCCTCTATGGCGCGCCGAACCCGGCGCCGAACCCGCGGCGTGTGCGCATCTTCCTGGCGGAGAAGGGGATCGACCTGCCCGAAACGCCGGTCGACCTCATGAAGCGCGAGCACAAGAGCCCTGAGCACCGGGCGCGCAACTCGCTGGGCCAGGTGCCGACCCTCGTCCTCGACGACGGCGCGGCGATTTCCGAGACGGTGGCCATCTGCCGCTATCTCGACGAGTTACATCCCGACCCGCCGATGTTCGGGGCCACGCCCGTCGAGCGCGCGCTGACCGACATGTGGATCCGGCGGATCGAGTTCGTGGTGATGAACCCGGTCGGCATGTTCTGGCGCCACGCCCACCCGCGCACCGCCGCGCTCATCAAGCAGCACAAGGACTTCGGGGAATCCAACCGGGAGAACTACGCGGGTGGGCTGAGCTGGCTGGACCGTGAGCTGGCCGAACGGCCGTTCGTCGGCGGCGAGGCCTACGGCATGGCCGACATCTGCGCGCTGACGACCGTGGACTTCGCCGACTGGATCGGCCTGCCCCTGCCCGAGAAATTCTCGAACGTGAAGGCCTGGCACGAACGGGTGAGCGCCAGACCCAGCGCGACCGCCTAAAAGGCCTCCGGGTCGGCCTCGCCGGTGATCTCGCGATAGGCCACCGCGGTCGGCGCATAGATCATGACGATCTGCAACACCTGCAGCAGGAACTGCATGATGAGGGTGAGCACCGCGGACAGCGCGGTCACCACATTGAGGTGGGTCATGTCCTGCAAGGCGTCGCCGCCGCCGGACACGGCCACGAGGATCACGCTGATCACCGCGAAAACGACCCAGACCATCACATAGCAGATGGCCGCCAGCAGCAGCATGCCCAGCAGCGGCCAGTAGTGGCCCTTGGTGCGGCCCCACGCGTCGGCCAGCGAGATCTTGCCGGTCTGGAACACGGTGGGCAGCAGCAGCGACAGGCGCACGCCGACCCAGAACACGAAAGCCAGGGCGCCCAGCACCACCACCGCCGTGGCGATCGGGCCCGACTGCCTGGCCGCCTGGTAGAGCACGATCCCCACGATGGCCGTCGCCACATAGATGCCGACGCAGAGCAGGTTGGCCAGCGTCAGGCGCAGTTCGTCGCGCCCGACCTTGAGGTGCGCGAAGCCGTGCTCGGACGGCCGCAGAACCAGCCGAAGAACCCCGGCCGTCATGATCGACCAGAGCAGCGCCGATAGCCCGAGCACCAGCAGGAACGCCGGCAGCGAGTGGGCGAGCAGTTCGCTGATGTCGTCGAGGTCGCCGCTGAAGAAGCCGTCCTTGCGCGCGACCGCGATGAACTCCGGCCCCAGGGTGGCGGTCATCACCAGGAAGATCAGCAGCAGGCCGCCGAAATAGACGGCGCTCCAGGCGAGCAGCATGCCGGGGTGGGTCCTGGACAGCCGGAACCCCTCAAGGGCGGCGTCACTCGGCGAAAAGCGGCTCATCCACATCCCCGGTCGGATCTGCGCACGCGACGATTCGGCGATCCGTATGAGTGCAATCTGCTACGGCTGCGCCGTCATTCAAGGCCCCGCTCGCGATCCCGCCCGTTCGTTGCTAGTTAGCCACGCATGTCGATGAAGCCTGTTCACGTGATCGGCGGCGGTCTGGCCGGCTCGGAAGCCGCCTGGCAGCTCGCCCGCGCCGGCGTCCCGGTGGTCCTCCATGAGATGCGGCCCGTGCGCGGCACCGACGCGCACAAGACCGACCAGCTCGCCGAACTGGTCTGTTCCAACTCGTTCCGCGCCGACGACTGGGCGGGCAACGCCGTGGGCCTGCTGCACGCCGAGATGCGCGCGCTCGACTCCGTCATCATGTCGGCCGGCGACGCCCACCAGGTGCCCGCGGGCGGCGCGCTGGCCGTGGATCGCGACGGCTTCTCGCTGGCCGTCACCGAGCGGCTGGAAGCCCATCCGCTGGTGGCCATCGAAAGGGGCGAGGTCGCAGGCCTGCCGCCGGCCGAGTGGGACAGCGTGATCGTGGCGACCGGCCCCCTCACCTCGCCGGCGCTGTCCGATGCGATCCTGGCGCTCACCGGCGAAGGCCAGCTCTCGTTCTTCGACGCCATCGCCCCGATCGTGAACTTCGACTCGGTCGACATGGACGTGGCCTGGCGCCAGTCGCGCTACGACAAGGAAGGCCCGGGCGGCGACGCGGCCGCCTACATCAACTGCCCGATGGACAGGGACCAGTACGAAGCGTTCATCGACGCCCTGCTCGCCGGTCCGAAGTCGGAGTTCAAAGACTGGGAGCACGTGCCCTACTTCGACGGTTGCCTGCCGATCGAGGTGATGGCCGAGCGCGGTCGCGAAACCCTGCGGCACGGTCCCATGAAGCCCGTGGGCCTGACCAACGCCCATAAGCCCGATGAAAAGCCCTGGGCGGTCGTTCAGCTGCGCCAGGACAATGCGCTGGGCACGCTTTGGAACATGGTCGGCTTCCAAACCAAGCTGAAGCACGGCGCCCAGAGCGAGATCTTCCGCATGATCCCGGGCCTGGAAAAGGCCGTGTTCGCCCGCCTGGGCGGCCTGCACCGCAACACCTTCATCAACTCGCCGCGCCTGCTCGACGCCTCGCTGCGGCTGAAAGCCGACCCGCGCCTGCGGTTCGCCGGCCAGGTCACCGGCGTCGAGGGCTATGTGGAAAGCGCCGCCGTGGGCCTGCTGGCCGGCCGCTTCGCCGCCGCCGAGCGCCTGGGCCGGCCGATCGAGGCGCCGCCCGCCACCACGGCCCTTGGCGGCCTGGTGGGCCACATCACTGGCGGGCACCTGGAAGGCGGTTCGGGCTCGTTCCAGCCGATGAACATCAACTACGGGCTCCTGCCGCCGATGGCCCCGCCCAAGCGCGACGCCGAGGGCCGCCGGCTGGGCGCCAAGGAGAAGACCCGGATCAAGAAACGGCTGATGGGCGAGCGCGCCCTGGCCGACCTGAAGGCCTGGGCCGAAGGCGCGCCGACGCTGGAGCCGGCCGAGTAGGTCAGATCTTCCCTCGCGCCACGGCGAGCGTGAGCCGCCAGCGCTTGGCGAATTCCGACGGGTTCGGCCGCCCGGCGAGCACCGCGTGCGCGACCGCCGGAAAGGCCTGGACCCCGATCATCCGCACCGCGGTCTTGGCGGTAGTCAGCACCTTGTCGAACGCCGGCCGCAGGTCGGGCTGATCGGGCAGCCGCCGCCCCAAAGCCCAGACCGCGCCGGGCGCGTGGGCCAGGTCCGCCTTGGCCGCGGGGTCCAGGATGCGGGCGGCGGCCTCGGCGGCCCGGCCGCCCGTGTCGCGCGCCCAGTCGAGCGCCTCGGTCTCGTTCATCGGCGTGGCGTCGAGCTCGCGGTAGCGGGCGTCGATCATCGCTTCCAGCGGCTCTCGCGGCAGGCCCCGGCGTTCGATCGCCGCCGCCAGCGCCTGGGCCGCGGGATGGTGGCGTACGTGGCGGCCCTCGTAGGTCTCGTCCAGCATCTCGCGCCACCACGTCAGCCGGATTTCGCCCAGCAGCGGGTTCGACGCCACGCGCGGCGCGCGGCCCAGCTCGTGGTCGTAGGCGTAGATCGCGATCACGTCGGCGCGCGTGGCCGCGTCCTCGACGAATCGGCTGGAGAGCCAGCGGTCGGGGTCCACGCGGCGGATCAGGTCGTCGAGATCGTCGTCCATGCTCTTCCAACGAAAAGGGCCCGCCATGGTGGCGGGCCCCTCCCAAGTCTCGGCGCGCCCGGCCTCAGCCGGCGAGCGTCTGGTTCAAGGTCATGCAGACCAGCATCGGCACCGACAACAGGGTGTTGGTGCGCGAGAACAGCATCGCCGTGCGGCCCGCCCGGGCCTTGGCGTCGGCGTCGCCCTCGACCAGCCCCAGCGCGATCTTCTGCGCCGGCCAGATGAACACCCACACGTTCAGGAACATGATGGTGCCCAGCCACATGCCGAGGCCGATGAAGGTGTGGCCCCAGTTGGCGAAGCCCTCGGTGGCGCCCAGGGTGTAGGCCTGGATCAGAAAGCCGCGGTCCCAGGCCAGGATCACGCCCATCAGCCAGGTGAAGAACGCGCCCCAGCGGAACCAGAACAGCGCCTCGGGAGCGATGTACTTGCTGACGCCCGGCTTCAGCTCGGCGGGGATCTCCGGCATTTTCCGGATCTGCACGAAGTTGAAGTAGTAGAGCAGACCGATCCACATGATGCCGGCCAGCACGTGCAGCCAGCGGAAGATGGCCTGCCAGAATATGGCGTCCGTCGCGCCGTAGTGAACCCGGTAGCCCGCGATGATGACCAGCGCCAACAGGAAGCTGACGATCATCGTATTTCGGAGATTGGCGAGTAACCCAGCCATTGAACTTGCCCTCTATGTCTCCTGCCCTACGGCAGAGGTATAGGGTGTTTCGTTTCAGGCTGGAAGCGAGCCGGCTTGACCCTCAGACGGCGATCAGGGCCGCAGCCAGCCGGCGGCCTTCCGAGGTGAGCAGGTTGTAGAGCCGGGCCGCCGAGGGCGTGTCCATGAACTCCAGCCCGATGCCCGCCGCGCGGAGCCCGTCGCGCAGCTCGCGCGGCGGCAGGGCGTTTCGGGCTCCCATGCCGATCAGCACGAATTCGACGTCAGCCGCGCCGGCCTCCAGGACCGGCGCCAGCGCCGCCAGATCGAGCTCGGCGACGTCCGACACCGCCCAGTCGCGCGGCTCGTCGCCCAGGATCAGCACCGAGCCGTCGCGCCACGCCCCCGACAGGCGGAAGCCGCCGTCGCCGTAAGCGTCGATCTGGGGCGCGTCACGGGCCACTTGGGCCTCCTAGGGCCGGGCGTTGGCGGGCTTCATCGGTTCGGCCGGCTCGTCGCTGCGCTTCACGCCCCACAGCATGATCACCGGGGCGGCCACGTAGATCGACGAATAGGTGCCGATCAGGATGCCGAACAGCATGATGATCGACAGGCCGAACAGGGTCGGGCCGCCGAAGGCCGCCAGGGCCACCAGCGCGATCACCGCGGTGAGGCTGGTGATGATCGTCCGCGTCAGCATCTCGTTGATCGACAGGTCGATCACATCGCGGAGCGGCATACGCTTGTACTTGCGCAGGTTCTCACGAAGGCGGTCGAAGACCACGACGGTGTCGTTCATCGAATAGCCGATGATGGTCAGGATGCCGGCGATGGCCTGGAGGTTGAACTCGATCCGCATGATCGCGATCAGCCCGAAGGTCAGGATCACGTCGTGGAACAGCGCCGCCACGGCGCCCAAGCCGAACTGAAGCTCGAACCGGAACCAGATGTAGACCAGCATCAGCAGGATCGCGAGCCCGAGGGCCAGCACGCCCTTCTGCAGCAGCTCGCCCGAGACCTTGGCGCCGACGGTGTCGGTGCGGACGAACTTCACGCCCGGCAGGACCTGCGCGAGCTTGGCCTTCACGGCCAGGGTCGTGGCGCCGTTCTGATCGTTCTCGGGGACCTGGTAGCGAACCACGGCCGACGAGGCCGCGCCGAACGCCTGCACCTGGACGTCGCCCAGCTTCAGCGTCGAGACCGCGCCCCGCGCGGCGTGCAGATCGACGGCCTTGGGCGCCGTGGTGATCTCGAGGACCGTGCCACCCTTGAAGTCGATGCCGCAAGCGAGACCGAAGCACGGCGGCTTGAGCGGATAGAGGGCCAGCGCGAGCGAGGCGATGACGGCGACAATCGAAGCGATCCCGCCGATGACGGCGAAGCGGACGAACTTCAGGTTCGTCTGGACCGGCAGGACCTTGATCAGGGGCCAGAACGTCATGGCGAGGCCCTTCCTAAGCGATCGGCAGTGTCTTCGGTCGGGTGGCGCGGAACCACCAGGCCAGAAGCACCTGGGTGACGAGGACGGCGCTGAACACCGTGGTGACCACGCCGACGGAGAGCGTCCAGGCGAAGCCCTTCACCGGCCCCGACCCGAACTGGAACATGATGAGCGCCGCCAGGATCGTGGTGATATTGGCGTCCATGATCGTTCCCATGGCGCGGGAGAAGCCTGAGTCCATGGCGGTGGCCACGGGACGCCCGGCGCGGATCTCGTCGCGCATCCGCTCGTAGATCAGCACGTTGGCGTCGACCGCCACGGCCAGAGTCAGGATCAGGCCCACGATGCCGGGCAGAGTCAGTGTCGCCTGGGTGACGCTCATCACCGCGATGATCAGGAGGCCGTTCACCAGAAGGCCGACCACCGAGACCCCACCGAACAGCAGGCCGTAGATCAGGATCATGAAGACGATGACGGCCGCGAGCCCGACGATCGCCGAGACGCTGCCGGCCTGGATGGCGTCGGCGCCCAGCTCGGCGCCCACCGTGCGCTGTTCTTCCACCTTCAGCGGGGCCGGCAGGGCGCCGGCGCGCAGCAGGATGGCGAGGTTGTTGGCGCTTTCGGTCGTGAAGTTGCCGCTGATCTGGCCGGATCCGCCCGTGATGGCGCTCTGGATGACCGGCGCCGAGATGACCTTCCCGTCCAGGATGATGGCGAAACGCTTGCCGATGTTCTGGCTGGTGGCGTCGCCGAAGCGGCGCGCGCCCTGGCTGTTGAAGCGGAAGCTCACCACCGGACGGCCCGTCTGCGGGTCGAACGTCGCCTGGGCGCCGGTCAGCATCTCGCCGGTCACCAGCGCGCGGCGCTTGACCACATAGGCCGGTGAATAGTTGTCGGTGGATGGCAGCATGACTTCGCCCGGCGGCACGCGACCGGTCTGGGCGGCGGCGAGGTCGGCGGTCTCGTCCACCATCTGGAAGGTCAGCTTGGCCGTCTGGCCGATGATCTCGCGCAGGCGGTCGGGATCGCTCTCGCCTGGCGCCTGGACGACGATGCGGTCCGTGCCCTGGCGGGTGATCGAGGGTTCGCGCGTGCCCAGTTCGTCGATCCGCCGGCGGATGATCTCGATCGACTGTTCGACCGCGCGCGAGGCCTCGGCGTCGAGCGCCTCGGCAACGAAGGTGATCCGGATACGCTGGTCGCCCTGCGTCTGGATGGCGACGTCCTTGCCGCCGATTGAGCCCGCGAGCGGCACGCCCAGGCCGTTGCGCAGGATGCGCGCGGCGCTGGAGACCTGTTCGGGATCGGTGATCCGCACGCTGGCCTCGCCGTTCACGGCCACCAGGTCGGTGAAGGCGATCTTCTCCTCACGCAGCAGCGTCCGGGCGTCTTCGATCGTATTGGTCAGCCGCTCCTTGCGGAGCGCCTCGGTGTCGACGCCCATCAGGAGATAGGAGCCGCCCTGGAGGTCGAGGCCCAGGTTGAGGGTCTTCTTGGGCAGGAAACCGGGCAGGTCGTCGCGCACGTTCTGAGGCAGCACGTTGGGCGCTGCGAACAGCAGCCCCAGAACCACCGCCAGGACGACGACAACGACCTTCCAGCGCGAGAGAATCAGCATCGGAAGGCGGCTTTCCCGGAAATCAGGCCTTGGAGTCGTTGGCCGGCGCCGGCTCGCCGCGCGCCCGCACATCGGAGATCATCGACTTCACGACCTTGACGGTGACGCCGGTGGAGACCTCGACGCCCACTTCCTTGTCCTCGACACGCACGATCTTGCCGATCATGCCCGAGGAAAGGACCACCGTGTCGCCGCGCTTGACCGCATTGATCATGGCGGCGTGCTGCTTGGCGCGGTTCTGCTGCGGCCGGATCATCAGGAAGTAGAACAGGACGACGATCGCGACGAGCGGCAGAAACTGGATGAGCATCGCCTCTGGGCCGCCGCCCGCGGCCGGCGCCGCCTGCGCCAGGACTAGATTGTCGAACATGGCCTCTCCGAAACAGGGCGCGGCGGGCCCAGCAACCTAGGGGGTCCGCCGAAAGTCGGCGGAAGCTATGCGCAGAGGCCTCCTTTTGCAATGGAACCGGGACCGCTCTATGGCGAAGACCCATGGAAAGCGACGCCCTACCGCTGCTCACCCGTATCGCCGAAGCCCTGGAGCGGCTGGCGCCGACGGCCCCCGCGCCCGTCTCGTTCGACGGCGCGCGAATGTTCCGCCACGAACCGCCAACCGGCGCGTTCCACCCCGCGCCGGACTATCCGCTCCCGCTGGAGAGCCTGGTCGGCGTCGACCGGCAAAAGGTCCGGTTCGTCGAGAACCTGGAGCGTTTCGCGGGCGGCCTGCCCTTCAATCACGCGCTGCTCTGGGGCGTGCGCGGGACGGGCAAGAGCTCACTCGCCAAGGCGGCGTTCATGGCCGTGGCCGCCGGGGCGTCCGATCTGAGGCTGGTCGAGGTGGACCGCGACGAGGTCACCGCCCTGCCCGGCCTGTTCGACGCGCTTCGCGTGCGGCCCGAACGCTTCCTGGTGCTGTGCGACGATCTTTCGTTCGAAGAAGGCGCCGCGGCGGCCAAGGCCCTGAAGTCGGCCCTCGAGGGCGGCGTCTCCGGCCCGCCCGCCAATGTGCTGTTCATCGCCACCTCGAACCGCCGTCACCTGATGCCGCGCGGCCATGCCGAGGACCGGGGGCTGGTTGCGGCCGCCGAGGACGCCGAGGAGGAGGTCAGCGTCTCCGACCGCTTCGGCCTATGGATCGGCTTCCCGCCGATGGACCAGCCCACCTACCTGGCCGCCGTGAAGGGCTACGCGGCGCGCTATGGCCTCGCCGCCCCCGATCTGGAGCGCAGGGCCCTGCAGTGGGCGCAGCTTCGCGGCTCGCGATCGGGGCGCGTGGCGTGGCAGTTCATCCGCGACCTGGCGGGCGAACTCGGCAAGCCTCTGCCGCTGTAGGCCGCCCTACTTCGGCAGCACCAGGGCCGGATCGACAGGCCGCGCGCGCTCCTGAGGCGTGGGGGCGTAACGGACCTCGAAGTGCAGCTGGGGCGCGGCGACGCCGCCTGTCGAGCCGGCCTGACCGATCTGCTGGCCCTGCTCGACCTTCTCCTGCATCCGCACGTCCACCCGGTCGAGGTGGCCATAGGCCGTCACCCAGCCGCCGGCGTGCTTGATGAGCACGAGGTTGCCGAAGCCCGGCACCTGGTCTCCGGCATAGACCACTTCGCCGCCGGCCGCGGCGCGCACCGGGTCGCCCGCGTTGGCGCCGATATCGACCCCGTCATTGCGTTGGCTGGTGCCCTTGGCGCCGAAGCCCGAGAGGATCTCGCCGCGCAGCGGCCAGATGAACAGCCCGCGGCCCATCTGGGCGATCTGGCCGTCGCTGGGGGTCGGGCTGGCCACGGGCGCGCCCGGCACCGGCCGGTAGGGCTGTGGCGACGGCGGCAGTCCCTGGGTGCTGCGCGGCGGCGGCAGGGTCTGGCCGACCGGCGGCGGCGCCTCGAACGACGAGTGCGGCCGTTCCGGCTCGGCGGCCGAGATCGGGCCCGTGTCCCGATAGCCGGACGGCAGCCGCAGGCGACGCCCCGGCGCCACGGTGGCGTTGCGGCGCAGCCCGTTGGCGGCTCGCAGCTGGTCGATGGTCACGCTGAAGCGCGCGGCGATCGCCTGCAGGGAGTCGCCGGAGACGACGACATAGGCCTTGGCCGATCCGCCCGGTCCCCGGATCGTCTGCCCCGGCTGGATGCGGTAGGGCTTCTTGAGGCGGTTGAGCCGCGCGAGCTCGGTTACGCTGCTGTCGAGACGGCCGGCGATTCCGGCCAGGGTGTCGCCGCGCTTGACCTTGTAGGCCTTGCCCGGGGTCGTGGTCGTCACCACCCGGCCCGCAGCCCGGCCCTTGAGGCCGCTCGGGGCGGCGGGGGCCTCGGCGGCCTTGGATGGCGGCGGCGGACTTGCCGCGCGCTCGACGGGCGCGGTCTCCTCGTCGGCCGCATCGGCGGTCTCCGCCGGCTCTCCGGCCCCGGGCAGCTTCAGCTTCTGCCCGGCCATGATCGAGGCGCGGCCGTCCATGCCGTTTGCCGCCTGCAAGGCCTCGACGCTGACGCCGTGGGCGCGGGCGATGCCGTAGAGCGTGTCGCCGGGCTTGACCGTGTAGGTCTCGCCGCCCGAGGCCTTGGCGGACGGCTTCGACGTCGCCGGCGTGGGCTTGGGCGCCTTGGGGTTCTTCAGCACCTGGCCCGGATGCAGCCGATAGGGCGCCTTGAGCCCATTGGCCTTGGCCAGGTCGCTGAGCCCCACGCCCAGCTTGTCGGCGATCCCGCCGAGCGTGTCGCCCTTCTTGACGGTGTAGGTGGCCGCCGGACCCTTGGCCCGGGTGCGGGCGAAGGCGTCCTGCGCGGTCGGCGTTTCCGCGGCGGCCATGGCCATGTCGGCCTCGCTCGGAGGCGGCGGCGGAGCCGGCGGCAGCGGCGCGAGCGCCTGGGTCTCGATCGCAGCGGCCGGGCCCGGCGCGACAGGCGCCGCCGATTCCGGCGCCGCGGCGGCCATGGCCGGAGCCGCCGCCACTGGCGCAACCGGCGCAGGCGTCGGCTGGGCGAGCGGCGCGACGATCGGGTACTGCGGCGCCGCACAGGCGGTGAGCGCGGTTCCCGCCAGGAGGATCAGGGCCGTTCGCTCGAAGAATTGGGTCATCGCCGCTCCGGAGTAGCGCTGAGAAGAATCATCGGGGCGTCAGTGGGCATGATGGCGGCGAGCCGGCGCCCCCGCCAACCCGCAATTCCGCCGCAGTGTCGAAACCTCAAAGTTCCTTGGCCACGCCGTCCAGGAGCGGCACGAAGCGCACGTCCAGCAGCTTCTCGACATGGAACCCGCCCTTGCCGTCACCGGTATAGCGAACCAGGCTCTGGACGGGCCCCTTGCCGATCGGCGCGACCAGGATCCCTGAGGGTTTCAGCTGTGAAAGCAAAGCCTTCGGCTCCTCCGGCGCCGCCGCCGTGACCATAATGCGGTCAAAAGGCGCCTGTTCCGGCCAACCATCGCCGCCGTCGCCGAAGCGGGTGATCACATTGGTGAGACCGAGTTCCTTGAACCGCGCTTCCGCCTCGCGCATCAGCGTGCGGTAGCGCTCCACGGTATAGACCAATCGGGCCAGCCTGGAGAGGATCGCGGTCTGGTAGCCGCTGCCGGTGCCGATCTCCAGCACCCGGTCGCGTCGGTCGATCTTCAGCGCCTGGCTCATGAGCCCGACGATGAAGGGTTGGCTGATGGTCTGGCCGCAGGCGATCGGCAGGGCCGAGTCCTCGTAGGCCCGATCGCGGAAAAGCTCCTGGGTGAACAGCGGCCGCGGCGTGGTCTCGATCGCGGCCAGCACCTTCGGATCGGTCACGCCCTGCGAGCGCAGCGCCAGGACCAGCTTGGCCATCTGGGTCTCGGGCGCGCCCTCGGCGCGGTCGTCGGGCTCCGGCATCCTCAGACCTTCGGCGGGACGCCGCCCAGGCGTCCCTTCAGGTCGTGGATCGCCGCCTGGTGGGTCAGGTCGATGTGCAGCGGCGTCACCGAGATGCGGCCCTCGTAGAGCGCGCGGAGGTCGGTGCCTTCCGGCGGGCTGGAGCGAAGCGGCTTGAAGCCAATCCAGTAGTAGTCCTTGCCGCGCAGGTCGGTCCGCTTCTCGGCGTGGCGCACCTGCACGTCGCGGAAGCCCTGGCGCGTCACCTCCACCGCCGTCACAGCGTCCGGCGAGCCGCTCGGGAAGTTGACGTTGATGACCACGTCCGATGGCCAGCCGGTCTCCATCAGCTGCCTGACGATGCCGGGCCCGAACGCCTCGGCCACCTCGAAGCTGGTCCCCTCCTCGTAGAAGCCCTGCTGCGACATGGCGATCGCCGGCACGCCGAGGGCCATCCCCTCGATGGCGCCGGCCACGGTGCCCGACATGGTGACGTCCTCGGCGAGGTTGGCGCCGCGGTTGACGCCCGAAAGCACGAGGTCGGGCCTGGCGCCCTTCACCAGCTCGTGCACGCCCAGCATCACGCAGTCGGTGGGCGTCCCGGTGGTGGAGAACTTGCGCTCCGAGACCTGCCGCACGCGGATGGGCTCCGACAGGGTCAGCGCCCGGCTCGCGCCCGACTGCTCGTACTCGGGGGCGACCACCCAGATGTCGTCCGACAGCTTGGCGGCGATGCGTTCGAGCGCCTCCAGCCCGTCGGCGTGGATGCCGTCGTCGTTGGTGAGGAGGATCCTCACGCCTCACCCCCGATGTGGGTGACCCCCGGCATGTAGGGATGCAGCGCCTGCGGCACGGCGATACGCCCCCCCTCGTCCTGATAGTTCTCCATGATCGCCACGAGCGTGCGGCCGACCGCGAGGCCCGAGCCGTTCAGGGTGTGGACGAACCGCGTGCCCTTCTCGCCGGCCTTCTTGGCGCGGGCGTCCATGCGCCGGGCCTGGAAATCGCCGCAGTTGGAGCACGAGCTGATCTCGCGGTAGCGACCCTCCGACGGCAGCCAGACCTCGAGGTCGTACGTCTTGCGCGCCGAGAAGCCCATGTCGCCGTTGCAGAGCATCATGGTGCGGAACGGCAGCTCCAGGCGCTTCAGGACGGCTTCGGCGCAGCCGACCATCCGCTCGTGCTCGTCGTCCGACTGCTCGGGGGCCGTGATCGAGACCAGCTCCACCTTCTGGAACTGGTGCTGGCGGATGATGCCGCGGGTGTCGCGCCCCGAGGCGCCGGCCTCGGCCCGGAAGCAGTGGGTGAGCGCCGTCAGTCGCAGCGGCAGCTCCTCCTCGGGCGTGATCTGCTCGCGCACGAGGTTGGTGAGCGAGACCTCGGCGGTGGGGATCAGCCAGCGGATTTCGGGCGCCTCGCCCGCTTCGGCGACGGCGCGGGTGTTCTCCAGGCCCGGGAAGGCCACGAACTGGTCGTCCGAGAACTTGGGCAGCTGGCCGGTGCCGAACATGGTCTCGCTGCGCACCAGCAGCGGCGGGGCCACCTCGGTGTAGCCGTGCTCACGGGTCTGCAGGTCCAGCATGAACTGGCCGATGGCGCGTTCCAGCCGGGCCAGCTGGCCCTTCAGCACCACGAAGCGCGCGCCGCTCATCCGGGCGGCCGCCTCGAAGTCCATCAGGCGCATGGCCTCGCCCAGCGAGGCGTGGTCCTTGGCCGCGCCGATCGCGAAGGGTTCGCCCCAGCGACGGACCTCGACGTTGTCGTTCTCGTCCGCGCCCCAGGGCACGTCCGCGGCCGGCACATTGGGCAGGCTGGAGAGGATGGCCCGCAGGTGCTCGCCCGCCAGCCGCTCCATCTCGGCATGGTTGGCGAGGTCGGTCTTCAGCGCCTCGACCTCGGCCATCAGGCGGTTCGCCTCGGCCTCGTCCTTGCGCGCCTTGGCCTGGCCGATCTTCTTGGAGGCCTCGTTGCGCGCCGCCTGAGCCGCCTGCCCCGCCGTCTGCGCCGCGCGCAGGCGCGTGTCGAGGTCGAGGAGCTCCATCACCTTGCCGGAGGAGCCTTTCGCCGCCCACGCCTTCTCGTAGACGTCGGGGGTTTCGCGAATGGCTCGGATGTCGTGCATGGCGGCTGCTGCGTTGAAGGGAGCGGCCTTCTCTAGAGCGCGTCGATGGGGGCGCCAACCTCCCCCGCGGCGATCAGGCGTCCTCTTCGGCGTTCCGCCGCCTCTCGATCAGCTTCACGCAGCCGATGGAGATGAAATAGAGCGCGACGATGGGCCCTGAGAGCAGGAGTTGGCTGATCGGGTCGGGCGGGGTGACGATGGCGGCCACCACCACCACGGCGAACACCGCATAGCGCCAGCCCTTCCACAGCATGGCCGAGTTGACGATGCCCGCCATGCCCAGCAGCGACAGGACGACCGGAAGCTGGAAGCAGAGGCCGAAGGCGAGCAGCAGGGTCGTCACCAGCGTCAGGTAGTCCGACACCTTCGGCAGCAGCTGCACCTGGATGCCGGTGGCGCCCACGATCTGCTGCGAGAGCGAGAACCACAGCACGAACGGCAGGATGATGAAGTAGACCAGCGCCGCCCCCATCAGGAACAGCACCGGCGCGGCCAGCAGGAACGGCAGGAACGCGCGGCGCTCGCGCTTGTAGAGACCCGGGGCGACGAAGGCGTAGGTCTGCCACGCCAGCACCGGGAACGTCAGCACCACCGCACCGAAGCCCGCGAGCTTCAGCTTGGTGAAGAAAAACTCCAGCGGCGCGGTGAAGACCAGCTTCAGGCTCTCGCCGGTCACCGCCGACACGCTTTTGAGGCCTAGGAGCACGAAGAGCAGGTCGAAGGGGCCATGCGCTTCGCCCTTCTGCTGGGCGGCGAAAATCTGGCCCGCCAGTTCGAACGGGCGCAGCAGCGCCTCGTAGAGCGGGGCGGCGAAGGCGAAGCAGATCGCGAAGCCCACCAGGATGGCGGCCACGCAGACGATCAGCCGCTGGCGCAGCTCCAGCAGATGGTCGAGCAGAGGCGCGCGGGAGGCCTCGATGTCGGCTTCGTCGGCGTTGTGGTCGCTCAAGAGCCGGCCTCGACGATCTTCCCGGCGCCGCGCGCCTTCTTGGGCCCGCCTTCCGCCACCGGCTTCGGCTTGGGTTTGGACTTGGCCTTGGGCTTGGGCTTCGCCGCCGAGGGCGTTTCGGCCTTCGGCTTGCGGGTCCGCGCCTTCGCCGCCGGCTTGGGCGGGGTCTCGGAGACCTCCACGGACGGCGCGGACTCGGGCGCCGGGTACTGGTGGCTCATCGGCGGGTGCAGCTGCACGCCCACGTCGGACAGGCTCTGCTCGATCTCGCTGACGGTCGAGCGCATCTCGGCCTCGCCGGTGTGCGAGGCGATGTCGGCGATCTGGCCGCGGCGCATGGCCTCGACTTCCTTGCGCAGGTCGTCCAGCTCGGACTGGCGCGCCATCTCATCGAAGCTGGCGCGGAACTCCGCCGCCATGCCGCGCATCCGCGCCACGAACTGGCCGAGGCGGCGCAACATGATGGGCAGGTCCTTCGGACCCACCACGACGAGGGCGACCACCGCGATGATCAGCCATTCGAGACCGCCGACTTCCGGGAGCATGGACGAGGCCTAAACAGAAGCGCCGGCCGCGATCAAGGCGGGCCGGCGCGAAACGGAGGTTGGGGCCGCCGGCGATCAGCCGCGCGCGCCGTCCTTCTCATCCTTGGGCAGCGGCTTGGCCGCCTCTTCGGGTGCGTCGTCGCCCTTCAGGCCTTCGCGGAAGGCGCGGATGCCCTTGGCCGTATCGCCCATGATGCCGGAGATCTTGCCGCGTCCGCCGAACAGCACCAGCGCCACGGCCGCGATCAAGAGAATGTGCCAGATGCTCAGAGCGCCCATGCGCCGAAATCTCCTTCAGGCCATCTCGCGGCCCTTGCGCCGCCAGCCCGTTGTCTCACGCCCTATATAGTCCGACCGTCGCGGCCAAGCCAACGCGGCGAAAGGCCGTTCAGTCCTCACTGAGGAAATCGACGTGGAATTCGGGCGCCTCCGAGGCGTCCAGCGGATCCTCGTCCATGGCCGGCGCGTTCGGGTCGGGCACGACGAAGTCGGGGGGCAGGTCCAACGACAGCAGGCCCGCGGCCTTCATCTCGGCCATGCCGGGCAGGTCAGCAAGGCTGGCCAGGCCATAGTGTTCGAGGAAGGCGTCGGTGGTGCCGTAGGTCACCGGCCGGCCCGGCGTGCGGCGCCGGCCCCGCATGCGCACCAGCCCCAGCTCCAGCAGCACGTCCAGCGTCCCGCGGCTGGCCTGGACGCCGCGGACCGCCTCGATCTCGGCGCGGGTCACCGGCTGGTGGTAGGCGATGATGGCGAGCGTTTCCTGGGCGGCCTTCGACAGCCGGCGCGGCTCGTCGCGCTCCTCGGTCATGAGCCAGGCGAGGTCCTCGGCGGTCTGGAAGCGCCAGCCGCCGGCCACCTGGGCCAGCACCACGCCGCGCCCCTCGTAGCGCGCCGTCAGCTCCTCGATCGCGCCGGCCACGTCGGCGCCTTCCGGCAGCCGCCGCGCCAGATCGGCCTCGGTCAGCGGACCCGCGGCGGCGAACAGCAGCGCCTCGATCTCGCGGGCGGTCTCCATCCGATCGCTCATGCGGTCTGCTCCCCTGCCCCGGGCCGGGCCCGCAGGTAGATGTCGGCGAACGCTTCCAGCTGGCGCGCCTCCAGCTCGCCGCCCTTCACCAGCTCCAGGCTCGCCGAGAGCGTGGAGGCCACGTAGGAGGCGCGGCTGGGACCGGCCGTCGGCGAACCCATCGGCGCCACCCCGGCCAGCGGCGTCCAGCGGTCCAGATCGGGCAGCAGGCGGCGCAGCCGGTCGCGGGCGTCCTCCAGCGGATAGGCCTGCGGCGCGGCGGGCGTGTAGTGGCGCTGCGTCTCCTTCTGGCGCTGAGCGATGTAGGCGCTCATCAGTCCGTAGAGGTCGCCTTCGATCCGGCCCGACGGGACTACCCGGATGGCTTCGGGGTCGCCGCGGCCGAAGACGTCGCGGCCGAGCTGCGGGCCGACGCGCAGGGCTTCGGCGGCCTCGCGCATGGCTTCCAGCTTGGCGAGGCGGAACGCCAGCCGCGCCGCCATCTCCTCGGCCGGCGGCTCCTCGGCCCTCGCCTGTTCGGGCTTCGGCAGCAGCAGTCGCGACTTCAGGTAGGCGAGCCACGAGGCCATCACGAGATAGTCGGCCGCCAGCGAGAAGCGCCGCCGCCGCGCCTCCTGCACGAAGGCCAGGTACTGTTCGGCCAGCTTGAGCACCGATAGCTTCAGGAGGTCGACCTTCTGGCTGCGGGCCAGCGCCAACAGCACGTGCAGCGGCCCTTCGTAGCCTTCGACGTCGACGATCAGCGCCTCGCCGTCCTCGGCGGCCGTGGCCGCCGCGGCGAAGTCCAGGCTGGGCTGATAGGTGCGGCTCATGCGGCCCATCGTCCTTCGAAAGCCGCGTCGAAGCGAGCGCGGCCCTGCACCGCGTCGAACGGCTCGACGGTCTTCGGCAACCGGCCCAGCGCCGCGGCGGCGCGCCGCGCCGCATGGCCGGACAGGCGCCGCGTCCCGGCCATCACGGTCTGCATCTCGGCCATGTCGCCGTTGCAGTGCAGGACCACGTCGCAGCCGGCGCGGAACGAGGCCTCGGCCCGCTCGCGCAGGCCGCCGGTGAGCGCCTTCATCGACAGGTCATCGCTCATGACCAGCCCGTCGAAGCCGATCGCGCCGCGGATCACGCGTCGCATGACCGGCCGGGACGTCGTGGCCGGCCGTTTCCCGTCGACGGCGGCGTAGATCACGTGGGCGGTCATCGCCATCGGCATGTCGGACAGCGCCTTGAAGGGCGCGAAGTCGCGGGCGTCGAGTTCGTCGAACGTGGCGTCGACCACTGGCAGCTCGAGGTGACTGTCGGCCCTGGCCCGGCCGTGCCCGGGGATGTGCTTGATGATCGGCAGGACGCCGCCGGCGATCAGTCCCTCGGCCGCCGCCCGCCCGAGAACGGCCACCTCGTCGGGCGTGTCGCCATAGGCGCGGTCGCCGATGATCTCGTGGCCCTGCGGATCCGGCACGTCGAGCACCGGCACGCAATCGACGTTGACGCCGAGCGCCGCCAGGTCGTGCGCCAGCAGGCGCGCGCCCAGCCGGGTGATCTCACGCCGCAGCAGCGGGTCGTTGCCGGCGACGTCGCCGTAGGCCCGGCCCGGCGGGAAGCGCCGCCAGTGCGGCGGCCCCAGGCGCTGCACGCGCCCGCCTTCCTGGTCGATGAGGATCGGCGCGTCCGGCCGCCCGACCGTCTCGCGAAGCGCGGCGGTCAGGCTCTTCACCTGCTCGGGACTCTCGACATTGCGGGCGAAGAGGATGAAGCCCCAGGGCTGGACCTCGACGAAGAAAGCCCGCTCCGCTGCGGTCAGCTCCGGTCCCGAACAGCCGAGGATGCAGGCGGCGGTCACCGGACGAAGCAGGCCTTTCCGGCGGCCTTGAGCTTGTCGCAGAACGCCTGCGCGTCGGCCCGCGAGGCGAAGCCGGTCACGGCCGTGCGGTAGAGGGAGCCGCCGTTCTTCTCGATCTTCTCGATGCTCTTGCCCTTGCCGGCGGCCAGGCCGGGGGCGATGGCGACCGCATCGCTCCAAGCCCGGTCGGCCAGCGCGGTGGACGACAGGGCGCCGATCTGGACCACGGCCCCGCCGGCGGCGGGTTTGGCCGGGGCGGGTTTGGCGGGCGCGGGGGCCGGAGCTTCGGCCTTCGCGACGGGCGCCGCCTTGGGCGCGGGGGCTTCGGCCTTGGCCGCGGGCGGCGGAGCCGCGGCCGGGATGGCGGGACGCAGGGCCTCGGCCGTCTGCGCCGTCGTGGTCGCCTTGGCCGGCGGGGCGGCCGTCGTGACCACCGGCGTGGTCGGGCGCGCCTGGGGCTGTTCGGGCGGGGGCGCGAACTTCGGCTGGCCGACCTCCATCGGCTGGCCCGACTCCGCCTGGTAGACCTGCAGGCCGGCGGCCGGATCCTGGGGCTGGGCCTCGGGCGGCGCGGCGGTGGTCATGGCGCCCACGGGCTGACCCACGGTCCGCGGAGCCTCGCCGGCCTTGCGCACGCCCTGCTGGTAGAAGACGAAGATCGCCGCGACGACGGCGGCCAGCACCAGCACCGTCAGCACCAGCGTGAACGGGATCGGCCGGGCGCCGCGCTCGGGCTGGCGGGGATCGAAACTCAGGGGCGCGTCGGTCGGAGGCGTGTAGGCGCCGCGCTCGTGGTCGGACATCGAAGGCTCCCCAGGTCGGGACGAATCGCCAGCAGAAGCCGCCAGTCTACCGGAGGCGGAGCGTTGCGGGGCGACGGATGACCGCGATTCCTGTGGGCGGGCCGCGGCGGAATTGGGACCGCGTCAGTTCCAGATGTCGAGGTGGAAGAGCTTGCGGTGCTCCTCGATCGCGAACCGGTCGGTCATGCCGGCGATATAATCGCACACGACCCGGGCGCGGCCGGCCTCGTCACGGCCCTCGGCGCGGGCGAACCACTCGGCGGGAAGCACGTCGGGTTCGGCCATGAACAGCTGGAACATCTCGGCCAGGATGCGGCGAGCCTGGCTGCGGGTGCGATTGACCTTCCAGTGGCGGTACATCCGATCCATGAGGAAGCGCCGGAGCTGGCCGAGGTCCTCCACCATGTCGCGCGAGAAGGCCACCAGCGCGTGGCCCAGCATTCGCACCTCTTCCGGCGACCTCACGTTGTCGGCCGCCGCGCGCCGGGCGGTCTCGGCCAGCACGTCGTCGACCATGGCGCCGATCATGCGCCGCACCGCCTCGAGCCGCAGGATGCCGGGATCGCACCCGGGGAAGTCGGCGCGCGCGCTCTTCACGTGCGGCCCGATCAGCGGCACCTCGGCCAGTTCGGCGAGGTTGAACAGGCCGGCCAGCACCCCGTCGTCGACGTCGTGGTTGTTGTAGGCGATGTCGTCGGAGAGCGCGGCGACCTGGGCTTCGGCCGACGCCCAGGTGTCGAGGCGCAGGTCGTACTCGGCGTCGAACTCCTTGATGGCGGCCCACGAGGGCTTGGCGAGCTGGTCGGTGACTGGGCCGTTGTGCTTGATGACCCCTTCCAGCGTCTCCCAGGTCAGGTTCAGGCCCTCGAAGCGCGGGTAGCGCCGCTCAAGCTTGGTCACGACCCGGAAGGTCTGGACATTGTGGTCGAAGCCGCCGAACGACTGCATCTGGACCTGCAGTTCGTCCTCGCCGGCGTGGCCGAAGGGCGGATGGCCCAGGTCGTGAGCGAGCGCGATGGTCTCGGCGAGGTCGGGGTCGAGCCCCAGGGCCGTCGCCAGCGAGCGGGCGATCTGCGCCACCTCCAGGCTGTGAGTGAGCCGGGTGCGGAAGTGGTCGCCTTCGTGGGCCACGAAGACCTGGGTTTTCTCCTTGAGTCTTCGGAACGCCGTGGAATGGATGATGCGGTCGCGGTCGCGGGCGAAATCGGTCCGCGTGCGGCTGTGCGGCTCGGCGATCTTGCGTCCGCGCGACGTGGCGGGCGTTTCGGCGAAGGGCGCGCGAGGCGGAGGAGAAGAGGCCATTGGTTCGTTCAAGCTGTTGGCCCCTTGGTCGAAGCCTGCAAGGCCCTCATATAGTGGAGGCCCGATAATCGTCTAACAGCGCATGAACACGCCGGACATCACTCTCTCGCCCGCCGCCGCCCGGCGGATCCAAGCCATCGGGGCCACGGAAGGCCGCGAGGTGATGCTGCGCGTGGCGGTGGAAGGCGGCGGCTGCTCGGGCTTCCAGTACCAGTTCGAACTCGTCGACGAGGCTCAGCCCGACGATCTGAAGGTCGAGCGTGACGGCGCCGCGGCCCTGGTGGACGTGGTCTCCCTCGCCCTGCTGAAGGGTTCGGAGATCGATTTCGTGGACGAACTGGCCGGCGCGGAGTTCCGGGTGCGCAACCCGAACGCCCGGTCGAGCTGCGGCTGCGGGGTCAGCTTCTCAATCTAGCGGCGTAGGGGCAGGCCCCGTCTCCGTCAGCTTCACATTGGGCGGCGCGATGAACAGCTGTGGCCGGTCGGGCAGATCGTTGCGGTAGTCGTCGTAGCGGATCACCAGCACCGGCTTGCCGGCCCGCAAGTAGCTGACCATCAGCGGGACGTTGCGCCGCTGGTCCATCAGGATCGCGACCCGGTGCTCGCCTTCGCTGTGGGAATGCAGCGCCGCCCGCGTTCCGCCCCAGGGGACCACCCGCTCCTCGCGTGGCGCGAACGTGGCCACGTACTCGGGCTCGCAGCCGTACTCCAGGGCCCTCATCGACGGCGGCAGGCCTCGCGGCGGCAGGATCGGCGCGCGAACCTCCAGCTCCGGCCCGGCGTCAACGGCGTGACGGCCCTCCCGGTTGGCGAGATTGATCACCCAGATGTCGGGCTCGGAGATGATCACCAGCGGCTGGGCGCCCGTCGTGGGGTCGGCCGACTCCTGGCTGCGCAGGAAGAACGCGTCCCGTCGCCATAGCTCGCGCGGCTGCGCGGCCCGGTCGGACGCGGCCAGTCCCGGACTGATGTTGCGGGTCACGATGTGGACGAGCTTGGCCGGGGCGCAGCGGAAGGCCGGCGCCGGCGCAGCCTCCGGGGCCTGCGGCGCGGCTTCGGGAGGCTCGGCCGGTTGCGCACGCGTCGCGCCCGCCGTGGCGATCGCCGCCGCGATCGCCACGCATCGAAGAAGCGTCCGGTTGGTCATGGTCAGCTGCGGCGCAGGGGTCCACGCCGAGGCGCCGCGGTCAAGGCGGCGGGGCTCACTTCGTTGTTCCGGCCTCGACGAAGACGACGCCCTCGGGCGGGACGAACAGCTTCGGATCCTCCGGCAGCCCCGCCTCGAAGGCGTCGTAGGCCACCGACATCAGGATCTGCCCGCCCTTGCGCAGGCTGGCTTCCGCCGGCCGCCCCCTGGGGTCGAGCACCACGCGAAGGAGGTAGTCGCCCTGCCGCAGGACGTGGGCGGAGAGCCGCCTTCCGCCGCCGGCGTCATGCTCGGTCTCGGGCATGTGCGCCCGCACGAACTCCGCCTCGCAGCCGAATTCGATGTCCGCGATCGGCCGCGGCAGGCCAGCGCCGGCGAAGATCGGCATATGGACCTCGAACGTCGGACCGGTGTCGACGACGTGGCGGCCAGACCCGTCCTCCCGGTTCGCGAACCAGACGTCCGGCTCGTCGATGACCACGAGCATGTGGACGCCCTGCACCTTGTCGGGCGCCTCTTCCACCCGCGCCTTTCCGACGCCCAGGCGGTAGAGCGTCTTGGGCAGACGGGCGAAGTGGGCCGGCGGAAGCTGGGGCGTCACCTCGCGGGTGACGACTCGGGTGAGGGTCTTGGGCGCGCAGACCTCGGCCTGCGCCGCCGACGCGCACAAGGCCAGGGCAAGCCCCCACATCAGCCCGCGCATCTGCCCTCCATCGTGAACGCCGAGCCTTGAGGCCGGCCCGCCGCGCAGGCTAGCGTCGGGCCGCAATCCGGAGCCGTCAATGCGTATCGCCACCTGGAACGTGAACTCGGTCAACGCCCGCCTCGAAACGGTGGTGCGCTGGTTCGAGGAGGCGAAGCCGGACGTGGCCTGCCTGCAGGAAATCAAGTGCGTCGACGAGAAGTTTCCGGCCGAAACCTTTGAACGTCTTGGCTATAACGTCGCCGTCCACGGGCAGAAGACCTACAATGGCGTGGCCCTGCTCTCGAAGTCTCCGCTGGAGGATGTCCACAAGGGCCTGCCGGGCGACGACACCGACGAACAGGCGCGCTACGTCGAGGCGCTGGTCTCCGGGCCCCAGCCGGTGCGGGTGGCGTCGATCTACCTGCCGAACGGCAATCCGGTGGCCAGCGAGAAGTTCGCCTACAAGCTGGCGTGGATGGCGCGGCTGAACGCGCGTGCGCGCGAGCTGCTGTCGTGGGAGGAGCCCTTCGCCCTGCTCGGCGACTACAACGTCATCCCTGAGCCGCGCGACGCCGAATTCCCGGAGAACTGGAAGGACGACGCCCTTTTCCAGCCGGAAAGCCGGGCCGCCTTCCGGGCGCTGAAGAACCTGGGCCTCACCGAAGCCTATCTGCAGGCCGACGGCGCGCCCGGCGCCTACACCTTCTGGGACTACCAGGCCGGCGCCTGGCAGCGGAACAACGGCATCCGCATCGACCACGCGCTCCTGTCGCCACAGGCGGCCGACCGGCTGGCGGGCGTCTCGATCCACCGCGACGTCCGCGCGTGGGAGAAGCCTTCCGACCACGTTCCGCTGGTGGTCGAGCTGGACGTCTGACGAGCCATGCTGAGCGACGGCTTCCACGACGTTCCCGACGGCCACATCGCCGCGGTGGTCACTTCGCTCGAGATGACCGAGCGCCCGCCGCCGAGGGCGGAAGTCATGGCCGCGCCCTGGTCCATCCGCCGCCTGACCGACCTCTCGCCCGAAGCCTATCTCGATCTCTACCGGGCGGTGGGCCGCGACTGGCTGTGGTTCACGCGCCTCGTGACGCCGCGCGACGATCTGGTCGCCGAGATCGGCGATCCGCGGGTCGAGGTGTACCGGCTTGAGGGAGCCGGCGACGACACGGCGATCCTGGAGTTGGACTTCCGGGAGCCGGACACTTGTGAGCTCACCTACTTCGGCGTGACCCCCGGCCTCATCGGCGGCGGCGCGGCCCGCTGGCTGATGAACCGGGCGATCGAGCGGGCGTGGTCGCAGCCCATTCGGCGATTCTGGGTCCATACCTGCACGCTGGACCACCCCTCCGCCCCGGCCTTCTACATGCGCTCCGGCTTCCGGCCGTTCCGCCGGCAGATCGAGGTGGCCCCCGACCCACGGCTCGCCGGCCTCGCGCCCCTGGACTCGGCGCCCCACGTGCCGGTCATCCGACAGCATGCTTAGCCGACAACATGCTTAGCCGACTCAGGCAAACGGCGTAGCGTCGTTCCATGGACGAGGTGGCACGGCTTCTCGCGCTGCTGGCGCTGGTCGGCGCCGCCCTCACGCTGGCCGGCGCCGCGTGGGTCTGGCTCACCGACGAGACGCGGCGGATGCGCCGCACGCTGACCAAGGCGCTGGGCGTCGCGCCGCAGCCGATTCTGGCGGTCCGCGGCCGTGGCGTGGGCCTGGGCTTCGACCTCGCCGCCGGCCTGATCGCCGTCACCTGGGACCGCGGCGGGTGGAGCCTCACCTATCGGCTTGAGGAACTGATCGGCGCCGAACTCGTGATCGATCGCCAGGTGGCCGCCCGCGCCTTCCGCGGCGAGGCCCGGCGGGCGCTGGACCAGCTGGCCACGCCCGAGGCGCGGGTGCGCCTGCGCCTCCTGTTCGACGACCCGTCGCACCCCGACTTCCAGCTCGACCTCTGGCTGCCGGAAGACGACGGCGTCCGCGGCCGGCTCGACGCCGAGGACGCCCTGGCCGAGGGCAACCGCTGGATGGCGCGCCTGGAAGCGCTCCTGCGCCGCACGCCTTCGCCCCGGCCCCGAGCCGCCGTTGCGCCCGCCACGGCCGCCCACACGCGGGCCGCCCCTCCGCCCGACGACGATGAGATCGAGGACGAGCCGGAAGACATCATAACTTGACGATGTAAATTTATCGGGCAGTCTCCCGCGAAGGAGGATCGCGCCATGCCGAACCTGATCGCCGCCGCCGCCTTCTTCGTCCTGATCCACCTGCTGGTCGCTGGAACCCGCGTCCGCGATGCGGTCACCCGCCGGATCGGCGAAGGCGCCTACATGGGCCTCTTCTCACTGGCCTCGATCGCCGGCCTCGCCTGGCTGATCGTGGGCTTCGGCCAGGCGCGGACCGAAGCCTGGAACCTCGCCTATTGGAACCTGACGCCGGCGACCCGACACCTCCAGATCGGCCTGCAGTTGGTCGCGATGCTGCTCATCGTGCCCGGGCTGACGACGCCCAATCCCACCAGCGTGCGGCAGGAGGGCGCCCTGGACCGGCCCGACGTGATCAAGGGGATGCTGCGGATCACCCGCCATCCGTTCCTGTGGGGCGTGGCGATCTGGGCGGCCGGCCACCTGCTGGTGAACGGCGACCGCGCCAGCATCGTGCTGTTCGGGTCGCTCCTCGCGCTCGCGCTGTTCGGCACGGCCAGCATCGACGCCAAGCGCAAGCGGGCCCTGGGCGACAAGTGGAACGCCTTCGCGAACCAGACCTCGAACGCGCCCTTCGGGGCCATCCTCTCCGGGCGCCAGAAGCTGAGCCTGGGCGAGATCGGCTGGTGGCGGATCGTGCTGGCCGTGGCGGTCTGGGCTGGCCTCCTTTGGGGGCACCCCTACCTGTTCGGCGTCGCCGCCCTGCCCTAGAGCCCGCCTGGGCGGGCTCTATACCTTTGAAAATCGAGCCTTCTTGTTCGGATCAAGTGATCCCGCTTGATCCCGGAAGGCTCGGGTCGAGTGCAGATTCGACCGCGGCCTCGCAGTGGACGATGGCGGTGTCGACCACCGGGACGTCGATGTCGCGGGGGCTCAGCAGCAAGCCCACCTCGGTGCAGCCGAAGATCACGCCGTCGGCGCC
This sequence comes from Phenylobacterium sp., assembly GCF_016124325.1. GTDB lineage: Bacteria > Pseudomonadota > Alphaproteobacteria > Caulobacterales > Caulobacteraceae > Phenylobacterium. Next base: position 63,443 of record NZ_WGNY01000006.1, read on the forward strand.
GGCGGCGCGGCCCTTGGCCACCATCTCCAGCGCGCGCGCCTTCGATCCGGCGTCGATCACGCCCTGGCAGAGCTCATCGTAGATGATCGATTGCAGCCGCGCCCGGTCGGGCGCGTCGGGGATCAGGGGCTCCAGGCCAGCGGCCTTCAGCCGGTCCTTGTAGAAGTCCTTCTCCATGGTGAAGCGCGTGGCGAGCAGCAGCGGACGGCTCACGCCGCGCGCCTTCAGGACCGCCGCCGTGGCGTCGCCGATATGCAGGAACGGAACCGAGATCGCCTGGCGGATGGCGTCAGCGTTCAGGTGCATGGTGTTGGTGGCGAGGATCACCAGGTCCGCGCCGGCCATCTCGAGCCGGCGCGCCGCCTCCGCCAGGATCGCACCCGTCTCGTCCCAGCGGTCGGCGGCCTGGAGTTCGGCGATGGGCGCGAAATCGACCGAGCGGATCAGGAGCTCGGCCGAGTGCAGCCCGCCCAGCCGTTCGCGGACTAGGCGGTTGAGCTCGCGGTAGTAGACCGCCGTGGACTCGGCGCTCATGCCGCCCAGCACGCCGATGGTGCGCATCTCCGCGCCCGTCCGCGGCGTCAGGGCAGCCGGCTGACGTCGCGCACCGCGCCGCGGGCGGCGCTGGTGGTGAACGCCGCATAGGCCTTGAGCGCCGACGACACCTTGCGGCTGCGCGGCGCGGCGGGCTCGAAGCCCTTGGCGGCCTGAGCCGCCTGGCGCGCGTCCAGCACCTCCTGCGGAACGGCGAGTTCGATGGTGCGTCCCGGGATGTTGATGCGGATCAGGTCGCCGTCTTCCACCAGCGCGATCATCCCGCCTTCGGCCGCCTCGGGCGAGACGTGGCCGATAGAGAGCCCCGAGGTGCCGCCCGAGAAGCGGCCGTCGGTGATCAGGGCGCAGGCTTTGCCCAGGCCCTTCGATTTCAGATAGCTGGTGGGATACAGCATCTCCTGCATCCCCGGGCCCCCGCGCGGGCCCTCGTAGCGGATCACCACCACGTCGCCGGCGACCACCTTGCCGGTCAGAATGGCGGAGACGGCCGCGTCCTGGCTCTCGTAGACCTTGGCCGGCCCTTCGAAGACCAGGATGGAATCATCCACGCCGGCGGTCTTCACGATGCAGCCGTCCAGCGCCAGGTTGCCGCTCAGCACCGCCAGGCCGCCATCCTTGGAGAAGGCGTGCTCGGCGTCGCGGATGACGCCGGCTTCGCGGTCGAGGTCCAGATCGTCCCACCGGCGGGACTGGCTGAAGGCCGTCTGGGTCGGCACGCCGCCGGGGGCGGCCTTGTAGAAGGTCGCCACGGTGTCGCTGTTGGTCTGGCGGATGTCCCAGCGGGCGATGGCTTCGCCGAGGCTGGGCGTATGCACCGTGGGCACGTCGGCGTGCAGCAGGCCCGCGCGGCCGAGCTCGCCCAGGATCGCCATGATCCCGCCCGCGCGGTGGACGTCCTCCATGTGGACGTCGTTCTTGGCCGGCGCGACCTTGCACAGGCACGGCACGCGGCGCGACAGCCGGTCGATGTCCTCCATGGTGAAAGGCACCTCGCCCTCGGCGGCGGCGGCCAGCAGGTGGAGGACCGTGTTGGTGGATCCCCCCATGGCGATATCCAGGCTCATGGCGTTCTCGAACGCCTCGAAGCTGGCGATCGCGCGCGGCAGCACGCTCGCGTCGTCCTGCTCGTAGTGGCGGCGGGCCAGGTCGACGATGAGGTGACCGGCCTCGAGGAACAGGCGCTCCCGGTCCGCATGCGTCGCCAGCACTGAGCCGTTGCCAGGCAGCGACAGCCCCAGCGCTTCCGTCAGGCAGTTCATCGAATTGGCCGTGAACATGCCCGAACACGAGCCGCAGGTCGGGCAGGCCGACCGTTCGATCGCCTTCACGTCCTCTTCGGACACCCGCTCGTCCGCCGCCGCGACCATGGCGTCGATCAGGTCGAGGGCGACTTCCTTGCCGCCCAGCACCACCTTGCCCGCTTCCATCGGCCCGCCCGAGACGAACACCGAGGGGATGTTCACCCGCATGGCGGCCATCAGCATGCCGGGGGTGATCTTGTCGCAGTTCGAGATGCAGACCATGGCGTCGGCGCAGTGGGCGTTGACCATGTACTCGACGCTGTCGGCGATCAGCTCGCGCGACGGCAGGCTGTAGAGCATGCCGTCGTGGCCCATGGCGATACCGTCATCCACCGCGATGGTGTTGAATTCCTTGGCCACGCCACCGGCGCGCTCGATTTCGCGCGCCACGAGCTGCCCGAGATCCTTGAGATGGACATGGCCGGGCACGAACTGGGTGAACGAGTTCACCACCGCGATGATCGGCTTGCCGAAGTCCGCGTCCTTCATGCCCGTGGCGCGCCACAGGCCGCGGGCGCCGGCCATGTTGCGGCCGTGAGTGGAGGTTCGGGAGCGATACGCGGGCATGGTCAATCCTGGCGTCGATCTGGCGAAGCGGGGTTCCCATACGCCGCCCGGCCGGCGGTGGCCAGATCGGTGGCGCGCGCCAAGGCCCCTCCGGGAGTCCCCGGCGGCCGCCGAGCGAAGGACCCGGCGCCCGCCCCGCTCTACCTATGCGAGCGTCACGCATCTCGAAATATTTCGACTTCGCAACGCAACAACGTTGCTCGGCGAACGCTGAGATTTCCTTTGCGGAGTTGGGAACGCCGCCATCTCGCATCTGCACGCGCATTCGTTTGAAGCGCGAAATTCAGCTTGCGAAAGAAAAAAGGCGCGCCAAGTGGCGCGCCTTCAGGTTGTTATTGGGATGAACAAAGTCCAATGGCGCTTACGTTCACCCGAATGCCGTCTCATGACAACCCCAATAAAGTACCAGAATCCCCATTGGATTCGAATACATGATATACGCCGTCAGTTATCATAGATAACTCAGCGGGATTCCGTTGACGACTTGCCCCGCCTACTTCAGCCTCCCGTTGAGGCGCAGCAGATAAGCGCCCGCAAGCTGCGGGGAGGCAGTTCCAATGGGGTTCAAGCCAAGTCTGTTCGCGTCCAGCGCCCTGCTGGCCGCGGTGGTCGCGACGTCCGCGAATGCGCAGAGCGCGCGACCTCAGAGTTCCGCCAACGTCGCCACGATCCAGGAACTGGTCGTGACGGCCGAAAAGCGGGAACAGAGCCTGCAGGACGTGCCGGTCGCGGTGTCGGCCTTCACCGACGAACGGCGCGAGCTGGTCGGGATCAACTCGATCCAGGACATGACCAACTTCACGCCGGGCCTCGTCTACAACAGCTCGACCGACCGGATCTCGCTGCGTGGCGTGGGCCGCCTCACGAACGTGCTGACCGGCGACGCCGCGGTGGCGAACTACAACGACGGCGTCTACGAGACGTTCGCCGTGCAAGCCGGCCGCTCGACCCTGTTCCTGGATCGCGTCGAGGTGCTGCGCGGGCCGCAAGGCACGCTCTACGGCCGCAACTCGATCGGCGGGGCGATCAACGAGATCTCGAAGAAGCCAACCGAAGACTGGTTCGGCGAGGTCCGCGCCCGCTATCAGAACTACGACTTCGGCACGCTCGAAGGCGCGGTCTCAGGCCCGACTTTCATTCCCAACGTCCAGTTCCGGCTGGCGGGCAACTGGGAGCGTCAGACCAAGGGCTGGGTCGACAACATCGTGCCCGGCATGCCCGGCGAGGGCGGGGTCATCAACCAGTGGTTCGTGGAAGCCCAGCTGCAGGGCAAGTTCTTCGACGACAAGCTCGACGTCTGGATGAAGTACGGCCAGGGCGTGTGGCACAACGGCGCCGGCGGCCCGGGCAGCCAGTCGGAGGGCTGGACCAACGCCCCCTTCCCCACCTGGGAGTTCGGACCGAACGGCATTCAGCTCAACTCGGGCTACGGCTGCAGCACCGGCTTCGGCGTGGGCAATGTGGTCAACGTCTCGCCGCTGGGCTGCACCAACCCGGGCTACGATCCCGACGGACGTTCGAAGAGCGCGGCGCGGACGATCGCGCGGGCGATCAACTATCGGGTCCGCCTGCCCGTCTACAATACCGAGGCGCTCCACCTCACCTGGCACGCCAAGGACTTCGACATCAAATACGTCACCGGCGGCGTGAACTACCACTACCGGCTCAGCGGGCCGACCAACACGGCCGGCGGCAATCTGGGCAACGCATCGGCGACCCCGGTCACGTTCTACACCCTGGCCAGCGGACAGCGGGTGTTCCCGCAGGAGAGCTTCCTCTATCGCGAGTACAACCAGTTCTGGAGCCACGAACTCAACATCATCTCCACCTGGGACAGCCCATTCCAGTACGTGGTCGGCGCCTACTACTTCAACCAGCACATCAACCAGCCCGTCTATACCGAGTTCGCCCAGCAGTCGGAATGGACGGGGCCGTTCCTGGCGCCGGGCGTCTTCTGCGCCAACACAGGCGGGACATGCCCGCCCAGCCTTCCGCGCCGCTACGACAACCGGCCGCGTTCGGAAGCAACCTCGTACGCGTTCTTCAGCCAGATCGACTGGAACATCACGCCCGAGTGGAAGACCACGCTGGGCCTCCGCTACAGCCACGACCGCAAGCAGGGCACGGAGCAGGTCCGCATCCTGTGCTGGGCGGCGGCCACCTGCTACGGCGTGCCTGGCGAGGTGTTCGGCTCGGCCGTCCCGGTGACCGACATCACGGGCTTCTCGGTCTTCATCCCGGCGGCCGGCGACCCCCTGCCGCCCGGGATCACCACGCCCGTCAGCTTCGACCCCAAAACCGGCTTCGCCCAGCGCAGCTACGACGCGACGTGGCAGGCCACCACCGGCACCGCGGGGATCGAGTGGCAACCCGACCCCTCCACCAACGCCTATTTCAAGTACAGCCGTGGCTACAAGTCGGGCGGCTTCTACGTGGGGATCTTCACCTTCCTCGCGCCGAACGCCTATGCCCAGAAGGAGACGGTGGACTCGTTCGAGATCGGCCTGAAGAAGGACATCGGCCCGAACCTCCAGGCCAACCTGGCCGCCTATTACTACCGGTACGACAACCTCCAGGTGCCGATCTCGGTGTTCTCCGGCTTCGGCCAGGTCTCGACCAATTTCTACAACGTGCCGAAATCGATCTCGAAGGGCTTCGAGGCCGAGATCACCTGGTTGCCGATCGACAACCTGCAGCTCCTGCTGAGCTACTCGTACAACGACGCCTACGTGAAGACCGGCACGGCGCTCGACACCGCCGACCCCGCCGCGATCGAGCCGGGCGCCCAGCCGATCGGCGCGCTGGCGACCTGCACGCCCACCTATGCGGGCGGCGCGCCGTGCGATCCCTGGGTGGTCGCCGGCATCGGCGTCATGCAGCGCAGCCAGGACCTCCATGGCCAGCGCCTGCCGAACGCGCCCAAGAACAAGCTGGCGCTGAACGCCAGCTACACCTGGCATGAGGTGATGGGCGGCAATCTGGTCGGCTCGGTGAGCTACATCTACCGCGACGTCCAGTACGGCGCCCTCTTCACCCGCAGCTACAACAAGGCTCCAGATTGGAGCCAGGTGGATGCGCGGCTGACCTGGACCTCGGAAAGCCAGAAGGATCGCGTGATCGTCTTCGTGAAGAACCTCTTCAACGACCTGACCTATGACGCGGGCGCGTTCGGCAACCGCTTCGTCGGCACGAGCGTCGATCCGGCGACGCTGGCGCCGGTGCGGGTCAACGGGGGGATCTTCAGCACCTACTCGATCGCGCCGCCGCGTACATACGGGATCGAGGTGCAGCACAAGTTCTTCTAGGGCCTGGATTCAGCGGGCGCGCGGCCCCCGGCGCGCCCTCAAAGGTTTTCCCGGAAGAAATTACAAGTCTTGGTAGCTTCCCGCGATCCCGAGTTCGGCTCGCCCGTTCGTTGAGTGCTGCCATCACAAGGTGTCCGACGTTCAGGGACGCCCACCGTTTCATGGCATTTCGCTTATCAACGTTCATCATTTGCGTTGACGTCCCGGCAGGCCTGCTTCAGCCTCTTTTCCGAAGCGCAACAAATAGCGCTCAACAAAATGCTGCGGGGAGGCAGTTTCATGAAGTTCCAGCATTATTTGCTGGCGTCCAGCGCGTTGCTGGGCGCCCTCGTTAGCGCATCCGCTCATGCGCAGACGAGTTCCGGATCAGTCAGCACAATCCAAGAGTTGGTGGTGACCGCCGAAAAGCGGGAACAGAGCCTGCAGGACGTCCCGGTCGCCATTTCGGCCTTCACGGCCGAGAAGCGCGACCTGGTCGGGATCAACACCGTCCAGGACATGACCAACTTTACGCCAGGCCTGCAATATTCCACGCAGACCGACCGCATCTCGCTGCGGGGCGTCGGACGCCTGAACAACTCACACGCCGCCGATTCCTCGGTGGCCGTGTACTCGGACGGAATCTACTCGACATCGACGGTGCAGGCCGGCGAGACGCCGATCTTCATCGACCGCCTCGAGGTGCTGCGCGGCCCGCAAGGCACGCTCTACGGCCGCAACTCCATCGGCGGCGCGATCAACGTCGTCTCGCGCAAGCCCACCGAGGACTGGTACGCCGAGGTGCGCGGCACCTATGCGAACTACAACCGCCATCTGCTGGAAGGCGCGATCTCCGGTCCGATCACCGACTGGATGCAGTTCCGGGTCGTCGGCAACTGGGACAAGCAGACCAAGGGCTGGTTCAACAACGTCAGCACCACCGGCACGCCTGACGACGGCGGGGTCATCGACACGACCTTCTTCGAGGGCCAGCTGCAATTCCAGTTCAGCGAGCGCTTCGACGCCTGGATGAAGGTCAGCCTGATCCACTGGAACAACGGCGGCGGCGGTCCCGGTTCACGTTCGAGCTGGGAGCCCTGGAACTACACGGTCGCCCAGCAGTCTCAGCGGGACAATCTCGTGCCGCAGGCCGGCTTCGCCTACAGCGGCCTGGCGACCAACGTCGTCACAGGCTGCCCGGCCACCAACCCGGCGCTGAAGGATGTCCGGACGGAGTGCTTCAACACGCCCGGCACGGTGAGACTGACCAACACGGTCATCTTCGCCAGCCAGTTCAACTATCACTTCGACAACTTCGACGTGAAGTACATCGCCGGCGGCACGAAGTACCACTACTTCCTGACCGGCGATCAGGACCGGACCGGCGTGGTCTCGTACTCGACCTGCTACACCCTGCCGGCCGCGGCGATCCCGGGCTGCCTGGCGGGGACGACGGCGCCGATCACCTATCCCACGACCTACGCGTTCGACTATCAGGAGCGCGAGCGGTGGTGGAGCCACGAGGTGAACATCATCTCGACGGGCGACGGACCGTTCCAATACGTGATCGGGGCGTTCCTCTACCACGAAGACTACGACCAGCCGGTGTTCACCCAGCTGCCGGGCGAAACCCGCTATGACGGGATCGTCGCCAGCGCCGCCGGCGGCCTTGCGCCCTCGACGAGCCTGCGCCGCCCGTACGACGACCGGCCGCACTTCAACATCGAGTCGAAGGCGATCTTCACGCAGATCGACTGGCAGTTCACGCCGCAATGGAAGACCACCATCGGCCTGCGCTACGGCGAGGACCACAAGCACGGCTATGAGAAGACGCGGATCATCTTCGCGCCCGGCACCCTGCATCCGACCCTTCCGATCGACGTGACGCCGGTCATCGGCCTGGTGGGCGGCGACGGCGTGGTCTCCACGACCTACGATCCGGTCACCGGCTTCAAGACCCGCCTCTATGACGACACCTGGAAGGCGATGACCGGCACGTTCGGGCTCCAGTACGATCCGAACGACGACATGATGATCTACGCCAAGTACAGCCGCGGCTATAAGGCCGGGGGCTTCCGTATCGGCATCGACACCTCGCTCGGCGCCGACCCGCGGACCGAGAAGGAGACGCTCGACTCCTACGAGATCGGGTTCAAGGCCAACATCGGCCGCACGTTCCAGATCAACGGCGACGTCTTCTACTACGACTACAAGAACGCCCAGGTGCCGCTGTCGCAGCCGTCGGCCACCGCCGGCGCGACCTCGAACTCGATCCTGTTCAACGTGCCCAAGGCGCGTTCGATGGGCCTCGAGCTGGAGACGATCTGGCAGCCGATCGAGAACCTGCAGATCCTGGCGAACTACTCCTATCTCAACGCCGAAGTGCGCAAGGGGCAGGCCATCGACCCGGCCGACTCCTGCGCGCTGCAGCCGGGCGCTCGGCAGACCAGGCTGGCGGGGGTCACCGACAGCTTCTGCGCCGGGCCGCAGTACTTCCAGGATCTGAAGGGCTACAGCCTGCCGAACTCGGCCAAGAACCGGGTGACGGTGAGCGGCAACTACACCTGGAACTTCGAGCCGGGCAGCCTGACGGCCACCGCCACCTATGTGTGGCGCGACGCCCAGTACGGCAGCATCTTCGACCGCTCGTACTACAAGGCTCCGTCGTTCGATCAGGTCGACGCCCGTCTGACCTGGCGCGACGCCGACAACAAGTACACGGTCATCGCGTTCGCCAAGAACATCTTCAACACCGAGGGCTACGCCAACGGCACCGGGGCGACGCGCAGCGCTGGCCTGACGCCCGGCCAGCCTGGGTTCTCGGGCGTGTTCGGCGTGAACTCGACCTACGAACTGAACCCGCCGCGCACCTACGGCATCGAGGTGCAGTACCGCTTCTTCTAGGCGCGGCGGATCCACTGACGATCGGGGCGCCCTGCCGCAAGGCGGGGCGCCCTTTTCATTTGGTGACGGCGAGCACGGTGGCGATCTGCCGGGTCCAGGCGGCGTCGAACGCATCGGTCCATTCCACGCCCAGCGCCTCGCGGCAGGTGTCGCGCACGATGTCGAAGAAGCGGTCGAACTCGTGGCTCGGCGTGCCGAAGCCGTCGTGGTTCACACGCTCCGTCTTCACCAGGTTCGCCTGATAGGGCCCGTCAGGATCCATCAGCACGCCGAACACCATCGCCAGCATCTCGCCGCGAACCGCGCCGGTGACGTCCCGGGCGAACCGCTCCTCGGCGTCGGGGAACTCGGCGAAGAGCCTGGCGAACACCTGCGGCGCAGGATCGCCGATCCGCTCGGCCACGAGTTCCAGCGAGTTCGCCACCAACTCCGCGGCTTCCGACATCTGCGCCTCCCTCGCTCCGTCCCACGGCCTATAGTCTCGCCCAAAAGCACCAAGGGGAAGCGCCGCCATGGACTTCGAGGACATTCTCTACGAGGCCGGGGACGGCCTGGGGATCATCACCCTGAACCGGCCCAAGTACCGCAACGCCCAGAGCTGGCGGATGCTGGACGAAATCGACCGGGCTTTCGATCTGGCCCGCGACGACACCGAGGTCCGTGTGGTGGTGATCCGCGGCGCCGGGGGCGTGTTTTCCACGGGCCACGACCTGGGCACGCCCGAGGGGGCCGCGTTCCGGGCTCAGCAGATCGGCGACGGCGGCGTGCGCTATTACGACGCCTTCAAGAAGTACAACCTCGACCTGCTCCTGAAGTGGCGCAACTTCGAGAAGCCCACCCTGGCGGTGGTCGAGGGCTACTGCATCTACGCCGGCTGGATGCTGGCCGCCGCCATGGACGTGGTGTTCGCCGCCGACGACGCCCAGTTCCTGGCCGGCTATGTCGAGTACATGTCGATCCCCTGGGACATCGGCGTCCGCCGCGCCAAGGAGCTCGTCTTCGAAAGCCGCTTCATCTCGGCCGACGAGGCCCAGGCGTACGGCCTGGTCAATCGCGTCCTGCCGCCGGGCGACCTGGAGCGCGAGGCGCTGGCCTGGGCGCGCCGCGTGGCCGAGAACGGCCCGGAATATCTGCGCCTCGCCAAGCTGCACATGAACAAGGCGCAGGACCATCAGGGGTTCACCAATGCGGTGGAGGACTCCCTCGGCGACTACATGGCCATGATGTGGATGCCGGGCCACGACATGCGCGTGCCCGGCGAACGTCGCCTGTTGACCGTCGACCTCGCCGTCCGGCATCGCCGGGGCGAACGCTTCGGCCTGACGCCCGCCGCCAAGAAGGAAGACGCCTGATGCCCGACCAATTCCGCGCGCTGCGCCTGCACAAGACCGAGGCCGGCCAGGAGGCCAGGTTCGAGGACCTGACCCCGGACGACCTGATGGACGGCGACGTCACCGTGCGGGTCGAATACTCCACGATGAACTTCAAGGACGGCCTGGCGCTCACCGGCCGGTCGCCCGTCGTACGGGTCTGGCCGCTGATCCCGGGCATCGACTTCGCCGGCGTGGTCGAGTCGTCGTCCCACGCGGGCTTCCATCCCGGCGACCGCGTGATCCTGAACGGCTGGGGCGTGGGCGAGGCCCACCACGGCGGCTATTCGCAGGTGGCGCGGGTGAAGGGCGACTGGCTGGTGAAGGCGCCCGAGGGCCTCTCCAGCGCCCAGGCCATGGCCATCGGCACGGCCGGCTACACGGCGATGCTCTGCGTCCTGGCGCTGGAGCGCCTGGGCGTCGGGCCCGACAAGGGCGAGGTGCTGGTCACGGGCGCCGCCGGCGGGGTGGGCAGCGTCGCCATCGCCCTGCTTTCGAAGCTGGGCTACCGGGTCGTCGCCTCGTCGCGACGGGCGGGGGCCGAGGGCGACTACCTCAAGGGCCTCGGCGCAGCGGAGGTGATCGATGCGGCCGGCCTCCAAGGCCCCGCCCGGCCGCTCGCCAAGGAGCGCTGGGCCGGCGCCGTGGATTCCGTCGGCAGCCACACCCTGGCCAATGTGCTCTCGCAGATGCGCTACGGCGGAACCGTCGCCGCCTGCGGGCTGGCCCAGGGCATGGATCTGCCGGGCTCGGTCGCGCCCTTCATCCTGCGCGGCGTGACGCTGGCGGGGATCGACAGCGTGATGCGCCCCGCCCCCGACCGCGTGGAGGCCTGGTCACGCCTGGCCCGCGACCTCGATCTTTCGAAGCTGGAGGCGATGACCGTCAGCGCGGGCCTGTCCGACCTGCCACGCCTGGGCGCCGAGATCCTCGACGGCAAGGTCCGCGGCCGCGTGGTCGTCGACGTCAATAACTAAAGCGCGGCCTCGATCGCTTTGATCAGGCCTTCGTCCTGCGGCTCGGTCCGGGGTCCGAAGGCCTGAAGGGCCTCGCCGTTCTTGCCCACCAGGATCTTGTGGAAGTTCCACACCGGAACGGCGGGCTCGCCCAGCTCCTGTTCGGCCCAGGCGTAGAACGGGTGCCGCCCCGCTTCCTTCACCTCGACCTTGGCGGTCATCGGGAAGTCGATCCCGAAGGTGGTGGAGCAGAAGGTCTGGATCTCGGCCTCGGTCCCGGGCTCCTGGCCCATGAACTGGTTGCAGGGCACGCCCAGGACCACCAGCCCCTTGTCCTTGTAGTCGGAGTAGAGCGTCTCCAGCCCGTTGTACTGGGGGGTCAGGCCGCACTTGCTGGCGGTGTTCACCACCAGCACCACCTTGTCCTTGAAGGTCGTCATCGGCAGCGGGCCGCCGTCGATCTTGTCGAACGAATAGTCGTAGGCGCTGGACATGGCGGGCTCCCTGAATTTGTGGGGGAGGCTAGCCCGCTTACGCGGCGTCCTCCAACGCCTGTTCCACCGCGATCGCCAGATCGAGGGCCGCGATCGCCTCGTCCAGCGTGACCACCGGCCGCGGAGCCTCGCCGCGCACCGCCATCAGGAAACTCTCCACGCTGACGCCCAGCGGATCGCGGGCGGCCGGCGTCTCGGCGTAGTCGGCGTTGAGCGCGAACGGCGTGGTGTTGCGGAAGGTCCGGGCCACGAAGTCGATCTCCACCTCGCCCGAGGGGTAGACGACCCGCATGACACGCCGCCGCGCCTCGGCCATGCGCGAGACATCGAAGCGCGCCGTGCAGCCGCCGTCGAAGGTCACTTCGGCCGCCACCTTGTCCCAGACCCCATCCGGCCCGCGCGCGCCATCCGCCTCGGCCGTCACCGGTTCGCCCGCCGCGAGCCGCAGCGCCAGGTCGAGGTCGTGGATCATCAGGTCCAGCACGGCGGTCACATCGCGGCTGCGCTCGGACGGCGGACCATGGCGCAGCGCCTCAAGGAACAGCGGCTGTTCCGGAACATCCAGCAGGCCCATGGCCTGGAACATCACCCGCTCCTGGTGGCCGCAGGCGACCACCACGCCCTGCCGCGCAGCCGCGGCGCGCAACCTCTCGCCGTCGGCCACGCTGACCGCCACGGGCTTCTCGATATAGACCGGCTTGCCCGCCGCGATCGCAGCCAGCGCCTGTTCGGCGTGGAAGACCGCGGGCGAGGCCACGGTGACCACGTCGACGGCCGCCAGGAAGGCGTCCAAATCGGCAAAGGCCCGCCCCCCCAGGGGCATCGCCGCCGCCGCGGCGCGCTCGGGGTGCGGATCGAAGACGGCCGACAGGGTCACGCCCGGCAGGCGCGCGTACTGCCTTGCATGATAGCCGCCGAAAACGCCGGCGCCGATCACGCCGCCTCGCAGGGTCTCAGCCATGGGCTCTCCAAGTCGGCGCGGCCCTATCACACCCCGCGGCCTCGACGCCACCCGGCGAGGGTCTTACAAGCGTTTGAACCAATGATCCTGGAGGGACGCCCATGACCGCCGTACGCGAGATCCGCCTGAAGAGCCGTCCGAGCGGTTTGCCGAAGGCCGACAATTTCGAAATGGCCACGGTCGAGCTCCCCGCCCCCGCCGCCGGCGAGGTGCAGGTGAAGAACCTCTGGATGACCGTCGACCCCTACATGCGCGGGCGCATGAACGACGTGAAGAGCTATGTGCCGCCGTTCCAGCTCGGCAAGGCGCTGGAAGGCGGGGCCATCGGCGAGGTCACCGCCTCGAGCGATCCGAATCTGAAGCCGGGCGACCTCGTGCAGTCGAACTTCGGGTGGCGGGAAGGCTTCAACGCCCCGGCGGCCGCGGTGCAGAAGCTGGACCCAGCTGGCCTGCCGCCCCAGACGTTCCTGGGCGCCGCCGGGATGCCGGGCCTGACCGCCTACGCGGGCCTGCTCAAGATCGCGGGACTCAAGGACGGCGACATCGTCTTCGTCTCCGGCGCGGCGGGCGCCGTCGGCTCGATGGTCGCCCAGATCGCCAAGGCCAAGGGCCACACCGTGATCGGTTCGGCCGGCGGCGCCGACAAGGTGGCGTTCCTGAAGGAGATCGGCGTCGACCAGGTGATCGACTACAAGGCCGAGAAGGACCTGACCGCGGCCCTGATGCGCGCCGCGCCCGACGGCATCGACGTCTATTTCGACAATGTCGGCGGCGAACACCTGGAGGCGGCCCTCGCCGCGGCCCGGCCGTTCGGCCGCTTCGCGCTCTGCGGTGCGATCTCGATGTACAACGCCACCGAGCCGCCGCCTGGGCCCCGCAACCTCGTGCAGATGGTGGGCAAGCAGCTGCGGATGGAAGGCTTCATCGTCTCCAGCCACTGGGACATGATGGCGCCCTTCCAGCGCGACCTCGCCCAGTGGGTTCGCGAGGGCAAAGTCACCTGGAAGGAGACGGTGTTCGAGGGGATCGGCAAGGCCCCCGAGGCCTTCGTCGGCCTGTTCCAGGGCGCCAATCTCGGAAAGATGCTGGTCAAGCTCGCCTGAGCGTTGGACCGTCCGCGCCGAGGGCGTAGAACCCTCGGCGTCTTCCCTATCTCGAACCTCAGCGGAGCTGTTCGTGCCGCGCCTTTTCAGCGCCTATGTGATCGTCGACTGGAGCGCGGCTGCGAAGCCGACCACCGGCGCCGACTCCGTCTGGATCGGCGTGCTGAAGCGCGACATCCGCTTCCGCATGGCCTTCGAGAGCTTCAACCCGGCGACCCGGGCCGAAGCCGAAACGCGGCTTAACGCCATCCTCGACGACCTGAAGAAGCGCAGCGAGCGCGCGCTGGTGGGCTTCGACTTCCCGCTGGGCTTCCCTCGCGGGTTCGCCTCGGCGCTGAACCTGCCGGGCGAGACCCCATGGCAGGCGACGTGGGATCAGCTCGCCAAGATGGTCAAGGACAAGGCCGACAACACCAACAACCGCTTCGGCGTGGGCTCGGAGATCAACCGGCGCCTGACCGGCGGCCCCTTCCCGTTCTGGGGCTGCCCGCCCAAGGACGCGCTCACCACGCTGCAACCCAAGCGCACCCGCCCGCATGGCCCCGACGACCTGCCGGAGTTCCGCCACGCCGACGTCGCCGCCAAGGGGGCCGCCTCGATCTGGAAGCTCTACTACAACGGCTCGGTGGGCGGTCAGGCGATCCTGGGCATCCCGTTCGTGCGGCGGCTCAAACAGGCGCGCGGCGAAGCCTTCAGGGTCTGGCCGTTCGAGACGGGCTTCAAGCCGCTGACCGAGGCCGATCTCGATGGCGTCGACGTGGTGGCGGCCGAAGTCTATCCGTCGCTGCTGAAGGCCCAGGGCGCGCCGGGCGAGGTGAAGGACCTGACCCAGGTGCGCACCACCGCCGAGCACTTCGCGCGGCTGGACGAGGCGAACCGGCTGGGCGCGCTGTTCGGCCCGGACAAGGCGGCCCCGGCCGACGCCGTGCTCGACGCCGAACGCGAAGAGGGCTGGATATTGGGCGCGGGCGCCTAGCGAGGGCTCCCCCGCGCGTCCCGGCGGCTCCACCGGTTGTCCCAAACAGCTTGGTCTTGGTCTAGGCTGCGCGCGTCCTGGGGCGATCCCCGATCTGCACCGCGAGCCCACCATGACATCTTCCCTCCGCGTCGCCCTGCTCGGCGTCTGCCTGAGCGGCCTCGCCGCCTGCGGCCAGCCGGCGAGCAATGCGCCCGTCGCCCGCGCCCCCGACACCGACTGGCGCCACTACGGTGGCGACGCCGGCGGTCAGCGGTTTTCCACCGCCGCCCAGATCACCCCGCAGAACGTTAAGGACCTGCAGGTCGCCTGGACCTATTCCACCGGAGAGGCGGCGCGCCACGGCGCGGAGCTTGAGCACACGTCGTTCGAGGACACGCCGATCCTCGTCGACGGCCGCCTCTACGTCTGCTCCCAGTTCAACGCCGTCTCGGCCCTGGACCCGGGCACGGGCAAGCCGCTCTGGACCTACGATCCCAAGGTGGATCCGACGACCCACTATCCGAACAAGAACGTCTGCCGCGGCGTCACCGCGTGGCGCGATCCTCAGGCCCCGGCGGACGCGCCTTGCGCGTCCCGAATCTTCCTGCCGACGGACGACCGCCGGCTGATCGCGCTGGACGCCGCCAGCGGCGCGCTGTGCAAGGGCTTCGGCCAGGATGGGACGGTCGATGTCGGGGCCGGCCTGAAGCTGAAGTGGCCCGGCCAGATGCAGATCACCTCGCCGCCCGTCGTCGTGCGCGGCGTGGTCGTGGTGGGCTCGTCCCTGGACGACAACCAGCGGGTTCACGAGCTGCCCGGCACGGTGCGGGCCTACGATGCGCGGACCGGCGAACTGAAGTGGGGCTTCGACCCCCTGGCCAATGCGGGCCCGGGCTTCCAGGCCGGCGCGGCCAACGTATGGGCCCCCATGTCGGGCGACGAGGCGCGGGGCCTGGTCTTCCTGCCCACCTCCAGCGCCAGCCCGGACTTCTTCGGCGGCCTGCGCCCCGGCGCGGGCGGCTACGCCAATTCCGTGGTGGCCCTCGACGCCGAAACCGGCACGCCCGCCTGGAGCTTCCAGACCACCCACCACGACGTCTGGGACTACGACATCCCCGCCCAGCCAACCCTCGCCGAGGTCGACTACGGCGGGACGAAGACCCCGGCGGTCATCCAGGCCACCAAGCAGGGCCTGATCTTCACCCTGGCTCGCGACACCGGAACCCCGGTGGTCCCGGTGGAGGAGCGGCCGGTCCCGCAAGGCGGCGCGCCGGGCGAGACGCTCTCGCCCACCCAGCCGTTCCCCGTCGCGCCCAAGCCGCTCAGCCCGATCCGCATCTCGGAGAAGGACGCCTACGGCCTCACGCCCTGGGATCGCGGCAAGTGCCGCGACCTCATCGCCGGCGCCCGGCATGACGGCATCTACGCCCCACCCTCGCTCCAAGGGACGCTGCTCTACCCGTTCACGGGCGGCGGCGTGAACTGGGGCGGGCTGGCCTTCGACGCCGGCCGGCAGGTGGCCTACGTCAACACCTCCAGCATGATCCATAAGGTCACCCTTATCCCCGCCGGCAAGGTCAAGGCCACCCAGCAGGCGGAGCGCGGCAAGGAGGTCTCGCCGCAGGAGGGTGCGCCGTTCGGCATGAAGCGCGAGGTGCTGCTCTCGCCGCTCGGCCTGCCCTGCAACCCGCCGCCGTGGGGCCAGCTCCACGCCATCGACATGAAGACCGGCAAAGTCCTCTGGGAGGTTCCGCTCGGCACCACACGCGACATGGCGCCGGGCTCGCAGCTCTTCCTTGGCACGATCGGCGTGCCCAACATGGGCGGCCCGATCGCCACCGGCTCGGGCCTCGTCTTCATCGGCGCGGCCATGGACGACTACCTGCGCGCCTTCGACGCCGCGAGCGGCAAGGAGCTGTGGAAGGGCCGGCTGCCGGCCGGCGGCCAGGCGACGCCGATGACCTACGTCTGGAAGGGCCGGCAGTACGTGGTCATCGCCGCAGGCGGCCACGGCATGGGCGGCACCAAGCGGGGCGACACGGTGGTGGCCTACGCCCTGCCCGGCCCGCTGCAGTAACAGCCGTCATCCCGGATCGCGGGGCGCGCAGCGACCTGCGATCCGGGATGACGGGAGACTTGCGGCCCGGCGGTTCTTCACGCCGCCAGCCGATCCCGCCGCGCCAGCATCGCGAACCGGCCCAGCAGCAGGCCGCCCGACAGGAAGCTCGCCGCGATCACCGCCCAGACCAGGCCCATCACGCCCATGCCCTGCGGGATCGCCAGCCACCAGGCCAGCGGCATCATCACCACCACGTAGCTGGTCATGTGGGTCATGGTCGGCAGCCAGACGTCGCCGCGGGCCCTGAGCGCCTGGGCGGTCACCACCTGCAGGGCGTCGGGGGTCAGGAACACGCAGGTCAGCGCCAGCGCCGGCGCGGCCATGGCGATGGTCGCCGCGTCGCGCGTATAGCCCTGGCTGATCAGCCCCGCCGCCGGCCAGATCGCCAGCGAGACGAGCACGCCGAAGATGGCCGTCACCGCGAACGCAACCACGCCTGCTCGCACCACGCCCGCCGGATCGCGCGCGCCATAGGCGCTGCCGACCATCACCGCCGCGCCGGTCGCCAGCCCCAGCGGCGCCATGAAGACGATGGCGGCCACGTTCAGCACGATGGTCCAGGCGGCCACCGCCAGGGCGCTGATCCAGCCGGCGATGATGTTCATGCTGGCGAAGGCCGCCACCTCGAAGAAGTTCGATATGCCCGCGCCGTAGCCGATCCGCCGCTGCTCGATTTCGGCCGGCCGGTCGCGCTCGGGCCGCGTGAACACCCCCAGCGCACGCGCCTCGGGCATCCGGGCGATGTAGATCAACATCACCAGGGCCAGGAACGTCCGCGCCCCGGCCGTAGCCCAGCCGCCGCCGACGGCGCCCAGGGCGGGCAGCCCGAACCGCCCCGGCACCAGCAGCAGGTCCAGGCCCAGGTTGACGATATTGGCCGCCCACATCGCCCAGGCCACCGGACCTGGCCGCGACAGTCCCTCCAGCCATGAGCCGGCGGCCACGCTGATCGTGTAGCCCGGCAGCGACAGCGAGAAGATGATCAGCGGCCAGGTCGCGCCCTCGGCGAGGTCGCGCGACAGCCCGATCGAATGCAGGAAGGCCGGCCCCAGCGCCAGCAGCACCGCCGTCGACACAACCCCGATCCACAGCCCGTAGACCAGGCCCCGACGCAGCACCGCGCCGGTCAGATCGCGCCGCCCCTCGCCGATCCGCCGCGCGGTCATCACCTGCACGCCGGTCAGCAGGCCCACAGCCATGGTCACCACCACGCTGGTCGGGGCCCAGGCCATGGCGTGGTAGCCGAGCTGGCGGGCCGAGTAGTTCCCCACCACCAGTGCGTCGGTCAGGCCCATGGCCATGATGCCCAGGCGCGACGCCACCACCGGCCCCGACAGCGTCAGCAGCTGGGCCAGATCACGGCGGACGGGACTGTCGCGCCCGCCGGGCAGGACGGGCGGCTGGGCCGCGGCGCGGTCCATGACGCAAACCTCGTTTTCAAAGAGGCGCGGACACTGGCGCCGTCGTCAAAAATGGGCAAGGCGAAGCTCGCCGCAAGGCGCCCGCGCGCGCCGGGCGTTGCGGCGCGGGCACAAGCCACCGGCCTTCGCTAGATGCTCGCGGCCACCCGTTGGGCCAGATCGACCCGGTCGTCCTTGAGCTTCTCGGCCACCAGGAACGCCAGTTCCAGCGCCTGTTCGCCGTTGAGGCGCGGGTCGCAGTGGGTGTGGTAGCGATCGGCCAGGTCGCCCTCGGCCACGGCCCGCGCGCCGCCCAGGCACTCGGTGACGTTCTGACCGGTCATCTCCAGGTGGACGCCGCCGGGGTGGGTCCCCTCGGCGTTGCAGATGTCGACGAAGCTCTTCACCTCCGACAGGATCCGGTCGAAGGGCCGGGTCTTGTAGCCGGTGGCGGCGGTGAGCGTGTTGCCGTGCATCGGGTCGATGGCCCACACCACGTTGCGGCCCTTGGTGGCGCGCAGCAGGCCCGGCAGGCGGTCGGCGATCTTGTCGTAGCCGAAGCGCCCGTAAAGCGTCAGCCGACCCGCCTCGTCCCTGGGATTGAGCGCGTCGATCAACCGGTTGAGTTCGTCGCCCTCCATCGTCGGTCCCACCTTGGCGCCGATGGGGTTGCGGATTCCGCGGAAGAACTCGACGTGCGCGCCGTCGAGCTGGCGGGTGCGCTCGCCGATCCAGAGAAGGTGGGCCGAGGTGTCGTACCACTCGCCCGAGGTGCTATCGACGCGGGTCATGGCCTCCTCGAAGCCCAGCAACAGGCCCTCGTGGGAGGTGAAGAACTCGACCTGATGGATGGTGGGGTGGGTCTGGGAGTTGATGCCCAGCGCCGCCATGAAGCTCAGGGATTCCGAGATCTTCTCCGAGAGCTCGTGATAGCGCGCGCCCTGCGGGCTGCCCTCGACGAAGCCCAGGGTCCAGCGGTGGATATTGTAGAGGTCGGCGTAGCCGCCGCCCGCGAAGGCGCGCAGCAGGTTCAGCGTGGCCGAGGACTGGGCATAGGCCTGCAGCAGGCGTTGCGGATCCGGCGCGCGGGACTCCGGCGAGAACTCCATGCCGTTGATGTTGTCGCCACGGTACGAGGGCAGTTCCACGTCGCCGAGCTTCTCCACGGGCGACGAGCGCGGCTTGCCGAACTGGCCCGCCATCCGGCCCACCTTCACCACCGGCTTGCCGCCGGCGAAGGTCAGCACCACCGCCATCTGCAGGATCAGCCGGAAGGTGTCGCGGATGTTGTCGGCGTGGAATTCCTTGAAGCTCTCGGCGCAGTCGCCCCCCTGGAGCAGGAACGCCTTGCCCGCCGCCACGTCGCCCAGCAGCGCCTTGAGGCGCCGCGCCTCGCCGGCGAACACCAGCGGCGGCATCTTGCGCAGCGTCGTCTCCACCCGGCTCAGCTCGGCCATGTCGGGATAGTCGGTCGGGATGTGCTTGGCGGGCTTTCCCCGCCAGGAGGCTGGCGTCCAGGGCTCGGTCATCTGTTCAACTCGGAACCGCCGCTGTTTCGGCGGGCCGGGCGTTTTACTCGGAAAGCACCGGAGCGTCGATGGGGCGGGAACCGGCCATGCGCGGCTCGGCCAGGGCGACGATCGTCGCCGCCAGTGCGCCAAGGGCCAACCACCACTCCTGCCAGACGCCGAAGCTGACCGAGCCGAAGAAGAGATAGACCGCCGCCGACCCCGCCGCCGCGGGCGCGAGCAGGCTCCGGTCGTCCCGCGCGAGCCGCCGGAAGGTCTGGACCCAGACCAGGGCGAGCAGGGCCGCGCCGGGCAGGCCGAGTTCGAGCCAGACCTGGAGCGAGCCGTTGTGCGGGTGGAGCTGGATGTGCGGGCTGAAGGACCGGCTGGCGTCCAGGCCCCATCCCGTCCAGGGCCGTTCGGCGATGCGGCCGATGGCGTACGACCAGTAGCCGACCCGCTGAGCCCAGGACTCCGGCAGGCGTTCGCCGGAGGCGGCAAGGGCCAGGGCGAGCAGCGGCATCAGGAGAACGAGGCCGGCCGCACCCACCCCCAGCGCCTTGGGCGCGGAATTCGGCCAGACCCAGACGACCACCGCGATACAGGCCACGACGCCAACGGCCAGCACCGGCGCATCCGACAGGAAGAGCTGGGCCAGCAGCGCCGAGCCGGCCGCCATCGGCAGCGCGAGCCAGGGCGAGGCCCCCGCCCGCGCCCCGGCCGCGGCGGCGACGGGCCACAGCAGGGCCAGGGCGAAGCTGCCCTGGGCCAGGTTCTTGCGCCCGAGATCGGGCCGGATCGGGTCGCCGATCGCCTGGCGCAGCGACAGGTAGATCGCCCCCCCGGTCACCGCCTCGACCAGCATCACCGCGCCCAGTACGGCGAGGCTCCAGGCGAACCACCGCGCCGCCCGGCCGGCGACGATGGGATCTGCGCGTCGCGCAGCGCACCAGGCGCTCCAGTAGAGCGGCGCCTGCAGGGCGAGCTTGAGCCCGGTCATATCCTCCAGCTCGCGCGGCCGCACCGGGCTCCACAGGATGGAGAGGGCCGCCCAGCCCACGGCCAGGATCAGCAGGAGGGCCAGCGGCGCGTCACGCGGGCCGATCCGTACGGCCGGCAGGCAGAGCAGGCCCACGAGGCTGACGAGCGGCGCGAAGGCCAAGGGACCCAGCCAGGCAAGCAGCGGCGTGAGGATGGCGGCGGCGCACAGCACCCAGCCGCACCAGACCCCCAGGCGGTCGCCCTGCCCCGTCGTCGCGTTCATGCTTCCGCGGTCAATACGAGGCTTTCACGGATTCGTCGCGTCCTCGCTCGCGCCCGGCGCCTCAGGCGACCTGGCCGAGCGCCGGCGCGGCGTACTTCTCGCGCATGGTCACCAGTTCCTCGGCCAGGGTCGGGTGGACCGCGCAGGTGGCGTCCCACTGGGGCTTGGTCACGCCCATCTTGAGCGCGATCGCCGCCATCTGGACGATCTCGGGACCATCGGGGGCCACGACGTGGCAGCCGAGGATGCGCTCGCTGCCCTGCTCGACCACGAGCTTGATAAGGGCCCGCTGCTGGCCGCCGTAGAAGGTCTCCTTCATCGGGCGGAACTTCGACAGGTAGATGTCGACCTTGCCGTGCTTGCGGCGGGCCTCGGCCTCGGAGAGCCCCACCACGCCGATCTGCGGCTGGGTGAAGACCGCCGAGGCGACCATGTCGTGGTCGAAACTCGTCGGATTGTCGAAGAACTCGGTCTGGGCGAACGCCGCGCCCTCGCGGATGGCCACGGGCGTCAGGTTGATGCGGTCGGTGACGTCGCCCACCGCCCAGATGTTGTCGACGCTGGAGCGCGAGAACTCATCGACCTTCACCGCGCCGTTCTCTCCGATTTCGACGCCCGCGGCCTCCAGGCCCAGGCCCTCCGTGTAGGGCTCGCGGCCGAGGGCGAACATGACGACGTCGGATTCCAGCACGTGGTTGTCGGCGCAAGTGCTGGCGAGACCGGACGCCGTCTTCTCGATGTTCGCGATCCGCGAACCCAGGCGGATCTTGAGGCCGCGCTTCTCCATCTCCTCGGTGACGAACGAACGGACGTCGTCGTCGAAGCCGCGCAGGATGTTGGGGCCCCGGTGCACCAGCGTGGTGTCGACGCCCAGGCCGTTGAAGATGCAGGCGAACTCGGCGGCGATGTAGCCACCGCCGGCGATCACGATGCGCTTGGGCAACTCCGTGAGATGGAACGCCTCGTTGGAGCTGATCGCGTGCTCGATCCCGGGCACGTCGGCGGGCATCCAGGGCCGTCCGCCCGTGGCGATCAGGATCTTGGCCGCCGTGCGGACGCCGCAGCCATCGACCTCGACGGTGTGGCGGTCCTTCAGGCGCGCCTTGCCGTGGACCAGTTCGGCCCCGGCGTTCTGCAGGTTCTTGACGTAGATGCCCGAGAGCCGCGCGATCTCGTCGTCCTTCGCCATCAGGAACTTCGGCCAGTCGAACGAGGTCTCGCCGAGGTTCCAGCCATAGCCGCGCGCCGTCTCGAAACTCTTCGAATATTCCGAGGCGTAGACCATGAACTTCTTCGGCACGCAGCCGCGGATGACGCAGGTGCCGCCGACCCTATGCTCCTCGGCCACCGCCACCCGGGCGCCGGACATGGCCGCCAGCCGCGCGGCGCGCACGCCGCCCGAACCGGCGCCGATGACGAAAAGATCGTAGTCGTAGTCCGCCACGGCGGCCTCCTTATGGGTCGAGCTCGACGACTCCATCGGGGCCGCCGATCAGGGCGCGGTCGGCGAGATCGAGAAACAGGCCGTGGTCCACGACACCGGTGACGCTCTTCAGCGCCGCCGCCAGGACCGCCGGCTCCTCGATCCGCCCGCAGGGTGCGTCATAGATAAGGTTTCCGCCGTCGGTTCTTACAGGCTCGCCGTCCCTTCGGCGAAGTATGGGAGCCATGCCGATTTCGCATTCCGCCAGGGCGTCGCAGATGCGCGCGGCCGTGGTCTTGTGCCCAAACGCCACCACCTCGATCGGCAGAGCGAATTTTCCCAGCGTTTTCACGTTCTTGGCGGCGTCGGCGATCACGACGCACGACTTGGAGGCTTCCCACACCAGCTTCTCGCGCAGCAATGCGCCGCCGCCGCCCTTGATGAGCGAAAGGCCGGGCCCGATCTCGTCGGCGCCGTCGACGGTGAGGTCGATCGTCCGCGTCTCGCCCAGTTCGCCCAGCCGGATGCCGAGGCCCGCGGCCAGGTCCGCCGTGGCCTGCGATGTGGGCACGCCGAGGATATCGAGCTTGCGCGCGGCCAGGGCGCGGACGAACCAGGCCGCCGTCGAGCCCGTGCCCAGCCCCACGACCATACCGCTCTCGACAAGGCGGGCGGCGGCCTCGCCGGCCGCCCGCTTCTGAGCTTCCGCGTCGCTCACGCCCCCACCTTCGCTCTCTTCGCCTTCTTCTCGCTCATCTTCTTGCGGAACCGCGCCGCCCAGCCAGGCTTCTCCGCCTGCTGCCCGCGCTCCAGCGCCAGGGCGTCGGCCGCCACGTCGCGCGTGATCACCGAGCCGGAGCCGGTATAGGCCCCCTCGCCCACACGCACCGGCGCCACCAGCGCGGTGTTCGACCCTATGAAGGCGTTCTCGCCCACGTGGGTCTCGTATTTGAAGAAGCCGTCGTAGTTGCAGAAGATCGTGCCGGCGCCGATGTTGGCGCCCGCGCCCACCGAACCGTCGCCCAGATAGCTCAGGTGATTGGCCTTGGCGCCGGCGCCCACCTTCACGTTCTTCACCTCGACGAAGTTGCCGATGTGGGCGTCCGCGCCGATGACGGCGCCCGGCCGCAGGCGCGCATAGGGGCCGACCAGCGCGCCCGACGCCACCGCGGCGCCCTCCAGGTGGCTGAACGCCCGGATCACGGCGCCCGCGGCCACCTTCACCCCCGGCGCGAAGACCACATAGGGCTCGATGCTGGCGCCGGGCGCGATCTCGGTGTCCCACGCGAAGAAGACCGTCTCGGGCGCCGTCATCGCCACGCCCTGGGCCAGGAAGAACTCGCGTCGGCGCGCCTGGAACACCGCCTCGGCCTGGGAGAGCTGCATCGGCGTGTCCGCGCCCATCACGGCGGTCTCGGGCGCGACGTGGGCCCGCACCAGGGCGTCCTCGTGGGTCGCCTCGGCGATGATCCCGGTGAGGAAGTACTCGCCCTTGGGGTTGTCGTTGCCGACCCGCGAGAGCCATCGGAAGAGGTCGAGGCGGCCGGCGAGGTACATGCCGGCGTTGCAGAGCCGGACCGCCTTTTCCTCCTCGCTCGCCTGGCTGGGTTCGACGACGCGGATCACGTGGCCGTCCGCCCCGCGCAGGATGCGGCCATAGAGCAAGGCGTCGGCGGGCTCGAACCCCATGATCGCCAGCGCCGCGCCCTTGGCGCGCAGGCTGAACAGGTGCTCGAGGTCCTCCGCCTGGAGCAGTGGGCAGTCTCCGTTGATCACCAGCACGTCGCCGCCGAAATCGGCCAAGGCATCGGCGGCGCACAGCACGGCGTGACCGGTTCCGAGAGGCGGGTCCTGGATGACGACGCCCCCCGGGCCCAGCCGGGCCTCGACATGCGCGCGCACTGGCCCGGCAGGGCCCACCACCACGTGGATGCGCTCGCAGCCGGCGGCCTGGACGGTGTCGATCACCCGGTCGATGAGGGCCCGGCCGCCCACCTTGTGCAGGACCTTCGGCACGGCCGATTTCATCCGCGTGCCATGGCCGGCGGCCATGATGACGGCGGCTCTGGCGCTCATGCGTCTCTCCCCTGGGCGGACGTGAGTCCCGGCATGGCCCACGGCTTAGCAAGCCTTGTGGCGCGGCGCGAGAAGCGGGTAGCGTCGCGCCCGGTTCGTCGGGGAGTTCACATGTCCAGATCATCGCGTATCGCCGCCCTCGCCTGCGCCGGGGCGCTGGCCGCCCTCGCGCCCGCCGCGCAAGCCGGAGCCGACAAGGCGCTGGAAGCGAAGTTCGACGGGATGATCGATCCGGCCGAGATGGGCGGCTGGCTCAAGACCATGGCCGCCGAGCCGAACCAGGTGGGCGGCGCGCACGACAAGGCCAATGCGGAGATGACGCTGGCCCAGTTCAAGGCGTGGGGCTGGGACGCCAAGATCGAGACCTTCTGGGTGCTTTATCCGACGCCCAAGGAGGTGGCGCTGGAGCTCATGGCCGGCGCCGGCGCGCCGTTCCAGGCCACGCTCACCGAGCGGCCCGTGCCCGGCGACGAGAGCTCCTCGCGCACCAAGGACGAACTGCCGGCCTATGTGGCCTACCAGGGCGACGGCGACGTCACCGCCCCGCTGGTCTACGTCAACTACGGCATGCCGGCCGACTACGACGCCCTCGAACGGCTGGGCGTCTCGGTGAAGGGCAAGATCGTCGTCACCCGCTACGGCGGCGGCTGGCGCGGCCTGAAGCCCAAGCTGGCGCAGGAGCACGGCGCGGTCGGCTGCATCATCTATTCCGACCCCCACGACGACGGTTATGCGGTGGACGACGTCTATCCGGACGGCGCGGCGCGGCCGCCCCAGGGCTTTCAGCGCGGCTCGGTCGCCGACATGACCACCTTCCCGGGCGATCCGACGACGCCCGGCTACGGCTCCACCAAGGACGCCAAGCGGCTGACCCGCGAAGAGTCGCCGGTCGTGCTGAAGATCCCCGTCCTGCCGATCTCCTACGGCGACGCCCAGGTGTTCCTGAAGGCGCTGGACGGGCCGGTGGCGCCGTCTTCGTTCCGCGGCGCGCTGCCGATCACCTATCACGTGGGCGGGGGCGAAGGGGCCAAGGCCCACCTGAAGGTCGTCTCCGACTGGAGCCTGAAGCCGGCCTACGACGTGATCGCCACCCTAAAGGGCCAGAACCCCAACGAATGGATCGTCCGCGGCAATCACCGCGACGGCTGGGTGTTCGGCGCCAGCGACCCGCTGTCGGGCCACGTGGCCATGATGGGCGAGGCCAAGGCGCTGGGCGCGCTCTACAAGTCGGGCTGGAAGCCCAAGCGGACGATCGTCTACGCCAGCTGGGACGCCGAGGAGCCGATGCTGCTGGGCTCCACCGAATGGGCCGAGACGCACGCCGCCGAGCTCAAGGCCAAGGCGGTCGCCTACATCAACTCCGACGGCAACGGCCGCGGCTTCCTGGGCGTGGGCGGCAGTCACGCCTTCCAGCACTTCGTCAACGAGGTGGCGGCCGACGTCACCGACCCGCAGACCGGCGTCTCGGTCGCCACGCGAGCGCGGGCGCGGATTTTGGTGACGGCCGAGGAGGAGCCCGGTAACGCGCGCGCCGTCGCCCAGGCCAAGGCGGTCGCCGATCCGAAGAGCGACCTGCCGATCCAGGCCCTGGGCTCGGGCTCGGACTATTCCGCCTTCCTGCAGAACCTGGGCCTGGCCTCGTTCAACGTCGGCTTCGGCGGCGAGGGCTCGTCGGGCGGCGTCTACCACTCGGCCTACGACACCTACGAGCACCACAGCCGCTTCGTGGACCCCGGCCACGCCTACGCCGGCGCGCTGGCCAAGCTGTCCGGGCGCATGGTGATGCGGCTGGCCGACGCCGACCTGCCGGTCCAGCGCTACGGCGACTTCGCCGACACGGTGAGCGGCTATCTCGACGAGGTGAAGAAGCTGGCCGACACGACGGCCGAGAAGGCCTCGGCCCGCGCCCGCCTGCTGGCGGCCGGCGACTACAAGCTGGCGGACGATCCGACGATCTCGCGCGCCGATCCCGAGCCGCTGGCCGCCTCGCCCAAGCTCGACTTCGCGCCGATGGACGTGGCGGTGGCCAAGCTCAAGGTGGCGGCCAAGACCTTCGACATGGCCCTGGCCGACAAGGGCGGGTCGCTGAGCCCGGCGCAGAAGGGCAAGCTGGACGCCGCCCTCCTGCCCCTGGAGCAGCGCCTGCTGCGCGACAAGGGGCTGCCCTTCCGGCCCTGGTACAAGAACATGATCTACGCGCCCGGACGCTTCACCGGCTACGGCGCCAAGACGCTTCCGGGCATCCGCGAAGCGATCGAGGAGCGCCGCTTCGACGATGCGACGGCCTATATCGGCCTGACCGCCGAGGCGCTCACCGACTATGCGGCGGGGCTGGATGCGGCGACAGCGGTGATGAATGGCGGGTGACGCGCTCGCGGGGGCGACGATCGCCTTCGACCTCGACGGCACGCTGGTCGACACCGCGCCCGATCTGATCGGCACGCTCAACGCCCTGCTGCGCGACGAGGGCCTGCCCGCCCTGCCCCTTATCGAGGCGCGCCCCTTCATCGGCCACGGCGCGCGCCGGCTGATCGAGCGCGGGTTCGCCGCAGCCGGCGAGCCGCTGGCGCCCGAACGGGCCCAGGCGCTGTTCGACCGCTTCATCCCCCACTATCTGGGCCGGATCGCCGAGGAGAGCCGCCCCTTCCCGGGCTGCGAGGCCGCGCTGGAGGCGCTGGCGGCGGCCGGGGCGACGCTGGCGGTCTGCACCAACAAGCCCACCAACCTGTCCGTGGCGCTGCTGGACGGCCTGGGCCTCTCCGGCCATTTCGCCGCGATCGTCGGCCCCGACGCGGCCCCGGCCGCCAAGCCGGACCCGCGGCATCTGCAGGCGGCGGTCGAGGCGGCCGGCGGGACGATGGCGCAGGCGATCCTGGTGGGCGACTCGGCCACCGACGCCGGGGCGGCCCGCGCCGCCGGAGCGGGCCTGATCCTGGTCAGCTTCGGCTACACCGACACGCCGGCGGCGGAGATGGGCCCCGACGCCCTGATCGACGCCTACGCCCAACTTCCCGACGCGTGCCTACGGCTGCTGGGTGCTTGCGGCGGCCGGGCCGAGACGCTATAGCCCCCGCCTTCCTGCAAGGCGGATGCGTAGCTCAGCGGGAGAGCACCTCGTTCACACCGAGGGGGTCACAGGTTCAATCCCTGTCGCATCCACCATTCCCCGCTTCCTGAAACTTCGCGGACAAGCCCGGCTCGCGCGGGCCCGACTCGCCTGTGAGGCGATTCAGGCGCCCTGTTGCGCGCTCCGCGCTTCTGCCTCGCGGCCTTTCGTGCAACACTTTTCAAACAGTGACGGACTCGCCGTTTGCGAGCACCGCCATGCATTGGAGATCGGGTTCGGCCGCTTGAGAGGGGAAGCAGAGCGTCTGCTGCTCGGCGTGGGGGAGCGAACGGGTCCTTTCGGCCCCGTCGTGAGGCGGCCGAGGTGACGGAACCGGATAAAGCCGAGAAGGCGGTCCGCGCGGCGTTGGCGCGTGGCGATCTGCTGGGCGCCTACGACATGGTCGTGCGGCGCGCCGACGTGAGCCATCAGGGCCTGAACTATCTGGAGGTGCTGACGCTCGCGCGGCTGGGCGACGTCGAGCGGGGCCTGCGGCTCTACGACGAGTACGACCTCGCGGCAGGGGGCGACGCCGACACCCTCTCCCTCAAGGCCCGCCTGCTCAAGGACCAGGCGTTCGCCCACGGCGGCGAGCCCGATCCCGTGAAGCTGAAGGAGGCGTGCGACCTCTACGCCGACATCTACCGGCGCACGAAGTCGAGCTATCCCGCCATCAACGCCGCCACCCTGGCGCGGATCGGCGGCCGGGCTCGACTGGCCAACGAGCTGGCCCGGGCGGTGATCGCGGAAGCCGACGCGGAAGGCCACGACGACTATTATTCGCTGGCCGCCGTCGCCGAAGCGAAGGTGGTGCTCGGCGACCTCGAGGGCGCACATGCGGCGCTCAGCAAGGCCATCCGGGCGTCGGACGCCGACGTCGGCGCCCGCTCGACCACGGTCCTCCAACTCCAGCGCCTCCGCGACGCCACCAAGGACGTGGCGGGCCTCGACAGCCTGCTGGACCTGATCAGCCCGCCCAAGGTGGCGATGTTCTGCGGCAACATCTTCCTCGCGAACGCCGAGCTGGAAGCCCGACTCGCGGCCGAGATGATGGCGGCGATCCAACGCGAGAACGTCGGCTTCGCCTACGGCGCCCTGGCGGCCGGGAGCGACATCCTGATCGCCGAGCAGCTGCTGAAGGCCAAGGCCGAGGTGCACGTGGTCCTGCCGTTCGCCGAGGCGGACTTCCTGCGCGAGTCGGTCGCGCCCGGGGGCGAGGAGTGGGTGCGCCGTTACGAGGCCTGCAAGGCCGGCGCGACCGAAGTGAGCTTCGCCAGCAACATGAGCTATGTGGGCGAGAACGGGCAGTTCTCCTACAGCTCCAAGGTGACCATGGGCATGGCGCGGCTCCGCGCCCGCCAGCTGCATGGCGAGGCGATCCAATTAGTGATCGTGGAGGAGCGCGGCGAGAAGACGCTGAGCGGCTCGGACACCACCGCCTGGCGCGAGACGGGCGGGCGTTCGGTGGTCGTCACCACCGAGAAGCTCGTGCGTCCCACCATGCCGCCGCCGCCGCCGCGCTCCGACGTGCTGCGCGGCACCTACGGGATCATGTTCACCGACTATCCGGGGTTCTCGCGGCTGGACGAGCGCGTGCTGCCGGTCTTCTGGGACGAGGTGATGGTCCGGGCGGCCGGCGTGCTGGAGAGCTATTCCGACGCCATCAAGCAGGGCAACACCTGGGGCGACGCGCTCTTCGTCGTCTTCGAGAACGCCAACGCCGCGGCCGCGGCCGCGCTCGATCTCTGCGACCGGTTCAACGAAGTGGACTGCAAGGCCTTGGGCGTGCGCGAAGGCACCGCCATGCGGATCGCCCTGCACTATGGCCCGACCTATTCGGGCCATGACCCGGTGAGCCGCCGGACCACCTACTACGGCACCGAGGTGTCACGCGCGGCGCGGATCGAGCCCGTGACGCCTTCGGGCAGCGTGTATGTCACCGAGCCGTTCGCGGCCGTGCTGGAGATGGACACCGACCATCCGTTCGTCTGCAACTATGTGGGCAAGATCGCCCTGCCCAAGGGCTACGGCACCTATCCGCTCTACCGGCTGCGGCGGCAGAACTAGTTGCGGGCGACGGCGTTGGCCGGCGGCGGCGCGAGGCCCTGGCAGGTCGTGGCCATGCTCTTGGTGAAGCTGGCCTGGGCGCCCAGCGTCTGGTCCAGGATTTCTATGCCCTTGGCGCAGTCGGCCCGCGCCTCGGCCGTGCGGCCGGCGCGCGCCAGGACCACCGCCCGATTGACCAGCAGATCGCCGTGGTTGGGGTGAATCTTGCCGTAGCTGGCGTCATAGTTGCGTTTGGCGTCGTCGAGCGTCGCCAGGGCGGCCTCCGTATCGCCTCGCCGCGACTCGATGAGGCCCAGATAGACCTCGGCGATTCCGATCAGATAGTGCGGGCCCTTGAAGGCTTTCCGGTAGATCGCCACCGCTTCGCGCAACGCGGTCTCGGCCTCCGAGAGCTTGCCAAGCCCCTCGAGGATCTGGCCCTGCATCGACAGCGTGTCGGCGATGATCGGGTTGTCGGCGTCCAGCACCATACGCTCGATGGAGAGCGCCTTGTCGATGCGCTGCTCGGCCAGCGGCAGCTTGCCGGCGTTGAATGAGTTCTGCGCCAGGGCGAACCAGGCCTTCCCGGTCGACAGGTGGCTTTCGCCCAGCGTCTTCCGGTAGACGCCGAGCGACTCGGAGAGCGAGGCCTCCGCAGCGGCGAACTGGCCGTCATCCGACAGCAGGAGCCCGCGATTGTTCAGCGCCGTGGCGAGCGCGACCGGCGGCGGGTCCTTCATGGCCCGATAGTAGGTGAGCGCCCGATCGAACGCGGCGACCCCCGCCCGAACGTCGGAGGCCGAGGTGAGGACGCGCCCTTCCGTCACGGCGGCCTGCGCCCGCAGGTTCAGGTTCTCCTTCTGGTCGGGACCGAGCTGGGCCTCGGCCTTGCGAACCAGGGCCCTGGCCCGGTCGAGATCGCCCTGCCGCGCATAGATGGCCGCCAGCACGAGCATCGCTTCCGCGCCGTCGGCCCCGGTCCGCTCCATCTCGGGCAGCGAAGGCTCCAGCGCGGCCCGGGCCTCGGAGAGCAGGCCGAGGTTGTTGTAGGCGCGTCCCAGCGTGGCCAGCAGCCGCACCTGGATGTCGGGCTGATCGGCCAGTTCGGTCCGCGCGCGGTCGGCGCTTCGCCCGAGGATGGTCAGGGCCGTGATGGTGCGCGGGTTTTCGGTCGCGGGATTCGAGAGCTCGAAGGTGCCGACGAGATAGTCCGACGCCGCCCGGGCGGCGGCGGCCTCGTGCTGGGCGATCACCCGCTGGGTGTTGGCTTCGATCCGACGGGCGTTGGCGTAGAAGGCGAGACCGCCGGTCACCACCATGCCGGCCACAGCCGCCGAGGTGAGCATCGCCATCCGCTGGAACCGGCGCTGGGTCTCGCGCTTGACCAGTTCGTCCAGTTTCACGCCGGTAAGCCCGGCGATCAGCTTCTGGGTGGCCAGCCGCCGGCCGTCGGCCTCGCGCCGGATATCGGCGGCGATGGGCTCGGCCAGCACGTCGGAGAGCTCGCCGTCCTCGCCCATTCGATAGCGGAGGGTCGGCGGGAAGCACTCCTCGTGCTCGCGGCCCGGGAGCTCGGAAGCGTGCGGCTCGCCGTCCACCACCAGGGCCAGGACGCGCCCGTCACCGTGCTCGCGCTTGAACTGGAGAATCTCCTGATTGACCCACTCCGACCGCGCCGAGCTCGGGGAGCAGATGACGATCAGGAACATCGACTGGCGAATGGCCTCGCGCAGTTCGCTGCCGAGGTCGGCCGAAGCCGGCAACTCCTCGCGGTCACGGAAGATCCGGCCGAGCTTTCGCGGCACCTTGCCGACAGCGGTCATCCGCCCGATCAGCTTGGGCGGCAACCGGTGGGATTCGAGCACACGATGCAGGCGTTTCACGAACGCCTGGTCGCGGTGGCTGTAGCTGATGAACGCCCGATAGGCGTAGGATCTGGCGGCGACGCCGAAGTCTTCGCCGTCCGCCATCAGATCAGGCGTGGGCGGGCGCCCGCCGACGCCTCAGCGCCGCCCCGAGGGATCCGAAGCCCAACAGCATCAGCGCCCAGGTCGCAGGCTCGGGCACGGCGCCGCTCGCGATCCGGAAAGGCTGGAACTGAACTGGGTCGAACACGATGCCCGTGATCCCTGGAGTCTGGTTGTACAGCTGGAAGCTACGCTTCGCGCCGTAGCTTACAACCGACTCCACGCCGCCGCCACGCCCAATGGGGTCTCCGAAGGCGGAATAGGTGACGAGGCAGGTGGTCGGGTTGATGCAGCCGACGTGGCTCTCGCTGAACACCGTGGCCGTGTAGGTCAGCGTGCGGATTTCGGTCGGCTCCACGATCGACTGGAGGGCCACCTCGAAATCGGTGGCGTCCCAGGCGTAGCCGAGCGCCGAATTGCTGTTCAGCGGCGTGACCCGGGTGAAGCCGTTGAGGAATTCGCTGGCGGCGGCGAGGCCGGAGTCGTCGATCACCACCTCGCCGTCGATGTAGCTCATCGTCAGCATGCCGGAGAGGCTGAAGAGCTGGTTGTCGCCGTCGTAGATCGTGAAATCGAAGCCCGACAGCGCGAACGGCTGGCCGTCAGCGTAACCCGCCGCCGGCACGAGGTCGGAGAAGCTGTAGGCGCCGAGCGTCTCCGGGCAGCCGGTGTAGACGTTGCCGCCACAGCCGCCGCTGCGATCCTGAAGGTAGAAGCCGAGGCCCGCCGGAATGATCGTCGACTCGAGGACCGGCGTGTAGGCCTCGCCCGTGTCGTTCAGATAGTAGACGTCGACGCTGCTGGTCGCGCTGGTGGCCGAGGAGGGCCCGGCGTTCGCCGCGCCGCTTTCGAAGCTCACATAGTCGGGCGTGACATCGACCTGCGTCTCGAAGGTCGTGCCGCTGCCCGTGTTGACATGCGTCATCGTGTTCGACCAAAGGCCGTCGAACGTCGCGGACGAGCCATCCAGGTTGAAACTGACGGAGCCGCCGCCCGTCGCATTCACGAGCTGAGCATGGGCGGATGTTGCGCACAGCAGCGCGCTCGACGCGATAACCAAACCCCAGCGGCCCATGGCCTATCCCCCAACGTTCGCGCGGCCGAAGTCCGGCCAAGCTTCGACTACCCGAGCGTAGTCATCGCAGAAGCTATCACACGGCCAGGAGGCGGCGATGCGATTCGTGTGTGAGTTGAGCGATACTTCTCAGCTGGTTTGCGGACGTCATCAGCGCCAATGAACGCCCACCACTAGTTCAGAGGTAATATTCAGTCGTTTGCGCCGACGATTTCATTTTCTCGCGCGTCGATCTATTCGCCAGAAATGCGCATAATAGGGGAATTTTACCCCGCGCGGGCGTCGGCGCAACCGAGTCACAGATCCGCGGTCCGCCGCGACATGAGATGCCCACGGCGCGCCATTGCGATGGCCAGGTCGTACGGCAGCGCCGCGCATTCCCGCAGTCCCATCCGCACGCGATGACCGAGGCTGGCCGCATAGGGACCCGTCGGGCGCGGACCGGTCCGCGACCTCGCCCCGAGCGCCGACAGCGTCACGCGGATGCGGGGCACGTGATAGGCGTCGCTGCACACGAGGACCATCGCCGCGCGCTCACGCGCCAGGCGCGCCACCGCCACGACGCTCTGGAGGGTGTCGAGGCTGACCTCGTCCAGGATCAGGCGGTCGGGCGCGATGTCGCGGCGCGTCAGCACCTGGGCCATGACCGACGCCTCGGAGGGACCGTAGCGCCCCACGCCGCCCGAGCAGAAGATCTGGGCGTCCGGATGGAGGCGCGCGGCCTCGAAGCCGGCGTGGATGCGCCTCAGCAGCGCCGCCGACGGCCGTCCGCTCGGGCCCACGGCGGCGCCGAAGATCGCGATGAGCGGCGGCGCGTCCACGCGGCGAGCATGGGCGCGACCGTTCAGCCGTTCAATGGCGGGTGATAGTGTTCGATGAGGTCCTGGCGCTCGGCCTCGCGCACGGCGCGGGTGACGTTGAGGCGCGTGAGGACCGTGGCGGCGTTGTATCGGCGCCGGGCACGGTCGAGATCGGCGCGCCAGGTCTGGTTGGCGAGATTGTCGGTTTCGCCGGCGAAGATGATGTTGGCGCCCTCCTCCGAGAGTTCGGCGATCACATAGTTCGCCCCGGCAGGCGGCAGGAAGCGCTCCTCGTCGATCGCTGCGTAGCGGTAGTGTGCGCCGGACGCCCCGGCGAGATCGATCTTGCGGGTCACGCGTCTTCAACTCCTACGCAAGCGAGTTTGATCCAAGGGGGGGCCATGGTTAGGCGGCGGAGTGGGACCAAAACTTGGCCGAGCTGGGCCTTAGGCCCCGACGGGCGCTGAAGCCACCGAAACCGCCCCGGCAGACGCCTCGGGGACGGCGGTCCCGGAGGGCGCCGGAGCCCGAGGATGAACAATCTCGGCCGCCAAGGCTGGACAGCCGCGCCGTGGGCCGGGACAACCCTCCTATGGAGACGCCCGCCGACTTCCATCTCGAGTCCGTGGAGGAGCGCCCGAAAGCGACTCTCAGCGGCGATTGGACGACCGACCGACTGGGGGACGCCGGCGCGGCGCTCGCCCGGGCGCTGGCGGACCGCTCGGACATCGACCTCGATCTGAGCGGGGTCGAGCGGATGGACACCTTCGGCGCCTACGCCGTGGTGCGCGCCGTCGGCCCGTCGTTCAACGCCGATAGGGTCAGCGGTCGGCCCGAATCGCGGCGCCTGCTCCAGCTGGTCGACCAGGCCGTGAGGGTCGAACCCGTCGTTCGCCGGGAGCCGCGAGGCTTCCACGAGCTGATGATCCGCATCGGCCGCAATGTGATGGCCCTGGGCTACGAGTTCATCGACACCATGGCCTTCCTCGGCCACCTGCTGGTGGTCACGGTCCAGACGGCCTTCAAGCTCGTGACCTCCCCCCGCCGGGTTCGCTGGGCGCCGATCGTCGGCCAAATGGAACGCGCCGGCCTGGACGCGATCCCCATCGTCGCCGTCACCACCTTCTTCATCGGCGCCGTCGTCGCGCTGCTCGGCGTCAACATGCTGCGCCAGTTCGGCGCCGAGGTGTTCGTCGTCGAGCTGATCGGCGTGGCGGTGCTGCGCGAGTTCAACATCGTTATCACGGCCGTGCTGCTGGCCGGCCGGTCGGCCTCGGCGTTCGCCGCGGAACTCGGCTCGATGAAGATGAACCAGGAGGTCGACGCCATGCAGGTGATGGGCGTCGACCCCTTCGAAGCGCTGGTGCTGCCGCGGTTCGCGGCCCTCGTGATCACGATCCCGCTGCTCACCTTCGTGGCCACGCTGGCGGGCCTGTTCGGCGGGCTGATGGTGACCTGGACCACCCTGGGCCTCGGCCCGGCCTTCTTCCTGCAACGGATCCTCGACAACGTGGGGCCGAACCACTTCTACATCGCCCTTTCGAAGGCGCCTGTGATGGCCGCCGTAGTCGCGAGCATCGGATGCCGGCAAGGCCTGCTGGTCGGCGGCGACGTCGAGTCGCTCGGACGACGGGTCACCGCCGCGGTGGTGCACGCCATCTTCGCGATCATCATGCTCGATGCCGCGTTCGCCCTGCTCTACATGGAACTCGACCTGTGAGGCGGCGGGGACGCACCGTCGCAACCGCCGAGCCCGATCGCGATGGTCCGGCCATCGAGGTCAGCGGCCTGTGCACGGCGTTCGGCGACCACGTCGTGCACGACAACCTCGACTTGAATGTGCGCCGCGGCGAGGTGTTGGGGGTCGTGGGCGGCTCCGGTTCGGGCAAGTCGGTGCTGCTCAACACGATCATCGGGCTGCGCCGGCCCCAGGCCGGGACCGTGAAGGTCTTCGGACACGAGTTGCAGACGACCTCGCGGCGCGGCTGGAGCGAACTGGAGCGCGCATGGGGCGTACTCTTCCAGAGCGGGGCCCTGTTCTCGAACCTGACGGTGCGCGAGAACGTGGCGGCGCCCATGTACGAACATAGCGCGTTGTCGCGGCAGGAGATCGAGGAACTGGCCGATATCAAGATCGCCATGGTCGGACTGCGGTCGGACGCCGGCTCGCTGAAGCCCGCCGAGCTGTCTGGCGGCATGAAGAAGCGGGCCGGGCTGGCGCGCGCGCTGGCGCTGGACCCGGAACTCCTTTTCCTGGACGAACCCACATCGGGTCTCGACCCCATCGGCGCGGGCGCGTTCGACGAGCTGATCCGCGACCTTTCCGACAGCCTGAGCCTGACGGTGTTCATGATCACCCACGACCTCGACAGCCTCTACGCCATCACCGACCGCGTCGCGGTGCTGGCCGACCACAGGGTGGTGGCCACCGCACCGGTCCACGAGCTGGAGAGTTCGGACCATCCCTGGATCCGCGAGTATTTCCTGGGTCCGCGCGGACGCGCCGCGCGCGCCGCCGAAGCCCGGACCAAGTCCTGATGGAAAAGAACGCCAACTACGCCCTGGTCGGGCTCTCGACCCTGATCCTGACGGTCGCCGCCGTCCTGTTCGTCATCTGGCTGGCGCGTCTGTCCTTCGCCCGGGACTTCGACCTCTACGACATCGTCTTCGAGGGCCCGGTGCGCGGCCTCAACGAGGGCGGCGAGGTCCATTTCAACGGGATCAAGGTGGGCGAGGTCACCAAGATCGCCCTCGACAAGTCGAACCCTAACAACGTGATCGCCCGGGTTCGGGTGACCGAGGACGTGCCGATCCGCACGGACTCCTACGCGACGCTGGAGCCCCAGGGGATCACGGGCCTGAACTACATCCAGATCACCGCGGGGACGTCGAGCAAGCAGCTGCTGAAGGACTATACCGCCGCCCACTGCGAGCGGCTGAGCGGCGGCTGCATCCCCATCGTGCACAGCCAGCGCAGCACCATCTCCGACCTGCTGGCCGGCGGCGGGACCGTGCTCACGCGCACGATCGAGGCGCTCGACCGGGTTAACCGGGTCCTGTCGGACAAGAACATCAAGACCTTCTCCGCGTCCCTGGCCGATATCCAGTCGGTCACCGCCGAGCTGCGGGAGCGCAAGGCGATCATCGCCGACGCCCAGAGCGCGGTGCAGCGGATCGATGAGGCGTCGAAGGAGATCGCCGAGCTGTCGCGCACGACCCGCGAAGTCATGAACGGCGACGGCCGTCGGGCGGTGAAGAATCTGGCCGACGCCGCCGACGAGGCCCGCGCCACGGCCGCGGACGCCCGGGCCATGATCGACCAGCTCCAGGGGCCCACCGCCGACTTCGCCACCAACGGCCTGCCGCAGATCACGGCGGCCGTGATCCAGCTTCAGAGCGCGGCCGAGGCGCTGGAGCGTCTCGTCAACGAGGTCCAGGCCAGCCCCACGGGCGCGCTAGGCCGCGGCCAGTCCGAGGAAATGAAGGTGCACCAATGACGCGTCCGTCCGCCCTCCTCCGCCTCGCGCTGGCCGCCGCGGCGGCCGTGGTTCTGTCGGGCTGCGTTTCACTGCTGCCGAAGGCGAAGCCGGTCCACCTCTACCGGTTCGGCGCCGACGCCGCCGCGCCGGCCGACGCGACGACGGGGTCGGTCGGCGTGCTCCGCGCCAATGGCAGCTTCCAGCGCGAAGCGGCGGGCGACCGGCTGCTCACCGTCACCGACGGCAAGGTCGCCTACGTGGCCGAGACACGATGGGCGGCGCCGGCGGCGGCGCTCTGGGACGAGGCCGTGGCGGGCGCGTTCGACGCCGATCCCGGACCGACGCGCCTGATCGCGCGCGGCGAGCGGGGGGCCCCCGACTACGCCCTGCGCCTGGACGTGCGCGCCTTCGAGACGCGGTACGACCATGGCCCCAAGGCCGCGCCGACCGTCGTCGTGCGCGTGCGCGCCGTACTCACGCGCAACAGCGACCGCAGCCTGGTGGCCGAGAAGATCTTCGAGGCGCGCGCCGAGGCTGCGCGGAATCGCGTCCGGGCCATCGTGCCGGCCTACGACCGCGCCGTCGCCGAGGTGCTGGACGGCCTCGTGGCCTGGACCAACGCGCAAGTGACTCCCGCTTGAGCCACATCAAGGACCAGGCCTCGGCGCTGCGTCCAAATCCATCCTCGAACGGAGGGTGGAACGATGGACATCGATGTTGCGGACCTGGCCCGGATCACGCGGACCGAGGCTGGCTATCGCTGCGAGTTCGGCCGTGACTTCGACCACGCGCCGCAGGTGATCTGGGCGGCGCTGACCGAACCGGCGAAGCTGGCGCAGTGGCTCGCGCCCGGGACGATCGAACAGCGGATCGGCGGCCGCGCGCGGCTCGACTTCCAGGACAGCGGCATCGTGATCGATTCCGACGTCAGCCTGTGCGAGCCCGACCATCTGCTGGAATACGGCTGGAGCGGGCCCGGCGAGCCGGACCGGCGCCTCACCTGGACGCTGACGGCGCTGCAGGACGGCTGCCGCCTTTCGCTGGTGCTGCGGCTGCCCGACGGCGACGACGTGGCCCGCAGCTGCGCCGGATGGGACGCCCACCTCGACATGCTGGCGGCGACCCTGGAAGGCGTCTCGGTGAAGTTCCCGTTCGAAGTCTTCAAGGCCGCGCGGGAGGCCTACAAGGCCCGTTTGGCAGCCTAGGCTTCGAGCCCCGCCTGCCGCTTGGCGGCGGTGAGCGTGTTCTGCAGCAGGCAGACCACCGTCATGGGGCCGACGCCCTTGGGCACCGGGGTGATGGCGCCGGCCACCTCGAGCGCTTCCTTGTAGTTCACGTCGCCCACGATCTTGGTCTTGCCGGCGGCCGCCTTCTCGGGATTGTCGAAGGGCACGCGGTTGATGCCCACGTCGATGACCGTCGCGCCGGGCTTGATCCAGTCGCCCCGGATCATCCGGGGCCGGCCCACGGCGGCCACCAGGATGTCGGCCGTGCGGCAGACCGCCGGCAGGTCGCGCGTCTTGGAATGGGCGATCGTGACGGTGCAGTCGGCGGCCAGCAGCAGCTGGGCGATGGGCTTGCCCACCAGCAGCGAGCGGCCGACCACGACCGCGTTGAGGCCGGCCAAGTCGCCCAGGGTGGCGCGCAGCAGGACCATGCAGCCCACCGGCGTGCAGGCCGTGAGCGCCGGCAGGCCGGCGACTAGGCGCCCGGCGTTGATCACATGCAGGCCGTCGACGTCCTTGTCGGGATCGATGGCGGAGACCACCGCCTTCTCGTCAAGGTGCTTCGGCAACGGCAGCTGGACGAGGATGCCGTGGATCAGCGGGTCGGCGTTGAGGTCCGCGACGAGCCGGAGCAGTTCGTCCTGCTGGGTGTCGGCCGGCAGCCGATGGGTGACCGAGTGCATGCCGGCGGCCAGCGACTGCTCCCCCTTCGACTTCACGTAGGACTGGGAGGCCGGATCGTCGCCCACCAGCACGACGGCCAGTCCTGGCTGCAGATCGTGGTCGGCGCGCAGGCGCGCGACCTCGGCGGTGACTTC
The DNA here is from genome assembly GCF_016124325.1 of Phenylobacterium sp. Lineage (GTDB taxonomy): Bacteria > Pseudomonadota > Alphaproteobacteria > Caulobacterales > Caulobacteraceae > Phenylobacterium. The sequence goes on from NZ_WGNY01000006.1 coordinate 102,203, forward strand.
GGCCCGCAGCCGCTCGGCCACGGGCGCGCCCTCGATGATTCTGGCCGTCATGGCCGGGCTGCTAGCGCTTCAGGGCCCCGCGCGCAATCTCAGCCATGCGGCGACCGCCCATGCATGCGACTCCCGATCGAGCCGAACGAGCGCCGATTGCGGCTCCATCCAGGTCAGGGTGTGGTCGTCCTCGATCTTCAGGGCGGGGTCCTCGGCGAGGACGCGGCCCGAGAAGAACGCGCCCCGGCTGTTGCGCACGACGCCGTCGCTGTGGAGGTAGTAGTGGTCGGCGCGGACGAACGGTTCGGCGTCGAGCGCCACCGCGAGCCCCGCCTCTTCCCCGCACTCGCGGATCGCCGCCTGGATCTCGCTCTCGCCGGGATCGACGCCACCGCCGGGCAGGTCGAGCACCAGGCCCCACTGGCGCGGCACCTCCACGAGCGCGATCAGCCCGTCCCGTTCGATCACGGCGAAGGCGACCGGGCGGTCCGGATGGGCGACACCCGGCTGCGGCTTGCCGAACTGAGGCCCCGCCATCAGTCGATCCCGTAGAGCGCCGGGTAGGGATCGACCTTGCCGGCGATCACGTCCTTCACCGCCACCGGCTTCCAGCCCACCGAGCGGTCAAGGCTGGCCTGCCACGCCTCGACGATCAGGTCGCGCAGCTCCGAAGCGCCGGCCGCCATCCGCTCGACCGCGAACTGGGTCCCGCGCGGATCGCCGGCCGCCAGGCCGCCCGCCTTCTCCATCTCGTAGAACGGGATCACGTAGCCCGACGTGGTGGTGAGGTAGGCGGCCACCTGCTGGTCGATGGGATCGCTGGAGACGTGCAGCGGCGCGAGCTTCGCCGTCACGGCCTGGGGCGTGACCGTGTCGCGCACGAGGTCGCTCTCGAAGGGGCCATGCACCCGGGCGGTCGTGTAGCCGTTGGGGTTCGGATAGTCGCCCCAGCCGTTGTAGTGGTCGGTGACGTGCAGCGGCTGGCTGCCGTCGCCGACGAAGTGGGACAGCTCGCCGATCCCCTTCAGGATCAGGGCCTCGCGGCGCACGCGATCCTGGACGAACCAGGCGCGGTTGGCCTTCCACTTCGGGTTCGCCTCGGCGGCCTTCAGCACACGCCAGTAGGCGAGATCGGTGGTGAGCTGCTGCCAGCGGTCGACGATCGAATACGGCAGGTAGCCGGCCTTCCACTGGTCGAGCCCCGCCGCGCGCAGCTGGGCTTCGTAGTCGGCGCGGGTGGCGGCCAGCGGGACCATCGGTGGGCCGCCCAGCACCTTGCCGGCGTCGTCCAGGTCGATGAAATGGCCGGGATCGCGGTCGGCGTCGTGCAGCTTGCCCGAGCCCTTGGAGCGGTCGGGCTCGCGGGACAGTTCGCCCACGTCCCGGGCGGCCTGCGGGGTGCGCAGGAACGCCGGCAGGTCCTTCGGCAGGGCCCGGATGGCCACTTCGCCGATAATGCGGTGACCGGAAGATCCCCAGGCCAGGAGCGAACTGGGAACGGCGGCGAGGGCCACGGCGACGGCGATGGCGGGGAGACGCTTCATGCCCCCGGTTTGAGCGCGCGGCCGGCCGAACGCAAGCCGCCTCAGGCGATGCCGAGCGCCTGCTCCACCCGCGCCACCCAGGCGCGCACGGCGGGATAGGCCTCCAGCCCGAAGCCGCCCTCGTGGCTCACACGCGTGTAGGCCACCAGCGCCACGTCGGCGAGGCTGACGCGGTCGCCGACGAGGAACGGCGTTTGCCCCAGTTGCAGCTCCAGCCGCGCCAGGGCCGCCGCGCCGCGCTCCAGGATGCGGGGCTCCAACTCCGCGACCGCCTTGCCGAGATACTTCACCTGGAAGCGCGCGACGGCGATGTAGGGCTCGTGGCTGTACTGCTCCCAGAACATCCACTCCAGCATCCGGCCCCGGTCGTAGGCGTCCGCCGGGATCAGCGCCGATCCCTCGGCGAGATGGAAGATGATCGCGTTCGACTGGGCCAGCGGGCGGCCATCGTCGAGGATGACCGCGGGCACCTGTCCCGCCGGATTCATCGCCAGAAAATCGGCCGTGCGGGATTGGCTCTGGAGGACGTCGGTTTCGATCCACTCGTAGCCGCGGCCCAGAAAATCGGCCGTCCACTTCACCTTCAGGCAGTTGCCCGAGATGCTGTCCCCATAGATTTTCATGCGCCGGCTCCCTGGTTCCGGGGGTGGCCTGTGCCGACATTCCCGAGAGCGCGCAAGCGACAGGCTCTAACTCCGGATGTTAGGGAAACTAACCGCCCTTGCGGAGGCGTCGCTGAAGGGTTGCTCTGGCGTGGCGGGATGGCTAGGAGTCGCGCCACCAGATCAACGACGAAGGAGGACGCCGTCCATGCGACGCCGCCTCGCCGCCCTGGCGCTGATTTCCACCCTGGTCGCCGCGCCGAACGCGCAGGCGGAGACCAAGGATCCGGTGGGCGACATGATCGCGTCGCTGCTGTCGGGCGCATTGCCTGGCGCCGGCGTCTTCAATCTGAAGGCCACGCTCTATCACGCGGGCGTCAAGGGCGTGAACTCGCTGGACAGCCTGGGCTGCCGCGTCGTGCCGATGCGGACGCTCGCCGTCGACCGCAAGGTGATCCCGCGCCACACTGTCCTGTTCATCAAGGAGACGGTGGGCCTGCAAATGCCGGATGGCAGCCCTCACGACGGCTACTGGTACGCCTCGGACGTGGGCGGCGCGATCAAGGGCGAGCGTGTCGACCTCTACACCGGCAATGGCGCCGCCTCGATGAAGCCGCTCATGAAGCTGAACCTGTCGAAGGTGACCGCCGTGAAGGTCGGCCGCTTCGAGGGCTGCCCGCCGCCGTAGGCCGCCCAACCGGCCGCGAATCTCCCCGACCGTCTCTCGAACGCCGCGCCGCGGCGCGGTTTCGCTTGGCTGGGGAGAGCCCATGATCGTCCACAAGCCCAACTTCCACGTCTTCACCGGCGGCCCCGGCGTGGGGAAGACCACCCTGCTCCGCCACCTGGCCTCTCGGGGCGAACGCGTCGTCCAAGAGAACGCCCGCGCCGTGATCCGCGAGGAGGCGGCGTCTGGCGGCGGCGGCACGCCCTGGCAGGACAATCGACGCTTCTGCGACCTGACCACCGCCCGCGACTTGGCCGACTTCGACCGCCTGGCCGGCGAGACCGGGCGGGTCTTCTTCGACCGCGGGATCATGGACATGTGGGGAGCCAACGGGACGCCGCCCTCCCCCGCCCTGCAAGAGGCCGTGCGCACGCGCCGCTACAACAGCCGGGTGTTCGTCTTCCCGCCCTGGCGCGAAATCTACGGGACCGACGCCGAGCGGCGCCAGGACTGGGCCGAGGCCGAAGCGACCTTCAAGCGGATCGTGCGGATGCTGGCCGAACTCGACTACGAGCCGGTCGTCGTGCCGAAAGCCGCCATTCAGGATCGCGCCGCGTTCGTGCTGGCGCGAGTCGCCTAGGTCTCGACGAACGCCCGCTCGAGCACGAAGTCGCCCGGCTGGCTGACCGAACCCTCGACATAGCCCATGTCCAGAAGCTGCTGCTTCAGGTCGGCCAGCACCGAGGGGCCGCCGCAGAGCATCACCCGGTCGACCGCGGGGTCGAAGGGCGGGTTGCCCAGGTCGCGGAACAGCTGGCCCGAGGCGATCAGGTCGGTGATGCGCCCCTGGGTGCGGAACGGCTCGCGCGTGACGGTCGGGTAGTAGCGCAGCTTGTCGCCGATCAGTTCGCCGAGAATCTCGTCGCCCGGCAGCTCCTTCTCGAAGAGCTCGGCGTAGTTCAGGTCGGCCACCTCGCGCACGGTGTGGGTGACGACCACCTGCTCGAAGCGATCATAGACCTCCGGATCGCGGGCCAGCGACAGCCAGGGCGCCAGCCCCGTGCCGGTGCCCAGCATGTAGAGGCGCTTGCCGGGCTTCAGGCCATCCAGCACCAGCGTGCCGGTCGGCTTGCGGCCGATCAGCACCTGGTCGCCCACCTTCAGGTGCTGCAAGCGCGAGGTCAGCGGGCCGTCGGGCACCTTGATCGAGTAGAACTCGAGCTCCTCGTGCCAGGACGGCGAGGCGATGGAATAGGCGCGCACCAGCGGCTTGCCGTCCTCCTTCATCAGCCCGACCATCACGAATTGGCCGCTCTGGAAGCGGAAGCCCGGATCGCGGGTCGTGCGGAACGAGAACAGGGTGTCGGTCCAGTGGTGGACCCAGGTCACGGTCTCGACGAAGAAGGCGCCGGACGCCTTCATCTCGCCGGGGGCCTTGGGAGCCGGCGGGGCCAAAGTCACATCGTTCATCCCGAAAAACCTTAGATGTCGCCGCCGACGTTGTTCGGCGTCCCCGGCGCACGCGCCACATGGATACCGCACTCGGTCTTGTCCATCCCTTTCCAGCGGCCGGCGCGGACATCTTCGCCGTCCTCCACGGGATGGGTGCACGGCCAGCAGCCGATTGAGGGGAAGCCCTGAGCCACCAGCGGATGGGCCGGAAGGTCGTGCTCGGCGGCGTAGGCGTCGAGGTCGGCCTTGTCCCAGTTGGCCAGGGGATTGAACTTCACCTTGCCGTCGGCGTGCTCGACCACCGGCAGGTTCATACGATCGCCGCCATGGAAGCGCTTGCGGCCGGTGATCCAGGCCTCGAAGTCCGCGAGGGCGCGGTCGAGCGGCAGCACCTTGCGGATATGGCAGCAGGCGTCGGTGTCGCTCTGCCACAGCTTCGCTTCAGGATCGCTGACGGCCAGGTCGTTGAACGCCGGCCGCAGGTCGCGCACGCCGGTCAGGCCGAGCCGGTCGGCGAGGCTCTTGCGGTAGTCGAGCGTCTGGCCGAACAGCATGCCGGTGTCGAGGAACAGCACCGGGATGTCGGGCTTCACCTGGGCGGCGAGGTGCAGCAGCACCGCCGATTCCGCCCCGAACGACGACACCAGCGCCAGCCGGTCGCCGAAGCTCTCGACCGCCGCTTCCAGGATGGTCCGCGGATGGGCGCGCCGCAGCTCCGCATCGAGGCGGCTCGCCGAGGCGCCCGCCCGGTCAAATGTGTCGTAAGCCAAACTCATCACTCCCGCTCCAGAAAGGCCGGAGTCCGGCCGTCAGCGGCCCTTTGGTAGACATGGCGGTAGCGGCCGAGCGCGGCCTGCCACTCATTGGCGCTGGCCGCGTCGGCCGGCTCGAAGGCGTCGAAGCCACAGCGCAGCATGAAGAAGGCCTGCTCGCGCAGCACCTCACCCACGGCGCGGACCTGGCCCTTGAAGCCGAACCGTTCGCGCAGCAGGCGCGCGTTGGTGTAGGCGCGACCGTCGCGGTACTTGGGGAATTCCAGCGCCACCACCGAGATACGGGGCAGGTCGTAGGCCAGCGCCTCGACCTCCTCGTCACTGCGGAGGCGCACGCCCACGCGCCGGCCTTCGGAGAGCAGCGCGTCGCCCTCGGTCTCGAAGCGCGCCAGCGACAGGATCACATCGCCCGCGGCCAGATCCTCGTCGTCGGCGACGTGGGTGAAGCCGTCGTCCGCCGTGCGCGCGAGGCTATCGGTCAGCTCAATGAGCGTCGGCATAGACGGCCTCCTTGAAGGGCGCGACGCCCGTGCGGCGGAAGGTGTCGAGGAAGCGCTCGCCGTCCTTGCGTTCGCGCAGATAGACCTCAACCAGGGTGTCGACGGCGCCGGCCACGCGGTCGTACGGCAGCGCCGGGCCCAGGATGGTCCCGAGCGAGGCGTCCTCGGCGCCCGAGCCGCCCAGCGTGAGCTGGTAGAACTCCTCACCCTTCTTATCGACGCCCAGGATGCCGATGTGGCCCACGTGGTGGTGGCCGCAGGCGTTGATGCAGCCGCTGATCTTGATCTTCAGCTCGCCCACTTCCTCCGCGCGGTCGGGATCGGCGAAGGTCTCGGCGATGTGCTGGGCGATCGGGATCGCCCGCGCATTGGCCAGCGCGCAGTAGTCCAGCCCCGGGCAGGCGATGATGTCGCTGACCAGGTTGATGTTGGGCGTCGCCAGCCCGGCCGCGTCGAGCGCCGCCCAGACCACGGGCAGGTCGTCGAGCTTCACATGCGGCAGGACCAGGTTCTGCTCGTGGGTCACCCGGATGTCGCCCAGGCCGTAGCGCTCGGCGACGTCGGCGACGACCTCCATCTGCTCGGCCGTGGCGTCGCCTGGGGTCTCGCCGATCGCCTTCAGGCTGACCTCGACGATGGCGTAGCCGGGGATCTTGTGCGGCTTGACGTTGTTGCGGACGAAGCGGGCGAAGGCGGGATCGCCGGCCCTGGCCGTCTCGAAAGCCTCGGACCGGGCCGGAAGCGTCTCGAAGCCGGTCGCCGCGAAGGCCGCGCGGATGCGCGCCAGCTCGGTGTCGGGCAGGTCGGCGCCCCCCTCTCCCGCATCTTGGCCGATCCGCTCCCACTCGGCCTCGACCTGCCGGCCGAACTCCTCGACGCCCAGGGCCGAGACCAGGATCTTGATGCGGGCCTTGTAGATGTTGTCGCGGCGACCGTGGCGATTGTACACGCGCAGGATCGCCTCGAGGTACGAGACCAGCCGGTTCGCGGGCAGGAACTCGCGCACCGTCGGGCCGATGTAGGGCGTGCGGCCCATGCCGCCGCCGACGATCACCTCGAAGCCCAGCGCCCCGGCGCGGTCGCGCTTCAGCACGAGGCCGATGTCGTGGACGCGCGCGGCCGTGCGGTCCTTCGGCGCTCCGGTGACCGCAATCTTGAACTTGCGCGGCAGGAACGAGAATTCGGGATGGAACGTCGACCACTGGCGGATGGCCTCGGCCCAGACCCGCGGATCGTCGATCTCCTCGGCCGTGGCGCCCGCATAGGGGTCCGTCGTGGTGTTGCGGATGCAGTTCCCGGACGTCTGGATGGCGTGCATGTCCACCTTGGCCAGCTCGTCCAGAATGTCGGGCGTGTCCTTCAGCTTGATCCAGTGGAACTGGATGTTCGTGCGCGTCGTGAAGTGGCCGTAGCCCTTGTCGTAGGTGCGCGCGATCCAGGCCAGCTTGCGCAGCTGGGCCGGGTTCATCGAGCCGTAGGGCACGGCCACCCGCAGCATGTAGGCGTGGAGCTGAAGGTAGAGCCCGTTCATCAGCCGCAGCGTCTTGAACTGGTCTTCCGAAAGCTCGCCCGCGAGGCGGCGCGCCACCTGGCCGCGGAACTCGGCGGAGCGATCCGCCAGCATCTGCCTGTCGAGGGAATCGTACTCGTACATCGGGCCTACTTCCGCTTGATCAGGTTCACGCGCCCGGTGGAGCGCGCCGCCCCGTGGGCGTGCTGCAGCGCCTGGACGACCGCGCCGCCCTCGGCCTGCTTGCCGTGGTGGAGATGGTTGGTGGGGCCCAGCGCACGGATGCGCTCGCGATAGCTGAGCGGCGCCCACAGGCCCTCGGACTCCACGAGGTCGATCAGATAGGCGTCGATCACCACCGTGGGCTGGCTGCGCCCGGCGGCCTCCGCTTCGGCGGCGTCCGGATCGTCGTCGGCCCAGAGCTCGGCGTCGGCGAAGCGCTCGACCCACTGGCCGGACTTCCAGAAGACGACGTCGCCGTCGGACAGGCGGTTGGCGGTGAGCGCCTTCATGCGCGGGCCTCGCGGATCAGGGTTTCGACGTCGGCGCGGCCTTCGCCGGCCTGGGCGAGCGCCATGGCCTCGCCGACGATCAGCAGGGCCGGGCCGCTGAGCGCGGCGGCCGCATCGGGAAGGCCGGCCAGGGTGGTCACGATGCGGCGTTCGTCGGGCCGGCTGGCGTTCTCAACCAGCAGGGCGGGCGTCGCGCCATCGCGGCCGGCGGCCAGCAGGCGCGCGGCGATCGGGGCGGCCATCGACAGACCCATGTAGATCACGACCGTCTGGTTGGGCCGCGCCAGGCTGTCCCAGTCGAGGTTGGGCTCGCCGCCCTTGGCCGCGTGGCCCGTGACGAAGGTGACGGCCTGGGCCGAGCCCCGGTGGGTGAGCGGCGCGCCCGCCGAGGCGCCGGCGGCCAGGGCCGCGGTGACGCCCGGCACGATCAGGCATTCGACGCCGGCCTCGCGGCAGGCTTCCAGCTCCTCGCCGCCACGGCCGAAGATGAAGGGATCGCCGCCCTTCAGGCGCACGACCTCCAGGCCTTCCAACGCGAAGGCCGTCAGCATGCGGTTGATCTCGTCCTGGCTGTAGGAATGACGCGACTTGCGCTTGGCCACCGAGATGCGCCGGGCCGAAGCGGGCGCCAGCGCCAGGATCTCGTCCGAAACCAGTCCGTCGTGAACCACCACCTCGGCGGCCTCGAGCGCCTTGAGAGCCTTGATCGTCAGGAGTTCGGGATCACCGGGCCCCGCGCCGACCAGCCAGACCCGCCCCGGGCCACGCCCGCCGCGGCGGGCGCCCAGCACGACGAGGCGGTCGGCCTGTCCTGTCCTGTCTCGGCGATGGCCCATCTTTAGCTTCTCTAACGACGCGCCGGCCCTGCGCTGGCTCCTGAATCATGGCGGGGCGGACCCGAGGCCCGCCCCGCCGACGGCCTGCCGATGAAAAGGGCCGATACATCAGCGGGCGCTTGCAATAAGTGCGTCGAGGGCCCAATTCGCAACCCAAGGACTTCTGCCCGGGGTTTCAGGAATTCTCCAATGGAGCGCACGCCACAGCGACGCCGGCTGCCGCCGCTCAATGCGCTTAGGGCCTTCGAGGCGGCCGCGCGCCACCTCAACTTCAGCCGGGCCGCCGACGAACTGGCGGTGACGCCCGGCGCGGTCAGCCAGCAGATCCAGAACCTCGAGGACTACGTCGGCGCGGCGCTGTTCAAACGCACGCCGAAGGGCCTGTTGCTCACCGATGCGGCCCAGACGGCGCTGCCGGCCCTGCGCGAGGCCTTCGACCGGCTGGCCGAGGCCGCGAGCCTGCTCACCGCGGCGGTCGACGGGCGACGCCTCACCATCACCGCCCCGCCTTCGTTCGCCGCCAAATGGCTGGTGCCGCGGCTGGGCGCCTTCGAGCGCGCGCACCCTCAGGTGGACGTGTGGCTGCAGGCCGGAATGGAGCTCGTGGACCTCAACGCCGGCGAGGTGGACCTCGCCATCCGCTATGGCGCGGGCCGCTATCCGGGACTGGAGGTGCGCCGGATCGTCAGCGAGATGGTGATTCCCGTGCTCAGCCCCGACCTCCTGAAGGAGGTCCCGCTCGAAAAGCCCGAAGACCTCGTCAAGCACACGCTGCTGCACGACGGTTCGCCCGAGATCGACGACAGCTGCCCGGACTGGTCCATGTGGCTGCAGGCCCGCGGCCTGCGCGGCGTCGACGGCCAGCGGGGCCCGCGCTTCAACCAGTCGAGCCTGGTGATCGAGGCGGCCATGAACGGGCGCGGCGTGGCCCTGGCCAAGCGCACGCTGGCCCAGGCGGACCTGGAGGCCGGGCGGCTTGTGGCGCCCTTGCCCATCGCCACGGCGGTCGACTTCGCCTATTACCTCGTCCACCCCAAGGCCAAGGGGCGACTGCCGCAGGTGAAGGCCTTCATCGGCTGGATCGAGGCGGAGGCCCAGGCCCACGAGGCCGCCATGCGAGCCATCGACAATGGGGCTGGAATCTAGTTGGCGGCGCCTGCGCGATTGGGGGGCCGGCGTCTGAGGATCGCAGGAGGTCTCGTGGCGGCGCTTATTGCCGTGAGTTCGGCCGCCGCCGGAGCGGACGCACCCTCTTCCCCCTACATCCAGCGCCTTCGCTGGCAGGCCCAGCTCCAGACCCTGAACGCCGACCTGTTGAGCCACGACAGTGCGACCGCGGTGCTGCAGGCGCTGTGCGACCGGCGCGATCCGTCCGCGCCGCGCATCCGCGCGCGGCACGTCACGGTGGCCGACGATCCCGACCAAGCCGCCGCCGTGCGGCGCGAACTGGGGGCCGCCGCCAACGCGACCGTGAAGCACCGGCGGGTGGAACTCACCTGTGGTCCGGTCGTCCTGTCGCGGGCCGACAACTGGTATCTGCCCGACAGGCTCACGGCGGCGATGAACGAAACGCTCGATTCGACCGATACGCCGTTCGGCGTCGTGGCCCGGCCGCTCCGGTTCCAGCGCCGGACCTTGTCGGCCAGGCTGCTCTTCGAGCCCCTCCCCGCCGGATGGGAGGCGCAAGCGCCGGCCCGATTCGAGGCGCCGGTCGCGCCGCCGCCGGAGGTGCTGCAGCACCGGGCCGTCCTCCAGACGCCCGATGGCCGGCCCTTCAGCCTGCTGATCGAAACCTACAGCGACCAGGTCCTCGCACCCTAGCCGGACCCCCTGACGCGCGACCTGCGCGAGTCGTTTCACCTGAGGCGTGCAAGCGGTGCCGCAGCCTTTCGTGTTGCGATATGGTCAATGCGTAAGGTGTGGGGAACGCGGGATGGAAACGGAGCTGGCGAAGGCTGTCGCCAAGGCTCAGGCGATGGCGTTGATCAATCAGCGCCTGCTGAGCTGCCTCTACGAGATCGTGCTGCGTGACCATCCGCGAGCGGATGCGAAGCTGCGAGCCGTCTCCGAGGAAATCGTGCGCTTCGCCGAGGACACGGACAACGAAGTCGCCACGGCGAACCTCTGCCATTTGACGGACGCCTTCCTGGGCGAGGTGAAGGCGCGGGTCGACCTGCAACGCGCGCCTGACGGCAGCCGCCTTCGCTAGAGCCTTTCCCGTTCGGATGGAAACATTCGAACGGGACAAAAGGTCTCTAGATCAAAGGCTTGAGCGCGACCTGGCCGCAAGGCCGCATTCCACTTCTACGGATCGCGCTCCGGGGCGCCGGCCTCAGCCGCCTCCGATCCGCGTCAGATAGCCCTCGACAGCCGCGTCGGCGTCGGCCAGCGCTGACTGCACCTGCGGGGCCAGCGCCGGATCTCCATGTTCGGCGCGCTCGCAGAGATCGGCCAGCGCCGTCGCGCCGATGCCACGGGCGGACCCCTTGATCGTGTGGACGAGGTCGCGCCAGCCGTCGCCTGGATTCGCCAGCGCCGCGCGCCAGCCCTCCGCTTGCATGCGGAAGAGGCCCAGCACCTCGCTGACGACCTGCAGGTCGCCAGCGGCGTAGGCCTCCAGATATTCGAAATCGACCGCCTGTTCGGCCATGGCCCACCCTGCGAAGCGTCCCGCCCGCGCCGGCGGCCGAATCCGCCGGAGCGCCGCATGGGACGGAGCCTTCATAGGGGCGCGCCGGTCGGACGGCCAGCGCGCCGCCTTGATGCGTCTAGGGCAGGACCAGGCGCAGGCCGAACTTGCCGGTCCAGGAATACTCCTCGAACTGCAGCAGGCGGTCGGCGCGGGGCCCTCGCTGATAGGCGACGTAGGGTTCGTTCCCCAGGTTCACCAGCTCGCCGTAGACCTGCAGCCGCTGGGTGACCTGGTACTTGGCGGTGATGTCCCACTGCAGGTGCGACTTCACATAGCGGTCGGTCTCGGCGCTGCCGCCCAGTTCGTCGAGGTACTTGTCGCGATAGTTCGCGGCGACCCGCAGGCTGACCGGTCCCTTCTCGTAGCCCAGCATGGCGTTGAAGGTGTTCTTTGACGACGCCGGCAGCGGGATGCTCCGGCCGACGATCTTCCCGGTGGCGTCGGTGTAGGTGTAGTTCAGGCCCACCAGCAGGCCGTCGAAGGGCGCGGGCAGTTCGGTGAGGCTCTGCTGGTAGCTGATCTCGACGCCCTTGGCCGTCGCCGTGTCGCCGTTCAGCGGGATCAGCGCCTCGTCGAACGCCACGCCGTTGAACACGCCGCTGTAGGGCGCGTCGGCCGCTTCGAAATCGGCGTGCACGACGAAGTTCTTGATCTTCTTGTAGAACACACCGGCCTGCACCACCGCGTTGGGCGCGAAATACCACTCGGCCGAGAGGTCGAAGTTCCACGCGCGATAGGGCTTCAGGTCGGGGTTGCCGAATTCGCCTTCACGGTCGCCATCGTCGTTCTCGTCGACCAGGAACCGCGGGGCGATGTCGCCGACGGGCGGGCGCACCACGCTGCGGAACACGGCCCCGCGCAGCAGCACGCCTTCCGCGGCGCTGTAGCGGAGGTTCAGGCTGGGCAGGACGTCGGTGTAGGTCTGGGAGAAGCTATTCGGGGTGACGAAGACCGTGTCGTCGGCCACGGGCTGGCCGCTGTGGGTCCCGCCACCGGCCACCGTCTCCACCAGGTTGCCCTTCACGTCGTCCTTGGTGTGCTCGATGCGGACGCCGCCGATCGCGCTCAGCGGGCCCTGGTCGTAGCGGCCCAGCAGGTAGCCGGCGTAGATGTCCTCGCCCACGTCGTAGAACGCCGAGGCGGCCTCGAACGCCGTGTCCACGGCGTTGAGCTCGAAGTTGGCGAGATTGGCGGTGTTGAACGCGCGCACCAGCGCCAGGTCGGGCAACGGACCGAGTTGGGCCAGGTCGTACGACTGGCCTCCGGCGACGTCGGCCAGGGTGTAGCTGCCGTTGTAGCCGTCGTAGACATTGTTGCTGAGGTCGTAGGTTTTGGAGCGCGTCCGCGCCTTGCCGCCGAACTTGATCTGCAGCCTGGCGCCGTCGTCGAACATCATCTCGTAGGCGGCGTTGCCCTGGACGGTCCACTGCTTGTCCTTGGACAGGCCGTTCTTGTCTTCCCGGGCGGTGAACACGTACTTCGACGGATCGAGGAAAGCCGTCTCGCCCGCGAGGATCGCGTATTTCGTCGTATGCAGGTCGGTGTAGTCGAAGCTCACCGCCAGCTGGCCGGCCTTCTTGAAGTCCTGCTGGAAGCGCGTCGGGTCCTGGGTGTTGAACTCGTGCTCCTCGGCCTCCGAGTAGGCGACCTTGTAGTCGAAGGTCCAGTCGCCCGCGACGGTGTCGCCGCCGACCTGATAGGTCTGGATTTTCTGGCCCTCGAAGCGGTCCTTCAGGTCGCGGCGGATGCGGATTCTCCCGCCGTCGGACAGGAAGGTGGCGTGGTTGGCGTCGCCGCTCGCCGGCTCCCCGCTGAGCTGGAACGTGAGACGGCCGCGCTTCTCGGTGTCGTCGAACTGGCTGTACAGCGCCCGGGCGTAGAGCGTGGTGGCGTCGGACGCCTTGAAGTCGAACGAGAGCGAGCCGCCCAGCCGCTTACGCGTGACGTCGTAGTCGCGGTATTCCAGCGTGTCGGCGTAGACGATCCCGCCGCTGGTCTCGCTCCAGCCGTCCATCTCGGTGTTGTCGGTCGAAGTCTTGCGCCGGTTGTACGAGAAGCCGCCGGCGATGCCGAAGCGGTCGCTCACCGGCAGCACGAAGTCCACGCCGGCCTTGGGCGAAACGACGTGGTTGAGGTTGTTGTAGGAGCCCTCGGCCGACAGCGCGAGGAAGGGCTCCTTCCGATCGAAGCCCTTGGTCGTCTCGATTTCGATGGACGCGCCGATGGTGTCGGCGTCCATGTCGGGCGTCAGGGTCTTCTTGATGGTGATCGACGAGACCAGCTCGGACGGGATCACGTCGAGGGCCACGGCGCGGGTGTCGGCTTCGGGCGACGGGGCCCGCACGCCGTCGATGGAGGCCGCGTTCAGCGTCGGATCGAGGCCGCGGACGGCGATGAAGCGGCCCTCGCCCTGGTCGTCCAGCACATTGACGCCCGGCAGGCGCCGCACGGCCTCGGCGACGTTCTGGTCGGGAAACTGCCCGATGGCGTCTCGCGTCAGAACGCTGTCGACCGTGTCGGACGCCCGCTGACGCGCGATGGATGAGGCCATCATCGCCCTCTGCCCGACCACGACGACTTCAGAGACGGCGTCGTCGGCCGCCTGGGCCGCGGCCCCGTAGAGCGCCGCGCTCGCGGCCGTTGCGCCCAGCAAGGCGCGCTTCCAGTTCCGGTCCATGGCTTGCCCCCGCAAACACTGTTCAGGTGCGGCGGAGTGGCAGGGACGCGTGACAGCGGGATCGCATTGCGGTGAAGCTTTTGCGATCCGCCGGTCTCCGTCCGGCTGTGATGCCGTGAAGACACGCCAGCGCTCGAACGCCGGGAATCCCCTCGGTCAAGGCGCGCGCGGCTGCGGCGCGCCTAGCGCGCCGTGGAGGCTGAAATCGTCTGGAGAAGAATGGTGGGTGTACAAGGATTCGAACCTTGGACCCGCTGATTAAGAGTCAGCTGCTCTACCAACTGAGCTATACACCCGTCCCGGCTCCGGGCCCGCGAGGGCCCGGCGGCGAGGGCGCGGAAAATACGCAAAATCGCGCCCATTGCAAGGCGCGTCTTGGAGCGCGGCGAAATGCGCCTGCGGCGGGCGGGCGACACGGGCCCGCCCACCGCAGGGACTACGCGGATGACCTCAGGCCATCGCGCAGCTGGTGGCGCGGCGGCGGCGCAAGACAGCGCCCGCGCCGACGAAGCCCAGGATCATGAGCGCCCACGCGTCAGGCTCCGGAACCCCGCCGACGCTCGTCGTGTACGAATAGCCGGCGCCGGCGTCCGACCCCGCTGAGAACGACACCAGGCTGAAGGTGTCGACCGATCCGAAGAGCCCGCCGAGGTCGGTGACCGCATCGGAGAAATTGAAGATCAGGTCGGAGGCGTTCTCGATCGCCAGCTCGCTCGATTCCGAACTGCTCAGAGTGAGCAGCGCGCCGATGAGGCTGCTCTCGTCGAAGCCGCTGAAGATGTCCGCAAAGTCGAGGCCGCCGGTGACGATTCCCGATGCGAAGCTGTCGTTGAACGCCAGCACGAGGTGGTTGGCGGGCTCTTCGTCCTGGGAGCCTAGGGTGCTGACGCCCAGAAAATAGGTGCCCGTGATCGGATCCAGCTTCACGAAGGGATCGGTGATCAGCGTTTCGGGCGCTAAGACGTCGAAGCTGTTGGTCGTGCCGCCTCCGGTTTCCGTCTTCTGGTAGAGGACGATGGAGGAAATGTCGTAAGCCGGCCGAACGAGGTAGTTCTGGTAGTAGCTGGCGGCCGACGCCGAACCAGCGGTTCCAAACAGGCTCGCGACGGCCAACGCAGCCGCCGCCGCCACCCCTCCGAACCGCCTACGCGGTTCAAAGAACGAATTCATGATCCTACTCCGTCAACTGCTGCGGGACGCCGCGCCTCACGCGCAGCCGAACGGAGAGAATTCTGAGGAATTCCGAGGCGCCTGACGCCTCTCGAATCCGGGAGGTTGACCCCTTCCGCTTATCGAAGGGCCCGGGCCTTGCTACCGTTGCGGTAAATTCGGGGGGGCTGTGCCGTGTTGACGCGCGCGCTCGATTTCGTCGCTCCAGCGTTTTCGGCCGACACGGCGGAGGCGGCGAGCGATGCGTTCTTCGCCAGCCTGGCCGATCTGGGCGCGTCCTATCTGCAGACCCGCATCTACCAGCTGCCGGTCTCGGCGCTGACGTCAGCCAGCCACTTCGCCGCGGGCGGGGTGGTGCGCCGCATCGCGCCGGAGACCTGGCGGGCAGGCGCGGCGGCCTTCGACTACGTCTGCTTCGAGAACAACCCGCTGCTGGAGCCCATCCGCGGCGGACAGACCCGCTACCGGTTCAGCGACTTCGCGCCCCGGGAGGACGCTCGCTTCGGCGCCTATTGGGAAGCGATGGGCGAGGCCGGGATCGGCGACGCGCTCTGCGCCACCTCCTACGGCCGCTATCGGACGGTGACGTCCTTGCACCTGGGTTTCCGCGAGCCCGACTTCGCGCCGGACGAGGCCCTGGCGATCCAGCTCTCGGGCCTCATGCTCACCGAACGGCTGATGGAGTTCGCCGCTCCGCCCGGCGACGAGCACGAGGTGCGGCTGACCGCCCGTGAACGCGACGTGGCTGCGTGGGTGGCCGAGGGCAAGTCGGACTGGGAGATCTCGGTGATCCTGGGCGTGTCGGAGAGCACCGTGCGCTTCCACATGGACAACGCGCGCCGCAAGCTGGGCGCCGTGAACCGCGTGCAGGCCGTGGCCCGCCTGGCCGCCGCCCGGCTGCTCTGAGGCCTCCCCTCGCCCGATCAGGGGCCGGTGTAGAGCTCGCCCAGCGACATGGCCGCACGGCCCTTCGCCTGATCCAGCTCGTCGCGGACGGCGCCCGACGCGACCAGGGGCTGGCGCTTGCCGTCGATCCGGCCCAGCGCGCCGCGCAGCAGCTTGGGTTCGGTCGGGGTGGCGATAGCGACGACGTTGTCCACGCCGAACGGACGCGCGGCCTTGGTCCGGGCCAGCACCACGCGCGCCTTGCCGGCGGCCATCCGCCCGTCGCCGTCGCCATCCAGCGGATAGAGCATCTGCACGGTGCCGTCGCCGGCCAGGTTGAAGGCCGTGAGATAGGCGGCCTCCCCTTCATGGACCACGACAAGGTCGACGTTCTCGCCGTTCTTGTAGAGCTGGCCCGCTGGGCGGGGGCCGATCTGCACCTTGATCACCCGCTCGTTCGCCGAGCCCGAGAGATCGCTGATCGCCTGGCGCTTCTCGATCACGCCGGTCAGTTGCTCGGCGCTGGTCAGGCCTTCGGCCACTCGGTCGCCGCGGGAGTCCTTCACCCAGCCCTCTTCGGCCGACCAGGTGAGATCGGGGGTCCCGCGCGGGATCGAGGCCCAGGGGCCTCGCCCGGCCAGGGCGTCGGCGGCCTTGTCGTCGGCGGCCTTCACCTCCACGGGCCGATCGTCCGGCGGCGGCGGCTTCAGCGGCTGGAAGACGACGGTGCGTTCATTGGCGGGCGGCACGTCGGCGCTGGACCACTGCTGGGTGCTCGACAGTTCGCGCGTCCGTGTCTCCAGGCTGGAGGTCATCTCCGCCAGCGACAGCCTACCGTCGTCGTTCTGGTCGGCCGTCAGGTGGCCGTTGGGCCGCCGCTCGGTGAGCACGCCCTCCAGCGCATAGGTCAGGAGGCCCCGGTTCGGCGAGTCGCCCCGCGGCAGCGGCCCTTCGAGCGCGAACTGGTCGTCCTGGGCGGCGCCCACATAGACAAGGTTGGGCGGATCGCCGGCGGAAGGCGCCACGGCCATCGGGTCGGGCGGCGCGGGCGGCAGGGAGATGGCCAGGGGATTGTCCAGCGTGCGGCGCTTGAACACGCTGCCCGTGACGGCTCGGTTCATGGTTCCCGAGTGACAGGCGTCGGCGATCTGCAGGACGTTCACGCTGGTCGGGAAGAAGTTCATCAGCCAGCCGTGCAGATCGTTGTCGAGCACGAACTGCTCTGGGTCCGGCTTGGTGACGCTGAACTTGGCGAGCGGCAGGAATTCGTCGAGGCCGTCGGTCTCGGTCGGATCCGTCGACTTCGCCTGCGCGCCATGGCCGGCGTAGTAGAAGATCACCCAGTCGCCCGGCTTGGCGCGCTTGCCCAGATCGTGCAGCGCTGCGCGGATGGTGGTGCGCGTGGCCTGTCCATCGGTGAGCGAGACGATGTCCTTCGCGCCCTGCTCGACCAACAGGGTCTTCAGCGCCGCCGCGTCGTTGGGCGTGCCCTCAAGCGTGGGGATCGGGTCCTGGTACTTCGAGACCGCCACGATCAGCGCCCGGATTTCGGCGTGGGCGGGGACCGCGGCGGCGGTCAGGACTGCGGCGGCCAGACCGGCGAGCGCGCGACGCATGGATCCTCCAGGCAACATATTCGGTCCCTACAATGCGCCGACCGGGCGGGGCGGCAAGCAGACTCCACGCCTGATCCTACGTGATGGACGCCCGCGCGGAGGCGTTCGGCGGCGCCCCCGACTTGGCGCGACGGACGGCTGCGGTTAGTCAGGGCCGCCGCCGTGCGGGGACGGCGGACGAGGAAAGGCCCCCATGAGCGCACCCCAGGCGAGTGACGCCGGCGGCATGCGGCCGATCCTGCGCCGGGTGGTGACCAACGCTGGCATGCTGCTCGGCGGGCGCGCGGTGAACGCCGTGCTCGGTCTGGCCTACATGGCGATCGCCGCCCGCGCGCTCGGCGCCTCGACGCTGGGCGTGCTGGTGCTGATCCAGGCCTTCGCCCAGTTCCTCGGCGACGTGGTGGAATTCCAGTCCTGGCAGACGGTGCTGCACTACGGCGCGCGACCGCTGGCCGAAGGCCGCACGCGCGACTTCCAGCGGGTCCTGCGTCTCAGCCTGCTGCTCGACCTGGGCAGCGCCGTGCTGGCGGTGGCCCTCGGGGTGGCGGGCGCGATCCTGTTCGCCGACCGCCTGGGTTGGGGCGCCGGCCAGGCGCCGACGGCGGCGGTCTACATGATCTCGATCATCTTCATGGTGTCGGCGACGCCGCTAGGCCTGCTGCGCCTGTTCGACCGGTTCGACGTGCTGGCGCGCCAGGCGGCGCTGCTTTCGGCGATTCGTGTGGCGGTCGGGGTCGTCGCGCTGGTGGTCTCGCCGACGCTCCACGGCTTCCTCGTGGCCTGGGCCGCGGGCACGGCCGGCGCATGGCTCTACCTCGCCGGCTCCGCTTTCGGCGAGCTACGCCGCCGCGGACTGCTGGCCGGCTTCTCGTGGAAGGGGCCGCTGGCCGATGGAATGCCCGGCGTCTGGCGCTTCGCCTGGAACACCAACCTGGCGTCGACCCTCGACGTGGCGTTCACCCATCTGGTGACCCTGATCGTCGGCGGCCTGATCGGCCCGACCCAGGCCGCCTTCTGGCGCATCGGCCGGCAGGTGGCCGACGCCATAGCCAAGCCCGCCAAGCTGCTCACGCCGGCGCTCTATCCCGAACTGGCCCGGCTTCAGGCCGAGAACCGCCAGGCCACCATGTGGCGGCTGGCCCGCAACGTCGGCCTGATGGCCGGCGGGTTCGGGGCGGTCCTGCTGGCGGTGAGCGCCGCTGCGGGACCCGGCCTCCTCACCCTGGTTCTTGGCGAAGCCTTCGCGCCCGCCGGCGCGATCATGACGTGGCAAGTCGCCGCGGCCGTGATCGGCGTCTTCGCCCTTCCCCTCGAACCGATGCTGATTTCCCTCGGCAAGCCGGGAGCTTCGGTGAAGGTGCGTCTGGCGGTCAGCATCGCCTTCCTTGCCGTTCTGCCCTTCCTTGTGGAGCGGTTCGGCCTTATAGGCGCGGGCGCCGGCCTCGGCGCCGCCGCCGCGGCCCTTGCCCTGGGGATGCTGTGGTTCATCCTCAGAGAGAATGGGAATCGGCGGGCGGTGACGGTTTCCCAGGAGCCAGCGCCCCCGCAACGATTGGAAGACGACGTTTGACACCGACTGCGACCGCCCCGGATCGGCCGTTCCGCCTCGGCGGCTTCGCCACCCTGACCGAGGCGCTGGACTTCGCCGCCAACGGCCCGACGGGCGTGAACCTCTACGGCCTTCGCGGCGAGCTGGTGGAAGCCATCCCTTATGCCGACCTGCGCGGACGGGCCCGGGCCATGGCCGCGCGGCTGCTGGCGCTTGGCCTCGAGCCTGGCGACCGCGTGGGGCTGGTCGCCGAGACCGACGCCGACTTCGTGACCGCGTTCTTCGCCTGCCAGTACGCACGCCTGACACCGGCGCCGCTCCCCCTGCCCGCCCCGCTGGGCGGACGCGAAGCCTATGTGGAACAGATCGGCCGGATGCTGGCATCGGCGAAGGCCGCGGCGGTGTTCGGGCCCGAGAGTCTGCTGCCCTGGCTGCAGGACGCCGCAACGGCCGGTGGGGCGCGGATCGCAGCCACCGTCGGCGCGCTGCCCGAGGCCCCGGCTGCGGACCTCCCGGCGCCCGAGCCGGACGACCCCTGCTACGTCCAATTTTCGTCGGGCAGCACGCGCAACCCGACCGGCGTGCTCTGCACGCACCGCGCGCTGATGGCGAACACCTTCGCCATTACCTGCCACGGGCTGCAGGTGACCCCGGAAGACCGGGCGTTCTCCTGGCTGCCGCTCTATCACGACATGGGCCTGGTCGGCTTCCTGCTCAGCCCGCTGGCGGCGCAGATGACCGTCGACCTGATGCCCACGGGCGCGTTCGTGCGCCGGCCGCTCCTCTGGCTGGACCTGATCTCGAAGAACCGCGCCACCGTCTCCTACAGCCCGACGTTTGGCTACGAACTCTGCGCCCGGCGCGGCGACGGGACGCGCGAAGGGCTCGACCTCTCCGCGTGGCGGGCCGCCGGCTGCGGCGGCGACATGGTGCGCTCCGGACCGCTGCTGGCGTTCGCCGAACGCTATGCCGCCGCGGGCTTCAGCGACCGCGCATTCGTGGCGAGCTACGGCATGGCCGAAGCCACCCTGGCGCTGACCATGGCGCCCCTGGACCGCGGCCTCACCACCGACACGGTCGACGTGGCCCGGATGGAGCGCGACGGCGTCGTCGCACCCGGCGCCGAGGGACGCACCCGCGACTTCGTGCGCTGCGGCCCCGTGTTGCCCGAGCACGAGCTGGAGGTCCGCGACGAGTCCGGCGCCCCGCTCGGCGAGGGCCTGGTGGGACGGATCTTCGTCCGCGGCCCTAGCCTGATGCGGGGCTATTTCGGCGAACCCGACGCTTCGGCCCGCGTGCTGAGCGCCGACGGATGGCTCGACACGGGCGACCTGGGCTACCTAGTCGACGGCGAGATCGTGCCCACGGGCCGCGCCAAGGACCTGATTCTGCTGAACGGCCGCAACGTGTGGCCGCAAGACCTGGAATGGACGGCCGAAAGCGAGATCGAGCGGCTGCGCAGCGGCGATGTCGCGGCCTTCTCGATCGACGAGGAGGCGGGCGAGGAGCTGGTCGTGCTGGTGCAGGCCCGCAGCAGCGATCCCGAGACCCGCCAGGCCCTCACCGACGACGTGGCCGCCCTGCTGCGCGCCCGCCACGGCGTGGAGGCCCGCGTCGAGCTGGTCGGCGCGCACGCCCTGCCTCAGACCTCGTCCGGCAAGCTCAGCCGCTCGAAGGCGCGCGCGCTGTTCCTCGCCGGCGCGTTCCGCCAGGAGGTGCCGGCCTGACCGCCCGCCTGGCCGCGATCACGGGGGCCACGGGCTTCCTGGGCCGGCGGATCGTGCACGCTTTGACCGCCGACGGCTGGCGGGTCCGCGTGCTCTCGCGGCGCGACCCGGCCGCGCCGCTCTGGGGCCCCGACGCGCCGGAAGTGATCCCCGGAGACCTCGACGACGAGGACGCGCTGCGACGGCTCTGCGGCGGCGCCGACGTCGTGATCCACGGCGCCGGACTGGTGAAGGCGAGAAGCCGGGCGGCCTTCTTCGCGGTCAATGCTGCGGGCGCCCGACGCGTCGCCGACGCCGCGGCCGACACGCCGCATGTGGTGCTGGTGTCGAGCCTCACGGCGCGCGAGCCGCACCTGTCCCACTACAGCGCCAGCAAGGCGGCCGGCGAGGCGGCGATGGCCGAGGCGCTGGGCGGACGGCTCACCGTCGCGCGGCCCTGCGCCATCTATGGTCCCGGCGACCGCGAACTGCTGCCCGTGTTCCAGGCCGCCGCGGTCAGCCCCATCCTGCCGCTTCTCGCCCCCGACGCCAGGGTGGCGATGATCCACGTCGAGGACGCCGCGCGGCAGGTCGCCGCCCTGGCCGCACGCCCTCCGAAAGGCCACGTCGTCGCTCTGACGGACGATCGCCCCGAGGGCTATTCCTGGCGCGACCTCATGGCCGAGGCGGCGCGCGCGTGCGGGCGCGAGCCACGCTTCGCGCCCGTTCCGAAGGCTCTGGTGCGAGCCGTGGGAATCACAAATGATTTCATTCGGTTTCTAGGGGCGACGCCGATGTTGACCTCGGCCAAGACGCGCGAATTGCTGCACCCGAATTGGGCAGTCTCGCCGGAAGAACGGCCGGACGATGCGCCCTTGGTATTGTACGATCTCGAAAAGGGCTTCTACGACACCGTGGCGTGGTACCGCAGTGCGGCATGGATGAAACATTAGCTGCGGTTTTGTGACCCGGATTTTATCGCGCAGTGGAATTCCGGGGCGGACATGCTTAGGTACGCCGCTTGCTTAAACTGCGTGACGAGCCGATGGGGGGCTCAAGTATGGTGGAACTGGCGACGGATCTGACCGTCCGGGAAGTCGCGCGGGCCGCCGAAACGGTCCTGGGCCGTAGTGTCCAGGTCACCCCCGAAACCGACATCGCCCGAGACCTCGCCGTCGATTCCCTCGCCCTGATGAATATCGTTATGGAGCTGGAGGATCGCTTCGACATCTCGATACCGCTGGATCGCCTTGCAACGGTCCAAACGGTGGGCGACCTCTCCGATCTGATCAACAAGCTGCGGATGAAGGCTTAAGAATGGGGCTTCTCGACAAGCACCTGGGCTATCGCGCCCCGTTGGATGGCATTCGCGCGGCCGGGGCCGACCCGTCGTCCGTCCGATTCGACGCGGTGCTCTCGCCAACCGAAGGCATGCTGGGCGGCCGCAAGGTCATCCTGCTGGGCACCAACAACTATCTGGGCCTGACCTTCGACCCTGCCTGCATCGAAGCCTCGGCGCAGGCCGTGCGCGAATGGGGCACGGGCACCACCGGCTCGCGATTCGCCAACGGCACCTTCTCCGGCCACACCGCGCTGGAGCAGGCGCTGGCGCGCTTCTACGGCCGCAAGCACGCCATGGTGTTCACCACCGGCTACCAGGCGAACCTTGGCGGGATATCGGGCCTCGTCGGCCGCGGCGACCATCTGATCCTGGACGCCGACAGCCACGCCTCGATCTACGACGCCGCCAAGCTGTCGGGCGCCGAGGTCATCCGCTTCCGCCACAACGACCCCGAGGATCTGGCCAAGCGCCTGCGCCGCATGGGCGACGCGGCCAAGGGCAGCCTGATCGTGGTCGAGGGCATCTACTCCATGATCGGCGACGTGGCGCCGCTGAAGGAGATGGTCGAGATCAAGAAGGAGGCCGGCGCCTACCTGCTCGTGGACGAGGCCCACTCGATGGGGGTCCTGGGCGAGAAGGGGCGCGGCCTGGCCGAGGCGGCTGGCGTCGAAGCCGACGTCGACTTCATCGTCGGCACCTTCTCCAAGAGCCTGGGGGCCGTGGGCGGCTTCCTCGTCTCCGACGAAGACAACTTCGATCTGCTGCGTATCGTCAGCCGGCCGTACATGTTCACCGCCTCGCTGCCGCCGGCCGTGATCGCATCGACCCTCACCGCGCTGGAGCGCCTGGAGACCGACAAGGAGCTCCGCGTGCGCCTCGCCGCCAACGCCGACCGGCTTTACGACGGCCTGCGCAACATGGGCTATGCGGTCGGCCCGCACGCCAGCCCGATCACCGCCGTCGTGATGCCCGACCAGGCCACCGCGGTGATGATGTGGAACGCCCTGCTGGCCAACGGCATCTACCTCAACCTGGCGATCCCGCCGGCCACGCCCGAAAACAAGTCGCTGCTGCGCTCCAGCGTCAGCGCCGCTCACACGCCCGAACAGATCGACGCCGTGCTGGCCGTCTTCGAGCAGCTGGGTCAGGAGTTCGGGCTGCTGGCCCGCGCCCGCCGCGTCTCGGCCTGAAGCCTTCCGCAGTCGGGGGCGCGGCCCGGCTGCGAGAGGAAGGCTTCAATCTCTCAAGTCGGCGCGCGACGACGGTCGCCGAAGCTGGCGACGCCTTAGCTCCAGCCATGCGCCGGGCGCCGCCAGGAACGGGTGGCGCTCGCGGAAGGGTGTCACCTCGAGCTCCACGCCCGTGTGCCGCGCGACCTTGTAGGCGGCGTAGCGCGCCGCGCCGTCGAAGGTGAAGGCCGCCTTCAGGATCCGCGCGACATTGAGCGGCTTGCCCAGCAGGTTGGGCGCGGTCCACCCTGGAAGCCCCGCCTTCGAAGGACGAAGCACGCCGCCGTCGCACGCATAGGTGACGCCGGCGGCCGACCAGGCCAGGGGCAGAATCTCCGCATAGCGATCGGCCGCCGCCCCGATCACCGTGTCGGCCCGGTCGGTGGTCTCCATGCGGAATTCGGCCGCGTAGGTGCGCCGGAACAGGGCCTGCCAATAGGCTTCGGCCGGCCCGGACGCCGGCCCCAGCGCCGCGGCGAAGCGCGCGGCGGTGGCGACGGCGGCGCTCACCGCCTCGGTCGCGGCCGCGGCGCAGGCCTCGTCGGCGCTCCAGACCCGCTGCGCCGGCTGTACGAAGCGGGCCCAGATCGTGGTGTCGAGCGTGCGGCCCTCGGCGGCGCGGCGGAAGACCGACAGCGGCAGGGTCGCCACCTTGGCCTTGAGCCCGGCCGCCTCGTGGTAGCTGACCTCGGGCCACAGGATGCGCTCTGCGAGGCCGCGAAAGCCCTTGCGGTGCGGCCGACGGGTCAGGCGGTAGAAGTCGAGCACGCCGGCGAGATCGCCGGTCCGCAGCGTGGAGCCGTAGTAGAGGATCGCCGCATCGTTGGCGGGGTCTGCCAGGCTCGCGGCCAGGGCGCGCACGGCGGCCGGCGCCGGACTGGCCAGTTCGGCCTCGATCCGCGCTCGAAGCTCTCCGCTCACGGGATCACGAACTCCAGTTCAGGCCCCTGCCTCACCGACAGGTCTCCGCCCTCGAACACCTCGCCGTCCAGGACGAAGTCGCCGGGGAAATCCAGGCCGAGCTCCGTCAGATCGTCGCGCCGATAGCCGCTCGACGCCAGCCAGGGCTCGTCGCGTCCCGACAGCACCACGGGCAACGCCTTGATCAGTCGGCGCGGCGGAGCCTCGACCGACAGCACCTTCAGGCCCTCGTGCGGCGGACCGAAGGGCTTCAGGCCCAAGGGCAAGCGCTTCAGCGTCGAGGCCAGCACGAGGAAGCGCGCCCGCGGCCCATCGGGATCGAAGCCGGCCCTGACGGGCTCGCCCCGGCGCCACGGATCGTTGGGCCCTCCGAACAGTGTGTGGAGGACGGCGCCGGCCAGGGTGACGCCGATCGCCGCGTTGTCGAAAAAGCCGCGGTCGTGGTTGCGCTGCGCCAGCTCGGTGGCCTTCACGAAGGCGCCCAGGCCGAACAGGAAGCCGCGGCGCTCGGGCAGGGCCAGGCCGGGCCGGCACACCTCCAGGCAGTGACGGCGCTTCGGCCGCTTGCCGGCGCGGGCCGCCGCGAGAATCGCGTCGAGCGTCGTCCCCAGCGGAACGCCGAGATCGAGCGCCAGGGCGTTGGTCTTGCCGTTCGGCACCAGGGCCAGGCGCGGAATGCGGCCGCCGAAGGCCTCGGGGAGACGGGTCAGCACCTCGCGCACGGTGCCGTCGCCGCCGTCGATGATCAGCAGGTCGACGCCCTCGGCGGCCATGTGGCGCAGGCCCCCGAACAGCTCGCCCTCCTGCTCGGCCAGCACGTCGAGCACGTCGTCTGGTATCGGCGCCGGGAACGCGCGCCGATTGCGGTGACTTCTGCGATTGCGAATGACCCCCGCGCGGATCAAAGCGAAAGCCAGGAGACGACCCGCGCTCGCGGCATGGCGAACGCCTGCGCCAGCTGGACGGCATGGACCACCAGGGAAATCGCGGTCCAGAGCGCCACGAGGTAAAAGCCGGCCTTTGGAAGGCCGATGGCCCAGGCCGGCGTCAGGATCAGGAGATTGGGATTCCGCCGCGCCGTGATCAGGCGGAAGAAGCTGTCGAACGGCCGCCACGAATGGATGTGGAAGCCGAAGCGGCGCATGAACACGCCCTCCTCTGCCCGCTGCAGCACATAGCCGGCCAGGATCACCGCCAGCGAAAGCCCCGCCAGGTCGGGCGCGACGGCGACCCCGAAACAACCCACGTACCAAGCCCACCACCAGAACGGCGGATGCACAAGGTCGATGCCGTGGTCGAAGATGTTGCCGATGGCGGACGAGGTGAGGGTCACGCGCGCCAGCTTGCCGTCGACGGTGTCGAGGAAAGTCATGATCCAGGCGCAGACCAACCCCAGCCCGAACTGGCCGCGCCAGAACAGCCAGAAGGCGGCCAGGACGAACAGAAAGCCGATGAAAGTCACGTGGTTGGGCCGAAGTCCTGCGACGGCGCACCAACGGGTGACGATCCGTGCGGGCCTGGGCCACCAGTACTTGGTGACGAGGTCGGTGACGCCCTTGTACGACCCCGCGAAGGTGCGGGCCTCGACGGCGCGGACGTTCTCCGGCGTCAGGCGGACCAGCACGGGCGGCTCGCGCTTGCGCAGGGCGGCGTTGTAGGCGAGATCGCCCAGCGACAGGCGTTCCAGGCCCGCCGGCTCCTCGCCGCGTTCAAGCGCGGCGGCCGCCTCGGTGACCCGGTTGGCCTCGACATGGACGGCGACCGGCGTTCCGTCCTCGGCGACGAGCAGCGCGCCCGGGCGCTTCACCAGGGCTGCGATGAGGGATTCGTCGAACACCCATCCGGCCAGGGCCAACACAACGGTCCCGGCGGCTGGCGGCCCGTCGACCACCGCGACGCCGGCGCGCGCGAATGTGCGGCGCAGGCGCTCACGCGCCGTCATGCCCCAAAGGCGGACGTCGCCCGAGCCCAGGATCAGGCCAGTCGGAGTCCCTACTGCCGTCGTCTGCAAAACCCTGCGCGCCTCTTCGCCAGTCCATGCGCCCTGATACCCACGCCCGGGCGGTTAGGAAAGCACGCCGCCTGAGGCGGTCTAGCGCAGATAGCGCATCTGCACGGCGATCGAGCGGTCGTTGCGGCCAACCATGAAGCGGACCGCCGACAGCGGCGGCAGGCCGACCCGCGTCTCCGGATCGTTCGAGAAGCCGAAGCCCTCGTCCGGCAGTCCGACCAACGTACGGGCGAAGTTATGGTCGCCGTTGGCGTCGTGATAGACGGCCACGGCGTAGCCGGCCGGCGGGACCCAGAAGCAGGCCCGGACCGAGGCGGCCGCCTTCACGCGCTGGCGGGCGTACTTGCCGCCACGGGCCAGGAACCGGCGCTTGTCGTCGGGATAGACGGTGATGGCCACCTCCCCGACCGCGGGACGCACGCCGTTCACCTGGACGGTCAGTTTGACGTCGCCTGGGGCGTGCGCGCCGCCGCATCCGTCGTCGGCGACCGCGGGAGCCCCCAAAACCAGCATGCCGCCAAGGGCGATTGCGACCGTTCGGCCTTTCGTGCTCAGGGGGCGCTCCTTATGATCGCTTCGCGGCCCGGCCGCGGACATGGCATGGACAAGTCGTGACGAATCCTACGGCCCGCAAGTTCGGATACCCTGACACCCTGGTCGCCGAGACCTCGCACTGGCTCGTGCTGGTGCGGCCGCAGCAACCGACCTACGGCTCGCTGGTGCTGGTGTGCAAGGAGCCGGCCCAGGCATTCTCCGACCTTTCCGCCGACGCCTTCGCGGACATGAAGCGCGCCATCGGCGGCATTGAGCCGCTGCTTCGCCATACTGTCGCCTATCAGCGGATCAACTACCTGATGCTGATGATGGTCGACCCGGACGTCCATTTCCACGTCCTGCCGCGCTATGACGGCGCGCGCGAGCACGGAGGCCACAGCTTCGTCGACGCCGGCTGGCCGGGACCGCCGGCCCTTGCGTCGCACGTCGCGCTGAGCGAGGAGGAGGCCAAGGCCATGGCCGCCGAGTTCGCAGCCCGCTGGCGCGCCTAGCCGTCGCGATCCGAGGAACCTCTTGAGTCTCATCGACCGCTACCTGCTCCGCACGGCCTTCTGGCCGATGGTGGGCGCGATGGGGGTGACCCTGATCGCGCTCCTGCTGGAGCGCATCCTGCGGCTGCTCGACCTCCTGTCCGGTTCCAACGACCGGTTTGGCTTCGTGGCGCAGCTCGCCGTGAACCTGGTGCCCCACTACCTGGGCCTGACGCTGCCGGCGGCCTTCTTCCTGGCGCTGGTGGTGGTCGTCAATCGGATGAACCAGGCGTCGGAGGTGGACGCGCTGCTGGCCTCCGGCGTCTCGCTCACTCGCCTCGCGGCGCCCTATCTGTACCTGGCCGCGGCGCTTTCGGCGGTGAGCCTGCTGGTCTTCGGCTTCCTCCAGCCCTACAGCCGCTACGCCTACCGGGCCGTGCTGCACTCGGCGCAGAACGCCGGATGGAACGGCCTCGTGCCCGCCGAGACCATCCTGGTCCCGTCGAAGGACCTGACCATGACGACCGACGAAGCCGACATGGCCGGGCAGCGGCTCTCGCGCGTCTTCATCCGCCGGATCACGCCCAAGGGCCGCGAAGAGATCACGACCGCAGGCATGGCCGAGCTCCGACGCGCCGCTGACGGCAAGAATGTCCAGCTCATGCTGCAGAATGGCCAGCAACTGCGCTTCAACGACCAGGGCCGGCCCGAGGTCCTGGCGTTCAAGGAGTTCACCATGGAGCTGCCGGTCACCGGGCCGGCCAAGCTGCTGCGGGCCCGGGGCGGCGACGAGCGGGAACTGACCCTCGTGGAGCTGGCGCGCCAGGCCGAGACCGGCCATTCGACGATCCCGCGCGAGACCCTGAAGGGCGAGTTGTACGGCCGGCTCGCGCGGTCGCTCTCGCTGCCCCTGCTGCCCTTGCTGGGGGTGCCCCTGGGCATGGCCGCCAAGCGCAGCGGACGCGCGCCAGGCGCGATCGTGGGCGGCCTGCTGCTGCTGACGTTCCACCATCTCGTCCAGTTGGGACAGGGGCTGGCCTCCACCGGCCGTGCGCCGGCCGAACTTGCGGTCGGCGGACCATTCCTCGTCTTCTCCGCCATCGCCTTCACCGTCTTCTTCACCAGCCGCAAGCGGCCGGGCGAGACCCCCATCGGCCGGCTGACCGAATACATCGGCGGCCTCCTGACGCGTCTGCGCCGGCGTCGGACCGAGAGCGCCGCGGCATGACCCTGGGGCTCTATCTCGCCAGGCTGATGGCCACCCGGGTGCTCGCCGCCCTCGCCGTGCTGGTGGGCGTGCTGCAGATTCTCGACCTGCTCGAGGTCACGACGGAGATCCTCGACCGCAAGCTCGGGGCGGCCGGCGTCGCCTACTACGCGCTTCTCCGCCTCCCCCGCCTAATCGAGCAGGCGGCGCCGCTGGCGGCTCTGGCGGGCTCGCTGTTCGCCTTTGCGAAACTGGCCGGCGACAGCGCCGTGACGGCCATGCGCTCCACGGGCATCTCGGTCTACCGCATCACCCTGACGGCGCTTCCCGTCGTGCTGGCCCTGACACTGACCCAGCTGGCGATCGGGCTGGTCGTCGCGCCGCGCACCGACAGCGCGCTCAGCGCCTGGTGGCAGGCCAACACGCCGCCCGAGACCACGCGGGAAGTCGATCCCATCACCTTCCGGATCGGCGAGCAGGTGGTGGTGGCCACGCCCCGCGACCCGGACGGCCGCAGCCTGGAGAAGGTGACGATCTACCAGCGCGACGCCCGCGGACGACTGGAACAGCGCATCAATGCGCCGACCGCCGTGTTCGACGGCGAGAGCTGGCGCCTGATCGACCCGAAGTTCGAGACGGTGGGCGCCAGCGTGGCCGAGGGGTCGGCCACCCAGATGGACTGGACGCAACGCCTGCGCCCCAGCGACGTGCGGGCGCTGGCGGCCGGCGAAACGACCGTGACCCCCGCCGAGGCCAAGCGCGCGCTGGGCGGGGGACTCTCGATCCGGCCGCGCAGCTTCTACGACACACAGCTCCAGCGAGCCTGGGCCGCGCCCATGGCCTGCCTCGTGATGCTGCTGCTGGCCGCGCCCGGCGCGCTGGCCAATTTCCGTGGCGGCGGCACGACCCTGATGGTCCAGTGCCTGGCGGCAGGGCTGCTGTTCCTGGTGTTCGACGGCGCTTTCACCGCCCTCGGCGAGAGCGGCGCCGCTCCGCCGGTCCTGGCGGCCTGGGCCGCGCCCGCGATGTTCGCCGCCCTCGGCGTGACCGCGCTCGTCTACCTGGAGGGATGATGGCCACGGCGGGGGGCATCGAGGTCGTTCCGGTGACGACGAAGGCCGAACTCGACCGCTTCATCCGCCTGCCCATGCGGATCGGGGCCGCGGACCGCAACTATGTCCCTCCGCTGATCCTGGAGCGGCAGGAGGCGCTGTCGCCCAAGGGCAATCCGTTCTTCGAGCACGCCCAGGTGCAGTTCTGGCTGGCCCTGAGGGACGGGCGCGACGTGGGCCGGATCAGCGCCCAGATCGACGCCCTCAACCCGCAGACCGCCGACGGCGTGGGGCATTTCGGCATGATCGCGGCCGAAGACGACCCGGCCGCCTTCGCCGCCCTGTTCGCCACGGCCGAGGCCTGGCTGAAGGCGCGTGGCTGCAAGACCGCCCTGGGGCCCGTGAACCTCTCGACCAACGAGGAAGTCGGCCTGCTGGTCGAAGGTCGCGAAACGCCGCCCATGTTCATGATGAGCCACGATGCGCCGCACACGCCGGGGCGGATCGAGGCCCAGGGCTACCGCAAGGCCAAGGACATCTACGCCTATGAGTGCAGCGTCGCCGACGACCTGCCCGAGGCCATCCGGCGGCGCGTGCGCAAGCCGCTGCCCGACGGCGTGACGCTGCGGACCGTCGACATGAAGCGCTTCGACGCCGAGGTGCGGACCCTGACCGGCATCCTGAACGACGCCTGGGCCGGCAACTGGGGCTTCACGCCCACCACCGAGGCCGAGACCCAGGCGCTGGCCTCGACGCTGAAGCTGGTGATCGACCCCAAGCTCACGTGGTTCGCCGACATCGATGGCGAGCCGGCCGGCTTCATGGTGCTGCTGCCCAACATCAACGAGGCGATCGCCGACCTGAAGGGCCGGCTGCTGCCGTTCGGCTGGGCCAAGCTGATCTGGCGGCTGAAGGTAAAGGGCCTGAAGACCGGCCGCGTTCCGCTGATGGGCGTGAAGCGCAAGTTCGCGAGCACGCTGAAGGGCCAGCTCCTGCCCTTCCAACTCATCGATGCGGTCGCGCAGGCCGCCCGGCGCCGAGGCTACGAGCGCTACGAGCTTTCGTGGGTTCTCGAGGACAACCTGGCCATGCGGCGCATCTGCGACGCCGGCGGCGCGAAGGTCTACAAGACCTACAGGCTTTACGAGAAGGCGCTGAGGTGACCGGCTGGAAGGCGCTGGTCCTGGCCGGCTCGCGCGGCGGCGCTGAGCCCGTGGCCGACTATGCCGGCGTCCCGCACAAGGCGCTCATAAGACTTCAGGGCGAAACCCTGCTGGAGCGGGTGATCCATGCCCTGCGCGCCGCGGGCGCCTCTCGGGTCGCGGTCGTGGCCGACCACCCGCTGGTGAGGGCCGAGGCCGTCCGCCTGGGCGCGGAGACGCTGGACGAGGCCGCGGGCCCTAGCCTGAGCGTCAAGACGGGCGCCGAAGCGCTTGGGACGCCCCTGCTCGTCACCACCGCCGATCACGCCCTGCTCCGGCCGGAGTGGGTCACGCGTTTCCTCGCCGACGCGCCGCCGGACGTGGACGTGGCCGCCCTCGCGGCCCGGCGCGCCACCGTCGAGGCCGCCGCGCCGGCGACCCGCCGGACGTGGCTGAAGCTGGCCGACGGCGACTGGTCGGGCTGCAACCTCTTCTGGCTGGCGAACGATCGAGCCCTCGCCATCGTCGACCTCTGGCGGCGCGTCGAGGCCGAGCGCAAGCGGCCGCTGCGGATGGCGCGGATCCTCGGGCCTGGCGTGCTCGTCCGTTACGCCATTGGCCGGCTGAAGCTCGCCGACGCCGCCGAACGGCTGGGCCGTCTCGCCGGCCTACGCGCGGCGGTGGTGGAGACGCCCTACGGACTGGCCTCGGTCGACGTCGACAAGCCCGCCGACCTCGACCTGGTGCGCGAGATCGTCGGCGACGCCGCCACGAGGTAGCCGACGTCCAGCAGCCTGGAGACCAGGGCGAGCCGCACCTGGTCGTCGACGTCGCCGGGGATATCGCGCGGGCGGAAACGCGCCCTCTCGGCGACGAACGCCACCGCCGCCTCGGCGCCGCGGTGGATGTAGAGGTGGCCGCCAGGATAGGCGAAATCGATGGTCTCGGCGTTGCCCGTGAGGTGCGCGAACGCGCCCGGAGCCCGGACGACTTCGCTGTCGAGGTCGAGCGACGGCGCGGCGTCGGCGCGCGGCAGGGCGTCGAGGTCGCCGACGACGCGGGCGGACCGGCGCTGCAGGGCCGAGAACAGGAACTCCGGGCTGCGGACGGCTTCCAGCAACCGGCTGGCGGCGGCCAGCGCCCGCGGACCGACGGCGGCCAGCCGACGGTCGGAAAGCGTCGCGCGCAGATCCCGATCGAGGTCCGACAGATGGTCGATCGCGGCGATGACGGCCTCGCGCACGGTCAACGGGGTGAAACCGAACGCGAGGTGTACGGATTCATGATCGGAATCGACCGTGTGCGCCGTCCCCCTCGGCAGGTAGAGGCGATCGCCCGGGCGCATTTCGATCACCTCATGCTCGCCGAGCTGGGGCGGATTGCCATCGACGCCCTTCCAGGCGTTGAACAGGGGCGAGACGGCCGTCGATACGTACCAGCGCTTCTCACCGAAAAGTTGAACGACGATCAGGTCGTGGTCGTCGTAGTGCACCGGCGCCCGCATGCCCCCGCGGCTCCAGAAGGCCGAGGCGGTCACCGGCTGGTGCAGCCGCGCCTCCAGGGCCCGCGCGACCCGGTCGATCGGCGGCGACAGCGGGCGCAGTTCGGGAAACCGGACCGAATAGTTGGCGGCGTGGAAGGCCTCGATGCGCGCGCGGAAATCGGAGCCGTCGGCGACATTGGCCAGGGACGGCGCCGGCCCCAGCGCATTGGCCGAATGCCAGGTGAGTCTGGGCGCGAGGTGGACCGCGTCGGCGAGGGACGCGCGCGGATCCGCGCCAAGGAGATCGGGAAGGTCGGCGCCTCGGCCGGGCAGCCAACGGAAGCCGCCGGCCACGGTCTGTCCGAGGAATTCGTCCGGGCTCAGCGGGGCGAGCAATGACTCCAGCGCCCCATCACCCTCATCGAGCCGCACGTTTCACAATCCCCGGGACGCCGTCCTGGAACAGCGGGGCCCCGCTTCGATGGACGGTCGGGGAAGGTGCCGCTCGAATCCCGGACGGCCTACCGGGCTTCCGCCAGCGGCGGCGATCCTGCGATGAGCGGACGTCTCAAGCCGGTTCGGCGACCTGTTCGACGCGCGCCCGGCCGCCAGCCTGGATGATGCGCGCGAGCGTGTGATGGCCGAAGCCCTGCCGGTAGTCGAGGAGCGAGACCACCTCGGGCGTGATCTCGAACATCGCCAGCCCCGCATCGCCGGTCGCGACGTACTGGGCGATTTCCGGAAACTTGGCCAGGAAGAGGCCTGCGAACCGGTCGGCGTCCTTCGCCGAGGTCAACCGTCTCGCCCGCCCGAAGACCGATGCCCCCCGAATCTGACTCCAGTCGACGTACGGGAGGTTGATGGTCAGCGACACGCGATCGTCACGCGCCAGATTTCGGGCTTTTTGCGAGCCTTCCCCGCAGCCGAAGAACAGACTGAGGCCGTCGCTGGCGTAGCTCACGGTCGTCGCCTGGGGGCTCCCGTCGGGCCGCAGGGTCGCCAGCGTGAGGTCCTTGCCGGCGGCGAAGACCCCGATGATTTCGTGTTCGAGATTTCTGGGCATGACGCGTCTCCGAATGCGCGGAGAGCGTCGCGCCACCGGCCCACACGCGCCTTGGGCTGGATCAAACCCGGGCTAGCGGCCCGGCATGTCCCAGCTCGACGAAAGCCGCGTGAGGTTGTCGACGTCCTGCGGGAAGTCCATCTCGCCCCATTCCAGGCCCTCGATCGTGCAGACCCGGACGTCGACGCCGCCGCGCGCCAGCTCGTCGATCACGGAAAGATACCAGCGCTTGAGGCCCTCGGGCCGTTGCAGGACGTGCTCGACCCCTGCGGCGAACTTCGCCGCGCCCGCCTTGGAAAAGCGCAGGAACCCGATCGACTCGGCGTCATAGGCCTCGATGGTCTTGCCGATCGCACGCAGACGCCCGTCCTCGGTCAGCACCTTCATGTCATCGGCGTCGTAGGAGGGCTTGCGGTCGATCGTGACGGTGATGTCCGCCTCGGGCGCGCCGATGAGCCGTTCGGCCACGCCAGGACCGAAGAGCGTGTCGCCGTTGAGCAGCAGGACGTCACGGTCGAAGGCCTCCCGCACGATCCAGCACGAGGCGGTGTTGTCCGACACCGTGTAGAAGGGATTGAACGCCAGCCGCACGGGCATGGTCAGACCGAGCCTGGCGACCTCGGCCTCGACCGCGTCGGCCCGGAAGCCCGTCACGACCACGGCGTCTTCGACGCCGGCCGCCTGCAGGCGCAGGAGCTGCCAGGCGAGCAGCGTGCGCCCGCTGAGCTCGATCAGGCACTTGGGGCGATCCTCGGTCAGCGGCAGAAGGCGCTTGCCCTGGCCGGCGGCGAGAATGATGGCGCGGTTGGGGGATTTCATCGAGGGTCTCTGAAAGCCGGCCCTTATGGAAGGCGCCACCGCAAAAGTGAAGGCGCTGGCCCAAAAATGAGGAGACCTCGCCGGGCGCGAAGCCTGCGAGGTCTCCAAAACGCCTGTTCTCAGGCGCGCCGCGGCCCCCGACGCCGCGCGCGCCGCAAGAGGCTACTTCAGGTGCGCCGCCAGGTGCTTGTTCATTTCGAACATGCTGACCTTGTCCTTGCCGCCGAAGATCGGCTTCAGCTTGGCGTCGGCCAGGATCTCGCGCTTGTTGGCGGGATTCTGCAGGTTGTTCTTCTTGATGTAGTCCCAGATCTTCGAAACGGTTTCCCCGCGCGAAAGCTGGCCAGAACCCACGACAGCGGCCAATTCGGCGGAGGGCGTCAGAGGCTTCTGAAGGGCGTTCGTGCTTTTTCCGGTGGCCATAGGCTCCCCCAGCTAGATGTTATCGCGACGTCCCTGCGGGGGTCGCTGGGACCGAGTCGCTTGACGGCATCCTAGCGCGGCACGCGAAGGGCGCCACCGAAGATGCGTCACATAGCGACGGATTGATCTATCTGACATTGTATCTTTCGGATCAAACAACCAGGACTATGCTCCGTCGAGCACCACGGTGACCTTGGCGGAGAGACCGGGGCGCAGGCGCGAGAGGTCCGGCTGGCCCGGATCGAAGCGGAGCTTCACAGGAACCCGCTGGACGATCTTGGTGAAGTTGCCGACGCCGGGCTCGAACGGCAGGAGGGCGAACTCCGACCCCGTGCCGGGCGCGAAGCTGTCGACATGGGCCTTGAAGGTCACGCCCGGCAGGGCGTCGATCTTCACCCGCGCCGCCTGGCCCCGGAGCATGCGCGCCGTCTGCGTCTCCTTGAAGTTCGCCGTCAGATAGAGCCGGTCCAGCGGATTCAGCACGAGCAGCCGCATCCCCGGCTGGACATAGTCGCCCACATTGGCCTGGCGGTCGCCGACGACGCCGTCGATCGGCGCCCGGATCACGGCGTGATCGCGGTCCTGCCGCGCCAGATCGAGCGCCGCGGCGGCTTTCTCCTGCAGCGCACGCGCCTGCGCGACGTTCGCCACCAATTCCCCGCGACGGCTGGAGACGGCGGCAAGCTGATTGCGGCTCAGGGTCAGACCGGCCCGGCTGCGATCGGCGGCGGCGGTCGCGGCGACGGCCTGGGCGTCGATGCGTTCGGCGTCACGGCGCGGCGCATAGCCCGTCTTGAGCAGCGCCGCATAGCGCTGGCGGTCAGCCTCGGCGCGGCGCGATTCGGCGTCGGCGGCGCGTATGGTCGTCTCGGACTCGCGGACCTGCGCCGCCGCGGCGGCTTCTTCCGATCCCAGCCGGACAAGCGACGCCTCGGCCGCGGCGACGGTGGCGACGGCGATCGCGAGGTCTCCCTCGGCCGCCGCGACACGGGCCGCGTATTCCTCGGGATCCAGCCGAACCAGGATCTGGCCGGCCTTGACGGGCTGGTTGTCGGACACGAGCACTTCGGCCACATGCCCGCGCACCCGGGGCGCCACGATCGTCACGTCGGTCTTCACATAGGCGTTGTCGGTCGTCGCCGACGCCCTCGCGGCGTGAAGGTAGGCGAAGCCGCCGCCTCCGACGACGAGGGCCGCCGCAAGGACCAGGAGCCCCCTCGGCGGCAGGCGCCGCTTGCGGCGCGGCGCGGCGGCCGGCTGGGCCGATTGCAGGTCGGCGGCGGAACCGATGGCGTTCATGACTGGCTCCCCGCGGCGTCGAAGCCCATGCGCGACTTGATGCGCGCGCGTGCGTCCGCCAGCCATCGTCCGGCCGCGGCGGCGTCGGACATGGCGCGCGAGAGGGCCACCGCGCCGGCCATCTCGGCGACGAGGGAAGCGGCCAGGCTCTCGCGATCGGGCTCCTGCGTCGGCAGCCACCCCGCGATGCGGCGGATCAATCCTCGAACGCCGGCCTCGTAGGCCGCGCGCACCTGCGGGCCCTGGCGCGGCAGATCGCTCGAAAGAGCCGCGATGGGGCAGCCCCGCTCGGGATGGGCGCGATGCTCCGGCGTCACGTAGGCGTCGGCGAAGGCGGCCAGAGCGGCGGGCGCGTCAAGACCCTCGGTCAGCTTCTCGAACCGCTGCGCGCTGGCGCGGAACGCCTCCTCGATGGCCGCCGCGACAAGGGCCTCCTTGCTCGGGAAGTGTGCGTAGAACCCGCCATGGGTTAGCCCGGCCTCGGCCATGATCTCGGCCACCCCAACGCCTTCGGGGCCCCGCAGGCGCACGGCCTTCGCCGCCGCCTTCACCACCTTCTTCCGCGTCTCCTGCTTGTGCGTGTCGCTATAGCGCATCGCCCTGCTCGCCATTATATGATGCATATCATATTATAAGCGATACGCTCGAGCGCAAGGCCATGACCGCTGTTCCCCTCTCCGCCGCGCTCGACGAGCGGCGCAAGCTGTTGATCTTCGCCATCATGGCCTTCGGCCAGTTCATGGCCCTGCTCGACATCCAGATCGTCGCGGCGTCCCTCAATTCGATCCAGGCCGGGCTCAGCGCCGGCCCCGACGAGATCGCCTGGGTGCAGACCGCCTACCTCATGGCCGAGATCGTCATGATCCCGCTGGCGGCGTTTCTCTCGCAGGCGCTGTCGACCCGCTGGCTGTTCACGCTCTCGGCGGGGCTGTTCACCCTTTCCAGCCTGCTGTGCGGCCTGGCCTGGGACATCAACTCCATGATCGCGTTCCGCGCGCTGCAGGGCTTCACAGGCGGGGCGATGGTGCCGCTGGTGTTCGCCACCGGCTTCGCGATGTTCGAGGGGCCCCGGCGCGCGGCCGTGCCGGCGATCCTCGGCATGGTCTCGACGCTGGCGCCGACGCTGGGTCCGACGGTCGGCGGATGGATCACCGACTTCGCCGACTGGCGGTGGCTGTTCTTCATGAACCTCGTCCCCGGCGTGGCGGTGACGATCTTCTTCCCCATGCTGGGCCGGGTCGACGAGGCCAATCCCGAAATGCTGCGCCGGATCGACTGGCTGCATGTCATATCGCTCGCCGTCTTCCTGGGCGGGCTGCAGTACGTGCTTGAGGAAGGCCCCCGACACGAGTGGTTCTCGGACGGCGCGGTCCAGACGGCGGCCTGGCTCTCGGCCGTGGGCGGCGTGGTGTTCTTCGAGCGAAGCTTCTTCTCCACCATGCCGGTGATCAAGCTGACGCCATTCCTGCGGCCCACTTTCGCGATGGCGTGCGTGCTGAATCTGGTGATCGGCTTCGGCCTCTACGCCGCGACCTATCTGACGCCGGTCTATCTCGGTCGTATCCGGGGTTTCTCCAGCCTGCAGATCGGCGCGACCGTCTTCGTGACCGGGATCGCCATGACCGTGACCGCCCCGATCGCCGCGCGGCTGTCGACGAGGGTGGATGGGCGCTACGTCATCGCCGTCGGCTTCTCCCTGTTCGCGTTCGCACTCTGGATGTTCTCGTGGATCACCCCGGACTGGGGGTTTGGCGAACTGTTCTGGCCCCAGGTGCTGCGGGGCCTGGCGATCCTGCTGTGCATCGTCCCGGCGGTGGGGATGGCGCTGAACGGCGTGGTCCCGGCCGAGCTGCGGTACGCCTCGGGTCTCTTCAACCTGATGCGCAACCTGGGCGGCGCGATCGGGATCGCCGTGGTCAACACCTGGCTGATCGATTTCGCGCGCGAACACGCCGCGCGCCTGTCCGCGGCCATGGGCGAACAGCCCGAGCGCGCGGGCGAACTGGTGCGCGGCCTGTCCCAGGCGGCCTCGGCCTGGACCGCCGACGCCGACCGCGCGTTGCGCATGTCGGAAGCGGTGCTGGGCCGGATCGTCGGGCGCGAGGCCGCGACACTGGCCTTCGCCGACACCTACGTCCTGATGGCCCTCGTGTTCGCCGCCGCCCTGCTCATCGTTCCGTTCGCCAAGCCGGCCCCGGTCGGCGAACCTCCCAAGCCGGTGGATTAAGGAAGCCGTTCACCCACATTCCGCGCCGAGGTAGACTGCAGTTCTCCTGCGAGGCGGAATCACGTGGACATCGTTCTTGACCAAATCGATCGGCGCCTGCTGCGGGAACTGCAGAAGGACGCCACGGTCGCCATCGCCGAACTGGCGGCCACGGTGGGGCTCTCGCAGACCCCTTGCTGGAAGCGGATCAAGCGGCTGACCGACGCGGGCGTCATCACCCGCCGCGTCGCGCTCCTCGACCCCGACAAGCTCGATCTCGGCTTGGTGGTGTTCGTCTCGGTCCGCACGAACCGGCACGACCCCGAATGGCTGGACGCCTTCGCCAAGGCCGCCGCCGCGATGCCCGAGGTCGTCGAGTTCTACCGGCTGTCGGGCGACACCGACTATCTGCTCAAGGTGATCGTGAAGGACATCGCGGCCTACGACGCCCTCTACAAGCGCCTGATCGGCGCGGTCCCGCTCTCGGATGTCAGTTCGGCGTTCGCGATGGAGCAGATCAAGTCGACGACCGCCCTGCCCGTCTGACCAACAGGCGTTTGACATAACGCCACGGCAGGCGCCCAACTTCCCGGAAAGCCATAAGCGTATCGGGAGGCGACGCAGCCATGGGATGGACCATCGCTGATGTTTGGGAGGCGATCGCGGTCGCGCAGCCAGATCGGGCGGCGCTGATCCACGGCGAACGGCTGATCACCTGGGCCGAGTTCGACCGGCGCGCCGACGCCCTGGCCGCCCACCTGATCGCCAAGGGGGTCACCCATCAGGGCAAGGTCGCCGGCTATCTCTTCAACGGTCCCGAATACCTTGAGGCCTACTTCGCCGCCTTCAAGGGCGGGTTCGCGCCGGTGAACACCAACTACCGATATGGCGCGGAAGAGGTGCTCTACCTCTTCGACAACGCCGACGCGGAGGCCGTCGTCTTCCACGCCGGGTTCGCCGACCTCATCGAGAAGATCCGGGGCCGCCTGCCCAAGGTGAAGGCGTGGATCGCGGTCGCCGAACCGGGCCACCCCACGCCGTCCTGGGCCGACGACTACGACCGGATCGTCGCCGACACGCCGAACGCGCGGCCGGTGAAGGCGCCCTGGGGACGCTCGAGCGACGATCTGCTGCTGCTCTACACTGGCGGCACGACCGGCATGCCGAAGGGCGTGATGTGGCGCCAGGACGACCTGTTCCAGGTGCTTGGCGCCGGGGGCAACGCGGCCCTGGGCATCCCGCCGGCGGAGTCGATCCCCGAACTGATCGCCCGGATCCAGGGACCGGACCATCTGCGGCCCACCATGATCGTGGCCGCGCCGCTGATGCACGGCACCGGCCAGTTCTCGGCGTTCATCGCCTTCAACAGCGGCGGGACGGTCTGCGCCCTGCCGTCGCGCAAGTTCAGCGCCATCGAACTGTGGGACGAGGCCCAGCGGCTGAAGGCCACCAACATCGTGATCGTCGGCCTGGCCTTCTCCACGCCCATGCTTGAGGCGCTGGACGCCAATCCGGGTCGCTGGGACCTGTCGAGCGTGCGCTCGATGAGTTCGTCGGGCTCGATGTGGAGCTACGAGAACAAGAAGGGCCTGCTGGGCCACATCCCGCAGGCGATGATCGCCGACAGCTTCGGCTCGTCGGAAGCGGTCGGCCTGGGCGCCTCGGCCTCGGCCGCGGGCATGGAAGCCCAGACGGCGGCCTTCATGCTGGGCCCGAACACGGCGGTCTTCACCGAGGACGGTCGTCGCGTGACGCCCGGGTCGGGCGAGCGGGGGTTGGTCGCCGTCTCCGGCTTCCTGCCGCAGGGCTACTACAAGGACCACGAGAAGACCGAGAAGACCTTCAAGTGGATCGAAGGCGTGCGCTGGAGCGTGCCCGGCGACTGGGCCGAGGTGAACACCGACGGCACGCTGAAGCTGCTGGGCCGCGGGTCGGTATGCATCAACACCGGCGGCGAGAAGGTGTTCCCCGAGGAGGTCGAGGAGGCGCTGAAGCGCCACGCCACGGTCCGAGACGCCGTGGTCGTGGGCGTTCCCGATGTCAGGTTCGGCGAGCGGATCTGCGCCGTCGTCGAGCCGGAGGCCGGCGAGACGCCGGCGTTGCAGGAGCTATCGGCATTCGTGCACAGCCAACTGGCCGGCTACAAGGCGCCGCGGGAGCTGGTGGTGGTTGATTCCATCGGCCGCGCGCCCAACGGCAAGGTCGACTACAAGGCGATCAAGGAACATGCGCTGAAGACGCTGGGCGTCCCAGCCTAGAGCCTAGTGCGCGTTAGGCGAAGGTGTGAGCGGTTTCGCCGCGCGAACGCGCTCCATACTTTTGAATCTCGAGCACGATTCAGCGGTCAGGTGATTCCACCTGGCCCCATCGTGCCCTAGCGCGGCTCCCTCGAGAGCCGCGACATCAGCAGGGCCGCACGCTTGGCCTGGACGTCGAGGCTCTTGAGATCGGCGGTCTCGCCGGGCGCGTGACTGCCCTCGCCGGCCATCCCCAATCCCACGAGGCCGTCGATGAAGGCCACGAACGAGATGTCGCCGGCCCCTCGCTGGGCGGGATCGCCTGCTGGCATCGCGGGCAGGCCCAGGGTGGCGTTCACGTCGTTGAGCTTGGCTAGCAGGGCCTTGTTGCCCTCGGTCGGAGCCATGGGCGGATAGCCGTCCGCCGCGAAGG
Organism: Phenylobacterium sp.; assembly: GCF_016124325.1. Lineage (GTDB taxonomy): Bacteria > Pseudomonadota > Alphaproteobacteria > Caulobacterales > Caulobacteraceae > Phenylobacterium. The sequence goes on from NZ_WGNY01000006.1 coordinate 142,777, forward strand.
CGATCTCGGCGTCGGTGCGGTCGAGGTGCCGGGCCACGATCGCGCGCATGCGCTCGCGCACGCGGTCTTCCTGTTCGGGCGAGAGGGTGCGGATGTCGCCGCGGGCGATGGCCGTGGCGGCGATCACATTGGGCTTGCCCGCCGCCGTCCCGCCCGTGTCGCCGGCATTGAGCTCGGCGCTGGAGCCGCCGAGGATCAGGCCCACGTTGTAGGTCAGGTTGGGTTCGGGCAACTCGCGCCGGAACTCGTCCAGGATGCGGACCAGCTCATAGACCGCGCCACAGCCCACCTGCGGCCGGCAGACGCCGGAGGAATGGCCCGATTTCGCCGTCGCGCGGATCGTCCACGAGCTTGAAGACCGCCGGGCGATCGAGCCCACGTCCTGGCCGTTCGCGCGGGAAAGGCCCTCGAAGTCCAATGCGACGTCGCTGGCGTGGCCGGCGGCGATCAGGTCGGCGCGCGCCACCGAGAGCGGCGAGCCGGGCTTCTCCTCGTCCCCGGTGAGCACGACGGTGATGTCGGCGTCCTTCAGCGTTCCGGCGGCCTGCATCGCTCGCAAAGCCGCCAGCATGATGACGTCGCCGCCCTTCATGTCGCCGACGCCGGGCCCTTCGACCGTGTCGCCCGTCACCTTCCAGCCCTGGAATGGGCTGTCGGGCTCGAACACCGTGTCCAGGTGTCCGATCAGGAGCATGCGCTTGCCGCGCCCGGAGCCCTTGTGCGTGGCGACAAGGTGCCCGGCGCGCGCCACCTGGCTCATCGGAATCCATCGGACTTCGAACCCAAGGGCCTCGAACTCCGGTCGGAGCATGCGCCCCACCTGCTCGACGCCCGCGAGGTTCATGGTGCCCGAATTCGTGCGCACCAGGTCTTCGAGGAGCTTGAGGTTCCGGCCATGCTCGGCTTCGATGACCGAGATCATCCTGGCCTCGGCCTTGGTCGGCGGGGCCGCGGACGCCGGACCTGCCGCCGCAAGCGCCGCGGCCGCCAGCATCCCGAACCCCCGCAGCCTCATGAGCCGTCAGCCGGGCTGGCGAAGACTGCGGACGAACTCGACGAGCGCGGAACGCGAGACTCCACGGGGAAGACTGGCGTAGGCCTTGAGGAGTTCGAGCGCGCCCGGTTCAGCCAGCAGGGCCGCGACTTCGTCGACGGCTCCGCTGGAGGCGGACGCCTCGCCGAACATCTCGGCGACCGGCACGCCAAGTGTCTTGGCGATGCGGGTGAGCATCGATGCGCTGACGCGATTGGCGCCACGTTCATATTTCTGGATCTGCTGGAAGGTCACGCCAGCGGCTTCCGCCAGCGCCTGTTGAGACAGGCCCCGCACCTTTCTCAGCAGCCGTATCCGCGCCCCTACCGCAACGTCAACGGGGTCGGCGGCCGCCTCGGGTCTGTTGGCCATATGGGTTCCGGGTCTCCTCTGGGCATGGTGCTCTACCCCGCTCTGCTGGCTTCGTCATCCAGCGGGGGAACGAGGTTCTCTTGCGGCGCCGGCCCGTCTTTTATGCAGTAGCAGGCTTCGGCGATCACAATGCCCAAGGCCCGCCGCAAGGGACCGTACGCCGGCGCATCGCGTTCCAACTGAATTAGCTCTTCTTCGTAGGGGGACAACAACTCCACAAGGTTTTGCGCAAGGCGCCTTGCGTGTTCCGAATCTTCACTCATCACGTTCCCCATCGCCGGAACCTCGACTATCGACTAGGCGAATGCAAGCAACCCCAGCGAGCGAACGTTGGTGGAGCTATCGCAGACCGCGCGCGAAAGGGCGCGCGCACTACCCAATCTGGGTACCGCGTTCGCCGAAGCCACGGCCGGCCGACAACGACGAAAAAAAGGCCGCGCCCGGGGGCGCGGCCAGTTATTAGGGAGGAAACGCCCAAAAGGGCGAGAACCTTTCTGCTCCTTTGCTGCACCGCACGCAAGCAAAAATTCAAGCCAGGATGAAATGTCGCGCAGCGGGGCGGCTTCGCCCCTGCGACCGCCCCTCCCGTCACCGGACCATCGCCCATTCCTCCTCCGGTTACGGGGTTACGTGGGGGCAATTCGGCCGGAATGGGCGTGTTTCGAGGTTGAAGCCGCCCGCTTGCCGTCGAATCGAAAGCCGCCCGCCGACCTGCCTTCCGGACGCACGGATAGCGTCACAGCCGGCCCCGCCCACGCTCAAGGCATGTTGCACCGCAAGAAACGCTAGGCTTGGGCGCGTCGGCGAACCACTTCCTCAAGGCCGGCCGCGCACCACGCGTAGAGCCGGGCCCGAACGGCCTGCATGTCGGTCGAGCGGCACAATCCGCCCGACAACTGGTCGATGCGGCCGGTCTCCGACAGCGTGAGCATCATCGCGCCGGTCAGGAACTGGTAGCACCAGTAGAGGTCGCGGTCGGCCGCCTGAGGCAGGGCGGCCTTCCAGGCCGCGACGAGTTCATGCACGACCGGGTCGAAAAACCGATGCATGGTCTCGCCGCCCCAGGCCGGCGTGTTGTTCACGAGCGCGACCAGCCGGAAGTAGTTCTTCCAGCCTTCGTCGTTGGCCAGCGAAAGCTCGAGCAGAGGCCCCATGAAGGCCTCGATGATTCCTTCGACGTCCAAGGCGCCGGCGCGCGCTTCGGCATAGCCCCGCATCGCCTCGAGGCGCATCGAGTTGAGCAGCCCCGCGCGCCGCGCGAACACGCTGTCGAACAACTCGCGTTTGGCGCCGAAGTAGTAGTGAATCAGCGCCGTATCGACGCCAGCCTCGGCCGCCACCTGGCGGACGGTGACGCCATAGAAGCCATGCCGCGAGAACAGGGCCTCCGCAGCGTCGAGGATCGTCTCTCTCAGATCGGGGCCTTGCCCCTTGGGGCGTCGGCCCCGCACGGAACGCCCTTCGCCTTCGACCGCGCGCGCCATCCGCCGATTCCCGCCTCCTCCGCCATGATCGGGCTAGCATCGATTGCACGCCTTGGCGTGGCCTGCCAGGGGCCCAGCCCTTACAGAAGAAGAAGCGCGGCGCGTTGTATATCAATGCAGAAGCTTTGGTTGTCGCTGAATAACACCCGGCGCCGTCAAAATGCCCTCCAGACAGGCAATGACATATTTGTGCACGCTGATCCGCCGCCCGCGAGGGTCGACATCGACTTGTCGAGTCGCTAGTTAAACCGCCACAGCACGGATTTTCGAAGTGTTTACATCGCGCGGGCGACCGGACGCGCGAATTCTCGCGTGTTCCTTCAGATCGACGGGACACCGATATGCAAACACTCAAGACCGCAAGGAGATAGAGGACGGATGACGGCGAGTGAGCGGCTACTGAGCGCGTGGGCGAGCGCGTGGACCGCGCTATCCGGCCTGACGCCGTCCGAGCTCGCGGTCGACGCCGGCCTGACGATCGGCATACTGGTGGGGGCGTGGATCCTGGCTCAGCTCGCCGGGAGCTTCCTACGCGCGCTTTCCCATCACGTGCCGGGCGCGCCCACCGCCGACAAGATGGTGAGGACTAGTCGGCTCGGACGCCTGCTCCTGCTGATCGTCCGCACGGCGCTCGTGTTGGCGGCCGCGGGCCTCGTCGCCATGGTCTGGGGATTCGATGTCGCCGGCTGGGCGGCCGAGGCTCCCGGCGAAGCCATCACCGGCGCCGCGCTGCGGCTGACGCTCGTGCTGGTGGGCGCCGCCATCGCCGTTGAGGCGGCCGGCTTCGTGATCGGGCGCACCCTGGATCGCATGGCGGCGCGCGCCGCAGAGCCGCGGCGCAGAGCCCAGCTCCTCACCCTGAGCCCGCTGCTCAAGGGCGCCGCCCAAAGCGCGATCGTCATCGTCGCGACGCTCACCGCGTTGAGCGAGATCGGCGTTCAGGTCGGACCGCTGCTCGCCGGAGCCGGCGTGGTCGGAATCGCCCTGGGCTTCGGAGCTCAGACCCTTGTGAAGGACCTGCTCACCGGCGTGTTCCTGATCATCGAGGACATCGTCTCTGTGGGCGACATCGTGAAGATCGGCGACTCGGCCGGCGTGGTCGAACGGATGACCTTGCGAACGATCCGCCTGCGCGACCTGGACGGGACCCTCCACGTCTTTCCGTACGGCGAGGCTCAAGTCGTCCACAATCTGACCAAGACCTTCTCGTACTACGTCTTCAACCTGCAGATTTCCTATGGCTCCGATATCGACAAGGCGCTCCGGATCATTCGGGAGGTGGGCGAAGGCATGCAGCGAGACGCGGATTTCGCCGACAAGATCCTGGAACCGATCGAGGTGATGGGCGTGGACAGCCTGGCCGACAGCGGCGTGGTGCTGAAGGCGCGCATCAAGACCAAGCCCATCCAGCAATGGGCCGTGGGACGCGAATACAACCGCCGCATCAAGCAGGCGTTCGACCGCGCCGGCATCGAGATCCCCTTCCCGCACATGAAGCTCGTCCTGCCGGAAGGGCAGCTCAGCGAACTGGCCGCGCATTGATGCTGACACGGACGAAGACGCCCCCCCGGACAGTCTGGGACGCCGCCGAGACCGCCCTGTTCCTCGACCTGGATGGAACCCTGGCGCCGATCGTGGAAGTCCCGTCGGAGGCGCGCGTGGATGATGCGTGCCGCGAGGTCCTGGCGCGCGCGCGGGAGCGGCTGGCGGGACGCGTCGCCATCGTGAGCGGCCGCACGATCGACGTCGTCGACAATATCCTCGGCGGCGCGGTGCTGTGCGTCGCCGGCGTCCATGGCCTGCAACGGCGCAACGCGTTGGGCGAAGTGTTCGAAAAGCCGCCGCATGCGCGGGTGGCCCAGGCCGCCGCGACGCTGGAGGCGCTCGCCCGCAAGACGCCTGGCCTCCTCGTCGAGACGAAGGGCCCAAGCGTGGCGATCCACTACCGCAAGGCGGCCTCGGCCGAGGCGGCGGTGCTTGAGGCGGTGGAGCGGATCGCCCAGGCGAGCGGCCTGGACCTGCAGCTCGGCAAGGCCGTGGCGGAACTGCGGACTCCAGGGCCCAACAAGGCCACCGCGATCCGCCGCTTCATGCTGGAAGCGCCGTTCCGGGGCGCGCGGCCGCTGTTCGTCGGCGACGACCTCACCGACGAACCCGCCTTCGCCGAAGCCCGGCGGCTGGGCGGCGCGGGCCTGCTGGTGGGCCAGCCCAGGCCCACAAAGGCGCAGGGCCGCCTTGAGGATCCGGCCGGCGTCGTGGCCTGGATCGCACGCGGCCTGGACACGGGCCGTTTCGAGCTGGAGGCGGCCCCATGAACCGGCTGATCGTGATCTCGAACCGGGTGAATCCGCCGACCGATCCGAGCGTGGCCACCAGCGGCGGCCTGGCCATGGCCCTGGCCGCCGCCCTCCGGGAATACTCCGGCATTTGGTTCGGCTGGAGCGGCGAAACCGCCGAAACCTACACAGGTCAACTCTCGATCGACCGGATCGGCGGCGTGACCGTCGCCACCATCGACCTCGATGAGCAGGATCGGCAGGAATACTACAACGGCTACGCCAACAAGACGCTTTGGCCCCTATTCCACTATCGCACCGATCTGACGGCCTACGAGCGGTCGTTCGGGGTCGGCTACGAGCGGGTGAACGGGCGGTTCGCGCAAGGCGTGCGTCCCCTGATCGAGGCGGACGATCTCGTCTGGGTGCACGACTACCACCTGCTCCTGCTGGCCCAGGAACTCCGGCGGCTCGGCGTGAAGAACCGGATCGGCTTCTTCCTCCATATTCCCTGGCCCGGCCGACGCACGTTCACCACCCTGCCCAAGCATCGGCAGCTGGTTGAGGCGCTCCTGGACTACGACCTGATCGGCTTCCAGACCGAAGACTCCTGCGACGCCTTTGCGGACTACGTGGTCCATACGCTCGGCGGGACCGTCAGCGAGGACGGCGTCGTGCAGGCGCGGGGCAAGACCACGAGGATCGGCGCCTTCCCGATCGGCATCGACGCCGAGGCGTTCGACGCCGCGGTCCGCTCGCCGGCCGCGGAGTCCTATCGCGAGCGGATGAGGGTGAGCGCCGCCGGCCGCAAGACGATCCTCGGCGTCGATCGGCTGGACTACTCCAAGGGCCTTGAGGAGCGATTCCTGGCCTACGAACAGCTGCTCACCGACCACCCGGAACTGCACGAACATGTGCTGATGCTGCAGATCGCCATCCTCAGCCGGGAGGAGGTGGACGCCTATCAGGACCTGCGGGAGCGGCTGGACACCGTCAGCGGGCGGATCAACGGGGCGTTCGCGAGCGTGGACTGGGTGCCGCTGCGCTACGTCAACCGCCCCTACCGGCGCGACGAGTTGGCCGGAATCTATCGGGCGGCCGACATCGGCCTGGTGACGCCGCTGCGCGACGGGATGAACCTGGTGGCCAAGGAATACGTGGCCGCCCAGGACCCCGACGATCCCGGCGTGCTGATCCTGTCGGAGTTCGCCGGCGCCGCGCCGCAGATGCCCGAGGCGCTGATCGTCAATCCGGTCAGCCGCGAGGACGTCGCCGAGGCCATCCGCCGGGGCCTCTCGATGCCGCTCGAGGAGCGGAAGGCGCGGTGGGAAGCTCTCGCCAAAGGCGTGCGCAAGGAGAACGTGACGGCCTGGCGGGATTCGTTCGTCGCCGTTCTCGAACGGCCGCTGCTGACGGCGGCATAGACGACGGCGCGGGCGGCCTCGCCGCTCGAACGCGCGCCACGCTGTTGAGCCTGGAGAACGGTTCAGCGGGCAGGCGGCGCCCGATCTCAACGTGTTCTAGGCGCCGAAGATCCAACCCGGCGGCAGGTCGGCCAGCGCAACCCCCACCAGCACCATCTGTCCGCCACCGACCATGGTGATGACGGTGTCGCCGCCGATCTGGGCGACCTGATATTGTGTCCCGGAGTCGAGCATCACCCGATCGCCTTCCGCGACGTGGAAGTCCAGCACCCGGTCGACGCCGGCGTCGCCGAAGGTGTGGAACAGGTCCGCGCCCGCCCCGCCGGTGATGGTGTCGTCGCCCTTGTCGCCGGAAAGAAAGTCGTCGCCGGCCCCGCCTCGGATCACGTCGTCGTTCTGGCCGCCGCGAACGATGTCATTCCCGTCGCCGCCATCGCAGGTGTCGTCGCCAAGGTTGCCGTAGACGATGTCGTCCCCCGCCTCGCCGCGCAGGCTGTCGTCGTCCTTGCCGCCCACGACCCAGTCGTCGCCGGCGCCGCCCGCGGCGGTGTCGTCGCCCATGTTGCCGTTGATGTCGTCGAAGCCGGCGCCGCCCACAATGCTGTCCGCGCCGTCGTCCCCACGCAGGTAGTTGGCCCCTTCGCCGCCGGAGAGGGTGTCGGCGCCATCGCCGCCGAGGAGCGTGTCGTCGCCGCCGTCGCCATACAGCTGGTCGTCGGCCGCCCCGCCGGCGAGCCAGTCCGCTCCGTCCTGCCCCACCAGGTCATCCGGCAGCGCGCCGCCCTGAAGCGTGTCGCCGCCCGCACCGCCGAACAGGGCCACCGCCTCGATGCCGGTGTAGGAACCGCCGCCCGCCGCCAGATCGGCGTAGCTCAGCGAGACCCCGGCGGACGAGCGCGCCGAGAGCCAGAGTTCGTCGAAACCATCCCCGCCGTCGACGACGACGCCGGGCCCGGCGATCACCAGGATGTCGTGGCCCGCGCCGCCGAGCAGCTGTCCGCCGTCGGCGCTCGCGACCAGGAGGTCGTCGCCATCTCCGCCCTCGAGCGTGTCGCGCCCCGTGACGCCCCACATGCGGTCGTCGCCCGCGCCGCCGCGGATCAGGTCGTCGCCGTCATCCCCGTCGATGACATCGTTCCCGGCGCCGCCGTCGATCGTGTCCTCGCCATCCCCGCCCGCGAGCGTATCGGCCCCGTCCCCGCCGTCGATCACGTCCGCCCCGCCGCGCGCCATGACGTAGTCGTCGCCGCCGCCCGCGCTGATGTTGTCCGCGACCCCGACGCCAGCGATGCGATTGTCCCGGTCGTCGCCCGACTGGGTCAGGACGAACTGGACAGGATCCCACGACCAGCTCGCGACCTGCGTCCCGTCCGCGGCCTGCGGGCCGTAGAGGCTCCGCACCGCTTCGAGGTCCAGCGCGCCGAGCCCTGTCGCCGGGCCGCCCAGCGAGTTGTAGGTCATCACCGTGTGGGCCAGATCGTCGATCGACGCGTCGAGCACGACGTCGCCATCGAACGGGTGCTTCAGGCCCAGCGCATGGCCGATCTCGTGCAGCAGCACGTCGAAACGCACCTGGCCCGACTGGACGAAGACGTCGCCGCCGGTGTCCTCCTCCCAGGCGCCATCGGGAATGTCGACAACGAACGGGTTGAAGGCGTAGCCGATGTCGTCGCGATAGTCGGCCGGCGCCAGGCTGAAGTCGTACGCGCCGAAGCGAATGTCGCCCTGTCCCGCGGGCGCTTCGAACAGCGTCAGCCCGCTGGCGTCGGCCCAGGTCTGCAAGGCCAGTCGCGCGAGCGCCTGCTCGGGGCTTGTGAAGGCGCGGAAGCTGTCCAGGAACGGTTGGGGAAAGACGGCGCCGAGCGACGTCGCCGGCGCCGTGTCGAACGAGTAGGTGAGGAACGTGGGCTGGCCGGAAACACCCAAGCCGTTCCACGTGTAGCCCGACAACAGGGCGTCGAATGTCGTGACTGTCGACACGGCGACCCCACCCGCGGCTGTTCATAGCGCCCGTCGCGGTGACGTCGCCTTCCCCCAACGCCGCCGAGTTCAACGCTGGCGTCGGAAGGGCGCAAGCCGGCTCCCCGGCAGCGGGAATCTCGCGGCGCGGACAACGCCTGGAGAGGGTTTTATCGAGCTCCGATCTCGGGAATCGGCCGCAAGCCGAGCTGCGACGCCGCGCCCGCGGCGCACCTCGCAAGGGCAGCGTCCACCAGTTCGCCTCCCCCTTCCGCAAGCGATTCTAGCGCCCCGATCGCCGCCACGAGGCCGGTGACGGGGTCAGCGAGCGCGTCGCCGAGGAACCGCGGCTCGCCGCCGGCCGTCCATCGCACGAGGCCGCCCGCCGCCGCCGCGTCGTCGCCGAACCCCACGCGTTCCGCGCCTGGGCCCGCCCAGCCGTGTCCGGTGATCGCCACCCAGACGAGCGCGGGATTGGCCGCGAAGATGCGATCCACATCCAATCCAAGCCCCGGCAGGGCCCGGGGCCGGAAGCCCGTGACCAGGACGTCGGCGGCCAGGATCTCGTCCCGGAGCCGCTCCCTCCCCTCGCGGGCCGGAAGATCCAGCGGAAGGAACCGCTTGGCCCCATTCAGGCGGCGAAAGAACTCGGGCGTCGATCCAGACATCGGGTCCGGGCGCCGCACGCTGTCGATCCGGGTGACCTCGGCGCCCATGGCCGCCAGGATGGCGCCGCACATGGGCCCCGCCCACAAGGCCGAGAGGTCGACGACGCGCACCGCGCGATCGGGCCGGCGACCGCCAGGCGCCATGGGCCGCCGCGGCGCGGCGAGCGACGAGGGGGTGGTCTCGCCGACGATCGCCGCCGGCAGTCCCAGCAGCGCGGCCCGCTCGACGAGATCCAAACAGGCCTGGTCGCCGGCATGGGTCGAGATCGTCTCCCACGGATCGGACCCGAACTCGCAGCCCAGCCAGGCCGGGATCAGGTCGCGATCCTCCTGTCGCGCCAGATTGAGCGCCATCCAGCCGTCGGCCGCGCGAAACAGGCGGCATGCGCGGTTGGGCGAGATGAGCCTACCCGGCGGTCCCAGCGCAAGCTGGCCCGCGCGATCCGTCACGCCCAGACCCTCGACATCGACCCGCCGGCCGAGCCGCGCGGTCAGGGCCGCGACCTCGGCGGACAGGGCGGCCACGACCGGCGCGATCGGGCTCACGCCGCGATCTCGTCGACCAGTCCCCAGGCCAGCGCGGTGGCGAGGTCGACCTCGGCGCCGGATAGGGCCATGAACGCCGTGCGCCGGCGCCCGATCCGTCGTGGGATCGTGGCCGTGCCGCCCGCGCCGGGGATCAGGCCCATGCCCACCTCCGGCAGGCGGAACACCGCGCCCGGTCGCGCGGCGATCCGGTGCGCGGCGGCCGACACCTCGATTCCGGCGCCGACGCACGCCCCGTGCAGCCGGACCACGCACCGTTCGCCCAGCTCCCGCACGAGCCGCGCCGGAGACCGCAGGGTCCGGATCAGGTGGGCGTCACCCACGTCCCCGGCGCGGCCGAACTCGTCCAGATCGCCCCCCGCGCTGAAGGCGGGTCCCTCGCCGCTCACGGCCACGGGCGGCGCATCGGGGTGTTCCAGCGCAAACGACAGCGCCTCGACGAGCTCGTCGCGCATCCGAGCATCGAAGGCGTTGCGTCGCGCGGGCCGGTCGAGGATGAGTTCGAGCCTGGCGTCGCCCGTCTCGATCCGGACGCGCGGCTCGGGGTCGGGAAGCCGCTCTCTGGGGGGATGGCTCTCGCGCCACCCGCGGAAGCCGCCCGAGGCCAGCAGCATCGAATAGGCGATGGATTCCTGCGCCAGGGCCTGGCCGAACGACAGCAGCAGGCTCGTGCGCAGCACCTGCGCGGCGGCGGCGGCGGCCACAGGCTGCGCCGCGACGGCGCGCGCGAGCGCCTCCAGCGCCGGATCGATGCCGGCGGCCGGGAGGCCGACCCAGGGCCGGGGCGCCGACGGGTCGGCGCTGATCAGGATGTCAAAAGCCTCCAGCGCAGGCGGCCGCGGGCCTTCCCGATGAACCCCGACGCGAACGACGCCGGCGCCCGTCGGGGGGGCGGTCTCCGCGCCGAATTCCGTGACCGACAGCCCCGCGCCGCCCAGTTCGACCAGATCGGCGAGGAGGCGATCGTCCGGCGAGATCACACTGGTCCTCCGGATCAGGCGGGCGCGCGCGCCTTCGCCATCTCGGCCTTCAGCTGCCGGCGGAGCAGCTTGCCGGTGTCATTGTACGGCAGCGCCTCGCGGAACGCCCAGACCTCCGGCGTCTTGGTCGAGCGCAGCCGCGCCCTGACCCAGGCGGCGAGCTCGTCGGTGGACGGCGCGGGCTGATGCGCCACCACCGCGGCGGCCACCGTCTCCCCCCACTGGTCATCGGGCACGCCCAGGACGGCCACGTCCGAGACGCCGGGGTGGGCGCGCAGCACGTCCTCGATCTCGCCCGGCGAAATATTCTCGCCGCCGCGGACGATCACGTCGTCCAGCCGCCCCTCGACGAAGAGGTAGCCCTCCTCGTCCATGAAGCCGCCGTCGTTGGTGGGAAACCAGCCGTCATCCTGCAGCATCTTCTTGTGGGCGTATTCGCCCGAGACCTGCTCGCCCCGAACGTAGATCTCGCCCGGCTGGTTGGGCCCGAGCACCGCCCCATCCGGCCCGCGGATCTCGACCTCCAGATTGGGCAGGGGCTTGCCCACCGAGCCCAGCCGGCGGCGCGCGACCTCCTCGTCGGAGTAGATCGCCATACGGTGATCATCGGGGCCGAGGATCGAGATCGTCGAGGACGTCTCGGTGAGGCCGTAGGCGTTGGCGAAGTCCACGTGCGGAAGCAGGGTGAGCGCGCGCTCGATCACTGGCAACGGCATGCGGCCGCCGCCGTACGAGATGGCCTTCATCTCCGGCAGGCTCTCGCCACGCGCTTCCAGGACGTCGAGAATGCGGCCCAGCATCGTGGGCACGACCATCGCGTGGGTGATCCCCTCCGCGGCGGCCACATCGACCCACGCCTCGGCCGTGAAGGCGTCCAGGTGGACGATGCGCCGTCCGGAATAGGCGCCGGTCAGGACGGCGGATATGCCGGCGATGTGGTAGGGCGGGACGCTCACCAGCGCCGCCTCGCCCTCCTCCGCGCCCAGGAACTCCACCGTGGAGATGACGTAGGACGTGAGGTTGCGATGCCGCAGGATCGCCGCCTTGGGTTCGCCGGTCGTGCCGCTGGTGAACAGCAGCACGGCGATGTCATGGTCCACGTCGAGGAACTCGGCGTCGCAGTCGCCGTGCACCCGGCAGGCGGCCTCGAAGGCGCTGCGCGAGACGATCGTCACGCCTTCGCAGCTCCCGAGGCGGGCGACCATGTCGTCGTCCACGATCGCCACCGACGGCGCGGTGCGGCCGAGCAGCTTGCGCAGGTCGGCGTCGGGCAGGCGGTAGTTCAGCGGCGCGAACGGGCGGGCCAGCATCCCCGCCGCGAAGAACGCCACCGGCAGCGTCGGCCCGTTCAGGCCCACGAACACCACCGTGCCGCCGCCCAGGGCCTCCAGCCACGCCGCGCCATGGTGCGCACGACGCCGGACCTCAGCGAAGCTCAGCCCCTCGTCACGCCGTCCCAACGCCAGCCGCTCCGGCGCGGCATCGGCGGCCATATCGAGCAGAAGCGCGGTATGCATGGGCCGCTCAGTCCGAGGCCGGCAGCTTCTTGGCTTCCTTGGCCCCGATCGGGCGACCGCCGATCGTCAGGGTCCCGGCGCCGGCCTTGGTGCACAGGACCTCGAGCCCCGTCTCGTCGTCGGCGTAGCGCTTGCCGGCCTGGCTGCCCCCGGCGAAGTCCTCGGCGATGCTCCGCCCCTCAGGACGCGCCTCGCCGTGCGGAATCACCTGATAGCCGCCGCACTCCAGCGTCGCGGGCGACTTCGGCGGACGGATCACCACCAGCTCGACATCGCACACCGTGCTGCGCCACCGGGACCCGGGTTTGAGATCCATCATTGCGCTCCCTCAAACGTTCGTTTCGTTGTCGTTGAAGCTAGCTACACGTCTCGCAAGGCGGATTCCAAGCGCGGCGTGCGCGAAACACGTCAAGACACTACGAGAGGGGGCAAACAGGACGCCCTAGGGGCGCCGCCCTGCAATGCTGGGGCTCATGCAGTCGGCAGTCCATCCCTGATCGGAGGCGCATTGCCCTGAGACAGACGGAATAACCATTCTCGATTGTCGGCCAGCACTGTTCAGTAGCCGCTTGCGTTACTTCCAGGCGCCGCCGCTGTCGAAGCGGAAGTACAGCTCCACAGAATAGGCCGCCGGGGCGGCAAAGGCCCCGGTCAGCGACAGGCCCTGGCCCGCGGAGAAGGTGAGCCCGCTCGCCCCCAGCGTCCCGGCGCCCACGAGGCCCAGGGTCGCGCCGCTGCCGACGCTGTCGCTCAGGTCACCGTCGAGGGCGAAGCTATGGTCGGATTGACCGCGGCGTGGGCGGCGGCCGGGATCAAAAGGGCCGTCGCCAGCACGGTGGCGTTGGCGGCGGTCTTGAAGGTCACGTACAGGACCCCTGGATTGTCCGGCGCCAGCCAGCGCCCCGCCTCCGCCGCCCGCGTCCCCCATTCGGGGGCGCCGCTTCGTGGCAATCGGCACGTTCGACGATGAAGCGCTCGGCCAGGACGGCGGATTGGGCCATCTCTGCCTTGCGGATCGTTCGCGCGGCGTCCTGGTCCAGCCTGATCGCTGAACCCCGCCAATCCGTCCAAGGCCAGCCGCATGAGGCGCGGCTTGTGCGAACGCGTCGCGTCGAGGTCCTACGGGACCCTCAGCGATGCCGCCATATCAGGGCGCATGCGCGCATTCCGGACAAACACAGGGCTACAACCCCAGCGACCGGCGCTCCTCTGGCGGAGCTTGCCCGCGTCGGCTCGGAGCCTTCAAGCGGCCGAAATCTCCGTCGGCTGCGGGCCGGCGAGGACGGTGCGATCGCGCTCCTCGCCCTTGGCCCGCAATAGGGCCGCGTCCGCCCTTTGGATCAAGGAGGAGGCCGAGCCGCCGCCTGGGGCGTCGGCGACGCCGAGCGATAGGGTGATGCGCCCCAGAAGCCGCCCGTTGTGACTGAGGCGGGCTTCGCTCACGCGGCCGCGCACCGTCTCGGCCAGCTCGCGCGCCCGCGTCGCGTTCAAGCTCGGCAGCAGCAGGGTGAATTCCTCGCCCCCGAAGCGGTAGGCGGCGGCGAGCCCTTCGGTCGCCTCGGCCAGAATCTGGGCGACGTGCTGCATGACGACATCACCCGCGTCGTGGCCGAATTGGTCGTTGAACCGTTGGAAGTGGTCGATGTCGGCTATGATGCAGGCGACTTGGGTGTTCGACCGCAACGCGGCGAGCGCATGGTCGAGGCGACGACGGTTGAAGAGCCCAGTGAGGCCGTCCCTGTCGGCCAGATCCGCCAGACGCTGGCGCAGGCGAAGATTGGCGAGCGCCAGGGCGACGTGGTCGCACATGAGGTCGAGGAACGGATGGTCTGCGCCGGGCGCGCCGTCACGCCCCGCCGGCGTTTCGAAATAGAGCAGGACGATCGTCTCGCCCTGCGCGGTCAGTGGTGCGCAGTGTGTCGCGATATCGGCGAGGTCGGCGTGCGGACAGGGCACGCCGCCGCCATGCGCGCTTCGGCCGTGGCGGCGTCCGCGGCGCACGCCCCAGCGGGCGGTGGGCGGAAAGGCCTCGGACCCGCCGCGGGGTTCGCGCCACATCGCCACGGCGACGAGAATTTGGCCCGGTCCTTCGAGGACGTAAAGGCGGCCGGAGAGATCGGGGAACGCCTGCGGGGCGAAGCACGCCACGACGCCAGCGAGCTCATCGATGGCGCCGCAGGCCTGCAGCCGATGGGTCATCTGCAGGATGCAATGCTTGACCCGCTGGTCGGCGCGCCGCTCGGCCTCCAGCCGCTCGCGTTCCAGGCCGTTCTCGCGGAACACCCGAACCGCCTGGGTGATATCGCCGATCTCGTCGCGACGCCGGTCGGGCGGGACCTCGACTGCATAGTCCTGGCGCGCGAGCCGCAGGACGACGCCGGTCAAGCGGGCCAGCGGGCGCGACACCCGGCGGCGCAGGACGAAGTAGAGCACCGCCAGGAACACGAAGGCGGTGAGAGCCAGCATGATCTTGGCCACCGCGGCGGCGCAGTCGCTCTCCTGCTGGGCGGCGCGCATTTCGGCAAGAGTGCGCGCCGAGACCAACGCGCGGAAGTGATCGAGCCCGCCGACGACGGCCGCCAAGGCCCGCTTGTGGTCCGGTCCAAAAAACGCCTGCTGGGCCTGTTCGGCTTCGCCGTCCTGCGCCGCCGCCACGGCGCGCGCTTCGAGTTCGTCGAGTTCGCCGAGGTGGCGCTCGGCCTGGTCTATCGCCGTGCGTTCGGCGGCGGCTGGATCCATGCGCCGCACCTGCTTCAGCGTCCGGTCGCGCTGGCGCACGACACCCGCCTCGTGCATGAACGCCGCCAAATGGCGCGAGGCGCCGCTCATGGCGTAGAGGCGCGCGGTGTTGGTCAACGCGCTCGCACCCTGGGAGAGATCCTCCGCGGCCATGCCAAACGCCAGGTGCTGCTCGAGCGCCGCGCGTTCGTTGGCCGCAGCTTAGGCCGCCGCGAGGAACGCCCAAGCGGACAGGCCGGTGAGCAGCAGCGTCGCGGCATAGGCACGTTTGGTGATGGTGCTGATACGCATGGCGCGGAGGGTCGCGCCAGCGTCTTGAGGTTCCCTTACCGGGATACGCCCCGCACGTCTTGTCGCAAGGCGGCGCGTGGCTCGGCGGGCGCAGGCGCCGCACCGCCGGGGGACGCGTGTCGGTTCCCCTAAAAGGGGTCTGCGCCCGCGGCGCGGTGCGCCCGGAGCGGCAGGCCCAGCGCGGACCAAGCGGGCGACCCGACGTCAGGCATCTGAACCCCAGCGTCCTCTGCGGCGCACGGGGCATCTGTGATGTGCTTCGTGACATCGGCGACGGGGTTGGCGCCACACGATCGGTGACGCGACGGCGCCCCGCGGGTTCCACCTTGCGGTTCTGCGAACACCGCTCCATGGAGGGTCCATGGCGACATCGCTCGACCAGGCGCTGCTCTATTTCGTCGACCTGCGGCTGCGGGTCCGAGACTCGCCCCAGGCCCGCGCGATCGTCGACCGCTGCTTGGTCCTGCTCGCCCAGGCGCGCGACGCCGATCTGGCGACCTTCGCAGCGCTGGAGGCCGAGATCGACGCTCTGCGCCAAGAGCTCGAAGGGCGATGGGGTCCGAAGGCGCGCGTGAAGGTCCACTAGCCGTCTCAACCTGCGTTTTGAACAGGTTTGAAATGCAGATGTTCGAAAATCGACCCGTCAGCGGCAGGAATTCTTCCGCAAGGACCCGAGATTCGCGGTCCATCCCAAGGACAACTCAAAATCTTGAATATATCCAGCTTGCCATCCCAGATGCCGACGCCTTGACTGGCCGATCCAGGCCGGCAGTGCGGAGACCTCCGATGATGGCAGAGCGGCCGGAGCCGTTCCGGCAGGCGTTGATCGAGCTGCGAACGCGGCTGCGCGATGGCCGGCTGGCGCCGGGCGGACGGGTAACGGCCCGGGAGGTCGCCGACAGCCTGAAGCTCAGCGCCACGCCCGTGCGCGAAGCGCTCTCCCGGCTGGCCGGCGAAGGCGTGCTCGAAGAGCGCCGCGGCGCCGGCTACTATGTCGCCGAGCTCTCCGGCCCGGACATCGCGGCCCTCTACGCGATCAGCCAGCGCCTGCTCCTCCTCGCGGAGGAACTCGCTCGCGACGAGCGCCGCCTCATGGCGCCCGACCTGGACCTCGAGGCAGACCCCGTCCGCCAGGTGGACCGGCTGTTCCGGTCCTGGGCGGCGGCGTCGGGATCCCGCGTCGTCGCCGCGCAGTACCGGGGCGTCGCCACGCGGCTCGCCCCGGCCCGGCGCGCCGAGCCGCGTCTCCTGGACGACCTGACGCAGGAAGCCCGGACGTTGTTTCAGTTGGGGAACTCGAGCCGGGCGCGCGCGGCCGCGATCGATGCCTACCATCAGCGCCGCATCGCCCTCGCAGAAGCGCTGGCCCGACAGCTCGCGCCGCCCGGCGCGGAAGTTCTCTGATAATATATCAAAATATATTCCGATATAGTTTGAGTATATCGGAATCAGGTCCGAGTCTGGCCCCCGTCGTCGATCCGGCGACGTCTCGAACCGGAGGACGTGATGTCCAAGCACCTGTCGATCCCGGTCAGCCGCCTCATCTGCCTGGGCGGCGCCAAGGCCGTCACAAATGCCAACCTGATCGGCGATCAGGAAGGCGAGCCCGACAACGGTTTCGGCGAATAGGCCGCGGACCCCGCGCCTGGCCCACAGGCCGGGCGCGGGGCTTCGACTTTGATGACGCCCGCCTCCCCCTCGCCCTGGCGCCTCTGCGTCGATGTGAGCGCTGCCGACGTCGACGGCGACATCGTCTTCCTCGACGTGCGACACGACACCTATGTCTGCCTGCCCGGTGGCGCGGGCGACCTGGGCCTCAGGCCCGGGTCGCGCACCGTGGACGTCGCCAACGCGGACCTGGCCGCCGAACTTCGCGCGGCGGGCCTGATCGGCCGCCACGCCGACGCCCCGCCGCCACAGCCCTGCCCCGATCCGCCCCGCCAGAGCGCCCTGAAGGACGCCTATCCGCAGCCGGTTCCGATCGACGGAGTGGAGATGGTGTCCGCCCTCCTCGACCTGCGCCTGCACTACCATCGCCGGCCCTTCCACGACATAGTCGCCGCCGTGCGACGCGACCGCGCCGCGCCGCCCCGGGTCTCGGCCGCCCTTCTCGAGGCCGTGGATCAATTCCACCGGTGGAGCCCCTACCTGCCCGCGAGCGGCAAGTGCCTGCTGCGTTCCTTTGTGCTCGCCAGGATGCTTCGCCGACGCGGCCTGGACGCGCTCTGGGTGTTCGGCGTGCGCACCTGGCCCTTCCACGCCCACTGCTGGCTTCAATGCGAGGACCTGGCGCTGGACGAGCAGCCGGACCGCATCCGCGCCTATACGCCGATCCTGGCGGTCTGAGGTGCGGCGCGCCTATCTGGCCCTGATCTGGCCTCCGGGCGGCGCGGACGCCGCGCCCCACGCCGACGTCTGCACCGAGCAGATGGACGCCGCCCCCCAGTGGCGGCGCGCGGCGGACCTGCCGGGCCTGCGGCTGTGGGTCTCCCGGGACACGCCCCCGGACCTGCGTCGCCTGCCGCAGGAGGGGGGCCTGATTGTGGGGGCCGTCCATGACATGCCCGACGCCCTTGCCGACCCCGGGCGGGCCGAGGGTCGAGACGACCAGGAGGCGGCGCTGGGGGCGCGAGCCGTCGCGCTCAGCCGCCGCCACTGGGGCGCCTATGTCGCGATCCTGCGCGCCGGTCGCGGCGAGGCCGCGGTCTATCGCGACCCCGGCGGCGGCCTGGATTGCCTGACGTGGTCGCTGGGCGACGGCCTCGAGGTGGTAGCGTCGCAGATCTCGCCCTTGCCGCTCGCGGTCGGGCCGCGGCATCCCTTCCTCAACTGGGACCGGATCGCCGCGTTCCTGGCCCTGCCCTCGGCCTGCGCCGCCCTGTCGCTGTTCGACGAGGTCGTCGTCGTCGATCCTGGCGGCTTCCGGCCGCTGCAATCCGGCAGGTCAGCGACGACCCGGCTCGTTTGGAGCCCCACGCGCTTCGTCCACGACCCGATCGACGATGCGCCGGCCGCCGCGCGCGAGCTGGTGGCGCGGGTCGACGCCTGTACGCACGCCCTGGTCGGGGCCCACGAGCGGGTGCTTCTCGAACTGTCCGGCGGCCTGGACTCCTCGATCCTGGCGGGCAGCGTCGCGGCGACCGGCCTGGCCGGACGCGTGGCGGAAGGCGTCAATTTCACCTTCGGACGCCCGGAGTCGGACGAGACCGCCTACGCCCAGGCTGTCGCCGAGCGCCTGGGGGCGCCGCTGACCTGCCTGCGCCACACGCCGGCAAGCCTTGATGAGGCCAGCCTGGCCGAGCTCGCCGATGCGTTCCATCCCGCCGCCAACAGCGTCGATCCCGCGTGGGACCGGGACGAGATCGCCCGCCTGCGCGCCACCGGGGCGCGGGCCGTGGTCTCCGGCCAGGGCGGCGACGCGGTCTTCTTCCAGATGCCCGGCGCGGCGATCGCCGCCGACGCGGTGGCCCGCGACGGCTGGGGCGCGCTCGCCGCGCCCGTCGTGGCCGACGTGGCGCGACGCGCACGCACCTCGGTCTGGGCGGTGGCGCGCGAGGTATGGCGCCTGCGGCGCGGTGGTGGCACGGTGCCCGACGCCCGGTCCGCCCTGGTCGCGTCCGGGGTGCGCGACGCCGCGGCGGACCTCGCCCACAGCTGGGTGCGCCAGGCCCGGGTCGACGGCGTGTCGCCGGGCAAGCAGCTCCACATCCTCGCGGCGTCGATCTTCCACGGCAACCTCGGACCGCGGCGGCGGCGGCGCGAGGCCGATGTCGTCTACCCGCTATTCGCGCAGCCGGTGCTGGAGCACTGCCTGCGGATCCCCGCGCCGATCCTGGCGGGCGCCGCCTACGACCGGGCGTTCGCCCGCCGCGCCTTCGCCGACCGGATCCCCGACCTGGTCCGGCGGCGGCGGGCCAAGGGGCTGGTGACGGTCTATTTCGCCCGGCTGATCGCCAACAGCGTGGGTCTGTTGCGCCCTTACCTGCTGGACGGCGTGCTCTGCGACGCCGGC
The DNA here is from genome assembly GCF_016124325.1 of Phenylobacterium sp. Taxonomy (GTDB): domain Bacteria; phylum Pseudomonadota; class Alphaproteobacteria; order Caulobacterales; family Caulobacteraceae; genus Phenylobacterium. Next base: position 162,078 of record NZ_WGNY01000006.1, read on the forward strand.
GTGCTGGACCGGGCCGCGGTGGAGTCGGCGTTGGATCCCGCCCAGCTCATCTGGACGGCGCGACCGCCGGACATCCTGTGGGCGACGGCGATGGAGGCCTGGGTGCGGTACTGGCAGACCCGGGTCCCGGATTCGCGGCAGGCCCCGCGTCGGATGTGAGGGTCGGACCCAACTGGTCGTCGAGGAAGGCGAAGGTTCGGGCGTAGACGTCGCGCACGTCCCCCGGCGAGACCGGCGCGTGCATCGCCGCCCAGTAGACCAGCAGGAGCGCGTCCTTTCCCTGGCGGTAGAGGGCCGAGTACATGGCTTCCGACTGGGCGAGCGGGAGCCCGTCCTGGGCGCCGTGGATCAGCAGCAGGGGCGTCTCGATCCGGTCGGCGGCGTAGAGGGGGCTGTTGCGCACATAGCGGTCCGGGGCCTTCCACGGCGGGGCGTGGAACTCCGGCTGGGTCTCTTCGACCACGCCGGTGTGCCAGTTGCTCCAGTAGGCCGCCTCGGCGTCGAGCTGCAGGTGCGCCGGCAGGGACGCCCAGTAGGCCGTGAAGTCGCTGATGCCGTCGATCGACACCGCCGCCTTGAAGCACGGGGTCTGGGTGATCGCCTCCATCACCGTGTAGCCGCCGAAGCTGAAGCCCATCAGCGCCATCCGGTCCGGATCGAGCCGTCCGGCGAGCGCGGGGGTGTCCAGCGCCGCGCGCACGACGTCCAGGATGCGGTCGGCGAGGCCCGCCGCCGGTTCGGTCATGCCCCCGGGCGGATTGGGGAGGCTCGGGACCAGGACCGCATAGCCGCGCCCCGTCAGCACCCGCAGGTTCAGGAGGAAGTCCGGCCGCCCGACCGGATCGCGCGGCGGCTGCGGATAGGCCGAGCCGAGATAGGGCCGCACGATCAGCGGCGCAGGGCCCGCCCCCTGTGGCAGGAACACCCAGCTCGTCAGCGGCCGGCCCGCCGGTCCCGCATGCCGCACCGCCACGACCCGCGGCGTCTCGCGCCCTTCCCAGCCGGCGTTCACCCGCGCGACCGCCACCGCTCCGGCCCCATCGACGCGCGACAGCGTCTCGACGCCCGCGGCGTCGACGGCGCGGCGCACCGCCACGCCCTCCAGGTTCGCGTCGGCCCAGGCGCCGTCGCCGGCCGGGATCGGCAGCCGCACCTGGCGGCCGGACGCGTCCATGCCCACCAATGCGGGGCCGCCCTCCGCCCCGGCCGCCACGACCCAGAGCGCCGGCGGCGGGGCGTGGCGCAGCCGGGTTCCCGACCCGAACCGCCCGTCCGCCGGCGCGGCCGGCGCGACCGCGTCGAGGCGCCGCGTGCGGCGGCCGTCGGGGCCGACCCGCCAGAGCGCCCCGCCCGCCACGACGTTCAGCGCGTCGCGACCGGCCAGCCGCGCGGACCGGTCGGGCGGCGGCAATCCCGCGGTAAGGTTGTGCAGGCCGGCGCCGGAAACGCGCCACCAGTCGTCGCGCCCGCCCCCCGGGCGTCGCCCGAAGACCAGCGGGTCCTCGCCCATCCAGGCCGTCCAGACGGCCACGGGGTTGAGATCGAGATGCGGCCGCAGCCCGTCGGGCGCCTCGGCGACCGCATTGCGCGCCGCGTCCACAATCATCAGGCGCCCATCGGTCCACAGCCTGTCGGGACCCCGGGCGTAGACCAGCAGCCGCCGCCCGCTCGGCGACCAGGACAGCAGGTCCGGCGAGACGTCGCATGACGGACAGGGCGTGGCCCGCGTCCCGGACCGCAGGTCCAGGATCGACAGCTGCGTCGCTTCGGTCTCCGACCCCGCCGCGCCCCGCACCGGGCCGTCGCCGCGCGGCTGCAGGTCGGGACCCGAGGCCAGCAGGGCGACCCGGCGCCGGTCGGGCGACAGCTCGAGGTCGAAGAAGGCGCCTTCGGCCAGCACCCTGGCGTCCCCCGTCTCGGCGTCCAGGATCGTCAGCCGGTCCGGCTGGCGGCGGACCCGGACGGGGGCGTAGGCCCCGCTGCCGTATGCCGTGCGCGCGACCCCGCCCCGCGCCGACGCCGCCCAGCGCGGCGGCAACCGCTCGGCGAAGACCCAGCCCTGGCGCACGACCCGGGGCGGCCGGCCGTCCGGCCGCGCCAACACCAGCAGGCGCCGGTCGTCCAGCCACTGCAGCGCGCGCCCGCGCCCGGGGTCCTCCGGCGCGATCGGCGACCAGCGCACCGTCCCGGCGGGCAGGGACACGATCCCCAGCCGCCACGTGTGGCCCGTGAGACGAAACACCGCCAACCGCGCGCCGGAGGGCGAGAAGCCGCCGACCAGCACCCCGCGGGGATCGTCGGCCAGCAGCGCCCGCGCGCCCGCCGGGGCGCGCGCATCGGCGATCCGCAACCGCCCGAGCGTCAGGCTTGTGCCCTGACCCGCATCGAACCGATCCGCCGAGGCATAGGCGTCGCGCTGCTCGAAGACCAGCCAGCGGCCGGTCGGATCGAGCACCGCCGCGCCCAGCGACGCCTGGGCCAGCAGATCCTCCACGGTGAACGGTCGGGCCAGCGCCGGCGCCGACAGGCACGCGAGCGCCATCGCGAGGCGGAGAGCCAGGACGCGCATCGCGACGTCACCAGGCGCGCGTCAGCTGCAGCGAGACGAAGCGGCCGATCGGATCGCCCTGGGCCCCGTCGTAACCGATGCCGAGGGTGTTGTCGTAGAAGGGCGGATCGCGATCGAACAGGTTGCGGACGTTGAGCAGCAGGGCGACGCCCTGGAGGGGCCCCTGCCGAGGCCCGGCCCAGCGGGCCTGCAGATCGAAGGTCGGCTGGTCGCCGATGCGCACGCCCAGGGCGTCGCGATAGGCGACGGTGTAGTTGAACGCCGCGCCGAGCGTCAGCGGCCCCCGCGTCCAGTCGGCCGTGACCCGGCTGCGGAAGCGGACCGGGAAGTTCATGGTGTTAACGCGCTCGACCACGGGCGAGGTCGGCGTCAGCCGCTGCTTGTAGGTCGCCATGTAGCTCGCCTCGGCGCCCAGGCGGACGTCGTCCTGTCCAAGCGCAAAGCGATAGGCGGCCGAGACATCGATCCCACGCACCCGCAGGCTGGCGGTGTTGACGTAGCGGTTGTCGACGATCGCGCCATAGGCCTCGGCCGGATAGGTCCCGGCGAGACCGCTGACATACGGACTGGCGAGGAGGCCCTGGATCAAGGCCAGGTCCGCCGCCGAGGTTCCGGGCGAGATACGGGTGACGAAGCTCGACAGGGTCGGGTCCTGCAGGGCGTTGGCGAGGTTGGCGCTGACCGCCTGGCCGATGCGGTTGCGGAACCGCACGTCGAAGGCCGTGGCGCTCAGGCTGAGGCCCGGGACGCCGCGGGGCCGGAGGTCGAAGCCCAGGGTCCAGGACCTGGCGGTCTCCGGCTCGAGGTCCGGGTTGCCGCCGGAGAGCGTCAGGGTGACCACCCGCCCGCCTCCGTAGGCCAGCAGGCCCGGCGTGTAGGATTCCGGATCGGCCACCTCGCGCAGGTTCGGCGCGCGGAAGGCGCGGCCGTAGGTGGCGCGCAGGTTCAGGCCATCCGCCGGCGACCACAGGACGCCGACCTTGGGATTGGCGGTCGTGCCGAAGGACTCGTAGTGCTCGACGCGTCCGCTCAGCGAGACCTCCAGCCGGGCCAGGCCCGGCCGGGCGTTCCCCGGCCCGACGATCGGGACCTGGAGCTCGCCGAACGCGGCGCCGACCGTGCGGCTCAGGTCGAGGTGCGAGATTTCCATCGGCGCGGCGGTCACATAGACCGTGTTGCGCCGCTGGAAGGCCTCGCGGCGCGCCTGCACGCCCAGCGCCAGCTTCACCGCGCCCCCCGGTAGCGACAGGAGCGGCCCGTCCGCCTGCAGGTTCGCCGAGGTGACCCGGTCGCGGCCGCGGGCGAAGGCGAAGCCCGAGCCGATATAGCCGCCAAGCGCCGCATTGGCGCCCGGAAGGCCGCTGAACGGATTGAAGTAGCCGTCGGCGGCGGGGCTGTAGGCGGTCGCCGGATTGTCGGGCGTGTTGCCCAGTGCCTCGTTGAGGATGATCGAATTGAGGATGCCGCCGCCACGCGCCTCCTCGATCCCCTGGGCGAACGCCGCGTAGCCCTGCGCGCGCCAGCCGCGCCCCAGCCGCGCGTCCGCGCCGATCGAGAGCGCCAGCGTCTCCGCCGTCCCGTAGGCGAGCGGCGTGGGCAGGTCGTTGGCGAACGAATAGGCGATGCGGTTCGACGCCGCCCCGTTTGGCGAGACGAAATAGGGATTGCCGCGCCCGACGGTGAGCGTGCCGGTCGGCGCCGGCTGGCGGTTGCGGTAACGCCTCTGGCTGAAGCGGGCGTCGGCGGTGAGCTCGAGCCGCGCCCCGACCGCCTGGTGGGCGGCCAGGTAGACCGAGTTCAGGGTCTGCTTGGGCAGGATGTCCACCCCCTGCCGCTGGTTCTGGAAGTTGACCGCGCCCGCGGCGAAGTCGCCCGGCGACAGGTGCGTCCCATCCTGCCCGCCAGGGATCGCGAACCCCGGAGTCAGCGCTCCGGTCGTCGGGTCGGTGACCAGCACATTGCCGGGAAAGGCCTGGGGGATGCGCTGGTCGCTGCCGCCGAGCGCGCGCAGGTCCGCGTCGGCAGCGTAGGACCGCGCGCTGGACGGCAGGTTCTCCCGCCGCCGCAGCTCGTAGGAGAGGATGAAACCGCCCCCCGGCCACCGGCGGCCGAGCGTCTGGGACAACTGGACTTCGGCGGGCTCGCCGGCCGTCCCGACGCCGCCCAGGAGGCGCGTCTCCGCCCCGTCGAAGTCGCGACGCAGGATGATGTTCACGACCCCGGCCACCGCGTCGGAGCCGTACGGCCCCCACAACACCATCCTCGACAACTGCCACGTCTACACCGCGTTCTCGGCGCTGGACCCGATGACCCAGGACAAGGTCTCTCGCCTCACCGGCACGGTGCTGGAGACCCGCGCCAGCCGCAGCGGCCCGGCCGGCCTGGCGGCCGGCCGCCGCTCGGTCTCCCACGCCGAGGTCGAGCGTCCGCTGCTCGAGCCCGGCGAGATCCGCGCGATGCCCGACGACGTCCAGCTGACCTTCGTCGCCGGCGGCAGGCCGCTGCGCACCCGCAAGGTCCGCTACGACCGGCGCGAGCCGTTCCGCAGCCGCGCGAGGATCGTCCCCCCCGACGCGGAGGCTCGTCCCGACACCCCCGGCACCCCGCCTCATCCCTGGGCGGGCCGCCGCGCCCTGGGCGAGGACCGCAACGCCAAGCTGCCGCTGTTCAAGGAGACCGGCGCGGCGATCGACGAGAAGAAGGCCGCCCAGGTCGCCGAGGCCTACCAGCGGCTCGCGGAGGACTACGCCGCCCAGGCCGCCGTCCTCGATCACCTGCAAGGAAGCCGCCATGGCTAGGAAGACCGTCCCCACCGTCCGCGTCCAGGTCTACCTCAACGATCCGCGGATCATCGGCGGCCTCAACCGCGAAGCGCGAACCGCCCGCGTGCCCCTGAGCCAGGCGGCCGGCCGCGCCATCGCCCGGGGCCTGCAGCGCAGTCTGCCCGCCGACCCCGACGACCGGTTGTTGCGGCTGGAGCGGGCGCTGCGCGACCACATGCGCGTCATGTCCCGCGACATGCAGATCATCCAGGAGCTGCAGCTGGAGAATGCGCGCGCCCTCTTCCTGCGCCTGCCCGACGCCATCGAGGACGAAAATCCCGTGCTGGTCGCCGCCGTCGAGCATCGCCTCGAGCGGCTGCTGGACGCCGCGGCCGCCCGCATCGTGGCCGGCGGCACGACGCCGCGCGACCGCGACCCCGATCCTGATCGTCCCGAGGAGCGCGCGCCGGAGCCCCGCAGCTTCCAGGCGTCCGGCCGGCGATGAGCGAGGCCCTGCTGGCGGCGCGCAAGCTGGAGGCGCTGCGCCACGCCCTGGGCGAGGCCGTGCTCGCCGCGCTCGCCGACCCGGCCGTGGTCGAGGTGATGGCCAACCCCGACGGCCGCCTGGTGATCGACCGTCTGGCCGCCGGACGCGCGGCGTGTGGCGCAAGCCTGAGCCCTATGGCCCGCGAGCGGGTGATCCGCCTGGTGGCCGACCACCTCGGCGAGCCGGCCACGCGCGAGGCGCCGCGGATCAGCGCGGCCCTGCCGAGCGGCGAGCGTTTCCAGGGCCTGCTGCCGCCCCTGGTGGCCGCACCGGCCTTCTCCATCCGCAAGCGCCCGGCCATGGTCTGGACCCTGGACGACTATGTGGACCAGGGGGTGCTGTCCCCCCATCAGGCCGCGATCCTGCGCGCGGCGGTGGCGTCCCGGACCAACCTCCTGATCTGCGGCGGCACGAGTTCGGGCAAGACGACGCTCGCCAACGCCCTCCTGGCCGAGCCGGCCTTCGCGGAGGAACGGGTGTTCCTGATCGAGGACACGCCGGAGCTGCAGTGTGTCGCCTGGGACCTGGTGGCGACCACGACGCGGCGCCATCCCGCGCCGGTCGGGGTGGTCGACCTGGTGCGCGACGCGCTGCGCATGCGCCCCGACCGGATCGTGATCGGCGAGATGCGCGACGGCGCCGCCGCGCTGGAGACGCTCAAGGCGTGGAACACCGGCCACCCCGGCGGCCTGTCCACCCTGCACGCCAATTCCGCGGCGGAGGCGCCGTTGCGCCTGGAGGATCTCCTCGCCGAGGTCACGACCCGCGCGCCGCGGCGCCTCATCGCGCAGGCGGTGGACCTCGTCGTCCACATCCGTCGCGACCGCGACGGGCGGCGTGTGGAGCGGATCGCGGCCCTTGGCGCCGCCGGGGCCCGATCATACGCGCTCACGGACCTCGCATGATCGGCGCCGACCCGTCCATCGGCTCGTCACGGCCTTGCATTGTCCGGTAAATTACCGTACGTGCAGAGATGCAGATTGAAGGCGCGCCCATGTCGTCCGAACCCAACCGCACCGCGCGCCTGGAGGCGCGCATCGCGCCCGACGCCCTGATGATCGTCAAGCGCGCCGCCGAGATCCAGGGCCGCAGCGTCAGCGATTTCGTGGTCGCCGCCGCCCAGGAAGCGGCCAGCCGCACCATCGAGGCGGCGCAGATGATCCGCCTGTCGGTCGAAGACCAGCGCGCCTTCGCCGAGGCGATCCTCAATCCCCCGGCGCCGGAGGCGGCCCTGAGCCGCGCCGCCAAGGCCCACCGAACGCTCATCAAGATCGCGGAGTGACCCAGAGGTTCCGGATCGAGGCCCTGGTGCCGACACCGGCGCGCGCGGACTTCTCCTGCGGCGTGGCGCCCCTGGACCGCTACCTTCGGGAACAGGCGACCCAGGACATCAAGCGACGGGTCGCCAACTGCTTCGTGGCGCTGGCCGACGACGGCGCGATCGCCGGCTACTACACGCTCGCCGCCACGAGCCTGCCGCTAACCGATCTGCCAGCCGAAGACGCCCGGCGGTTGCCCCGCTACCCTCTCCTGCCCGCCGCCCTGATCGGACGCCTCGCCATCGACCGGCGCTTCCAGGGGCGCCGCTTGGGCGGCGCCCTGGTCATGGACGCCGCCGCACGCGCCGGGCGCAGCGACCCGGCGGTCTATGCGCTGCTCGTGGAGGCGAAGGACGAGGCCGCGGCCGGCTTCTACGAACACCTCCAGTTCCGACGCTTCGCAAGCCGGCCGATGACCCTCTTCCTGCCGCTGGCGACCGCGCTGCAAGCGCTGGACCGGGCGAAGGACTGAACACAAGGCGCGGTCGCCCAACCGGCGCGACGGGGTCCCGCCGCTCCCCTTCCGCCCCCGATCCTGACGCGCCATGCCTGCCGCGCCGAGACCGCCTCAACCGACCTCGCCCAGGGATCGATGGGCGGATCGGGCGGGTCCGACGCCATCGGCCTCCGCCTGCAGGCCGCCTCGAAGCCCACCTGGAACGCGAGCCGCCCCGGGCGCCGACGCCACAACCGGCATGGGCCGCCCCCTATAACCGTGGCGGCGACGGGGCGACGGCGCATCCTTCGTGTCTTCCCTGAGACGATCGGCGAGTTGCAACAACTCGCAAGCAACTCGCCATGACGTGTCCAGCAACTCGCAAACAACTCTACTCACAATAATCAACAACCACCGTTGACAACCTGTGGTTAAATTGTCTTGAAATGGATTCGACCGCGATGCGTCGCGATGAAATCCAGAGAAACGTCCATGCGACCGACACTTTCGCGCGGCCTCGTCGCCGCCACGACGACCTGCGCCCTGACGGCGGCCGCCCCCGCCTTCGCCGGCGGCTCCGGCATGCCGTGGGAAGGCCCCTTGCAGCAGGTCGTGGAATCGATCACCGGCCCCGTCGTCCAGGCCGCCGCCGTGGTGGCCGTGGTGATCTTCGGCGCCGCCATCGCCATGAGCGAGAGCGGCGGCGCCATGCGCCGCGGCCTCGGCATCCTCTTCGGACTTTCCATCGCCTTCGCCGCCTCGAGCTTCTTCCTCGACTTCTTCGGCTACCCTCGCGCCGCCCTCCGCGCCTGGGCCGAGAGCCAGACGACCGGCCTGCGCCGATCCGCCCGCGAGCCCGCCACGGCCAGGACGTGTCCGCCGTCGATGGAGCCGCGCCATGACTGACCCCAAGGCCGCGGACCACGAACCGCCCCGGGATCGCCTGCTGGCCTGGAAGCAGGTGAAGGCGCTGACCGGCCTCAGCCGCACGACGGTGTGGCGCCGCCAACGGGCCGGGGACTTCCCCCTGCCACTGGTGATCTCGCCGGGACGCATCGGCTGGCGCGAGAGCGAGGTCGAGGCCTGGGTCCGCTCGCGCCGCCAGCGCGGCGCGGCGAGCCCGGACCCGCCCGCCCCCGCTCCGCCCGCGGCCCTGCCGCGCCCGGTGGATTCACCCCCGTTCGCCCGCCCGCCGTCGTCGCCCAAGCCGCGGCGGCCGAACCATCCAGCCGGGCGGACGTCCCGGCGACGGGGGGCCGCCAATCAGATCCACTTCGAGTTCTAGGTGGGGCGGACAGTCCGAGCGCGGGGCCGACGGGGGCGTCGCAGGTGGAGACGGCGGTGAAAAGGGGTGTTCCGATGTCCGCGCCCCTCTCAGCGCCGCAAGTCCTTGCGCCGAGGCCCCGAGCGAGAGGTCGCGCAGCGCGCGGCTTCGTACTTCTGGGCGGACATGACCGCCTTCGATCCCGAAATCGCCGACTTCGCCGCACGTCTCCAGGCCGGATAGGCGCGCCCAGAATATGGCTGCGAATGGACGGCGAGACGCCGATCCGCTCGCTGGTCATGTGGGTGGGTGGGTCAGTCTCTTCCGGTGGACTCCATCGAACTTCTCGCGTCAAGCGTGTATCCTCAGAACTAAGCGCCGCTACCTCGGAGAATCAAGTGAGTGGGCGACGTCATAATTTCGTGAACACTGAACACCGATCATTCAGCAACTTGTTTCACGCTGTTTCAGATCAGGGTCGCACCTTCGAATAGGCGAAGATGGCAAGATGAGGGAAGATGATGTGGTGGCTGGATTGCGGTAATCTATCAGCATCTTGGCGAAGCCGTGGCCGCAGTATGTGAGTTGAGCTAAGTCGGGCGTCGGCCGCCCCGGCTTGTCCCCTTCGAGGTTGGATCAATGTCGGTTCGCACATCGATCGACGCCCGGCTCTCCGAGGTGAGGATCGGCGACGGGCGTGCCGGCGCCGTAAGGCTTCCCTGGTGGTTGAAGGCAGATAGAGCCGGCGCGCGGATCGGGATCCTGCGGCGGCTGTCGGCCTCGCGCACCTTTGCGCTGGGCGCCCGCTCAGGCGCCCTGAAGTCGGCCCAGTCGAGGTCGGGGCGGACCTTCCGCTTGGACCTCCGCCAAAGGGTGGTGGTGAAGGCTTTGGTATCGCGGCACATCGGACGCGGCGGCGCCCGCGCCGCGGCCCTCGCGCAGCACGTTGTCTATCTTGGCCGAAGCGGGGCCGGCGCCGAGGGCGCACGGCCGATGTTCTTCGATCGGACGCAGGACGGGATCGATGCGAAAGCGGCGACGAGCGTATGGGCCGATGACCGTCATCACTTCCGTTTCATCATCTCGCCGGAGCACGGCGAGCGGATTGCGGATCTGAGGGGGTATGTGCGCGAGGTGATGGGGCGGATCTCGGTCGATCTTGGCGAACCCGGGCTCGCGTGGATCGCGACATGCCATTTCGACACCGACCAGCCGCATGCCCATGTTCTCGTACGCGGGCGCCGATCCTCCGGTCGCGACCTCGTCATTCCGCGGCTCTACGTTTCCTATGGGTTCAGGGGCCGCGCCCAGGAGGTCGCCCGGGAACGGCTCGGCGACCTCTCCCGCCCGGATGCGGAACGCCGCATCTGGCGGGAGACGGAGGCCGATCGTCTGACGGCGCTCGATCGGCGGCTGATCGCTGCCGCGGACAGCGAACGCATGGTGGACGACGGAGTCGGGGCGAGCGACGCCTGGTCCGCCTTGACGCGTGGCCGGCTACGGCACCTGGAGCGCCTCGGCCTCGCGCAACGGATCGGGTCCCGGTTTCGGTTGGCGGGCGATCTTGAGGACCAACTCCGAGCCTTGCAGTTGCGCAAGGACGTCATCCGCACCCTCAATCAGCGGCGCTTTGCGGGTGTGAGGACTATCAAGGAGTTCGAATCAAGCCGACTCGCCGGTCGCGTGATTCGCGCGGGCTCGCACGACGAGCTGGGGGCGACGCCCTACGTCATTATCGCGGATGCGAGGGGGACGGAGTACTACGCACGGCTGAAGCCCGGCGCCGAACTGCCGTCAAAGGCCGAGACGGTGCAGTTGGTCCAAGGCGAGCGCGGCGCACAGCTGATTCATAAGGTCGCTCGTCAAACGGGGCTCGAGCGATAGACACGCCAAGCTGGGCGCTCGTCCCCTTGGGGGGATGGGTACCTAAGGGACCTATTCGGGGCAGGTCGCCCGATATTGGCGCGGTTGATGGAACGGGCGCCGGTACGGGATTGCCAAATCTGGCCGCGTGTCGGCCGTCTACGTCCTTGCCAGGATGATGGCCTCGGAACTGGACGGACGCAGTCCGTCCGCTCGACTCTAGAAATAGCGGTCGGCGAGCTGCCGAGCCGTGACCTGGTCGACGAATCTGAAGGCCGACCTCAGAGCCATCTCGCCAAGTTCCTCTGGCGCAAAGAAGCTGATGAACGGCGTGCCGGCGGCTCAGGCGCACTGCTCGGTCGCCGCGCGCATGGCCTTTTCTTCGGGTTCGACGAGGGTTAGCGGCAACAGAAAGGTGACGACGAAGGACGACCCGGCCGCCAGCGCCGCCACCCGATCGAGCGTAGTCTCCACGGCCGCACGGGTGAGGTACATGACCACGCCGGTCGACACGACGACCGCCGGCCGGGCCGGATCGAAGCCGGCGTCGATCAGGCGGCCCCACCAGTCGCCCTCGAAGTCCACCGGAACGAAGAGAAGACCGTCGGGCGCGCTCAGCCCCAATTCGGCGAAGCGCTGGCGCCTCCAGGCCTGTGGCTCCGGCTGGTCGAGCTCGAAGACGCGAAGCCGCCCGGCCATCTCCGGGCGCCGCTGGGCGAAACTGTCCAGCCCCGCGCCCAGGATCACGTACTGGCCGACCCCCAACTCGGCCTGTTCGCACACGAGGTCCTCGATGAAGCGGGCGCGTGCGACGATCGAGGCGCGCACGCGCGCGGTCTGCGCCGGCTCCATGTCGGGCCGCCCCTGCCAGCCGTCCTGCGGCGCGGCGAGCCGAAGTCCGACATCGTCGGCCAGGACGTGCGGCGGCGGATCGGTCTACAGATGCAGCGCCCGCCGCAGGGCCACACGGACGGCGGTGCTGTCGGGTTGAGGGTCGTGCAGGGTCCTCTCGCCTCCGGCGGTGGGGCCAGCTGGCGCCAGCCCGTCGAGCGTCGTCCAGTACCGTCGTCAGGCCGATCGGATCCGGCTTTCGGACGCCGCGGCGGCCCGCGTCGCGCGGCTTCGGGAACAGGGCTGAAAACGTCGAGCGCAAAACGGACTGCAAAAAAGATGCAAAAAAACGCCGTTCGGAACGAAAAAGGACCGGGCTGAACCCCGGTCCTTTCAAGGTTCTGCGATGGTACCGCCCTCCCGGATCGAACGGGAGACCTCCAGAGCCACAATCTGGCGCTCTAACCAACTGAGCTAGGGCGGCGCATCGCGAGCGCACGGTTCTAGTCGCGGGACACGGCCCGATCAAGCCGCCGCTTCAGGGTTCGAGCAAAGGTTGGCGATAGCGGCGCGATCCGGCCAGTTCACGGCCGTCGGCGAAGCGCACGACATAGTCACCGGAGGGCTTGGATTCGACCTGGGCTATGGCGTCCCGTCGGACCAGCCGGGACCGGTGGATCCGCACGAAGCCGGCGGCCTTGAGCTGGCGCTCCATCTCGGTGAGGGAGGCGCGGTGGAGCAGCGGCGACGGGCCGCGATGCAGCTCGACATAGTTTCCCGCCGCCTCGACCCACAGAACCTCGGTGGGCGGCACGAAGTAGCGCCGCGCACCGTCGCGCACCTCTATAGCCGTTTCGGTCGGCGGCGGCTGCGCCGGCGGCGCAGCGAGGCGAAGCCAGCCCACATAGACGGCCGTGACGATGACGTAGGTCAGTAGGTCTTTCCGCAGCTCGTAGGGGAAGTCGAGCAGTGGCCACAGCGGGGAGTAGTCGGCCCCAACCAACGAATAGGCCGCCCATCGCAAGGTCCCCATCGCCGCCACATGGATGGCCGAAAACGCCAGGGCGCCCATCGCGTGTGCGGGAACGACCCGCCACCAGGGGGCCTGGAAGGGACGCGCCCAACGCGCCAGCGCCATGACCGGAGGCGCAAGCGCCACGAGCGCCAGGCAACTGGACGCCTCCCAGACCAGCGGCTCCCAGAATGCGATCGGCCGGCCGCCGGCGGCCCGATCGTGGATCACGCTGAACGTATCCACCAGGGCCACCGCGACGCCGATCATGGCGATCAACAGGATGAAAAGACTGTCGCGTCGCTCGACAAGGCGCAGTCCGGGCAAGGCCTTCATTCGGTTGTTCCGACCGTCGGGTTCAAAGCCGCTCGCCTCGGCGGGCGGCGGACGTTTGGCCTGCGCCCGACTCGCACTGGGGTAGCCTCCGCCATCGGCTTCCGCAGTAGTTGTAGGGGGCCTTCCCCGCCAACGGGAAGGGCGTTTGGGCCGCCCCGCGCGCCTGCGAACAAAGAAAAACCCCGGCCGCGGAAGCGGCCGGGGTCTCAAGCCATCGACTGGCGGGTCAGCTTACTTCGGCAGGCTGAAGCGGATCGGGATCCGCACCTGGCCGCCGCTGACGGGCTGACCGTCCTTGGTTTGCGGCCGCATCTTGAAGAGGCGGGTCATCCGCATGGCGGCGTCGCCGAAGCCCATGTTTTCCGGGTCTTCGTTGCCGACCGAGCAGTTCTCCAGCGTGCCCTTCGCGGTCACCGTGCAGCTCAGCGTCACCCGGCCCTCGACTTCCATCCGCTGCGCCCGGTCGGGGTAGTAGCGGTTGATGTCGTCGCCGGAGGGCAGACGCATCCAGTCGGGGTTGGTGATGACCGACGGGCGCGGCGGCTCAGGCGGCGGCGCGGCCGGCGGCTTCGGCTCCTCGATCCGGCGCTCGACCGGCGGAACCGGCAGCGGCGGGATGCTGGGAACGTCGGGCACGGCGACCGGCGGACGCGGCTGCAGCTTCGGCGGCGGCGGCGGCGGAGTGTTCGGCGGCGGCGGCGGCGGCGGAGGCGGCGGAGGCGGCGGCGGAACGGGCTTGATAAGCGCCACGTCCGTCACTTCGTCCGAGTACTCCTTGTACTTGGGTTCGAACTTCGACTTCCAGAGGTACAGCCCCAGCAGACCGTGCAGCACGAGCACGAGGATCAAGCCGATGATGAACCCCGGGCGCGCGTGCGGCTTGGGATCATCGAACGGATTGTGCCGGATGATGGCGTGATCAGGCGATGTCTCAGACATGGGTCACCACCTATTCACTCTTGTCTTCACCGACGAGAGCCACGCTGTAGAACCCGTTGTCCTGCAGCATGTTCATCACGCCCATGAAGTCACCGTACATGACCTCCTTGTCGGCCCGGATGAAGATGCGCTCCTTCTCAGGGTTGCGCTTGTCGCCCAACGCCTTGCGGAGATCGTCGCCCAGGTCCGGCAAGTCGGTGCGGAAGTCCCCGATGAACAGGTTTCCGCCCGGCTGGATCGAAATGTAGACCGGTTTCGGAGGGTTTACGCCAGGAGGAGCGACCGCGGGCGGCAGCTCGACCTTGACGTTCACGCTCGCCAGCGGCGCGGCCACCATGAAGATGATCAGCAGAACCAGCATCACGTCCACGAACGGTGTGACGTTGATCTCGGAGTTCTGCGATTCCTCGTAGCGTCCGCCCCCTCCGCTAGAGAGTTTGGCGGCCATCTAGATTACGCCCCCTTGTCGAGCTGACGGGAGATCGCGTTCATGAGCTCGGCGACGAACCCTTCCGACCGCGCGCCGTAAGCGGAGATGCGCGTCTGGAAGTAGTTGTAGAAGATAACCGAGGGGATGGCGGCGAAGAGGCCGAGACCGGTGGCCAGAAGCGCTTCGGCGATGCCGGGCGCCACGACGGCCAGGTTGGTCGTGTTGGTGTTCGCGATCCCGATGAACGAGTTCATGATCCCGTAGACGGTGCCGAACAGACCGATGAACGGACCGTTGGAGCCCACCGACGCGAGATACTGCATCCCGCCCGAGAGGCGACGGGCGAGGGCCGCCTGAACGGCGCTCACGGCGTGCTGGGCGCGGTCGATCGTGGTGTCGCGGTGCTCGCCGGTGATCTGCAGACCCGCTTGACGCGAGAGCTCGATCTCCTGGGCGGCGGCCGCGGCCATGTCGGCCAGCGGGTTGCCGTCGTATTCCTCGGACAGCGCGATCCGGCTCATGTCGCTGATCGACTTGGCGCCGCGGAAGCTTTCCACGAAGCCATCCGACACGCGGTTCAGCGCGCGGAACTCGAGCAGCTTGGTGATCAGGATGGTCCAGCTGAGGATCGAGGCCACCACCAGGCCGATCATGATCACCTTCACGACGATGTTGGCGTCGGCGAACATGGTGCCGACGTTCAGCTTGCCGGCGTTCTTGATGGTGGGCGGAGCCTCGTCGGCCGGCGCGGCCTCAGGAGCAGCGGCGGCTTCAGGCGCCGGGGCAGCCGCGTCGGCGGCGGGGGCGGCCGCGTCGGCCGCCGGCGGAGCAGCGGCGTCCTGAGCGAACGCCGGCGCGCTCATGCTCAGCGCCACGGCGCCGAGAAGAGCGGAGAAAGTGAGCTTCAGTTTGTTGTCGAGCATCTGTCGCCAGTTCCTGGTTGGTCTAGCACGATTGGCCGGAGGGTCGTCGCGCGAGAGCGTCTCCACCCTAGTTGAAACATCCTCGGCGACCCAGCCCGCCGAGACGGTCCGGAACTCCAGAGGCGCTGTCGCTGCGCCCGACCCGGAACGCGGAACCCCAACTCTTCGCAGGGATAGGCGCTTCAAAGGGCGGACGGCCTTGAACTCCCGAGATGGGAACCCAAAGTCTTACCGCTTTTTTAGACGAGCGGCCCGGACCCTTTGGCAACCCCTTGTCGAGGCGTCAAGGGGCAGAAGCTTCCCCTCAGCCGTCAAATTATTGACGCATGGGGCCGGTTTGTGCGCTGCACACGCATCAAGCGCCATGCGCCCGTCGTTTCACCACCTGATGACACTCCCGCGATGCTGCAGCGCAGCAATCGACAGATCGTGGATCGGTGAGATCGGCATGGGGAGGGATGGTGCCTGGGGGCGGATTCGAACCACCGCCACGCGGATTTTCAAGCGGCGCGTTCCCCCATGCGATACAAGGCCTTGCAGTTTTCGACTTGGAAAGCGCCGCGAGATCACCCCTCGGGGCAATCATCGGCGGGAAAACGACAAAGCCCCCGGCGGGGGTCCGCCGAAGGCCAAGTCTTCCGATGGGATCGGGGGATGGACGACCCCGCCGGGAATGCGTCAGCCGGGGGCCAGGACCGCCGCCAAGGCGGCGCAGAGCGCCAAGGTGATGGCGTAGAAGCCGACCACCACGAGATCGAACTTGATCACGTCCCGAACGCCCGGCCTCCGCCGGCGCGCACGCCCTGCCAGATGATCCTGGCCTGGTGCTCCGGAATCCCGGTCGCGATCATCGCCTCATAGAAGATCGCGTCGCACTCTTCGCGCGTGTACCAGCCATAGATGCCCCAGGTGATGTAGAGGTAGTCGTGAAGGGCGGCCGCCTTCACAAACGGCCCCGAGGGCGCGAGCAGCCAGCGGAACGCCGGCGGAATCGACGCCAGGTCTGTGACGCCCGGCGCGACCGCTCTCCGCTCGGCGATGAGCCTGAGGTCATCGTCGGACAGGCCGGCCGGATTGAAGGCCGGAACGGTGATGAGTTTCCCGCTACCGATCCATCCGAACTCCCACACGAGCGGCAAGGTCCCATAGAACAACGCCAACCCGTCGCGGGAGACGGCCTGAACCCGTGGAATACTCCAACAAGCCAAGACTCAGCTGGTTGGTGAACTGGCTCACTTGGGCGGCGCAGTGTACTCCTCGAGCGCCGCCTTCACCGCGGCGTCGACCGCCGGCGCCATGGCTTCCCGGATCATCTTCTGGAGATCCGGCGTGGAGACCGGGGCCGCCACAGGGCTGGGACAGCTGCGCTCGAGGTAGACGTTCAGGTTGTTGCCGCCCAGGCCGCCCAGGTTTCCGGAAACGCGGTCGGTGTGGCCGCAGTTGGGATCGCTGGCGATCTCCTTGACGGCTCCGACCAGGTCGGTTCCGCCCTGGCCAGAACCGAGCGTGTTGCACGCGCCGAGGCTGGCCATCGCGACGCAAGCCGCGAGGCTGAGAATAGTCTTCATGGGGGGTGTCCTTGAAGGGGCCGCGCGGGATCGGCCGCGCGGCCTATTGAGATTGCGCCGAACGACCTTCGGTCAGGCGCCAGTCGAGACGCCGTGGCGGATGAAAGCGCCGAGGACGGCGGTTTCGACCAACTGGCCGGCTTGAGCCGCGTCGATCGAGTGGTTGAGGTAGGCGAACACCGCGTAGCCGATGGCCACGACCGCGGCGAAATAGGTCTTCTTGCCGTTCATGACGGTTCGCTTCTTATGCTGGCGTGCGCATGGCCGCCCGGGCGAGCGCCAGCGCTCCACGGGGACGGAAACCGGGCCTGGAAGGCGTGTCGGAAGATCAGGTCAGCGCGCCGATCCGGCCGAGGATCCAGCCGGCCAAGTTCCGCTCCTGATCGTTGTTCGGACCGCCGCGGCGCGCGATGGCCTTGTAGGCGGCATACTGGTCCCCGTTCAGGCACCGCAGGAGGTAATCTTAGGCCATCAGGACGCCGCGGCGCTGGAAGAGCGCTTGGAGCGCGCGGATGGTAGCCGGGCCGATGTCTCCGTCTTCGGTGATGTCGGCCCACCAGGTCCCTTGTTGATTTTCGAGGTTCAGCGCTTCCTGGAGCCACCTCGATGGACGCTCAGGCCCCATGTTGACGCCGGTGTCGATGTACTCCTCGGCCACGCGGGGAGAGATGGCGGCGACCCGGTCGAATCCAGGCTTGCTGTAGTATTCGGCCCGATAGATCCGGTCGGCCTCAGCCTCCGTGAAATCCCGGACTTCGTCGGCGGTCGCGTCGCGGCCCAGCCTGCGCCATTTGCCCAGGGTTTCGGCCGTGATCCCGAACTTCGTCGGGCCGCCGCGATCAGCCGGCCGATTGGTGAACGCTGCGCCCCCTTCCCGGCCCTTGAGCTTCGGCAGGAAGCGCGCGTCGAAAACGTCGATCATAGGACGCCTCCAAGGTGCTTGAGGAGGTCAGACAGATCTCCGAACGAAAGGTTGGAAACCCTCTGGACGATGACGAATCCAGCGATCAGCAGCCACGGACGGGCGCCTCGCCACCACTTGCAGAGTCCATCCAGGCGCGGCCCCGCGCTCCCGAATGTCTTGACCGCCTGAGCGAACTCCTTGGGATTCACCTGCGCCACCATGTCCGACAGCGACTTGGCCGCCATGAGCGCCGGAAGCGATTCCTCCCACGCCTTTTCGGCGAATTGCCTCAAGGCCTGCACCTCCGCCTCGAGTTCTCGCGTCGCCTGCGCGTGCTCGCTGGCCGGTTCGCTTGGGCGATGATGAGTGCGCGCAGACGCGGGTGGAGACATGAACAGGGCTCCTTCGGACCGAAGTTGTGGATGCTTCACTCGCGCGCCGCGTGTGGTCGCTTGACACTCGCAAACGGCGGCGCCGAAGTTCGCGCCTCGGTTTGGTGGGGAGGCTTTAGTTGCCCAACGATCAGCAAGCCGCAGCGACGGCGGAACCGATCCCCCACGTCGTTCCTGACGGCCTGACTTCTATTCGCTGCGCCGGTTGCGGCCTGGGCGGTCCACACGCCCGCCTGCTGATCCCTGGCGATCCGAAGCCGCAGCGCGAGGTCTTCCCCTACGCCTACTGCGAAGCCTGCGAGACACTGACCTTCGCCAACGCCGGGTTCGATCCGTCGCACTACTACAAGGCCGACTACTATTCCCACGCCGCCGCACGTCCGCGAGGACCGAAAGCCTTCGCCAAAACCGTGCGCAACTGGCTGACGCTGTTCGGAACCGAGGGCCTGTCCAACGCTGTTCGCGCCAGGTCCGAACACCCCGTCCTACCGACACTGCGCCCGATCATCTCCGGAGATATCGGCCGCAAGATCGACGAGCGGGCCAGATGGCTCGACATCGGCTGCGGGACCGGCGCTGTCCTGCTGCACGACCTCCGCGACCTCGGGTTTCGAGACCTGACCGGCGCCGACCCCTTCATGCACGCCGAAACCCGCGCCCATGGCTTCTGGCTTCTCAAGTCCGATGGCATCGACCTCGGCGAGAGGTTTGACGTGGTGATGATGCATCACTCGCTTGAGCACGTCCCCGATCCGGCCGCGACCCTCCAGCAGCTGCACGACATCCTGGCCCCTGATGGCGTCCTGCTGGTCCGCATCCCGCTCTGCGGCTCGGAGCCCTGGCGGCGTCATGGCGGCGAATGGGGCAACCTCGACGCGCCGCGGCATCTCACCCTGTGGAGCGCTCGGGGCTTCCAACTGGCCGCCGAACGCGCCGGCTGGAACCTTCGCAGGACCATCTTCGACGCCAAGGGCCGCAGCCTGTGGGCCGGTGAGGCCCGGCTACTGGGCGCCAGCGAGCACACCGAAGACGTACGCGGTCGCTTCACGCCGGACCAACTCGCCGCCTTCGCCGCCGAGATCGACACTCAGAACACCAACGGCACGTCCGACAGCGCGGCGTTCTTCCTCACGCACTAGGCGGCCAGCTTCCGGGTGCCGTTCAGGTTGACGCCACCGATCGACTGCCCGCCACCGAGATCAAGACGACCGATCAAGGTGGATTTCGTGCGAGTTGGTGATGTTGAAGCGGTTGACCGGCGCGCTCACGTTATCGACGCCGCCGCTGGTATCGAGGTTGATCAGACGCAGGAACGAGCTGTTGTTGCCGATCCGATAACTCAGCAGTGCGGACGGGTGCGCGGCGTCGGCATCCTTGACCTCGACCCAGTTTGTGAACGGGAAGTTGGATAGGCCAAGACCGTTCGTACCCCGGCGGATACCTCTGGTGAGCAGGATCGCGTTGCCGCCGCGAGCTTCGAAGCTCGCGACGCTCCCGCCGGTCAGCCAGAATGACGGGGCGTTGTCGTTGGAGCCGCGCCAACTCCCCAAACTACATGCCCCGGAAGTTATCACCAGCGTCAAGGTCGCCGTGTCCGACCCATAGGCGGGCTGTGATCGTGAAGGAGATCATCGTTCCGTTGGCCAGCGTCTCAAGCCCGGACGTACCCGCGCCGAGCGTCGTCGGAACGGGAACCCAGGCGTTCGTTGTGAAGGCGCCACGCCCGGGATCGCCGACGGCCGGAATGTTCGTCTGAGGCAGGCCGGCCCCGTTGATCCCTTGGAAGAACGTGCCGTTGGAGGACGCAGCTGAGATGTCGTACTCGTCTGGCGTGCCGGCGACGAGCATGAGATCACTCAGCCATGTCCCCCTTGGAGCGCTTTGGTGAGCGCCCCGAATGGCATTGTCACGTCTTGCAATACAGGCGCGCGTGCTCCGCTGTCGCGGCGCATCCGCATCCGCGACCCTTCGGCCCAAGCAGGCAGGGGGAACGCGGCGACGCCGGCCAGGAACGCCAGGACGCCGCGACGCGACGGCATCTGCTCTACATCAGGATATGGATACTGCTCCTTTACCTGCCGCATCAGCGCCTCAGCGCGGGCTCGAACTGCTTTATCTGACCCGCGACGCTTGCTTGGCAGATTAGCTAAGGGTCGCCACCGCCTAGCGGCGTCGGCAATAGTTCTAAGGTGAGGACGGGTGCAGCCGCCCTTAAATAGTTCGCTCTTCATGGCGGACAACTCAGCGTGTGCCGAACGTGTGGTCTCCAGCCGTGGTGCCGGCAGAGACGATGGTTAAGCCGATCGCGAAGGAGAGGTTGTACTCTCGGCACCCCTCAGCGCCCGCGTCGTTGATCACAGCGAGAACCGTGCCAGAGGCCGCCGTGTTGTCATAGACAGTCGGCGCTTCCGCCGAGCCCGTCTTGTTGATGCAGACATTGGCCCAGACCCCCGCCCCACTCTTCGCCGTCGTGGTGGTGTTGGTGGTGATATGGGTCGGAGCCGCGCCTGCTTGAGCGACCGCAGCGACGCCGAGTTGCGAGCCAAACGAATAGGTGATCGTCCGAGGAAGGTCCCAGGTCCCGCTCCCAGCCTTGAGCCACGCCGTCACGCCATAGGGCCCCATGACGGTGTAGTTGTCAGCGGCCGAGGACATGATTATCGAAGACAGGACGACGCCATTGTCGCTATTCTGGCGCGTCCCCATCAGCAGCGTACGCATGTTGCCATGCGCGTCGCCCACCGCATCGGTTGCATCCCCATCCGTCGAGACGGTCGGGACCGATGCATAGTATCTCAGGCCAATCCGGTTCGGATTACCGCTAGGGTTGGGACTCAATTGAGCCAGTAGGCGCATGTGGCGGCGATGGAGACGCCTGAGAGGTAGTTCCTGGCGAGCTTGTCGTATCGGGTGGCGACGCGTCTGAAGTCCTTGAGCCTGCACCACATGCGCTCGACGAGGTTGCGGTCTCTGTAGGCGGTGACGTCGTAGGGGATTGGAGCGCGTCGCGAAGCGGTGGAGGGGATGACGGCCTCGGCTCCACGACGGGCGAGAAGCTGGCGCAGGCGGTCGGCGTCGTAGCCCTTGTCGGCGAGCAGTCTTCGGAAGGGCCCGGCGGCTTCGATGAGCGCCTCGGCCATGCTGATATCGTTGACGTTTCCGGCGCTGAGCAGGAGCACGCGAGGGCGGCCACGCTCATCGACCAGGCCGTGGACCTTGGTGGTCCGGCCGCCGCGCGAGCGGCCTATGGCCTGGGCGAAGGCCCCCCTTTTGCGCCGCCTGCCGAGCGGTGCGCCTTGACGTGGGTGGCGTCGATCGCCGCCCCGTCAAAGACCCCGCTGTGGCCGGTCAGCGCCTCGAACATCCGCAGCCACAGCCCTTGCCGGCTCCAGCGGTTGAAGCGGTTGTAGACCGTCGTGTACGGCCCGAACTCCGCCGGACAATCGCGCCAGCGCGCCCCGCTCCTCAGCATGTGCACGATGCCCGAGATCACACGCCGGTCGTCTACCCGGCGCGCGCCCTTGCGACCCCGCGGCAGCAACGGCTCGATCCGAGCCCACTCTTCGTCGCTAAGCCACTGAACCTGCTTCGCCATCTCCAAGGCTCCCTTCTCGAAGCCTTGAATCAGCAACCCTGCTGCGCCGCTAGACCCTATTGAGTACGGACCCTAGCGGCAGCGTCGTGGGCCGCCGTGCCCTGCACGATGATCGGTACCATTCCCGTGCCGCCTTGGACCGTTAGCACATCCGTTGATGGTGTTCCGAGCGTCCCGAGGGCCGGTTGCTTGGCTGCCATCGCCGCACCACCGATTGTCCCAAGGTTGGCGGTGACGGTGCCGTCACCCGTTCCGGACCAAGCATCGTCGGCTTTCGCGCCCAAGGTGACGTCGGCCCCGTCGGCGATCGTCACGGCTCCGCCGCCACCCCCGCCTCCGCCTCCGCCTCCGGAAATCACCGGGCTCCCAGTGCCGGACGTCACGGAAAGAGTTGTCGTTCCGGTGCTCGTGATCGCGGCGATATAGGTGTCCGATCCCGCGGCGACAACGAGGGCGCGACCGGAGCCCAGCAGATAGTCGATCGTCGCGGCTGTGACGGAATTGCCGCCCAGCTTGAAGTAGAGATCGGCGAATCCGTTGTTGAACAGCAACAGGTTGGCGCCGGTCGGCAGGGCCACTCGCGACGATGTGCCGGAAACCGACAGTGAGGCCGCGCCAGACGGCGTGAAGGCCACCGGAGAGGAGCACCCACTCAGGCAATCGACCGGAAGGCCGTGGTCAAGAGCCACGACACGATCAGGCCCATAGCCACCACCCGACGGGGCCACGAAGATCGAAGTGGGAGTCGTATCTCGCGGGATCGTGCTCGACGCCTGCTTCGCCGTCGGCGCGGGCTGAGTTTGAGCGGTCGCCTGGATGGGCGCGCAGCCGATCATCAGCGCAAGCGCGAACGCTCGCACGCGGGTCAGGTTCATGGATGTCTCCAGGGGTTATGTCAGTTCGGCCAGAGCTCGGCCATGCGAGCGCGAGCCCACGCCAGGATGTTCGGAAAGAGGTAGGTGTCGACCGCGCCGGACCAGAGCGGATGGAGCCCATCTCCGCCATAGACCGTGGCGAATTGGCCGGTCCCCACGCCGGTGTTGTCGGCGCTGAAAGCCGGATAGTAGGTTCCCGCGGCGAAGGCGGTCCCTCCGACGCCGGAGACCGGGTCGCCGTTGAACCAGATTCCGTTTTTGGACCACCAGATGCGGTTGAGCGCGAAGTCCACACAGCAGCCGATGATGTCGCCTGTGACGAAGGCCCCCAGCTTCACAACGACCGTCCCCGCGCTATAGACGGAACCATCGGAAGCGTAGGCGTAGCCTCCGGCCCCGGCTCCGACGTGAGCCGCAAGACTGGCCGCAGCCGGGCGCATCGGCAGTGCAGCCGGCCCTGACTTCGGTCGGTACGCCATGGACGCAGAACGGCTTTCGCGCGTCGTTCTTCAAGCGCGTGCGCCCCCTGCAGACGAATGGGCTCATCCAGACAGGCGCGATCTTCCATGGGCTTCGCCACACCATCGGCACGCTGGCCAGCAACGACGGAGAAAGCGACCGTCGGGTGGCCGCGGCCATTGGCGACAAGAGCCCGGCCATGGCGCAGATCTACGCCAGAGAGGCCGACAGACAAGGCGCTCAGGCCGCGATCCTCGAGGCGATTCAGAAACGCTTCGCGAACCTTGATTGGAAAACGCCGGCCGCCTCATTGGAAGACGGCTCCCGCCGGCGGCGGGCCGAAAGCTACAAAAAGCCCTGAAAAAAGAAAGTGGTGCCTGGGGGCGGATTCGAACCACCGACACGCGGATTTTCAATCCGCTGCTCTACCAACTGAGCTACCCAGGCCAAGGGCCCGCCGCGCGGGAGCCGCGTCTATAGAAGAGCCTTCGGCGTAAGTCCAGCGAGCCGAAACAGCCTTCGAAACGGTCGTCAGTCGGCGTCGGACTCGTCGCTCGGGCCGCCCTCGTCTTCCTCCGCCGGAACGGCATAGGCGCCCGTGAGCCAGCGCTGCAGGTCGACGTCGGCGCATCGCCGCGAACAGAAGGGCCTGTAGGCCGGATCGGGCGTTTTGCCGCATATCGGACAGCCTGGCCGGCTCATGTGGCGCGGACGTCCAGGCGGTCGCGCAACGCGCCGGGTTCCCCGGAGATCGAGAACCGCGCCCCGATGCGCGCGGCGAGCGCCGCCGCAAGCGGCTCGGCGGCCCGCGCGACCGACGGCGCGCACACGGCGGCGAGCCGCGCCCCCGGCTGGGCGGCGGCTTCCTCGGAGATACGCCGGATGAGGCGTTGGGCCAGCGTCCGATCGCTCAGCCGCCCATCCGCGTCGCACAGTTGCTCCAGGAGGGGCCGTCCGCGACGCGGGATCGAAAGCTCCATCGTTCCGAAGCGCCCCACGGGACCGATCGACACGCCGGGATTGTCGGGGGCGAACGCCTGGCGCGCCGCCGCCAGCAGCGCCGCGCCGTCATGACCGCGGCCCACCAGGTCGATGACGACAATTCCGCCGAGCCCCTTCAGCCTCAGCAGCCGCGCCGTCTCGGCGATCGCCGTCAGGTTGGCCCGCCGGGTCACCCGCTTGGCGTCGGCGCCCTTGCGGTCTCCAAGATCGACGTCGACAGCCGTCAACGCCCGGGTCGGCTCAATGGCCAGCGTGCCGCCCTCGGGCAAGGCGTGCACCACCTCGAGGGCCTCGGCCTCGGCCTCGTCCGCCGCCAGGCGCGCGTCGCGCCCTTCGATCGTCTCGACGCCCCGCGCCAGTATCGCCAGGACCTCGGAGACGGGCGGCGGCGGCGCGAGAAGGCGCCGCGCGCCCTCCCCTTCCCCCAGAAACCGGGCGGTGGCGAGTTTGCCGGCGCGCGGCTCCGACCGGATCTCGATCTCGACGGCCGCTCCTCGGACCGGCCGGGAGTCGGGCTTGAAGGGCAATGCGGCTTCCGCCCCGCCGTCCAGATCGAGGAAGGCGATGCCGATCTGCGGGTCGACGCTGGCCACCCGTGCGACATGGCGGGCCCCGAGCAGAAGGCGACGGTCGTCGTCGTCCCGCTGCAGGATCAGGCGCTCCGGCCGTCCGTCGAGGGTGATGACGCCCCGGGTCTCGCCGACGCAGTGGTCCAGATAGGCGCGGCGCTCGTTCATGGCCGGCGGAAGCCCAGGCCCGCGAGCAGGCCGGAGGTTTCGTAGAGCGGCAGGCCGACGACGCTGGAATAGGAGCCATTCAGGCTGATCACGAAGGCGCCCGCCCGGCCCTGGACGGCGTAGCCGCCGGCCTTCCCGACCCCTTCGCCGCACGCCACGTAGGCGTCGACCTCGGCGTCCGACAGGCGTTTGAACCGCAGCCGCGTCTCCGCGAGCCGCGAGGCCATGCGACCGCCGGGGGCCACGACGGCGACGCCGGTCAGCACCCGATGCGCGCGGCCCGACAACAGCGCCACGCAGGCGCGCACCTCCGCGCCGTCCGCGGCCTTGGGCAGGACCCTGCGGCCGACCGCCACGACCGTGTCGGCGGCGACCACGTAGGCGTCGGGCGTGCGCGACGACACAGCCCGCGCCTTTTCCTGCGCCAGGCGCAGCGCCAGCCGGCGCGGGGTTTCTTCGGGAAGGGGGGCCTCGTCCAGTTCGGCGGCCTCTACGGCGTCCGGCGCGAGGCCGATCTGACGCAGGAGGTCCAGTCGCCGCGGACTGGCGGACGCGAGAACGAGGCGCGGCTCAGCAGACAAGTCGGCGCCTCGGTCGGCTCAGCGGACGCGGAACGTGATACGGCCCTTGGTAAGGTCGTAGGGCGTCATTTCCACCAGCACCTTGTCGCCCGCCGACACGCGGATGCGGTTCTTCCGCATCTTGCCGGCCGTGTGCGCGATGATCTCGTGGTCGTTCTCGAGCTTCACGCGGAACGTGGCGTTCGGCAGCACCTCGCTGACCGTCCCGGGAAACTCCAGAAGTTCTTCTTTCGCCATGCAGGCTCCCTGAATCACATACGACGACGGCTCGCGCCAATTGGACGCGAGCCGCGTTCTGCGTCGGGATTATAGCGCACGTGCGTCAGAAACGTCGATGGGGCGATCTTATCGACGGAAACGTTCGGCGATCCGGGCGGCCAGACTGTCGCGCACCTGCCGGTAGGCTTCCAGGCGGTGCTCCCGCGAGCCCTCGGTGAGGGTCGGGTCCAGGGTCGGCCAGTACTCGATCTCGGCGGCGCGCCCACGCGACAGCTCCACGGCGCTGTGTTGCGCCTCCGGCGTCAGCGAGATGACCAGGTCGAAGGAATCGTCCTCAAGGTCGTCGAAGGTCTTGCAGCGGTGGCGCGACAGATCCACCCCCATCTCGGCCATCACCTCCGCGGCCAGGGGGTCGGCCTCGATCTCGTCCTCATCGGGATCGAAGGCGGCGCGGCGCAGGCCGCAGCTATCGACGAAGATCCGATCCCCCACGAAGCGCTTGAGGAGCGCCTCCGCCATCGGAGAGCGGACCTGGTTGAAGTTGCAGCAGAAGAGGACGGCGTCGGGCAGCCGTTTCCCCGAGGCGGACATCCGGCGTCAGCCCCGCCAATGCAGCGAACAGATCAGCGTGAACAGCCGCCGCGCCGTGTCGAGATCGGTCTCGATCTTTCCGCGGAGGCGCGACTGGAGCAGCTCGGACGCTTCGTTGTGGAGCCCACGTCGGCCCATGTCCAACGCCTCGATCTGCGCCGGCGTCGCGCTGCGGATCGCCTGATAGTAGCTGTCGCAGATCATGAAGTAGTCTTTGATCAGCGTCCGGAACGGCGACAGCGACAGGATATGGCGCCGCTCGTACCCGGGCCCCCGCACGTCGAGCACCAGCCGGTTCTCCAGCAGGCCCATACGCAGGTCGTAGGGCCCGCCCGACGCGCCTTCGGGGAAGAAGTAGTTGTCCTCCAGCAGATCGAAGATCGCGATCTGACGTTCCTGCTCCTGGTCGCGCGAAGCCGCCGCGAGCGACACTTCGTCGAGCTCGACGGATTGTAGCCGGTGGGTTTTGCGGGCGTCGTCGGCCATGGCGATCAGAGGCCGAGCTTTATTGCAATCCGGGGGCATCCGTCATCCCGCCGCGTGCGCTCGGGCCTCCAGATATGAAAAATCGCCCGGCGCGGCCCGCGCCGGGCGTTCGCAAGATGACCTCGAGGACGGCTAGTGGACCGCGTAGCGCCGATCCACGGGCCTCACGAAATCGGCCCGGACATAGCCCACGCCGACCCCGCGCTCACCGACGAGAATCCAATCCGTGCCCTGCACCTGGGCGAGGGCCTGGAACCGTTCGCGCGCCTGCAGCCGGCCGACGCGCGCCGATCGGGTCGTCGGCGCCGCGCGGAGGTTGACCCCGCTGACGGCCACGAACGTCTCGCCGATCCGGTCGTAGCGAGCCGGCGACAGATTGCCGTTCAGGCGGTAGCCGTTGTGCGAGTAGGCGCCGCGCTTGGCGGCATCGCTCTTCTGCGCTTCGCAGCCGATGGCCGAACCGGCGGCCGCGCCGGCCGCGGCGCCGACGACCGTCTCACCCGTGGCGTGGCGACCGCCGACGGCGTTGCCAAGCAGGCCGCCCACGACGGCGCCGATGGCCGCGCCGGCCTCCTGCTTGCCGCCGGAGGCCGAGCAGCTGGTGACGCCGGCGGTCGCGGTCGAGCCAGCGCCCACGGCCAGGGTCCCGGCCATGACGCTCGCCAGAAGGACGCGGCGCATGATCGCGTTCGGGAAGGTCAGCATTCGTGTCTCCGTCCGTTTCAATCGATCCGACGGCGAGAGACTGGGCGTCCGTGGCTGAACAGGCTCGGAGTCGGCCCGTCAGCAGCGGTTCAGGTTCGGTCGGGTTGCGCGCGCTGTCCCAGCCGGATCGCGGCCGAGCGGGCGTGGGCCGGCAATCCCTCGGCCTCGGCCAGGGCGATCGTCGGCGGGGCGAGCACGGCGAACGCCGCCTCGTCGCACTTCACGATGGACGTCCGCTTCAGGAAGTCGCCGAGGGACAGGCCGGACGAGAATCGGGCGGCCCGGCTCGTGGGCAGCACGTGGTTGGATCCGGCGACATAGTCCCCCAGCGCCTCGGGGGCGTGCCGGCCGAGGAAGATGGCGCCGGCGTGCCTCACCCGGTCAGCCAGCGCCTCGGGCGCTTCCACCGCGAACTCCACGTGCTCGGGCGCGATCTGGTCCACCAGCGCCGGCGACGCCTCGAGCGGCGCAATGACGACCGCACCGTGATCGCGCCATGACGCGCGAGCGTCCTCCCCGGTCGTCAGCCCGCCCAATTGGCGCTCCACCGCGATTTCGACGGCGGCGGCGAACGCCGGGTCGTCGGTGATCAGGATGGATTGGGCGGCAGGGTCGTGCTCGGCCTGCGACAGGAGATCAGCGGCGATCCACTCCGGGTCGTTCCGGGCGTCGGCCACCACAACGATCTCGGACGGACCGGCCAGGGCGTCGATGCCGACGACACCGTAGACCTGACGCTTCGCCGCGGTGACGAAGGCGTTTCCGGGGCCGACGATCTTGTCCACAGGCTTGATCGGACCCGCCCCGTAGGCCAGAGCCGCGACGGCCTGGGCGCCGCCCACGCGCCAGATCTCCCGCACGCCGGCGGCCTGGGCGGCGGCCAGCACGGCCGGCTGCAGGCGGCCCGGCGGCGTCACCATCGCGACCCGCTCCACGCCGGCGGCCACGGCTGGGACCGCGTTCATCAGGACGGTCGAGGGATAGGCGGCCCGGCCGCCCGGAACATAGATTCCGACCGAGTCGAGCGGCGTCCAACGCCAGCCGAGCTGTACGCCCACGTCATCGACGAAGCGCTGATCTGCGGGTCGCTGGCGTTCGTGATAGTCGCGGATGCGCTTCGCCGCGAAAGCGATGGCCTCGCGAACCTCGGGCGCGCACGCCGCCGCGCCCTCGGCGATCTCATCGTCGCCGAGCCGCAGGTCGTCCACGGTCAGCTCGACGCCGTCGAACGCGCGCGCAAAGCGCAGGAGAGCCTCGACGCCCTCCGTCCGCACCGCCGCGATCACGTCGCGGACGGCGTTCTCGACATCGGGCGGCGTTCCCCGGCGCTCCGCGAGGAAGGCTGCGAAGGCGGTCGGGAAATCGGCGTCATCGACTTGAAAGCGGCGCATGGCGCGCTCTTTAGCTTCGACGGCCGCCCGGCGCTACGTGCTCAAGCGTCGTGGGCGGGCGCGCGCGGGGTCGGCCAGGGCTGGGACACATCCGCCAGCACGGCGTCGATGCACTCGACCTGGGCGCGAAGGTCTCCGCCGCCGGCGAAGCTGAAGGTCACGACGCCGCCGGGCGGGTCGGTCGCCTCGAAGCCGATGGCAAGCAGCTCGAGGACCGCGTCGCGACGGTCGTTGCGGATCCTGCGCGCCTGCACGGCCATGACCCCGCCGACCTGAAGGGCGGAGCGGATGCGCTGCCGGGCGCCCGCTTCCCACCGGAAGCGGTTGAACGCGATCGTCAGCCGCCGGGCGCGCTTCTCGAAGACCACGTCCCCGACGCGCGCGACGGCGTCCTGCAGCGCCGCCGACACGACCGACAGGTCCTCCTCGTCCTGGGCCAGGAGGGTCAACGGCGCCGGCTCGCCCATCGTCACTCCACTTCCGCTTCGGGCGTGTCGCCCTTGAGGCGGCGGATCTGTGCGCCGCACGCCCCAAGCTTCTCCTCCAGGCGCTCGAAGCCCCTGTCCAGATGGTAGACGCGATTGACCATGGTTTCACCGCGCGCCGCCAAGCCAGCGATCACCAGGCTGACAGAAGCGCGCAGATCGGTCGCCATCACCTGGGCGCCCTCCAGGGCCTCGACGCCGCGGACCCGGGCTTCGCCGCCATGGACGGTGATGTCAGCGCCCAGCCGCCCCAGCTCCGGCACGTGCATGAAGCGGTTCTCGAAGATCGTCTCCCGGAACACGCTCTCGCCCTCGGCCAGCGTCATCAGCGCCATGAACTGCGCCTGCAGATCGGTGGCGAAGCCGGGATAGGGATCGGTCGTGATCTCGACGGCCCGCAGCCGCCCGCCGTTGCGCTTCACGGTCAGGCCGTCGTCGTGGGTCACGACCTCCACGCCGGCCTCGACCAGCTTGTCGATGAGCGTCTGGATGAAGTCGCTGCGGGTCCGGGTGAGCCGCACTTCGCCCCCGGCCATGGCCGCGGCGACGGCGTAGGTGCCGGTCTCGATGCGATCGGGGATGACCGCGTGCGTCGCGCCGCCCAGGCGGCTCACGCCGCGGATGTGGATCGTCCGCGTGCCCGCGCCGGAAACCTTGGCGCCCATCGCGTTCAGGCAGTCGGCGAGATCCGCCATCTCGGGTTCGGCCGCGGCGTTGTGCAGGACCGTATCGCCCTCGGCCAGCACCGCGGCGAGCAGCGCGTGCTCGGTCGCGCCGACCGAGTTGAAGGGGAAGGTGATCTCCGCGCCTTTCAGGCCGCGCGGAGCCTGGGCGTAGACATAGCCTTCGTGGAGGTCGATGCGGGCGCCCAGCGCCTCTAGCGACTTGAGGTGCAGGTCCACCGGCCGGGCGCCGATCGAGCAGCCGCCCGGCAGCGACACCTTCGCCTGTCCGGATCGCGCCAGCAGCGGACCCAGCACGTTGAACGACGCCCGCATCTGGCGGACGAGATCGTAGGGCGCGAAGCCGCTCACGATCTCCTTGGTGGTCAGGACGGTTTCGGGGCCGTCGGGTCCGTCCGCCTCGACCACCTCCGCGCCAAGACGCTTCAGGAGCTTGCCGAGGAACCGGGTATCGGCCAGCCGGGGCATGTTGGTCAGCCGCAGCGGCTCCTCGGTGAGCAGGCTGGCCGCCATGAGCTTGATGGCCGAATTCTTGGCGCCGCTGATGGGGATAACGCCCTCCAACCGCGCGCCGCCGGTGATGGCGATGCGATCCAATCGTACCCTTTCGAAGCAAGGCCGGGTCGCGTTCGGATGCGACGCCTCAGGCGGCTATCTAGCCCGGCAGTTTCGCCCGCGCAAAGTCGTCAGTCCGAGGTCTTCTGTTGAGGCTTCCGTGCAGACCCGCCCGGCCCCGCCGCCTTGCGCCGGCGCAGATTGGCGCGCAGGGCCTGCGCGAGCTTTTCTTCCTTCGACGCGCGCGCGTCGTCGTCCGCCTCTTTTTCGTCGGCCATGGGTGGGAGGTGCGGCGAGCGGCCTCGTCCGTCAAGCGCCGTTCGTTCGATTTGGGGCTTCACGTCGCGGCCCGCGACCGCTATAGCCCCCGCCTTCGCCGCCGTAGCTCAGTGGTAGAGCGCATCCTTGGTAAGGCTGAGGTCGGCAGTTCAATCCTGCCCGGCGGCACCATTATTTCTCAATTCCTACAAGGATCTGGCATGGCGGCTTGACCGCCATGAAATGCCAAGTCCGGTCGCAGGAAGCACACAGGAAGCAGATTCTAACCGCTTCGCAGAGGGTCGGAATCTCGCGAAGCGCCCGTGCGTGGCGCCCGCGACCCGAATTCCGAGCCCCGAATCGCCCAGCTCCAGGGAGATTGGCCGAGGCCCTCCGCGGCCTTGCGGGCCTGGACTTCGCAGGTCCGCGCATTACATATCGTGCGGTATGGAAATCGAAGCGCAAACCTCGCACCGCGGGCGGCCTCGGGAGTTCGACGTTGACGTCGCCCTGGCCGCCGCGCTCCGGGTCTTCTGGACTCTCGGATACGAGGGCGCTTCCATGACAGATCTCACCAAGGCGATGGGCATCACCCGGCCCAGCCTCTACGCCGCCTTCGGCAACAAGGAAGAGCTCTTCAAGAAGGCCCTCGACCTCTACGAGCGGGACAAGCAGGCCTATGTGGGCGAAGCGCTCAAGGCCAAGACCGCCCGCGGCGTCGCCGAGCACCTTCTGCAAGGCGCCATCGATATGCAGACAGGTTCCGATCCTCGCGGATGTCTGGGCGTGATCAGCTCCACAGCTTGCGGCACCGAGGCCGAATCCATACGCCAGGAAGTGCTCGAGCGACGCGCCTCATCCGATGCGGCCCTGCTCGCCCGCTTCGAACGCGCCCGCGCCGAGGGTGATTTCCCCGATCACGTAACGGCTGAAGGACTGAAGCAGTATCTCTCGGCCGTCCTTCAGGGTCTCTGCATCCAGGCCGGCGCCGGCGCCTCCATCCAGGAGCTGGAGCAGTTGAAGGCCACGACCCTGGCGGTCTGGCCCGGGCGCTGATTCCGCACCGCAAACTTCGCACTGCAAAAATATATATATCGATCGGTATTGAAAATCCGACGAGCGCCCCCAATATCTATACCGATCGGTAGATAACGGCGTCGTGGCGCGACGCCTTCCCCCTGGAGAGCGTTTCATGTCCCCCCAATCCTTCGGCAGGGCCGCGGCCCTGCTGGCGGCGCTGGTGATCGCCGGCTGCACCGCCCAGGCCGAAACCTCCGCCCCCGCCGCGCCGCCGCCCGTCGTGGAGGTGGCCCCCGTCGCCTTCAAGTCGCTTCGCGAGTGGGACGACTTCACCGGCCGCCTGGAGCCGGTGGACCACGTCGAGCTGCACCCGCGCGTGTCCGGCGAGATCGTCGCCGCGCCGTTCGCGGAGGGCGCGCGGGTGAAGAAGGGGCAGGTGCTGTTCCAGATCGACCCGCGGCCGTTCCAGGCCGAGGTGGACCGGCTGCGCGCCCAGGCCGAACGCGCCAGGGCCCAGGCCGACCTCGCCGTCGCCGACGCCGGCCGCGGCGAGCGGCTGCTGGCCCAGGAGGCCATCGCCCGCGAGGAGGCTGAACGCCTCACCTCGGAAGCGAAGGCGGCGAGGGCCGACGTTGGCGCCGCCCAGGCCGCCCTGCGCGCCGCCGAGCTGAACCTCAGCTTCACGCGCGTCGTCTCGCCCATCGACGGGCGGGTCTCGAAGGCGATGATCACGCGCGGGAACCTCGTCTCGCCGCCCGACGTGCTGACGACCGTGGTGTCGGATTCCCCAATCTACGCCGCGTTCAGCACCGACGAGCAGACCTATCTGAAGTACGCGGCGGCCCAGCGCGGCGGGGACAATCCCGTCTACATGGGCTTGATGACCGAGGACGGCTATCCGCACCGCGGACGCCTGCAGTTCATCGACAACGCGGTGGACGCCAAGAGCGGCACCATCAGCGGGCGCGCCATCTTCGACAACGCCGACGGATCGTTCACCCCGGGACTGTTCGCCCGCGTCCGCCTCGTCAGCGACAAGGCCCGGTCGGTGGCCGTGGTGCCGGAGGCCGCCCTTGGCGTCGATCTGGGCAAGCACTTCGTGCTGGTGCTGGGGTCGGGCGACAAGGTCCAGTACCGCTCGGTGGAGCTGGGCCGCGCCGTGGGCGAGCTGCGGATCGTCACCGAGGGCCTCAATCCCGGCGACCGCATCGTCGTCGCGGGCCTGCAGAAGGTGAAGCCCGGCGACCGGGTCACGCCCAAGGTCGCCGCCGCGCCGGTCAGCACCGCCCAGCTCGCCGCGCTGCAACCCGACGGCTAGCGCCGCCTCACCCACCAATTCCAACCCGACCGGCTCGACGGACGACCGCCCGCGCGGCGTCCGCAGCCTTCCGCTCACCCGAACGCTGGGGCGCGTCCCATGACCTTCTCGGACTTCTTCGTCAGCCGCCCGCGCTTCGCGGTGGTGCTGTCGATCATCATCTTCGTGGCCGGGCTCATCGCCCTGCCGGCCCTGCCCATCGCCGAATATCCGGAGGTCGTGCCGCCGACGGTGGTGGTGCGCACGAGCTATCCCGGGGCCGATCCGGCGGTGATCGCCGAGACCGTGGCCGCGCCCCTGGAGCAGTCGATCAACGGCGTCGAGGGCATGCTCTACCAGTCGTCGCAGTCGACGCCCGACGGCGCCATGGCGCTGACGGTGACCTTCGCCCTGGGGGTCGACCCCGACAAGGCCCAGCAGCTCGTGCAGAACCGCGTCAGCCAGGTGCTGGCCAAGCTGCCCGCCGAGGTCCAGCGCGTGGGCGTCACCACGACCAAGTCCTCCCCCGACCTCGTCGAGGTGGTGCACCTGACGTCGGCCGATCCGCGCTACGACCAGCTCTATCTGGCCAGCTACGCCCAGCTCCACGTGAAGGACGAGCTGGCCCGCGGCTACGGCGTCGGCGACGTGCAGATGTTCGGCGAGGGCCCCTACGCCATGCGCGTCTGGCTCGATCCGGAGAAGCTGGCGTCCCGCGGGCTGACCCCCGGCGACGTGGTCGCCGCCCTGCGCGAGCAGAACGTCCAGGTGGCGGCCGGCCAGGTCGGCGCGCCGCCCGCGCCCGGCCAGGCGGGCTTCCAGATCTCGATCAACGCCCAGGGCCGGCTCGAAAGCGCCGAGCAGTTCTCCGACGTGGTGATCCGCGCCGGCGAGAACGGCGAGCTGACCCATCTTCGCGACGTGGCCCGCGTCGAGCTGGGCTCGGACAGCTATGCGCTGCGCGCCCTGCTCGACAACCAGCCCGCCGTGGCGATCCCGATCTTCCAGCGCCCGGGCACCAACGCCCTGAAGACCGCCCAAGAGGTCGAGAAGACCATGAAGGCGCTCAGCAAGGACTTCCCGCAGGGGGTCCAGTACCACATCGTCTACAACACCACGGTCTTCGTGCACGAGAGCATCAACGCCGTCGTGCACACCCTCTTCGAGGCCCTGATCCTCGTCGTGCTGGTGGTCGTGCTGTTCCTGCAGAACTGGCGCGCCTCGATCATCCCGCTGGCGGCGGCGCCCGTGAGCCTGGTGGGGACCTTCGCGGTCATGCTGGGCCTGGGCTTCGGCCTCAACGCCCTGACGCTGTTCGGGCTGGTGCTGGCGATCGGCATCGTCGTCGACGACGCCATCGTGGTGGTGGAGAACGTCGAGCGGAACATCGGGCTCGGCCTCTCGCCGATGGACGCCACCCGCCGCGCCATGAAGGAGGTGACCGGGCCGATCGTCTCGACCGCCCTGGTGCTGTGCGCGGTCTTCGTACCCACCGCCTTCATTACCGGCCTGACCGGCCAGTTCTACCGCCAGTTCGCCCTGACCATCGCCATCTCCACTGTGATCTCGGCGTTCAACTCCCTGACGCTGTCGCCGGCCCTGGCCGCGGTGCTGCTGAAGCCGCACGACGCTCCGAAGGACCGCTTCGAGCGCCTGATCGAAGGGGCGCTGGGCTGGCTCTTCCGGCCCTTCAACCGGGCGTTCGCCTGGATGTCGAACTCGTACGTCGGCGGGGTCTCGCGCATGCTGGGCCGCTCGTCGATCGCGCTGGCCATCTACGGCGTGCTGATCGCCCTGACGGTGGTCTCCTTCGCGCGCACGCCCACCGGCTTCGTGCCCCAGCAGGACAAGCTCTACCTCGTGGCCGTGGCCCAACTGCCGGACGCGGCCACCATCGACCGCACCGAAGGCGTGATCCGCGAGATGAGCGACATCGCCCTGAAGACGCCGGGGATCACCCACGCCGTGGCCTTCCCGGGCCTCTCGGTGAACGGCCTCGTCAACAGCCCCAACGCCGGCGCAGTCTTCCTGACCCTGGACGCCTTCGACAAGCGGACGGGCAAGTCGTTGTCGGCCAACGCCATCGCCGCCGAGCTCAACGGCAAGTACGGCGGGATTCCGGAGGCGACGATCGCGGTCTTCCCGCCGCCGCCCGTCCAGGGCCTGGGCACCATCGGCGGCTTCCGGATGCAGATCGAGGACCACGCCAACCTGGGGCCCAAGGCGCTCTACGACGCCACCCAGCGGATCGTGGCCCGCGCCTCGCAGGATCCGGTGCTCGCCGGCGTCTTCTCGTCCTACCAGGTGGGCGTGCCGAAGATCCACGCGGACATCGACCGCGAGAAGGCCCGCGCCCAGGGCGTGGCGCTGGGCGACCTCTTCCAGACCATGCAGGTCTATCTGGGCTCGCTGTACGTCAACGACTTCAACCGCTTCGGCCGGACCTATCCGGTCTACGCCCAGGCCGACCAGCGCTTCCGGCTGCAACCGGACGACATCCTGCGCCTGCAGACCCGCAACGCCGATGGCCAGATGATCCCGCTGGGCGCGTTCCTCACCCTGAGCCAGACCACCGGGCCGGAGCGGACCGCGCACTACAACGGGGTCCTCACCGCCGAGATCAACGGCGGGCCGTCCGCCGGCCATTCGACCGGCGAGGCCCAGAAGCGCCTGGAGGCCATCGTCCGCTCGGAGCTGCCGAACGGCATGTCCTTCGAATGGACCGAGCTGACCTACCAGCAGATCCTGGCGGGCAATACGGCGGTCTACGTCTTCCCGCTCTGCGTGCTGCTGGCCTTCCTGGTGCTGGTGGCCCAGTACGAAAGCTGGACGCTGCCGCTGGTGGTCATCCTGATCGTGCCCATGGTGCTGCTCTCGGCCCTGGTGGGCGTGCAGCTCACCCACGGCGACAACAACGTCTTCACCCAGATCGGGCTGATCGTGCTGGTGGGGCTGGCGTGCAAGAACGCCATCCTGATCGTGGAGTTCGCCCGCGAGCGGGAGGCGGCCGGCGACAGCCTGGTCCAGGCGATCCTGGCGGCCGCCCGGCTGCGCCTGCGGCCCATCCTGATGACCTCGCTGGCCTTCGTGATGGGCGTCGCCCCGCTGGCGGTCTCCACCGGCGCCGGCTCGGAGATGCGCCGCGCCATCGGCGTGGCCGTGTTCTCCGGGATGCTGGGCGTGACCCTGTTCGGCCTCGTGTTCACGCCGGCCTTCTACTGGACCATCCGTCGGCTGACCGGCCGCAAGGCGGGCGGCGAGGCGCCTTCCCATCAACCGACCTCCGACGGCGAGCCCCTGCGGCTCGCGGCGGAGTGACCTGCCTCGAGGAGGTTCGTCATGAGGAACAACATCCCGCGTCTCCTGCTGGCCGCCGCCTCGGCCGCCACCCTGGCCGCCTGCGCGGTGGGCCCGAAGTACGAGGCGCCGGCGCAAGCGCCGGTGGCGCTGGCCGCCGCGCATCCGAACGTCACCGCCGCCGCGGCGGAAGCCGACTGGTGGAAGGCGTTCGGCGATCCTGAGCTCGACGCCCTGATCGCCCGGGCGCTGGCCGCCAACCTGGACGTGCGCATCGCCGTGGACCGGGTGCGCGAGGCCCGGGCCCTGTTCGAGGACACGCGTCTCGACCGCCTCCCGCGCGTCACGACCTCCGGCGCCTACGCCCGTGGCGAGGCCCAGAAGCCGGGCTTCACGGGCGAGCGGGTCCGGCAGGAACAGGCCGACGTCGGCTTCGACGCGGCCTGGGAGATCGACCTCTTCGGCCGGGTCCGCCACGGGGTGAACGCCGCGCGCGCCGACGCCGACGCCGCCCGGGCCGACCTGCGCGACACCCAGGTCACCATCGCCGCCGAAGTGGCGCGCAACTACCTCGTGCTGCGCGGCGCCCAGGTGCGCCGGACGGTCGCCGAGCAGAACGCCGACACCCAGCGCGACACCCTGCGGCTCACCAAGGTCCGCTTCGACGTCGGGACGGGCGATCCCGTGGACGTGGAGAGCGCCCGGGCGCGGCTGAACGCCACCGAGGCGCAGATCCCGGCCCTGCGGGCGGCCGAGGCCCAGGCCGCCCACCGCCTCGCCGTGCTCCTGGGCGAGCGGCCCGGCGCGCTCGACGCCGAGTTGGCCGCGCCGGCCGCCCCGAGCCAGGCCGAGCCCACCGCCATCCCGATCGGCGACGCGGCGCGGTTCCTGCGCCGCCGGCCCGACGTGCAGGCCGCCGAGCGGCGGCTGGCGGCGGCGACCGAGCGGACGGGCGTGGCCACGGCCGACCTCTTCCCGCGGCTCAGCGTGACCGGCTTCGTGGGCTTCCTGTCGGGCGACCTGGGCGGGCTGTTCAAGAGCGGCAGCCGGGCCTGGTCGGTGAGCCCGGCCCTCACCTGGCCGGGCCTCGACCTGGGCGGCGCCGAGGCGCGGCTGCGGGCGAGCGAGGCCCGCGGCGACGCCGCCCTGGCGGTCTACGAGCAGACCGTGCTGCGCGCGGTCGAGGACCTCCAGAACGCCCTGGTGGCCTATCGCGAACGCCAGGCCCAGGTGGTCAGCCTGTCCCAGCAGGTGGCCGCCTCGCGCCGGGCCGCCGAACTGGCCCACATCCGCTACAAGGAAGGCCGCATCGACTTCCTGCGCGTGCTGGACGCCGAGCGGAACCGCCTGGAGGCCGAGGACGGCCTGGCCGCGGCGCAGACCGCGGCGAACACCGACGTTGTGGCGATCTACAAGGCCCTGGGCGGCGCCGCGCCGGCCTAGCGCGGGGCGGCCCTCCGCCTGTCGCGCTAGGCGCGGCGTCCGAGGCCGCCCCGTCCGAGTCGCGCCTGCCTCTCGCGTCAGCGCGCGGCGGACGATCTCGCATGGCGCCATCCTGACCGCATTTTGCGCGGCGAGCCGCCGGCCGCTTCGTGGAGCCTGTCGCCGTATTCGGACACATGGCAGATTGCCAGCATGTGGCTCGCCGTCTCGACCCCGACCTTCAGTTCGCCACATGCGTCGATCCGGGTGGAGCGCATCTACGTTTCAGAAGGCGAACGGCTCACCAAGGGTCAGCGGCTTCTGGACCTCACCCTGGATCTGAGCGCCGGCGTGGCGCGCGATTGCCCGCCGGTCTCCACCTGCCGGCTCGTCCTGCGCGAGGACGCCTGGGTCCGCCGCCTTCCGGTCGAGGCCGGATCCGTGGTCGCCGCCGCCGACGCGCTCGCCCTGCTCTCGACCGGCCCGGACACGCCGCCGGAGCCGCCGGCTCGCGAGGCGCGGGTCACGGTCGCCACGGTCTTGCAGCACGACGACTGGTGGGCCCCGGCCCCATGACGGCCATGCCGCTCCGGTTGGGGCCGCTGGGCGGCGAAGGCCTGTCGGTTCGGCGCTCGGGGCTCCGCTGGCTCTGTGAGGACGGCCACCTGTGCCGGCCCAACGAGATCGTGGCCTTCTGCAACATCGGCCTTGGCGGCGCGAACCGCGCCTTCGCCGATGAAGTCGCCGACCTGCAGGTGGCGCTCGCGCCGCGCGTGGCGGGCCATGTGCGGCGCGCGCCGGACGTCTCGCCGGGCGGACTTCTCGACCGCATCCCAAGCCTCCCCTGGGCGCCGCAGACCGTGTGGGCGCATCTGGATCCCGTGTCCGGCGCCGAAGGCCCCGAGGAGCCAGACCTGCTGTTCGTGGCCGGACGCCGGTTCACCGGGGTCGCGGAGGATCGGGCCGGGTTCCTGACCGGGTGGCACAACCGCAGGCGCGCCTGGTGGGGCGACGGCGACGAAGGAACGCTGCTGGTCCCCGGGACCTGCCAGCAGGACGGACTGATCCGCGGCGACGACGGATCGTTCGGCGGCCTGTTCGACGTCCTCCGGGGCCCGGCCCAGGTCGTGATGACCCAGGGCGAGCCGCTGGCGCCTTGCGCGGCTATCCTCAACCAGCAGAACGCCTGCACCCGCGAACAGGCGGACGCGATCCGCGAGGACGCCATGCGCAGCCTGCTCGAGACGGGGCCGGCGCCGAGCGTCGCAGGCTGGCTGTTCGTGGGCGCCCTGCTGAAGGGCCTGGAGCCGGCGCCGCTGGACGAACGATACGACCTCCTGACCCGCTCCGGCCTGCGGCGCTCGTCGCCCGCCTCCGCGCTCTGCCTGTCGCTGGTGGGGGAAGGCCAGCAACTGCTGCGCCATCGCCGGCTGGGCTATGTGCTCAACATCTATGCCTACCGCCTGCAGGGCGCCGGCCAGGCCGTGCGCGACTGGCTGCGACGCGACTTCGAATCCTGCTTCCAGACGATCGGCGACATCGCGGGCCAGTACCGCAAGCTGATCGAGGCCGCACCCGGCCGGGCTTTCATCCTCATCAACCGCATATCCAGCCACCTGAACGAGGCGATCCAAAGCTACGAGGGCCTCGACGACGCAACGATGGCCCAGTTGGCCGGCCTGCGCGCCCAGGACCTCAACCTGATGCTGCACGACCTCGCCGCGGCCCCGAACGTGGAACTCGTCGACGCCGACGCGATCGCGGCCGACCTCGGGATCGCCGCGCACCTGCCCGACGCCACCCATGCCACCGGCGAACTGCAGCAGGAGATTCGCGCCGAACTGCTGAGCCGTCTGCAGGCGCAGGGGGTGGCGGGCTTCGCCCCGCGCGACCTCAGCCGATGCTGAACTCGGCCGGCCAGTCGGCGCCGGCGCCGGCGCCGGCGAGCGGCTCGTCCGGGTCGTCGCTCAGCAGCGCCAGCACGCCCCCCAGCGGGCACCACTCGCCCTCGCCGTAGCGGATCTCGCGCAGCACGGCGTCGCGCTCGCCCCGGATCTCGACCAGGGCCTTGTGAGTCTCGACCTCGACGATCAGCGCCCCCGCGGGGAAGCGCGCGCCCGGCTGGCCGTGCCATTCGAGCACTCGCACCGCCGTGTTGTCCTCAAAGGACGTCGGAATGGCCAGGCGGTAAATCATGGTCCGGCGACCCGCGCCGCGGGACGTTCGACAAGGCCCTGGACATCGAGGCGAAGGCGGTGAACGGCGCCTGCGCGCGCCTGGACCGTCGCATCGAGGCTCCCGCCCATGTCGCCCTGAAGAATGGCGTCGGCGATGGCGTGGCCGACGGCCCGGGCTGTCGCGGCCTGGCTGCCGCGAGGGTCCCGCGCGAAGGCCCGGGCGCCGCATAGCGCCAGCAGGCGATCCACGTCGACGATCTCGACCCCGAGGCGATGCGAAAGCCCCACCACCATGCGGTTGAGCCGGCGGATGCGCTCGATCCCGCCCAACACGCCGGCAGAGGCGCCGACGCCGCGAAACAGATTGCAGATCAGGATGCGATCGTGGCCGGCCGCCCGATAGCGGGCGATCCGCGCGGTCCATCGCGCCTCGGCGGCGTCAACCGGTTCGGCGGCGGCCAAGTCGGCGAGCGGCGCGGCGATCAGAACGATCCCGGGCGGAATGTCGGGCTCGTCCAAAGCGATCGGGCGCAACCGGATTGGCCATGCCGCGCCCAGCACGGCCGCCACCGCGGCCGAAAGCTGCTCGCCCGCGGCGATCGCGGCGGCCCGCTCGGCCTCGCCGCCGACGGCCGCGACGATCCGTGGCGGTTCGGCCCCGTTCATGACGCGAAAAACCCGGGCGGCGCCGCGCCCTCGCCGAGCGCGACCCAGAACGCCTTCAGCGCGTCGATCGGCGCCTCGGGGTGGCGGGCCCGAAACGCGGCTTCCCAGGCGCCGTCACGGAGCGGATCGCGCCAGCCGGTGCGGTGGGTCAGGTGATAGCTGCGGGCGCCTTCCGCCGGCGCAAGCCGCGCCCCGGCCGCGCACAGGCGATAGGCGAGCTCGCGGTGCTCGTTGATGTCGATCGCCGGATCGAGGCCGCCGGCCGCCAGGAAGAGATCGCGGGGGGTCGAAAGGTTGCTGCCGCTGGCGGCGGCCCACAGCCGCGGGCTGTCCGCCTGGTCCCTGAGCGCCGCCATCTCGATCTCGTGCAGCCGCCGGGGCGCGGCGCCGGGATAGACCCCCGGCTCGGCTCGGCGCGCGATGGCGGCGAAGTCGTCACGCACCTGCGCGAGGGTGACCCGCGACGCCGACTGCTCCGCTTCGCCCATCCGCGCA
Source organism: Phenylobacterium sp. (assembly GCF_016124325.1). Classification (GTDB taxonomy): domain Bacteria; phylum Pseudomonadota; class Alphaproteobacteria; order Caulobacterales; family Caulobacteraceae; genus Phenylobacterium. The sequence goes on from NZ_WGNY01000006.1 coordinate 203,169, forward strand.
GCCCGGGCCGCTTCGTGCGGCCAGAAGACGCCGCTCTCGGGATCGCTGAGGAAGCGCGTGCAGCGCAGGTTCCACGTCTCGCCCCGCCCGACCACATCCCCGGCCGCAGCCTGGACGGCGATGTGGGCGGCGACCATGCCGGGGCCAGCCAGCGTGTCCCCGTCGAGGAAGATCAGCAGATCGCCGCTAGCCGCGTGGGCCCCGGTGTTGGAGGCGGCGGACCGCCCCTGTGGCGCCTCGTGGCGGACGGACACCAGCGGCAGCCGCCCCGCGGCGTCCGCGACGACCTCGGCCGTGGCGTCCTGGGACCCGTCGTCGACCACCACCACCTCGTCGAGGCCCGCCTGGCCCTGCAGCGACGCCAGGGCCAGGCGCAGCCGGGGCGCCTCGTCCTTAGAGCGTATGACGATGCTGGTCTTCACGCGCCGGCTCCGGAATCACCGAAGCAGCCCAGGTCCTCCAGAACCCGCACCACCTCCTCGCAGACCAGCCGACAGCCTTCCTCGTTGAGCGTGACGGCGTCCACCTTCAGCCGCTCTGCGCCCGCGCGCGCCAGCACGGCGTCAACGTCGACGATCGAGACGCCATGTTCCGCCGACAGCTCGGTCAGCGCGAGATTGAAGCGGCGGATCCGCTGGGCCAGCGTCTCGTCGATCCCCTGGTAGCAATGCACCCTCTCCCACGGCACCACCGGGGAGAGGTTGAACACCAGGATCTGCGGATCGCCCGCGCGACGCAGTCGCGAGACGATCCGGGCCAGGTTGTCCATGGACCGCGCGGCGTCCAGCGCCGGTTCGGGGAGAAAAGCCTCGCCGAGCCATCGCCGATCCGCCGCCGGCCAGGCGCGGGCCTCATAGGGATAGAACAGGCGTCCGTCGGCGCGGCCGCGCACGAGGTCGTTCATCACGTCCGGCTGGATCGAGAGCACCACCACGTCCGCCGGCCCGTCGAACAACCGGGTGTGAAACTGACCCTCCACCGCGAACGGGCCCAGCGGGAGCTGGCGGTCCAGCAGCGACGCCGGCGCCTCCGGGCCCGCCGCCAGCACCGCGTCGGACCGGGTCATGGTCTCGTGCGTGACGCGGGCGGTCCAGCCGGGAAAGCGCTGCCGCAGGATCGTGTTGATCCCGTTCCACCGCACCTCGCCGTCCTCATGCAGCGCATGCAGCACGGAGCGCACATCTCCATTGCCCTTGGCGATGATATTCAGGCGCGGCATCGGCGGATGCTTGCCGCCAATCCCCTCGCCGCGCAACGAAGCGTGCGGCGCCCAAGGAGAAACCATGCGGGTCAGCTGCCTGATGGTCACGCTGCCGGAACGACGGGAGATGATGATCCGGGCGGCCAGAGCCTGGATCGGCCAGTCGCATGCCGACCGCGAGCTGATCGTGGTGATCGACCGGGGCCCGCCCGCCGAACGGGCGGCCGCGGTCGCGGCCCTTGCGGCCCTGGGGCGGGCCGACATCCGCGCCGTGGTTCCCGACGGCCCGCTCAGCCTCGGCGCCCTGCGCAACCTCAGCGTCGCCCATGCCACGGGCGAGGCGATCTGCCAGTGGGACGACGACGACCTCCACCATCCGGAGCGCATCGCCCGCCAGCTGGCCGCCATGACCCAGGCCGACGCCGCGGCGACCCTCCTCCAGGACGTGATGCTCTATCGGGCCGAGCCCCGGACGCTGCATTGGCTGAACTGGGCCGCGACGCCGGCCGGCGGCCATCCCGGCACGCTGTTCTGCCGGCGCGACCGGATGCCGGCGTATGTCGAGACCGGGCCGACGGCGCGGCTCGGCGAGGACCTCGATCTTCTCGTCCGACTCCAGGCCAGGGAAGCGGTGTTTCCCCAGGCCGGGGAGCCGCATCTCTACGTCTACGTCACCCACGGCGCGAACAGCACCGCGGCGGAGCACCACGCCCTGCTGGCGGAGCGCCTGGCGATCTCCCAGGGCCTGCTGCGCCGGCGCGAGGCCGGCCTGCGCGAAGGCCTGCGCCCATTTGGCCTCGACGGCGCGAGCGTGGAGGGCTTCAACGGCCCCGCCTTCACGCTCTGACGACGGAGAGCCGCTCGGCGTAGATCAGCGCGCCATCGGGGATCGAGATCAGCCGGGTCTCGGTTCCACCCGCCGTCATGCGGGACAGGCGATGCCATGGCCCGCGCATCGACGGGCCCGGCGGCCCGGTGAAAACCTGCGGGAACTGCTGGGTCGTCAGGCGATAGTCGAGCGCGCCGGCATAGACGCCGCGCCAGTCGCGGTCCCGCCCGCCGGCCGAGAGGTCCCAGGCGAGCAGATCGAACGGGGTCCAGCCCCGGTCCGGGATCCAGGCCTCCATCCAGTAGTGTTCGCTCGGAGCCTCCCAGAGCAGGTAGCCCCCCACCAGGCGCGCCGGAATCCCCCGCGCCCGGCACAACGCGGCGAGCAGGGCCGAGCCCAGCCGGCAGTCGTACCAGCGATGGGCGAGCACCCAGTCGGTGGCGGCTTCCCCCTCCAGGGCATCCGCGTAGACCCTGCCGCAGGCCATGGCGTCGAGCAGGTGGTCCCGGAAGGCCATGACCGCATCGAACGGATCACGCCGGGCGCCGGCGAGCTGGTCGGCCAGGGCGGCGACCGCCGGGGTCACGCGGATCGGGCCCTCGACAGGAGCGAGCCACGCCTCGGATGGAACCGGCCCCGCTTCGAGTCCATACGGCGAAACCGGCCGGGCGACGAAGGCGGCCTGCGCCGACAGCGTCACGGCGTCCTGTCCCGGCCCGGCGACCAGCGCCTCCATCCGGCCCGGCGTCAGCCGCACCTCGAGCCCGCCGGCCCCCACCTTCACCTCCAAATCCGTCAGATGCGGCCCCTCGAGCGGCAGGGGCAGCCGCAGCCGCCGCACCGGCGCCCTGGAAAGATCGAAGGTCCGTTGGATTTCCACCCGAAACCGCTGCGGCGGCAGGTCCGTCATGTCGGGCGGGCCATGGCCGCCGCCGCCGCACAGGGCGCTCACGAGACGTCGGCCCGTGGCGACGTAGCGCGCGCGCCAGAAGGCGGAGTCCCCTCGCAGGCCCGCGGCGATCATCCCGTTGACGACCTCGACGGGATCGAAGGGCTCGCCGGGCATGGCGTCGAGCACTTCGCGCACGGCGGGCATGGCCGAGGCCCGCCGCTCCTCGCGGACTTCATCGAGACATCCGGACAGCAGCAGCAGGTCCTCGACGGCCTCTCGCGGCACGGTGCGGCGCGCGGCGTCCCCTGGAGGGGGACCCAAAAGCCGCCGCCGATCGCCCTCTGACGCCAACACCATCATCCTGACCGCGAGGTCCCCGCCCGCGCAGTCTATGCGCCCCGCATCCGCGGTCCAGCGGGCCGGTGTCAGGCCGCGCGGGCCAACCAGAGCACCTGGCCGACCATGATGGAAAGCTGGCCGTCGAGGGCGTCGTCGACGCAGGCGCCCTCCGGATCGAAGGCCAGGACAGCGCTGTTGGCGGCGACGCCCAGCGGGGTCGGCCATCCGCGAAGGGCGTGGACCACCGCCCGCAACGCCGAGAGCGTGGAGTTGGCCGCCTGCCAGCCGTAGGCGCCGGCGATGCAGCCCACGGCGCGGCCCTCGAAGTAGGGGCGCGGATCGCCGCGCAGGTCTTCCGCATAGTCGAGGGCGTTCTTGACCAGGCCCGAGATCGACCCGTGGTAGCCGGGCGAGGCGATCAGCAGGCCGTCGGCGGCGCGCAGGGCCTCGACCAGGCGCGCCGCGGCCGAGTCGCGGGCCGGGCGCTCGGGCGCATAGTGGGGCAGCGCCAAGTCGTCGCCGGCGAAGAGCTCCACCCGCGCGCCGCCGGCCTCGGCCAGGCGCAGGGCGCGCCGCAGCAGGCGCTCCGTCGAGGACCCGGCGCGGGTGGTCCCGCCCAGCCCGACGATCAGGGGCCGTTGCGCCCCGGGCGGCGCTCGCGCGTCACCGGGGCGCAACGGACATCCCACCGTCGACGGGGAGGACGACGCCGGTCACATAGGCCGAGGCGCAGCTCGCGAGGTAGACCGCCGCCCCGGCGATATCGTCGGGTTCGCCCAGCCGGTTCATGGGGGTCAGGGCCTCGACCGCCGAGCGGTCGGCCTCCAGGGCGAACGCGATCATCCGCGTTTCGAAAGGTCCGGGCGCGATGGCGTTGACCGTGATGTTCTCGTGCGCCAGCCGCGCGGCCAGCACCCGGGTCAGGTGATGCAGGCCGGCCTTGCTGGCCGCATAGCTGAAGTTTTCGAACCGCGACGTCGCCAGGCCGTCCACCGAGCCGACGTTGAGGATCCGGGCCGGATCGGCGGGCGTCGCCGCCGCCCGCAGCAGGGGCAGCAGGGCCTGGACCAGGAAGAACGGCGACTTGAGGTTCAGGTCCATGACCCGGTCCCAGCCCGGCTCGCCGAAGGCGTCCAGCGGCTGTCCCCAGGTGGCGCCGGCGTTGTTGACCAGCACGTCCAGGCGTGGCTCGCGCCCGGCCAGGTCTTCGGCGAGCGCGCGGATCGCGGCGGCGTCCGACACGTCGCTGGCCAGGCCGATCACCTCGCCCCGCGCCGACAGCTCGGCCGCGGCCTCGGCGGCGGCGTCGGGCCGCCGGGAGGTGAGGTAGACCTTCGCCCCGGCGTCGAGCAGGCCGCCCGCGATCATGCGTCCGATCCCGCGCGCGCCGCCGGTCACGAGCGCCGTCTTGCCGGTCAGGTCGAAGAGCCCCGCCATCTCAGCGTCGCGCCAGGCAGTCGTAGAGGGCGCCGACGAGGCGGATGGTGCGCGGGTCGCCGTTGAGGTTGGCGTCCATCTGGTTCATCGCGAAGCCGACCGCGAGCCGCTGTTCCGGGTCGAAGAACCCCGTCGAGCCGCCCCAGCCCGAATGACCGAAGGCCGCGTCGCTGGGCCCGTACCACCGCGCGGCGTTGTTGCCGAAGAAGCCGGCGCCCCAACGCACGGCGACGCCCAGGTTCATGTCGACCCCCGCGAACCGCACCTCGGTGGCCCGGGCGATCGCCTCCGGCGTGAAGTAGCTGCGCCCACGCGAGGCGCCCCCGTTGGCCAGCGGCGCGTAGAAGCGCGCCAGCCCCACGGCGTTGGCCATCCCTCCAGCGGCTGGAATCTCCGCGGCGCGCCAGGCCCGGTCGTTGGGCGCGTCGCCCTCGATCACCGGATTGCCCAGCGTGAGCGCGAGGATCTCGCTCGCCTCGGCGAGGGTCTGCGTCTGCTCGGCCGGCGGCCGGGCGATGACGGCGTAGCGACCATCCTCCGACTGCGGCAGGCCGATGAAGACGTCGGCGCCAAGCGGGCCGGCCAGCTCCTCGCGCAGGAACGCCCCGATGCTGCGCCCGTCGACCCGCCGCACCAGTTCGCCGGCGATGTAGCCCCAGGTGATGGCGTGGTAGCCCGAGGTCGAACCAGGCGGCCACAGGGGCTCGGCCCGGGCGATGCGGTCGACCATCAGATCCCAGTCGAACAGGTCCTCGACGCTCGTCGGCTCGCGCAGGCCCGAGACGCCGGCCTGGTGGGCCAGCGCCTGGGCGACGGTGACCGTCCCCTTCCCCGCCTGGGCGAACTCTGGCCAGTAGCGGGCGACGGGTGCCTCGTAGTCGAGGCGGGCCAGCGAGGCGAGCCGCGCCAGGCAGGCGGCCGCGAGTCCCTTGGTGGTGGAGAAGACGTTGGTCACCGTCTCCGCGCGCCAGGGCCGCGTCCGGGCCGGATCGGCATGGCCCGCCCACAGGTCGACCACCGTCTCGTCGTCACGCACGACAGCGAAGCTGGCGCCGATGTCGGGGACGGGCTCGGCCGGGTTGAAGTTGGCGCGGAACGCCTCGGCGACCGGCTCGAACCCCGGGGCGACCGATCCGTGGACTTCGATCGGCATCGGCTCAGAAGCTCACGCCGAATTCGACCCCGTAGGTCCGCGGATCGCCGGGCCAGCCGATGGTGCCCACGATGTTCGCGCTGCGGGCGATCTCCTGGTAATAGAACGACTTTCCGAGATTCTTGACGAACACCGAGGCCCGCCAGGGGCCGTCGCTCGGCTTCAGGTCGAGCGACGCGTTGGCGAGGCCATAGCCCTTCTGGGAAACCCCCGTGGCGTTGAACGGCGTGAAGTAGATCCGGCTGCGGTAGGCGTAGGAGCCCCGCGCGGTCAGCTCCAGCCCGCCGCCGAGGTCGAAGGTGTAGTCCGTCGAGAGCGACAGCGACGTCTTGGGCGTGCGCACGAGCCGGTTGCCCTTGAGGTCGAGGGGGCCGGCGGCGGCGTTGTCGGGATCGACCGACGTGAACTTGTCGTAGGTCGCGTCCAGCAGGGTCAGGGCCGCCGAAACGTTCCACCGGTCCGTCGGTTGCGCCGCCAGCTCGGCCTCGAAGCCCTTGATCTTGGCGTTGGCGGCGTTCTCGAGGGTGACGATGTTGACGGCGTCGTACTTGTTCACCTGGAGGTCGGTGTAGTCGTAGTAGAAGGCCGTCAGCCCGATGCGCGCGCGCCCGTCGGCCAGCACGCTCTTCAGCCCCGTCTCGTAGGCCCAGACGTACTCGGGCCGGAAGTCCTGCGGGTTCTGGATCGCGGTCGAGTTGAACCCGCCGCTCTTGAAGCCCCGCGTGACCGATCCGTAGATCAGGGTGGTGTCCGTGGCCTGGAACTCCAGCCCGAACTTCGGCGTGAACGCGTCCCAGCTCTTGTCGCCGTCGAAGGCGCCGACCTTTGCGCCGTTGAAGAAGAGGTCCACCGAGGCGTCCTTCTTCTCGTAGCTGTAGCGCAGGCCGACGGTGGCCTTGAGCCGGTCGGTCAGGCTGTAGCCGCCCTGGGCGAAGACCGCGTAGGCGCGGGTCTCGTTCGTGGCCTCGGGCCGCTGGTTCACCCCGGCGAGCGGCAGGAACAGGTTGTAGGAGGCCGAGGCGTCCTCGGAGAAGAAGTAGGCGCCCGCGAGCCACTGCAGCCGTTCGGTCTTGCCGGCGAGCTGGAGCTCCTGGCTGAACGTCTTCGATTTCTGCCGGTCGGGATCGTGGGTGAACCAGTTGGCTTCGGTGCCGTCGAGGTCGAGGACCAGCTTGAAGTCGCTTTCGCGGTAGGCGGTGATCGACGTCACGTCCACGCCGCCCAGGGCCCAGTCGATCTTGGCGCTGACGCCCGACTGGTCGTTGTGGGCCTGGTTGGGGAAGTTCTGGTTGGTCTTGTAGCGGTCGGCCAACACCGTACCGCCGAACGCCAGCGCCGGCGCCGTGGCGCTGATGATCCGGATCGCCGAGGACGGCGCCCCGCGCGATCGCGTCGCGTCGGCGCTGAGCGTCAGCTTGCCGCTATCGCCCAGCCGGGCCGTCAGCATCGCGCGACCCGCCCAGTCCGAGACGTTGTCGATCGAACGCCGGCCGATCGGGTCGTAGACGAAGCCGTCGCGCGACCGGCGAACCACCGAGACACGCCCGGCCACCCCGTCCGACAGGGGACCGCTGATCGTGGCGCGGTAGCGTTGCTGGTCGTAGTTGCCATAGAGGGCGTCGGCGGACCCTTCGAAGACGCTGGACGGCGTCTTCGAGGTGATCGCGACGACGCCGCCGGTGGCGTTGCGCCCGTAGAGCGTGCCCTGCGGCCCTTTGACGACCTCGACCCGCTGGACATCGAACAGGTCCTGCTGGGCGGTGGACAGGCGCGGCAGATAGACCCCGTCCAGGATGAAGGCGACGCTGGGGTCGGCCGAGATCGAGGCGATGTCGGTGCCGATGCCACGCAGGTAGGCCTGGCCCTGGACGATGTTGGACGTCATCACGAAGCCGGGCACGGCCAGGCTGAGATCCATCGAACTGTCGATGTTGGCGGCCTCGATCGCCTCATCGCCGAGGACGGCGATGGCGATCGGGGTCTTTTCGAGCACGGACTCGTAGCGCTGAGCCGTGACGACGACCCCCTCGACCGTGGCTTCATGCTGGTCGGTCGCTTCCGCGGCCGAGGCCCCCGTGGCCGCCAGGGCGGCCGCGCTCGCCAGCAGCGCAAGCCGCCGCGAACGCACGTCGAAGAACGACATGGTGTTTCCCCCGATTGTTTCTTTGTCTTGGCCCGCCGGGCGCGAGGTCAGGCGGCTTGTCTGGTGGTGGCGTCGGCCAGGAATTCGCGCACCGCGGCCGCGGCCGCGACGGGTTGATCCAGGTCTAGCAGGTGGCCCGCGCCGGGCAGCACCGCCTGGCGTACGGGTCCTCGGATCCCCTGGGCCAGCCGGCCCGGATAGACCCGCGGGTCCAGGATACGGTCGCGGTCGCCCCACAGGATGAGCGTGGGCGCCGCGACGCGGTGGAGGCGCTTCTCGAGCCCGAGGTCGCACATCGGCCACAGCAGGCGCGCACCGGCCGCCGCCGCTCTGGAGAGCTCGATCTTCCACTCGACCGGATCGGCCCCCTCGGGCGCGGCCAGCATCGGCTGAAGCACGTCCTGCGCCTCGCACAGTTCCTGGTTCAACTCGCCGGATTTCTTGGCCCAGAGGTGCGGCACCGGAGCGGCATCGTCGTAGAGCCCGAGCGGGGCCAGCAGGACGAGGCGGCCGACGCTTCGCGGCGACAGCGCGGCGACTTCCGCGGCCAGGCAGCCGCCGAGGGATGCGCCGATCAGGTCCTCCCCGGCGAGGCCGGCCGCCTCGATCAGGTCGAGCGTCGCGGCGACCCAGTCGATCAGGTGATCGAGATCCTCGTGCCCCGTGGCGCCGGGGAAGCCCGGCAGCGACGGCGCGATCACCCGGTGATCGCGGGCCAGTTCGTCGAGGAACGGGGTCCAGGCGGGCAGGCCGACGAGACCGGCGAGATAGCCCACTACTGGACCGGAGCCCTTCTCCAGCACCCGGCAGGCATGACCGTTGACGCTGACGGTGCGTTCGCTGGGCGTGCTCATTCGGCGGCCTCCAGGAAGGGTTGCGGATAGGCGCGCTCGGCCGCGGCGAGCGGCTTGGGCCACCAGTGGTTCTCCCACTTGTCCTCGAACAGGCCGCGAAGCTGCGGCGCCACCTTCTCGGCGAACATCTGCGTGTTGTAGTTCGCGACGTCCTTTTTCATGTTCCCGTAGTGAAGCAGGACCATGAGGTTGCCGACGTTGAGCTCGACGGCCATCTCGCGAAGCTGGGCGGCCACCTCGTCGGGGCTGCCGATCACCATGTAGCCCTTCTCCAGGAAGCCCTCCATGGTGTTGGCTGCGGTCGCCAGCACGCCGGCGTAGCGGTCCTGGGCGGCGTTGGCGGCGGCGGCCACCTGGGAGCCCAGGTTGGCGCGGATGCTCGTTTCCGAGAGATATCCTGGCGGCCCCGTGAAGCGCGGGTCCACGTGGAGGCAGCGGTTGTAGAAGTATTCCGCCGGCTCGCGGTAGAGCTTGATGGCCTCTTCCCGGGTCTCGGCCACACCGACGAACTGGAGGAAGCCGGCCCGGAAGGGATTGGGGTCCTTGCCGACCTCCTTAACCTTCTCCCAGTACCCGGCCATCGTCTTCCGGCCCATCTTGTACCCGAAGTACGAGAGGTAGCTGTAGAGGTAGTCGCGGCGGGCGCACCATTCCCACGTCTCGACCGAGCCGCCTCCGGGGATCCACACCGGCGGATGCGGCTCCTGTACGGGACGCTGCCAGACGTTGACGTTGCGCATCTTGTTGAAGCGGCCGTTCCAGTCGAACGGACCGTCGGCCTGCCAGGCCTTCATGATCAGGTCGTGCGCCTCGTAGTAGCGGTCGCGGACCATGTTGGGGTTCTGGCTGTAGGCGTAGCAGGTGTCCATCGGACTCCCGACCGGGAAGCCGGCGATGAGACGGCCGCCGGAGATCAAGTCCAGCAGCGCCATCTCCTCCGCCACGCGGATCGGCGGGTTGTAGAGCGCGAGCGAGTTGCCCAGCACGCAGATCGCCGCATCTTTCGTCCGGCGCGCCATGGTGGCAGCCATGATGTTGGGCGAGGGCATCATGCCATAGGCGTTGGCGTGGTGTTCGTTGACGCAGACGGCGTCGAAGCCGACCTCGGCCGCAAACTCCATCTCATCCAGGAAGTCGTTGTACATCCTGTGGGCTTCGACCGGATCGAACAGACCTCGATCGATGTCGACCCAGACGCTCCGGTACTTCTCCGTAAAGTTCTCTGGAAGGCCCATGTAGGGCATCAGATGGAACCACAGGAATTTCATTCGCTGCTCCCTCCAGTGGGGCGCCGGTTCATCGTCCGGCGGCCTCGCCGCCGGTCGGCTGCTGCTCAGCGCCGGCGATGACTTGAGTATGTCCAAGCCCAAGGATGTGGCAATCACTTTTTGTATTTTTTGCAAATCTTGTTTCGAGCGAAGCGATTTCCGCCTTTTTTTCTGATAGTTATTCTATCTCCACCTCAGGTCGCGCCGGCGGGAACGACCAGGATCGGAGGCGCCCCACGCATCGACGGACGCCGTAAACCGTGCTTTTGACCTGCACCGGATGGAGTCGCCTCGCGCCAGCGCGGCGGCGGCCGAGATGAGGACGACCTTGAACCAGCGCACGCCCAACCGAGCCGGCGAGGACCGCCGCGAGCGGATCGTCGCGGCGCTCGACGCCTGCATCCGCAAGACGGGCTTCGCCGGCTCCTCGCTGACCGACATCGCCGCCGAGGCGGGGATCACCCCCAGCCACGTGCGCTACTACTTCGAAAGCAAGGAAGACATCCTCGAGTACTACCTCTCGTCGCTCAGCGCCGAGATTCTGGCCGAGATCGGCGCGATCCCGCGGGACGACCCGGAGCGCTGGCTCGAGGACTTCTCCCGCTATTTCTCGTCCAACCCGAAGGTGAGCAGCACGGGCATCGGCGTGCTCATGGAGATCTTCGGCGTCTCGGTTCACCACCCCAAGCTCGCCGCCATCAAGCGAGGCCACGACGTCCAGATCCGCAACGTGTTTCGCGAGTTCTTCGTCTGGGCGGGGGTGGCCGAGGGGCTGACCGTCGAGGATGCGGCCTACACCGGATGGGCCCTGGACTCCGGCATGAAGTTCAACGCGGCCTTCCAGGCCGACTTCTCCCTGGAGCGCGCCGGCCAGATCTTCCGCCGCGAGATGCGCCGCCTCGCCGGATGGCCGCCGAAGCCCGAGTAGCCGAGCCAAAGTTTGCATTTTTTGCAAATTCTGGGATGGTCGCCGCATGGTCAGCCCAGAGTACGCCGCCGCGCTCGCCGCCCTCGTCAGCGGGATCCAACGCCCCGCCGAGCTTGCGCGCCTGTTTCCGAGGCCCGCGCCTGACGTCGCCTGGACAGCCGTCGACGCCGGGGGCGCGCCCGCGGAATGGGTCACAGCGGGCGACATGGGCGAGGACGGCGGCGCCTTCCTCTATCTGCACGGCGGCGGCTACACCGAGGGCTCGCCGGCCTCGCATCGCGAACTCGTCTCGCGCCTCGTGCGGCACGCCGGCGCACCGGCGCTGAGCGTCGACTACCGGCTTGCGCCGCAGCACCCCTACCCCGCGGCGTTGGACGATGCGATCGGCGCCTGGACCTGGCTCTCGGGCCGGCTCGGACCCGATCGCGTGGCCATCGTCGGCGACTCGGCCGGCGGGGGGCTCGCGCTGGCGCTGGCCATGTGGCTGCGCGACCACGGCCGGCCGGGCCCCGCGATGGTGGCGGCGCTCTGCCCGTGGACCGACCTCTCGCTCGCCGACGCCGAGGGCGCGCAAGACCCCCTGATCGACGTGAGCGCTTTGCGCGAACGGGGCCGAAGCTATCTGGGCGACGCCGACCCGCGCACGCCCTATGCCTCTCCGCTTCATGGGCGCATGGAAGGCCTGCCGCCGCTGTTCCTGCACGCGGGCGATTGCGACGTGCTGAAGGACGACGCCGCGCGGTTCGCCGCCAGGGCCGCCGCCGCCGGGGCGGCCGTGGAGTTCGAGGCCTGGCCGGGCATGACCCACGTCTGGCACGCCCTGGGCGATGTGGTGCCGGAAGCCCGCGACGCCACCCGCCGCGCCGGGGCGGCGATCGGGGCGGCCCTTCGGCGGGCGGCGGCATGAAGGGGCCGCGAATTCCGCCCGTCCTCGACGACGAGATGAGCCAGGTCCAGCGCGACACGCTCAAGCCGTTCGTGCAGCCCGACGGGCGATTGGACAATGTCTTCCGCACGATGGGCCGATATCCCGATGCGCTGCGGCGCTGGACGCCCTTCATCGGCCACGTCCTGCGGCGCTCCTCCCTGAGCCTGCGCGAAACCGAACTTCTGATCCTGCGCGTCGCCGCCGCGCGGGAGGCAGGCTATGCCTGGACCCAGCACGTTCGGATCGCGCGCGGCGCGGGGTTCTCCGACGACGAGATCCTGGCCGTTCGGGAAGGCCCCTCGGCGGCGCGTTGGGACGAGGTGGAGCGGGCCCTGCTGCAGGCCGCCGACGACCTGCTCGCCACGGCGCAGATCTCGGACGCTGCCTGGGCCGCGCTGGCCGGACGCTACGCCGTTCCGCAGCTGATCGACGTGATTCTGACCGTCGGGCAGTACAATCTCGTCGCCATGGTGCTGAAGACCTGCGGCGTCGAGACGGACGAGGCCTTCGCGGACGACCCGCCGCTTCAGGACACCTGACCCCGCACCCCGCCGCGGCTCGACGATTGGCGCTTCCACACCTCTTGACCAGAACGCGAATATCGGTTCGCATAAGGCAGGGAAGGGAAACGCCGAAATGAAGCTGTTCAGCGATGTCATTCGCGAGCAGGCGCGCGCGCGTCCGCACGCCGTCGCCTGCCGGTTCGCCGGTTCGGAAATCACCTACGGGGCGCTCGACCACCGTTCGAACCAGGTGGCGCAAGGTCTCATCGCGGCGAGCGTCGCCCCGGGGACCCGCGTCGCGGTTCTATCCAAGAATTCCGCAGCCTACCTCGAACTCCTCGGCGGGACGCTGAAATCGGCCACGGTGCTTCTGGCGCTGAACTGGCGTCTGGCGCCCGCCGAACTCGGCTACATCCTGGACCATGGCGAGGCTGCGGTCCTGTTCGCCGAGCCCGAATTCGCGAACGTGGCCGCCGAACTCGCCGGACGGCTGCGCCCGCCGGCGCTGGTCATGACCCTCGACGGCGCCTACGACGCCTGGCGCGATGCTCAGCCTTCGGACGATCCGAACCTGCCCGCTTCGCCCGAGGACGTGTTCGTCCAGATGTACACCAGCGGCACCACCGGGCTGCCCAAGGGCGTGCAACTCACCCACGCCAACTACAACGCCTCGTTCGACGCGATGGGGCGGCTGGACTGGAGCATCGCCGAGGCCGGCGACACGATCTTCGCCCCTGCCCCGTTTTTCCACGTCAACGGCCTCAACGCCGTGCTGCGCGGCATGCTCTCGGGCTGTCGGATCCTGACGATCGACCAGTTCCGGCCATCCGACGTGGTCGACCTGTTCGAACGCGAACGCGTCACGCGCGCGTCCCTCGCCCCGGCCATGATCCAGATGTGCCTGGAGACGCCCGGCGTCGCGGCGCGCGACTTCTCGGCCCTGAAGCTCATCACCTACGGCGGCTCGCCGATCAGCGACACCGTCCTCAAGCGGGCCCGTGACGTGTTCGGGTGCGATTTCGCCCAGGGCTACGGCATGACCGAGGCGACCGGGCCCGTCACCATGCTGGCCCCCGCCGATCACCGCGACGACAGTCTGCTGCTGTCCTGCGGCCGCCCGCTGCCAGGCATCGGCGTGCAGGTGGTGCGTCCGGACGGCTCGCCCTGCGCCCCGCGGGAGGTGGGCGAGGTGATCGCGCGCGGACCGATGCTGACGGTGGGCTACTGGCGCGATCCCGACGCCACCGCCCGCACGATCCGCGACGGATGGCTCTACACGGGCGACGCCGGCTACTTCGACGAGACCGGCTATCTCTACATCCACGACCGGGTGAAGGACATGATCGTGTCCGGCGGCGAGAACGTCTATCCGGCCGAAGTCGAGAACGCGCTCGCCAAGGATCCCGATATCGCCGACGCCGCCGTCATCGGCGTTCCCGACGCCCGGTGGGGCGAGGCCGTGAAGGCCCTGGTGGTCCTGCGCCCCGGCGCGGCCCGCGACGGCCAGGCGGTCATCGACCGCGTTCGGCGCCACATCGCCGGCTACAAGGCGCCCAAGAGCGTCGACTTCGTCGAGGCCATCCCGCGCAACCCCGCGGGCAAGATCCTGCGACGCGAACTCCGCCAACCCTACTGGGCCGACCAAGCCCGCGCCGTCCACTGATAGAAGGCCCAATCATGACTCAGGACCGCATCACGCTGAACGGCGTGCCGGGCTCGCCCTACACCCGCAAGATGCTGGCGCTGCTGCGCTATCGCCACCTGCCCTACCGCCTGATCCTGGCCTCGCACGCGGGCCCAAGAGGCCTGCCGCGACCCAAGGTGTCGCTTCTGCCCACCTTCTATTTCCCCGACGAGACGGGCGCGTTGCAGCCCGTGACGGACTCGACGCCCATCCTGCGGCGGCTCGAACGGGACTATGCGGGCCGTTCTGCGCGCCCGAGCGATCCGGCCCTGGCCTTCCTCGACGCCTTGCTCGAGGACTACGGCGACGAATGGCTGACCAAGGCGATGTTCCACTACCGCTGGGCCTACGACGCCGATGTCGCGCGCGCCGCCGCGATCCTGCCCGCGTGGCGCGGCGCCCAGACGCCGGACGAAACCCTCCAGCAAGCCGGGCGCGAGGTGTCGGAACGCCAGATTTCGCGCCTCCGCTACGTCGGCTCGAACCCGACCACCGGCCCGATCATCGAGGAGAGCTATGCGCGCTTCCTCGACCTCTTTGAGGCGCATCTGCGCGAGCACCCATTCATGCTGGGCGACCGGCCGGCGGCCTGCGATTTCGCCGCCTTCGGCCAGCTGACCCAGCTCGCGCAGTTCGACCCGACGCCGATGGCGCTGACGCTCGAGCGGGCGCCGCGGGTCTTCGCCTGGGTCAGCGCCGTGGAGGACCTGTCCGGCGTGGAGCCGCAGGATTCCGACTGGTTCGACCCGGCCGCCCTGCCCGCCACGCTGAAGGCGCTCCTCGCCGAGGTCGGCCGGGTGTACGCGCCATTGCTCCTGGCCAATGCGGCGGCGGTGCGCTCGGGCGCCGAACAGGTTGAGACCGAGATCGCGGGCGGCGCCTGGACCCAGCAGCCGTTCACCTACCAGGCCAAATGCCTCCAGTGGCTGCGCGAGGAATACGCCACCCTGGACGCCGGCGCGAAGGCCAAGGTCGACGCCGCCCTTGCCGGGACCGGCTGTGAGGTCATCCTGGCCGGACTCTAGTCCGCTGCGGGCGGGGCGGACGGCCCCGCCCCGAAGCCCCGCGGGGCGGCCTCTTGGGCGAGTTCCCGCTCCATGTCGGCGATCGTTCCGCGCAGCACGATCTCGGCCGCTTCCAGCGCCCGCAGCTTGCCCCTGAGGGCGTCGAGCGCGGCTCCAAGCTGCACGCGGCGGCCCTGGGCTTCGAGATCGAGGATCGGGGCGAACTCATTGAGGCGCAGGCCTGCGTTGCGCAGCCGTGCGATCAGCAGCAACCGGTCGCGGGCGTGGACTCCGAAGGTGCGCCGGTTGGCCTCGTCGCGCTGAGAGTCGATGAGGCCGCAGACCTCGTAGTAGCGGATCGCGCGCGGCGTGAGGCCGTAGGCCGCGGCGATGGCCGAGATCGACGCCTCCGCCACCGCGTGGGAGTCCAATTGGCGCATCATGCCGAGGCCGGGCGATGGTCCGCGTGCAGGGTCGACGAGATCAGGAGCTGGCCCTCCAGACCCGCCTGCCGGTGAACGGCCGCGGCATGGACCGTGGGGTCGCGCATGACCTGGGAGAACACCGCGCGGGAGGGGTACTCCACCAGTCCGAGGCGGTGCCAGCCCATCTCCCCCGACCCCATCACCAGCCGATCGAGCAGCGTCGACAGCAGGAAACGCCCACCAAATCCCTCGACGATCGGCTTCATCAGGTCGGAATAGACCATGAAGGCCTCAAGGCCGCTCAGATCCGACGCCCGTCCGTCCTCATAGATGGCCCGGTCCCGGAACCTCAGCAGATTGACCATCACCACCGGGGTCGGGTCGGTCGAATCTCTCACCTCGACGAACTGTTCCCGGGTCGGCCCCATCGCGTTGTGCAGTTCCATATCCCCCCCAAACAAGAACCGGAATTCCGGTTAGCATGACGAAGCGTGGAGGGTTGCGCAAGGCCGTTCGCACGACGCGCTGCTAGAGCCTTCCCGGATCGAGTGGAATCACTTGATCCGGACAAGAAGGCTCGATCTTCAAGAGTGTAGAGCCCGTCCGGGCGGGTGAACCAGCATCCACTTCACCCTGACGGGCTCTAGTCTTGGAGCTGTTCGAAACCCAGGTACCGCATGAGCATAAGAGCCAGCTCGTCCAGGAACGCGGGATCGTCGAATTCGAACGGGCCGGGACCGTGCAGCAGGTGGGATATGAGCTGGCCGTGCATCATCCGGACGGCAAGACGCGCCCGGTCGTGAAGCCCCGGCGGCGCCGTAAGCCCGCGCCGTTCCAGCAGCGCCAGGAACTGGTCGGCCTCGAAGGATTCCAGCCGCCGCATCGACGGCCATACGGCCTGGCCTCGGAGGCCGAGTTCGAACAGCGCGCGGAAGTAGCCCTCGATGCGCCGGATCGTGCGCGCCGAATTCGCCACCAGCCTGCGCATCACGCGGTCGAGCGGGTCCGTGTCGCACGACGGGTCGCGGAAGAACGCGGCGAGATTCTCCTCGGCCCGTTCGGCCATGTAGCTCTGGAGGGCGAAGAAGAACGCCTCCTTGTCCTCGAAGCGCCGGTAGAAGCTGCCGACGGAACATCCGGCCCGCTTGGCGATGTCGGCCACATGCGCCTGCCAGAACCCGCCCTCTGCGAACACCCGCTCGCCGGCCTTCAGCAGACGGTCGCGCTGCTCGCGACTGCGTGTCTGATAGACGGGCCTCGCGCCTTTGGGGGCGGGCGCCGGGCTGGCGGCCGCCGCATTCGTTCTACCCATCGTCGAGCGATACCCTCTTCGAAGTCCGGGTGCTCGCTAACAAGCGTCGGCCGCCAAGACAAATCCGGTCCCGGCGAATTCGGCCGCAGGCGCCTAGCCGGCCTGCTCGCGGGGAAGGCGCCGCGCCGCGGCCAGGAAGAGGCCCACCGACACCAGTTCGCCGACGGCGGCCAGGCAGATGGCGTAGCCCAGGCCGCGGGTCCCGAACGCCGGCTGCAGCGCATCGCTCGTGACGCCGATGACCAGCGGCCCCAGGCCGAAGCCGACCAGGGAGATGATGAACAGGGTCCAGGCCGAGGCGAAGGCGCGGGCGCGCGGCGGCGCCAGCGTCTGGATGGTGCCGAAAACCGGGCCGGTGAAGCTGTTGCCGAGGAAGCCGGGCAGGATCAGGCAGGCGATCGCCAGGGCCGGCGTCGGCGCGAGATAGGCGGTGATGAACAGCGGCGCGCGCACGGCGATCATCGCCGCCGGCAGCCACGCGTACCACCTGTTGTCCCTGCGGCCGAGGATATCGGCGAACCAGCCCCCGGCCAGCGTGCCGACGACGCCGGTCACGCCCGAGATCAGGCCCAGCGCCAGGCCGGCCTGGCCCGTCGACAACCCGTGCACCCGGATCATGAACGCCGGGTTCCATTGCAGGGCGCCATAGGAGGTGAAGGCGTGCAGCGCCGAGGCCGCGACTAGGAGATTGAACGCGGGGATCTTCATCAGGCTGGCGAAGAGCTCGCGGAACGGCTGGGCGGCTTCGGCCTGGGCCCCGCCGGTCCGCGGCGGCTCCTTCAGCGTCAGGGCCACGATCAGCGAGATCACCACCCCCGGCAGCCCCACCACCACGAAGGCGGTCCGCCAATCCAGCATCTCGTTGAGCCAGCCTCCGGCCAGCAGTCCAATGAGGATGCCGAGCGGCACGCCGCACGAGGTGATCGCCAATGCAGTGGCGCGCTTCCCGTGCGGGAAGATGTCGGCCAGCATCGAGTGGCCCGCCGGCGCCGAGCCGGCTTCGCCCACCGCCACGAAGATGCGGGCGACGAGCAGCTGCGGGAAGTTGACGGCCAGGCCGCAGACGGCGGTCGCCGCGCTCCAGAGCGCGAGGCAAGCGGCGATGATGCCCTTTCGCGAGACCCGGTCGGCCAGCCGCGCGATCGGCAGGCCGGCCGCCGCGTAGAACAGGGCGAAGCCCAGGCCTGACAGCAGCCCGATCTGAGTGTCGGTCAGCCCCAGATCCCGGCGGATGGGCTCCACCAGGATCGAGAGCACCTGCCGGTCCACATAGTTGACGATGTAGACGAGCAGCAGGAGGCCCAGGGCGTAGCGACCGTAACCGCGCGAGAGCGCGGCGCCGGATTCCGCGGCCGGAGGCGCGGCGCTCACGGCCGCCGCAGCCGCGCCTTGCGTCGGCTTCACCGCCCGGCGCCCCGGCTCGCGCTCGCCGTCCGGACGGGCGGCGGCGTGTACCAGATCGGCGACGACCAGGCGCGTTCCTGGAGGGTGGGCGGACCGCCCTCGGTCGGGATCGGCAAGCCGCGCTTCACCGCCAGGTAGGTGCTCCACCGCGGCGTCGGGATTTCGATGGCCCGCAGGTAGTAGACCGCCGGCTTGCGCGGATCGAACTCGGGATCACGCCAGACCGTGCGCATCTGGGCGGCGCCGATCGTGTTGCTGTAGGTCGCGTGGGCGAGGTCGATGGTGTTGCCGACGGGCGGGGCCTTGCCGGTCTTCGGGTCCACCTTGCGCCCGCCCGACAGCGCGACGTCGAACACCTTCTCGCGATAGTCGCCGCCGTCGAGCCACACCTTCACCACCTGAACCCGGTCGATGTTGGCGCCGTCCGGGTCCTTGACCGCCTCGACGATGAAGCTGGGCGCGCCCTTGGCCTGTCCGGCGGGCAGATCGCCGCCCATCGGCGTCCCCGTACGGTAGGCCTGCCGCACCCAGTCGGTCCGCTTCAGCAGGGCCGGGGTGAAGTCCCAGCCGCCGAAGAAGCGCACGCGCAGACGGGTTCCCGAGGTGGCGAAGGTCTCCTTGCGCTTCAGCGCCGCGAAGATGGAGTCGCGGGTGTTGACCTCGGCCCAGACCCCCGTGATGGCGGCGCTGCCGACCAGCAGGGGGTTGTTGATCATGGGCGGACGCCCCTCATGGGCGGCGTTGTCGTCGATCAGCGTGCGCGTCGGGATGATACCGAGCTGGCGCTTGGCGGCGTCGCCGTCCGGCAGGTTGACGTTGGGATCGACGCCGCCCGGGCTGCCGCCGAACGCCTTCTCGTCCGAGGCCGAGATGCCGTTGTGGAAGTCGCTGCCGCCTACGACGCCGAACTTGTAGGGGTTGGCGCCCGCCTTCTCGGCGATGACGAGGCCGCGACCGTAGGCCTGACGGATGTAGCTGCCGTTCGGCTTCGACTTGGTGTCGCGCTGGGTGATGAGCACGTCCCAGATCTCGAAGTTGGCGAACTCATCGTTGGGCGAGAGCTCGGGGATGGTCTCGGACTGGCCCTTGTTCTGCGCGATCTCCGAAAGCGGCTCGTTCATCAGCCGACGCTGGGCGTAGGCCTGATCGATGGGACGGCCATCGCTCATCACCCAGTCGTACATCAGCCCGTTCGAGCCGTTGGCGTTGTGGGGGATGGCGATCACGTCGCGGCCCTCGGCGCGGTTGGCCTCGAGATAGGTCCACAGGTCTTCCGGCTTGCCTGAGTCGGCCGAGGTGAACGGCAGCGGCGCGTCCGCCCCTTTGAAGATGACGTTGCGGTGCAGGTTGTAGCGGCCCTCGTTCATCTGGGACCACTCGTAGCCAATTAAGGTGGTGAAGACGCCGGGCTTGTAGTTGGCGTTGGCCGCCGCGACCTCGCGCGACCACGCCGACTTCGCCGCCTCCTGCGTGTTGAGGCCCGGAATGTCGCGACCCTGGTAGCGGGCGTCGCGCAGCATGTAGAAGCTCTTGATCGGGTTCTTCAGGATCTCCTGGCCGATCTCGCTCTTGGCGAACGCGGTATTCGGATCGTCGAGCTGGTTCAGCAGCCCCATGTTCTCGGAGTGGTCGGTCACGGCCATGAAATCGAGCGGCCAGCCCCGGCGGATCATCTTGCCGCCGTAGTCGACCGCCTCGCCGCGGGCGAAGCGGTAGGCCTCGTCCGGCCCGATCCGGGTGCCCATCAACCCCCAGGCGTCGAACGAATAGGCGGTGTGCAGGTGCAGCTCGCCGTAGAACGCCCGCCTCGCGGACGGGTCCACGGCGGCGACGTCCGCCGTCTCGGACGCCACGCCCGTCGGCGCCTGTGGATGGCTGACCGGCGTGCAACCCGCCGCCGTCAACGCCAGAAGTGGAACCAGCCAGCGCGCCATAGCGCCCTCCCCTATCGTTCTGCTCATCATGCGAAAGCCGCTCCCAGCCGTTCGAGGAACCAGAAGGCGGCGAAACATCCGATGCCGTAGGCCGGCGCGAGGCGGGCGAGCCTCGGGGCCCGGATCCCGGTCACGGCGCGGACCCGCGCCAGCGCCCAGAGGACGGCCACGCAGGCCGCCACGAACACGATCTGCCCGATCTCCACGCCGACGTTGAACAGGAACAGCGCCGGCGCCGCCTCGTGTGGCGGCAGGCCGATCTCCGACAGGGCGCCCGCGAAGGCGAAGCCGTGCAACAGTCCGAACGTGAAGGCGACGACCCAGGGATGGCGGCGCGTCAGGGTGTCGGCGTCGGGCCCGCGGGCCAGTTCCACCGCCACGAAGACGATGCTGAGCGCGACCAGCGCCTCCACCACCGCCGACGGCGCCGTCACCAGGCCCAGAGAGGCCGCGGCCAGGGTGATGCTGTGGGCCACGGTGAAGGCCGTCACGGCCTTGAAGAGCTTGACGTTGGGCCCGATCAGCAAGAGCAGCCCGGCCACGAACATCAGGTGGTCGACCCCGCCCAGTATGTGCTCGACGCCGAGGCGCAGGTAGGCGGGCGCGCCGGGCGCGCGGGGCCCGGAGAGCGCCAGCTTCAGCCGCGGCTGGGCCGGCGTCAGCACCGCGTCGAACCGGCGGCCGTCGGCGGCGGTGATCTGGAGCAGCACGTCCGTCAGGCTGTCGCTGAGGCCGTCGATCGAGACCTCCTGCCCGTCCAGCGGGGTCTGCGATTGGATGGTCCAGGTCGTGACGAGGAATCCCGAGCCGGCGAACCGATCCTTCGGCGGCGCCTTCAGCCAGCCCGACGACAGCGCCGGCTGCAGCCGCAGCGCCACGTCGCCCAGGATCGGCCGCTTCCACAGAACCTCGTAGCGATCGGGCGCCGTCTGGGTGACCTGCAGGAGCGCCGGACGCACCTCGTGCGCGGCGGCGGGTGTCGCCGCCGCGAACAGCCCGACCATGGCGGCCAGCAGCAGACCCAGCCACGCCTTCATGGCCGCGCCCGATCCTGACGGACGACGGCGTAGCGGGCGCGCATGCGCTCCATGGCCTGCGCGTTCGCACGGACCTGGGCGTCTCTCAGATAGTCGCCGCGAACGGTCTCCCGAAGGGCGTCGAAGTCGCCGGGCGCGCCGGGATACCGCGCCTGGACCAGGACCAGATGCCAGCCGTAGCCGGAGGCGTAGGGACCGGCCCATCGGCCGACGGGCGCCTTCTCCACGGCCTCCGCCATGCCGCTGACCCCGAACACCCGAGCCGCCTCGACCCGGCTGATCGCGGCGTACTGGGATTGGTCCGGAAAGGCGTCCGCATCCACCTTGTCCCACGGCGCGCCGGCCCGGAGCCGGGCCAGCGCCGCCTCGGCGCGGCCGCGGGCCGGCGCCCATCCGCCCTTGTCCGGCGAGAAGTAGAGCTGTCGGAAGCTTGCGCGCGGCGGTTGGGCGTACTGGGCGGCGTGGGCCGTGAAATAGCGGCGCAGCGCCGCCTCGTCGGGTTCGGCGGGAATGGCCAGGTCCTGGCGCAGGAACTCGACCTTCTGGGCCACGCGGCGGCGCACGATCTCGTCGTCGCGGTCAAGGCCGAGCGCGCGGCCTTCGCGATAGAGGATTTCCTCGTCCACATAGCCGCGGATGAGGTTCTCGATCTGGGCCGGCGTCGGATCGCGGCCGTACTGGAGGCGATGCTTGCCCACGAGTTCGGCCACCTGAGCGTCGCCGACGACGATGCGTCGCTCGTCATGGGAGGCGCGCCACCACTGGACGGCGCACAGGATCACGGCGCCGGCGATCAGGAAGTGCAGCAGGGGTTCGCGAAGGATCCTGACCGCTCGCGCCTTCCATCGGCCCGGGGTTCGGCGACCGTCAGCCTGCAGCCAGCGGGTGCGCGCGTCCATGGCGGCTAGGCCTCCACCCGCGGGCTGTTCGCACGGCGCCGGCTTTCAAGGGGCCGCTCCACCCGTCCGGCCCGAGGGGGCGCGGTCTTCCTTCCTTTGACGCTCGGCATTGCAGCGGGGCTCCTGCGCGATCCAAGAGGCGAGAGGCCGCGACCGCGGGGCGGCGCGGCCTCCCCAGGGGAGGAACTAGAACTTGTCGGCGGCCATCGTCGGGAGGTCGGCGGCGACGCGGATCGCGCTCGACGCATCGGCGAACGGGTTCAATGCAAGGCGGGGCCCTGCCACGGCGTCGTCCTTCCCTGATGTCGTTCTTGTTCTGGTTTAAAGTGAACAAGAATTCCGGTTCACGCTAGCGGCGCGGGCGGCTTTGTCAATCGCCGGCGCGGCTCATTCGCAGGCGAAGTCGCCGGTCGGGCCCGCCCTGGCTCAATTGCCCCAATAGACGTACTCGTCATCCTCCCGCTGCGGCTCGATCAGGGAGTGGTCGAGCATCACCGGCGACTGGCCGAGTTCCGGCCAGAGCGGCGGCGCCTGCTGGGCGTCGTGCTCGGCCAGGCGAAGCTTCAGTTCGGCGACCTTCGCCGGCATGTCCGCCGCAAGGTTGTGGCGCTCCGTCGGATCGACGGAGAGGTCGTATAGCCAGTCCTTCGCCGGTCGCTCGGTCACCTGAAGTTTCCAGTCTCCGGCCCGAACGACCCGGTAGGCGCCGGTGCGCCAGAACAGGGCCTCGTGCGGGCGGCCGGTCCGTTCGCCCCGCGCGAACGGAATCAGGTCGACGCCATCCATGACGCGATCTTTCGGGAGCGGGGCGCCGGCCGCGGACGCCGCAGTGGCGAAGATGTCGAAGTGGGATACGGGCGGATAGTAGGTTCGACCCGCGGGGATCCGGGTGGGCCATCTCATGAACAGCGGCCCCCGGACGCCGCCCTCGAAGAAGGTCTGCTTCCACCCGCGGAAGGGCTGATTGATGTCCGGAAGCCCGATGTAGTAGGCGCCGCCGTTGTCGCTGGTGAACACCACGAGCGTGTTGTCCTCGAGGCCTTCCTCCTGCAGCGCCTGCATCACCCGTCCGACATTGCGGTCGAGCTGGCGGATCATGGCCGCGTAGACGCGCAGGCGGTGATCCTGGATGTTCGAGAGGGCGTCATAGTCCTCCCGCGTCGCCTGCAACGGCGTGTGGGGCGCATTGTACGCCAGGTACATGAAGAACGGCCGATTTCGGTTGGCGTGGATCGCCGCGATGGCCTCGTCCGACAGATAGTCGGTCATGTGCCGCTTCGGCTGGAACGGTTCGCCGCCGTCCTTGCTGACGTAGAACTGCAGGTTGGCCCACAGGTTCTGATCTATGGGATCGAAGCCCTGCACCGAATTGACCACCCGGGGGTCGTCCTTCGGCAGATACATCGAGCCGCCGCCGGTGAAGCCGAGCGTCTCGGAGAAGCCCCGGCTCTGCGGCTGGAACCTGGGCGATTCCCCCAGGTGCCACTTGCCCAGCTGGATCGTGTGATAGCCGCTCTGCTGGAGCAGCTGGGCGATGGTGATCTCGCTGGTCGGCACGCCCATGTCGGCGGCCGGAATGATGTCCTTCTCGCGTTCCGGGAAGTAGACCGGATTGCGAATCCCATAGTGGAAGGCGCGCACCTGGCGGGCGAAGCCAAGCGGGACGGGCGTGAACTCGAAGCCGAAGCGGGTCGGATAGCGGCCGGTGAGCAGCGCCGCGCGCGACGGCGCGCAGGTGGCGTGCCCCGAGTAGGCCTGCTGGAAGCTCACGCCCTGGCGCCCGATCGCGTCGATGTTCGGGGTCGGAACGGCGCCGCCCGCGACGCCGCCGCCACTGAAGCTGATGTCGTTGAAGCCCAGGTCGTCCGCGACGATCACGACGATGTTGGGCAGCCTACGGCCGGAGCGCGGCGTCTGCGGCCCAGCGTCCCAGACCACATCCCGCGGCGGTCCCGCCACGATCCGAGGCCGGTCCACCGGCACGCCCGACGGCGCCTGAGCGCCGCTGGACACGGCCAAGCTCGTCGCAAGCGCCAAGGTCGCGCCGAAAACCCCTGCCCGCATGATCCCGCCTCCTCCGTACAGCGAGACCGTAACGGAATCGAAATTCCGGTTCAATGCGAAAGCCGGTCCAGGGACGGCGTGGATTTGCCGAGCCCCGAGGCTGGCCGGTTCGGGACGGACCGTATGGATCTCGGCGGGACGCGACCGCCGCCATCGCGACGGGCCTGGGCGGCGCGCATCGAACCTGCCCTATCCGGCGTCGGCCGCACTTTCTTCGAGGCCGAGGTATCGCACGAGCATCAGGCCCAGCTCTTCATGCAGCCTTCGATCGTCGGCGGCGAACGGGCCGGGGCCATGCAGGAGCGTCGAGATGATCTGGCCATGCATCATGCGGATGGCGAGGTGGGCGGCGTCCTGCTTGCGCGCGTCCACGGCCACGCCGCGCGCCTTCAGGAGGTCCACGACCAGGCCGGCTTCGATCACTTCCAGCCGCCGCATCAGCGGCCAGACGTCCTGGCCCCGAAGGCTGAGTTCGAACAGCGCGCGGTAGTAGCCCTCGATGCCCTTCATGGTGCGGGCCGAATTCCGCGTCAGCCGCTGGAACACCTCGATCAGCGGCTCGGTGCGGCAGGCCGGGTCGTCGAAGAACTTGGCGATGTTGGCCTCGGCGCGGTCGGCCATATCCGCCTGCAGCGCGAAGAAGAACGCCTCCTTGTCCCGGAAGCGCCGGTAGAAGCTGCCGACGGAACATCCGGCGCGCTTGGCGATGTCGGCCACGTGCGCCTGCCAGAACCCGGAATCGGCGAATACCCGCTCGCCGGCCTTCAGCAGGCGGTCGCGCTGGCGACGGCTCCGCTCCTGGTAGGCCGGCTGCGCCCAGCCCTTTTCGGCCGCATCCTCGGCCTCGGTCTTCTTCTTCATCGCCCCCAGCCTGACCATCTCGCCGGCCGCCATGAAGCGGTCGGGCCCGTCGAAGCCGCTGGCCGATCGTCCGTCTCGCGGCGCGCCTCGATCACCGCCGACGCTCCGGTCGGGGTCGGCGCACGGATTGCAGGGCCCTGGTCATGCCGTCGTTCGTCACCTTCCAAACCGCCTCGACGATCGCCGGCCGGCCACCCCCGCTTCAGACTCGCCGCATCAAAGTGAACTGTCACTCCCGTCGCCACAACCCATGCGGGCCTGCTCCCAAGCCGGCGCCGCTCCGGGCCGCGCATGTCAGGCGTTCTCGAGCCACGACCCGCAACCGGCGCCCTCCAGGATCGCGGCGAGGCGCGGATCGCTCACCGCCGCCCTGCGGGCCCTCAGCGCGGCCAGCGACTTGGCGTGGTACTTCTGCGGCGGCTGCACATAGGCCTCGCCGGCCAGCTCGACCGAGAACTCAGCGGCGCCTTCGGCCAGGGCTCGCGCACTAGCGTCGCTCCAAGGCAGGAAGTAGCGTCCGACATAGGCCAGGATCGGCGCGAGGGTCGGCTCCAGGGCCTCCCAGCTCTCGAACGGCCCGTCATCGCGCGGCTCGATCATCCGGTGGCACCAGTCCAGGACATTCGGGGCGCGGCCCCGGATGATGCCGCCCGCGGTCGGATCGATGGAGGCCTCGTAGAGCTGCGCCGCGAGGCCGAAGTCCCCGAACGCCGGCCGGCCGCCGAACAGATATTTCCGGTCCGCGAGGTGGACCTCCAGCAGGTCGAGCAGCTCCAGGAGATAGGCGCGGATCAGCGGGGCGGTCGCCTCGCTCGAACCCACGAAATGGCCGCGGCCCGTCATCCGGGCGCGAATCATCTCCGCGCGTTCGGCCACCTGCTCGTCATCGCCCTTCGGCAGGCTGAGACGCGCCAGGGTCTGGGCCGACGCATCCACGTCGACCGGCGCGTACCAGCGGTGGTGGAACATCAGCTTGTTGCCCCACTCGTCCCCGAACTCCTCGATCAGGGCCGACAAGAACGCCAGGGCGGGATCGGCGGGATGGATCGAGGGTTCCGGAAACTGGGCCTCTAGCCGCTCGATGATCGGGGTGGAGTCCTGGAGGCCCTCCCCTTCCGGCGTCGCCACGGTCGGCACGATGGGCAGTTTGGCGAAGCGGCGGTACTCGTCTTCGTTCTCGGGCCCCCGCGCGATCCACTGGTGCGGGATGGCCTTGTAGCGGCAGTAGGAGCGCACCTTCACCGAGTAGGGCGACATCTGCGACCCGAAGATGCGATAGGGCCCGGTCATCGTGTCACCTCCTGACGGATCATCTCGCGCTGGCGTTCGGCGAAGGCCTCCTTGCCGATCGCCGCGCCCGCCCGCACCGCGTCGCGCGACCCAACCTGCTTGAACCAACGGTGGAAGTTGGGGAACTCGGCGGGATCGATCGCCAGGCCCTTGTAGCCGCGCGTCCAGGGCCAGATCGCCATGTCGGCGATGGAATAGTCGCCGGCCACGTACTCCGTATCCGCCAGCGCCTTGTCGAGCACGCCGTAGAGCCGCCTCGTCTCGTTGACGTAGCGGTCGAGGGCATAGTCGATCCGTTCCTCGTGGTAGCGGAAATGGGCCGCCTGGCCCGCCATCGGGCCCAGGCCGGCGCACTGCCAGAACAGCCACTGCTCCACGCGTGTTCGCGCGCGGCGCTCGGCCGGATAGAACCGCCCCGCCTTGTCGCCCAGGTACTGCAGGATCGCGCCTGACTCGAAGATCGAGATCGGCGCGCCGTCCGGTCCCTCGGGATCGTGGATCGCGGGCATCCGCCCGTTCGGGGAAAGCGCCCGGAACTCCGGCGCGTGCTGGGCGCCCGCGCCGATGTCGACGGGCACGAGCCGATAGGGCAGTCCCGTCTCCTCCAGCATGATGGTGATCTTCCACCCGTTGGGCGTTGGCCAGAAATGCAGGTCGATCATCTGATCCTCATGCGGCGGCAAGACGTCTCCCGCCGGGGCCTCGGCGGCGCGGCTGGAGAAGCGGACGCCCGCAATGGCTGGACCGCCGGCCCTGCGACGTGGCCTGCGATCGCGGAGACAGGGTGGGAGGCCGCCGGACGGCGGCCTCCCGATCCATCGAAGGCCTAGAACCTGAGGTTCAGTTCCGCGCCGACGGTGCGCGGCGGCGCGTACCAGCCGACGAAGCCGTTCGCCCCGGCCGTGCCGCCCGACGAGACGAAGGCGCCCAGCGGCTGGGAGGTCTTCTGCACGAAGTAGGATTTGTCGGTCAGGTTCTTGGCGTAGAGCGACAGCCGCCAGGATCCGCTGCCCGAGGTCACGCCGACGCGCGCGCCCAGGATCGTCACGGCTTCCTGGAAACCCCGGGGATCGAGCGTGGGTTCGAGCGCCTTCGCGCCGGTGTGGCTGATGTCGCCGTTGGCGAACCAGTTCATCCCAGTGTCGCCCAGGGGCGCGTCCCATTGCGCCGCCAGGCTCCAGCTCCACTTCGGGCTCTGGGACGGCGTGAGGCCGTTGTAGTTGCAGGTGCCCGGCTTGGTCCCGTTGGAGGGCTTGCCGCCGTAGCACTGGCCGTCGGGATAGTCGGTGAACTCGGCGTCCATGTAGGACATCGTGCCCCGAATGGTCAGCGGCTGGATCGGGCGGAACTGGGCGTCGCCTTCCACGCCCCGCACCCGCCGATCGCCGGCGTTCGCGACGATGAATCCGGTGCCGGTGAGCGGGTTCAGGATGGAGTCCTGGAACGACGTCAGCTTCATCGTATAGACGTCGAGGTTCAGGACCAGTTTGCGATCCAGAAGCTCCGACTTGATGCCCGCTTCGTAGGTCTTCGAGTTCTCCGCGTTGAACTCCACCGGCACGCCGACGGCGGACGAACGGGCATTGTAGCCCCCCGTCTTGTAGCCCGTCGCCGCCAGGGCGTAGATCATCACGTCCGGCGTGAGGTCATATTGCGCGGCGGCCGACCAGGTCACCTTGTCCTCGTGGCGGCGCAGCGTGCCCAGGTGGTTGACCGGCTGAACCGCACGGAACGCCGACGAGGCGGTCGGATTGACGTCGGCGTCCAGGTAGGCGCGCTTCTTGTCGTAGGAATAGCGCAGGCCGCCCGTGAACCTCAGGGTGTCGGTCACGTGGAAGGTCGCCTGACCGAAGGCGGCCCAGCTGCGGGTGTCCTGGGTGTAGTAGAACGTACTGACGTCGGTCGGCAGGAAGGCCCGATTGGGCGGCAGGATGCGATTGGCGTCAGCGCCCATCTGCAGCCTCGAAGTGTAGGTCAGCCCTTCCGAGAACAGGTAGACCCCGACAAGGTAGCTCAGCCTCTGCTCGGCGGGCGAGGCGATGCGCAGCTCTTCCGAATACCCCTCGGTCCTCAAGGTCTGCTGACCCGACGCCGTGTCCTGCGGAAGACCATCGGCGGCCAGTTGCTTGATGTTGTCCTTGTAGCCGTTGAAGGCCGTGATCGAGGTGAGCGTGTGGCCAGCCGGGAGCTCCACGTCGAAGCTGGCCGAGGTCCCGTAGATCTTGGTGACGTTCAGGCCGGGATAGTTGTCGTCCACGACATGGTCGGTGTCGTCGTAGTTGCGGAACGGATGGCCGGTTGCGGCCGAGGCCGCCAGGAAGCCCGGCGTGGCGATGCCGGTTGGCGAGGTCGGGGCAAGGGTTTCCGGCGTGCAGCAGTCGGCGTGCAGGCGCGAATAGTAGGCGATGAAGTTGCCCTTCACGCCGGCGGCGGGCGTCCACTTGAGCCGGCCCCGGAAGCCGTATTGGCTTTGCCCGTTGACGTCGCCTCCGGTGAAGAGGTTGTCCTCGTAGCCATTACGGTCGGTCGCGTAGAACGAAAGCCGGCCCGCAAGCGTGTCGGTCAGGCCGCCGCCGATGTAGCCGGCGAGTTGATGGTCCTGGTAGTCGCCGATCTTCACATTGAACATCGCCTCGGGCGTCTGGCTCGGCTCGCGCGTGTTGATGTTGATCGCGCCCACCGGCGTGTTGCGGCCGTACAGCGTGCCCTGCGGCCCGCGCAGCACTTCCACCGCAGCGATGTCCTGCAGGTTCGCCTGAATGGGGCCCGCGGCCAGGATGTAGACGCCGTCGATGAAGATGCCGACGCTGGATTCGATGCCGGGATTGGTGCCCGACGTGCCGATCCCGCGGATGTAGACGGTCGAGTTGCGGTTGTTGTTCGACTGGGTGATCGCCACCGAAGGGATGAACTTCGAAAGATCGGTGGCGTTGCTGATCCCCACCTTCTCGAGATAGTCGCCGCTGACCGCGGAGACGGACATGGGAACATCCTGGATGTTCTCCGCCCGCTTGTTGGCGGTGACGACGAGGGTCTCCACCTCGACGGTCGCGGTCTCAGCGTCCGCGGCTTGCGCCACGCCGCCGAACGTCAATGCGATGGCCGTGCTGGCAAGCAGAATCGGGCCCAGGTTCCGACAGGACATCTCACTCCCCCTTGTGTGCTTTTATCGCTCAATAGATGAACGTGAATTCCGGTTCAGTCTCCGCGCAAGCTGGGCTGGTGTCAATGCGCGAGAACGCGGCCGGCGACGGGCCGCCCGCGCTGTGCTCTGGCGGTCACGCCCGGCCCCAGCCTCCCTGCGCCCAAGCCACCGCCCGCGCCGCTGAGGCAGCGTCCGCTGGCGGCTCCGGGTCCGTGGCCCGCCCCGGCTGGCCGCAAATCGCCAAACGGCCATTGACGACGATCGCCACAGGCAATAATGCGAATAATAATTCCGGTTAAGAAAGCGAGATCGCCATGACCGATCACCTTCTCGAGTCGATCGCCGACGGCGTCGCCACCCTGACGATGAACCGGCCGGAGGCGCGCAACGCGCTCACCGCTCAGATGATCGCCGCCCTGTCCGAGGCGCTGCCGCGGCTGGCCGCCAATCCCGCCGTGCGCGCCGTGGTGCTGACCGGCGCCGGCGGCGCCTTCTGCGCCGGAGGCGACGTGAAGGGCTTCGCGGCCGACACGGGGCGCGGCGCCGACGGCAAAGCCTCGGCCGGACCGAGCATGGAGCAGCGCGTGGCGAGCCTGCGCGCCGGGATGGAAGCGGTTCGCTGGCTGCACGAGATGCCGAAGCCGACGCTGGCGGTGATCCCCGGCGCCGCCGCCGGCGCGGGCCTCTCGCTGGCGCTCGCCTGCGATCTGCGCGTCAGCGCCAGCACGGCCAAGCTCACCACCGCCTTCTCCAAGGTTGGTGTCGCTGGCGACTACGGCGGCTCGTACTTCCTCAGCCATCTGGTCGGCGCGGCCAAGGCGCGGGAGCTCTACTTCACCGCCGACGTCATCACGGGCGAGGAAGCCGCGGCGCTCGGCATCGTCAACAAGGCCGTTCCCGCCGACGAACTGGCCGCCGTCGCGGCGAAGTACGCCGCCTATCTCGCTGGCCTTCCGACCATCGCGATCGGCTACATGAAGCGCAATCTGAACGCAGCCGAGCACGCGACCCTGCCCGAGGTTCTGGATCTGGAAGCGGCCCACATGGTGCGCACGATGATGACCGAGGACCACAAGGCCGCCTCGCTCGCCTTCGTGGAGAAGCGCGCCCCGGTCTTCGCTGGCCGCTGACGGCGTCCGAGGCTGCGGGCGTGCGGGCTCAGCCCTGCTGCGGCGGCAGATCCAGATAGCTGGTCAGCAGCTTGGTGAGCTGTTCGATGAGGCCAGGATCGGTGATCGGACCGCGGTAGCCGACGTGCAGGAGGCGATGGAGCAGGATCGCCTCGACCGATTGCAGGGCGAAGGTGCAAGTGGCCTCGAGGTCGTCCGCGTGCGCCGCGCCGCGGGCCCGAAGGAACGCCGCAAGCCGGCGCCCGCCCTCGACGTCGGCCGCCGCCAGGGCCGGGAAGTAGGTCTCGCCCTTCCCTTCCAGGCTGCGCTGGAACAGCGCCCTGAAGAAGCCCGGGTTGCGTTCGATCTGGCGCGCCGTGTTCAGCATCAGGGTGCTGAGGACCTTCGTCACCGGCGCCGTGCGCCACTCGGGCTTGTCGAAGAAGACTCCGATGTTCTCCACCCCCCGCAGCGCGAACTGGGTGTGCAGGGCGTGGAACAGCGCTTCCTTGTCCCGAAACCGGCGATAGAAGCTCCCGATCGAGCATTGCGCCTGCTCGGCGATGTCGCTGACCCGGGCGGCGTCGTAGCCGACCCGGGCGAAGACCTGCTCCCCCGCCGCCATCAGACGGGCCTGGGCGGCCCGGCTGCGCGCCTGGTTGGCGGGAATGACGCCGTCGATCTTGTTCAGGTCCAGGGGTTCAACAGCCAAGAAACGTTCCACGGACGGCGTTGGTCGCGCAGCGACGCTTCGGTGCGCCTCGGCCTTCGTCGCTGGAATGCCATACGGCCACTCCCACCGCAAATGGTCGGCGCAGCCGCGGGACCTAGAGCCTTCCCGGATCAGGTGGGATCACCTGATCCGGACAAGAAGGCTCGATCTTCAAGAGTGTAGAGCCCGTCCGGGCGGGTGAACCGGTATCCACTTCACCCTGACGGGCTCTAGGCGACCGCCAGGCGGCCGCGCATCCGGGTGAGGCGCCGCCGCAGCCGGATGTTCAGCAGCGCCCCCGCGCCGATCTCGCGCATCAGGTCCTCCGCCACGACACGCGCCGCGCCCGATAGCCCCTCCACCCAGTCGAGCGGACGCTGCAACAGCCACAGCGTGTGCCCGAGCGCCTGCTGGGGCGTGGCCACGCCATGGTAGTTCACGACGATCTCGCCGAGCGCCGGCTGGTCGGCCCCCTCCGCCGACACCCAGCTGCCGGGCGGAGCGTCGGGGTTGGCGTCGAACCACGCGTTCATGCGCTCGGCGCTCAACACCAGATCGTCGCTGAAACCCGCGAAGAGATGGCGCAGCCAGGCGACCAGGGTCGGAGGCGCCGCGTCGTCGGCCAACAGCTCGCGTGGACGGTTGGAGAATTCGGGCGTCGCGCGTTCGCCCCCGTTGATCCGCTCGGTCCAGCGGAACACCAGCGGCGCGGTGCGCTGCATCAGCTGGAGCGGATAGGGGTCTCGTCCGAGGTGGCCGTACAGCGGTCCCATCAGGGCGTAGTCGCCCCGGCTCGGAGCCCCGCCGAGCAGATAGGGATGCGCCGAGAAATGGGTGTTCAGCAGGCTCAAGCTCTCGCCGTAGGCCCGCTCGATCACCGGAATCGTGCGTTCGGTGATCCCCAGCATCGGTAGATATGAGGCCATCTTGGAGGCGATGCGCTGTCCCAGGCGCTCGATCTCCTCGGCCGGCGCCGGAAAGCCCAGCGAGCGGCCGAATTCGCCCACCACGAATCCCTCGTTCACGGGCAGGAAGTTCCATCGGAAGTGCATGGCCGGCTTGGCGAGGCCGCGGTCGCCAACGACCTCCATGAGGCGGGTCAGCAGAATCTGCCGCGGACCCATGGCGGCGGCGCTGGGGTCGGGATAGCGGCGCTCCAGTTCGTCGAGGATCACCGCCGAGTCCTGCAGGATCAGGCCGTCGGGAAACTCCACGGCCGGAATGCGGTGCGACTCCACGGCCGGACGCACCCGGGCCCGGTAGTCGGGATGCGACGGGAACCGCTCCTCGAAAGGCACGCCCCGCGCCCGCAGAAAGGCGCGGACCTTCGCGGTGTAGAGCGAGGCCGGGGCCCCATACAGATAGACGTCCGCCCTGCCCGCGCCGCTCACCCCGCCACCCTCCGCAAGCCCGCCAACGTGGGTCCGCCCCCGAAAAATCGAGAGGCCGCCACCGGGCGACCGGAGCGGCCCCTCAGTGGGAGGAACCCTGGCCCTTCTTCATCGCCTGGCCGGCGCACGCCGATCGATACTTGCCAGTGCGACGATCAAGAAGGTGAATCGTGATTCCGGTTCACACTATAGCGGCGGGCCGCCTTGTCAATCGCCTGCCGCGCCTCCTAGAGCCGCCTCGCCCGCCCGGGCTCGACCTGGCGGCCGCTCGCAGCGTCGCGGAAACCCGTAGCCCGAATTCATTCGTATGCTAAGTAATGGCATGCCCCAGCTCGAAACCCGCCATCTCTGCCGCTATCGCGCCGCCCTGGCTTCGCCGCAACAGGACATCGGCGTCGGCCATTTCGGGCGGCGCATGATCGCCCAGGTCACCGGCGGCGAGTTCGAGGGCGAGCGGCTCCGCGGCCAGGTGCTGCCGGGTGGCGGCGACTGGGCGACGATCGACGCCGGAGGGACGCTGCGCCTCGACGCGCGCGTCGCCCTGGAGACCCACGACGGGGCGCGAATCTACATCTCCTATCATGGCGTGCTGCGCCCCTACGCCGTCGCCCGCGCACACGGCGCCAAGGGCGGACCGGCCGACGAGGCCGAGGCGAGCCAGCTCTATTTCCGCACCGCGCCGGTCTTCGAGACCGGCGACGCGCGCTACGCGTGGCTCAACGACATCGTGGCGGTCGCCACGGGCAAGGCGCTCGGCCACTCGGTCGAGTACGAGGTTTTCGAGGTCCTTTAGGGGGAAGCGCGTGTCCGAGTTCGATTTCGGCGACCGCCGGCTGAAGAGCGAGCCGCTGTGCTGCGCGGCGTTCGAGGTGGGCGACATCCTGGGCCTGGGCCCCTCCCCCTGGAACAACCGCCGCGTCGGCTACATCACCGGCGGCCGCTTCGAGGGGCCAAGGCTGAAGGGCGACATCCTGCCGGGCGGCGGCAACTGGCCGGAATCCGCGGTGGCCCCGGACGGCGCGGCCATCGGCACCTTCGACGCCCGCAGCGTCTGGCGCACCGACGACGGGGCGATCATCTACGTCACCTACACCGGCCGCAGCCGGATCCCGCCCGACGTGGGCGAGGCGTTCCGCGACCCGGCCCAGCCGCATGTGGACCCGTCGCGCTACAAGCTGCACATCGCCCCGCTCTTCGAGACCTCCGATCCACGCTACGCGTGGCTGAACTCGACGCTGGCCGTGGGCTGCGGCGAACGCGTGACCGGCGGGGTCAGGCACTTCATCTACGCCATCACCTGAGCGGCTCGTCCGCCAGCCTGGCCGTCTCGGCGGCGAGGTTCTCGGACATCTTCTTCAGCACCCTGAGGCAGGTCTCGAGGTCGCGCTGCGAGACGCCTTCGGCCGCAACCGCGTTGATCCGGTGCGCATAGGGCATCAGCTCGCCCTTCAGCGCCTCGCCGCGCGGCGTGAGGAAGACGTTCATCTTGCGCCGGTCCTCGGCGTTGCGGACCCGCTCGATCAGGCCCAGGCGGTCCATGGCCCGCAGCATGGTCACCGCCGTTGGCTCGGTGACGTTGTTGAGCTGCGCCAGCCGCTTCTGCGTGGCGCCGTTCTCCTGCCAGAGCGCGCGGAGGAAGTACCAGAACCCGCTCGCCAGCCCCTCGCGGGACAGATAGGCGTTGAGCGCCCGGTCGAAGGCGCGGTGGCAGCGGCGCACCTGGAAGCCCAGGCTGCGGTCGGCGGGCAGGTCGGCCATGGTGTCGTGAATCTCGGCCATCAGAT
The DNA here is from genome assembly GCF_016124325.1 of Phenylobacterium sp. Classification (GTDB taxonomy): domain Bacteria; phylum Pseudomonadota; class Alphaproteobacteria; order Caulobacterales; family Caulobacteraceae; genus Phenylobacterium. Next base: position 237,699 of record NZ_WGNY01000006.1, read on the forward strand.
CTTGAACGCCTCGAAGGTCTCCGGCGCGAACAGCGTCTCCGGCTCAAGCCGGCGCGGCGAGAGGCCCTGTTCATGGTGGTAGCGCAGGAAGGTGTCGAGCACCGGCCTGTTGCGCGCGAAGCCGTAGGGCCACCAGTCGTCGCCCAGTTCCGCCCGCGCCTCCTCCACCGCCGCCACCTGCCACGGCAGCATGGTGGTCATGGCCGACGTCACCGCGAGATTGTCGTAGGTGAGCTGCTGAGCCTCGCAGAACGCCTTGAACAACGACTGGGCGATCCAGCGGTTGGCCTCGTAGACCGTCCGGCGGATCGCCACCACGTGCATGATCGGGAAGATGCCCGTGCGCCGGAAGTAGTCCTTCTCGACGTCGACGAAGTTGGGAAACAGCCGCTTCACGTCGTCGGGCCGCGAGTAGAAGGTCGAGGGCGTCCGCGCGGTGTGCAGGGCGTCGATCTCCCCGTCGGCCAGCATCTGCGCCAGCGTCTGGTCGGGGCCGATCGGGGTCACGCTGAATTCGGGCGGCAGGTTCAGCTTCAGCTTCTCGTCGCGGCCGGGCTCCTCCTCGCCGCCGGTGAAATACTTCACCGAGGTGGGCGCGACGCCGTATTCGTCCGACAGGATGCCGCGGATCCAGACCGGCGCCGTCATCTGGTATTCCGGCACGCCGAACCGCTTGCCGATCAGGTCCTTGGGCTCACGGATGCCGCTCTTCGCCGAGACGAAGATGCAGGAGTGACGGAAGAAGCGCGACGGGAACACCGGGATCGCGACGAACGCCGGATCGTCGCGGGTCAGCGACACGCAGTAGGATGACATCGACATCTCGGCGACGTCGAACTCGCGGTTGCGCAGCATACGGAAGAACGTCTCCTCCACGTGCAGGGGCAGGAAGTTGAGGTCGATTCCCTCCGGCTGGACGCGGCCGTCGGCCAGGGCGCGGGTGCGGTCATAGTCCCAACACGCCAGCGTCAGGCGCAACTTGCTCATGGGCGGGTCTCCAGTTCGGCGATGTCGATCTCGCGGCCTTCGGCGGCCGAGCGCAGGATGGCGAGGCAGACGGCGAGGTTCTCGGTCCCCCAGGGCCCGTCGTGCAGCGGCGGCTTGCCTCCGACCACCGCGTCCCAGACCTCGTCGATAACGGTGGTCCGCGTGGCTTCGGGGGGCGGCAGGTCGACGGTCCAGCGGGCCATCGGCCCATAGGCTTCGACGCCGCCTGCCGTCAGGCGCAGGTCGCCGCGTTCGCACGCGACCAGGACGAAGCCGAAGTGTTCGTGGCCGGCCGGCGCCGACGGGGCCGGAGCGCCGGCGCCATAGGCCCGCGCGGCCTTCAGAGCCTGTTCGTCGGCGCCGTCGAGACGCCGCCGCGCCATGGCGTAGGCGTCGGGATCGCGGGCCCCGCCGGTCTCGCCGATCCAGCCCATCAGGGCGTCGGTGTCGTAGCGGCCGTATCCCGAGTAGGTGAGCGTCGCGCTCGCCCCGCCCTCGAAGGCGAGGAACGCCTGGTAGGCGCCTTCGGTCGGGCGTGCGGCGTCCCAGGCGCCCGTGGCGGCCCGCAGGCTGCGGACCGGGCGGCCGACCAGCCGGCGCACGACGTCGACCTGGTGGACAGCCTGGCTGAACACCACGCCGCCGCCGCGCGCACTGTCCAGCTCCTCCGGGCGGCGCGGTCGATAGAGGAAGTCGGTGAAGGTGACGGCGGTCACCATCCGCGCCGCGCCGAACGCGGCCGAGCCGACCAGCTCGGCGGCCGCCGCGACCGGCGGATCGAAGCCATGGCTGGGCCCGACCACGAGCGCGACGCCCGCGGCCCGCGCCGCCTCGGTCATGGCGCGGCAGGCGGCGAGGTCCAGCGCCATCGGCTTCTCCACCAGAATGTGGCGGCCATGGCTGGCGGCCAGGGCGGCCAGCTCGGCATGGGTCTGGTGCGGCGTAGCGATATAGACGACGTCGACCTGCGGGTCGGCGCAGAGCTCTTCGGCGCTCGCATAGGCCGGCGCGCCGAATTCGGCGGCGAAGGCGGCCCGCGCCTCGGGTCGCAGGTCGGCGGCCGCGGTCAGCCGGACCCGCGAATCGGCGGCCAGCGTCGGCCGCGTCAGATCGAAGCCGCGGCTCAGTCCGATGACGCCGAAGCGGAGCACCCGGTCGGCCATGTCGCGCGCCCTCCCCGCGCCCCTTCTGGACAGCCGCCCCGCCGGCCCATAAAATACTTAGCTATCTAAGTCTGATCGGACAACCACGCATGAGACCCGCCGACAACGAACTCCTCTGCCGCGTCGAGGGCGAGGCCGCGATGGGCCAGCTGATGCGCCAGCACTGGCTGCCCGTCTGCATGAGCGAGGAAGTGGCCGAGCCGGACGGGACGCCGCTGCGCGCGCGGCTGCTGGGTGTCGATCTGGTGGTCTTCCGAGACACCAAGGGCCGGGTGGGCGTGATGGACGAACGCTGTCCGCACCGCGGGGCCTCCCTCGCCTTCGGCCGCAACGAGGACTGCGGCCTTCGCTGTCTCTACCACGGGTGGAAATTCGGGGTGGATGGCGAGATCCAGGAGATGGCGTCCGAACCGCCCGAAAGCCGGATGATGAACCTGCGCCATAAGGCCTATCCCACGCACGAGGCGGCGGGATTCATCTGGGCGTGGCTGGGCGCGGCCGACGCCGTGCGGCCGTTCGAGGCCCCCGCCTGGGCGCCGGCGCCCACGACGAAAATCTCGATCGTGAAGATCCATGCGGCCTGCAACTGGGCCCAGGTGCTGGAAGGCGCCATCGACAGCGCCCACTCCTCCAGCCTGCACTCCACCAACATGCCGACCGCCGAGGTCGAGGGCTCGACGGCCACCGACACCGCCTGGCTGCGCCCGTCGAACGACAAGGCCCCGCGCCTGGAGGTGCAGGCCACCGACTACGGCTTCCACTACGCCGCCATCCGCCGGCCGATCCGCAACCCGGAAAGCCACGCCTACATCCGCACCACCGTCTTCGTGGCCCCGTTCACGGTGCTGATCCCGCCGAACGACCAGTACAACCTCGCCCAGATGCTGGTGCCCATCGATGACGAGAACTGCATGTTTTACTGGATGGCCTGGCACCCCACGAAGGGCATCGGCCAGGACGCGTGGCGCCGCTTCTGCGCGGCCGAGGTGGGCGCGGACCTCGACGCCGACTACCGCAAGCTCCGCAACCTCGCGAACAACTTCCAGCAGGACCGCGAGAAGATGAAGGCCGGCGACTTCACCGGCATCCTCGGCATCCCAGCCCAGGACATGGCCATGTGGGAGAGCATGGGGCCGATCGCCGACCGCAGCGCCGACCACCTGGGGTCCAGCGACGCGGCCATCATCCAGTTCCGCCGGCAGATGGTCGCCGCGGCCAAGGCGGTCCAGGCCGGCGAGCCCGCGATCGGAACGACGGGCGACGTCCGCCAGGTGGACCTCGCCTCTTTCGAAGGCGTCGTGCCGAAGGACGCCGACTGGCGCGCGTTCACGACGCGCAATGCGCAGCCCGCCGCGGCGGCCGAATAGCGCCGCGCCCCGTCAAACGCTTTGACATTCCGAGGTTCGCGCCGCACTCACGCGCGTTGGGTTGCGGAGGCGTCGGGCTGGTGACGGCGGAAGAGGATATACGGCACCTGGTGCTGTCGCTCCTGCAGGGCTTCTACTGGTTCGACGAGGGCCTCCAGAACTACCTGCAGGCGCGGGGCTGGCCCTCGATCACCCGGCCGCAGTCGATGGTGATGGCCAATATCGCGCTGGGCGTTCGCCGCCCCTCGGAGATCGCGCGGCGCCTCGGCGTCAGCCGTCAGGCCATCCACGCCACCCTGAACCAGATGGCCGAACTGGGCATGGTGGCGCTGGCTGACGATCCCTCCAACGGCCGGGTCAAGACGGTCGTGGTCACGGAACTGGGCGAGCGCATGCGCCGCGACGCCCAGCGGGCCATGCTGCTGATGGGCGACGAACTGGGCCGCCGGGTTGGCAGGGCCGCCGTGCTCAAGACGGCCCATCTCCTCCACGAGGACTGGGGCGAGCCGATGACGTTCGATCCGACCGAGGTGGGCCGGCACGACTGACGCGCCGGCGGCCGGGCCCTACCGCTTCGTCGCCACCCAGTCGCAGACCAGATCGGCCATGGTGTCGCGTTCCTCGCGGCTGTCCTCGAAGTAGTGCGCGCCCTTGATCAGCGCCAGCGTCTTGTCGGACGACCCGAGGCTGGTGTGGATCTTGCGCGCGTCGCTGGGGAACACCCCGGTGTCGGCCAGGCCCTGAACCACCAGCGCCGGCTGGGTGATCTTGGCCAGCTGCGGGCCGCCCTGGCAGCGCGAGGTCTCCAGGCTCCACATGGAAAGCCAGGTCTTCAGGTTGTTGGCGCGGCCGATCGAGGGGCTCTTGTTCGCCGTCGCCGGGTGGCCGCGGTAGCACCAGGGGGTCTTGCGCTCGGACGGGTCGATGGCGCCGTCCATCATCCGCAGGTCGCCCCAGCAGCGGAACAGCGGCATCAGCCGGTCGGGCACACCGGCGGCGTTGAGGCGCGCCAGCTCGGCCTTGGCGTAGTCGGTGATCCGCTGGTTCCGGGCGCGCTGAGCGGCCCGGTAGCGGGTGATGAACTCCTCCGAGTACGGCGGGCCGTTGTCGGGGTTGAAAGGGTTGAGGCTCTCATCCGTCGCGACGGGATCGAACTCGTCGACCACCGAGGCGTCCATCCAGTCGGTCAGCACCTCGGGCCGACCCTGGTGGGCGTTCAGCGAGACATAGAGGTCGGCCTTGGGCAGGGTGTTCAGCGCCTCGATCCCCGGCCCGGTCAGCAGGTCGCCCAGGGTCGGCTCGATCGCCTCGGCCTGGTAGGCGCCCATCAGCGAGCCGCCGCCGGAGTTGCCGAGGATGACGATCGTTTCGACGCCCGCCTGTTCGCGCAGCCAGCGCATGCCGACGCCGATGTCGATCACCGCATGTTCGAGCAGGAACTGGTCCTCGGCGCCGCGAAAGCGCGTGTTCCAGCCCAGGAAGCCGTAGCCGCGCGAGGCGATGTAGGGCGCGATATAGTGCTCGGAGAAGTCGACGTTGTAGTGGGTGGCGATGAAGGCGGTCTTCGGCCGCTGGCCCTTGGGCGTGGTGTAGATGCCCTGGCACGGATGGCCGCCCGCCTGGATGCGCGGCGAGGTGGGCGAAATGAACCCGAGAAACTGCCGGTCCAGGCCCTGCAGCAGGTCGCCGTCGTCGATCACCAACTCGATTCCCTCCCTTGAAATCCGGTCGGAGCGCCGTCGTCGCGCCCTCGACAGATACTTCGTAATCTAATCATTATGGCCGATCCAGACCGAACTTGAACCGGAGGACTGAAGCCCATGCGGGCCTTGATGCAGGACTGGTCGCTGACCCTCGACAAGATCTTCGATCACGCCGCGCGCTGGCACGGCGAACGCGAGGTGGTGACCCGCTCGGTCGAGGGGCCGATCACCCGCAGCACCTACGCCGACCTGCACCGCCGCGCCAAGCAGGTGTCCCACGCCCTGCTCGAGGCCGGCGTGAAGCCGGGCGACCGGGTGGCGACCATGGGCTGGAACAGCGACCGGCATCTGGAGGCCTGGTACGGGACCATCGGCATCGGCGCGATCCTGCACACCCTGAACCCGCGGCTGTTTCCCGAGCAGATCGTCTACATCGCCAACCACGCCGGCGACGAGGTGCTGCTGGCCGACCCGGCCTGCGCCCCGCTGCTGGCCGAGATCCTGCCGCAGTGCCCCGGCATCCGCCAGGTGGTGTTCCTGAGCGAAGAGGCGCCCGAGACGCCCTTCCCCGCCCAGGCCTACGAAGCCTGGATCGCCGGGCGGCCGACCGACACGCCCTGGGGCGGCTTCGACGAGAACGACGCCGCCGGCCTCTGCTACACCTCGGGCACCACCGGCAATCCCAAGGGCGTGCTCTACGGCCACCGCTCGAACTACCTGCACGCCATGATGACGCTGCAGCCCGACGCGCTGAACCTGTCGGCGCGCGACACGGTGATGCTGATCGTGCCGATGTACCACGCCAACGCCTGGGGGGTGATGTACTCGGCCCCGATGGTCGGCGCGAAGCTGGTGCTGCCGGGCCAGAAGCTGGACGGCGCGTCCCTGCACGAACTGATCGAGACCGAGGGCGTCACCTATTCGGCCGGCGTGCCCACCATCTGGCAGATGCTGTTGACCCACCTGAAGGAGACCGGCGGCAAGCTGACGACGCTCCAGCGCGTCACCGTCGGCGGTTCGGCCTGTCCCGAATCGATCTTCCGCACGCTGCATGACGACTACGGCGTGGACGTCATCCACGGCTGGGGCATGACGGAGACCTCGCCGCTAGCCACGGTGTCGGTCCCTTCGCCGGAGATCGCCGACCTCGGCTTCGAGGCCCAACTCCCCTACAAGCTCAAGCAGGGTCGGCTGCTCTGCAACCTCGACCTCAAGCTGGTGAACGACGCGGGCGAGCGCCTGCCGCACGACGGCAAGACCTTCGGCCGGCTGCTGATCAAGGGCCCGACCATCGCCAGCGGCTACTTCCGGGCCGAAGGCGGCGAAGTGCTCGACGACGAGGGCTTCTTCGACACGGGCGACGTCTCCACCATCGACCCCGAAGGCTACATGCAGATCACCGACCGGGCGAAGGACGTGATCAAGTCGGGCGGCGAGTGGATCAGCTCCATCGACATCGAGAACATCGCCGTCGGCGCCGATGGCGTCGCGTGTGCGGCGGTGATCGGCATTGCGCATCCCAAGTGGGACGAGCGCCCGCTGCTGATCATCGAACCGAAGCCGGGCGCTGCCCCCACGCGCGAGCAATTGCTGACGTATCTCGAAGGCAAGATCGCCAAATGGTGGATGCCCGACGACGTCGCCTTCGTCGAAAAAATCCCCCTCGGCGCTACCGGCAAGATCAACAAGCTGGCCCTGCGCGAGACGTTCAAGGACTACAAGCTGCCAAGCGCGCAGGCGGCGGAGTAACTTGGTAAACCCCCGTTCACTGCGATTTGTACGCGCGTGTATCCAATTCCTACACGCTGCGTCCCTACATTAGCGACATGAACACGCATTCGCTTCTGTGGCGGACGTTTGGCGGCGTTGTGGGCGTTGGCGCGCTGGTGACGCTGGCGACCGCGATCGGCTGGCTCGCCGGCCGCTTCGATCTGCTGAGCGCTTAAATCCGCGGCTCGGACCGCCGGCGCCCTCGCCGGCATGGGCGCTTGTGCCGGCAAGCAGGGAGTGCGGGCTTCCAGCCCGCATGCGCGCCAGGAGGCGCGCGCTCCAACTTGCAAACGCTGGCGCGAACTATGCCGGCAGGGGCGCCGGCGGTCCCAGCGCGTCCAGTTTGCGCGCGAAGCCTTAAGCGCCCACCAGCCAGTATTCGCTATCGACGCACGCCGGCCCCTCGCAGCCGGCTTGGCCTAGCTCGACCAGCCTGATCATGTGCGCGAGCACGGAATGGCAGGCGGCTGGATGCAGGCGCTTGTCCACGTCGGCGTACATTTCCGCGACCATGTCCTTGATCCGCCGCTTGCCGCTGGCGAGCTGCGCGACCACTTGCGCCTCGCGCGCCAAGCGGTGCGCGTAGAACGCATCGAGGAAGGGCCTCACTTCGCGGATGGGGGGGCCATGCGTTGGCCACAGCGTGGTGAAGTCGCGCTCGATCACTTTGCGCAGGCTGTCGAAATAGGTGCTCATGTGGCCGTCGGGCGGGCCGATGACGGTGGTCGACCAGCCCATGATGTGATCGCCCGAGAAAAGCGCGTTTTCCTCGCGCAGCGCAAACGCCAGATGGTTGGTGGTGTGGCCGGGCGTGGCGAGCGTTTCGAGCGTCCAGCCCGGGCCTTCGAACACATCGCCGTCTTGGGCCTCTATGTCCGGCGTGAAG
>NZ_WGNY01000037.1 GCF_016124325.1 Phenylobacterium sp.
CAGTCGTTCGCCCTGCATGAGAACATCTACCTGCGCACCCGCCGCTCGGGCGACTTCATGGCCGTGCAGTACGCGCCGCGGCTCGGCTCCTCGACCTGGCAGCTTTATCCGGAGTTCCTGGCCGCCGCCGACTGGCCGCGCGACCGCTGGACGCCCGTGCGCATCGAGGTGGCGGGCTCGCGTCTCGCGATCTTCGTCGGCGAGGGCGACAGCCCGAAGATCGTCGTCCCGCGGCTGCGCAGCGGATCGCCCGGCGGCGGCGTGGCTCTCTGGGCCCGCGTCAACAACCGGCCCGACGCCTGGGCCGCGGCGGTGTCGAACTTCACGGCTGGCCCGGCGGCCACGGCCGCGCCCTTGCTGGCGCCGCAGCCTCCGCCCGCGGAGTTCATCCAGCGCTGGTCGGTCGCCGGGCCCTATCCGGAAGACGCGCCTGCGCCGCCCCCGGACGCGGCCTGGCGCACGCTGGAGGCCGAGGAGTCCGGGCTCGTGAACCTCTCGCGCGTCTTCCCGCCGCAGCCCCGGAAGCGCCTCGTCGCCTTCGCCCGCAAGACGCTTGTCTCGGACGCCGCCCGTCGGGTCCGCCTCGGCGTCGGCTACTCCGACCAGGTCGAGGTGCGCCTCGACGGCGCGCCCGTCTACGCCGCGGTCAACGGCTGGGAGAGCCGCCATCCCGGCTACACCGGTTTCGTGGACACCCGCTTCGAGCACGCCATGCTGCCGCTGAAGGCCGGCCGCAACGAGCTGGTGTTCGCGGTCACCGACGATCAGGCCTTCGGCTGGGGCTTCGCCGCCCGGCTCGCCTCGCTCGACGGCCTGACCCTGGAGTCCTAAGAGAGCGCTCCGCCTCGCGATCGGGGCCAGGGGTGGAGCGCCATGGCGAACGTGATCCTCGAGCCGGCCGGGCCTGAGCGGCGCGCGACCCTGGCGAACCTCTTCCAGCTCTACACCTACGACTTCACCGAACAGTGGGCCGGCGAGGCGCGGGGCGAACTGGCCGAGGACGGGACCTTCGAGCCCTATCCCTACCTCGACAGCTACTGGACCGAGCCCGGCCGCGAGGCCTTCCTCGTGCGGGTCGACGGAGACCTCGCCGGTTTCGTCCTCCTCAACGACCACAGCCACGCCGGCCTGCCGGTCGACCACGCGGTCGCCGAGTTCTTCATCGTCCGCAAGCATCGCCGCGGCGGGGTCGGCCACCTTGCGGCAACGGCCGCCATCGGCCCGCGCCCCGGCCAATGGGAGCTGGCGGTCGCGCGCAGGAACGCCGGCGCCCTGGCTTTCTGGCGCGGCGTGGCCGCCGAGCTGGCGTCAGGCCCGGTCGAGGCGCTCGACACGACAACCCCCTGGAACGGGACGATCCTGCGCTTCGTGGTCGCCTAGCCGGGGAGGTCGGCCGTGCGCGCCGCCACGTCCGGCATCGGGGGCAGGCGCGCGCTGGGGACCGCTTCGTACCAGAAGGCGCAGGCCGACCAGTCGTCGGCGCGCTCCACCAAGGCGGCCTTGTAGGTCTCCATATCGGTGACCGTCCCTTCGCCCAGGCCGATCTGCTGGATCGTGACGCGGATATCCTGGCGCCAGACGACCGGATCGGGGACGTGCCAGCGGTACATCGAGACGCGGCCGGTGTCGCTCATGTCGTCGGCTTCGCGCCAGTTGCACCCGTGAAAGGCGAAGGGCGTCGGCTGCAGGCCGTACGACAGGCCGACATAGTCCTCCGACCCGGTGCCGCAGACGGACGGGAAGTCACCGTCGCCGTCGAGGAAGATCTTGGCCTCGCCTTCGCCCCACCAGCGGCCGGCCAGCGGCCGCACGCCGATCACCGCGCCCAGGTAGCGGCCGCGGCCCTCGCGCTTGGGCAGGATTTCGAAGTCGCGCCCCGGCGTGGTGGGATTGGACCGGGCGAAGGCGGCGTGCAACCGGCCGACCTCGCCGCCGTGCGCGTCCCCCAGGGTGTAGTCCACCTGATAGAACAGCGGGATCGGCCGCGAGAGCTCGTTGGTCAGGGTCAGCCGCGCGCGCCGGGCGAACGGCATCGGCAGCCACAGGTTCAGGGCGTAGCGCTCGCCCACCGTATGGGCGTGCGACTGGAACGGCGGCGTCCTGCCGTGGGCGAAGCCGAACAGGTCGCCCAGCGGCGCCTCGATGCTGGGATGTTCCTGGCCGTCCCAATAGGCGCGCACCACCGCGCCGCGGAACACCTTCGGCGACTGGCCGCTGGTCAGCCAGATGTGGCGGATGGTTCCGGGGCCCTCGATGTCGGCCAGGGTCACCGTCTCGCCAGCGCCGATGGTGCGCGCCGGATCGCCCTTGCGCCCGACGCCCAGCGGGCTCGCCGCCTGGCCGCCGGCGCCGCGCGCCCCGGTCGGGTTCTCGAAACAGATGGATCGCGTTTCCAGCGCTCCGCCCAGGTCGTACAGCGCCTCGCCCGCCATCGTCCTCGCCCTCCCGTTGTCGTTGGCCGGCAGTCGAGACGGTTGGACGGCGTCGCGCAAGGGGCGCTAAGTGAGCCCATGGAGCTCAAAGCCACCCGCTACGACGTTCTCGACGGCGTCGCCGTCGTCACGCTCGCCCGCCCCAAGCGCCGCAACGCCTGGACCGGGCGGATGCACACCGAATACCGCTGGATCCTGCGCGAAGCCGACCGCGACCCCGCCGTGCGCGCCATCGTCGTCACCGGCGATCCGGAGGGCCAGGCCTTCTGCGCCGGCGCCGACCTCCAGGCGCTGGAGGGCCACTCCGACCGCGGCGGCTACGACGCGGGCACGCCGGACGACATCGCCGAGCCCGGCTATGGCGTCGACCCCGCCTTCGACGCGACCTTCGCCTACCACTTCGGGATCGGGAAACCGGTGATCGCGGCCATCAACGGCGCGGCCGCCGGCGTGGGCCTGGTGCTGGCGGCCTTCGCCGACCTGCGCTTCTGCGTTCCCGGCGCGAAGTTCACCGCCGCCCACGGCCGGTTCAATTTTCCGGCCGAGTTCGGGCTCTCCTGGGTGCTGCCGCGCATCGTGGGCCTGACCCACGCCAACGACATCCTGCTGACCAGCCGGGTGTTCACCGCCGAGGAGGCCGACCGCATGGGCTTCCTCAACCGGATCGTCCCGGCCGACCGCCTGATGGATGAGGTGATGGCCTACGCCCGCCAGTTCGCCGCCATAGCGCCGGGCTCGGCGCGCGAGACCAAGCGCCAGATCTACCGCGACCTCCACCGCGACGCCGCCAACTCGGTGCGTGTGGCCGAGGCGCTGCTGGTCGAGATGTCCAAGACCGACGACTACCGCGAGGGCGTGAAGGCCTGGATGGAGAAGCGCGCCCCCGTCTGGAGCGGATAAGGGCGCCCGTCATCCCGGACGCAGGGCGCACAGCGCCCGGAGATCCGGGACCCAGCCGCTCAAACTTCGACGCGCGGGAATGCAGCCTCAAGGCCCGAGCGGCTGGGTCCCGGGTCTCCCGCCCGCCTGCGCGGGCGTCCGCCCGGGATGACGTCGAAAGTGCGAGCCGAGCTCCAACGTCACCCAACGAGACCTTGACGCGCTCCGCCCAGGGCCGCAGGGACGGGACGAAGCACCGGAGGAAGCCCACGTGAGACGCGCCGCCATCGTCAGCCCCATCCGCACCGCCGTCGGCAAGTACCTGGGCGCGCTCAGCGACATGCCAGCGGGCGAACTGGGCGCCGTGGTGCTGAAGGCGCTGGTCGAGCGAACCCAGATCGATCCGATGAAGGTGGACGACGTGATCTTCGCCCAGGGCTACGGCTCGGGCGAGGCGCCCTGCATCGCGCGCTGGTCGGCGCTGGCGGCGGGCTTCCCGATCGAGACCCCCGGCTACCAGCTCGACCGCCGCTGCGGCTCCGGCCTTCAGGCGGTGGTGGACGCGGCCATGATGGTCCAGACCGGCGTCGCCGACGTGGTCATCGCCGGCGGCGTCGAGAGCATGTCCAATTGCGAGTACTACACGACCGACATGCGCAAGGGCGCGCGCGCCGGCTCGGTGACCTTGCACGACCGCCTGGCGCGCGGGCGGGTGATGAGCCAGCCGATCGAGCGCTTCGGCGTCATCTCCGGCATGATCGAGACCGCCGACAACCTCGCCCGCGACTACCAGATCAGCCGCGAGGAATGCGACGAATACGCCGCCATGAGCCATCAGCGGGCGGCCAAGGCCTGGGCGGACGGCAAGTTCGACGACGAGCTGGTGCCGGTCGCGGTGCCGCAGAAGCGCGGCGACCCCGTCGTCTTCAAGCAGGACGAGGGCGTGCGCGCCGACGCCACGCCCGAAAGCCTCGGCAAGCTGCGCGCCATCGAGAAGGACGGCGTGGTCACCGCCGGCAACGCCAGCCAGCAGAACGACGCTGCGGCCGCCTGCCTCGTGGTGGCCGAGGACAAGCTGGCCGAGCTGAACCTCGAACCCATGGGCTGGTTCGTGAGCTGGGCCGCCGCCGGCTGCGATCCGTCGCGCATGGGCATCGGCCCGGTGCCGGCCGTGAAGCGCCTCTTCGAGCGCACCGGCATGGGCTGGGACGACATCGACCTGGTCGAGCTGAACGAGGCCTTCGCGCCCCAGGTGCTGGCCGTGCTGAAGGGCTGGGGCTGGGACGAACGCGACCGCCTCAACGTCAACGGCTCGGGCATCTCGCTCGGCCACCCGATCGGCGCCACCGGCGGGCGCATCCTGGCCAACCTGCTGCGCGAGCTGAAGCGGCGCGACGGCAAGTACGGCCTGGAGACCATGTGCATCGGTGGCGGCCAGGGCATCGCGGCGATCTTCGAGGCGGCCTAGGGCCTCGCGTTTCGTGCCTGCTTCGTCATCCTCGCCCTTGTGGCGAGGATCCCTCTATCGGTCCCGCGGCCGGCGCTGGATCGTCCGCCCCTCGGCGGCTTCGAGAGGGATCCCAGGCACAAGGCCTGGGATGACGGTGGATGGGGGAGGTCGGCCATGACCCCCGCCGAGCTTCGCGCGCTGCTCGACCGCCTCGGGCCGGACCTCGACGCCTTCGCCGCGCCCTGGAGCCTGATCGGCTCGGGCGCGCTGATCCTGCTGGGCGTTCCGTTGGAGACGGCGGGCGATCTCGATGTCGTGACCGGCGTCGAAGGCGCGGCTCGGCTGCGCGCCGCCTGGGGCGGCTGGCTCGCGGCGGGTGAAGCCAAGGCGCCCGACGGGCCGTTCCGCTCGGACGACTTCGCCCGCTACGCGACGCCGTGGGGGCCGGTCGAGGTGATGGGCGGCCTGAAGGTGAGGGGGCGTGCTCTCGACGTCTCCGGTCCGATCCCATCGGCGGCGGACCAGCTTCGCATCCTGCGCCTCTTCGGCCGCCCGAAGGACCTGGCGAAGGCCGAGCGCCTGGAGGCCTGGCTCTCCGCTCAGACGTAGATGCCGAACTCGCGGCGGATCTCGACCAGCGGCCAGTCGAGGAAGGCCTCGAACCGCGACCACGGCCAGCGCTTGGTCTGGCGCAGGCGCCGCGCGATCGTCCGGGGCGCGATGACCACGGCGCGGGCGATCACGTCCAGCACCTCGCCCGGCGGCAGCTTGCGGTAGATGTCGAGCGAGTCGTAGAGCGCATAGCCCTTCAGCACGCCCAGGCCGGCCGTGGTGCCGAAGATGCTGGAGAGCTTCACCACGGCCTCGTTGGCGAGGCTGGTGTCGCAGCCGAAGACGATGTGGGCCGCGTCATGACATCGGAAGAAGTCCTGCGCCGGCGCCGGCAGCGTGGCGCCGCGCTTCAGCAGCGGGTGCTTTTCGTAGTATTCGGCCAGGCCCTCGGCGAGGGTCATGGCGCTGTCCTGGGGCTGGAAGGCCAGCATCGGGACCTCCTGTTCGCCATCGCGCGGGCGGACGCTACGCCCTCGCCGGGTGGCCGCCAACCGAAACCGGCGCAGGCCTCGGGTTGAGTTCCGGCGGCTCTTCGTGTAAAGGCCCGCGCTTCGTCGATCCCTCTTGAGGGAGAGGCGTGGACGGAGGGCTCTCCCGAGCCTTCCATCCTGTCCGAGAACTGTGCAGCCGCCGGGGCCACCGGAGGCCGTGACGTGGGGAAGGGCCCTTCCCCAGGCATAGGGAGACGGGAAGATGACGTCCCGCCCGTCCGGCCGCCAAGCGGCTTGGGCGCGAGGGCCGCGGCTTTCCATCAATGGACAGGTGCTTTCCCGTGCGCGCGATCGTGCGTGTGCGGAACCTGAGTATGGAGACCGCAATGGACCGCGCTCAAAAGCAGGAAGCCATCGAAGCGCTCAAGGGCGTCTTCGCTGACTCCGGCGCCGTGGTCGTGACCCACTACATGGGTCTGACCGTTGCGGAAATGACCGATCTCCGCGGCCGCCTTCGCAACGAAGGCGCCACGCTGCAGGTGGTGAAGAACACCCTGGCCCAGAAGGCTCTCGGGGGCTCGATCGGTGAAGCGGGCGACGCCCTCTTCAAGGGTCCTGTCGCCATCGCCTTCGCCGCCGACCCGGTGTCCGCCGCCAAGGTCGCGACCCAGTACGCCAAGGACAACGAGAAGTTCTCCGTCATTGGCGGCTTCATGGGTCAACAGGTGCTGGACAAGAGCTCGGTGACCGCCCTGGCCACCCTGCCGTCGCTTGACCAGCTCCGGGCCAAGATCATCGGCCTCCTGCAAGCCCCGGCGACGAAGATCGCCGGCGTCCTGCAGGCGCCCGCCGGTCAGCTGGCCCGCGTCATGGGCGCATACGCCGCCAAAGACGCCGCCTGATCGATCATCTTCCCGACAAACCTCTCATAAGGATCTACGCAAATGGCCAATCTCGAAAAGCTGGTGGACGACCTGTCCGCCCTGACCGTTCTGGAAGCCGCTGAGCTCTCCAAGCTGCTGGAAGAAAAGTGGGGCGTCTCCGCCGCCGCTCCGGTGGCCGTCGCCGCGGCCCCGGCCGCCGGTGGCGCCGCTCCGGCCGCCGCTGAAGAAGAGCAAACCGAGTTCACCGTCGTGCTGACCGCCGGCGGCGACAAGAAGATCAACGTGATCAAGGAAGTCCGCGGCGTTCGTCCGGACCTCGGCCTGAAGGAAGCCAAGGACCTCGTCGAAGGCGCTCCTCAGAACGTGAAGGAAAACGTTTCCAAGCAGGAAGCGGAAGAAATCAAGAAGAAGCTCGAAGAAGCCGGCGCCTCCGTCCAGATCAAGTAACCCTGCGCGCCGCCAGGCGCGCCGAGTTATCCCGGCCTTGGCCGGGATCCAGACGATACGTCGAAGGGCCGGGGGGCGACCTCCGGCCCTTTTCTCATGCCCCCATTCGGGGGAAGCCGTGCGACGCCGCCCGACGCAGTCTCCAGGCTCCGGAACCAGGGGGCTTCCATGAGACTGCTGTTCGCCGCCGGCCTGATCGGCCTGTCGTTCGCACCGGCCGCGCAGGCCCAGACCGCGGCCGACATCAACCGGCTGAACGCCGCCATCCAGATCTGCAGTTCGCCCGTGGCGGCCAGCACGCCCGAATGCGCCAGGCTGCATGGCCGGCTGGGCATGTCCGCCGCGCCGGGGATCGGCGGCGCCGGGGGCGGCCTGGGCGGGGGACTGGGCGGCGGGGCGGTGGCCACGGGCCTCGGCGGCCTGCTGGGCGCGGCGCTCTCGTCCCGCAACGCCGCGCCGTCGGCTCCGCCCGCCGCGCCGCCCCCGGCGAGCGGGCCGGGCGTCAGCGCGAACGGTCAGATCATGATCGGCGGCGCGCCGCTGGGCGGAGCGCCCCGGGGGGCGCCGGCCGCCTCCGGCCCGGCCCTGCGCGGCCCCGACGCGGCGAACGGCGTCTACGCCGCCGGCCAGAGCTACCAGGCCTGCGTGGCGGCCGACCAGGCCAACTGGCGGCGGTGCCTGCCGCTGCTGAACGGCGGTCAGCCGCGCTGAGTCGCCGCATGACCGGACCTTCACTTGGGCCGCCGCAGACCCGTGATACCGTCCGGCCGTGGCCGACTCCCAACTCATCAGCGCCTTCGTCCATGGCCTCGCCGCCGGGGCCATGACGATCATCGCGATCGTCGTGGGGCGCAGCACGCTGGGCGCGAACGTGCGGATCGCCACCGCGATGTGCAGCGCCAGCATCGTGGCCTGGCTGGTCTGCGATTCCCGGCCGATCTGGAACGCGATCGGCCAGCCGTACCTGCTCGACCTCGTCTCCACGCCGGTCGGCGGGCTCTTCTGGCTTTTCGTGCTGGCGGTGTTCGCCGACTGGAAGGTCGCGCCGCTCACCCTCGCGCCGGCCGCGGCCCTGTTGCTGATCGGGGTCGCGCAGCCGTTGCTGCCGCCCGAGGTCCGGGACCTTGCCTGGACGGTGCGGAACCTCATCTCCGGAGGCCTGGCCCTGCACGCCGGCGGCGTGATCCTGCGCGACTGGAACGACGACCTCGTCGAGCGCCGCCGCCGCTTCCGGGCGCTCCTGCTGTCGCTGTCGTGTCTGTTCGTGATCGTGGAGGTGGGGTCGGCCTTCCTGCACCGCCTCGCCCCGTCCGGCCCCTGGCTGATGTTCGAGGTCGGTCAGCCGCTCGGCGGGCTGATGGTCGCCGCGCTCGCCGCGGCGATGGGGGCGGCGGTGCTGCAGGTCCAGCCCGCGGCGTTCGGCGCGTCCCGCCGGGGCGACGGCGGCGCCGACGCCCGCGCCGAGGCGGCGGATCGCCTGCTGATCGAGCGCCTGGGCGCCCTGATGTCGGCCGAGGGCTGGCGGCGGGAGGGCCTCACCATCGGCGGGCTGGCCGCCGAACTCGACACCCCCGAGCACCGCCTGCGCCGGCTGATCAACCAGCGCCTGGGCCATCGCAACTTCGCCGACTTCGTCAACAGCTACCGGATCGAGGCCGCCAAGCGCCGCCTCGCCGATCCGGCCGAGGCCCGCACCACCGTGGCCGCCATCGCCTTCGACCTGGGCTACGGCTCGCTGGGCCCGTTCAACCGCGCCTTCCGCGCGGCCACCGGCGCCACGCCCACCGAGTGGCGGCGCCAGGCGCTGACGGCCTCGCCGGAATTGCACGAAGCCGTCTGATTTCGAAATCGGCGAGGCTTTTCCGCCCCGGGCAAGACCGCGGGCGGGGCGGTCGGCTGTTCTTGCGTCCATCGAACGACGAACGGACCCGCCCATGCCCATCATCATCACCGACATGACCCCGATGTCGGCCGCGCTGGCCGACCTGGCGCACATCTGGCTGCGCGAGCTGCAGCCCACGCTGAGCCGGTACGTGATCTACACCGTCGGGGTCTGGCTGGCGCTCTGGGTCGTGCTGGCGCCCGTGCTGAAGCCGCGCAAGATCCGCGAGGCGACGCCTCCTGCCCGCCAGCTCCTCACCGAGCTGATGTTCTCCCTGCGCTCGATGGCGGTGTTCGCCACGGTGGGGGTGCTGCTGACCTTCATGTACCGGGCGGGGCTCTACCCGCTGGAGACCATCGCCGACGGTTGGGGGCCGGTCTGGCTGGGCGTCTCCATCGTCGCCGGGATCGTCGGCCTCGACACCTGGTTCTACTGGACCCACCGGATGATGCACCATCCGCGGCTGTTCAGGCGCTTCCACCGCCGCCACCACCGCAGCAACAACCCGTCGCCCTTCACCGCCTACAGCTTCGACATCCCGGAGGCCCTGGTCCTGGTGGGCTTCATCGTGGTCTGGCCGGCGGTCTTCCCGATGCCGTCGCATGCCATGCAGTGGGTGATGCTCTACCAGATCGTCACCAACACCCTGGTCCACTCGGGCTACGAACTGATGCCCGCCCGCCGCGACGGCCGGCCCATGCTGGACTTCATCGTCACCACCACCCACCACGACCTGCACCACGGCCAGGCGGGCTGGAACTACGCCGGCTGGTTCACCTGGTGGGACCGCTGGATGGGCACCGAGCACCCCGAGTACCTGGAACGCTACGCCCGGGCCGCCTGGCGCCCGTTCGGCGCGCGGCCGACCGCCGAGCCGGCCCTGGCGGAGGGGTAGGCCGACGCCCCCTCCGTCGCAACGGGGGAGGAGCGAGGCCCTGCCCCTCCCCTGCGAAGCGGGGGAGGGGGACCACGAAGTGGTGGAGGGGGCGCGCTTAAGGCTGGGGCCTCAGCGCGAGGCGTTGTGGTGGGCGGGGATGGGCTGGACATAGTCGCCCTTGGCCGCCTTCTCCGCCTCGTTCAGCGCCTTGAAGAACGGGTCCGCGCGCTTGGGCCCCAGGTAGCCGAAGAGGTACGCGCCGACCTTGCGCATCTGGATCTCCTCCGAACCCTCGGTGATCCGGTAGCGGCGGTGGTGGCGGAAGATGTGTTCGAAGGGCTTGTGGCGGGAATAGCCGATGCCGCCGTGCACCTGCATCGCCCGGTCGGCCGCCTCGCAGACCAGGCGGTTCGCCCAGTAGTTGCACATCGAGACCTTGTCCGAGATCGTCCGCTCGATCTCCTTGTGCTCCATGTGGTCCATCTGCCAGGCGGTCTTGCGGATCAAGAGGCGCAGCATCTCGCACTGGGTCTGCAGCTCCACCAGCGGCCACTGGATCGCCTGGTTCTCGGCCAGCGCCTTGCCGAACGGCTTGCGCTCGCGGGCGTACTTCACGCTCTCGTTGATGCAGAACTGCGCCGCGCCCAGCGAGGACGCCGCCTGGCGGATGCGGTTCTGGTGGACGAAGCTCTGCCCCAGCCCCAGCCCGCGGTCGATCACGCCCCAGTAGCTGTCCTCAGGGATCCACACGTCGGTGAAGCTGATCCGCGGGTGGTCGGTCGGCATGTTGAAGGTCCACATGTACTCCTCGACCTTCAGGCCGGGAGCATCCGCCGGGACGATGAAGCAGGTGATCCCCGTGGCGTCGCCGTCCTTCCCGGACGTGCGGGCGAAGCACATCACGTGCGTCGCCACGTGCATGCCCGTCGTCCACATTTTTTCGCCGTTTATGAGCCAGCCGGGCTTGCCGTCCTTCTCGTGGGGGACGGCGCGGGTCTCCATCCAGGTGGCGTCGCTGCCGTGGTTGGGTTCGGTCAGGCCGAAGCCCGTGCGCATGCCGCCGTTCAGCAGCTTGTCGGCGTAGCGGTCGTACTGCTCGTTGGTCGCGAACTCCTTGAACATCAGCACGAAGGGGTTGTTGCCGACGATCGAGTGCTCGGTCTGCAGGTCGTTGAACAGGCCCAGGCCCTTGGCCGCCAGGTGTTCGCGGATGATCGCCATGGCCAGCTGGGTGCCGCCCTTGCCGCCCATCTCCACGGGCCAGGCGTAGCGCAGGTGGCCGGCCTCGTCGGCCAGCTTGCGGGCCTTGGCCAGCAGCTCTTCCCATTCCTTGCGGGGCAGGCCGTCGTTGTCCCAATCGGTGCGGGCGTGCTCGCGGCGATGGTCGAAGAAGCGGTCGTTATCGTCGGCGTGCTGCAGCGGCATGATCACGTCGTCGATGAAGCGGTCCAGCTCGCCCAGGTAGTCCTGGATGTCCTGGGGAATGTCGAAATCCATGCCGTTGCTCCCGAACGTTCTTGGGCGGACTTGACGTGGCGGGACCGTTTACAATCCGCCTCCGGCTCCGCCAGATCGGGGCGAGACTAGACCAAGCGAGGGCTTCCGTCGGGTCATGGCTGTTGATGTTCGCGCGGGCCTCGAGAAGCTCGCCGTGAGGTTGGGAGGGCAGGGCGCCGCGCTCACCGAGGCCCAGCGCCTGTCGGGCGGCGCCAGCATGGAAACCTGGGCGTTCGGGTTCGACGGCGCGGGCGGGCCCGAGCGGCTGATCCTGCGCCGCCGCAGCGTTCCGTTCGATCCGGAGAGCGCCCGATCGGTCAGCCTGGCGACCGAGGCCGCGCTGATCCGCGCCACCGAGGCGCATGGGGCGCGGGTCCCGCACGTGCGCCATGTCTGCGGTGAGGCCGACGGCCTGGGCGAGGCCTATGTGATGGTTCGGGTCGATGGCGAGACGCTTGGCCGCAAGATCACCTCCGACCCGCGCTTCGACGCCGTCCGGCCGGCGCTCGCCCGCCAGTGCGGCGAGGCGCTGGCGGGCATCCACAAGACGCCGCCGCCGCCGGGCCTGGGCCTGAAGGCCATCGACGGCAAGGGCGAGCTCGACCGCTACGAGGAGGTCTACCGCGCCACCGGCGCCCAGCGCCCGATCCTGGAGCTGGCCTTCCAGTACCTGCGCCGCCACACGCCCGAACCCGTCGAGCCCGTCCTGCTCCACGGCGATTTCCGCAACGGGAACATCATGTTCGACCCGGAGGCCGGCGTGGCCGCCGTGCTGGACTGGGAGCTGGCCCATATCGGCGACCCGGCCGAGGACATGGGCTGGATCTGCACCAACTCCTGGCGCTTCGGCCGGCCGGATCGCCCGGTCGGCGGCTTCGGCGACTACGCCGACCTGCTGGCCGGCTACGCCGCGGCGGGGGGGCGGGCGATCGACCTGCGCCGCGTGCGCTTCTGGCAGATGCTGGGGTCGCTGCGCTGGGGGATCATGTGCCTGACCATGTACCTCTCCTGGCGTGACGGCGCGGAGAAGTCGGTCGAGCGTCCGATGATCGGCCGGCGCGTCTCCGAGACCGAGGCCGACCTGGTCGTGCTGCTGGAGGAAGGCCTGTGATCACCCACCCCACGACCGAGGAACTGGTGGAATCGGTGCGCCTGTGGATCGACCAGATCCGGCCCGGCCTCGACCCGCGCAACGCCTTCCTGGCCCGCGTGGCGGCCAATGCGCTGGCCGCGGTCGGGCGCGAACTCTCGGAAGGCCCCGCCGCCGAGGCGGAAGCGGTCCGCCTGATGGCCGGCCTGCTGGGCCACGAGGGGACGTTCGAGGCGCTCAACGCCGAACTCTGCGCCGCCATCCGCGGCGGCGACATGACGGTGGAGACGGCCGGCCTGCTGCCGGCGCTGCACGTCATGGCCAAGCACCAGCTCGCCATCGACCAGCCGTCCTACCGCCCGGAAGGCGCCGGTCCGCGGCCCTGAGTCTACGGCTCCGAGGCGGCCGCCAGGCTGCGGCGGAGCGTGGCCCAGTCCAGCAGCGCCAGGAACACCGGGCCGAGGCCACGGCCCAGCTCGGTCAGTTCGTACTCGACCTTGGGGGGCACCTGGGGGTGGACGGTGCGCGTCACCACGCCATCGTCCTCCAGGCCCCTTAGCTGCTGGATCAGCATCTTCTGGGAAACCTGCGGGATTGCGCGCCGGAGTTCGGAAAAGCGAAGGACCGGCTCGCCGTAGAGATGGGCGACGATCAGCATCTTCCAGCGCCCTTCGAGGACGGAGATCGCATCCTGGACGTCCTCGACGCAGGCGATCTTCGGGACCTTCCGCTCGGCGAGGCGCGGATCGGACATCGGCTTACCTTTTGGTGACTGGCTCACTTTTTCGTCCGTTCTTGCCATATCGAGAGCGGCTCGCCTAACTCCCGCCGCGGCCCGGCGCCGGGCTTTCGGAGGCCATTCCAGGATGCGCGCCTATCGTTTCGACAGCTTCGAGGACCTGGGCGCCCTGAGGCTGCGCGAGGAGGCCGACCCCGCGCCCCAGCGCGGCGAGGTGCTGGTGCGCGTCCGCGCCGTCTCGCTCAATTTCCGCGACATCGCCATCCTCCGAGGCCGCTATCCGCGCAAGGCCGTGCCGGGCCTGATCCCCGTGAGCGACGCGGCCGGGGAGATCGTGGCGGTGGGCGAGGGCGTGACGGCCTTCCGGAGCGGCGATCGCGTGATCGGCGCGTTCCACCCGCGCTGGTTCGGCGGCGAGATGCCGTCGACGATCCAGACAGACAGCTACGGCGCCGAGAGCGACGGCTGGCTCTGCGAGCTCAAGGCGGTCAGCCAGGAGGCCGTGGTCCGCCTTCCCGACGGGCTTTCCTACGAGGAGGGCTGCACGCTGCCCTGCGCCGGCCTCACCGCCTGGACGGCGCTCTCGGGGCCGACGCCGATCCGCGCCGGTCACGCCGTGCTCGTCCTGGGCAGCGGCGGGGTCTCGATCTTCGCGCTGCAACTGGCCCGCGCGGTGGGCGCCGTCGTGATCGCCACCACCTCCAGTTCGGCCAAGGCCGAGCAGCTCAAGGCACTGGGGGCGGCCCACGTGGTCAACTACAGCGACGATCCCCAGTGGGGCCGGAGCGTCCGCGCGCTGACCGGCGGCCGCGGCGTCGACCGCGTGGTCGAGGTTGGCGGCCCCGGGACCATCGCCCAGTCGCTGCGGGCGGTGGCCGTCGGCGGCGAGATCGCCTCCATCGGGTTCCTGAGCGCCGACAATCCCGGGATCGACTTCTTCGCGCTGAAGGCCAGCGGGGCCAGCTTCCGCAACATCACCGTGGGCGACCGCGCCGCGCTGCTGGAGTTCAACCGCGCGGTCGCGGCCAGCGGCCTGAGGCCGGTGATCGACCGGGTCTTCGATTTCGAGGCGGCCCGCGACGCCTTCGGCCATCTCGAGAGCGGCGCGCACATGGGCAAGGTGGTGATCCGCGTGGGAGGCTGAGGCCGGCCCTGTCCTAGTCGGCGTGCGCCTCGGCTTGGCGCAGGGGAACCGCCGTGGCCGGCCGCAGGATCATGATCAAGGGCACCAGCAGCAGGGTGCCGAGCGCCATCCAGCTGAAGACGTTCGCATAGCCGATCATGGCGCCTTGCCGCGTGACCTCGCCGTTCAGGATCTCGAGCCCCCGCGTCGTGGCCGGATCCATGTAGCTGGGCAGAGAATAGCGCACCATCGGGTCGGCGGTGTCGATGTGGCCCGCCAGTTCGCTGTGGGCGACGGCGCCGGTGCGGATCACCATGGCCTGGACCAGCGAGATGCCGGCGCTGGAGCCGATGCTGCGCGCCATGGTGGCCACGATGGTGCCCTCCACCCGGTGCGCCGGATCGAGGGTCGCATAGCCCAGGGTGTTGAGCGGCGCGAACAGCAGGCCCACGCCCATGCCCTGGATGAAGCCGCTGATCATGATCGGCTCGGCCGTCATCATCAGGTCGAAGCGACCCATCATCCACAGCGCGCCCACGCACAGGGTCACCCCGATCAGCAGCACCTTCCGGGCCCCGAGGCGCACCACCATCATCGGCACCAGCAGGAACGAGATCAGCGAGCCCAGCCCCCGCGGCATGCTGGCGATGCCGCTCTGCAGCGCCGAATAGCCCAGGAGCTGCTGCATGAACGAGGGCAGCAGGGCGGTGGTGGAGAACAGCAGGGCGCCCACGAACAGGCCGAAGATCGTGGTGCCGGCGAAGTTCCGGTCCTTGGCCAGGTCGCGGTGGAAGAACGGATTGGCCGCCGTCGACGTCTGGATGACGAAGATCCACAGGCCGGCGGCGGCGATCGCCGCCTCGATCCAGATCTCCGGGCTGTCGAGCCAGTCCTGGGTCGGGCCGCGGTCCATCATCACCTGGAAGCCGCCGATGAAGGCCACCAGCGCGCCGAAGCCCAGGAAGTCGAACGGCCTCTGCCGCCCTCCGGGATCGTTGGCCATGAAGGTGTAGACGCCCAGCGTCGCCAGGATGCCGATCGGCAGGTTGATGAAGAACACCCAGCGCCACGACAGGTGCTCGGTGATCCATCCGCCCAGCCCCGGCCCGACGATCGGGCCCAGGATCACCGCGGCGCTCCACAGGCTCATCACCCGGGGGATCATCGGCATCGGGAAGATGTCGAGCATCACCGTCTGGGAGAGCGGCATCAGCGAGGCGCCGGCGATTCCCTGCAGCAGGCGGAAGAACACCAGCTCGGGCAGGGTGGTGGCGATGCCGCACAGCATCGAGGTGATGGTGAAGCCGCCGATGGAGAGCAGCAGCATCCGCTTGCGGCCGATCTTCTGCGACAGCCACCCCGACAGCGGCGTCATCAGGGCCGTGGCGATGATGTACGAGGTCAGCACCCAGGTGATCTGGTCCTGGGAGGCCGAGACGCTGCCGCGCATATGCGGCAGCGCCACGTTGGCGATCGTGCTGTCCAGCGTATTCATCAGCGTGGCCAGCATCAGGGCCCCGGTGATCGGGATCCTGTTGTCGATGTCCTGTTGTGCGGCCACGCGCCGGTAAGCCTTCCCCGTTCGCGGCGCAGAATGCCGGGTATGGCGGCCCAGGCAAGCCGGACGTAGGGGAAGGCTTCGCGCGGCGGATCAGGCGATCTTCATCGACAGCTCGACGTCCTCGCCGAACGGCGTGGAGAGGTAGCCGGCCGCGGGCGAGCGGACGCGCGCCAGGTATTCCGGACTGAAGTCGGCGTTGTCGGCCACGATCAGGGAGCCGGGCCGCAGGCGATCCTCCACCAGCGCCAGGATGTCCGGATAGAGCGCCTTGGCGCCGTCGAGCAGCAGCAGGTCGATTGTGTCCGGCAGATCGACGGCGAGGGTCTCCAGCGCGTCGCCCTCGCGGATCTCGACCAGGTCGGCGACGCCGCCGGCGGCGAGGTTCTGCCGGGCCCGCGCCGCCTTCGGTGGCTCGAATTCGCTGGTGATCAGCCGCCCGCCGCCGTTGTCCCGAAGGGCGGCGGCCAGATGCAGGGTCGAGATTCCGAACGAAGTCCCGAACTCGACGATCGAGCGCGCGCCGCGGCTTCGCGCGAGCATGTAGAGGAGCTGCCCGGTCTCGCGCGAGACCGGCAGGGCGAAGGCCTTCAGGCGGCCGTAGAGCTCGCGGTAGTCGGTCTTGCTGCGCATCAGGCGCGTCCGCTCGTCGTCGGACATCTCCGCGAAGGCGGGATCATGCTGCGGCGAGGCGGCGTCGGCCTCGTCGAACAGGCGATCAAGCAAGGGGGCGACGGGGGAGGAGGTCAGGGTGGTCATTCACGGTTCCCGGCTTGGGTCCGGCGCGGCCTTGCGCCGGGATCGAAAATGCGACTAATCCATCGCATTCCCTATTCGCATTGCCGGACGTCCGATGACCGAGCGCCGAGCGCCCCAGATTTCCTCGCGAAAACAACCGCGTCAGGCCCGGTCGACCGAGCTGGTGGCGACCATCCTCGATGCGGCGGTTCAGGTTTTGGCGAAGGACGGCGCGCAGCGTTTCACCACGGCGCGGGTGGCCGAGCGCGCCGGGGTCAGCGTGGGCTCGCTCTACCAGTACTTTCCCAACAAGGCGGCGATCCTGTTCCGGCTGCAGTCCGACGAGTGGCGGCAGACGACCGGCCTCATGACCGCGATCCTGGCGGACAGCGGCAAGCCGCCGGAGCGGAGGCTGCGCGACCTCGTCCACGCCTTCATCCGGTCCGAGTGCGAGGAAGCCCAGATGCGCGTGGCCCTCAGCGACGCGGCGCCGCTCTATCGCGACGCGCCCGAGGCCCACGAGGCCCATGCCGCCAGCCACGGGGCGGTGGAGGCCTTCCTGCGGGAGGCGTCGCCCTCCGCTTCCGACGCCACGCGCGCGGTCGCCAGCGATCTGATCGAGGCCACCCTCGGCCAGGTCGGCAAGCACTTCTCCGAAACGCCGCGTACGGCGGCCGAGATCGAGGCCTACGCCGACGCCATGGCCGACATGTTCTGCGCCTATCTGGCGAGCCTGGATCGCGGCTGAGGGCGGCGGCCCGACGGTCGCGCCGTCACGCCGCCTCCAGCACCCGGATGATCTCGCCCTCGTGCTCGTTCCAGAGGATCGCCACGCGGCCGGCGCGGGCCGCGTCGCGGCCGAGCGCGCTCTTCACCTCGCGGGTGCGCAGGCGGCTCGGCGACAGGCGCAGCAGGGTGCGGCCGCCGCCCTGGTCGTGTTCCTCGTCGTGGAAACGCAGCACGGCGTCGACCACGGCGCCGGAGAGGGGCGTGGGGCGCGGGTCGTCGATCGGGCGGGCGATGCGGGGCTTGAAGCGGCGGTAGGAAGCCATCGGCGGGAACTCCTTGCGGGGTTGCGATGGTTCTGCTTTTGTCTGCCAGGTACGACAAAAACGGACGTAGGTTTCCATGCGGCACGAAAAAGGCGCCCGCCTGCTGGAGCTGGCCCGCCTGCTGGCCTCCAGCGCAGAAGGATTCACCCTGGACGAGATCGCCGACCGCATGGGGGTGGCCCGCCGCACCGCCGAGCGGATGCGCGACGCGGTGTGGGACGTCTTCCCGCAGATGGAAGTGGTCGACGACCCGCCGAGCCGCCGCTTCCGCATCCCGTCGGGGCTCGACGGCCTGTTCCAGGCCCCCACGGCCGAGGAACTGGCGGCGCTCACCGCCGCCGCCGAGATGATGGACCGGCAGGGCGCCGCCGGCCGCGCCGCCCACCTGCGCACGCTGGAGCAGAAGGTGCTGTCGGCCATGCGCGCCGCCGCCCGCCGTCGCCTGGCCCCCGACCTCGAAGCCCTGCTCCAGGCCGAGACCATCGCGGTGCAGGCGGGCCCGCGCCCGTTCGAGGACGAGAGCGTGCTGGCCGCGGTCCGTGGGGCCCTGAAGGCGCTCTGCGCGCTGCGGTTCCGCTACGAGGGCGGCTCCACGCCGGGGCGCATCCGCGAGGTCGTGCCCTACGGCATCCTGTTCGGCCGCTCGAACTACCTCGTCGCCGAGGAGGTCGGGACGGGGACGGGCCCCCGCAACTGGCGGCTGGACCGGGTGTTCGACGTCGAGGTCACGGGCCGGCCCGGCGCGCCGCCCGAGGGCTTCTCGCTGCAGGCCTACGCCGACGAGAGCTTCGGCATCTACCAGGACGACACCGAGGACGTGGTCCTTCGCGTGCGCCCGCACGGCGCCGACGACGCCCGCCGCTGGCGCTTCCACGCGCGCCAGAAGCTGGAGGAGCAGGCCGACGGCTCGATCGTCGTCCGCTTCCGGGCCAGCGGCATGCGAGAGCTGGCCTGGCACCTCTTCACCTGGGGAGACAAGGTGGAGATCGTCGCGCCCCAGGCGCTCAAGGACATGATGGCCGGGGAGCTCGAACTGGCGCTCCAGACCCACGTCCGGAATTGACGTACCCCGGCTTCAGGGTCTCGGCATCAGATCGGAGAGACCCTCATGACCGTCCTCGACTACGCCGCCTACTACGAAACCCAGGTCCGTCCCCGCACGCTGGGCCGCCGCCTGCGCCGGGCGCTGGCCTGGACGATCTGGAGCGTGCTGTTCCTGGCCTGCCCCGACACCGCCCGCGCAATCCGCGCGGGTCGCTGATCGCCCCCTCCGTCTCGTCGCTACGCGCCGATCCACCTCCCCCGTTGCACGGGGGAGGAGCAAGATCCGGCTCCTCCCCTGCGAAGCGGGGGAGGTGGCCCGAAGGGCCGGAGGGGGCGGACGCCTCTTGAGCTTGCCCGCCCGGCCGGGCTCTATCGGCCGGAAGCAAACCGTGGGGTTCCGCATGCGACTGGCCGCCACCGTTCTCGCCGGAGTGTTCCTGATGGCCGCAGCGCCCGAGCCGCCCGATCCCTACGCCTATATGGAGGAGATCGAGGGCGCCCAGGCGCTGGCCTTCGCCCGCGCCGAGAACGCCCGCTCGCTGCCCCAGCTCCAAAACGATCCCCGCTACGCCGGCCTCTACGCCGACGCCCTGACGATCGCCACGGCCAAGGATCGCATCCCGGGCGTCTATTTCGCCGGCGCCGGCACGCTCCGCGACTACTGGCAGGACGCCGATCATGTCCGCGGCGTCTGGCGTCAGACCAGCCTCGCGAGCTATCGCGCCGGCCAGCCGGACTGGGCGACGCTGATCGACCTCGACGCCCTGGCCAAGGCCGAGAACGCCAACTGGGTCTGGAAGGGCGCCGACTGCCTGCCCCCCGACGACCGCTACTGCCTGGTCAGCCTCTCCGACGGCGGCAAGGACGCCGTGGTCGTGCGCGAGTTCGACACCCAGACCAAGGCCTTCGTCGACGGCGGCTTCGACCTGCCCGAGGGCAAGCACCGTTTCGACTGGATCGACCGCGACACCCTGCTGGTGGTCACCGAATGGACGCCGGGCGAGGTCACCGCCTCGGGCTATCCCTACATCGCCAAGCTTCTGAAGCGCGGCCAGCCGCTGGCCGACGCGCATCAGGTCTTCTACGGCCAGAAGGACGACGGCGGCTACGGCGTCGGCTCGATCGTCCTGCGCGATCCGGACGGCAAGGTGCAGGCGGTGGTGATCCAGCGGCCCTTGGACACCTTCAACGCCGAATATTACGTGCTCGACGAGGACCGTCCCCTGCGCCTCGACCTGCCGAAGAAGTCGACCGTCCAGGGCTATGTCTCGGGCCGGATGCTCGTCAGCCTCGAGGAGGACTGGCCCGAGCGCGGGATGAAGGAGGGCGACCTCGTCGACTTCGACTTGAAGGCGGTGAAGAAGACGCCCGGCGCGCTGAAGCCGTCCCTCGTCCTGCGGCCCACGCTCAGCCAGTCGGTGGAGCAGGTGGCCACCACGCGCGACCGCCTGGTCGTGGCCCTGCTCGACAACGTGAAGGGCCGCCTGCTCAGCCTGAAGCGCGGCGCGTCCCGCTGGACCGCCACGCCGCTGGACCTGCCGAAGGATTCCACCATCTCCATCGCCTCGGCGTCCGACCACGACGACCAGCTGCTGCTGGGCGTCACCAGCTTCCTTACCCCGTCGAGCCAGTGGCTGGCCGATGCGGCGGGCGGGCCGGCGGCCGAGCTGAAGGCGCTGCCCCCGCGCTTCGACGCCTCGCGCTTCGTCACCGAACAGTTCTGGGCCACCTCGAAGGATGGAACCCAGGTCCCGTACTTCGTCGTCCACGCGAAGGACATGAAGCTCGACGGGACCAATCCGACGCTGCTTTACGCCTACGGCGGCTTCCTGGTCAGCCAGACGCCGGCCTATGCGGCCACCACCGGCAAGCTGTGGCTGGAGAAGGGCGGGGTGTTCGTCATCGCCAACATCCGCGGCGGCGGCGAGTTCGGCCCCCGCTGGCACAACGCCGGCCTCAAGCTGAACCGGATGCGGGTCTACGACGACTTCTTCGCGGTCAGCCAGGACCTGATCGACCGCAAGATCACCAATCCGAAGAAGCTCGGGATCATGGGCGGCTCGAACGGCGGCCTGCTCATGGGCGTGGCGCTCACCAAGCATCCCGAGCTCTACAACGCCATCGTCATCCAGGTGCCGCTGTTCGACATGATCGGCTACACCCACATCGGCGCGGGCGCGTCCTGGGTGGGCGAGTACGGCGACCCCGCCGTCCCGGCCGAGCGGGCGATGCTGATGAGCTATTCGCCGTACCAGAACCTGAAGGCCGGCCAGCCCTATCCCAAGGTGTTCCTGGAGACGTCGACCAAGGACGACCGGGTGCATCCGGCCCACGCCCGCAAGGCCGCCGCCCGGCTCAAGGAGCTGGGCTACGACTACCTCTACTACGAGAACATCGACGGCGGTCACGCCGCGGCCGCCAACCTCAACGAGCGCGCCATGCGCCAGGCGTTGGAGTACACCTACCTCATGCAGAGGCTGATGGACTGAGGGGCGCCGTGGCCGGGTTGAACCAGACGCTCGAGGATCTGGTCGGGCCGCGTTCGGGGCTGCTCTGCGCCTACCGCTTCGACGGCGGCCGAACGGTCGCCTCCGACCAGCCGGCCTTCGAGCCGCAGGCGGGTGGCTGGGGCTGGTCGCATCTGGCGCTCGGCGATGTCCGCTCCAAGATCCTGCTCGACAAGGTCTCCGGCCTGCCGGCCGACGCGCGGGCGCTGTTTGTCGAGCGCGAGACCCGGGTCCACATCGAGCAGGAGCGGGGCTGGGTGTTCGGCGTCCTGCCGGACCTCGAACGCGACCTCGCCGGGCGGCCGCAGGGCGAGGGGCGGCTGGTGTTCGCCCTCGACGGCGCGCGCCTCATCACCGGCCGGCTGCACGCGCTGCGCGCCATCGACGACCTGCGGGCCGACGTGGAGGGCGGCGTCACGTTCGAGAGTCCCGCCGCCGCCGTCGCCGCCTACATCGAGCACTACATCGACCGCCTGGAGCAGGTCTTCGAGGACCTCGGCGCCAGCCTCGCCAGGGTGGAGGACCTGGTGCTCGCCGAGCCCCAGGATCTGGGCGACACCGGCCTGTCCGCCATCCGCCGCAGCGTCTCCCGCTATCGCCGCGAGGCCCAGGCGCTGCGCGGCGCGCTCACCCGCGCCCACGCCGGCCGCGGGGCCCGGCGGATCGCCCCCCTCGCCGAATGGCTGCCCGACCTCGTCGCCGCGGCGGAAGACCTCGACCGCGAGGCCGGCGGCCTGCACGACCGCGGCCGGCTGCTGCACGAAGAGCTCGACACCCTGATCACCAGCGCCACCAACCGCAGCATGCGGACGCTGACGGTGATCTCGACCCTGCTCATCCCGCCCACCCTGGTCGTCAGCGCCTTCGGCATGAACGTGGAGGGCATCCCCTTCGCCCACTCCGCCGGCGGCTTCATGACCGTGGGCGTTCTCTGCGTGGCGATCGTGGGCGGCGCGCTGTGGATGCTGCGGCGCATGGGCATGCTGCCCTGATGGCGCGCGCCCCGTCGGTCAGCGCGGGCGTGCTCGCCTGGCGCGGGCCCCGCGCGGCGCCGGAGTTCCTGCTGGTCCATCCCGGCGGGCCCTACTGGGCGAAGAAGGACGAGGCCGCCTGGTCGATCCCCAAGGGCCTCGTGGAGGCCGGCGAGGCCGACTGGGACGCCGCGGCGCGCGAGTTCGAGGAGGAGCTGGGCCTGCCGGTCGCGGGGGAGGGCCACCCACTCACCCCCTGCATGACCCCGGGCGGCAAGCTGGTGCGCGCCTGGCTGGTGGCCGCCGACCTCGACGTCTCGGCGATCCGCAGCAACACCTTCGAGATCGAGTGGCCGCCGCGCACCGGCCGCCGTCAGGCCTTTCCCGAGGTGGACCGCGCCGGCTGGTTCGACGCGGCCACGGCGGCGGTGAAGATCCACAAGGGCCAGCGGCCGATCCTCGACGAGGCGCTCGCGCGTCTCGCGACCGGATCGCGCTCAAGCTCCCGATACGGGAAGGGCCCTAGTCGCTGAGCCCCTGGGCGTCGGCCGCCGCGCGCACCAGCTGCACGAACTCGGCCCGTTCGCCATAGGGGTCGTCGCCGCGCGCGCCCTGGGCCAGGCCGGTGATGTCGTCCCAGCCGAAGGCGTCGGAGACGCGCGGGTCGCGCCGCAGCTTCTGGCCGAAGCCTGCCACCGCAACGGCCCAGCGCGTGGGCTGCGGCGCCGCGGCCAGCGAGCCCGCCGCGTCGGCGCCGGTGATCGGCCGCTCGATCAGCCGCGACTTCGCCTCGCCGGGCAGCTTGTAGCGGATCTTCAGGAACGCCAGCTCGCCCGGCTTGCCGCTTGGCGCGGCGGCGCGCCCGTACCGCAGCGGGTCGGCCGAGCCCGGCGCGCCCGCCGGCGTGATCTCGTAGAGCGCGGTGACCGAGGCGCCCGCGCCCACCTCGCCGGCGTCGACCTGGTCGTTGTTGAAGTCCTCCCGCGCCAGCATGCGGGTCTCGTAGCCGATCAGCCGGTATTCCGAGACCTGGGCGGGGTTGAACTCCACCTGCACCTTCACGTCGTCGGCGATCGGGAACAGCGACTTCACGAAGTCCTCGCGGAACAGCTTGCGCGCCTCCTGCAGGCTGTCGACGTAGGCGGCGGTCCCGTTCCCGTTCTGCGCCAGGGCCTGCATCATGGTGTCGTTGTAGTTGCCGCGGCCGAAGCCGTAGACCGACAGGTAGACGCCGTCCTTGCGGTGGTCGGTGACGAAGTCCTTCAGCTTCTCGGGGTCGGCGACGCCGACGTTGAAGTCGCCGTCGGTCATCAGGATCACCCGGTTCACCGCCTTGGGGTCGAACCGCTCCTTGGCCAGCGCATAGGCCAGCGCCAGTCCCTGGCCGCCCGCGGTCGAGCCGCCGGCCCGCAGCGCGCCCAGCGCGCAGCGCATCTTCAGCTTCTGCCGCCCGTCGGTGGGGGCCAGCACCGCCCCGGCCGAGCCCGCATAGGCCACCATCGCCACCCGGTCCTGCGGCCGCAGCCGGTCGATCAGCAGGTTCAGCGACTTCTGCGCCAGCGGCAGGCGGTCGGCGCCCATCATCGAGCCCGAGGTGTCGATCAGGAACACCAGGTTGAGCGGCGGCGGCTCGCGCCGGTCGAGGTCGTAGCCCTGGATGCCGATGTGCAGGATCCGGCGCTGCGCCGACCAGGGCGAGGGGGCCAGCGCCACATAGGTCGAAAACGGCGAGGCGCGGTCGGCGGGAGGCGCGTAGCCGTAGTCGAAGTAGTTCACCAGCTCCTCCACCCGAACCGCGTCGGTCGGCGGACGCTGGCCGTTCATGAGGAAGCGGCGGACGTTGGAATAGGCGGCGGTGTCCACGTCGACCGAGAAGGTCGAGACCGGCTCCTGCGCGGTCTGGTGGATCGGATTGGCCTGGGCGTGCGGATAGCGTTCGGTGTCCTGCCGTGCGGGATAGGGTGCGCGCATCGCGCCCGTGACCGTGACCGTGAGCGCGCTCGGCGCCGTCGGCGGCTGCGGCTCGGCGATGCGCCGCTCCACGGGCGGGACGGGAAGCGGCGGGTTCGGCGCCGCGATGGCGGGCGGCGGCGGCGGCGGCGGCGGCGGGGGTAGGGGCGCCGGCGCGGGCTTGGCGTAGCTCATCACCCCGCCGATGCGGCGAGGGGAGTCCGGCGATGTGCGGAAGCCCAGTTCGGCGCAGGCCTGCGCGGTCGGCTGGCCGTCGACGACCCTGGCGGGACGGGCGAAGGCCGGCTGGCCGGAGAGGGCGGTCAGCCCGGCCATGGCGAGAATTCGGAGCCGATGCGGATACATTCGGTCACTCCCGGTGTGTGCGTTCCCCATGGCAAGGCCACGCTGGGATCGCGGCCTTAGCGTGGCGAAGCCTGGACCAAGAAATGACGAATGTAAATTATCTTACGAAGCTGGCCCCGTTGATGTCCAGCACCGCGCCCGTCATCGACGCCGGCGCCTCCAGCGCCAGATAGGCGACCGCGTTCGCCACCTCGGCCGGCGCCGCCACCCGGCCCAGCGGGATGTCGGCCAGCAGCTTGTCGCCGCCGCGGCTCGCCAGATAGTCCTCGGCCATGCCGGTCATGGTGAAGCCGGGGCAGACGGCGAAGGCCAGGATCCCCTCGGCCGCATAGCCGCGGGCGATCGACTTGGTCATGGCCACCATCCCGGCCTTCGACGCCGCATAGTGCCAGTGGGCGGGGGAATCGCCGCGATAGGCCGCCCGGCTGGCCACGTTCACCAGCCGGCCGCCCGCGCCGCGTTCGCGCCAGTGCAGGATCGCCCGCCGGGAGAGGTCGGCCGCGGCCTGGAGGTTGATCTGCATCGTGCGGCCCCAGCCCGCGCGCCAGGCGTCCGCTTCGGCGTCGACCGCGATGGGCTCGAACACCCCGGCGTTGTTGACCAGCACGTCGATCCGCCCGCCCAGCCGCGCCAGCGCCGCGTCCCAGAGCCGGTCGGCGGCGTCCGGATCGGAGAGGTCGGCGCCGATGGCGTCCGGCGCGTCGGCGCGGCCATGGCCGATCGCCTCGGCGCGGCCCCGCAATGTGTCCATGATCGCGGCGCCGATGCCGCGGGTGGATCCGGTCACCAGAATGTGGGGGCGTTCGTCGGTCATGGCCTGGGTTAGGATGGCCGCGTTCAGGCTTCAAGCGCCGGGAGGGCGTGCATGACCTTCTACTTCGCCGCCCTGCTGCTGGGCGTCATCGCGGGCCTGCGGTCGATGACCGCTCCGGCCGCCGCGAGCTGGGCCGCCGCCATGGGGCTCCTGCACCTGGCGGGCACGCCGATGGCGTTCATGGGGCTGGGCCTCACGCCATGGATCTTCACCCTGCTGGCGGCCGCCGAACTGGTCACCGACAAGCTGCCGGCGACGCCCAGCCGCAAGATTCCCGTGTCGTTCGCCGCCCGCGTCGGTGCCGGCGGCCTGGCCGGCTGGGCGGTGGGCGCCTCGCTGGGCGCGCCGTTGCCCGGCGTGGCCCTGGGCGCCGTGGGCGCGGTGATGGGAACCCTGGGCGGGGCCTGGGCGCGGGCGCGCCTGGCGGCCGCCTTCCGGCGCGATCTGCCCGCGGCCCTGCTGGAGGATCTCGTCGCCGTCGGCGGCGCGGCCCTGGTCGTCGGAGGCCTGCTGTGAGCGCCGCCGCCTTCGACGCCATCGTCGTCGGCGCGGGTCAGGCGGGGCCCTCGCTCGCCGCCCGGCTCGCCGGGGCCGGCCGGAAGGTGGCCATCGTCGAGCGCAAGCACTTCGGCGGCACCTGCGTGAACACCGGTTGCATGCCCACCAAGGCCCTGGTGGCCAGCGCCCGCGCCGCCCATGTCGCCCGCCACGCGGCCCATTGGGGCGTGACGATCCCGGGCGAGGTGGGCGTCGACATGCCGGCCGTCCGCGGCCGCGCCCGCAAGGTCACCATGGACGCCCGCCACGGCCTGGAATCCTGGCTGGGCGGGACCGATGGCGTCACGATCTATCGCGGCCACGCTATGTTCACCGGCCCGCACGAGATCGCCGTCGGCGCCGAACGGCTCACCGCCCCGAACATCTTCCTCAACGTCGGCGGCCGCGCGGTGGTCCCGGACCTGCCGGGCGTGAACGACGCGCCCCATCTCGACAACGTTTCGGTGCTCGACCTGCAGGAGGTCCCGCGCCATCTCGTGGTGGTGGGCGGCAGCTATATCGGCCTGGAGTTCGCCCAGATGCATCGCCGCTTCGGGGCCCAGGTGACGATCGTCGAGAAGTCGGGCCGCCTCATCGCCCGCGAGGACCCGGAGGTCTCCGACGCCATCGCCGAGATCCTGAAGGGCGAGGGGATCGAGCTGCGCCTGAACGCCGAGTGCATCAGCTTCGCCCCCCACGCGGAAGGCGTGGCCGTCGGCGTCGACTGCAAGGCCGGCGCGCCGCAGGTGGTGGGCTCGCACGTCCTCCTGGCGACCGGGCGGCGGCCCAACACCGACGACCTGGGCCTGGACGTCGCCGGGATCGAGACCGACGCGCGCGGCTACATCAAGGTGGACGACGAACTGCGCGCCAGCGCCGAGGGGGTCTGGGCGCTGGGCGACTGCAACGGCCGCGGCGCCTTCACCCACACCGCCTACAACGACTACGAGATCGTGGCCGCCAACCTGCTTGACGGCGACCGCCGCCGGGTCAGCGACCGCATCTCCACCTACGCCCTGTTCATCGACCCGCCGCTGGGCCGCTGCGGGATGACCGAGGCCCAGGCCCGCGCCGAGGGCCGCAGCATTCGCGTCGGAACCCGTCCGATGACCCGCGTCGGCCGCGCGGTCGAGAAGGGCGAGACCCAGGGGTTCATGAAGGTGGTGGTCGACGCCGACACCGACGCCATCCTCGGCGGCGCCATCCTCGGCGTCGAGGGCGACGAGGCGATCCACTCCGTGCTC
This sequence comes from Phenylobacterium sp., assembly GCF_016124325.1. GTDB lineage: Bacteria > Pseudomonadota > Alphaproteobacteria > Caulobacterales > Caulobacteraceae > Phenylobacterium. The sequence continues at coordinate 27,125 of NZ_WGNY01000037.1, forward strand.
GACGTCATGGCCACGGGCCGGCCGTACACGACCCTCCAGCGCACCGTGCATATCCACCCGACCGTCGCGGAGCTCATCCCCACCGTGCTCGGCGAGTTGAAGCCCTAGCTTCGCGCCCCCTCCGTCGGCTGCGCCGCCACCTCCCCCGCAGGCGGGGGAGGAGCAGTGCCTATTCGCTCCTCCCCCGGCGAGACGGGGGAGGTGGCCCGAAGGGCCGGAGGGGGCGTCATAGCCCCGGTCTATGAATTCCTGCGCCCGCCCGGGGGCGCGCCGGCGCATCAGGCGCGGCATGGTGGCGTCAGATCTTGTGCCGACTTCGAGGACGACATGCGCCTTTTCCGATCCGCGCCGCTCTGCCTGGCCGCGGCCCTGTTCGCCACCGCCGCCGTCGCCGCCGAACCGCCGCCGGGCCTGAAGGCCCAGCTCGAGAAGGTGGTGGCCGACGGCGCGCCCGGCGTCACTGCGCTCGCCTTCAAGGACGGCAAGCTGCTCTACCGGCTGGACGTGGGCGACATCGCGCCCGACACCCAGCTCCCGATCGCCTCGGCGTCGAAGTGGATGACCGCCACCCTGGTCATGACCGTGGTCGACGAGGGCAAGCTGTCCCTCGACCAGCCCATCGGCGAGCGCCTGCCCGAGTTCACCGGCGAGGCGGGTAAGGTCACCCTGCGCCAGCTCATGTCGTTCACGGCCGGGCAGGGGAGCCTGGAGGGCTTCTTCGACCTGCGTCAGGACCCGCACATCACCCTCGCCGAATCGGCCCGCCAGGTGGCCGCCCGGCCGCTGACCGACCCGCCGGGCACGGCGTTCCGCTATGGCGGCCCGTCGCTCCAGGTGGCCGGCGCGCTGGTCGAGCAGGCTACGGGCAAGACCTGGGCCGAGCTGTTCCAGGAACGCATCGCCGGCCCGTTGGGCATGACCCGCACCTACTGGGGCAATCCCCTGCGGCCGGGCCTCAAGCCCGACGAGGTGAAGAACCCCAACCTGCAGGCCGGCGTCTACACCACCGCCGACGACTACGGCCGCTTCATCACCATGCTGGCCGGCCGTGGCGAGTCGAACGGCAAGCGGATCATCTCCGAGACGGCGTTCGACGCCATGGAGACGCTCCAGACCGCCAAGGCGACCATGGCCTACAAGCCGCCGGGCGCGACCAGCCTCGACGGCTACGCCCTGGGCAACTGGTGCGAGACGGTGGAGGCGGGCGGCCGCTGCGGCATGGTCTCCAGCCCCGGCGCCTTCGGGACCTATCCGTGGATCGACCGCGACAACGGCGTCTACGGCGTCTTCTTCCTGAAGGACCGCCTGCCCAATGTGGTGGCCGACATCCAGGCCGCGCGGAGGCTCATCCTGGCCGCGGAAGGGGTGGGAACTTCGAAGTAGGAAGGTTGGAGGCCTGACCGGGAATCGAACCCGGGTTCACGGATTTGCAGTCCGTTGCGTCACCACTCCGCCATCAGGCCGCCGGAAGTGGGCGCTCTCGCTAACAGAACGGCCCTTCCGCCGCAATTGCCTTCCGGCCAGGGCGGCATATAACCCCCGCCACGGATTCCTGTCCGGCTTAAGGGGACCTCATGGCCGACCACGCCGCCGCCCGCCTCAACATGGTCGAGAGCCAGGTGCGCACCGCCGACGTCACGGACGTGCGCATCCACGACGCGATGCGCGCCCTGCCGCGCGAGCGGTTCCTGCCCGAGGCCAAGGCGCACCTCGCCTATGCCGACATCGAGGCCGAGTACGCGCCCGGCCGCTGGCTCCTGAAGCCGCGCGACGTGGCCAAGCTGCTCCAGGCGCTCCGGCCCATGCCCGGCGAGCGGGTGCTGGCGATCAGCGCCCCCTACGCCGCCGCCGTGATCGAGGAGATGGGGCTGCCCGTCACCCGCGTCGAGGCGGGCGAGGCCCTGCCGGCCGGCGAGTTCGACGCCATCGTCTGCGAGGGCGCCGTGGGCCGCGCGCCCGACGCCTGGACCGCCGCGCTCGCGACGAACGGTCGGCTAGGCGTGGTCGAACGGGACGGTCCGGTGGGCAAGGCCTGCATCTACCTGCGCGCCCACGACGGCGTCGGCCGCCGCGAGATCTTCGACAGTTTCCCGCCCGTGCTGGCCGGTTTCGAGGCGAAACACGGTTTCGCCTTCTAGGTTACGAACCCGGCTCGAAGCTGAAACACCCACGAAACCGCGGGGTGAAAAAAGCTTAAGGTGACGTGGCTTGGCCGAAGCGGCAGACGAAAGCATATAAGGACGCGTCTCTCGCGAGATCGGGGATAACGAATGTCGATCAGTTTCCGCGGCCGGCTGTTGGCCGCGACCTTGTGCGCAGGCGTCGCCGCCGCCGCCGCCGCTCCGGCGGGCGCCGAGAGCCTCTCCGACGCCATCGCGTTGGCCTACCAGAACAATCCGACCCTGCAGGCCCAGCGCGCGACGCAACGCGCGCTCGACGAGACCTACGTCCAGGCCCGCACCGGCTGGCGCCCGACCCTGACCATGGGCGGCAGCCTCTCGTACAGCGAAAACCGCGTCCCGAAGGCCTCGCGGAGCGTCGACACCAACGGTGACGGTCAGCCGGACAGCTTCGGGAACTTCGGCATCTTCGAAAGCAACCAGGGCCGCGTGGGCCTGACGTTCAGCCAGCCGCTCTGGACGGGCGGCCGGGTCGCGGCCTCCGTCAACGCCGCGAACGCCGACATCCTGGCCGGCCGCGAGAACCTTCGCCGGGTCGAAGCCTCGGTGCTGGTGTCGGTCATCCAGTCCTACGCCGACGTGCGCCGCGACCAGGAGTCGCTGCGAATCCGTCAGGAGAACGTGAAGGTCCTCACCCGCCAGCTCGAGGAGTCCCAGGCCCGCTTCGACGTGGGCGAGGTGACCCGCACCGACGTGGCGCAGTCCCAGGCGCGTCTCTCGCAGGCCCAGGCCCTGCTGCAGACGGCCGTCGCCCAGCTCGCCATCTCGCGCGCCGGCTACGCCGCCGTCGTCGGCCAGAATCCGGGCGATCTCGACCCCGAACCCTCGCTCGACTTCCTGATGCCCGGCGATCCGGACGAGGCCTTCAAGGTGGCCGAGCAGCACAATCCGCAACTCCTCGCCCAGGGATATTCGGTCGAGGCCAGCAAGGCGCGCATCGCCGCCGCCCATGCCGAGCGCATGCCGAGCGTGTCCGGGCAGGTGACCTACGGCTTCAGCGGCCCCGCCATTCCCGACCGCCCGGCCGACGCCTTCCAGCGCGACCTCTACAGCCGCGGCGTGACCGCCACTGTTTCGGCCTCCGTGCCGCTGTTCTCCGGCGGCCTCGTCAGCTCGCGCATTCGCCAGGCCGTCGAACGCAACACGTCGGACCGCGTCACCCTGGAGGGCGTGCGCCGCAGCGTCCTGCAGAACGTGACCCAGTTCTGGAGCCAGCTGCTGGCCGCGCGCGCCAACATCACCTCCAGCGAGGAGCAGGTCCGCGCCGCCAAGATCGCCGCCGAAGGCACGCGCCAGGAGCAGCAGGTGGGCCTGCGCACCACCATCGACGTGCTGAACGCCGAGCAGGAGCTGCGCCAGGCCGAGGTCAACCAGGTCAGCTCCAGGCGCGACGAATATGTGGCGTCGGCCAACATCCTGGCGCTGATGGGCCGGCTGGAGGCCAGGAACCTGATTCCGGGCGCCGAGCAGTACGACGCCGCCAAGAACTTCAGGAAGCTGCGGATCACCTGGGGCTGGGTGCCCTGGGAGGAGCCGATCGGCATCCTCGACCAGTCGCTCACGCCCTATCCGTCGCACGCGCCCAGCGACCGGCCCGAGGAGAAGGCCATCGGGCCTGGCCTCGGCGCGGCGCCGTCTGAACCGCCGGCGGACAATCCGGCGACTCATTGACACGCTGTTAGCCGGAAAATTGCACGATCGGGCGGGCGCGCTTAGGGTCGAGGCGCAGACTCAACCGCGGCAGTAAGGCGACATGTCCGAACAGACGTCCCAAGAACCGACGATGGAGGAAATTCTCGCCTCCATCCGCCGCATCATTTCCGAAGACGAGGCCCCGGCCGACGACGGCGCCCCGGCTGCGCCGGAAGCCGAGCCCGCCGCGGCGAAGTCCGCCGACGAGCCGCTCCCGGTCCCGGAGCCCGAGCCGGAGACGGCCGCCTCGCCCGCCGCCGACTTCGAGATGCCGGCCGACGAAGACGACGACGGCGATCTCGAACTGACCCAGAAGGTCGAGACCCACGGCGACCTCGACTTCGTGGCCGCCAGCGAGCCCGAGCCGCCGCCCGCCGTCGCTGAAGCGCCGGCTCCGACCCCCGCGCCGCCGGGCGAGGGCCTGGTCAGCGACGCCGTCGCCGCCGCCACCGCCGCCACCTTCGGCCGCCTTTCGGCGGGCATTTTGATGCCGGCCGAGGGCCGCACGCTCGAGGACGTCGTCCGCGAGCTCCTGCGCCCGCTGCTCCAGCAGTGGCTCGACGACAACCTGCCCGGCATCGTCCAGCAGGCCGTCGACGCCGAAGTCGAACGCATCGCCCGCGGCCGAGTACGCTGACCTCTTCCTTTCCCGCGGTACGCGGGAGAGGGGGACCGCCCGCCGAGGCCGGCGCGAGCCGGCTGAAGAGCGGGGGGTGGAGAGGGCAGGCCGCGCGCACTGCAGAACCCATTCCCTTCCCACCATCCGCTCTTCAGCCGGCTCGCGCCGGCTTCGGCGAATGGTCCCCCCTTCCCGTGTGACGGGAAGGGAAGCAAGGCCGCCTTTCGCGCTTGGGCGCGGATGTGTATGCACGCCCCTCAAGCACCAATTGACCCCATGCTCGACAAGACCTTCGATCCCAAGACCGCCGAACCGCGCCTCTATGCTCAGTGGGAGGCCTCGGGCGGCTTTGCGCCGACCGACGACCCGGCCGCCGAGCCGTTCTCCATCGTCATCCCGCCGCCGAACGTCACCGGCTCGCTGCACATCGGCCACGCGCTGAACAACACGCTGCAGGACGTGCTGATCCGCTTCGAGCGCATGCGGGGCAAGGCGGCGCTGTGGCTGCCGGGCACCGACCACGCCGGCATCGCCACCCAGATGGTGGTCGAGCGTCAGCTGGCCGCCGAGGGCAACCAGTCGCGCCGCGACATGGGCCGCGACGACTTCGTCGCCAAGGTCTGGGAGTGGAAGGCCAAGTCGGGCGGGACCATCGTCAACCAGCTCCGCCGCCTGGGCGCCTCGTGCGACTGGAGCCGCGAGCGCTTCACCCTCGACGAGGGCCTCTCGGCCGCCGTCCGCAAGGTGTTCGTCCAGCTCCACAAGGAAAAGCTGATCTACCGCGACAAGCGGCTGGTGAACTGGGACCCCCACTTCCAGACCGCCATCTCCGACCTGGAGGTGGAGCAGCGCGAGGTCGACGGCCACTACTGGCACTTCGCCTATCCGCTGGAGGACGGCTCCGGCGAGATCGTCGTGGCCACCACGCGCCCCGAGACCATGCTGGGCGACACCGCCGTCGCCGTCCATCCCAGCGACGAGCGCTACACCGCCCTGGTGGGCAAGGCCGTGCGCCTGCCCATCGTCAACCGGCCCATCCCGATCATCGCCGACGAATATCCCGACCCCGAGAAGGGTTCGGGCGCGGTGAAGATCACCCCGGCCCACGACTTCAACGACTTCGCCGTCGGCAAGCGCCACAACCTGCCGATGATCAACGTCTTCGACGACTTCGCGCGGATCAACGACAACGCCCCGCCGGAGTACCGCGGCCTCGACCGCTTCGCCGCCCGCAAGAAGGTGGTGGAGGAATTCGAGCGCCTGGGCCTGCTGCGCGAGATCGAGAAGACGAAGCACACCGTCCCGCACGGCGACCGCTCGGGCGTCGTCGTCGAGCCCTATCTGACCGATCAGTGGTACGTCGCCGCCGACGTCCTGGCCAAGCCCGCCATCAAGGCGGTGGAGGAGGGCGAGACCGTCTTCCAGCCGAAGAACTGGGAGAAGACCTACTTCGAGTGGATGCGGAACATCCAGCCGTGGTGCGTGTCGCGCCAGCTCTGGTGGGGCCACCGCATCCCGGCCTGGTACGGCCCCGACGGCAAGGCGTTCGTCGAGGAGACGGAGGCGGAAGCCCAGCGCAAGGCCGACGAGCACTACGGCCGGCCCACCCCGCTGCGCCAGGACGAGGACGTCCTCGATACCTGGTTCTCCTCGGGCCTGTGGCCGTTCTCCACCCTGGGCTGGCCCGAGAAGACCGACGACCTGCGCCGCTTCTACCCCACCCACACCCTGATCACGGGCTTCGACATCATCTTCTTCTGGGTCGCCCGGATGATGATGCAGGGCATCCACTTCACCGGCGAGGTCCCGTTCAAGCGGGTCTTCATCAACGCCCTCGTGCGCGACGCCGAGGGGAAGAAGATGTCCAAGTCCAAGGGCAACGTCATGGACCCCCTGGAGCTGGTGGACGACTACGGCGCCGACGCCCTGCGCTTCACCCTGA
>NZ_WGNY01000024.1 GCF_016124325.1 Phenylobacterium sp.
GATCTTCGCCCGGGCCGCCAGCAGCGCATCGATCTCGATGTCGATGTTCAGCGGGAAGTGCGGCACGTCGCGGAAGCTGTCGGTCATCCGCCGCGCCACGGTCTTCCTCATGCCGTCCAGCGGGATCAGGTCGTAGCTGCCCGGGGCTATGCCCATCTGCTCCAGGCTCTGGGCCTGGCGCGGGGCCGCGGCCGGAGCGGCGCCGGCCGACGCCGGCGCGGGCTTGGCCTGGCCGGGCTTGGCGGCCTCGATGTCGACCTTGACGATGCGCCCGTGCGGGCCAGAGCCCGCGATCGCCGAAAGGTCGATCCCCTTCTGCTCGGCCAGCCGCCTGGCCAGCGGCGAGGCGAAGATGCGGGCGCCTTGGGCTCCTCCCCCGCTCGCGGGGGAGGAGGACCGCGAAGCGGTGGTGGGGGCGGCCGCCGGAGCCGCGCCCCCTCCGTCGCCCCGGACCGGGTCCGGGACGCCACCTCCCCCGCTCGCGGGGGAGGAGCTGGGCGCTTCGGCCGGCTTCGGCGGCGGCGGAGCAGCGGCGCCGTCCTCGCCGGACAGCCGGGCGATGGGCGCGTTGACCTTCACGCCTTCGGTCCCTTCCGGCACCAGGATCTCCTCGACCACGCCCTCGTCGACGGCCTCGACCTCCATGGTGGCCTTGTCGGTCTCGATCTCGGCGATCACGTCACCGGAGACGACCTTGTCGCCCTTCTTCACGTGCCACTTCGCCAGCGTGCCCTCCTCCATGGTGGGCGAGAGCGCCGGCATGAGGATGTCGGTCATGCGCTTTCCTTGGAGAGGTGGGCCAGGGTGTGCCCGTGGGCTTCCCAGTTCTGGCCGTCGAAAGCCTCGATTTCGAAAGTCAGGCCGTCGGCCTCGTCGAGGCAGCGGGCGTTGACGCTCCAGCCGTCGGGGTTGGAGCGCGGCCGGTAGAAGCTCTTCACGCCGCAGACGCTGCAGAACAGGTGCTTCGCGACGCCGGTGTTGAACGTGTACTCGGTGAGCCGGCCTTCGCCCTGGACGATGCGGAAGCGGCTCTCGGGCACGATCACGTGGATGAAGCCCACCTTCTGGCACATCGAGCAGTTGCAGCTCTGGGCCTCCACCGTCGCCGGCAGGGCCGCCTCGAAGCGCACGGCCCCGCAGTGACAGCCGCCGCCGCGCCAGGTGTGGGCCTCAGTCACTTGTAGCTCACGGCCTTGGCCGCCTTCACGATGCGGTCCACCGAGGGCAGCGACAGCGCCTCCAGGTTGGCGGCGTAGGGAAGCGGCACGTCCTCCTGGTGGACGCGCATGGGCGGCGCGTCGAGCCAGTCGAAGGCGAGTTCCGTCACCTTGGCGCAGACTTCGCCGCCCACGCCCATGGGGCCCCAGCCTTCCTCGACGGTGACGAGGCGGTTGGTCTTCTTCACGCTCTCGACGACGGTGTCGATGTCCATCGGCCGGATGGTGCGCAGGTCGACCACCTCGGCCTCGATGCCGTCCTTGGCCAGTTCCTCGGCGGCCTGCAGGCACAGGCCCACCATGCGGGAATAGGCCACCAGGGTGACGCCCGAGCCCTCGCGGCGGACCTTGGCCTTGCCGATCGGCACGACCCAGTCGATGTCCTCCGGCACGTCGAACTCCTGGCCGTAGAGCATCTCGTGCTCCAGGAAGACCACGGGGTTCGGGTCGCGGATGGCGGCCTTCAGCAGGCCCTTGGCGTCGGCGGCGTCGTAGGGCGCGATCACCTTCAGGCCCGGCACGTGACCGTACCAGGAGGCGTAGTCCTGGCTGTGCTGGGCCGCCACCCGGGCGGCCGCGCCGTTGGGCCCTCGGAAAACCATGGACGCCTTGATCTGCCCGCCCGACATATAGAGCGTCTTCGCGGCGGAATTGATAATATGATCAATGGCCTGCATCGCGAAGTTGAACGTCATGAACTCGACGATGGGCTTCAGACCCGCCATCGCCGCGCCCGTGCCCAGGCCCGCGAAGCCGTATTCGGTGATCGGGGTGTCGATCACCCGCTTGGGGCCGAACTCGTCCAGCAGGCCGCGGCTGACCTTGTAGGCGCCTTGGTACTGGGCCACCTCCTCGCCCATCAGGAAGACGGCGTCGTCGCGCCGCATCTCCTCGGCCATGGCGTCGCGCAGGGCGTCGCGGACGGTCTGCTTCACCAGCTTCACGCCCTCGGGCAGTTCCGGGTCCTTCAGGGCGGGCGCCGGGGCGGGTTTGGCCGGCTCGGGTGCGCGCACGGGGTCGCCCTTGGCCTCCGCGCGGGATGCGGGCTCGGGCGCCGGCTCGGCCTTCGGGGCCGGCGGCGCAGGCGCAGCCGCCCCGCCCTCCCCGTCCAGGCGCGCGATCGGCGTGTTGACCTTCACCTCCTCGGAGCCTTCCGGCACGAGGATCTCGGCGATCACGCCCTCGTCGACGGCTTCGACCTCCATGGTGGCCTTGTCGGTCTCGATCTCGGCGATCACGTCGCCCGAGCTGACCTTGTCGCCCACCTTCACGTGCCATTTGGCCAGCGTGCCCTCTTCCATGGTGGGCGAGAGCGCCGGCATCAGGATGTCGGTCACGCCTGCGCCTCCGTGTAGACGTCGGTGTAGAGCTCGGAGGGCTCGGGCTCGGGGCTGGTGCGGGCGAACTCGGCGGCGTCGGCGACGATGCGCTTGACCTCGGCGTCGATGGCCTTCAGCGCGGCCTCGTCGGCCCAGCCGTTCTTCTCCAGCATCTGCTCGACATGCTCGATGGGGTCGCGGGTCTTGCGGACCTCGTCGACCTCCTCACGCGTCCGGTACTTGGCCGGGTCGCTCATGGAGTGCCCGCGATAGCGGTAGGTCTTCATCTCGAGGATGTAGGGCCCCTTGCCCGAACGGGCGTGTTCGGCGGCTTCCTCGGCGGCGGCCTTCACGGCCAGCACGTCCATGCCGTCGACCTCGGCGCCGGGAATCCCGAAGGACGCGCCGCGCCGGTAGAGATGGGTCTCGGCCGAGGACCGCGTGATCGCGGTGCCCATGGCGTATTGGTTGTTCTCGATGACGTAGACCACCGGCAGCTTCCACAGCTCGGCCATGTTGAAGGCCTCGTAGACCTGCCCCTGGTTGGCCGCGCCGTCGCCGAAGAAGGCGAAGGCCACCTTGCCGTCCTCGCGGTACCAGTTGGCCAGGGCCAGCCCGGTGCCCAGCGGCACCTGGGCCCCCACGATGCCGTGGCCGCCGTAGAAGGCCGATTCGGTGGAGAACATGTGCATCGAGCCGCCCTTGCCCCTCGACGACCCGCCGATCCGGCCCGTGAGCTCGGCCATGACCTCCTTGGGATCCATGCCGCAGACCAGCATATGGCCGTGGTCGCGGTAGCCCGTGATGATCTGGTCGCCGGGCCGCTTGGCGGCCTCGACGCCCACGGCGATGGCCTCCTGGCCGATGTAGAGGTGGCAGAAGCCGCCGATCAGGCCCATGCCGTAGAGCTGGCCGGCGCGCTCCTCGAAGCGCCGCACCAGGAGCATGGCCCGGTAATACTTCAGCAGCTCGTCCTTGCCGCCCGCGGCCTTGCCCGAGGGCGCCCCCGCGCCATTGGCCTTTCGCCGACCGGTCGTGCCGGTCTGCCCGCGCGCCATGCGTCACTCCGTGATCTGGTGAACCCTTTTAGAACCGCCGAAGCGGCCTAAGGCTGCATCCGGATCACATAATCCCTTGGGTCGGCGAAGCCTAGAAGGGACCGGGCCCTTTCCTCCAGGAGATCGGCGGAAAGGCTGGTGTCGCGCAACAGACGGGCGCGAACCTCGAGGTCCTGCCTCTGGGCGGTAAGCCGGGTCAGTTCCGCCCGCTTGGCCATCAGAGTCGCGTCTCGTTCGCCCGACGACAGCAGTCCGCCGTCGCCGGTGAACGCGTGGAAGCCGAAATAGAAGATCAGCAGGGCCAGCGCGGCGGTCGACAGATAGGGGCGCAGGCGAGCGAACACGGCGAATCCCGGATGGGTGAGCTTCCGTTGTCGCCGCCCGATGATTAACGCGCCGCTAACCCTGTCGGGAGGCTCAGAGGTTCCGCAGGGCGCCCTTGCCGGCGTAGACGGCCTGATCGCCCAGCTCCTCCTCGATGCGCAGGAGCTGGTTGTACTTGGCCATCCGGTCGGAGCGGGACAGCGAGCCCGTCTTGATCTGCCCGCAGTTGGTGGCCACGGCCAGGTCGGCGATCGTGGAATCCTCGGTCTCGCCCGAACGGTGGCTCATCACGGCGGTGTAGCTGTTGCGATGGGCCAGATCGACGGCGTCGAGGGTCTCGCTGAGCGTGCCGATCTGGTTGACCTTCACCAGGATCGAATTGGCCAGGCCCTTGCCGACGCCCAGCTCGCCCAGGCGGGCGGGATTGGTCACGAAGAGATCGTCGCCCACCAGCTGGATCTTGCCGCCCAGCTTGTCGGTGAGCAGCTTCCAGCCCTCGATGTCGTCCTCGGCCATGCCGTCCTCGATGGTGACGATCGGGAACTTGTCGACGAGGCCGGCCAGGTAGTCGGCCATCCCGGCGGGATCGAGTGTCTTGCCCTCCCCGGCCAGCACGTACTTGCCGTCCTTGAAGAACTCGGTGGAGGCCGCGTCGAGGCCCAGGTGGAAGTGGTCGCCCGCCTTGTAGCCGGCCGCCGCGCCCGCCTTGACGATGAAGGCCAGAGCCTCTTCGGCCGAGTCGATATTGGGGGCGAAGCCGCCCTCGTCGCCGACGTTGGTGTTGTGGCCGGCGTCGGACAGCGCCTTCTTCAGCGCGTGGAAGATCTCCGCGCCCATGCGCAGGCCTTCGGCGAAGGTGTCGGCGCCGGTCGGCAGGATCATGAACTCCTGGATGTCGATCGGATTGTCGGCGTGGGCCCCGCCGTTGATGATGTTCATCATCGGCGTCGGCAGCACGCGCGCCGAGACGCCGCCCACGTACTTGTAGAGCGGTAGCGCCGCCGAGCCGGCCGCCGCCTTCGCCGTGGCCAGGCTGACACCCAGGATCGCGTTGGCGCCCAGGCGGCTCTTGTTCGGCGTGCCGTCCAGTTCGATCAGCAGCCGGTCGACGCGGCGCTGGTCCTCGGCGTCGGAGCCCGAGAGCGCGTCGTAGATCTCGCCGTTCACCGCCTCGACGGCGGCCAACACGCCCTTGCCGCCGTAGCGGCCCTTGTCGCCGTCGCGCTTCTCGACCGCCTCGTGGGCGCCGGTGGAGGCGCCGGAGGGCACCGCGGCGCGGCCCATGGAGCCGTCTTCGAGGATCACGTCGACTTCGACGGTCGGGTTGCCCCGGCTGTCGAGGATTTCACGGGCGTTGATGTCGACGATCTCGGTCATTCGGGGCCTCTGGACGCGGAGCGGGGCCGGAGCCTTAGCAACGCCGCCTTGACGGACGCAAGGGCGACGGCTCATGCCGCCTCTCCGAAAAGGAGTCGCCCATGCTGCTGGTCGAGAAGCCCTTCGCGGGCGTCGCCGTCGTCACCCTCAACCGCCCGGAGGCGATGAACGCACTCTCCAAGGCCCTGCGCGCGGCGCTGCGGCAGGCGATGCTGGAGCTGGACGCCGACCCGGAGGTGCGGGTGATCGTGCTGACCGGCGCGGGCGACCGGGCCTTCACCGCCGGCCTCGACCTCAAGGAGCTGTCGACCGACCCGCTGGGCATGGGGGCCGCCAACGCCACCGACCCGTCCGAGAACCCGGCCCGCGCCGTGCTGGCCTCGCGCAAGCCGGTGATCGGGGCGATCAACGGCGTCGCCATCACCGGGGGCTTCGAGGTGGCGCTGGCCTGCGACGTGCTGATCTGCTCCACCAACGCCCGGTTCGCCGACACCCATGCGCGGGTCGGGATCACCCCCGGCTGGGGCCTGTCGCAGAAGCTGTCGCGCGCGCTCGGGCCGTATCGGGCCAAGGAGCTGTCACTGACCGGCAACTTCCTGGACGCGGCCAAAGCTTACGACTGGGGCCTCATCAACCGGGTGGTGGAGCCGGGCGAGCTGATGGCCGAGGCGCTGAAGCTGGCCCGCGAGATGGCCGATATCGATGGCGACATGCTGGTGACCTACAAGGCCATGATCGACGACGGCTACGCGCTCGCCATGGGCGACGGCCTCGAACTGGAGCACGAGCGCTCGGTCGCCCACAACGCCGAGGTCACGCCCGAGATGGTCGCCGCGCGCCGATCGGCGGTGCAGGCCCGCGGACGCAGCCAGTAGATCAGGCGGCGAACCGGCCCCAGGGCCCCACGATCGCCACCGTCATGCCGGGCTCGTAGACGTTGACGAAGAGCGTGGACCCGTCCGGAGAGAAGCAGGCGCCGGCCAGTTCGGTGTTGGCGCCCACGTCGCTGCGGCCCGGCTGGGCCTGCCGGCCCATGGTGTAGACCTTGCCCTCGGGCGTCACGCCCTTGAGGTAGTTGACGCCGCCGGGCTCGGCCTTGTCCTCGCAGACCATCAGGTGGCCCCAGGGCGCGACCGAGAGGTTGTCGCACATGTTCATGAGCCGCCGGTCGGCCGACTCGACGAAGAGCTGCAGGCGGCCGGGCTCGTCCGTCTCGCGCGCGTCGCCCTCGAAGCGGCTGGGGCGATAGCGCATGATCTGGCCGAAGCGGGCCGGGCCGCCGCTGGTGCAGGTGAAGTAGAGCTCCCCGCGCCCGAAGAAGACCCCCTCGCCCCGCGCGAACCGCGCGGCGCCGGCGGCCTGGCCGCGGGCCCTGAGGTCGCCGTGCGGATTGTCGACGCCCTCGAGATCGATCCAGACGGCCTCGCGCCACTGGACCGGGGCCCAGGCCACGGCGTCCCAATTGCGGGCGTCGCCGCCGCCGTCCTTGAACCCCAGCGCCTGGAGGCGGCCGCCCTGCCCCAGCCTGCGCCGGTCGTTCGGCAGGAAGCGATAGAAAAGCCCATCGCCCTCGTCTTCGGTCAGATAGACGACGCCCGTCGTCGGATCGATGCAGGCGGCCTCGTGCCTGAAGCGACCCAGGCCCTTGAGCGGAACGGGCTCCACCACGCCGCGATGGCTCGCCGGCACCTCGAAGACCCAGCCATGGTCCTTCTGGCCCCCGGCGCCGCTGATGATCTCCTCGCAGCTCAGCCACGAACCCCAGGGCGTGATCCCGCCGCAGCAATTGGTGGAGGTGCCCGTCAGGCTGAGGTGGACCGTCTCCAACCGCCGGGCCCTGAGGTCATAGACCATGGTCGTGGTCCCGCCGGGCAGCGCGCGGCCGTCGCCGTAGCGGTCGTAGGCCAGGCCCGCGTCCAGCTTGCCGGCCAGGCCGTGGCCGACGCCGAAGGGGCCGAAGTCGGCGTCGTAGGCCTTGAGTTCGTGGTTGCGCACCAGGGCCACCCGGCTTCCGCCGAGCCCGAAGCAGCCCATGCCGTCGGCCTTGCGGGGCGTGACCAGGCCATCGCTCATGGGATCGCCGGCGCGCGAGACGACCGTGTAGGAGAAGCCCTCCGGCAGGTCGAAGAGGCCGAACGGATCGGTCTTCAGGGGGCCGTAGCCGGCGACCTCGCTGTGGTAGAGGTCGGCCTCGACCTGGGCGTGGGTGTCGGAGGCCGCGTCGGCAAGGCGCGCAAAGCCGGAAAACGCCGCGCCGGCAGCGGCGGCGGTGATCACGTGGCGGCGGGACAGGGACATGGGCCCTTAATCCTCATTCGCCATGACCGGATGATGACAGGCGCCGCCTCCCGACGGCGGGCGGTCAGGCGGCGAAGGCCTCGGCGACCCGCGCGGTGTCGCAGAACTCGCGGAAACCGACGATCACGCCGTCGCGGACGGTCCAGATATGGACCCAGTCGTAATGGATCGTGCGGCGGCTCACCTTGAAGGTCACCGTGGCCGCGCCTTCGACCACGACGGTCGAGCCGGCTTCATGGAAGCGTTGCGGGGCGAAGCCCTCGAAGGTCTCGGCGGCGTCGAGCGCGTGCAGGAACTCCAGCGCGCCCTCGCGGCCGCGGCGGACGCCGAAGGTGGGGTGCGCGCCCGGCTGGCCGGCGACTTCCCACACCACGTTCTGGCCAAGGCGTTCCAACAGCCCGGGCGTGTCGCCGCAGGCAAACGCCGAATAGGCGCCTTGCACGACGGAAAGCGGGTCCAGAGCCACGCTGCCTCCCATACGCAAAACGCCGGCCGCACGTGGCCGGCGTCTCGAATTACGTACCGAACGCGCGCTTGGATGCGTTCAGTCTTCCTTGGGGGTCAGAACCTGGCGGCCCTTGTACATGCCCGTCTTGAGATCGACGTGGTGCGGGCGCTTCAGCTCGCCCGTTTCCTTGTCCTCGTGGAACGCGTTGGCGCTCAGGGCGTGATGCGACCGGCGCATGTTGCGGCGCGACGGCGAGGTTTTTCGTTTCGGAACGGCCATGGAAGTATCTCGAAATGACTGCGGCCGCCTCGGACCCTGCGATCCCTGGGCGGCCGACGTGAGCGCGGGCTTATGCATGAAACCCCGCGCGCGATCAAGCTATCTGGGCTAGCTTACAGCGTCAGCGGATAATGGCGGGAACAAAATGCCGCACGAACTGATCTTCGCCCCTATGGGCGTTCTGGCGCTCCTTACCTTCGTCGTCCTGGGCTTCATTCCGATCCGACGCTTCCGCGCGGTCGGATCGGGCCAGATCGAGGCCGGCGACTTCAAGCTGGGCGAATCGGCTCGCGTGCCGCCCGAGGTGGCGATTCCCAACCGCAACTACATGAACCTCCTCGAGCTGCCGATGCTCTTCTACGTGGTTGGGCTCATGTACTACGTGGCCGACAAGGTGGACGCGGTCGTGCTGACCCTGGCCTGGACCTACGTCGCCCTACGGATCGTCCATTCGGTGATCCACATCGGCTACAACAACGTCCGCCATCGGCTGATCCCGTTCGCGATCTCGAACTTCTTGCTGATCGCCATCTGGGTGAAATTCTTCATCCCGTAGCGCGGACGAGCCGCTTCGGCGCGACATTGGCCCAGGCCATGCGCATCAGTCCGGGAAGGCGCTCGGGCGCCAGCTTCTCGAACCACACGAAGGTGGAGCCGTGCTCGCCCCATTTGCCGGGAACGGGCTCGATCACCTCTCCATCGGAAAGGTTGAGCTGATCCTCGCGATCCAGCTTCAGCATGATCCGCGGGCGATCGAGGTGGATGGTGCAGAAGATCTTCCCGTTCACCCGGAACGACGGGATGTCGAAGTGCGCCGCCTCGTAGGCCTCGGGCAGAGCCAGCGCGACCCTGCGGATGTCGTCGTGGGTGAGCATGGCCCTACCCTACACCAGACGGCTGCGCTCCTTGGCCGCGCCGATGAAGCTGGCGAACAGCGGGTGCGGGTCGAAGGGCCGGCTCTTGAGCTCCGGGTGGAACTGGACGCCGACGAACCATGGGTGATCCTGGCGTTCGCAAAGTTCCGGCAGCACGCCGTCGGGCGACAGGCCAGTGAACTTCAGCCCCGTCCGCTCGATGGCGTCGCGATAGCCGATGTTGACCTCGTAGCGATGGCGGTGGCGCTCGGAGATATTGGCCCCGCCATAGATGTCGGCCACGCGGCTGCCCGGCGCCAGCACCGCTTCGTAGGCGCCGCAGCGCATGGTGCCGCCCAGCTCGCCGCCCTCGGCGCGGAATTCCTTCTCGTTGCCGCGCACCCACTCGGTCATCAGGCCCACGATCGGCTCGGACGTCGGCCCGAACTCCGTCGACGAGGCTTTTGATATTCCGGCGAGATTCCGCGCCGCCTCGATCATCGCCATCTGCATGCCGAAGCAGATTCCGAAATAGGGGATGTCGTGCTCGCGGGCGAACTGCACCGCCCGGATCATGCCCTCCGAGCCGCGCTCGCCGAAGGCGCCGGGCACCAGGACGCCGTGGACGTTGGTCAGTCGCTCGCCGATCAGCGCTTCTTCCTTCTCGAAGGCGGCGCCCTCGATCCAGTCGAGCCTGACACGGACGTCGTTGGCGACGCCGCCATGGACCAGCGCCTCGACCAGCGACTTGTAGGCGTCGGTGAGCGCCGTGTACTTGCCGACGATGGCGATGTTGACCTCGCCGTCCGGGTGGCTGAGGCGGTGGGAGATCCCCTCCCACTTGGCCAGGTCGGGCTTGGGCGCGTCGTTGAGGCCGAAGACGTCCAGCACCTCGGTGTCGAGACCCTCGGCGTGGTAGTCCAGCGGCACGGCGTAGATGTTGGCGGAATCCATCGCCTGGATGACGGCGCTGGGCCGCACGTTGCAGAACAAGGCCAGCTTCTTCCGCTCGCCCTCGGGTATCGGCATCTCGCAGCGGCAGAGCAGGATGTCAGGCTGGATGCCGATGGAGCGCAGCTCCTTGACCGAGTGCTGGGTCGGCTTGGTCTTCATCTCGCCAGCCGTCTTGATGAACGGCAGCAGGGTCAGGTGGATGAAGCAGGCATGGCCCCGGGGCAACTCCTGGCCGAGTTGGCGGATCGCCTCGAAGAACGGCAGGCCTTCGATGTCGCCCACGGTGCCGCCCACCTCGACGAGCACGAAGTCGACCCCCTCGCCCGGATCGGCCAGGACGAAGTCCTTGATCTCGCCGGTGACGTGCGGGATCACCTGGACGGTGGCGCCCAGATAGTCGCCCCGGCGCTCCTTCTCGATGATCTTCTTGTAGATCTGGCCGGTGGTGATGTTGTCGTTCTTGGTGGCGTTGACCCCCGTGAACCGCTCGTAGTGGCCGAGATCCAGGTCGGTTTCCGCGCCGTCGTCGGTCACGAAGACCTCGCCGTGCTGGTAGGGGCTCATCGTCCCCGGATCGACGTTCAGATAGGGGTCGAGCTTACGGAGGCGGACCTTGTAGCCTCGCGCCTGCAAAAGCGCGCCGAGAGCGGCGGACGCGAGACCTTTGCCAAGGGATGAGACCACGCCGCCGGTGATGAAAATGTACCGGGCCATGGGCGTTCAGATTAGCCGCGATTCGATGACGGCGCGCCGTGTGATTCGCGGAAAATTGGGGATTACTTCCGGGCGGGCGCCGCGGGAGCCGGTGCGGGCGTCTCGCCGGCGTCGAAACCGAAGGGATTGTTGACGGTCGGCGTCGGGGCCTCCAGCGGGGCCGGCGCGTTCTGGGCGGGCGCCTGCTGGGCCGGAGCCGGCTGCATTTCCTTGTTGAGTTCCGCCGGATTGATCGCGTCCACCTTCAGCCGGTCGACGACCGAGGCCGAACCGCTCTCGCGTCCCGCCACGATGGTCAGCAGCAGGCCGAGCGCGAAGAAGACCGCGCCGAGGATCCAGGTGGTCCGGGTGAGCAGGTCACCGGCGCCGCGCGCCGTCATGAAGCCCGACGGACCGCCGCCCATGCCGAGCGCGCCGCCTTCGGATCGTTGGAGAAGCACGACCACGATTAGGAAGAAGGCGACGATGACCTCGATCACCAGCAGCAGATTGAGCAGCATCCAGGCGTCTTTCCGGCATCTTCGGGGGGCCAGTGGGTTCAGGCGGACACACCCGGAGGAAATAAAGCGGGCGCTCTATCACCGCGACCGCGCCAAGGCCATAGCTAGTGCGCCGCACCCCGTCGTCAAAGGGGTGCGCGGGGGCGACTATGAACATCGACTTTCGGCGCCCGCCGATCCTGGAGACCGAGCGGCTCCGGCTGCAGCCGCTCGTGGCGTCGGACGCCGGACACATGTTTCCGTTGATGGGCGACCCCGAGGTCATGGCCTACTGGGACGTCTCGGAGATCGACGACCCCGACCTGGTGAACGAGATCATCGCCGCCCAGGTGCAGGCCATGGCCGCGGGCCGCGCGCTGCACTGGGCCATGCGCCGGCTGGCCGACGACACCTTCGTAGGCGCGTGCGACCTCTCGGAGATCGACCGTTGGCACCGGCGCGCGGAGGTTGGGTTCATGCTGGGGCGCGAGGCGTGGGGCCAGGGCTACGCGCTGGAGGCCATGCGCACCATCGTCGCCTTCGCCGCCAGCGTCGGCCTGCGCCGCCTGACCGCCCGCACCCACCTGGGTAACCGCCGGTCGGAGACCCTGCTGGCGAAACTGGGGTTCGAGGAGGAAGGCCTGCTGCGCGGGCACATCCTGCGCGACGGCAAGCGGCGCGACTGCCACGTCTTCGGTCTTCTGCTCTGAGGCGTGACCACCTATCTGGCTTGCATGAGCCATCCGATCGCCGTCCAGGGCTTCGACCACATCGTGCTGCGCGTCCGCGACAAGGAGCGGATGCTGGCGTTCTACTGCGGCGTCCTCGGCCTGAGCGTGGATCGCGACCGGCCCGACCTCGGCCTCACCCACGTCCGCGCGGGCCCGCAGATGATCGATCTGGTGACGCTGGACGGCCGGCTGGGCCGAATGGGCGGCGCGGGGCCTGGCGCCGAAGGCCGCAACCTCGACCACTTCGCCCTGCAGGTGCGGCCCTTCGACGAGACTGCGATCCGCGCCCACCTCGCCGCGCATGGCGTGGACGTCGTCGAGGAAGGCGACCGCTACGGCGCCGACGGCGACGGCTTCTCGCTCTACGTCGAGGATCCCGAGGGCAACCGGGTCGAGCTCAAGGGGCCCAGCGCCTAAAGGGCGCGGATAATCGCGAGAAAATCCTGGGCCTTCAGCGATGCGCCGCCGACCAGGGCGCCGCCGACCTCCGAGGCGTGAAGGATCTCGGCGGCGTTCGAGGGCTTCACCGATCCGCCGTAGAGGATCGGGATGGTCCGGCCGTGGTCGCCGAACATCTTCTCCAGCGTGTCCCGGATGGCGCGGTGCACCTCTTCGATCTGGTCGATCGTGGGCGTCAGGCCTGAGCCGATGGCCCACACCGGCTCATAGGCCACCGAGAACGGCTTGCCGGCCAGCACCGGCGGCAGCGAGCCGCGCACCTGGCGCGTGACGATGTCGAGTGTGTCGCCCGCCTCGCGCTCGGCCAGGGTCTCGCCGACGCAGACGATGGGCTCCAGCCCCGCGCGGACGGCCGCCTCGACCTTGCGGGCCACGATCTCGTCGGTCTCGCGGTAGGCCGCCCGCCGCTCGGAGTGGCCGAGGATCACCATCTGCGCGCCGGCGTCGGCCAGCATTTCGGCCGAGACGTCACCGGTGAATGCGCCGCGGTCGTCCCAGTGGGCGTCCTGGCCGCCGACCAGCACCGACGTGCCCTTCAGCGCCTCGCTCATTCGGTGGATGAGGACGGCGGGCGGGCAAATCGCCACGCGCGCGTCGACGGGGCGCACGCTTCCCGCCACCTCGATCGCCTCGTCCAGGGACGCGGCGAGCCCATTCATCTTCCAGTTTCCGGCGATCAGCGGCCGCGGCGTCGTCATGGCCCCTCCCCAACTCCGTTCGCAGGTCAGCGCGGTTACGCCAAGCCGCCGCGCATGTCACGCGCTTGCGGGAAAGAACAGCCCTCCACTATACCGGCGCGCACGCTCGCGCCCGGGAAAGGACCCGAATGCTCTCCGCCACCCGCAACTTTGCGAAGTCCTGGGCCGCCAAGGCGCTCCTGGCGCTCCTGATCCTGGCGATGGCCGGCTTCGGCATCACCCGCTACGGATTCCAGGCCGTCGGCGGCAACGAGGTCATCAAGGCCGGCTCGCGCACGGTCGATCCCCTCGCGTTCCGGCGGGAGTACGACAACTACAAGAAGCGCTTCGAGCAGCAGTCGGGCCAGACGATCACCCAGGACATCGCCGAGCAGAACCACCTCGACGCGGTGGTGATGAACGGGCTGGCGACGCGCGAGGCCTTCGCGGCGCTGATGACGAAGATCGGGATCAGGCCGTCCGACAAGCAGATCGTCGGCGAAATCGAGAAGATCCCCGCGTTCTTCGATCCGGTGTCGGGCCGCTTCGACAAGACCACCTACCAGCGCCGCTTGGGCGACAACGGCCTGACGCCGGCCGCGTTCGACGCGATCCTCCGCGACGAGATGGCCGGCCAGCAGTGGCAGGCGGCGATCCAGCACGGCCTTGCGGTTCCGCGGACCTATAGCGCGCTCGCGGCCATCTTCGCCCTCGAGGCCCGCGACCTCACCTATTTCACCATCACGCCCCAGAGCGTGCCGCAGCCGCCGACGCCGACGGACGCCCAGCTCAAGGCGTTCATCAACGAGAACAAGTCGCAGCTGACGGTGCCCGAGTTGCGGGTGCTGACCGTCGTCCAGTTCTCGCAGCAGGCCGCGGCCGCTGCGGTCAGCGCCGCGCCGATCGATCCCGCCGAACTGAAGAAGCGCTACGACTTCCGAAAGGATACGCTCTCGCGGCCTGAGACCCGTACGGTCATCCAGATCCCGGCCAAGACCCAGGCCGAGGCGCAGAAGGCGGTCGAGCGGCTGCGCCAGGGCGACGATCCGGACGCTATCGCCAAGTCGCTGGGCGTGCAGGCGATCACCTTCACCGACAAGCCACTCACCGCGATCTCGGACCACAAGGTCGGCCAGGCGGCGTTCAAGATGCAGGCGGGCGAAGTGAGTTCGGTTCAGGGCGACCTGGGCCTGGCCGCCGTAAAGGTGGCCAGCATCAACCCCGGCCACGAGGTCACGCTGGAAGAAGCGCGTCCGATGCTGGAGGCCGAAATCCGCAAGGACATGATCGCCGAGAAGGTCTACGCCCAGACCCAGGCCTATGACGACGCGCACCAGGCTGGCGCCAACCTCACCGACGCCGCCCAGAAGGCCGGCGTGGAGGCCAAGACCTATCCCGCCGTCAACGAACAGGGCGTCGACGAGAAGGGCCAGCGCTTCGGGGAACTCGACCCGAAAATCCTCCAGACCGCTTTCGCCCTGCCCGCCGGCGGCGAGAGCGAGGTGACCGAGCTGGGCGACGGGGCCTATTACGCCGTGCGCGTCGAGAAGATCGAGCCTGCGCACGTGCCGCCGCTTGACGAGATCCGCCCGCAGCTGACCCGCTTCTGGATGCAGCGCGAGCTGATCCGGCAGATGGACGCCCGCGCCAAGACGCTCATCGGCCGCATCGAGAAGGGCGAGTCTCTGGAAGCCGTGGCCAAGTCGGAACACTACACGGTGGCCCGCGTCGAAGGCCTCACCCGGCAGACGGCCGGCCAGCACCAGGAGCTGGGCCGCGACGTCCTCGGCCGCACCTTCTCGGCCAAGGCCGGCGAGGCGTGGTCGGCTCCCGGCGCTGGAGGCCTGATCGTGGCCCAGGTCGGCAACGTGAAGATGGACGCCGGTCCGACCGCCGCCCAGCTGGCCGAGGCCGGCCGCCGCGATCTCACGATGGCGCTGGCGCGCGACCTCGATGAGACAGCGCGGACCTATGCGCGCTCCAAGATGAAGGTGGTCGTCCACCCCGACCGCGCCCGTTCCGCGCTCGGGTTCGCCCCGCTCGAAGACCAGACGCCTACGCCGGAGAAGAAGGGGTGAAGACCGAGCCGCCGTTCGAGGCCTTCCGTTCGACCTACGACGGCGGCGCCCCCCAGGTCGTTTGGACCCGTCTGGTGGACGACCTGGAAACGCCGGTCTCGGCGTTCCTGAAAATCGGCCACGGCAAGCCGTACGCCTTCCTGTTCGAGTCCGTCGAAGGCGGCGCCTTCCGCGCGCGGTACTCGATCATCACGCTCAACCCCGACCTCGTCTGGCGCTGCCGGGGCGACCAGGCCGAGATCGCCCGGGGCGCCGGTGTCGCCGCCGAGCGGTTCGAGGCGCAGGCGGGCGGCGCGCTCGACTCCTTGCGCGACGTGTTGGCGGCCTCCCGCATCGAGCTGCCGGCCGGGCTGCCGCCGATGGCGGCCGGCGTCTTCGGCGCGCTGGGCTACGACACCATCCGGCTGGTCGAGAACCTGCCCGACGTGAATCCCGACCCGCTGGGCCTGCCCGACGGCGTGCTGGCGCGCCCCTCGATCGTGGCCATCTTCGACGCCATCGCCCAGGAGATCCTGCTGGTGACGCCGGTACGGCCGGAGGGCGCTTCGGCCGCGGACGCCTACGCCGCCGCCCAGGCGCGGCTGGCCGCCGTCGCCGCCGACCTGAAGCGTCCTGCGCCGCCGCTCTCGGGAACCGCTGAGCCCGAACCCGATCGTTTCACCAGCCCGATCAGCCGCGAGGCCTACAAGGTGATGGTGGAGAAGGCGAAGGAGTACATCCGCGCCGGCGACATCTTCCAGGTGGTGCCCAGCCACCGGTTCCGGGCGCCGTTCACGCGCGACCCGTTCGCGCTCTACAGGTCGCTTCGCCGCAGCAATCCCTCGCCCTTCCTGTTCTTCCTGAACTTCGGCGACTTCCAGCTGGCCGGCTCAAGCCCCGAAATCCTGGTGCGTCTCCGCGACGGCAAGATCACCATCCGTCCGATCGCCGGCACCCGGCCGCGCGGCGCCACGCCGGAGGAGGACCGCCGGCTGGAGGAAGAGCTGATCTCCGACCCCAAGGAGCGGGCCGAGCATCTCATGTTGCTGGACCTCGGCCGCAACGACGTGGGCCGGGTCGCGATGCTGAAGCAGGCCGGCGCCAACGAGTCGCCCCAGACCGGCCCGCGCACGCCCCGCGTGCGGGTGACCGACAGCTTCTTCGTCGAGCGCTACAAGCGCGTGATGCACCTGGTCTCCAACGTCGAGGGCGATGCGCCGGATGGCCTGGACCCGGTGGACGTGGTGATGGCCGCCCTGCCCGCCGGCACGCTCTCGGGCGCGCCCAAGGTCCGCGCCATGGAGATCATCGACGAACTCGAGATCGAGAAGCGCGGCATCGCCTACGCCGGGGCCGTCGGCTACTTCGGCTCTGACGGCTCGGTCGACACCTGCATCGTCCTGCGCACCGCCCTCTTCAAGGACCAGACGATGTACGTCCAGGCCGGCGGGGGAGTCGTGGCCGACAGCGACCCTGACGCCGAGTACGAAGAGACGCTGCACAAGGCCCGCGCCCTGCGCGACGCCGCCGAGGAGAGCTGGCGCTTCGTCTAGAGCCCGTCAGGGTGAAGCGGATACCGGTTCACCAGCCCGGACGGGCTCCACATGCTTGAAGATGGAGCCTTCTTGCCCGGATCAGGTGATCCCACTTGATCCGGGAAGGCTCTAGTGGCTGGGCTTGCGATCGCGGATGCGGTCGAAGCCCTGCTTGATGGCCGCGAAGCGGGCGTCGACGTTCGGCTCGAACTGGGTGTCGGTGAAGATGTAGGGCCAGTCGCCCTCGATCCCCTCGCGGACCAGTTCGCCCACGTAGTTCGGATCGATCCCCTGGGCCAGCGCCTCGCGGAACGCCTTGAGCCCTTCGGCGGCCGGGCCTTCAGACGGCGGCTTCGGCTGGTCGCCGGCGAACCGGCTCGGGACGTTGCGGGCCGAATCCATGATGTTGGTGCGGATCAGCCCGGGGCACAGCACCGACACGCCGATCCCGCGCGGCGCCAGTTCCAGCCGCAGCGCTTCGGAGAGCGCGACCACGCCGTATTTGGTCACGCTGTAGGGGCTGCTCGACCCCGAGATCAGGCCCGCGATCGACGCGGTGGAGACGATGTGGCCGCCCTCGCCGTGCTTTTCGATCAGGGGCCCGAAGATCTCCACGCCCCAGATGACCGCCCTCAGGTTCACCGAGAGCAGCCAGTCCCAGCCGGCGTCGGTCCAGTTGCCGTAGACGCCGCCGCCGCCGACGCCGGCGTTGTTGACCAGGATGTGGACCTCGCCGAACCGCGCCGTCGTCGCCTCGGCCGCGGCCTGCAGCTCGGCCTTCAGCGAAACGTCGGCCAGCACGCTGTCGACGTCGGCGTTGGTGCGCTGGAGCCCCTCCACCGCGGCGGCCAGGGGCCCGCGCTCGATGTCGCAGAGCATCACCTTCACCCCGGCCTGGGCCAGCGCCCGGGCGATGCCGAGGCCGATGCCCGAAGCCGCCCCGGTCACGAACGCCGTCTTGCCCGCCAGATCCCGCATGTCGCCATCTCCCCCTTGTGAGGGGACGGAGCCTCTGCGGAAAATCGCCGTCTGCCAATTCTTGAACGCGGCGATTTCGCGCCCAGATCAGGGTCAGGGGGTCAGCTTGGCGCGCTCTGGGCCGTGTGCTCGGTCGTCACGGGCGGCGCCAGGACCGAGATCGCCGCGAACGCCACCGAGGTGAGGGCCAGCAGCATGGCCGCGGCGAGCGCCGGCCACATCGGGTCGCGGCGCGGCTCCGGTTCGAGCAGGGCGCGGGCGCGGAACATCTCCCTGGCGTCGAGCGCCGACCCGTCGGCCCATCGCCCAGCATCCCGCTTGGCGCGGGCGGCGGCAGCGCCTAGAGAGGGGCCATGATCCTCGTCGTCGATAACTACGACAGCTTCACCTACAACCTCGTCCATTATCTGAACGAGTTGGGGGCTGAGACGATCGTCCATCGCAATGATGCGATCACGGTCGAACAGGCGCTGGCCCTGCGCCCCGAGGCGGTGCTGCTGAGCCCCGGGCCGTGTACGCCAAACGAAGCCGGAATCTGTCTCGGGCTCATCGGCGAAGCGCCGGAATCCCTGCCAATTCTGGGCGTCTGCCTCGGGCACCAGGCGATCGGCCAGGCCTTCGGCGGCTCCGTCATCCGAGCCCGCGCCCTCATGCATGGGAAAACCAGCCTTATCCATCACACGAATACGGGTGTGTTCGCGGGGTTGAAGAACCCTTTCACGGCCACCCGCTACCATAGCCTTTCGGTTGAAAACGACGATCTGCCGCAGGTCCTGGACGTGACCGCCCGCACCGAGGATGGCGAGATCATGGGCGTACAGCACAAGACGCGCCCGATCCATGGCGTCCAGTTCCATCCGGAGTCGATCGCCACCGAGTGCGGCCACGAACTCCTGGCGAATTTCCTCGACCTCGCGGGCGTGCGCCGCACGGCGCAAGTCTAGTCGCCCGCGCAGATGTCCGACGCCTTCAAGCCGTTGCTGATGCGCCTTGCCGACGGCGGAACGCTTTCGGAGGACGACGCGCAGGACTTCTTCGCCGCCTGCCTGCGCGGCGAACCCACACCCGCCCAGGTGGGCGCCGCGCTGACGGCCATGCGCATGCGCGGCGAGACCCTGGGCGAGATCACGGCCTGCGCGCGGGCCATGCGGCGCGCGGCGATCCACCTGGAGCCGCCCTACCCCACCATCGACGTCTGTGGCACCGGCGGCGATGGCCTCCACACGCTCAACATCTCGACCGCCGTGGGCTTCGTGGCGGCCGGCGGCGGGCTGAAGGTGGCCAAGCACGGCAACCGGGCGCTGTCGTCGAAGTCGGGCGGCGCCGACGTGCTTTCCGAGTTGGGCGTCGACATCGACCCGGGCATGGAGCGCCAGCTCAAGGCGCTGGACGAGGCCGGGATCTGCTTCCTGTTCGCGCCGGCCCACCACGGGGCGATGCGGCACGTCTCGCCCATCCGCGCCGAACTGGGCTTCCGCACCATCTTCAACCTGCTGGGCCCGCTGACCAATCCGGCCGGCGCGCAGCGCCAGGTGGTGGGCGTGTTCGCCGAGCGCTGGGTGGCGCCGCTGGCGCAGGTGCTGGGCGCGCTCGGGTCTGAGCGGGCCTGGGTGGTCCACGGCGGCGGCCTCGACGAGATGAGCACCACGGGCGAGACCAGCGTCGCGGAGTATCGCGAGGGCCAGGTGCGCCTGTTCACCGTGACGCCCGAGGCCGTTGGCCTGAAGCGCGCCGCCCTGGCCGACCTCACCGGCGGCTCGCCGGCCGAGAACGCCGAGGCGCTGCGCCGCCTGCTCAAGGGCGAGGCCGGTCCGTACCGCGACATCGTGCTGCTGAACGCCGCCGCGGCGTTCCTGGTGGGCGAGAAGGTCGAGACCCTGCGCGAGGGGGTCGAGCTGGCCGGCCGGATCATCGACGAGGGCCGCGCGCAAGCCGCGCTCGACAAGCTGGTCGAGATCGCCGGCCGATGAGCGACATCCTGCAGAAGATCGCCGCCTACAAGCGCGAGGACGTGGCCGGCCGCAAGGCGGCGCGCCCGCGGGTCGACACCAGTATCGCCTCGCCGGCCCGTGGCTTCCGGGCCGCCCTGGAGCGCGCCCACGCGCCTGGCCGCCTCGCCCTGATCGCCGAGATCAAGAAGGCCTCGCCCTCGAAGGGCCTGATCCGCGCCGACTTCGATCCGCCGGCGCTGGCCCGCGCCTATGAGGCGGGCGGCGCGGCCTGCCTCTCCGTCCTCACCGACACGCCGAGCTTCCAGGGCGCCGACGCCTATCTGGCCCAGGCTCGCGAGGCGGTCGCCCTGCCCTGCCTGCGCAAGGAGTTCCTGGTCGACCCCTGGCAGGTGGCCGAGAGCCGCGCCCTGGACGCCGATGCGATCCTGATCATCCTGGCGATGGTGGACGACGTCCTCGCCGCCGATCTGCTGGCCGGCGCTCGTGCGCTGGGCATGGACGCCCTCGTGGAGGTCCACGACGAGGCCGAGATGGCGCGCGCCGCCGACCTCGGCGCCGACCTGGTGGGCGTGAACAACCGCGACCTGCGGACCTTCGTCACCGATCTCGCCGTGACCGAGCGCCTGTCCTCGACCGCCCCGCCCGACGCCCTGCTCGTCACCGAGAGCGGCATCTTCACGCCCGACGACGTCGTTCGACTGGAACGCGCCGGCGCGACCGCCATGCTCGTCGGCGAGAGCCTGATGCGTCAGACCGACGTCACCGCCGCGACACGGGCGCTGCTCGCCTAGTCGCCGTCAGATCAGGCCCGCCGACATCCGCACCGCCTCGCCGGCCGGCTGGCCGGCCTGGTCGCCGGCCCGCACGGCGTCGGGGAACCGCACCTGCAGCTTCGCTTCGAGCTCGGCGATCGGCTTCAGGTGCGCGCGCCAGACCGCATCGACGACGAACTCCAGCGGAACGCCCGAGAGGTCCTGCTCCAGCAGGAAGCCGAAGCTTTGGAGTTGTCCGTCCTTGGCGGCGACCACCACTTTCCAGAACGCCCGCGGGATCTGGATCCGCACATGGCCCTGGTCGTCGACACCGAGGAAGAACGGATCGTCATCGGCCAGCACGGGCCCCGAAAACAGCGACAGCCGCTCGGAGCCCGCCTGCTTCAGGACATAGTTCTCCAGATCGCCCCAGTTCTCCACACCGTTGGCCGAGCGGTTGAAGCCGGCGACCTGCGGCGAACAATTGGTGACATAGTAGGTGTCGCCGTTGGCCACCCGCACGGCGTCGTAGGTCGAGCCCCAGGCCACGTCCTCGCGCCGCACGATATGGCCCTTGTCGAAGGCGCCCTTGTCCTTGGTGAAGAACCGGTCGGGCAACTGGTGGGCCTCGGAGATGCGCTCGTCGAGGAACCACTTCTCCTGGTCGTTCTTGCCCAGGCCCGTCAGGCCTTTGCGGGTGTAGTCCCGCCCCGGCTCGGGCCGCCGCAGATCCTGGCTCGTGTCGATGTTGGAGGCGGCGAACAGCGCCAGCCGGCGGCGCCTGTGCATGACGATCGAGTGGTGGCTGTAGGTCAGGATATGCCCGCCGCCATCCACCGGCGCGGCCAGCGATTCGTCCTTGAGTTCCGGCAAGGGCAGCTCGGCGCCGAGGAACGCCTGAGCGTAGCCCTGGCGGTCCGCAAGGTCGGGATCGTGGAACGGCTCGACCATGGCCTCGACCGCCGGGGTGACGGCCGCCGCCTGGACCGGCGCGCCCAGACGGATCGTGATCTCCAGGGGCGCGGTGAAGGTGACCGAGCCGTCGCCGCCCGTGACCAAGGCGGGCGCCGGCCCGGCGGCGGCGGGCGACCGCTCGGCGTCGAAGCCGGTCCACCACGCCTTCGCCGCGCTGTCCGG
The DNA here is from genome assembly GCF_016124325.1 of Phenylobacterium sp. GTDB lineage: Bacteria > Pseudomonadota > Alphaproteobacteria > Caulobacterales > Caulobacteraceae > Phenylobacterium. The sequence goes on from NZ_WGNY01000024.1 coordinate 21,600, forward strand.
CTTCGGCTCGCCGGCGAACTTCACGCCCGCGTCGACGACCCTGGCGTCCCGGGCCAGCTCCATGCCCGGCACGCCGTAGTTGGCCTTCAGGTAGACGCCCGCGAAGTGCAGCGCGGCGATCTCTCCGCTGGCCACGTGGACGACGGCCGAGCCGGACGCCCCGCCCAACGTCGAGGCGTCGTGCGTCACCGCCGAGACATCGTGTCCGAAGCTCTCGATGGTTTCGCGCCCTCTCAGCTTGCCGGGCTGGAGGCGCTTGACGTTGTAGAGGCCGCCGAAGACCCTCCGCTGCACTTCGGGATCGTTGCGGGGATCGAACGCCGGGTAGCCGATGACGGCCACGTCCGGCTGGCCGGCCATGTCCTCGGGCGTCGCGAGCGCGAGACTGAGCGGTGCGATCGACGACGGGAGCCCCGCGACACGCAGCAGCGCCATGTCCCAGAAGGGATGGATCATCAGCACGTCACGCACCTCCAGCAGGTGCGGCGCGGTGCTGGTCACCTCGCGCTTGAGGTCGACGGCCGCCGTCTGGCCCGATCGGAACGCCAGCGGGCCCATGCCAAGGCCCTGGGTGAAGATCTCGGCCACATGCCGATTGGTCATCATCAGCCCGCCGCCCACCACGAAGCCCGTGCCGCCGTAGGGCAGGCTGGGATGCTTCGGCAGTTCGACCCGGCCGACCGCCGGGATCGCGGCCTTGATCCTCGCCTTCGCCTGCCCCCGGTTCAGCTCCAGCCAGTCGGCCTGGGTGACCTCGTAGTCGCCGTTGGCGATGGCGATGGCCGGCCGATGGTCCGGGATGATGATCGCCTCGGCCGCGAACTGCTGGGCGGGCGTCATCTCTTCGGCCGTCCCGATCTTCGCCAGCGCCGCGTTGGCGTCTTCGTCGTCGTACCGCGAGCCCATGGCCTCGGCGCCCCCGAGGCCGGCGCCCGCCGCCAAGGCCTCGGCGGCCGGCGGCGGCAGCACCTGGCTCAGGAACGCCTTCGTCCTGGCGGATGTGGTGGTCATGGTCGTCCTCCGGCGCCGGCGAACGATGTTCGCGGACAGCGCACATACACTCGTGAAAGCTGTGACATCTCAAATCACACGCCGGTGACAGTTTGGGAAAATCGCGACCGAAACCTCACGATTCGCCTGCGCCACGGCCCGACAGCGTCGAAATTCCGCTGGAAATTCAAACAGCGGCCCATCAACTTGACATTAACCCAGAACACCTAGAGAACATCTTCAGACGTTAGCGCTTTGTTCTGCGAGGCCCCGCAATGCTCACCCGCAAGCAGCATGAACTCCTGATGTTCATCCATGAGCGGATCAAGGAAACCGGCGTCTCCCCCTCCTTCGACGAGATGAAGGACGCCCTGGACCTCGCGTCCAAGTCCGGCATCCACCGGCTGATCACGGCCCTGGAGGAACGCGGCTTCCTACGTCGGCTGCCGCACCGGGCCAGGGCGCTTGAGGTGGTCAAGCTGCCGCAGCAGGCGACCGCCGCCGCGCCCCCCAAGGGCCGAGCCCCCTTCAAGCCGCAGCTTGTCGACGCAGGCGTCGCCATGCCGGCGGTCGCCAACGACACGCGCGACCTGCCCATTCTCGGGCGCATTGCGGCCGGCACGCCGATCGAGGCGATCCAGCAGGAGCGTGACCGCATCCCCGTGCCCGAGACGATCCTGGGCGCGGGCGAGCACTTCGTGCTCGAGATTTCGGGCGACTCCATGATCAACGCCGGCATCCTCGACGGGGACTTCGTGGTCATCCGCCGGACGGACAGCGCCGTGTCCGGCGACATCGTCGTGGCTCTGGTGGATGGTGAGGAAGCCACCTTGAAGCGGCTGCGCAAGAAGGGCGCGTCGATCGCGCTGGAAGCCGCCAACCCCGCCTATGAGACCCGCATCTTCGGCCCCGACCGGGTGTCGGTGCAGGGCAAGCTGGTGGGCCTCATCCGCCGCTATCACTAGGACGGTAGGCAAACTCGACCACGAAGACACGCTCGCCGCGACCGTGGCGGGCGACGGCCATCAAAGCCTCGAGATCGTCGAAGCCCGAGCGGCGCGCCAAATCGTCGTCGACATCGGCGAGGTCGATCTCGATGAGGCGCGTCACTTCGATGAACCCCGGGCCCAGCCGATAGCGGCCGCCCACCCTCACCCGCGGCGTCAGCCAGACGCGGACGCTGCAGGTGATCTCTCCGCTCATCACACGCGGACGCAGCGACCTGGCGAACATCATCGCGGGTCGTAGCCCCATGTCCACGGCCGGCGCCCACGCGCGTCCTGAGCCCAGACGACCCGCCAGCCCTGCCCTTCCCGATAGAGCTCGGCCGAACCGCCGGCCGCGAAGTCGGCGCCGGTCAGGACGGTCGGCGCGCCGCAGCTTTCGGGCCGGAAGGCGTTGCGCAGGACCACGAGGTCGGCCCCTGCACACAGCGCGTCGAGCCGGCCGGGGCGCAGGGGCCGCTTGAGGTTCCAGGCCGCCGCCACGCGCACGGGCGCGTCGGGGCCCGGCCGGCAGCTCCACTGATCGCAATCGAAACGCCGGTCGCGTTCGGCCTCGGTCTCAAGCGGCGCCAGCCCACGCCGCCGCGCCCACAGTTCCGCGCCGAAGAGCTTCACGTCCGGGCGCAGCAGCACCGCATCGTGGCCATCGCGCACGGCCACGGCGGCGCCGTCGGCGCTGATCCAGATGTCCGGCGGCGCGGGCCTGGGCGCCCAGAGCACCGCCATGGCCAGAGGTACGCCCGCCCAGCGCAAAGGCCCTCGCCACAGGCACGCGAACAGCAGTCCCAGGAAACTCGCCGGCAGCGCCCAGTCGGGCGCGCTGGGCACGACAAGCTGGGAGGCCGGCGCGGCGGCGGCCCAGGCGGCGACCTGGTTGATCAGGCCGATGGCCCAGCCGGCCACCTCCAGCGGCGCGCGTCCCAGGCCGAACGGCGTCAGCGCCGCGCCGAGCGCGAGGCCGGGCATCATCAGGAACGACGAGATCGGCGCGGCCGCCAGGTTGGCGAACAGGCCCCAGGTCGAGACCCGGTTGAAATGCTGGATCGCGAACGGCCCGGTGGCGAGGCCGGCCACGAAGCTGACCGCCAGGCTGGCGGCCGTCCAACTCGCGGCGCCCTGCACGAGCCGGATCGGCCAGGGCACGTCGATCTCTTTCACCGACCGCGGCCAGATCTCGGCGAGCGCCACCAGGGCGGCGGTCGCCGCGAACGACATCTGAAAGCCCGGCTCGGTCACCGCCTCCGGCTGAAGCAGCATTACCGCCATGGCGGCCAGCGCCAGCGCATGCAGGCTGATCGCCTGCCGGTCGGCAAGGATGGCCAGGAAGGCGACGCTCGCGGTGATGGCGGCGCGCTCGGCCGGCGGCGGCGCGCCCGAAAGCACGAGGTAGCCGCCCACCGCGGCCAGTCCCACGAGGGCGGCGGCCTTCTTGCCGTGGATGCGCAGCGCCAGCCAGGGCCAGGCGGCGATGGCGAGCCGGGCGGCCGCGAAGGCGAAGCCGCCGACGATGGCCATGTGCAGGCCGCTGATCGAGATGATGTGGGCCAGGCCGGCGGCGCGCAGGTTGTCGACCTGCTCGCGGGGAATGAAGGCCTCGTGCCCCGTGGTCATGGCCGCGGCGAGCCCGCCGGTCTCGGGGCCGAGCGCGTCGACGATCCTTTGGGTGAGCGCCCAGCGCACGGCGTTGATCCGCATGGCCAGCGCCAGTCGCCACGGCGGCCGCGCCTGCGGCTCCAGCGGCCGCGGCTCGCCGAGCGCGAGGCCCACGGCGCCGACGCTCTGGAAATAGGCGTCACGCGCGAAGTCGTACGCGCCGGGGCTGGCCGGCGGCGGGGGCGGATTGAGGATGGCGAAGGCGCGGATGGCCTGGCCAGGCGCGGGCAACGGAGTCCCGGGCCGCAGCGTCATGCGCGCGCGGATCGGCGTCTCCCCCGCGGCCCAGCCGCTGACGTGGATCGGCGCCAGCAGCAGCCGCTGGCCGCCCTGCCCTGGCGAGGCGATATCGACGACCCAGGCCTCGACGGCGTGCGGCCGGGCGCTGACCTGCGCCAAGGGGGCCTTCACCGCCTGGGTCCGCAGCTTGGCCACCGCGAAACCGCCCAGAGCGCAGGCGACGAGGGCCGCGGCCATGGCGGGGCCGCGCCACGGGCTGGCGCGCGCCGCCACGAGCAGCCCGGCCACCGCCGGCAGCAGCGCCCAGGCGATCCAGGCCTGCGGCTCGCGCGGAAGGCCGAAGTAGAGCCCGCAGCCCAGGCCGAACGCCACCGGGGTCCAGAGCGTCCAGCGATCCGCCTGGGCGTCGGCCTGGTCGGTCAGCCAGCCCCAAACCCGCCCCAGGCTAGGCCGGCGGGGAAGGCGCGTGCTAAGAGGCGCCCCCGCGGCCGAGGCCGCGCCGCCGCCAGCCCCTCCGAGCTCTATGTCAGACCGTCCCGTCCGCACCCGTATCGCCCCCTCGCCCACGGGCATGATGCATATTGGCACGGCTCGGACGGCGCTTTTCAACTGGCTTTACGCGCGCCACACCGGCGGCCAGTTCCTGCTCCGGATCGAAGACACCGACCGCGAGCGCTCCACCGAGGCGGCGGTCCAGGTGATCATCGACGGCCTGCGCTGGATGGGCCTGGAAGCCGACGAGCCGCCGGTGTTCCAGTTCGCGCGCGCCGACCGTCACCGGGCCGTGGTGGACGAGATGCTGGCCCGAGGCTCGGCCTATCGCGACTACATGACGCCCGAAGAGCTCGAGGCCGAGCGCGAGTTGGCCCGCGCCGAAGGGCGCGTCGTCCGCTCGCCGTGGCGCGACCTGTCTCCCAACGACGCGCCGGACCGCCCCTTCGTCGTGCGCCTGAAGGCTCCGCAGGACGGCGAGACCCTGGTCGACGACAAGGTGAAGGGCCTGATCCGCTTCGAAAACCGCACCCTGGACGACCTGATCCTGCTCCGCACGGACGGTACGCCCACCTACAACCTCGCCGTCGTGGTCGACGACCACGACATGGAGATCACGCACGTGATCCGCGGCGACGACCACCTCAACAACGCCGCGCGGCAGACGCTCATCTACCAAGGCCTCGGCTGGGAGGTTCCGGCGTGGGCCCACCTGCCGATGATCAACGGGCCGGACGGCAAGAAGCTGTCCAAGCGGCACGGCGCGCAGGCGGTCACCGAATTCGACGACATGGGCTATCTGCCCGAGACCCTGCGCAACTACCTGGCCAAACTCGGCTGGGGCCACGGCGACGACGAGATCTTCTCGGACGCCGAGGCGATCTCGTGGTTCGACATCAAGGACGTGGTGAGCGCCCCGGCCCGCCTCGACTGGGACAAGCTCAACCACCTCAACAACCACTACATCCGCCTGGCCGACCCGGCGCGGCTCGCCGAACTGGTCGTCGGCATCCTCGAAAGCCGTGAGGTGCGCGTGCGCGAGGCCGATCACGCCCTGATCGCCCACACCATTCCGTTCGTCCGCGAAGGGGCGAAGACGACCCTGGAGCTGGCCGACGCCGTGCTGTTCGTGCTGAAGGATCGTCCGCTCGAGCTGCCGGAAAAGACCCGCGCTCAACTCGCCGACGCCGAGATGGCCGCCCGCTTCAAACGCCTGCGCGCGGCGCTCGGCGCTGTGGGCGCCTGGGATGTCCCCTCACTGGAGACGGCCCTGCGCGCTTTCGCCGAAAGCGAAGGCGTCGGTCTTGGAAAGTTCGGTCCGCAGCTGCGCGCCGTGCTCTCCGGCGGATCGCCGGCGCCCGATCTCGCCGGCGCCATGACCGCGCTCGGCCGGGAGGAGTCCCTGGGTCGTATCGACGACGCGCTTTCGCTCCCCGCGTAAAGGGGTATAAGCGCCGAGAGTTTTCATCTCGCAACCGCGAAAGGGGGCCTTATGGGCGACACGGCGAAGTTCGAACTTGGTGGCAAGTCGGTCGACCTCCCCGTCCTGAAAGGCACGGACGGCCCCGCGGTGATCGACATCCGCAAACTGTACGCGGAAGCCGACGTGTTCACCTACGATCCGGGCTTCACGTCGACGGCTTCCTGCGAGAGCAAGATCACCTTCATCGACGGCGACAAGGGCGTGCTGCTCCATCGCGGCTACCCGATCGACCAGTTGGCCGAAAGGTCCAGCTTCCTGGAGGTCTGCTACCTCCTGCTCCACGGCGAACTGCCCAGCGCGTCGCAGTTCTCCGAGTTCGAGCACAACATCACCTACCACACCATGGTGCATGAGCAGTTCGATCGGTTTTTCCAAGGCTTCCGTCGGGATGCTCACCCGATGGCGATCATGGTCGGCGCGGTCGGCGCCATGTCGGCCTTCTACCACGACAGCACCGATATCAACGATCCGGAACAGCGGATGATCTCCGCCCACCGGCTGATCGCCAAGATGCCGACGATCGCGGCGCGCGCGTTCAAGTACTCCCGCGGCCAGCCGTTCGTGTACCCGCGCAACGAGCTGAGCTACGCGGAGAACTTCCTGAAGATGTGCTTCTCGGTTCCGGCCGAGGACTGGAAGCCCAATCCGGTGCTGACGCGGGCCATGGACCGCATCTTCATCCTGCACGCCGATCACGAGCAGAACGCCTCGACCTCCACCGTCCGTCTCGCGGGCTCGTCGGGCGCCAACCCGTTCGCCTGCATCGCAGCCGGCATCGCCTCGCTGTGGGGCCCCAAGCACGGCGGCGCCAACGAAGAAGCGCTGAACATGCTGGGCGAGATCGGCTCGGTCGATCGCATCCCCGAGTTCGTCCAGGGCGTGAAGGACCGGCGCTATCTGCTGATGGGCTTCGGCCACCGGGTCTACAAGAACTACGACCCGCGCGCGAAGGTCATGCAGCAGACCTGCCATGAGGTTCTGGAGGCCGTGGGCCACCAGGACGACCCGCTGCTCAAGGTGGCCATGGAACTCGAGAAGATCGCGCTCAGCGACGAGTTCTTCATCGAGCGCAAGCTCTACCCGAACGTCGACTTCTACTCGGGCATCACGCTGCGGGCGCTAGGCTTCCCGGCCGAGATGTTCACGGTGCTGTTCGCCCTGGCGCGCACGGTGGGCTGGATCGCCCAGTGGAAGGAAATGATCGAGGATCCGTCCCAGAAGATCGGCCGTCCGCGGCAGATCTACACCGGCGCCCCCGAGCGGGCCTACACGCCTATCGACAAGCGCTAGGCCTTCAACAGGTTCAGGATCGCGTCCGCGGCGGCCTCGTTCGGATCGGGGCCGCCGCGGCCCATCTTGAGAAGCGCCGCATTCTGGCGTTCGACCTGCCGGCCCCGCAGGCCGGCGTCATCCAGGCGCATCGCGATCGCGCGCGCCAGGTCGGGTCCGTTGCAGTCGGCCTGGATCATCTCCGGCGCGACGAAGTCCTGCGCGGCGATGTTGAACAGCGTCACATACTTGGTGCGGATCATCCGCTTGAGCACCGCGTAGGTGACCGGCCCCAGGCGATAGGCCACCACCATCGGGCAGCCCGCCAGCGCAAGCTCGGTCGTCACGGTGCCGGAGCAAGCGAGCGCGACGGTCGCCGCCTTCATCGCGTCGCGCTTGGCGGCTTCGCCCTCGACAACGTGGGCGCGGAACGGCCAACCGGCCACGCGCGCCTTCACCCCTTCGGCCACGGTGGACGCGGCGGGGATCACGACCTGAAGGTTCGGGCGCTCGGCTTTCAGCAGGCGCACGGCGTCCTCGAACGCCGGCATGACGCGCTCGATCTCGACAGGACGACTGCCCGGCAGGACCAGCAGGATCGGATCGTCGGCTCCCGCCCCGATCTCGCGGCGGAGGCGGTCCGGATCGGCCGTCGCGAAATCGACTACCAATGTCGAGTTCCCGACAAATACGGTCTTCAGCCCCTCGCGCTCGAACGCCGGCGCGTCAAAGCCGAGGATGGTGAGCAGGAGGTCGTACCATCGCGCCGCCGTCCGCGCCCGGCCGGGCCGCGAGGCCCAGACCTGCGGCGCGACGTATTTCACCAGGGGCAGGCCGGGCGTCGCCCGCCGCAGCCGCTGCGCCACCCGCAGGGTGAAGCCCCAGGAGTCGATCAGCACCGCGACGTCGGGCTTCTCCCTGGCGGCCACGGCGGCGGTTTCCTCGGCGCGGCGCACCACCTTGGGATAGGCGAGCAGTCCCTCCAACAGGCCGAAGATCGACAGGTCGGCGATATCGAACGGGCTTTGGACGCCCTCGGCCGCCATCCGCGCGCCGCCAACCCCGACGAACCGGACGCCCTCGCCCAATCGACGGCGAAGAGCGCGCGCAAGGCCGGCTCCGCGGTCGTCGCCGGAGGCCTCGGCGGCCACCAGCATCACCGTGAGCGGCCGCGCGTTCACGTCCCGTCGTGCTCGACGCCCAGGATGAAGACGCCGAGTTCGTCCGCCAGCGCCAGCGTCGCCTCGCGGTCGAGCACCAGCAGGCGGCCCGCTTCGCCCACGATCCCGGCCAGACCGGCGCGGGCGACGCCCTGCACGGTGGCGACGCCGATGGTCGGCAGGTCCACCCGGGTTTCCTGGATCGGCTTGGGCGCCTTGGCGAGCACGCCCGCGCCGGCGCCCGGCTTGCCCCGCAGGTGGGCCGGCAGATCGGCCACACGGGCCAGCATGGCGTCGGTGCCTTCCTGGGCCTCCACGGCCAGCACCAGACCGTGGGCGACCACGGCGGCCTGTCCCACGTCGAGCCGGCCGATGGCGCGCGCCACGTCCAGTGCGCGCAAGGCGTCCGCCATATCGTCATCCGTCGGCCCGCGTGCGCCAAGCAGGCCAGCTGGGAGCGACAGGTCCTCCATCACCTCGTGGGCGCCTTCGACCGCGAAGCCCTCCTTCTCGAACTCGTCGACCAGCAGCCGCAACAGGGCGTCGTCGCCCTTGCGCGCCGCCGCGACCGCCTTGGGCAGCAGCATCAGACCGCGCAGATCGGGCACGAGGCTGGAGAAGTCGGGGCGCGCCACATTGCCCGCCAGGCAGATCGCCCGGCAGCCGGCCCGCTTCAGCGCTTTCAGGCACTTGCCCAGCTCGGCCAGGCCGACCTCGGCGCCGGCGTAGGGCGCTAGGTCGGCGCCCGCGAAGCCCTTCAGCCGGATGACGAACAGCGGCCGGCCGGAGCGCTCGCAGTGCTGGGCGATCTCGACCGGCAGCGCGCCGCCGCCCGCGATCAGGCCCAGCTTTTCCATCAGACCTCCCGTTCGGGCAGGCAGAGCGGGCGGCTGGCGTCGGCGCGGATGAAGTCGATGATCTCCATGACCGGCGCGCTGGCGGCGAAGACGCTGGCGGCATCCTCGATGCGTTCCTGGAAGGTGCCCTCCTCGGCGAACAGCAGGCGATAGGCCGAGCGCAGCTCCGCGATCGTGTCGCGGTCGAAGTTGCGACGCTTGAGGCCCACGAGGTTCAGGCCCTCGAGGTGGGCGTGGTTGCCCCATACCAGGCCGTACGGGATCACATCCTTGGTCACCGCCGCCAGGCCGCCGATGAAGGAGTAGCGCCCGACACGACAGTGCTGGTGGACCGCCGCGAGGCCGCTCACCATCACGAAATCGCCCACGTGCACGTGGCCGCCGAGGGTGGCGGAATGGGCCAGGATGACGTTGTCGCCCACCACGCAGTCATGGCCGACGTGGCTGGTCGCCATGAACATGCCGTCGTCGCCAACGCGCGTGACGCCGCCGTCCGTGGCCGCGACGTGCATGGTGACGTGCTCCCAGATCTTGTTGCGGTCGCCGATGATCAGTTCCTGCGGCAGATCCTCGACCGGTCCGCCGGCGTAGCTGACGTGATGCGGCGGGCCGCCGAGATTGGCGTGATTGCGCACCAGGCAATCCTCGCCGATCCGGGTGCGTCCTTCGATGACCGCATGGGCCAGGATCCGCGTGCGCGCGCCGATGCGCACCTTGGGCCCGACGATCGTGAAGGGGCCGATGCTGACGCCGTCGGCCAGTTCGGCGCCGTCCGCGACAAGAGCGGTGGGATGGATGTCGACGGACAAGTGGTCAGGTCTCCACGACCATGGCGGCGAATTCGCACTCCGCCGCGACTTTGTCGCCCACCATCGCTTGGCCGGCGAACTTGAAGACGTCGCCGCGGTGGCGCACCACGCGCACCGGCATGCGGATCACGTCGCCCGGGCGGACCGGCGCGCGGAACCGGCAGTTGTCGGCCGACATGAAGAAGATCGCCTTGCCGGCGGTGTCGACGTCGAGCGACTTCGACATCAGGACGGCGCCCGTCTGGGCCATGGCCTCGATCAGCAGCACGCCCGGCATCACCGGATAGTCGGGGAAATGGCCTTGGAAGAAGGGCTCGTTCACCGTCACGCACTTGATGCCGACGATCGATTCCGAGGGCTTGTACTCCTCGCAGCGGTCCACCAGCAGGAACGGGAAGCGGTGCGGAATCCGCGCCAGCACCTCGGTGATGTCGATCTCGGTAGGGCTCTCGGCCCCGGGCGCCTTGCGACTCATCCGTCTCCCCCGCCCCGCCGGCCCGCCATGCGCGCGAGCCACGCGGTCTCCTTCAGCCAATGCCGAATCGGCCGGGCCGGCATGCCGCCCCAGGTTTCGCCCGGCGGAATGTCCTTCATCACCCCGGCCGCCGCGCCCACGCGCGCGCCTGTCCCGATGGTGACGTGGTCGGCCACGCCGGCGCGGCCGCCGAACTGAGCGCCGTCGCCGATCGCCACGCTGCCGGAGATGCCGGTATGTGCGGCCATCACGCAATTGCGGCCCACGCGCACGTTGTGGGCGATCTGCACGAGGTTGTCGATCTTGGTGTTTTCGCCGATCACCGTGTCATCGAAGGCGCCGCGGTCGATGGTCGTGTTTGCGCCCACGGACACGCCGTCCTGGATGATCACGCGCCCGAGCTGCGGGATGTCGATGAGGCCCTTGGGCCCGACCGTGGCGCCGAATCCCGCCTCGCCGACGACGGCGCCGGCCGAGATCCGCACGCGGTCGCCGATGAGGGCGAAGCCCAGAGTGACATTGGCGGCGATGTCGCAATCGCGTCCGACCGCCACGCCCGGACCAATCACCGTGTTCGCGCCGACCCGGGTTCCGCGGCCGATCTGCGCCGCGGGCCCCACGACCCCCCCTGGTCCCAGGACGACATCGGCCTCGATCACGGCGTCGTCGGCGATCGCGACGGTCCCCGCCGCCCGGGGACGGTGGAGCCGGGCGGCCGCCAGCGCATAGGCCGCCTGAGGATTGGCGCAGACGAGCGCCACGCATCCCGGGGGCGCCAGATCGGCGGCACCCGCTGGCAGGAAGCAGGCCCCGGCCCGGCTGGACCGGAGTTCGGCGGCGTATCGCCGATCAGCGAGGAAGGTGACGTGGTCGGGCCCCGCGTGGGCGAGCACCGCCACACCGCCGACGAGGCGCTCGGCAGCGTCCGCCCGCCCCGGCTCGGCGCCGACGGCAGCGGCCAGCTCGCCCAGGCGAACCGGCCCCAAATCCTCAAAGAAACGCGGATCGGGCATCGTCCGTCCCCGCCGCCGTGGCCCCGTATCGCGTCGGCTTACTTCCGGGCGGCCGCGGGGGCGGCCGGCGCGGCCTGATCCAGCCGCTCACGCTCGATCGGGAACTGCGTGACCTTCGCGTTCAGCGAGGTGACGAGTTGGCCCGTCACGTCCATCGCCGGATTGGCGAACACCACGCTGCCGTCGAGCAGCACCGAGCATTGCTTGGACTGGTAGACCTGCTGCAGCAGCGGTTCGACTTCCTGGCCGAGGCGCTGCCGCACCTTCTGCTGCGTGGCTTCCAGTTCGCGGCGGCGAAGCTCGGCCTTCCGCTGGAGGGCGTTGGCTCGGACCTGCAGCGCCGCGGCGCGTTGCTCGAAGGTGTTCTGGTCGAGCGTGGCGCGCTGGGCGGAGAGCTGCTTGTCGTCGTTCTCGATCGCCGCCTGTTCACCGCTCAGCTCGGCCTGCACCTGCTGGGCGATCTGCTGCAGACGCATGTTGGCGTTCTTGCCGACGGCGGAATTCAGGATGGCCGCGTCCACCGACACCACGCAAAGACCCGCGATCGGCGGCCCGTGGATCACCTGCGGAACGTTCGTCTGGGCGGGAGCCGGAGCCTGGGCGACGGCGACGCCGGCTGCGGAAACGGAAATGGCCGCAGCGCAGCCCGCGGCCGCGAGAGTTTTGAAGGTCATGTCTTCCTAGAACCTGGTTGAAGTGGAGAACCGGAAAGTCTCGGTCTTGTCGTAGCTTTCCTTGGCCAAAACACGGCTGAAGTCGAATCGGATGGGGCCCATCGGCGACTTCCAGAAGATGCTGAGGCCGGCGGACGCCCGCAGACCCAGGTTGTCGCGGATGCACGTGTTGCGCGTTCCGGGGGTCGCGTAGTTGGGAATCGTCTTTGTCGGATCCGTCGGATCGGCGATCGTCGGCGCTAGGCAATCCACGTCGCCGACGCGATAGTTGCGATCCTTCTTGTCGAGCAGACCCAGGGTGCCGAAGTCGGAGAACAGCGCGGCCTTGATGCCGTACTGCTCGGGCAGGAAGGTCGGAACCGTCAATTCGACCGTACCGATGGCGTAGGCCTTGCCGCCCAGGGCGTCGGCGCGCGTCAGGCTGAGGTCGCGCGGACCGATGCCGGCGGTCTCGAAGCCGCGGAACGTCAGGCCGCCCTTGTAGTAGCGGTCGTTGATGCGCACCGAGTCGCCGGCCCAGCCGGTGACGTAGCCGCCGGATCCCACCAGCGAGAGGATGAAGTCCTTGGTGAAGCCGTGGAACCAGCCGGCCTCCAGGTCGGTGCGGACGTAGTTCACGTCGCCGCCGAGGCCAGCGACGTCCTGGTTGAAGTCGACGTAGTAGCCGCGCGTCGGATTGAGGTAGTCGTTGCGGCGGTCGAGGCGCAGGCCGTAGCCGATTTGAGAGGTCACGAACGTGCCGACCTGATCGCAGATCGCCGACGACAGCACGAGCCCCGTGGTGGGATCGCAGTAGAAGCTGTCGATCTTCACCTCGTCATTCCGCAGGGTGTAGCGGACGGCGCCGCGGCTATCGATGCTGAGCGGGAAGTTCGCGCGCAGCGTGAAGCCGAGGGTGGTCGTCTTGTAGGCCGAGTAATCCGACAGGTCGTACTTGTAGCCATAGACGTCGACGCCGGCGGCCACGTCGCGGCCCAGGAAGCGCGGCTCGGTGAACGAGAAGTCGAGCTGCTGGCGGAGCGAGCCGACCGACACGCGGGCGCGGACGTCCTGACCCCGGCCTCGGAAGTTGCGCTGGGTGACGCCCAGGTCCAGCACCAGCTGGTCGACGGACGAGTAGCCGGCGCTGAACGAAAGCTCGCCCGTGGGCTGCTCCTCGACCCTCACCTGCAGCGACGTCCGGTCGGGCGCCGAGCCTGGCGTCTCGGCGATGTCCACGTCCTTGAAGAAGCCCAACGCGCGGATCTGCCGCTTCGAACGGTCGACGAGGGCGCGATTGTAGGCGTCGCCTTCGACCACGCTCATCTCGCGGCGGATGACATAGTCCAGCGTCTGGCTGTTCCCGACGATGTCGATGCGATCGACGTAGACCCGCGGCCCCTCGCGGACCTGGAAGGTCACGTCGACGGTGCCCTTCTCGCGGTCGGGCGTGTAGCGCGGTCGGACATCCACGAAGGCGAAGCCCGCGGCGCCGGCCGCGAAGGTCAGGGCGTCGGTCGCCTGCTCGATCGCCTCGTCCTGGTAGACTTGGCCCGAACGGATCGGGACCAGGGCCTCCAGAACGTTCTTGTCCAGCTTCTGGAGCTCGGTCTCGACCGCGATCTTGCCGAACTTGTACTTGGGGCCCTCGTCGACCGTGTAGGTGACAACGAAGCCGTTCTTGTCGGGCGCCAGTTCGGCGACGGCCGACGAGACCCGGAAGTCGTAGTAGCCGCGGTTGCGGTAGTGCTTACGCAGCTGTTCCTTGTCGTATTCGAGCCGGTCGGGATCGTAGTTGGCGTTCTGCGACGAGAAGAATTTGTACCAGTGGCTCTCCTCGGTCACGACCACGTCGCGCAGGTCGTTATCGGAAAACGCCTTGTTGCCCAGGAAGTTGACCGAAAGGATGCCGCTCTTCGGCCCTTCGTCGATCTTGAAGATCAGATCGACGCGCTTCTGGGGCAGTTCGATGATCTGCGGCGTCACCGTGGCGGAGATGCGGCCCGAGCGGCGATAGAGCTCCACGATCCGCTGCACGTCGGACTGGGCCTTGGCGCGGGTGAAGATGCCGCGCGGGCGCACCGTCACCTCGTCGCGCAGCTTGTCTTCCTTGAGGCCGTGGTTCCCCTCGAAGATGACGCGGTTGATGATCGGATTCTCGACCACGGTGACGATCAGGTCGCCGCTGCGGAAGTCGATCTTCACGTCCGAGAACAGGTCGGTGCGGAACAGCGCCTTCAACGCCAGGTCGATCTTGGCCGGGTCGACCGTGTCGCCAGGCTGGATCGGCAGGTACGAAACGACCGTCGACTGCTCGATCCGCTCGTTGCCCTGAACGAGGATGCGCTGAACCTGGCCGCCGCTCTCGGCCTGCTGGGCCGCGGCGACACCAGGCGCGACGAGAGCGGTCGTGCCCAGCAGAAGGGCAAGGCCGGAGGCGAGCGCGGCGCTTGTGGCGCGGGTCTTGTACATCGAATCAGCCGTTGGAGGGACGAACAGCCTACGAGAATAGGCGGCCGAACAGATTGAACACACGGAGGCGCTGCAAATCGTTCCAGGTGGCGAACAACATCAATCCGAGAACGAGCGCAAGACCCACGCGGTACCCTGCCGCTTGAACCTTGGCGGCAAGAGGGCGGCGGGCCACGGCTTCATAGCCGTAGAAAAGGAGATGCCCGCCATCCAGCACCGGGACGGGCAACAGGTTCATGAAGCCGATGCCCACCGAGATAACCCCGATCAGCTCGAACAGGGTCAGCAGGCCATTGACTACGAAGGTGGCGAGGTCGGGCGAGACGTCTGCGGCGTGCCGGGCTAGGTCGCCGGAGAGCTGGGCCATGCCGAGCGGCCCGGCGAGCTGGTCGGCCCGCTCCCGCCCCTCGATCATGCGTCCGATGTAGACCAGCGTGGTCGAGATCGTGGAGACGGTCCGCTGCGCGCCGCCGACGATCGCTTCCGGGAGATTGTAGCGGCGGATCGTGATCTCGTCGGGTCGGGTGACATGGCCCAGGCCGAGCTTGCCGAGTTTCTGGGGCCGGCCCAGCTTGTCGTAGACGACCCCCCGGCGCGGCGTCGCCGTCAGCGTGATCTCACCGTCGCCGCGCTTGACCAGGAAGGTCATCGGCGTGTCGGAGCTGAGGATCACCTTCTCGGTGAGTTCATCGAAGCTGCGGATCGACTTGCCATCCACCTTCAGGATGACGTCGTCCTTGCGGAAACCGGCCTGCGCGGCAGGGCTGCCCGCCGTAACGGCGTCGATGCGGGTCGAACTGATCGGCTCGCCGAAGGCGAACAGCAGGGCCGCGAAGATCGCTATGGCGAGCAGGAAGTTGGCGAAGGGGCCCGCGGCCACGATGATCGCCCGCTGCCAGATCGGTTTGAAGTGGAAATAGCTGCCGATCTCGGCGGCCCTCCCCTCCTCGACCAACTGCCGCCGCATCGCGGCCAGGTCGTCGGCGTCCGGGATGCTCGCGGCGTTGTCATCGCCGGCGAAACGCACATAACCCCCGATCGGAATCCAGCCGATCCGCCAATGCGTGCCGAGCTTGTCGGTCCAGTGGGCCAGGGGCCGCCCGAAGCCGATCGCGAACCGGTCGACCTTGGTGCCCAGCGCCCGGGCGGCGAGGAAGTGGCCCAGCTCATGGATCGTGATCACCACGCCGATCACGATGATGAACGGGATCAGATAGAGCAGGATGGTCTGCAGAATCTGCATCTGGCGGGTCTACTCCATCAGGCCGCAAACACGCCGGCGACGACATCGTCGGCGACCCGGCGGGCTTCGGCGTCGGCGCCACGGGCGCGTTCGACCGCGTCGTCGTCGCGCCAGGACCGCGTGGAGCCACTGTCCACGCGTTCGAGGGTCTCCGCCACGACGTTCGGGATATCCAGGAAGGCGATCCTTCGGTCAAGGAAGGCCGCCACGGCGCGCTCGTTGGCGGCGTTCATCACCGCGGGAGCCTGGCCGCCCGCCGCCAACGCCTGCTTGGCGATGGCCAGGGCCGGGAACTTGTCGGGATCCGGATGCTGGAACGTCAGCGGGCCGGCGGTCACCAGATCGAGCTTCGGCGCCGGCCACGGCAGGCGGTCGGGCCACGCAAACGCGCAGGCGATCGGCGGGCGCATGTCGGGCGGGCCGAGCTGGGCCAGCGTCGAGCCGTCGGCGTATTCGACCAGGGAATGGATGATCTGCTGCGGGTGAACCAGAACTTCGATCCGCTCGGGAGGCATGGAGAACAGGTAGGCGGCCTCGATCACCTCCAGGCCCTTGTTCATCATGGTGGCGGAATCGATCGAAATCTTGGCGCCCATCGAGAAGTTCGGGTGCGCCAGGGCCTGATCGGGCGTCGCCGCGGCCATCTGGGCCCGCGTCGCGTCGCGGAACGGGCCTCCGGACGACGTGAGGATCAGGCGCGAGACCGAATCGGCGATCGCCGGATCCAGCACCTGGAAGATCGCCGAGTGTTCCGAGTCGACCGGCACGACGGCGCCGCCCGCCAGCTTGGCGGTCCGCAGCAGCGACGGCCCGGCGCAGACCAGGCTTTCCTTGTTGGCCAGCGCGATCACCGCGCCCGCCTTCGCCGCGGCCAGGGTGGGCGCGAGGCCGGCGAAGCCGACGATGGCCGACATCACCCACTGGGCGTCGGCCGCGGCCACGTCCCGTACGGCCTCGGCGCCCGCCGCGGCCTCGATCCCCGTGCCCTTCAGGCGGTCCCGCAGCTCGGGCAGCGCGGTCTCGTCCTCGATCACCGCCACCTTGGGGCGCCAGCGGATCGCCTGCTCGGCCAGGCGCGCGACGTTCCGGCCGGCCGTGAGCCCGACGATCTCGACCTCGACCCCCGCCTGGGCGAACAGGTCGAGAGTGGATACGCCGATGGAGCCGGTCGACCCCAGGACGCTGACCTTGCGTGGCAGACTCAATGTCCCCATCCCCAGTGGTTCGCCAACCGTACGACCGCCATGACCACCACGGCAAACATCAGGCCGTCCACGCGGTCGAGCAGCCCGCCGTGGCCGGGGATGAGATCGCCGGAATCCTTGACCCCGAACCGCCGCTTGAGCGCCGATTCCCAGAGGTCGCCCGCCATGGTGGCCAGCCCGACGGCAAGGCCGACGGCGGCGGCCGCCCAGGCGTTGAGCTGGAAATAGGGCAAGGCGGCCATGAGCACGCCGGCCCCCATGGCCGCCGCCAGACCGCCGATGAACCCCGACCACGTCTTGTTCGGCGAAAAACGCGGCCACAGCTTGGGGCCCTTCAGCACGCTGCCAACCGCGAAGGCGCCGATGTCGGCCGCCCAGGTGGCCGCCAGCAGCATCAGCGTCCACCAGGCGCCCTGGTTGGTCGCGCGCAGCCAGACGAGGCAGACCGCGGCCGGCGCGACGTAGAAGACGCCATAGGCCGCGTCGGCCGGTCGCTCGGCCACGCCGCGGGCCACCACGGCGGCGCCCGCAGCCGCCAGGACGATCGCGCCCCAGGCCCAGATGAAGTCGCCCCGATAGGCGATGAACACCGCGACCAGCACGGCAGCGGCGACCACGGCGGCGACACGCGTCGGGGAGCCCGGCGCGCTCATCCCGCCCCATTCGATCGCCAGCAGCGCCACGCCGATGGCGATCAGCACCAGATAGCCCCAGCCGCCGAACCACACGGCCGCCAGGACCGCGGGCGCGATCACCACGGCCGACGCCACGCGCAGGCCGAGGTTTGTCCAGTCGAACCGCTTAGCCGGCGGCGAGGACGTCATCGGCCACGATTGCGCCATAGCGTCGATCACGGGTGGCGAATTCGGCGAGCGCCGCGCGCAGGGGCTCCTCGCCGTAGTCGGGCCACATGATGTCCTGGAAGACGAGCTCGGCGTAGGCCGCTTCCCAGAGCAGGAAGTTCGACAGCCGCTGCTCGCCCGACGGCCGGATGATCAGGTCGGGCGGCGGCGCGCCCGCCGTGGCGAGGAAACCGCCGAACGCGGCCTCGTCGAGGTCGTCGGGGCTGCGGCGTCCCGCGGCGACCTCTTCGGCGAACCGCCGCGCGGCCGCGGCGATATCGGCCTGGCCGCCGTAGTTGAAGGCGATGGTGAGGTGGAAACGGGTGTTGTTCGCCGTCCGCGCCTCGGCGTCCTCGATGATGCGGACGAGGTCGGCGGAGAGCCCCTCGCGGCGTCCGATCACCCGCACCCTGACGCCTTCCCGTTCCAAACGGGCGATGTCGGTCTCGAAGTACCGCTTCGGCAGCGCCATCAGCTCCGCCACTTCCGCCGCCGGGCGGCTCCAGTTCTCGGTCGAGAAGCCGAAGATGGTGAGCCAGCCGACGCCGAGATCGGGCGCGGCGGCCACCGTGCGCTTCAACGCTTCGACCCCGGCGCGATGCCCCAGAGTCCGCGGCAGGCCTCGGCGTTTCGCCCAACGGCCGTTGCCGTCCATGACGATCGCCACGTGGAGAGGCCGCCCCGGCTCTCCTGGGGCGCCCGCGTACGGCGGTGTCTCGGCGGCGGCCATGCGGATCAACGAGTCCTGAGCGGGATCAGACGTGCATGATCTCTTGTTCTTTGGTTTTCAAGGCTTCGTCGATGCGCTTGACGGCCTCGTCGGTCAGCTTCTGGACCTCGGTTTCCATCCGCTTCTCCTCGTCCTGGCTGATGACGCCGTCCTTCTGCGCCTTGCGGCAGTCCTCGTTGGCGTCGCGGCGGACGTTGCGCACGGCGATCCGCTGTTGCTCGGCGTATTTGCCGGCGAGCTTGGCGAGGTCCTTGCGGCGCTCCTCGGTGAGCGGCGGGATCGGGATGCGCAGGGTCTGGCCGTCCACGACCGGGTTCAGCCCCAGGTCGGACGCGCGGATCGCCTTCTCCACCGAGACCACGACGCCCCTGTCCCAGACGTTGACGACGATCATCCGCGGCTCCGGCACGCTGACGGCCCCCACCTGGTTGATCGGCACCTGCGAGCCGTAGGCGTCCACGTGGATCTGGTCGAGCAGGGTGGCCGACGCCCGGCCCGTGCGCAGCGAGCCGAACTCGTCCTTCAACGCCGAGACGGCCTTGTCCATGCGGTCCTTGTATTTCGAAAGCACGGGCTTCTCGGTCGTGGCCATTGCGGCGTCTCCGTCCTGGGTCTTGTGGCTGAACTCTAGCGCGCTACGGCGAAATGCCTACCGCCTCGGATGTGGATCCGGCGCCGTTCCCGCGCTCAGGCGATGGTGGTGAACACCCCTTCGCCTTGTAGCACCTTCAAGAGGTTGCCCCGCTCGCGAATGTTGAACACCACGATCGGGATGTGGTTCTCGCGCATAAGGCTGACGGCCGAGGCGTCCATCACCTTAAGATTCTGCGACAAGACCTCGTGATAGCTCAGAGTTTCGTAGCGCTTGGCGTCCGGGTCCTTCTTCGGGTCGGCGGTATAGACGCCGTCGACGCTGGTGCCCTTGAACAGCGCCTCGCAGCCCATCTCGGCGGCCCGCAGCGCCGCGCCCGAGTCGGTCGTAAAGAACGGCGCGCCGACGCCGGCCGCAAAGATCACGACGCGACCTTTTTCCAGGTGGCGCAGCGCGCGGCGGCGGATGTAGGGCTCGCAGACCGCATCCATCGGGATCGCCGACTGCACGCGGGTGAAGACGCCGATCTTCTCCAGCGCGGCCTGCAGGGCCAGCGCGTTCATCACCGTGGCCAGCATGCCCATGTAGTCGGCGCTGGCGCGCTCCATGCCCGCCTCGGCCAGGGCGGCGCCGCGGAAGATGTTACCGCCGCCGACCACCACGCAAACCTGGATGCCCTCCCGCGTGACCTGGGCGATCTCGTCGGCCACGGCCGCCAGGGTCACCGGATCGATGCCGAAACCGTCGCCGCCGACCCCCGCCTCCCCCGAAAGCTTCAGGAGGATGCGTTTGTAGCGCGGCTGTGCGTCGGGCATGGGCGTTCGAGCTCTCTTTGGCTGCGCTTAGATACAACAAGGGCGCGGCGCGCGTCGAACGCGCGTCGCGCCCTCAAGGTTTCGGCCGATCAGGCCTGGCCGGTCATCGAGGCGACTTCGGCGGCGAAGTCGTCCGTCTTCTTCTCGACGCCCTCGCCGAGGGCGAAGCGCACGAAGCCCTTCAGCGTCACCGAAGAGCCCGCTTGCTTGGCGGTCTCGGCCACGAGCTGCTCGATCGTCTGATCGGGGTTCATGACGAAGGGCTGCTTCAGGAGGACGACTTCCTCCTGCCACTTGCGGATCCGGCCCTCGACCATCTTCTCGGCGATTTCGCGGGGCTTGCCCGATTCCATCGCGGTCTGGGTCTGGATCTCACGCTCCTTGGCCACGACCTCGGGGTCGAGTTCGTCGCTCGTCAGCGCCAGCGGCGGGGTCGGCGTGCCGGCCACGTGCAGAGCGATCCGGCGCGCCACCTCGGCCAGCGCGGCCTGGTCGCCCGCGCCTTCCAGCGCCACCAGCACCGCCAGCTTGGCGACGTCGTCGCCCTGCTTGTTGTGCAGGTAGAGCGCGACCGCGCCCTCGGCCACCGACAGCTTGGCCGAACGGCGCAGCTGCATGTTCTCGCCGATCGTCGCGATCAGGTTGGTGATCGTGTCCTGGACCGTTTCGCCCTTGGCGGTCTTGGCGTTGCGGATCGCCTCGACGTCGCCGTCGACGCTCAGCGCCACGTCGGCGAACTCACGCGCCGCCGCCTGGAACTGGTCGTTCTTGGCCACAAAGTCGGTTTCGGCGTTGAACTCGACCAGCACGCCGGTCTTGCCGTCGGCCGAGATCTTGCCGGCCACCAGCCCTTCGGCCGCGGCGCGGTCGGCCTTCTTGGCCGCCTTGGCCAGGCCCTTGGTCCGCAGCCAGTCGATCGACGCTTCCACGTCGCCGCCGTTTTCCTGCAGCGCCTTCTTGCAGTCCATCATGCCGGCGCCGGAACGTTCGCGCAGGTCTTTGACCAGCGCAGCGGTGATTTCCGCCATGGTCAGCTCCTCTTGGAATCTCTTGCATCGTGACGGACCCCGTATGAGGGCCCGCCGTCAGGGTTTTGTGTCAGTCGGCCTATCGCGCGGAGGCGATCAGCCGGCTTGTTCTTCCTGGTTGGCCGCGTCGGCGCCGGCTTCGGTCGTCTGGACCTCCGCGGCGGTGGTATCCGGCTCGGCGGCAGGCTCCGGCGCGAGTTCGCGCGCGAGCGCCGGTTCGACCGGAGCTTCCGAAGCCCCCAGGTCGACGCCCGCGGCCACTTGGCCGGCGGCCAGGCCGTCCAGGATCGAGTCGGCCATCAGGTCGCAGTAGAGCTGGATGGCGCGCGCCGCGTCATCGTTGCCCGGGATCGGATAGGTGATGCCGTCCGGGTTCGAATTGGTGTCGAGGATGGCGATGACCGGGATGTTGAGCTTGCGCGCTTCCTGGATCGCGATCGCTTCCTTGTTGGTGTCGATCACGAACATCAGGTCGGGGATGCCGCCCATGTCCTTGATGCCGCCCAGGGACAGCTCCAGCTTGTCGCGTTCGCGGGTCAGCTGCAGCAGCTCCTTCTTCGAACGGCCCTGGCCCTCGCCGGCAACCACGTTGTCCAGTTCGCGCAGGCGGGCGATCGAGCCCGACACGGTGCGCCAGTTGGTGAGCGTGCCGCCCAGCCAGCGGTGGTTCACGTAGTACTGCGCGCAGCGCTTCGCGGCCGTGGCGATCGGATCCGACGCCTGGCGCTTGGTGCCGACGAACAGGATGCGGCCGCCGCCCGCGGCGACTTCACGCACCTTCACCAGGGCCTGGTGCAGCAGCGGAATCGACTGCGACAGGTCGATGATGTGGATGTTGGAACGCGAACCGAAGATGTACTTGTCCATCTTCGGGTTCCACCGGTGCGTCTGGTGGCCGAAGTGCGCGCCGGCTTCCAGCAGCTGGCGCATAGAAAAATCAGGCAGAGCCATCGTCTGTATCTCGTCTTTCTTCCGGTTGGACCGCCGCAGGCAAACCCTCCCGAAGGAGGACCGGAACGGACAGGACGGGATGTCTCCCCGCCGAGCCGCACGCCCACGTGTGGATTGGAGCGGCGCATGTAGGCGCAAAGCGTCGGAAAATCAAGCGGCCGGCCCGAGCCGGCCGGCTCAGCGCTTCTTCTTCTCGCCTTCGGGGCCGAACACGCTGGTCCCGTAGGGCTTCAGCTTGGGGCCCGCCTGATAGGGCGCCTGCCCGGCCTTGTGCTCGTAGGTCGACGGCCCCTGGTAGGGCTTGAACGCCGGGGTTCCGGCCGGTTGCGACGGCGATGGCGGTCGCGCCGGAGTCGCGCCGGCCGGGGCCGGCGTCCCGTAGGCGCGCGCCCAGGACTTCGCCGTCGGCGAGCCCGCGCCATAGGTCTGGGCCGCCGCGCCGCCGCCGAGGGCCACGCTCAATGCGACAACAAGCGCCGATTGCCGGATCATCACCATCTGCCTTCCGGTTGCCGGCCCACTACGACCGTCCCCAGGCGTGAAAATCAAGCGCCAAGGCCTACAGGTCCTCGACGAACACCACCCCAGGCGCCGTCTTGATCGCCCCGCGCACGGCGCCATCCAGCGCGTAGCGGCCGGGCAGCCTCAGCTCCACCTCGCGGCCGCCACCGAGCTGGGCCGTCAGGACCACCTCTCCGCCCCGCCCGTTCGATACGCCCAGCCGCCGCTTCAGCGCCTCGATCTCGGCGCTGGGCGTGACGTGCACCCGCAGGCCGGCCACCACGTTCTCGACCGCCTTCTCGACTGGTTCCACGTCGTCGCCGAAGAAGCGGACCTCGCCGTCGCTAGCCTTGGCGCGGACCTTGATCGCCACCGCCCGGCCCGGCTCCAGCAGGTCGCGGCACTTGCGCAGCGCTTCCGGCGGAAACAGCACCTCGTACTCGCCGGTGGGGTCGGAGAAGGTGACGAAGGCGAACTTCTCGCCCGATCGCGACGGCCGCTCCTGCTTGCGCCGCACGACGCCCGCCATGCGCAGCGCCTCGGCCCCGGCGCTGGCGCGCGCGATGGCGTCGGTGAGCAGGTCGGTGCGCCGCCGCCGCAACGCCTCGACCATGTCCTCCAGCGGATGGCCCGAGAGGTAGAAGCCGACGGCCGCCAGCTCCTCGTCCAGCCGCTCGGCCGGGGTCCACGCCTCGGTCGCCGGCAGCCGCGGGCGGGCCGCCTCGGCCTGGTCGCCGCCAAATAGCGAAGCCTGCGACGACTCCCGGTCGGCCGCCACGCTCTGGGCGTAGCCGATCAGGGTGTCGGCCGCCGTCACCAGCAGCGCCCGGTTGGGATGGATCGCGTCGAACGCGCCGGCGCGCGCCATGGTCTCGAAGGTGCGCTTGTTGACGTGCTTGGGATCCACGCGCTCGACGAAGTCGAAGATGTCGACGAAAGGCCCGCCCTCGCGGCGCACCTGGGCCACATGCTGCATCGCCTGCAGGCCCACGTTGCGGATCGCGCCGAGCGCATAGAGCACCTCGCCGTTCTCCACCTCGAAGTCGGCGCCCGAGCGGTTCACGCACGGCGGGCGGATCTTCACGTTGAAGCGCTTGGCGTCCTGGTAGAAGACCGAGAGCTTGTCGGTGTTGGCGATATCGAGGCTCATCGACGCGGCGAAGAACTCGACGGGCGCGTTCGCCTTCAGCCAGGCCGTCTGGTAGCTGACGACGGCATAGGCCGCCGCGTGCGACTTGTTGAAACCGTAGCCCGCGAACTTGTCGACCAGATCGAAGATCGCTCCGGCCTGTTCGGCCGAGACGCCCTTGGCCGCGGCGCCCGAGATGAAGCGGGCGCGCTGCTGCTCCATCTCCTCCTTCTTCTTCTTGCCCATGGCCCGGCGCAGAAGGTCGGCCTCGCCCAGGCTGTAGCCCGCCAGGATCTGGGCGATCTGCATCACCTGCTCCTGGTAGACGATGATGCCGTAGGTCTCCTTCAGCACCCCCTCCAGGCTGGGGTGCAGGGTGTCGATGGGCTTGCGGCCGAACTTGCAGTCGATGAAGGCCGGGATGTTGTCCATCGGGCCCGGGCGGTAGAGCGCGCCGACGGCGGTGACGTCCTCGATCGAGCCGGGGCGGAGCTGGCGCAGGGTGTCGCGCATCCCCTGCCCTTCCAGCTGGAAGACCCCGATGGTGAGCGCATTGCTCATCAGGTCGTAGGTGGCCTGGTCGTCCTGCGGCAGCGCGGCCATGTCGACGGCCGCCCCGCGCTGCTCCAGGTATTTCACCGCCCGGTCGATGACGGTCAGGGTCTTCAGGCCCAGGAAGTCGAACTTCACCAGGCCGGCGCTCTCCACCCACTTCATGTTGAACTGTGTGGCCGGCAGCTCCGAGCGCGGATCGCGGTAGAGCGGGGTGAGCTGGGTGAGCGGCCGGTCGCCGATCACCACGCCGGCGGCGTGGGTCGAGGCGTTGCGGTAGAGACCTTCGAGCTGAAGGGCCACGTCGAGCAGGCGGGCCACCGCCTCGTCGCGGTCCCGCTCGTCCTTCAGCCGGGGCTCGATGTCGATGGCCTGGGCCAGGGTGACCGGATTGGCGGGGTTGGCCGGCACCATCTTGGCCAGCCGGTCCACCTGGCCCAGCGGAAGCTGCATCACCCGGCCCACGTCGCGCAGCACCGCGCGCGCCTGCAAGGTGCCGAAGGTGATGATCTGGGCCACCTTCTCGCGGCCGTACCGTTGCTGGACGTAGGTGATGACCTCTTCGCGGCGCTCCTGGCAGAAGTCGATGTCGAAGTCCGGCATCGACACCCGCTCGGGGTTCAGGAAGCGCTCGAACAGCAGGCCGTAGCGCAGGGGATCCAGATCGGTGATCGTCAGCGAATAGGCCACCAGCGAGCCGGCGCCCGAACCGCGGCCGGGTCCCACCGGGATACCCCGCGCCTTCGCCCACTTGATGAAGTCCGACACGATCAGGAAGTAGCCCGGGAACCCCATCTGGGTGATCACCTGGAGTTCGCGCTCCAGCCGAGCCTCGTACTCCTCGACCGGCCGCACGTTGGCGCGGCCCGCGGCCATCCGCTGCTTCAGCCCCTCGCGCGCCTGGCGCGCCAGCTCCTCGGCCTCGGAAATCTCGCCGTCCGTGAACCTGGGCAGCAGCGGGTCGCGCTTGGAGACCATGAAGGCGCAGCGCCGGGCGATATCGAGGGTGTTGTCGCAGGCCTCGGGCAGGTCGGCGAACAGGGCCCGCATCTCGCCCGCGCTCTTGAAGCCGTGCTCGGCCGTCACCCGCCGCCGCTCATCCTGGCCCACGAAGGTTCCATCGGCGATGCACAGCAGCACGTCGTGCGCCTGATAGGTCTTGGCGTCCTTGAAGTAGACGTCGTTGGTGGCGACGAGGGGCACGTCCTCGTCGTAGGCGAAGGCCACCAGCCCGCCCTCGGCGGCCGCCTCGGCCGCCGTCTCGTGACGTTGCAGCTCGACGTAGAAGCGGTCGCCGAACGCCGCCTTCATCTCAGCCAACGCCGCGCGGCCCTCGTCGGCCTTGCCCGCCGCGAACAGATGGTCGACAGGCCCGTCCGGCCCGCCGGAGAGCAGGATCAGCCCCTCGGAATGCGCGCGGACCTTCTCCCACGCCACATGCGGCTCCTCGCTGGCGTCCACCTCGAGGAACGCGGCCGACGAAAGCTCGCAGAGATTCAGATAGCCCCGCTCGCTCTGGGCCAGCAGCGTGATCGTGGGCGTCTTGGCCCATCGCTCGGAAAGCCGCTCGCCCACGCCGCTCACCGGCAGGGCGCAACCGATGATCGGCTGCACGCCTTCGCCCTTGGTGGCGACCGAGAACTCCAGGGCGCCGAAGAGGTTGGCGCGGTCGGCTATGGCCACCGCCGGCATGCCGCCCGCCTTGGCCAGGGCGCCGATCTTGTCGGCCTTGATGGCGCCTTCGAGGAGCGAATAGGCGGAGCGGACCCGGAGGTGGACGAACCCTTCGTCTGCGCCCTCCGCCAATGCCGCCTCCCCCATTCGCACGGCGGTCAGCTCACGAGGCCGGCCACCGAACAGACCATCCAGACAAAACTCGCCACCGACACAAAGGCCAGCGATTCCCGGGCCAAGCGAACCATCTACGGCGTCCTTTCTGTGGGGCGGCTGTGGACAGCCGCGAATGCGTTCCGTTTTCGTTCTTATTCCGGTTTTGTTCTCCTCGTCAAGCGGGCCATTCCGAGGCAGCGTGCGGCCCATGCCCCGGCCCGGCCCCGTCGAGAACACCGGCGACGAGTTCGCCGACCCCGATGTCGCGCGCGCTTACGTCCATCGGCCGCCCTATCCCGAGGCGCTCTACCTCCGCCTCGCCGAGATCGCCCCCCGACACGGCCACGCCGTGGACCTGGGCTGCGGCCCCGGAAAGTTGGCGACAGGACTGGCGGACACGTTCGACACCGTCACCGCGATCGATCCTTCGGGGCCGATGATCTCCCTCGCCCAGGCGCTGGACGACGGAGGCCACCGGAACATCCGTTGGCTGCATGCGGCGGCCGAGGACGCGGACCTGACCCTGCCATTCGATCTGGCCGTGGGGGGCGCGAGCCTTCACTGGCTACGACACGACGTCGTCTTCCCGCGCATGCGCATTGGCGCCGGCCGCGACGGCCGCGTGGCGGCGGTCGGGGGCGACGGTCCCTCAGCCGCGCCCTGGCTTGGCGACTACGGGGCGCTGGTCAGGCGGTGGATCGAACAGTTGGGCTTCCAGTTCAACCACCCGGAGTTTGTCGCGCGGATGAACGCCCACGAGGCCTGGATCGACATCGAAGGCCGCGAGACGTTCACGCATGGCCATTGCATGCCCCTGGCCGACTTCATCGAAGGCGAGCACTCGCGCGCCACCTGGTCGCGCGCCAAGATGGGCATGGAGGCCGCCCGGGCCTTCGACGACGACCTGCGTCGAATGCTGGAGCCTCATTCCGTCGACGGCATGCTCGCCTTCGACGTGACCACCCATCTCATGTGGGGCCGGCCGCGGGCTACGCCGCGAGCCTGACCAGCATCTTCCCGGAGTTCTTGCCCTGCATCAGGCCGATCAGGGCCGCGGGCGCGGCGGCGATCCCCTCCATGATCGTCTCCTGGTACTTGACCTTCCCGTCGCGGAGCCAGCCGGCCATGTCGCGCTGGAAGTCGCCGTAGAGGTGCATGAAGTCGGTGGCCACGAAGCCCCTCAGCATCACCCGCGCATAGATGATGTTCGACAGGTTCGACACCGGCGAGTGGCCGGAATTGTAGCCCGAGATGAAGCCGCACACCGGGATGCGCCCCAGCGTGTTCATGCGCCGCAGCGCCGCCTCCAGGTGGTCGCCGCCGACGTTGTCGAAATAGACGTCCAGGCCCTTGGGCGTCGCGGCCTCCAGCGCCTTGCGGATCGGCTGGGCCTTGTAGTCGATCACCGCATCCAGCCCGACCTCGTCGCGCAGCCAGGCGGCCTTGTCCTCGGAGCCCGTCGAGCCCACCACGTAGCAGCCCTTGATCTTGGCGATCTGGGCGGCCACCGAGCCCACGGCGCCCGCCGCGGTGGAGACGAACACCTGCTCGCCGTCCTTCAGCTGGCCGATATGCAGCAGGCCGCCGTAGGCAGTGAATCCGGTGCCGCCGAGCGCGTGCATGTGGACGGTCAAGGGCAGGCCGTCGGCAGGAGAGAGCCGGGTCAGGCCCTTGCCGTCCGAGACGAAGAATTCCCGGAAGCCCATCCGGTTCGAGACGAGGTCGCCGACGGCGAAGTCGGGATGCTTCGACTGGACCACCCGGCCCAGCGCCCCGCCCGTCATCGCCTCGTTCAGGGCCTGGCCGGCGGTGAGCCTCGGCCGCATCGCCGGATCGACCGACATGTAGAGGTTCTCGACCAGCACCTGGCCGTCGCCAGCGTCCGGGACCTGCGTCTCGACCAGCTGGAAGTTGTCGGGCGTCGGCATTCCGTCCGGACGCGCGACAAGATGAATTTCCCGGCTGACGGGCATGATGCCTCCCCTACTGTTCTCGTTGGCCGCGCGGCTGGCGCCGGCGCGCGGGGCGAAGGCTATCGGAGGCGTCCGCCGCCGTCACGCCGGCATGGGGCAGTCCCGGTGGCCTACTCGGGCGTCCAGGGTTCGAGACCGCCGTCCTTCAGCGCCAGCACCCGATCCATATGGCGGGCGAGCTCGAAGTTGTGGGTGGCGACCAGGGCGGCGACGCCCTGGCTGCGCGCCAGGGCATAGAGGCTGTCGAACACGGCGCCTGAGGTCTGCGGGTCCAAGTTGCCCGTCGGCTCGTCGGCCAGCAGCAGGCGCGGCGAATTAGCCAGGGCGCGCGCCACGGCCACCCGCTGCTGCTCGCCGCCCGAGAGCTGGGCCGGCTGGTGATGCGTGCGGTCCTTGAGGCCCAGTTCGCCCAGCAGGTCGCGGGCGCGCGCCTCGGCGGCCTTGCGGGAGGCGCCGGCGATCATCAGCGGGATCGCCACGTTGTCGAGGGCCGAGAACTCGGGCAGCAGGTGGTGGAACTGGTAGACGAAGCCGATCTTCGCCAGCCGCACGCGGGTGCGTTCGCGCTCGGGCAGGCCGGAGCAGTCGGTCCCGAGGATCGAGATGCGCCCGGCGTTCGGATGCTCCAGCAGGCCCGCGGCGTGCAGCAGGCTCGACTTGCCCGATCCCGAGGGGCCGACCAAACCCACGATCTCGCCGGGGTTCAGCGTCAGGTCGACGCCCTTCAGCACGGTCAGCGCGCCGGCCGCGGTGACGTAGGTGCGCTCCAGGCCCCGGATCGCGAGGACGGGCTCACTCATAGCGCAGCGCCTCGACCGGATCGACGCGCGAGGCCTGCCAGGCCGGCAGGAGCGTCGCGGCGAAACTCATCCCCAGCGACCAGGCCAGGATGCCGGCCACCTCCACCCAGTCGATCTTCGCCGGGATGTGGGACAGGTAGTAGACGTCGGACGAGAACACCGCCTGGCCCGTCACCCACTCCACAAGGTCCTGGATGGGGCTGATGTAGATGCAGAACAGTGCGCCCAGGATCAGGCCGGTGAGCGTGCCCAGCGCGCCCACGCTGGCGCCCGCCATGAAGAAGATGCGCATGATCGCGCCCTGCCCGGCCCCGATGGTGCGCAGGATGGCGATGTCGCGGCCCTTGTTCTTCACGAGCATGACGAGGCCCGAGATCACGTTGAGCGCGGCGATCACCACCAGGAGCATGAGGATCAGTCGCATGACGTTGCGCTCGACCTTCAGGGCGCCCCAGAAGGAGGCGTCGCGCTGCGTCCAGTCGGTGACGAGGGCGGCGGGCCCTGCGGCCTTGGCGATAGCGGCCCTCATGGCCGGGGCCCGGTCGGGATCCTTCACCCGCACCTCGATGGCGTCGGCGGTGTCCTCCCGCCCGAAGAAGAGCTGGGCCTGAGCTAGGGGCATGTAGATGTAGGCCTGGTCGTACTGGCTCATCCCCACCGAGAAGGTGGCTCCGACCGTGTAGGCCTTCTGCAGCGGCGTGCCGCCGAAAGCCGTTGCGCCGCCGGAGGGGGAGATCAGGGTGATGACGTCGCCGACGCGGAGACCGAGGGACTCCGCCAGCCGTTGTCCGACCACCACGGTGTCGCCGCCGTACTCGCCCACGCCATAGCCCTTGAGGTCGCCCGCCGACACGTTGTCGGCCACCAGGGGCGTGCCCTTCAGGTCCGCCGGACTGATCCCGCGCACGATGGCGCCCGTGATCTGGCTAGGGCCGATCGCGATGGCCTGGGCCTCGATGATCGGCGCGGCCTGGATGACGCCCGGAACCTTCAGGATGCGCTTGGCGGCGAGGTCGCGCTCCGGCCCGTCCAGCACGCCGCCCGAGACGAAGATGTGGCCCTGGAATCCAAGGATCCGGCCGAGCAGTTCGGTGCGGAAGCCGTTCATCACCGACATGACGATGATCAGTACGGCGACCGCGAGCGCGATGCCGACATAGGCGATGGCGGCGATCAGGGCGACCCAGCCCTCGCTGCGCTTGGGCCGCAGGTAGCGGATGGCGAGCATCCGCTCCCAGAGACCGAAGGGCGGCGCGCGGCGGCCGGTGACGGCTTGCGCCTCGCTCACCCGGCGATGGCCTTGAGCGCGGCCTCGAGCGGCACGGTCTGGCGCTCGCCGCCGGCGCGGCGTTTCAGCTCCACCACGCCGTCGGCCACGCCCTTGGGCCCGACGATGACCTGCCAGGGGATGCCCACGAGATCGGTGGCGGCGAACTTGGCGCCCGGACGGTCGTCGCGGTCGTCGTACAGCGGATCCAGGCCTAGCTCGCCCAGCGCCCGGTAGGCCTTCTCCGAGACCTCATCGCAGCCGGCGTCGCCGGGCCGCAGGTTGAGCACCGCCGCGCCGAAGGGCGCCACGCTGTCGGGCCAGATGATGCCGGCGTCGTCGTGGCTGGCCTCGATGATCGCGCCGGCCAGGCGCGAGACGCCCACGCCGTACGAGCCCATCTGCACGGGCCCATCCTTGCCGTCAGGGCCCGTCACATTTGCCTTCATCGGCCTCGAGTACTTCTCGCCAAAATAGAAGATGTGGCCGACCTCAATGCCTCGGGCCGTCATCCGCTTGTCCTCGGGCATCGCCTCGAAGCGGGCCGCGTCGTGCATCTCGTCCGAGGCCGCGTAGAGGCTGGTGCGGCGCGACACCTCGGGCTCCAGGTCGCCCTCCCAGTCGATGTCGGGACCGGGCGCGCCCATCTCCACGAGGTCGCGGTGAGCGAACACCTGGCTCTCGCCGGTGTCGGCCAGGATCATGAACTCGTGGCTCATGTCGCCGCCGATGGGGCCGGGATCGGCCTTCACGGGGATCGCCTTGAGGCCCAGCCGCGCATAGACGTTGAGGTAGGCCAGGAACATCCGGTTGTACGAGCGGCGCGCGCCAGCCTCGTCGACGTCGAACGAATAGGCGTCCTTCATCAGGAACTCGCGCCCGCGCATGACCCCGAAGCGGGGGCGGCGCTCGTCGCGGAACTTCCACTGGATGTTGTAAAGATTCTTCGGCAAGTCCTTGTACGACTTGACGTAGCTACGGAAGATGTCGGTCACGACCTCCTCCGCCGTGGGACCGTACAGGAGGTCGCGCTTGTGGCGGTCGGTGATGCGCAGCATCTCCTCGCCGTAGTCGTCGTACCGGCCGCTCTCGCGCCACAGGTCGGCGAGTTGCAGCGTGGGCATCAGGATCTCGACCGCGCCGGCGCGGTTCATCTCCTCGCGCACGATCTGCTCGATCTTCTTCAGCACCTTCAGGCCCAGCGGCAGCCAGGCGTAGATCCCCGCGGCCTCCTGGCGGATCAGGCCGGCGCGCAGCATGAGCTGGTGCGACACGATCTGCGCGTCGGCGGGCGCCTCGCGAAGCGTGGGCATGAAGTATCGCGAAAGGCGCATAGGGATTCCGTCAGTGGTGGCGAAGGCGCCCTGATACCCTTGGCGCGAGAACCTTGGCAACGATGAGGCGCGGGCGCCGGTTCCCGGAGCCTACTGCGGGCCGCCCGGCACCTGCGGCAGCGGCACCCAGCCCAGGAACACCACCAGCCAGATCACCGCGAAGATGATCGCCGACACCCAGGTGGTGGTGATGAACTTTCGCTTGAGCTTCGGGTCCACCGGCGCGCCGGGATCGCCGCCGTCGCCCTTGTCGATGCCGGCCTCGGCATGGCTGACCACGCCGATCGGCAGGACGGCGAACAGCACGGTCCACCAGACGACGAAATAGACCGCGATCGACGTGCCGATACCCATCAGTGGGCTCCTTTCGGCGTTTCCATCAGTTCTACCAGCACCCCGCCCATGTTCTTCGGGTGGACGAAGATCACCGGCACGCCGTGGGCCCCGATGCGCGGCTTGCCGCCATTGAGCACGGTCGCCCCCTTCGCCACTAGGTCGTCGCGGGCGGCCTCGATGTTTTCGACCTCGAAGCAGATGTGGTGCTGGCCGCCGGCCGGGTTCTTCTCAAGGAAATTCGTCAGCGGTGAGGCGTCGCCGTAGGGTTCGATCAGTTCGATCTGGCTGTTCGGGACGTCGACGAAACAGACCCACACCCCCTGCTCGGGCATGGCGAACTTCTCGCCGATCTTCGTCGCGCCCAGGACGTCGCGGTAGAGCGCCACGGACTGCTCGATCGAGGGCGTCGCCACCCCCACATGGTTCAACTTGCCGATCATGGGCGCGGTATACGCCCGCCCGCGCCGAAGCGCGAGATCACGCTGCGGAACTGGACTGCGGCTCAGGCGCACGCGCCACGCCGCCCATGCCGTCCGACGCGAAGACGACACCTCTGGCGAGGAAGTCGGCGATCCGTTCCGGCGTGACGCCAAAGTCGGCCAGCACCTCGGCCGTGTGTTCGCCCACGTCCGGCGTCGGGCGGGTGAAGGCGCCAGCCGTGCGCCGGAAATCCGCATAGGCCCGCGGCCCGACGATCGGCCCGATGCGTCGATGTTCCCAGTGCTGGAAGAAGTCGTTCTCGTTGAGCCACGGATCGTCGAGGGCCTCCGGTCCCCGAAGCGCCGGGGCGGCGGCGACGCCCTCGGCCAACAGGGCGTCCAGCGCCGCGTCGCGCCCGAGGCCGGCGAACGCCGCCTCGAGCCGCTCGGCAAGGTCGCCGACACGCGGCGCAAGCAGCGCGCGTTCGCCCAGATCGATCCCCAGGGCGCGACCGAGCCCGGCGGCCTCGGCCTCGGTTTCGCAGACGATCCCCAGCCATCCGTCGGCGCAGGCGTAATATCGGTGCAGCGCCCGCACGCCCAGGCAATCGACCCCGCCGACGTCGTTCGGCGGGCGGTCCTCGTAGGTGACCATCTCGCCCAGTTGGAACAGCAGGCTCTGCGCCAGCAGGCTGGTGACGATCTCCTGGCCCTCGCCCGTCCGCTCGCGAGCGTTCAAGGCTGCGATCACCGAGGCGGTCACCACGCCCGCCGTCGCCACGTCGTTGACCGGGATCGTGTAGAGGATGGGCGGCCCCTCCCCACCCTGGGCCGCCATCATGCCACCCTCGGCCTGCATGAGCGGATCGAACCCAGGCAGTGGCGCGCGCTCACCCTTCTCGCCGTAGGCGTTGACCGAGCACGAGATGATCCGCGGGTTCACCGCACGAAGGGCTTCGTAGTCGATCCCCAGGCGGCTCCGGACGCCCCAGCGGTAGTTGTCGATGACCACGTCGGCCTGCTTGGCCATCTCCAGGAACAGTTCGCGCGCGCCGGGCTTGCGCAGGTCGAGCCCCAGCCCTCGGCCGCCGCGGTTGTAGGTCTGGAACCCGGCGAGGTCCGAGCGGAATGGGTCGGCCTCGGGCGGCTCCACCTTGATCACCTCGGCGCCCAGGTCGGCCAGGATGCCCCCCGCATAGGCCCCGGCGATCACCGTGCCGAGGTTCAGCACGCGCACGCCCGCGAGCGGCCCGCCGTTCGCCGACGGCCCCTCGGCCCGCGCGGGCCGAGCCTCCCACTCCGGCGGCGACGCCGCCGCCTCCGGAAGGCCGCGGACCGACGGTGGATCGTTTCGCAGCAGGGCCGGCGGCGCCGGCATGTCGACACGGCCGAGGTGCGGGTGGCCGAACGACAGACGCATCCCGCCCGCCGCCACCGGCTCGCCCGCGAACCAGGCCTCGCGATGGCGCACCGGCGCGCAAGGCACGTCGTTGGCCTGCAGCGCCTCCAGCCATTCGTCTCGCGTGCGGGTGGCGAACATCTCGATCAGCAGGTCGCGCGCCGCCAGCATGTCGGTTTCGAGGGCGTCGAAGGCGTCGTCGAGGCCCAGGACCTCGAAGGCCTTGCGGTAGAAGTTGGTGAACAGGGTGCCGAGGAAGAACCACTCGCCGTCCGCGCACTGATAGAGGCGATAGCGCGGGTTGGCCCCCTGGGGGATGCCGCGCGGGATCGGCGGGTTGTTGAAGGCCTTGGCGAGGCCATTCACCTCCGACGCCCCGTGCAGGCCGCTGACGACGACGGGCTGTCCGCGGCCACTGGTCGAGCGTTCGTAGAGCGCCGCGCCGATCGCCGCGGCGCCCATGACCGCCTGGCCGTACCAGAGCAGCGGCAGGACCAGATGGATCGGCGCATCGGAATCCGCGCCCTGGCGGAAGGCGGAGGTGGAGATCGCCGAGAGCAGGCTGTGATGCGGCGGAAGCTGGCTCCATCGCCCGCTCGTGCCATAGGGCGGCATCCAGGCGTGGACGAGGCCAGGGTGTTCGGCGCTCAGCGTCGCGCCGTCGAGGCCCATCGCCTCCAGTCGGCCCGGCGCATGATCGAAGATCGCCACGTCAGCGCCGGCGATCAGGCGTTTCGCGGCCGCCAGGCCGTCCGGCGCATCCAGATCGAGGGTGACCACCTGCTTGTTGCGGTTCCACGCCAGGTAGCCGGGGTGGTCCTTCAGACGGTCGCCGCCGGGCGGCTCGACCTTGACGACCTCGGCCTCGAAGTCGCCCAGCAGCATGGCGGCCATCGGGCCGGCGACGCCCTGACTGAAATCGGCGATGCGGACGCCGCGGTAAGCGGACATGTCGGGCGGCCTCCCTTGCCGGGGCGGCGCGGTTCCCGCGTCTCGCCGGACATCATCAAACCGATCCTTCCAACGCTCGGCAAGCGCCTGGGCGTGTTAGCCTGCCGGAAAGACGGGAGGAGACGATCATGCGAACTGCGACCCTGGGCCCGCTGGGCGCCGTCAGCCGGCTGACCTTGGGCGGCGGCATCGGCCAGATCTGGGGCGAAACGACCCACGAGGAGGCTCTGGCCACCGTCCACGCCGCCGTGGACGCCGGCGTCACGCTGATCGACTGCGCGCCGATGTACCGCAACGCCGAGGCCTTCGTCGGCGAGGCCTTCGGCGGCCGTCCGCCCGCGGGCGTGCGTTTCACCACCAAGTGCCAGCTCGGCTCACCGGCGCCGGGCCAGGCTGGCGACATCCTCGCCGCCTCGCTGGAGTCCAGCCTGCAGGCCATGCGCCTGGAACGGATGGACGTCTTCTTCCTGCACTCCAATATCCATGTCGACGGGTTCGAGTACGCCCACGGCGGCGCCAGCCGCGACCGCTTCTCCACGGCCCTGTCGATCTACCTTCACGAGGTGGTCCCGGCGATGGAGCGGCTGAAGGCCCAGGGCAAGCTGGCGGCGTGGGGGATCACCGGCATCGGCGTACCGACGGCCGTGCTCGAAGCGATCGACCACGCCCCCCGCCCGCAGGTGGTCCAGGCCATCGCCAATCTGATGGACAGCCCCGGCGCGCTGAAGCGCTACGCCGAGCCGGCACGGCCCCGCGACGTGGCCGCCGCCGCCAAGGCCGCCGGCTGCGGCGTCATGGGCATCCGCGCCGTTCAGGCCGGGGCGCTGACCGCCGCCGTCGACCGAGAGCTTTCGCCCAACAGCCCCGACCGCGCCGACTACGACCGCGCCGCGCCCTTCCGCGCGCTCTGCGCGAAATGGGGTCAGGACCCGGCCTATGCGGCCCATCGCTACGCGCTCTCCATGCCCAACATCGACACGGTCGTTCTGGGCGTAAAGAACCGCGACGAGTTGGCCATGTGCGTGAAGGCCGAGGCGGATGGCCCCTATTCGGCGGAGGAGATGGCCGAGATCGACGGGCTGGGGCTGGCCCCGGCCTAGATCCTGAGCACCGTCGTCTCGACAACCGGTCGTCGGCCCCAGATCCGCTGGCTGGCCTTCTTCACGGCGCGCGACATGGCCGTCTCGATGTTCTCGTCGAGCTCCAGGTCGTCGCCCTTCAGGCGCTTCAGCGCCTGTTCGGCCTCGTCGGCGAGATCGTCCAGCACCTCGTCCAGCGGATAGTCCTCGTCGGTCGGCAGGCCCAGGGCGCGCACCTGCGGCCCGGAGACCACCCGCCCGCGCCCGTCCAACGCCACCGACACGGCCACGACGCCGTTGAAGGCGGCGTGGCGGCGCTCGCGCAGCGCCTCGCCGTTCTCCGGCGTCAGGACTCCCGCGTCGACGAACAGGCGGCCCGCCGGCACCTCGTCGATCACCTCCGCGCGGCCCGGAGCCAGGCGCACCATGTCGCCGTTGCGGGGCGTCACCTGCTGCGGCACCTGCAGATCGCGGGCGAAGGCGGCGTGTTCGAGCAGGTGCCGGCGCTCGCCGTGGGTCGGCACGGCGATCTGCGGCCGCGCCCAGCTGTACATCTCGGCCAGTTCGTCGCGGCACGGGTGGCCGGAGACGTGGATGCCGGGATGGTCCCGCTCCGTGTAGAGCCGCACGCCGCGCTCGGTCAGCTTGTTCTGTAGGTTGCGGATGGCGATCTCGTTCCCCGGGATCACCCGCGACGAGAAGATGCAGGCGTCGCCGGCGCCCAGGTTCACGTGCGGATGGGTGCCGTCGGCGATCCGAGCCAGAGCCGCGCGCGGCTCTCCCTGGCTGCCGGTGCAGAGATAGAGGATCGCTTCCGGCGGGAAGTAGCCCGCCTCGCTCTCGCTGACGAAGGGCTTGAGGTCCTCCATCAGGCCCACCGACTTGGCCGCCGCGGCCATGCGCAGCATGGACCGGCCAACCAGGCAGACGCGCCGGCCGTTGGCTTCCGCCGCTCGGATGATGCTGTCCATCCGCGCCACGTTCGAGGCGAAGCAGGCGACCGCCACCTTGCCCTTTAGGCTGCCGATCAGCGGGATCAGCGCGGTGCGGACATCGGCTTCCGAGCCGGCGTGGCCGTCGACGAAGACGTTGGTGGAGTCGCAGACCATCGCCAGCACGCCCTCGTCGCCCAGGCGGCGGATCGTCTCGACGTCGGTGGTGGCCCCAAGCAGCGGGTCGGGATCGATCTTCCAGTCGCCGGTGTGGAGGATGGTCCCGAGCGGCGTGCGGATCGACAGGCCATTCGGCTCGGGGATCGAGTGGGTGAGCGTGATCAGGTTGAGCTTGAAGGGTCCGAGTTCGATCTCCCCGCCCAGCGGCACCTCGGTGATCTCGGCCTCGTCCAGCAGGTCGGCCTCGCGCAGCTTCTCGCGCAGGATGAAGGCGGTGAACGGCGTGGCGTAGATCGGCGCCTTCAGCCGCGGCCACAGCCAGGCGACGGCGCCGA
Organism: Phenylobacterium sp.; assembly: GCF_016124325.1. Lineage (GTDB taxonomy): Bacteria > Pseudomonadota > Alphaproteobacteria > Caulobacterales > Caulobacteraceae > Phenylobacterium. Next base: position 58,593 of record NZ_WGNY01000024.1, read on the forward strand.
TGTGGTCCTCGTGGGCGTGGGTGAGCACGATGCCCAGGATGCGGTCGGCGTATTCCTCGATGAACGCCGGGTCGGGCAGGATCACGTCGACCCCCGGCGTCGTCTGGTCGCCGAAGGTGACGCCCAGGTCGACCACGATCCAGCGCCGGTCGTGCGCCGGCCCGAAGCCGTAGAGGTTGAAGTTCATCCCGATCTCGTTCGACCCGCCCAGCGGCAGGAAGACGAGCTCGTCGTTCTTGGATTTCGCCATCAGGCCTTCTTCTTGTTCCGCCGCCAGATTTCGAGCATGCCGCGGATGGTCAGGTCGGGGTCGAAGTGATCGATGCTGGTCGTGGCGCCGTGGAACAGCGAGGCGACGCCCCCCGTGGCGATCACCGTGAGATCCTCTTCCCGCTCGGCCTTGATGCGCGCGATGAGGCCCTCGATCAGCGCTATATAGCCCCAAAACACGCCCGATTGCATGGCGCCGACCGTATCGGTGCCGACGACGCGCTGGGGTTTCTGGATGGCCACGCGCGGCAGCTTGGCCGCGGCGTTGTGGAGCGCCTCCATCGACAGGTTGATGCCCGGCGCGATCACGCCGCCCTCGAACCCGCCGTCGGCGGCCACGACGTCGAAGGTGGTGGCGGTGCCGGAGTCGATCACGATCAGCGGCCCCTTGTAAGCCGCGTGCGCGCCCAGCGCGTTCACAAGGCGGTCGGCGCCGGCCTCGGACGGCTTGTCGATCCGCACCGGGATGCCCAGGTCGACGTTCTCGCCGATCACCAGGGGCTCCACCTGCAGATAGCGTCGGGCGAGGTTACGCAGATTGAAGATCGACTGCGGCACCACGCTGGAGATGATGCAGCCTTCGAAGCCGTGCAGCGTCAGGCCGGCCATGCCCAGCAGTTGCGAAAGCCACACGGCGTATTCGTCGGCGGTGCGGGTGGAATCGGTGCCGGCCCGCCACTGCGCCGTCCACTGGTCGCCGTCGTGCACGGCGAAGAGCGTGTTGGTGTTGCCCTGTTCGATCGCCAGCAGCATGTCTCAAGCGTCTCCGAAGAAAACGTCGCCCGCCGTTATCCGCTCCAGGCCGCCCCCGTCCAGCCGCAGCCGCAATGCCCCGTCGGGATCGAGGCCTTCGGCGACGCCTGTGAGGGTCTTGTGCGGCAGCCGCGCTTCGCAGCGCGCGCCCAGGCCCGTCGCGCGCGCCGACCAGCCGTCCGCAATGGCGGCGAAGCCCTGCATCGCCCAGGCCGCCCGCCAGCGCTCGAAGGCCGCGGCGAGCACGTCGAGGGCGGCCCGCGGCTCGGGCGGCGGACCGGCCATGTGATCGGCAAAGGCGGTCGCCGGCCGTTCGACGTCGGTGGGCGCATGCGCCAGGTTGATCCCGATCCCGACCGCCAGCCACAACCGACCGTCGGAACGGGTTCCGGACTCCACCAGTATGCCGACCGCCTTGCGGCCATGGATCAGCACATCGTTGGGCCACTTCAGCCGCGCCACGCCGGCGCCAAGGCAGGCGTCGGCCAGATCGCACGCCGCCAGCGCCGCCACGAACGAAAGCTGCGCCGCCTCGCCCGGCGGCCGGTCGGTGGTGGTCAGCAGGGTGGCCGCGAGATTGCCGCGCTTGGTGGACCAGGCCCGTCCCCGGCGCCCCCGGCCAGCGGTCTGCACCGCCGCCGTGATCCAGACGGGCCCCGCTTCCCCCGCCTCGGCGCGGCGACGCGCCTCGGCGTTGGTGGAGTCGAGCTCGTCGTAGGCTTCGATCGGCGGGATCATCCTCTCCCCTCTCGGCTTGGCGGGGGGAGAGGCCCCCTCACACCAGTCCGAAGGCCTGGGCCGCGCGCTCGGCGGCCGGGCTGAGCCAGCCGAGGGCCACGATCACGACCGGGAAGGCGAACAGCGCCGCGACCAGAGCGATGGCGTTGGCCTCGACCGGCGGCTTGTCGACCGCGCCGGGGCTGCCGTCGAACCAGATCGCCTTGATCAGGCGCAGGTAATAGAACGCCGCCACGACCGACCCGACGAGGCCGGCCACGGCCGGGCCCCAGAGGCCCGCGTCCAGCGCCGCCTTGAAGACGAACACCTTGGCGAAGAAGCCCGAGAACGGCGGCAGGCCGAGGGCCGACAGCGAGAACACCGTCATGGCCATGGCGATGGCCGGCTTCTCCTTGATGAGCCCGGCCATGTCGTCGATCGTCTCCATCGCCCGGCCCTGGCGCGACAGCGCCGCGAGGCAGGCGAAGAAGCCCGTCACGTCGATCATGTAGAGGATCATGAAGACCAGCATGGCCTGGACGCCTTCCGACGTGCCCGAGGCCAGGCCCAGCACCGCGTAGCCGATGTTGGCGATCGAGGAATAGGCCCAGAGCCGCTTAAGGTTCTTCTGCACGAGGCCCGCGAAGGCGCCGACCGCCACCGAGATCAGGGCGATGGCCACCAGCACCTGTTGCCACTGTTCCGAGGCGCCGGCGAAGGCGTTGGCCAGGACGCGGGCGAACAGCACCATCGCGGCCAGCTTGGGCGCGGCGGCGAAGAAGGCCACGACCGGGGTCGGCGCACCTTCATAGACGTCGGGCGTCCACATGTGGAACGGCGCGGCCGAGACCTTGAAGGCGATGCCGCAGATCAGGAACACCAGGCCGAACAGCAGGCCGGTGTTGGCGCCGCCGGCCGCCGCCTTGGCGATCTCGGGGAACAGCGTGGAGCCGGCGAAGCCGTAGATCAGGCTCGCGCCGTAGAGCAGCAGGCCCGACGAGAGCGCGCCCAGCACGAAATACTTCAGGCCCGCCTCGGAGGCCTTGGCGTTGTCGCGGTGCATCGCGGCCAGCACATAGAGCGCCAGCGAGTGCAGCTCGACGCCGACGTAGAGCGAGATCAGATCGCCGGACGAGGCCATCATGCCCATGCCGAGCGCGGCCAGCAGGATCAGCACTGGGAACTCGAAGCTGCGCACGCCGCGGCGGGCGAACCAGGGCTGGCCCAGCGGAATGGCCACGGCCGAGGCGAGATAGATCGCCACCTTGGCGAAGGTGGCTCCGGCGTCCGAGATCAGGCCGCCCGCGAAGGCGGTCCCGAACGGCTGGGTCGCCGAAGCATAGGCCGCCGCCAGCAGCACGAGCACGGCCGCGCCGCCGACCAGCGCGGTCTGCTTCGGTGCGAAGGCGCCCACGACCAGCAGGGTCAGCGCGCCCAGGGCCAGGACGATCTCGGGATAGGCGTAGGCCAGGTCTTGGGAGAGCGTCATGCGCTTAGGCCCCGATCGCCGCCTGGTAGACCCGCACGAGCTGGTCCACCGACGAGGCGGTCAGGTTGAACACGGAGTTGGGCTGAACGCCCATGAACAGGGTCGCCACGATCAGCGGGGCGAAGATCACGATCTCGCGCCAGTCCAGATCGGTGATGGTTTCCAGCTTGGGGTTCTCGATCGTCCCGAACACCACGCGGCGGTACAGCGTCAGCATGTAGACCGCCGAGAGGATCACGCCGGTGGCCGCCAGGATCGCCGTCCAGGTCGAGGCCTTGTAGGCGCCGGTCATCGAGAGAATCTCGCCGACGAAGCCGGAGGTGCCCGGCAGGCCCACATTGCCCATGGAGAACAGCATGAAGACGGCGGCGTACCACGGCATGCGGTTCACCAGCCCGCCGTAGAACGCGATCTCGCGGGTGTGCATGCGGTCGTAGATCACGCCGACGCAGAGGAAGAGCGCGCCCGAGATCACCCCGTGGGAGAGCATCTGGTAGATGGCCCCCTGCTCGCCCTGAACGTTGCCCGAGAAGATGCCCATGGTGACGAGGCCCATGTGGGCCACCGACGAGTAGGCGATCAGCTTCTTCACATCGACCTGACGGAAGGCGACCAGCGAGGTGTAGATCACCGCGATGACGCTGAGCGCGAACACCAGCGGCGTGAACATCTCCGACGCATTGGGGAACATCGGCAGGCTGAAGCGCAGGAAGCCGTAGCCCCCCATCTTCAGCAGGATCCCCGCCAGGATGACCGAACCGGCCGTCGGCGCCTCGACGTGGGCGTCGGGAAGCCAGGTGTGAACCGGCCACATCGGCATCTTCACCGCGAACGACGCGAAGAAGGCCAGCCAAAGCCAGGTCTGAACCGCCGGGTCGAAGTGATAGGCCATCAGCTCGGGGATCGAGCTGGTGTGCGTGGTCCCGATCATGAACAGGATCGCGGCCAGCATCAGAACCGAGCCCAGCAGGGTGTAGAGGAAGAACTTGAAGGCGGCGTAGACACGCCGCGCGCCGCCCCAGATGCCGATGATCAGGAACATCGGGACCAGGCCGAACTCGAAGAAGATGTAGAAGACCACGAGGTCCAGCGCGCAGAAGACGCCGGTGACCAAGGTCTCCAGGATCAGGAACGCGATCAGGTATTCCAGCACCCGGCTCTTGATCGTGTTCCACGAGGCGATGATGCACAGCGGCATCAGGAAGGCGTTCAGGAGGACGAACAGCACCGAGATGCCGTCGACGCCCATGCGGTAGTAGAGGCCGCCGAACCAGGGCGTCTCTTCCAGGAACTGGAAGCCCGGATCGTTCGGGTTGAACTGGGCGACCAGCAGCACCGACAGGGCGAAGGTGGCCAGCGTGGTGACGAGGGCGATCCACTTGGACGCCTCGATGGTCTTGGGATCGTCCGGCTTGCCCAGGCAGCGCAGCGCCAGGATGCCCGCCACGCCCAGCAGGGGGGCGAAGGTGACGAAGGAGAGGATCGGCATTTCGGTCGTCTCCCTCAGGCGGACCAGGCCACGAGGGCGTAGGTCAGCAGACCCGCCACCCCGAGCAGCATCACGAAGGCGTAGTGGTAGACGTAGCCCGACTGCAGCCGGCCGGCGCCTTTGCCGACCTTGACCGAGAGCGCCGAGACGCCGTCAGGCCCGAAGCCGTCGATGACCTTCTGGTCGCCGCCCTTCCAGAACAGGTCGCCCAGGACCTTCGCCGCGCGGACGAAGGTGGCCTGATAGAGTTCGTCGAAGAACCACTTGTTGTAGAAGAAGGTGTAGAGCGGCCCGCCCTTGGCGGCGAGGCGCGCGCCCAGGCCTTCCTTCACCAGATACATCCAGGCCGCGTAGCCCAGGCCCAGCAGCGTGGCGATCAGCGGCGCGAGAGTCACCAGCAGGGGCGCCTCATGGTGCTCCAGGATGTGGTTCGTCGGGGCGTTGAAGATCGCGCCGCGCCAGAACTCGTGCTGCTCGTGGCCGATGAACTGGCCCTCGAAGAACCAGCCCGAGAAGATCGCGCCGATCGACAGCACGACCAGCGGGACCAGCATCGTCCAGGGGCTCTCGTGCGGCTTGTGCTCGTGGCCGCCGTGGTCGGGCTCCTGGTGGGCGTCGTCATGCGCCGCGGCGTGGCCGTGATCGTCGCCGTGGGCGTGGTCGCGGTTGTGCCAGTGGTGCTCGAGGTCCTCGGAGGTCCAGCGGGCGTGGCCGTTGAAGGTGAAGAAGGCGACGCGCCACGAGTAGAAGGCCGTCAGGCCGGCGACGAACACGCCGATCACCCAGGCGAAGTAGCCCAGCGGATCGCCCGCCTCGCCCAGCGTGAAGCCGGCGTGGATGATCGAGTCCTTCGAGTAGAAGCCCGCGAAGCCGATCTCCAGGCCGGGGATGCCCAGGCCGGTGATGGCGATGGTGCCGGCGATCATCACCAGCGCCGTGATCTTCATGTACTTCCACAGCCCGCCATAGCGGCGCATGTCCTGCTCGTGGGCCATCCCGTGGATCACCGAGCCGGCGCCCAGGAACAGCAGCGCCTTGAAGAAGGCGTGGGTGAACAGGTGGAACATGCCGGCCTGGTAGGCGCCGACGCCGGCGGCCATGAACATGTAGCCGAGCTGTGAACAGGTCGAGTAGGCGATCACCCGCTTGATGTCGTTCTGCGTCAGGCCGACCGTGGCGGCGAACAGGGCCGTCACCGCGCCGATCACCACCACGATGTGCTTGGCCACCGGGGCGTATTCGAACATCGGCGACAGCAGGCAGACCATGTAGACGCCGGCCGTCACCATGGTGGCCGCGTGGATCAGGGCCGAGACCGGGGTCGGGCCCTCCATGGCGTCGGGCAGCCAGGTGTGCAGGAAGAACTGGGCCGACTTGCCCATGGCGCCGACGAACAGCAGGGCGCAGGCGAGGTCGACGAGGTTGAAGCGGCCGCCGGCGAAGTCCCAACCCTGCCCCACCGCGTCCTTGATCAACGGGAACAGCTTGGCGAACTCGATGGTCCCGAAGGCCCAGAACACCGTCATGATGCCCAGCGCGAAGCCGAAGTCGCCCACCCGGTTGACCACGAAGGCCTTGATCGAGGCGGCGTTGGCCGTGGGCTTGTGGAACCAGAAGCCGATCAGCAGGTAGCTCGCCAGGCCCACGCCTTCCCAGCCGAAGAACAGCTGCATGAAGTCGGCCGCGCTGATCAGGCTCAGCATGGCGAAGGTGAAGAGCGACAGGTAGGCGAAGAACCGAGGCTTGCTCGGATCGTCGGCCATGTAACCCCAGGAATAGAGGTGCACCAGCGAGGAGACGGTGGTGACCACCACCAGCATGACCGCTGAGAGCGCGTCCAGCCGGAACGACCAGTTGGAGACGAAGTCGCCCACGTGGATGAACGGCGCGTAGGTGATGGTGAAGGGTTCGAGCCCGCCCCAGGTCCACTTCGAGAACACCACCCACGACAGGATGGCCGAGAGGAACAGGAAGCCCGTGGTGATCCCGCGGGAAAGGTTGTCGCCCAGCCGCCGGCCGAACAGGCCGGCTGCGGCCGCGCCGATCAGCGGGCCGAACAGGATGATCGTGACGAGGAGCTTGGGATCCATGAGAGGCTCAGCCCTTCATCATCGAGGCGTCGTCCACGGCGATGTCGCCGCGGTTGCGGAAGAAGGTGACGAGGATCGCCAGCCCTACGGCCGCCTCGGCGGCCGCGACGGTCAGCACGAACATCGCGAAGATCTGGCCGGTGACGTCGGCGAGGTAGGCCGAGAACGCCACCAGATTGATGTTCACGGCCAGGAGCATCAGCTCGACCGACATCAGGATGACGATGATGTTCTTCCGGTTCACGAAGATGCCGAAGACGCCGATCGTGAACAGGATCGCGGCGACCGCGAGATAGTGCGCAAGCCCGATGGTCATTCGCCGATCCCCTCGCCGGGCTTCAGATTGGCCAGCCGCATGCCGGTCTTGGGCGTGCGCAGCACCTGGTCGGCGATCACCTGACGCTTCACGCCCGGCTTGTGGCGCAGCGTCAGCACGATGGCGCCGATCATGGCCACCAGCAGCACCAGGCCGGCCGCCTGGAAGAAGTAGACGTAGTTCGTGTAGAGCACCTGGCCGATGGCCTCGGCGTTGGTCACGCCCGCCGCCACCTTGCCCGAGGCGAGCGGCGCCACGCTGTCCTTGGCCGCGCCGGCCCCGGCGACCGTGGTCGCCACCAGCACCATCTCCGCCGCCAGGATCACCGCCACCAGCATGCCCAGCGGCATGTAGCGGGCGAAGCCTTGCCGGAGCGCGGCGAAGTCGACGTCCAGCATCATGACGACGAAGAGGAAGAGCACCGCGACGGCGCCCACGTAGACCACCACCAGCAGCATGGCCAGGAACTCCGCGCCCATGAGCACGAAGAGGCCGGCCGCCGAGAAGAAGGCCAGGATGAGCCAGAGCACGGAGTGCACCGGATTGCGGGCCGAGACCACGCCGAACCCGGCGGCGATGGTCACCACGGCCATCAGGTAGAATGCGATCGCCTGCAAGGCCATTTCGGCTTCGTCGAACCCCTCAATCCCTGGTGAACGTCATCGCCCGGCTTGTTCGGGCGACCCATGAACACCGACCTCTCCGGATGCTCATGGATGGCCCGGACCAGCCGGGCCACGACAGGCGTTAGCGGCGCTTTGGAATCGCGCCGTTTCTCTATCGGTACGGTGCGTCCAGTTCCAGATTCTTCGCGATCTCGCGCTCCCACCGGTCGCCGTTATCCAGCAGGCGCTCCTTGTCGTAGTAGAGCTCCTCGCGGGTCTCGACGGCGAACTCGGTGTTCGGGCCTTCCACGATGGCGTCCACCGGGCAGGCCTCCTGGCAGAACCCGCAATAGATGCACTTCGTCATGTCGATGTCGTAGCGCGTGGTGCGCCGCGAACCGTCGGCCCGCGGCTCCGCCTCGATGGTGATCGCCTGAGCCGGGCAGATCGCCTCGCAAAGCTTGCAGGCGATGCAGCGCTCCTCCCCATTGGCATAGCGCCGCAGTGCGTGCTCGCCGCGGAAGCGCGGGCTCAGCGGACCCTTCTCGTGCGGATAGTTGAGCGTCACCTTCGGCTTGAAGAAATAGCGCAGCGTCAGCCACATGCCGGAGACCAGCTCCGTCAGCAGCACGCCCCGCATACCGCGGTCGACGAAAGCCATGATCCGTCGCCTTTCCTCGAAAACCCGTCACGATGAACCGGCACCGCCCGCGACCGGAACGGGTGTCCGGCCGGCGGCGGCGCCACCTTAACCACGAGGTCGTGACAGGCAAGCCACGACCCCGACGCAGCTCACTTCGGCAGCCAGCCGAACCCGATCAGCACGCCCGCCGTCAGGATCACCCAGCCGAGGCTGAGCGGCAGGAAGATCTTCCACCCCAGGCGCATCAGCTGGTCGTAGCGGAAGCGCGGGAAGGTCGCCCGGACCCACAGGAAGCA
>NZ_WGNY01000013.1 GCF_016124325.1 Phenylobacterium sp.
CACCGGCTCGCCGTGGCCGCGGGCGCCCGGCAGCTTGTCGCAGCCCAGGGTGAAGAAGCGGCCGTCGGAGGCGAAGATCACCAGCTTGTCGGTGGTCTCGGCCGGGACGGCGAAGGCCAGCTTGTCGCCCTCCTTGAACTTGAGTTCGGAGGGGTCGTCGACGCGGCCCTTGGCGGCGCGGATCCAGCCCCGCTCGGAGAGGATGACGGTGATCGGCTCGCGCACGATCATCGCCTCCAGGGCGGCCTCGGCGTCGACCGCGGGGGCGTCGGCGAAGATGGAGCGGCGGCGGTTGAGATCGGCGCCCAGGGCGTCCTTCACGTGGCGCAGGCCCTCGCCCACCAGCCTCCACTGGGCGCGGTCGTCGGCGAGCATGGCGGTGATGCCGTCGCGCTCCTCGCTGAGCTCGGCGTGCTCGCGGCGGATCTCCATCTCCTCCAGCCGGGCGAGCTGGCGCAGGCGGGTGTTGAGGATGGCGTCGGCCTGGATCTCGGTGAGGCCGAAGGTCTCGATCAGCTTGGCCTTGGGCTCCTCCTCGTAGCGGACGATGCGGATCACCTCGTCGAGGTTGAGGTAGGCGATCATCAGCCCGTCGAGGATGTGGAGGCGGGCCTCGATCTTCTCCAGGCGGTGGCGGGCGCGGCGGACCAGCACCTCGCGGCGGTGGTCGAGGAAGGCGGCGAGCGCCTGCTTGAGGCTCATGACGCCGGGCGTGCCGCGGGCGTCGAGGACGTTGAGGTTGACGCTGAAGCGGTTTTCGAGGGCCGAGAGCTTGAAGAGGCTCTCCATCAGCACCTCGGCCTCGACGTTGCGGCTCTTGGGTTCGAGCACGAGGCGGACGTCCTCGGCGGACTCGTCGCGCACGTCGCCCAGCAGCGGGGCCTTCTTGGTCTCGATCAGGCCGGCGAGCTGTTCGACCAGATCGGCCTTCTTCACCTGATATGGGATCTCGGTGATGACGATCTGGTAGGTCCCGCGGCCGGTGTCCTCCTTCTCCCACTTGGCCCGCACGCGCACGCCGCCACGGCCGGTGGAATAGGTCTCGATGAGCGAGGCGCGCGGCTCGACGATGACGCCGCCAGTGGGGAAGTCGGGGCCGGCCACGTGGGTCATCAGAGCCTCGACGGAGGCGTCCGGCTGGTCGAGCAGCATGAGGCAGGCGTCGATCAGCTCGGCGGCGTTGTGCGGCGGGATCGAGGTGGCCATGCCCACCGCGATGCCGGTGGAGCCGTTGGCGAGCAGGTTGGGGAAGCCGGCCGGCAGGACCACCGGCTCCTCGTCGGAACCATCGTAGGTGGGCTTGAAGTCGACGGCGTCCTCGTCGATGCCGTCGAGCAGCAGCTCGGCCGCCGTGGTCAGGCGGCACTCGGTGTAGCGCATGGCGGCGGGGTTATCGCCGTCGATGTTGCCGAAGTTGCCCTGGCCGTCGACCAGCGGATAGCGCTGGGCGAAGTCCTGGGCCATGCGCACGAGGGTGTCGTAGATCGCCTGGTCGCCGTGCGGGTGGTAGCTGCCCATGACGTCGCCCACGACCTTGGCGCACTTGCGCGCCGTGGCGCCGGGGCCGAGGCGCATCTCGCGCATGGCGTGGAGCACGCGGCGCTGGACGGGCTTGAGGCCATCGCGCACGTCGGGCAGCGCCCGGTCGGTGATGACGCTGAGCGCATAGGCCAGGTAGCGGCGGGAGAGCGCCTCGGAGAGCGGCTCGTCGATGATGCGGTCGTGTTCGCCGGGGCCGTCCGGCGGCGGAGTGTCGAGAGGCATGGGCACGTTCTAGCGCGGTGCGGGATTCGGGGCGACGCCACAGCGCGCCGCAGGCGCCGGATTCCGGAACCACGGATGACACGGAGGGCACGGATGACGCCGGCGCCGACATCCGTGTGATCCGTGAAATCCGTGGTTCGACGGATCGCGCTGCGCGCGGGCGGTCAGAACGGCAGGGGCTGGAGGTCGGGCTCCAGCCAGGCGCGGCGGGCCTCGACGCTGAAGAGGCGCTCACGGCTCCAGTAGGCCAGGAGCCAGTCCGAGCGGGCCATGGGCGAGGCCAGGAGCTCGGCCAGCACCGCGCTGAGCGGCCGGCCCGGATGGGCGGCCAGGACGGCCTGCGCGGCCCTCAGCGAGGCCTGGGTGATGGTCTCGTGGTAGCCCTCGGTGTCGGTGTTGGCGACGCCCGTGGCCGCGTTGTAGGCGCGGATCAGGCCCGGCATCTCGGCGAAGGCGTCGCCGCCGAGGCGGGTGAGCAGCCACAGGGCCGCGGCGAAGTGGGCGGCGTGCGTCCACCGCGCCTTCGGCAGGGTGCGCGCGGCGACGCCGGCGCCGATGGCTTCGATATCCTCATCCGAAAAAGGATCGGGGGTGACGTGAGGCGGCATGGAAAGGTCTCCAGGAGCCGCGGCGGGATCGCCCAAGCAAAAACCCCGCCGGGGCGGGGTTTGCGGTGTTCTGCTCGGGCGGGACGACGACCTAGGCCGGGGCTCCCAAGCAGGCGCGCGCAAACACCGCCGCGACGCGGCGCTGCTGCGTATTGGCCTGGCTGGTTTTCGACCGGGTCATGGGCGCGGCTTCTAGCTTAACGGGCGATAGGGTCAATAAGCCGCATACGATGAACCCCAAATCACTATGTCGCTTTAAGACGGCGTAACCGCGGGCGGCCAGCGTGATGGCATGTTGCTGTCGCCGCCCCGGATGGACGTGCGCGCCTGGCTCGCGCTCGCCTTGAACGGCCCCATCGCCATGCTGGCGCTGGCGGTGGCGGTGACGCATGAGGGCGTGCTGCGGCTGGTGGGCTTCGCGCTGGTGCTGGTGCTGGCGCCGTCGCTGGCGCTGTCGGTGCGATCGGTGAAGGCCAGCCTGCGCGGGGCCAACGACCGGCTGGAGCTGTCGCCGGCGCGGCCGCTGGACCACCTGCTGCTGATCGCCTTCTTCCTGGGGCTGGCCGGGGCCTGCGCTGTGCTGCTGACCGCGGCGATCCGCTTCCGGCTGGACAGCGGGACGATCCTCCTGGGCCTGGGCGTGGCCGGACCGCCGCTGGGCGTGATCACCGCCCTCTACATCCTGGTCCACATGTTCCGCCCCGCGCCGGGCCTGCGGGCCGACCACGACGGCCTGCTGATCAAGGCGACCGGCGAGGTGCTGGCCTGGAAGGACGTGGAGCAGATCCGCCTGCGCCACCGCTGGGTGCGGCTGTCGGAGCTGCGGATCGTGGTGCGCCACGTCTCGGGCGTCTTGATCGTGCGCCGGGTTCCAGTGCCGATCGGGTTCCCGCCGGGCGCCCTGCCCCGCGTGCTGCGCTACGCCAAGGCGCGGATGGCGGGACTAGAGCCGGCCGGCTTCGCGCAGCCGGTCCAGGAGCCAGAGGCGCGCCGGTGGCAGCGGGCGGTTCACCGGACCATAGACGAACATCTCGAGGAAATGGCCCGTGAGGCCGAGGCCCGCGCCGACGTCGCCGGGCCTGAGGCCGGTCTGGGCCGAGAGCATGAAGGGCGGGAGCGGCAGGAGCCGATCCTTGTAGGGTTCGCCGGCGGCCCGGGAGACGGCGCGGCCGGTGCGGGGGCTGACGTAGACGAGGTCGTCGACAGCGCCGGTGGCGGCGCACCTGGAGAGGTCGAGGCCGAAGCCGAGGTCCTGCAGCAACCCCGCCTCGTAGCGGACGAAGACGGCGGGCCAGATGTCCGGGTCGCCGAACGCCGCGCAGAGCGCTTCGAAGGCGAGGAAAGCCCCTGGATGGGGTTCGCGCTCGGGCAGGGCCCCGGCGGCGACGGCGGCGGCGGCGGCGAGGCCGCTGAGGGCCAGGGCGTCGTCGAACAGGTCGGCGGGTCCGGCGCCCACGGGTTCGAGGCTGGCCGAGCCGAGCTGGTCGGAGACGCGGGCCCGGTAGCGGGCGACCACGCGGGCGCCGGCCTGGAGCACGGGCTTGAGCCTGCGCCCCGCGCCGCCGGCGACGTGGGCGGCGTAGCGGCCGTGGGCGGCGGTGAGCAGCTCGACGATGGCGCCGCTCTCGCCGAAGGGCCGCGCGGAGAGCACGAAGGCGTCGTCCTCGAATTCCATCAGCGGGATCCTGAAGCGGCCGAGGCGATCATCCTGACCCCCGAGTATGAGGCCGCCCTGGCCGAGCTCAAGGCGCTGGCCGAGCAGTACCGCGCCGAGCTGGTCGAGCGGGAGCCCGAAAAGCTGAGCGCATAGATCGCGCACCCCGGCGCGGCGGCGGCGGGCGTGAGGCGATGGACGTCGCGATCGATCATGGACGCTGATGTATGGGCGGCGCCGGCCGGAGGAAAGCGCCGGGACCGCGCCGACCCTGGCGCGGCTCTTGCATCGCGGGCGGCCTGAAGGATCATATGGTTCATGTCCACGGCGACGAAGGCATCGGGGTACGAGCGGCCGGCGATCGCCCCGGCGCTTCTCGCGCGCCACTATGACGAGCTGCGGCGGGTGGCGCGGCGGATCATCTGCTCGGACGGCCAGCGACATCATCTCCAGGCGACCGAACTGGTGAACGAGGCGGTGCTCCGCCTCATCGCCTCGGGACTCGAAAGCATCGAACGCCGCGAACACCTGCTGGCGCTGGCCGCGCGCACGATGCGCCGCGTGCTGATCGACGAGGCCCGCCGGGCGCGCGCGGCCAAGCGCCAGGCGCCGAAGCTGCTGACCGCCTGGCCCGGCGGCCCGCAGGCCGGGCTCGACGTGGAGGCGCTCGACGACGCCATCGCCGCGCTGGAAGCGTTCTCGCCGGAGCATAGCCGCATCGTGGAGCTGCGCTTCGGCCTGGGGCTCACGGTCGAGGAGACCGCTCGCCTCATCGGGCTGCCGGAACGAACGGTCAAACGACGATGGCAGGCGGCGCGGGCCTGGCTGCACGATCATCTCACGACCGATGGCCAGGCCGACGGATCCTGAGGTCGAACGCGCGGCGCTGGCGCTGTTCGAGCGCCTGAACGCCGCGCCCCGGTCGCGCGGGCGAATCCTGAAGGGCGTCCCGACAGCGGTCCGCGCGCGGGCCGCGGCGCTGGAAGCCGGGGCCGACGCGGCCGAGGCCCTGATGTCCACGGGCCCTGGGGCCGGGCTGATCTCGCCGCCCGAGCGGGTGGGGCCGTTCCGCCTCACCGAGCTGATCGGCATGGGCGGCATGGGCGGCGTCTGGCGCGCCGAACGCGACGACGGCCTCTACGAACAGGTGGTGGCGGTCAAGTTCATCCACGCCGAGCTGGGCGAAGCGGCGGCCGAACGCTTCGCCGTGGAGCGTCGGCTTCTGGCCAAGCTCGAAACGCCGACCATCGCGCGCCTGATCGACGGCGGCGTGACGGCCGACGGCGTGCCGTACCTGGTGATGGAGTATGTCGAAGGCCTCCCGATCGACGAGGCCGTCGCCGGACAGCCGTTGCCCGACGCCGTCCGCCGGTTCGCCGACGCGGCCGAGGCGGTGCAGTTCGCGCACAGCCGGCTGGTGGTGCACGGCGACCTGAAGCCGTCCAACATCCTGGTCGACCGCGACGGCCGCGTGCGGCTGCTGGACTTCGGCGTGGCGCGCCTGCTGGACGCCGAGGCGGATGACGGCCCCGCCCCCCTCACCCGCGCCTACGCCAGCCCCGAACGCCTCGCCGGCGGCCCGCCCAGCATCGCCGACGACGTCCATGCGCTGGGCGTCATGCTGCGCGAACTGGCCGGCGGCCGCGCCGACGCCGACCTCGCCGCCATCGCCGATCGTGCCGCCGCGCCCGTCGAGGCCGACCGCTACGGCAGCGTCGCGGCGATGATCGCCGACCTGGAACGCTGGCGGGACCGCCTGCCGGTCAGCGCCCGTCCCAACAGCGTCGCCTACCGCGCCCGCCTGTTCATGGCCCGCCACGCCGTGGGCGTGACCGCCAGCGCCCTTGCGATCCTGGCGCTCACCGCGACCGCCGTCGTCGCCACCGCCAACTACCTCACCGCCGAGCGCGCGCGCACGCAGGCGGAGCAGCGGTTCGGCGAGGTCCGGGCGCTGTCGCGCTACATGCTGTTTCCGCTCTACGACCGCCTCGCCGGCGCGCCCGGCACCGTGGAAGCCCGCGCCGAGCTGGCCGCCACCGCGCGGCGCTACCTCGACCGGCTGGCCGCCTCGCCCGACGCGCCGGCCGACCTGCGGCTGGAGATCGCCCAGGGCTACCGGAGGCTCGCCCGCGTGCAGGGCGTCTCGGGCGTCGCCAGCCTGGGACGGCCCAGCGAGGCGGCCGTCTCGCTGGCGGCGGCCGAGCGGCTGGCCGACCAGTTGCGGCGCGCCGATCCCCGGGCCGCCGAGCCGCTGGAGCTGCTGGGCTGGATCGAGGCCGACCGTTGGACGCTCGCGCCCGACAACGCCGACTCCGCCCGGATCAACGCCCGCGCCCGCACCGATTTCGACCAGGCCCTGGCCCTGGACCCGAACCGACCGCTCGCCCGGCTCGGCCTGATCGAGACCCAGAAGAACCGCGCCTACGACCTCATCTGGGCCGCCAACAAGCCCGCGGACGCCATCCCCATCCTGCACGCCGCCCTGGCCGACCTGCGCGCGCGCCGCATCGGCGGCGAGGAGGCGCGGCTGCTGGAAGTGAACCTGCTCAATCGCCTCGGCGACGCCACCTACAACGCCGGCGACGTGCCCGGCTCGCTCGGCCCCTACCGCGAGGCCGAACGGCTCGTGGACGCGCGGCTGGCCAGGGGCGAGGCGCTGGAGTGGCTCGCCGCCAAGGGCGAGAGCGACTGGAACGTGTCCGGGTCGCTGGGCGACACCGGCCAGCTCGAGCCCGCGCTGGCGAAGGCGCGCCATGGCGTCTCGACGATGCAGCGCGTGCTCTCCTACGGCTCCGACGCCCACGCCGAGAAGCGCCTGCTCATCCTCTACGGGCAGGAGGCGGGCCTGCTGGCCGAACTCGGCCGGCATCGGGACGCCATCGAGCCGGCGCTGCAGTCGGTGACGCTGCGCGAGGCCCGGGCCGCCCTGGAGCCGGACGACCCGCAGCGCGCCCGCGACCTGGCGATCGGGCTGGAGACCGCTTCCCACGTCTTCGCGCGCGGCGGCCGGCGGGCCGAGGCCTGCCGCCTGGCGACGCGCTCGGCCGAGCGCTGGGCGATGATCGCGGCGCGGGGCCGGCTCAGCAAACGCGACGCCGAGAAGAACCAGCCCGCCGCCGCCAAGGCGCGCGACGACTACTGTCGCTAGCGCCTTCCGAGCTTGACCGGCCGCGCGCCGGAAAAAAGTTCTCCGAACCGTGGCCCGCAATCCGCGGCGCCTGCGCACTCACTCTTTGGAACCGGCCATCGGCCGAAATTCAGGGGTGAGTTATGCGTAGACGTCATCTTTTCACCACCGCGATCGTCGCGGCCGCAGCGATCTCAAGCCCGGCATGGGCGGACCACACCGTGGTCTATGGCGCGACCGCGAAGGCGTACGCAGCGGCGAAGGCCCACCAGGGGCCCACCGTGCACGGCTCCAGCGCCGAGAACAACACAGGGGTCGTGACGCTGGGCATCGATCCCAGCGGCGGCGCGGCGGAGGCCGGACCGTCCTCGCCCGGCGCCACCACCGTCCATGCCTCGGCCTACCAGCCCGGTGGCGCCGGGGAGCTCGCCTTCGACTCCAGCGCCTACGCGGCGGCCAGCCTGGCGAGCGGCCAGCTGAAGGCCACGGTCGACAACACCTACGCCAACAACTTCGGCTCGCCGTTTGGGTTCGCGGACGCGTCCATCACCGACACGCTCTACTTCACCAACACGACGGACCATGCGATCGCGCTGGATATCAGCTACGCCTTCGACGGCATGATCGCGCTCGGTCCCAACATGACCGACCAGGGCGGACGCGCGACGCTGTACCTCAGCGGCTGCGGCAGTTGCGGCGACATCTCCTTCGCCAACGGCGCGGGGCTGTTCAGCAACACCATGTCGTTCAACGAGGGCGGGGTGTACGCCTACGACAGCGCGCCCCAGTGGACGTTCGTCGCCAACCCGACCGGCGTCGGCGGCACGCTCTCGGCGACCCTGCTGGTGGGCGCCGGCCTGACCTCGCTGGGCATCGGCGGACGGCTCGAGCTCGACTGCCGCGGCGGCACCGACTGCCTCTTCGGCCATACCGCCAGCCTCGGCCTCGGCCCGCTGGCCGACGGCCTGTCGTACGCCTCGGAGTCCGGCGTGTTCCTGACCGACACCGGCGGCGGGCCGACGGGCGGCGTGCCGGAGCCCGGCGTGTGGGCGCTCATGATCCTCGGCTTCGGCGGCGCCGGAACGATGGTTCGGCGGCGCAGGGCGGCCCTCGCCTGACCAGCCGAAGCAGGTTCCCCCGTCCCGTCCCGCATGCGGGACGGGGGACCCGACCTGCGGGGCCCGATCCGCACCGTCAGGGCGGCGGCGCGGCGGCGGCGCGCTCGATCACCGGCCGCCACGACGGCTCAACGGCCAGGCCGAACACCTCGCGCAGCGTCCGCTCGATCCCGTCGGCGTCGAGGATCTCGTGCGTGGGCCGGCCGCCCTTTGGCCGCACCGTGAAGCGATTGAACAGCAGGCCGTAGCGGGCCTCGTCGGTCGTGCGCCCGGCCAGCAGGTTGGCGCGGAAGTGCGAGGTGGGGTGGGTGGAGGTGAACCAGTTGGCCATCTCGTAGTCGCGGGTCACGCAGGGGACCATCGACAGGTCGTAGGCCGGGATCCAGCCCGCCTCGCGCTCCACCTCCAGCCGCAGCTCGGCGCCCACGGGCGTGAGGCGGTAGCGGTCGTGATCGGTGGCCTGGACCTCGCCCGGCGCGAAGACCAGGGGCGCGGTGAGCACGCAACCGCCGAAGCCCACGTCGACCATCCAGTCGCGCCCGTCGACCGTGACGCGCAGGACCATGTGGGTGCGCGGCTGGACCGGAGCGTCGGGCGGCTGGTTCCAGCGCACGCGCCCGGCGAGGCCCTCGGTCCGGAAGCCCAGGGCGTCCAGCGCCCGCTGGAAGAGGCTGTTCTGCTCGAAGCAGTAGCCCCCTCGCCGCCCGTGGATCAGCTTGGCGTCGACGGCCGCCGGCGAGATGTCGACGCCCCGGTCGAGCAGGCAGTCGATCGCCTCGAACGGGACAGCCGCCGGATGCAGGCGGTGGAGGTCGCGTAGCACCGCCAGCGTGGGCTCCCGCGGGCCCGAATAGCCGATGCGGGCGAAATAGGCGTCGAGATCGATCATGGAGCCCATTTATGGGCCCCGCGACCGCGGCGGAAGGCCGGCCCCGCTTATTTCAGGCAGGCCGTCAGGGTGCGCTTGTAGGCTTCCAGCACCGGGGCCGCGAGGTCGCCCGAGGTGCAGCGCATGTCGTCGCCCATCGTGTGGAAATAGCGGTGGCCGCCGTACTCCCCGATGGCCGAATGGTAGCCCGCGTCGATGACGTTCACGAGCTCGCCCCCGGCATGGGCCTTGTCGGCGGGATAGACCGCCTCCAGCCCGGCCAGTCCGTGGAAGCCGGCGCGGACGGCCTCCATGACGTCGGGCGTGGCGGTGAGGACCCGCTGGGAGTCGGCGCTGGGCAGCGGGAGGAGGCGCGGGCCGAATTCGTGCCAGTCGCGCGCGGCGAGGCTGGCGCCGATGTGCACCCAGATGGCGGTGCTGGCGGGCGGCGGAGCCTTCTCCTGCAGATAGTGCTCGCCACCGCGATAGAGGTACTCGTGCCCGCTGGTGGCGATGAACTCCAGGTTCACGCCGTGACCCTCTTTGGCCATCCAGTGGGCCAGCCCCAGCCAGACGGCCAGGCCCGAGCCGCGCTCGGCCGCGCACCCGAACCAGCCCGAGCGGGGGGTCGAGACGATGAGCGTCTTCGCCGCCTTGCGGTCCAGCCGCGCGATCAGGTTCCAGGCCGTTCGCCGGCCGCCCTTGCCGTCGACCGTCAGGGTGGCGGCGGCGCCGGACTCCGCCCCCGCCAGGAACGGCTGTGAATCGCGGGGCGCCAGGATCGCGACGGGCCGGTCGAAGAGCGGCTTGTCGGGCGGGACGTTGAGCGCGATGGCCTCGCCGGTGGGTCCGGTGGTGATCGCCACCACCGCCAGCGCGCCGCGCGCCAGGGCGTCGGCCACGGGACGGGCGACCTGCGGATCCTGGATGGCGCCCCAGCGCTTGTAGGGCAGCACGATCAGGGCGATGGCGCCGGTCAGGTCGCCGGGGCGGTCGGCGCGGCGCAGGGGGCCGGTGACCCCGCCGGGGCCGGTGGGGGTGACAAGGGCCTGGGGGATCACCTCGGCGCGTGCCGCGCCGCAGGCCAGCGTCACCGTCACCGGATCGAAATAGGGGATCGGGAACGGCTGGCGCTCGCAGGCGTAGCCCGCCCGGGTCAGGTCCTCCTCCAGCCAGACGCCAGAGGCCTCGTCGCCCGGTCCGCCCGAAGCCTTGATCCCGAGGCCGGCGTACCGCTCCAGCACGCCCTGCAGCCAGGCTTCCTCGGCCGACGACGACGGGCTCGCGGCCGCGGCCGCCGCCGATCCCACGGCACTGGCGGCGATGACGCCGCCGGCCCCCAGTACGCTTCGGCGCGATGGCGTCATGTCGACCTCTCCCTGTTCTTCCCCGCGCAGATCGCAGCGGCGTCCACGACCCAGGGTGCGTTTCGACGGAACCCGACCAGTTTCGGCGGGCCGATGTCCACCCCCCGCCAGGGACAAGGACCACCTAGGCCCATAGACCAGGGGCATCGCCGAGCGCCTTGCGATACATCGGACCGGACCATATCGGCGTAGACGGGACACGACGAGCCACGATGACCGGAGACGCCCGATGCCCCTCGCCCCTTCCCGCCGCGGCGTCCTCGCCGGCGTGGCGGCCGTGACCGCGAGCCCGGCCTTCGGCGCCGGCGCGGCCCCCTCGCCCGCCATGCAGGCCGTGCTCGACTATGTGCAGGAGCAGAAGACCACCGGGTTCCTGATCACCCGCGACCGCAAGACCGTGGTGGAGCGCAACTGGCCGGTTCCGGCCGGCGCCGCGGCGTTCCGCGCCGCCTTCGCCTACGAGACCACGCCCGACGGCGCGCTGCTGGAGGACGTGGCCTCGCAGCAGAAGAGCTTCGTCTCGATGCTGATCGCCGTCGCCCTCGACCGGGGCCTGCTGGACGTGGAACGGCCGGTCGTGGACTACCTGGGGGCCGGCTGGAGCAAGGCCACGCCCGAGCAGGAACAGGCGATCAAGCTGATCCACATCCTCAACATGGCCTCCGGCCTGCGGGACGACTTCACCTTCCAGGCGCCGGTGGGGACGCTGTTCCACTACAACACGCCCGTCTACGCGACGACCAAGCGCATCCTGGCGGCGGCCACGAAGCAGCCGCTTGAGATCATCACCGCCGAATGGCTGACGAAGCCGGCGGGCATGAGCCAGACGGCCTGGCGCAAACGCCCCGCCGCCCTGGGCGACGTGGGCAACCCGACGGGCCTGGTGACCAGCCCGCGCGATGTCGCCCGCTTCGGCCAGATCGTGCTGGATGGCGGCAAGGCGGAGGACGGCCGCCGCATCGTCTCGGAAGCCAACCTCAAAGCCATGTTCGTCCGCTCGCCGACCAATCCGGCCTATGGGCGGCTCTGGTGGCTGAACGGCGGCAAGGAGAAGGTGGGCGTGCGCGGCGACACCCAGCCCGGCCCGCTGATCCCCTCGGCCCCGGCCGACCTGGTGGCCGCGCTGGGCTTCCTGGACCGCAAGCTCTACGTCGTTCCCAGCCGCAAGCTGGTGGTGGTGCGCATGGGCCAGGCCGCCCCCGACCCGGCCTTCGACGAGACGCTGTGGTCCAAGCTCATGCCGGCGCTGGGCTGAGGCGGGGCGCCCGGGAGGGGGTCTCCCTGCAAGGCCGCTCGTCCCGGCGAAAGCCGGGACCCAGATGGAAGGCCTCCGACGTAGGCTCTGGAGGCTCAGAGACCATCCAATTCGCCACCGCGCTTCGAGATCTGGATCCCGGCCTTCGCCGGGATGAGCGGACGGTATTGAATCCATCGCCCTCGAATTGCGCTGGGACCGCCTAGGCGTCGAAGTCGAGGCCCAGGTCGCCGTAGAAGGCGCGCTTGTCGGCCCATTTCTCGTCGACCTGGACGTGGAGGAAGAGGTGGACCGGGCGGTCGAGGAGCTGGGTGAGTTCCTCGCGGGATTTCTGGCCGATCCACTTCAGCGTCTGGCCGCCCTTGCCGAGTACGATCGGCCGCTGGCTCTCGCGCTCGACGTAGATGGTCTGCTCGATCCGGACGCCGCCGTCCTTGCGCTCCTGGAAGGCGGTGGTCTCGACGGCGGCCGAATAGGGCAGCTCCTCGTGGACCCGCAGGTAGAGCTTCTCGCGGGTGATCTCGGCGGCCAGCAGGCGGGCCGGCAGGTCGGCGGTCTGGTCCTCGGGATAGAACCAGGGGTTCTCGGGCATCAGCCCGGCCAGGCGCGCCTTGAGGTCATCGACCCCCGAGCCGGTGGCGGCCGAGATCATGAAGACCTCGGAATAGACGCCTGTATCGAAAAGCTTCTGCGAGAGCGCCAGGAGCTGGTCGCGCTTGACCGCGTCGATCTTGTTGATGGCCAGGATGGCCTTGGTCCCGGTCGCCTTCAGGCCCTCGACGATGGACTCCACGTCGGCGGCCGAGCGGCGGTCGGCGGGCTTGGCCTCGGGCCCCTGGGCGGCGATCTCGGCGGCGGCGTCCACGAGGTGGACCACGGCGTCGGCGTCCTCGGTCCCGCCCCAGGCGGCGCGGACCATGGCCCGGTCGAGCCGGCGGCGCGGCTTGAAGATGCCGGGGGTGTCGACGAGCACGATCTGCGTGTCCCCCGCCAGGGCGACGCCGCGCACCGGGAAGCGCGTGGTCTGGACCTTCTGGGTGACGATCGAGACCTTGGCCCCGACGAGGCGGTTGACCAGGGTGGACTTGCCGGCGTTGGGCGCGCCGATGACGGCGGCGAAGCCGGCGCGGGTCTTGGGTTCGCTCATGACTCGGCCAGCCGCTTTTCGAGCATGATCTCGGCGGCCAGCTTCTCGGCCTCGCGCTTGGAGCCGGCGGTGGCGGACTCGGGCGCGTAGCCGGGCAGCCAGGCCTCGATGGTGAAGCGCGGCTCGTGGGCCGGGCCCTCCTGGCGCACGACGCGATACTCCGGCACCGGCAGCTTTCGCGCCATCGCCCATTCCTGCAGCATGGTCTTGGGATCCTTCGCCGGCCGGTCGAGGTTGTCGAAGCCCTCGCCCCAGAAGCCGAGCACGAACCGGCGGGCCGCCTCCAGCCCCCCGTCGATGTAGAGCGCCGCGATCAGCGCCTCGCAGGCGTCGCCCAGGACGCGGTCGTTGTCGCGCGCGCCCACGCGGGTGGCGCTGGCGTCGAGGCGCAGGGCGTCGCGCAAGCCGGCGGCGCGGCCGGCCTCGGCGCAGGCGTGGTAGTTGACGAGCTGGTTCATCAGCTTGGCGAGTTCGCCTTCGGGGGCATCGGGCCGCAGCTCCATCAGGCGCTCGGCGACCACGAGGTTCAGCACCCGGTCGCCCAGGAATTCGAGCCGCTCGTTGTCGCGGATCTTCTTCGCGCCCTTGCCGACGCTGGAATGGGTGAGCGCGTGCTCCAGCAGCTCGCGGTCGGCGAAGGCGTGGCCGATGCGCGCTTCCAGCCCGGCCACGGCGGCAAGGCGCGCGTTCATCGGGGCGCTCAGTGGAGGATCTTGAAGAAGCGGCTGGGCCGCGCGTCGAGCACCCAGGTCCAGGGCTTGAAGATCGAGGCCTGCGGCTTCCACGACAGCAGGATGATCTGGGCCTTGCCCACGAGGTTCTCGGCCGGGACGTAGCCCACGCCGTCGTCGGCGGGCGGCACGCGGCTGTCGAGCGAGTTGTCGCGGTTGTCGCCCATCATGAAGTAGTAGCCCTCGGGCACCACGTAGACGCCGGTGTTGTCCAGCGGGTTGTCGGGGCCGAAGTCCTGGGTGGTGTAGGTCTTGCCGCTGTCGAGCTTCTCCTCGAAGCGGGCGACGTCGCGGACCACGCCGAAGCCGATGTCCTCGCGCACGGGCGAGAGCGGCTCGCGCTGGATCAGCTTGTCGTTCACGTAGAGCAGGCCGTCCTTCATCTGCACCCGGTCGCCCGCCACGCCGATGACGCGCTTGACGTAGTCGGTGTGGCCGTCGCGGGGCAGCTTGAACACCACGATGTCGCCGCGATGGGCCGGATGCTCGAAGATGCGGCCGTGGAAGATCGGCGGGCTGAACGGGATCGAGTGCCGCGACCAGCCGTAGGTGAACTTCGACACGATGATGTAGTCGCCCTCGTAGAGGTTGGGCTCCATCGAGGCCGAGGGGATGGTGAAGGGCTGGAAGAAGATCACCCGCAGCACGAGCGCGATGGCGAGCGCGTAGACGATCGTCTTGACGACCTCCCAGAGCTCGCGGGCGGCGCTCATCTTCTCGGGCGCGGGCCCGCTCTCGACATTCTCGCTCATGGACAGTCCTTCAACGCCCCGGCGTCCCGGGGCGGGGTGTTCGGTAGACGCTCAGGCGCCGATGAGCAAGATCGGCGCCCGTGAACTTTGGGTTGCGCGATAGGGCCACTTCGCCGCAACCGGACCGGTGACAGCGCCGTCTCGCAACCTATCTAGGGGATCATGAGTCGCCCCACCCTGCCCCTGTCGCACCTGATCCTGGCGATCGCGGCGGTGGCGGTCTGGGGGACCAATTTCGTCGTCATCAAGTGGGGCCTGGCCGACTTCCCGCCGCTGACCTTCGCGGCGCTGCGGTTCACGTTCGCCGTGCTGCCCGCGATCTTCTTCCTGAAGCGGCCGGCCGTGCCGTGGTGGAACCTGGCGGCCTACGGCGTGCTGATCGGCGTGGGCCAGTTCGGCATGCTCTACATCGCCATGACCCAGTGGATCTCGCCAGGGCTGGCCAGCCTGGTGATCCAGGTGCAGGCGTTCTTCACCATCGGGCTGGCGATGCTGCTGGCCGGCGAGCGGCTGCGGACCTTCCAGCTGATGGCGCTGGCGCTGGCCGCGGCGGGCCTGGGCTGGCTGATGGCGCACACCGGGGCGGAGGTGACGCCGCTGGGCCTGGGCCTCGTGCTGGTCGCCGCATTGGCCTGGTCGGGCGGCAACACGGCGGCGCGGATGGCCCAGCCGGAGAGCATGCTGGCCTATGTGGTCTGGGCCAGCGTCTTCTCGGCCCCGCCGCTGTTCGCCCTGGCGCTGATCGCCGAGGGCTGGCCGGCGATGTCGCACGCCGTCGTAAACGCCGGGCCCGGCGCCTGGGCGGCGGTGCTCTGGCAGAGCGTGGGCAACACCATCTTCGGCTACACCGCCTGGGGCTGGCTGCTGGCGCGGCACCCGACGGCGACGGTGGCGCCGCTGGCGCTGCTGGTGCCGGTGTTCGGCATGGGGGCCTCGGCCGTGCTGCTGGGCGAGCCGCTGACCGCGTGGAAGCTGACGGCGGCGGGGCTGGTGCTGGGCGGGCTGGCGCTCAACACGCTCTGGCCCCGGATCGCCGCGCGCCGGGCCGCGGCCGCCTGAGACCTCCATGGGCGTTCGCAAAACGCCGCTGAATCACCCACCTTCCGGGAAACGAGGAGCGACGCCATGCCGAGCCGAGCCGCCGTGGAGGCGTTCGTGGCCCAGGTGCTGAGCGGCGACCACGTGGGCGCCATCGCCGACTGGTACGCCGAGGACGCCACGATGCAGGAGAACCAGGACCCGCCACGCGTGGGGCGCGAGGCCCTGATGGAGGGCGAGCGGCAGGCGTTGGCCCGCGCCGCCAAGGTGGAGACCGAGCTGCTGGCGCCGCCGATCGTGGACGGCGACCGCGCGGCGATCCACTGGCGCTTCACCTTCACCTCGCCCAAGGGCGTCGTGCGCAGCTTCGAGGAAATCGCCTGGCAGACCTGGCGCGGCGACAAGGTGTGGCGCGAGACCTTCTTCTACGACCCGGCGCAGACCAGATAGGCTGGCGGTTCGCGGGAGGAACAGCCCATCGACAACGACCTCGTCCTGGGCCTGTCGGTCGCCCTGGGCCTCGGCCTTCTGATCGGCGCCGAGCGGGAGCGGCGCAAACAGGCCGAGCCGGGCGCCTCGACCGCCGGCATCCGCACCTTCACGGTCGCCTCGCTGGCCGGGGCGCTGAGCCTGGCGCTGGGCGGGCCGCTGTTGCTGTCGGCGGCGACCCTGGTGCTGGGGACGTTCACGGCGCTGGGCTACTGGCGCACGCGCAAGGAGAGCGACGCCGGGCTGACCAGCGAGATCGCCCTGGTGCTGACCCTGCTGCTGGGCGCGCTGGCGACCCGCGCGCCGCTGCCCGCGGCCATGGCCGGCGTCGCCGTCACCATCCTGCTGGCCGGGCGCACGCGCATCCACGACTTCGTCGGCCGGGTGATGACCGCCGCGGAGCTCGACGCCGTGCTGGTGCTGGCAGCCGCCAGCCTGATCGTCCTGCCGCTGCTGCCTGACCGGGCCATGGGGCCGTTCGACGCGATCAACCCGCGCAAGGTGTGGACCGTGGTGATCCTGGTGCTGGCGATCGGCGCCGGGGGCCACGTGGCGGTGCGCGCCCTGGGCGTGCGGTTCGGACTGGCGGCGGCGGGCCTGGCCTCGGGCTTCGCCTCCAGCACGGCCACGATCGGGGCGATGGGCCAGCGCGCGGCCAGGGCGCCGGAGATGCTGGGCGCGGCGACCGCCGGGGCGGTGCTGTCGACCGTGGCCACGGTGATCCAGATGGCGGTGGTGGTGGGCGTGACCAGCCTGGAGACGCTGAAGGCCATGGCGCCGTCGCTGGCGCTGGCCGGGGCGACGGCGGTCGCCTACGGAGCGGTCTTCACGGTCCTGGGGCTGCGCCGGACGGCGGCCAACGGCGACGACCGGGCGCCGGCGGTGAGCCTGAAGGCGGCGCTGACCTTCGGGGCGATCCTGGCCCTGGTGCTGCTGGCCGCCGCCGCGCTCCGGACCTGGTTCGGCGACGCGGGCGTCATCGCCGCAGCGGCCCTGGCAGGGCTGGTGGACACCCACGCCGCGGCGATCTCGGTGGCGGCGCTGGTGGCCTCGGGCGCCCTGCCGCCGGAGGGCGCGGTGCTGCCGATCCTGGCGGGACTGTCGACCAACACCGCCAGCAAGCTGCTGTTCGCCGTGACGTCCGGCGGACGGGCGTTCGCGCTGCGGGTGGCGCCGGGCCTGGTCCTGGTGATGGCGGCGGCGTGGGCGGGGGCGCTGCTGGCGCCCGTCTGAGCAGGACGGGCCTTCGGCGCCGGAGCGACGCCAGCGGCTAGTCTGACGGCCAGCCCGGCCAGGCCTCGATCAGCCCGACCAGTTCGGGGATGTCGGCATAGAGATGATCGGCGCCCGAGGCCTCGCGGACGGCCTGGCCCGGGACCAGTCGCGCCAGCTCGGCGAGCGACCCGGTGGGATCCTCCGCCTGCTGGATGAAGAGCGTCGGCGCGCGCGCCGCATGCCGGGCCAGGAGATCGCCGCGCGCCTCGGCCAGGAGGCGGTTCACCGGCGCGCCGATCAGGACGCAGGCCCGCGGGGCGAGGCCGTGATCGGCGCAGGCCGCGGCGGCGACGAGACAGCCGATCGACTTGGCGACGACGACGTCGGGCCGCCAGCCGGCGGCCAGACGGGCCTCGCCATCGAGGTCGGGATTCACGAAGTCACCCGCCCAGAACGCGTAGTCCAGCACCCGCGCCTCATCCCCGGGACGCGCGAGCGCGGCGACCAGCGCGCGCATCTGGCCCGAAGACTCGGGAAGGCGGCCCGGCAGGCCGAGGACGCCCACCCGGGGGGACCGCTAGCGGATCTTGACCATGGCCGAGCCGCGCGGGCCGGTCACCTCGAAGCTGTCGCCCGACTTCTTGTCGTGGGGATAGGTGGCGCACGTCTCCTCGGGATCGAAGTTGGAGCTGGTGCACAGCTTGTCGCCGTCGATGCGCCACTGACCGACGACCTGGCCATCCAGAGCGGTGAACTTGCCGTCGGGCGTGTAGGTGACTTCGATGTCCATGCCCTGGGCGTTGAACACGATGCCTTTGGTGGTGACTTCATCCAGCGTGTCGGCGAACGCCGGCGCGGCGGCGGCCAGGACGACGGCGGCGATGGCGTAGCGGATCATGACGGTCCTCCCCTGTTCCTGGGGAAGAGCATATCGCTATTCCGGCAACGCTTCGATGATGACGAACGCCTGGGCGTAGGGATGGTCGTCGGTGAGGGTCAGGTGGATCACCGCCTTCATGCCGGGCGGGGTCATCTCCTCGAGGCGGGCCAGCGCGCCGCCGGTGAGCGCCATGGTGGGCTGGCCCGAGCGCATGTTGACCACGCCCATGTCGCGCCAGAAGACGCCCCGGCGCATGCCGGTGCCGAGCGCCTTGGCGCAGGCCTCCTTGGCGGCGAAACGCTTGGCGTAGCTGGCCGCGGCGTCGGCCTTGCGCTCGGAGCGCGCGCGTTCCAGCTCGGTGAAGACGCGCTCGCGGAAACGGTCGCCGAACCGCTCGAGGCTGTTCTGGATGCGGCGGATGTCGGAGAGGTCGGAGCCCAGGCCGAGGATCATGCCGCCCGCACCGCCGCCGGCGTTTCGAAGGAAACGCCGGTCATCTTGAATTGACCTGAGCCAACGCCGGACCGGCGTTGGTTCGGGCCTCTTCCATCAAGGCGCGCATCCGCTGGATGGCGGGGCCGAGGCCGATGAAGATCGCCTCGCCGATCAGGAAGTGGCCGATGTTGAGCTCCATCAGCTCGGGGATCGCCGCGACAGGCTTGACCGTCTCGTAGTCGATGCCGTGGCCGGCGTGGACCTCCAGGCCGAGGCGATGGGCCTCGGCGGCGGCCTTGCGGAGGTTGTCCAGCAGCGCGTCGGTCAGGGCCTGGGGTTTGCGCTCGCGGACCGCCTGGCAATAGGCGCCGGTATGCAGCTCGACCACCTGGGCGCCGACCGACTTCGCCGCGGTGACCTGGGCCAGATCGGGATCGACGAAGCACGAGACGCGGATGCCGGCGTCGACCAGACGGCGGACGACCGGGGCGATGCCGTTGTGCCCCTTGACGACGTCCAGCCCGCCCTCGGTGGTCACCTCCTCGCGCCGCTCGGGCACCAGGCAGGCGGCGTGCGGGCGGTGGGCGAGCGCAATGGCCTCCATCTCGGGCGTGACGGCGCACTCGAAGTTCAGCGGCCGGCCGCGGCGGCGGCAGGTGACGGCCAGGGCGTCGATGTCGGCGTCGGAGATGTGGCGGCGATCCTCGCGCAGGTGGGCGGTGATCCCATCGGCGCCGGCGGCCAGCGCCATCTCGGCGGCGCGCACGGGATCGGGATAGCCCTCGCCGCGCGCGTTCCGCACGGTGGCCACGTGGTCGATGTTCACCCCCAGCCGCAGACGGGTCATGCGCGCAGCCTCTTGGAGCCTGGCTCCTCGGCCGGCAGGGCCGCGAGTTCGGGCGGGATCTCGTCGGGGGCGTAGGACGGCACGTCGACGGTCGCCAGGGCCACCAGCGGCCAGCCCACCTCGGCGCGGCCGCCCGAGCGGTCGACGATGCAGGCGCAGCAGAGCACCTGGCCGCCGGCGGCCTCGATGGGCTCCACCGCCTCGCGGAACGAGCCGCCGGTGGTGATGACGTCCTCGACGACGACCACCTTGGCGCCCGGGGCGATCCTGAACGCGCGGCGCAGGCGGAACTTGCCGTCCTCGCGCTCGACGTAGATCGACGGCACGCCGAGGGCGCGGGCCACTTCGTAGCCGGGAATGATCGCACCGACCGCCGGGGCGACGATCACGTCGGGCTTGCCGAACTGCGCCTCGATCTTCTCGGCCAGGGCCTTGCAGAGCCGCTCGGTGCGGTCGGGGAACTGGAAGACCAGGTTCTTCTGCAGGAACATCGGGCTGTGCCGCCCCGAGGCCAGGATGAAGTGGCCTTCGCGCAGCGCGCCCGCGCCGCGGAATTCCTCAAGGACGTCTTCGGTGGTCATGGCGGTGCTCATGACGGTGGAAATAGCTTCCTTCGCGCGCCTCCGGAAGGTCCGGCCCGCGAAAGCCGGCACGGTCAACCGCGGTTCATCATTGGCGGATGTTAACCGTCTGGTGTTGCGACCTGTTTATCGTTCGATGGAACAAGTCGGCGTGAGCCGCAGGGGTGATGGTCCTTTGTCTGCACAGCCCGCAAGAAGCGAAGCTGGCGAACGCAAAGTCTTTCCGGACGAGTTCCCGGAGGGGCTGAAGCCGCGGTTGCGGCTGTTCCTCAGCGCCGACCTCGTCGGGTCCACCCCGTACAAGCAGTCGCGCCAGATCTGGCGCCCCGAAATCCTCAGCTTCTACAGGAACTTCGACTACGCGCTTCAGACGCGCTACCGCGCCTTCTGCGAAGGCCGCGACGACCTGGGCCAGGCCCCGGAATTCTGGAAGAGCAACGGCGACGAGCTGCTCTACACCTGCGAACTGGCCAACCTGAGCCACGCGCACGCGGTGATGCACGTCTGGCTGGCGGCGCTCGACGAGTACCGGGCCATGAGCGACGAGATCTCCAAGCACCTCGACGTGAAGTCGACGGCCTGGATCGGCCTGTTCCCGGTGCCCAACGCCGAGGTCTTCTTCCGCCGCGGCGCGAGCGACTACGGCCCGCACGAGGCCGACGACGCCCTCCTGGTGCAATCGCAGCTCCGCGACGAGTGGTACGCCAACCGCGCCAACACCCAGATCGTTCGCGACTTCGTGGGCCCGTCGATCGACACGGGCTTCCGCCTGGGCTCGTGGGCCAGCCCACGGCGCCTGATCGTCTCGGTCGACCTGGCGTTCCTGCTAACCGGCGCCTATTCCAAGGGGATCGGGCCGCTGCGCCTGCACCTGTCGGGCCGCGACACGCTGAAGGGCATCATCGGCAACCAGCCCTACCCCACCATCTGGATCCCGGTGGGCGGCGGCCCGGCCCCGATCGAGCCCGACGAGCGCCTGCTGGGCCACATCTCGACCGACCGGGCGACCATCCGCTCGCACTGCGAAGCCATCATCGAGCAGAACTACAAGTCG
The DNA here is from genome assembly GCF_016124325.1 of Phenylobacterium sp. Classification (GTDB taxonomy): domain Bacteria; phylum Pseudomonadota; class Alphaproteobacteria; order Caulobacterales; family Caulobacteraceae; genus Phenylobacterium. Next base: position 20,931 of record NZ_WGNY01000013.1, read on the forward strand.
ATCACCCCGCTCTACCTCGCCGGCGCGCGCTACGAGGACTACGACTGGGTGCCGCCCTACATCCTCGACCGCATCCTGCGGCTCTGGGAGGAGGAGGTGCGCTACCGCACCGACCGCACGGGCGTGGTGATCCTGGACTAGGGACGCCGACGGCCCCGGCGGATCAGCCCTTCGCCCGCTCCACCTCTTCCACGCTGGGATTGGCCCGCAGCGCCGCGGCGATGTGGGTGAGGTGCCTGGCGTCGGTGACGTCGATGTCGATGTCGACGTCGAAGAAGTCGGACTGGCGGTGGTGCATGCGCAGGTTGACGATGTTGCCGCCCGCCTCGCCGATGATCGTGCAGACCTGACCCAGCACGCCCGGGGCGTTCTTGATGGTGGCGGTGAGCCGCGCGCGGGCCAGGGCGTTGCGCTCGGCCTCGGGCGTCCACTGCAGGTCGCGCCAGAGTTCCTCGCGGTCCTCGTATTCGGCCAGGACCTCGCAATCGATGGTGTGGACGGTCAGGCCGCGCCCGTCGTTCTCGAGGATGCCGACGATGCGGTCGCCGGGCACCGGCGAGCAGCACTCGCCGAAGTGCAACGCCACGCCGGGGGTGAGCCCGCCGCCGCGCACATAGAGGCGGGCGGTCTTGCCGTCCTGGATGTGGCGCCGCGCGGCCGCGGCCTCGCGCTCGTCGGCCTTCAGGCCCGGGAAGACGATCTCCAGCACCTGGGTGGGCGTGGCGCGCCCGCGCCCCACCGTCTCGAACAGGTCGTCCTCGGAGGCCGCGGCGAAGCGGTCGAGCGCCGGGCGCAGCGACACGTCCTTGCGGCTCTTGCCCGCCGCGGCGAAGGCCTGGTCGACCGTCGCGTGGCCCAGGCGGATGAACTCGTCGCGCTCGGTCTGACGGATGTGGCGGCGGATGGCCGAGCGGGCGCGGCCGGTGACGGTGAGCGAGCGCCAGTCGGGCGGCACGACGGGCTTGCCGCCACGGATCACCTCCACCACGTCGCCGTTCTGGAGCGTCGTGCGCAGCGGCCGCAGCTCGCCGTTGATCTTGGCGCCGATGGTGGTGTCGCCGATGTCGGTGTGGACGGCGTAGGCGAAGTCGAGCGGCATGGCCCCGCGCGGCAGGCTGACCAGCTGGCCCTTCGGCGTGAAGACGAACACCTGGTCGAGGTACATCTCGAGCTTGGCGTGCTCGACCAGATCCTCGGCGTCGCCGCCATGCTCCAGCACCTGGACGAGGTGGCGCAGATTGATGAGCGGGTCGCGGCCGCCGGCGGCCTGCTGGTGCTCGGCGTCGAAGCCGTAGGACTGGTTCTTGTAGCGCCAGTGGGCGGCCACGCCCTCTTCGGCCACTCGGTCCATCGCCTCGGTGCGGATCTGCATCTCGACCCGCATGCCGCGGTAGCCGACCACCGTGGTGTGCAGGGAGCGGTAGTTGTTCCGCTTGGGCGTGGAGATGAAGTCCTTGAACCGCTCGGGCACGCTGGACCAGGCGCGGTGGACGACGCCGAGGGCGCGGTAGCAGTCTTCCTCGGTGTCGACGATCACCCGGAAGGCGTAGATGTCGGAGAGCTGGGAGAAGCCGATCGACTTGCGCTGGAGCTTCCGCCAGATCGAATAGGGATGCTTCTCGCGGCCGAACACCCGGGCCGGGATGCCGGCCGCGTCGAGCCGGCTGGTGATCTCCTGGGAGACCGTGGCGACCGCGGCGCCCTGCTCCTGCCGCAGCACCTCCAGACGCCGGATGATCGCGTCGCGCGCCATCGGGTTGAGGTGGATGAACGCCAGCTCCTCCAGCTCCTCGCAGATGCGATGGACGCCGATGGAACGGGCGAGCGGGGCGTAGATGTCGAGGGTCTCGCGGGCGATGCGCTCGCGCTTGGCCGGCTGCTTGATGAAGTGCAGCGTGCGCATGTTGTGCAGCCGGTCGGCCAGCTTCACGAGCAGGACGCGGACGTCCTTGGAGATGGCCAGGATGAACTTCCGCAGGTTCTCGGCCTGGCGCAGGTGTTCCTGGGAGAGCTCCAGCTTGGAGAGCTTGGTGACGCCCTCCACGAGCTCGGCGATCTCGGCGCCGAACAGCTCCTCCACCTTCTCACGGGTGGTGTCGGTGTCCTCGATCACGTCGTGCAGCAGCGCCGTGACGATGGTCTCGGTGTCGAGCCGGTAGTCGGTGAGGATGCCCGCCACCTCAATGGGGTGGGCGAAGTAGGGATCACCCGACGCGCGCTTCTGGGCCCCGTGGGCGCGCATGGCGTAGACGTAGGCGCGGTTCAGCAGCGCCTCGTCGGCCGTCGGATCGTACGAGCGGACCTTCTCGATCAGCTCGAACTGGCGGAGCATCGGCGGGCGGCGCGCCGCCGTGACGGCGCGGCTCTCCCCGGCCAGGTCGGATTTCAGGACGTCGTGAAGTGGGGCGGCGGTTGGGATCGCCGCCTCGGGTGCAAGCGGTTCTGCGCCTTCCGGGCTCAGTACCGCTCCTCCTGGCCGCCGTCGCGGTCGCTCTGCAGGGCGCGGACCAGTTCCAGTTCGCTCATCTGCGTGTGGGTGGGATCGGCCAGCAGGGCCAGGGTTTCCGCCTCTTCCTCGGCCTCGGACCGCTCGTCGACCCGTTGCAGGGTGCCGATGAGGTTTTCCTTCAGCTCCTCGGCGTCGACCACGTCCTCGGCGATCTCGCGCAGGGCCACGACCGGGTTCTTGTCGTTGTCGCGGTCGACCATCAGTTGCGAGCCGGCCGAGATGGCGCGGGCGCGATGGGCCGACAGCAGCACGAGGCTGAAGCGGTTGGGGACCTTCTCGATGCAGTCTTCGACGGTGACGCGGGCCATGGAGTCTCTCAGGAGGCGGGGAGTAGCCGTTCAAAATAGCGGTTGGGGCGGTTTTGTGCAACGCCGCGAGGGTCGCAGGCGGGCCGTCCGCCATTTCCCCATGGATCGGATCGACTTTCGCGTTTCGCCCGCCCGCCCGGCCTCACCGCTCGGTCTTGGCCATCAGGCGCTCGGCGTGGTCCCGAAGCTCCGGCGAGAAGGCGTCGCCCAGATCCTCGAACTCGTAGATCTGGCGCACCTCCAGCTCGACCTCGCCATGGCCGTCGAGCGCCGGCCAGAGCCTGGCCCACTTGAGCACATCGTCGAGCGAGTCCGCTTCGACCAGGGTGAAGCCGGCGATCAGCTCCTTGGTCTCGGCGAACGGCCCGTCGATGACCATCGGCTTGCCGCCGCTGAACTTGACGCGCGCGCCCCTGGCCGTGGGCTGTAGGCCGTCGCCGCCGAGGATGGTCAGCTCGCGGCCCATGGCCTCGTGGTGGTCCATCATCGCCTGGGCGAGTTCGCGGCTGGGCGCGACGCCGGCCTCGGTCTCGGCGTCGGCCTTGCGGATGATCATGAAACGCATGGCGAGTCTCCGTCTCGGGGCGCGGGATCGCGCCGAACGCCCCGAGGACGAAGCCGCCCGGCCCACGCCGACATTTCGCGCGAAAAGGATCGCCCGGACGGCTTCCGAACGCGAGCCGGCGGTGATCTAACCTCCGCCATGACCCGATTCCTGACCGCGGCGTGCGCCGCCGCCCTCCTCGTCGCCAGCCCGGCCTGGGCCGAGACCGCCAGCTATTCGTTCATCTTCGGCGGCAAGAACGTCGGCCACCTGATCGCCGACACCAAGGGCGACACCACCACCATCGACTTCGACATCAAGAACAACGGCCGCGGTCCCACCGACGCCGAGGTGATCAAGTCGAACGCCGACGGCCTGCCGGTCGACTGGAAGATCACCGGCGCCACCACCTTCGGCAGCAAGGTCTCGGAGACCTTCCGCCAGAGCCGCGGCAAGGCGACCTGGGTCGACTCCACCGGCAAGGGCGAGGCCAAGATCGACAAGCCGGGCCTCTACGTCTCGCAGGCCGGCAGCCCGTGGGGCGACGCGATCATCGCCAAGGCGCTGCTGAAGGCGCCGGGCATGACGCTCCCTGCCCTGCCCGGCGGCACGCTGCGGCTGGAAAAGGGCGAGAGCCTGAAGGTGGACGGCGAAGGCGGGCCGCTGACCGTCACGCGCTACGACCTGACCGGCATCAACCTGACGCCCACCACCCTGCTGCTGGACGCCCAGGGCGAGATGTTCGCCGAGGTGGATCCCAGCTCGATCCTGGTGCGCAAGGGCTACGAGGGCGAGGAAGTGCGGCTGCGCCAGCTGGCGGCCGACTGGTCGACGCAGCGCTACGTCGACATGGAGAAGGCGGTCGCCCACCGCTACGACGCCCCCGTGCGGATCCGGAACGTCCGGGTCTTCGACCCCAAGACCTCGAAGCTGACCGAGCCGGTCTCGGTGCTGGTGGACGGCAAGACGATCGCCGCGGTCGAGCCGCTCGACAGCCCGGCCACACCCGGCGAGGTGACGATCGACGGCGCCGGCGGGACGCTGGTGGCCGGCATGTACGAGATGCACGGCCACCTCGGCCAGGACGACGCGATGCTGAACCTCATGGCCGGCATCACCACCGTCCGCGACATGGGCAACGACAACGCCGTGCTGGCCAAGCTGATCGACCGGACGGACGCCGGCGAGATCGGCGGGCCGCACGTGATCCGCTCGGGCTTCATCGAGGGCAAGAGCCCGTTCAGCGCCAACAACGGGATCCTGGTGGAGAACCAGCAGCAGGCGATCGACGCGGTCCACTGGTACGGCGCGCGCGGCTTCTGGCAGATCAAGATCTACAACAGCATGAAGGGCGAGTGGGTCCCGGCCATGACCGCCGAAGCCCACAAGCTGGGCATGCGGGTCGCCGGCCACGTGCCGGCCTTCTCCACGGCCGACCAGATGATCGAGGCCGGCTACGACGAGATCACCCACATCAACCAGTTCATGCTGGGCTGGGTGATCAAGCCCGACGAGGACACCCGCACCCTCTTCCGCCTGACCGCGCTGAAGCGGCTGCCCGACCTCGACCTGCAGAGCGCCAAGGTGCAGCACACGATCCAGATGATGGTGGACGGCCACAAGGCCATCGACCCGACCCTGGGCATCCACGAGCAGCTGACCCAGAACCGCGACGGCCAGGTCCCGCCCGGCGCGGTGGACTATCTGGACCACATGCCGGTGGGCTACCGGCGCGGGGCGATGAAGGCGTGGGTCGACACCTCGGCGCCCGGCGACGACGCGGCCTATCGCGGCGCGTTCGAGAAGATCCTCCAGACCGTGAAGATGCTGCACGACCGCGGCGTGTTCATCGTGTTCGGCACCGACACCGGCGGATCGTTCACCTACCACCGCGAGCTGGAACTCTATCAGCGGGCCGGCTTCACGGCGCCCGAGATCCTGAAGCGGGCCACCTACGACACCGCCAAGTACGTGGGCCAGGACCAGACCATGGGCTCGATCGAGAAGGGCAAGCTGGCCGACTTCTTCCTGATCCCGGGCGATCCCACCCAGGACCTGAAGGCGATCAAGACCATCCGCATGGTGGTGAAGGACGGCGCGTTCTACTACCCCACCGAGGTCTATCCGCGGTTCGGCATCGAGCCGTTCACGACGGCGCCGACGGTGACGCCGCCGAAGTCCTAGGCGGGGCGTGCGTCGCGGCCCACGGAGGCCGTGGCGGCCAGCTCGGCGGCGGTCTTGCCCAGCACCGGATGAACCCAACCGGGCGCGATCTCGGCCAGCGGCCCCATGACGAACAGGCGCTCGTGGGCGCGGGGGTGCGGGACGATCAGGCCCGGCGCGTCGCGCACCTCGCGGCCATGGGCGATCAGGTCGAGGTCGAGGGTGCGCGGCGCGTTCCTGGCCCAGCGTTCGCGGCCCAGTTCGGCCTCGAGCTTCAGCAGGGCGGCGAGCACCCCGGCGGGTCCGGCGTTCGCCTCGACAAGCGCGACGCCGTTGCGGTACTCAGGTCCATTCGGGTCGGGCCAGGCGGCCGAGCGCCACCAGGACGACGTTTCAAGGATTTTCAGGCCGACCTCGGGAAATTTCGCCAGAGCCGCCTCCAGCAAAGCCTCCGACGAGCCGTATGCGCCCGGAAGATTGCTGCCCAACGCGATGACGACCGCCCGGTCCAGGCCGCTTTTCAGATTGAGGATTTTCGCGCGGATGACCTTCTACCCCACTGACCGGCTGGCGTTGTTCATCGATGGGGCCAACCTCTATTCCGCCGCCAAGAACCTCGGGTTCGACATCGACTACCGCAAGCTGCTGGACGAGTTCAAAAAGCGCAGCGTGCTGGTGCGCGCCTACTACTACACGGCGCTGGTGGAGAATGAGGAGTACTCGCCGATCCGGCCGCTCGTGGACTGGCTGGACTACAACGGCTTCCGGCTCGTGACGAAGCCGGCCCGCGAGTACACCGACAGCCAGGGCCGCAAGCGGTTCCGGGGCGACATGGACGTGGAGATCGCGGTCGACATGATGGAGATGGCCGGCCACGCCGACCACATGGTGCTTTTCTCGGGCGACGGCGACTTCCGCAAGCTGGTGGAGGCGGTGCAGCGCCGCGGGGCGCGGGTGACCGTGGTGTCCACCGTGAAGAGCCAGCCGCCGATGGTGTCGGACGACCTGCGCCGGCAGGCCGACGCCTTCGTGGACCTGGCCGACCTGGCCGACCTGATCGGGCGGCCGTCGCGGCTGCCCAGGTTCCTGCAGGAGAAGGGCGCCCAGCACGTCGAACGCGACGCCAATGCGGGCTGACGCCCCGGCCGAAGCGCCCGCCGACTGCCCGCTCTGCCCCCGCCTCGTCGCCTATCGCCAGGCGAACCAGGCCTCGATCCCGGAGGGCTTCAACGGCGCGGTGGCCTCGTTCGGCGACCCCGACGCGCGGCTGTGCGTGGTGGGCCTGGCGCCCGGCCGCATGGGCGCCAACCGCACGGGCCGGCCGTTCACCGGCGATGGCGCGGGCTGGATGCTCTACGACACCCTGCTGAAGACCGGCTTCGCGAGCGGGACCTACGACGCGCGGCCCGACGACGGGCTGACGCTGAGCGACTGCATGATCACCAACGCGGTGCGCTGCGCCCCGCCCGGCAACAAGCCGGAGACCAAGGAGGAGGCCAACTGCCGGCCCTTCCTGACCGCGCGCCTGGCCGCCCTGCCCCGGCTGAAGGTGATCGTGACCCTGGGCGACGTCTCGCGGCGCAACGTGCTGCGGGCGCTGGGCCTGAAGGCCTCGGCGGGGATCGCCGGCCACGGGACCGAGTTCCCGGCGGGCCCGTACACGGTGCTGAACAGCTATCACTGCTCGCGGCTCAACACGAACACCGGGCGGCTGACGGCGGAGATGTTCGAGGCGGTATTCCGCCGCGCGCGGGCGCTGATCGACGCCGATTGACCGGGCCGGCGGCGCACCGCACGGTCGCGCCTTTCCCGGACCTGGAGAGTCCCGCTTGCGCATCGCCCTGGCGCTGACCGCCGCCCTCGCCGCCACCTCGGCCTTCGCCGCCCCGCCGAAGGTCGATCCGGCCCTGCACGACCAGGCGCTGGAGATCCTGAAGCGCAGCGTCGCCTTCCCCACCGTGGCCGGGCGCGGCCAGACCGTGGCCTATGCGCAGTACCTGAAGGGCGTGCTGACCGCGGCGGGTTACAAGGACGAGGAGATCACCATCGAGCCGATGGGCGACACCGCCTTCCTGATCGCCCGCTATCCGGGGAAGGACCCGGCCAAGAAGCCGCTGGTCGTCAACGGCCACATGGACGTGGTGGAGGCCAAGCCGGAGGACTGGGAGCGCGACCCGTTCACGCCGGTGATCGAGAACGGCTACGTCTACGGCCGCGGGGCCGAGGACAACAAGTTCGACGTCTCGGTGGTGGTGGCGACGCTGGCCAAGCTGCGGAGGGCCGGCTGGACGCCCGGCCGCGACGTGATCCTGGCGCTCTCGGGCGACGAGGAGACCACCATGCGCACCACCGCCGAACTGGCGAAGCGGCTGAAGAACGCCGAGCTGGTGCTGAACGACGATGGCGGCGGCGGCTCGCTGGACCCCGACGGCAAGCCGGTGGCCTATGGGATCCAGGGCGCCGAGAAGACCTACGCCGACTTCACCATCACCTTTACCGATCCGGGGGGCCATTCCAGCCGGCCCACGCCGACCAACGCCATCTACCGCCTGGCCAAGGCGCTGGACCGGATCGCGGCCTACCGTTTCCCGACCATGAGCAACGACATCACCCGGGCGATGTTCGCGGCGGCGGCGACCAGCACGCCGGGCGAGCTGGGCCAGGCGATGAGGCGCTTCGCCGCCGATCCGGCCGACAAGGCGGCGATCGACACCCTGAGCGCCGACACCAACTACAATCCGATGCTGCGCACCACCTGCGTGGCCACCATGCTGAGCGGCGGGCACGCGCCCAACGCTCTGCCCCAGAGCGCCACGGCGACGGTGAACTGCCGGATCTTCCCGGGGACCTCGTCGGCCAGCGTGCGCGACACCCTGGTCGACGTGATCGCCGATCCGACGGCGAAGGTGACGCGCAACGACGACGGCTCGATCGACAGCCCGGCCTCGCCGCTGCGGCCCGACGTGATGGCGGCGGTCGAGAAGGCGGTCCACGCGCGCTATCCGGGCCTGGCGATCGTGCCGGCCCAGGCGGCGGGGGCCACCGACAGCATGTACTTCCGCGCCCAGGGGATCCCCAGCTACGGCGTCTCGGGCATGTTCACCAAGGACGGCGAAGGCTTCGCCCACGGGCTGAACGAGAAGGCGCCGCTGGGCACCCTGGACGGCGACCTGGCCCACTGGGACACGCTGCTGCGGGAACTGGCGAAGTAGAAATCCCCTTTCGCTTCCCCCACGGCGCCGGCGTATCGTCTGGCAAAACGCGTGATGCGAATTGCGGGAGGACACCATGCTCGACCTGATCATCCGGGGCGGGACCATCGTGGACGGGACGGGCGGCGAGCCCTTCGTGGGCGACATCGGCGTCCAGGGCGACCGGATCGTGGCGGTGGGCAAGGTCGAAGGGCCGGCCAAGCGCGAGATCGACGCCACCGGCCTGACGGTGACGCCCGGCTGGGTCGACATCCACACCCACTACGACGGCCAGGCCACCTGGGACCCGCTGATGGCGCCCTCCTCCTGGCACGGGGTGACCACGGCGATCATGGGCAACTGCGGCGTGGGCTTCGCCCCCGTGCGGCCCGACCAGCACGACTTCCTCATCGAGCTGATGGAAGGGGTGGAAGACATCCCCGGCTCGGCCCTGGCCGAGGGCATCGACTGGAAGTGGGAGAGCTTCCCCGAATACCTCGACGCGCTGGAGGCCAAGCCGCGGACGATCGACGTGGGCACGCACGTGCCGCACGCCTCGGTGCGGGCCTATGTGCTGGGCGACCGCTGCAACACCGACTACCAGCCCAACGCCGACGAGATCGCCGAGATGGCGAAGCTGGTGCGTGAAGGCGTCGAGGCCGGCGCCCTGGGCTTTTCGACGTCGCGCACGCTGCTGCACAAGGACCTGAAGGGCGTGCACATGCCCGGGACCTTCGCCGGATCGGACGAGATGCTGGCGCTGGGCATGTCGATGAAGGGCCTGAGCCACGGCGTCTTCGAGATGGTCTCCGACCACCTGGGCGACGACGACGAATGGATGTGGGTGAAGGGCTTCGCCCAGGAGACCCACCTGCCGGTGACCCTGGTGGCCACCTCGGCCGGCGCCTACGAAGGCGACAAGATGTACAACATCGCCGAGGAGAGCCGCGCCCACGGCATGGACATCCGCCCGCAGATCGCCGGGCGGCCGACGGGCATCCTCCACGGCCTGACCTCGAACTTCCACGTCTTCCTGGCCAGCCCGACATGGAAGGCGAAGCTGGCTAACCTGTCGCTGGAAGAGCGCCTGGCCGAGATGAAGAAGCCTGAGGTGCGCCGGGCGCTGCTGTCGGAGGACAGCCCGCTGATCCGCGCGGCGGTGGGCGACGCCGGAGCCGACTCCCTGGCCGCGGCGTTCGGCGGCAGCCTGCTGTGGCGCATCTTCCCGCTGGGCGAGAAGCCGAACTACGAGCCCGACCGGGCCCAGAGCGTGGCCGGCCTGGCCGAGGCGGCGGGCGTGGCGCCGCTGGCCATGATGTACGACCTGCTGATGCGCGACGGCGGGCGCGAACTGTTCTACCAGCCGCTGGGCGGCTACCAGACCTACAACTTCGACTTCTTCCGCAAGAATATGCAGCATCCCAATGTGTTGTTTGGCCTTTCGGACGGCGGCGCCCACTGCGGCGTGATCGCCGACGCCGGCATGCCCAGCTTCATCCTCAGCTACTGGGCGCGCGACCGGGTGAAGGGCGAGCAGTTCCCGCTGCCGTTCCTGGTGCGCAAGCTGTCGAGCGACACGGCCCGCGCCTACGGCCTGAACGACCGCGGGCGGCTGGAGCCGGGCCTGCTGGCTGACATCAACGTCATCGACTTCGACGCCCTGCAGCTCCACCGCCCCGAGGCCGTGCACGACCTGCCGGCGGGCGGTCGCCGCCTCGTCCAGAAGGTGGACGGCTACCGCTACACGGTGAAGTCGGGCCAGGTGACGTTCGAGGACGGCGAGCACACGGGGGCCCTGCCCGGCGGCCTGGTCCGCGGCGGCCGCGAGGCGGTGATCCTGCCGATCGCGGCGGAGTAGACAGGATTATAAATTACTGATGTAAATCTCGCGGCGAGCCAATGAAGGGGGCGCTGCGGGATGAGGTCCGGGTTCGGGGCGGCGCGCGCCACGCAGCGCGCGTTGGGCCGCCGCCGCGGCGGCGACATCGCCGCCTTCCTGGCGCTGCTGGCGGCGCTGGCCAGCATTCCGGCCTATGTGGTCTGGGAGACCTGGTCCGAGATCCAGGCGATGAAGCGGGCCTGGACCATCGCCGGCCCGCCCTGCCCGGTCGTCGCCAAGCCGGCGCCCTGGGCCACGAACCATCACCGGGCGACGCGGAGCTTCCCCTACGGCCCGGCGACGTTCGCCCGCGCCTTCGGCGCGGCGAGCTGCGTGGCGATCCCGGAGGACGGGCTGTGGACCCAGCGCAGCTACCACGTCTGCCAGTTCAACAATCCGGGCGCGCTGACGGTGACGGCGGCGGGGCGCAGCACGACATTCCAGCCGCCGGCGGGCCGTCGCGCCACGGTGACGGTGCGCCACGGTCAGGTGCGCTGCGTCGTGGGCGGCTGGTTCAACCTGTAGGTTGACGCCCCGATCGACCGACCCTTTTCGTCATCGCCCGGCTTGTCCGGGCGACCCATGAACACGGACGTCGGCCGGTTTGGGCCGCGACGGTGCAGCATGCCGACCTGCACGCTCGGTGTTCATGGATGGCCCGGGCGGGCCGGGCCATGACGATCTATAAGGTTTTCAAGCTGTTGATTGGATCTTCAGCCTAACGCCAATACCCGTAGCTCCAGGCGTCCTTGAACCCGGCGCGCTGGTAGAGGTTGCGGGCGGGGTTGGCCTCTTCCACCTGCAGGAAGATGCGCGGCGTCTCCCGCGCCAGGGCGGCCGAGCCGAACAGGGCCAGGAGGCGGCCGGCGAAGCCCGCGCCGCGCCGCTCCAGCGCGGTGCGCATGCCGTGCACCCCGGCCCAGCCGTAGCCGAAGCTGAGCGCGCCCACGGCCACGGTGCGGCCCCCTTCGCGCACGGCGCCGAACAGGGCGTCGGGCGACTCGGTAAGGCGCTTGACGCGATGGGCGCCGTCGACGGGATCGAAGCCCTCGCCCAGGAATACCTCGCCCCAGGCCTCGTCGGGGTGGTCGAGCAGATCGGCGAAGGGCACGGCGTAGCCGGCCACGGTCTCGGCCCGGGCGGTCATCACGATCGTCGGCTGCTGGCGGACATAGCCGCGCCGCGACAGCTCGGTGCGCACGGCCTCCAGGCCCGGAACGTCGGCGACGCGGAAGGCGGGCTCCAGGCCATGGCTGCGATAGGCCGCCTCGATCTCGGGAATGGCGGCGACCGAGACATCGTGGCTGAGGGGCGCGGCGCTCTTGCCGCGGCCGATCGTGCCGTCGTCGAAGGGCGCGATCCAACCGGAAATCTCGGCCACCTCGGGCGGCGCAACGGCGGCGACGGTCGCCCGCTCGAGGCTTTCGATGTCTTCCGGGTCCAAACTCAGCCTTTCTCCCGCATCAGGCGGGCCTTGTCTCTCTGCCAGTCGCGCTCGGCGGAGGTCTCGCGCTTGTCGCGGACGTTCTTGCCCTTGGCCAGGGCCAGCTCCAGCTTCGCCAGGCCCTTGTCGGACCAGTAGAGCTTGGTCGGGACGATCGTGCGCCCCTCCCGCTGCACCGCGCCGATCAGCTTGTCGATTTCGCGGCGCTTGAGCAGCAGCTTCCGGTGCCGGCGCGGCTCGTGATTGAAGTGCGGGCCGGCCTGGGCGTAGGTCGGGATGTCGGCGTTGACCAGCACCAGCTCCTTGCCCTCCACCGCCGCGTAGCTCTCGGCGATGTTGGCTTTGCCGTTGCGCAGGCTCTTCACCTCGGACCCGGTGAGCGAGATGCCGGCCTCGAAGGTCTGTTCGAGAAAATAGTCGAACCGGGCGCGCCGGTTCTCGGCGATCAGCTTACCTGCCATGGCTCTTAGATAGGCTCAGACGAGGCCCGCGTCGCGCATGGCGGCCAGCACCTCGGCGCGCGCGGGCTCGGAACAGGGCGCGATGGGCAGCCGCACCTCGTCGGTGCAGAGCCCGAGATGGGCGAGCGCAAACTTGGTGGGCGCGGGGCTGGCGTCGGCGAACAGCGCCTTGTGGAGCCGCACGAGGCGGTCCTGGATCTGCAGGGCCGCGGCCCAGTCGCCGCTGAGGGCGTCGTTGTAGAACTGGGCGCAGAGCTCCGGGGCGACGTTGCAGGTCACGGAAATGCAGCCGTGGCCGCCGTGGGCCATGTAGCCGAGGGCGCTGGGGTCGTCGCCGGACAGCATCACCCAGTCGGGGCCGCAGCGCAGGCGCTGGAACGAGGCGCGGACCATGTCGCCCGTCGCATCCTTCACGCCCACGATGTTGGGCAGCTTGGACAGCCGCTCCAGGGTCTCGTTGGAGATGTCGACGCTGGTGCGCGAGGGCACGTTGTAGACCAGCAACGGCAGCTGCACGGCGTCGTTCACGGCCTTGTAGTGGAGGTAGAGCCCCTCCTGCCCCGGCCGGTTGTAGTAGGGCGTGACCATCAGCGCGGCGTCGGCGCCGACGGTCTTGGCGTGGCGGGCGAGTTCGATGGCCTCGGCGGTGGAGTTGGAGCCGGCGCCCGCGATCACGGGAACGCGGCCCCGCGCGGTCTGCACGCAGAGCTCGACCACCCGGCGGTGTTCGGCGTGGCTCAGGGTCGAGGTCTCGCCGGTGGTGCCGACGGGAATCAGGCCATGCACGCCGCCGGCGATCTGGCGTTCGACCAGGGCCACGAAGGCGTCCTCGTCCACCTGGCCGTTGCGGAACGGCGTCACGAGCGCGGGAAAGACGCCGCTGAAAAGGGAATCGGTCATGTGTGGGGACAAGCGAAGGTGTGCAAAAAGCCGTGAATTTGCCGCCTGGTGAGGCGACGTTCAGATTTGGCGGGACAATATGGCGGCGTGGGCTTAGCCCGCAACGCTGATTCCATGCATCCCCTGAGTCGTTTGGGGTGAGACCTTGAACCCGAGAGCCCGCAACGTCCTGCTCGCCGGCTTCGCCGTGCTGATCGCGACGACCGTCGCCCGCGCCCAGCCGGTGGATCCAATCGGCGATCTCCTCGCCCGGACCGCCCAACCGGGCGCGCCCCAGGCGCCCCTGAGCGCGGCGGACAAGCAGGCCTTCAGCACGGCGCTGAACGCGGCCAAGCGCGGCGACGTCACGGGCGCGCGCGCCGCCATCGCGAGCCTGGGCGACGCGACCGCGCGGCGGACCGCCACCTGGGCGCTGGTGGACGCCAACGCCGAGTCGCTGAGCTTCGCCGAGATCGACGCCGCGCGGCGCGACCTCGCCGGCTTCCCCCGGCCCACCCGCCGCCAGATCGCCGCCGAGAAGCTGATCGAGACGTCCGGCAAGTCGCCGCAGGAGATCGTCGACTGGTTCAGCGGCCAGGAACCGATGAGCGCCCAGGGCGCCATGGCGCTGGCCTCGGCCTACCGGTCGCTGGGCCGCCAGGGCGACGCCGAGGGCCTGATCCGCCGCTGGTGGCGGACCAAGAGCTTCGAGGCCGACCAGCAGACGGCCATGATGACCCGGTTCGGCGCGATGCTGAACGTGGACGACATCATCGCCCGCGCCGACATCCTGCTCTACGGCGCGCAGGGCCCGGCGACCCGGGCCATGGTGGACATGCTGCCGCCCGAGCAGCAGCCGGCGGCCCAGGCGCGCATGGCGCTGCGGGCCAACGCGAAGAACGCCGACGCGCTCTATCAGGCGCTGTCGCCAACCGACCAGCAGTCGCCCGGCGTGGCCTTCGAGCGAGCGGCCTACCTGCGCCGCAAGGGCCTGGACGCCCAGGCGCTCGCGCTCGCGCCGCTGTTCCCGAAGGACGTCGTCACCTCCGAACAGGCCGACCGCATCTGGGACGAGCGCTACCGGTTGACCCTCTCGGCGATCCGGGGCGGCGACTGGGAAGGCGCCTACCAGGCCGCGGCGAACACCGGGCTGACCGAGGGCGGCGACGCCGCCGAGGCCGAGTTCTACGCCGGCTGGATCGCGCTGAAGCGTCTCAACGACCCCGAGGCCGCGGGCCGCCACTTCGCCGCCATCGAGCAGATCGGCTCGACGCCGATCACGCGCGGTCGCGCCTTCTATTGGATGGGCCGCGCCGCCGAGGCGCGCGGCGACAAGGCCGAGGCCCGCAAGGACTATTCCGAGGGCGCGCAATACACGACCACCTTCTACGGCCAGCTCGCCGCCGAGAAGCTGGGCATGAAGCTGGTGCTGCCGCGGGACCCCAAGCCGACGGCCGCCGAGCGCAAGCGCTTCGAGGGCCGCGAGCCCGTGAAGGCCATGCGCCTGCTGGCCGACCAGGGCCAGATGGACCTGTTCCGCGTCTTCGCCCTGCATCTGGACGACACCGTGCCGACCACGGTGGAGGCGGCGATGCTGGTCGACGCGATCCGCGGCTATGGCCAGCAGGACACCTCGATGCGCGCGGCCCGCTCGGCCGCCACGCGAGGGCTGATCCTGGTCGAGCGCGCCTACCCCGCCCGCACGACGCCCGAGGTGCAGGACGCGCCCGAGCCGGCGCTGGTGCTGGCGATCACGCGGCAGGAAAGCGGCTTCGATCCCGGCGTGCGCTCGGGCGCCGACGCGCGGGGGATGATGCAGCTCCTGCCGTCGACGGCGAAGATCGTCGCCCGGAAGATCGGCGTCGGCTTCTCTCCCGCCCGCCTCTACGAGCCCGACTACAACATGACCCTGGGCTCGGCCTATCTGGGCGAGCTGGTGAACCGGTTCTCGGGCTCGTACATCATGGCCTCGGCCGGCTACAACGCGGGCCCGGGCCGCCCCACCCAGTGGAGCAGCTTCTGCGGCGACCCGCGCGGCGGGTCCACCGATCCGCTCGACTTCATCGAGTGCATCCCGTTCACCGAGACCCGGAACTACGTGATGCGGGTGCTGGAGAACATGCAGGTCTACCGCGCCCGGCTGAACGGCGGGACGGCTGACATCACGCTCTCGAACGACCTGCGGCGCGGCGCCTACAACTACGCGCCCACCGGCCAGGCGGTGACGGCCAGCAGCCCCTAGAGCCTGCGGCGGCGGGCCGTCAGGACCAGCCCGTCCGAGGTCGTTTGCAGCCGGCCTTCCAGGCCGAACGCCTCGGCGAGGATTTCGGGCGACAGCGCCTGGGCCGGCGGGGCGTCGGCCGCCACGCGTCCCTTGGCCAGCACCACCAGCCGATCGCAGGCGCGCGCGGCCAGGCCCAGGTCGTGCAGGGTCAGCACCACGGCGGCGCCCCGGTCGGCCTCCTCGCGGAACAGGTCGAGGGTGAGGAGCTGTGCGTCGGGGTCGAGGCCGGCGACGGGCTCGTCGGCGACCAGCAGCGGCGCCTCGGCGGCCAGCAGCCGGGCGAGCAGCACCCGGGCCCGCTCGCCGCCCGACATCTCCAGGACGCCGCGGTCCTCCAGGCCCGACAGGCCGACGCGGGCCAGCGCCGCCATCGCACGGTCGCGCGCCACGGCCGGCGGCAGGCGGAAGGCGCCGAGGCTGGCCACCCGCCAGGCGCTCATGTTCCAGCCCACGTGGCGCTCCTGGGGCAGGTAGCCGACGAGCCGGGCGCGCTCCGGATCGGACAGGCGGCGCACGTCGCGGCCAGAGAGCTCGGCGGTTCCGGACTCGAGATGGGCCAGCCCGAGGGCCGCACGCAGCAGGGTCGTCTTGCCCGCGCCATTGGCCCCGACGACGCCCACCACCTCCCCCGCCGAGACCGAGAATCCGGCCTCCGCCAGCACGGCGCGCGCGCCGCGGCGCACCTCCGCGCGATCGAGCTTCAGGGCGGTCACCCGCGCCAGCTCCGGGCGGCGCGCCAGGCGATCAGGGCGAAGAGCGGCGCGCCGAAGAGCGCGGTGACCACGCCCAGCTTGAGCTCCAGGTCGGTGGGGATCACCCGTGCGGCGATGTCGGCGGCGCAGAGCAGGCACGCGCCGGCCAGCGCCGAGGGCAGCAGCACGCGTCCGGGATCGCCCCCCGCGGCGGCGCGGACGAGGTGCGGCGCGGCCAGGCCCACGAAGCCCACGATGCCGGCCATGGCCACCGAGGCGCCGGTGAGCAGCGAGGCGCCGGCGACGGCGGCGGCGCGCAGGCGGGTCATCGGCAGGCCCGAGAGCGCGGCCGTCTCCTCGCCCAGGGTCAGCATCACCAGGCCGCGCGAGGCGTAGGCGCAAAGGCCCGCGCCGACGATGAGGGCGGGCAGCTCGCGGCCGATGTCGCCCCAGTCCCGGTTGGCGACCGAGCCCAGCAGCCAGGCGAATACCTCGGCCAGCGTCACCGGCGACGGCGAGAAGTTGAACACCAGCGAGGTTAGCGCGCCCAGGAAGGCCGAGAGCGCCACGCCGAACAGGATCAGGGTCTCCGGCTCGCGGAAGCGCGCCGCGAGCCAGGTGAGGCCCGCGCCCACCAGCACGGCCGCGCCCAGGGCCGCGCCTTCCACCGCGCCGGGCGTCGCCGCCAGGCCCAGCGAGATGGCGAGCGCCGCGCCGAGGCCCGCGCCGCCCGAGACGCCCAGCACCCCCGGATCAGCCAGGGGGTTGCGCAGCAGGCCCTGCATCACCGCCCCGGCCAGCCCCAGGGCCGCGCCGACCACCAGGGCGGCGGCGGTGCGCGGCAGTCGGATGGCGAACAGCACCTCATGCGCGCCCGAGGCCGGGTCGTGGAGCGCCTGGCGAATCTGGGCGTGGGTGAGCGCCGTCTCGCCCAGCAGCAGGCCCGCGACGGTCAGCGCCAGGATCAGGCCGACCAGGAGGAGATTGAGGACCAGCGGCCTCACTGCCGCGGTGCCTTGGCGGCCAGGCGTTCGGCGGCCTCCGCGGCGCTCCAGTCGGGGCAGCCCAGCATCGAGCCCGGCAGGCTGGCCACGGCGCGTTCGCGAGCGACCTTCTGCAACACCTCGTGGCGGCCCAGGCCCCAGCTGTCGCCAGCCAGCTGGAAGGTGTCGAAGAAGCCGAGCACCACCGCCTTCGGGGGATGCAGCGCCAGGTCCTCCAGCGACACGGTGCGGTAGCCGGGGCGCGCCTCGGCGTTGGTCATGCCCGCCGCGCGCAGGATGGCGTCGACCAGGGTTCCGGGACCGGCGGTGACGCCGCCGGGCGTGAGATAGAGCGCCCGCGCCCCGGCCCAGGCGTCCGCCGCCCGCGCCAGCCGGGCGTCCATCCGCGCCACCAGCGCCTCGCCGGCCGCGCGCTCGTCCAGGGCCTCGGCCACCCGCCGGACGTTGGCGCGGACATCGGCGAAGCCCGCCGCCTCACCGATCGTGACCACCCGCACGCCACGGGCCTCCAGCGCCTGGACCAGCCGCGGCTCGCCGCCCCAGTAGCGCACCACCACCTGCGGCCGAGCGGCCAGCGCGCTCTCCAAGTCGACGCGGCGGCGCGGCAGGCCCCGAGCCAGGGCGCGCAGGTTGGAATCGGCGTCGTCCGCCCGCGCGGAGAGCCCCGCCACGGCGTCGCGCGGGCTGAGCGCCAGAACGTACTGGTCGGCGCACTGATCGAGGGACAGGACCCGCGGGGCGGCGTCTCCTGCGGCCGGCGCCAGGAAGACGGCCGCCGTGGCGAGGGCCGTCAGTCGGCGACGAGGCCGTGCAGCATGCCGTCGAGGGTGATCCGCATCAGTTCCTCGCGGTCGGCCCATTCGAAGTTCGGGCGGCTGATCATCAGCGTCACGACGCCGTGGCAGGCCATCCAGAGCGCCTGGGCCGCCGAATCGCCGTCGCCCGTGCGCAGGCGACCGGCCGCCGCGACCTCGCGCACCACGCCGGAGAAGGCTTCGTAGCATTGTCGGCTCAGGTCGGAGGGGCGTTCGGGCGTGTCCGTCGATACCGGACCCCGCGCGCAATAGACAAGCTCGTAGGCGTTGGGATGCTCCAGGGCCCAGCGCATGTAGGCGTCGAGCATCATCCGGGTCCGGGCGACGGCGTCGAGCGGCCGCTGGGCGATGTCGGTGTTGCGGGCCAGGAGCTGGCGGAGCGTGCCCTCGACGATCTCCTGCAGGATGCAGGCCTTGTCGGGGAAGTGCATGTAGAGCGCGGTGGACGACACGCCGACTTCCTCGGCGATCCGGCGGATGGTGGCGCCCTCGTATCCGTCGGCCACGAAGATGCGTTCGGCGGCGTCCAGAATCTCGGCCCGCCGAAGGTGTCCGTCCCCCTTGGCCTTGCGCGCTGTCTTTCGCGGCGCTGTCGCGACCTGGTTCATGGCGTCTCCCCGCATCCACTGGTCGCCTAGCCCATCGCAAATCTCGTGGTGTGACAAGTCCTTGACGGCCCGACTGGACGGAACGCCGCCCTTGCGCTTAGAGGGCGGGCATGACCAAGCCGCTGATCGCCGCCGCTCCGCAAGCCATGCGGACCAAGGGCTGGAGCGACTATGCGCTGCTCGACTCGGGCGGCGGCCGGAAGCTGGAGCGGTACGGTCCTCACAAGGTCGTGCGTCCGGAGCCGCAGTGCCTGTGGAGCCCTCGCCTGCCCACAGCCGAGTGGGAATCGGCCGACGCGGTGTTCGACCCCACCGACGAGGAGGACGCCGGGCGCTGGCGCTTCAAGGGGCGGCCGCAGGAGCGCTGGCCGCTGGCCTGGGGCCAGGTGAGGTTCCACGGGCGGTTCACGGCCTTCCGACACCTGGCCTTCTTCCCCGAGCAGGCGGCCAACTGGGCCTGGCTGGACGAGACGGTGCGCAGGGCCGGCGGGCAGCCGCGGGTGCTGAACCTGTTCGGCTACACCGGCGTGGCCAGCCTGGCGATGGCGGCGGCGGGGGCGGCGGTGACGCACGTGGACGCCTCGAAGAAGGCGGTGGCCTGGGCGCGGGAGAACGCCGAGCTGTCGGGGCTGGCCGACCGGCCGATCCGCTGGATCACCGAGGACGCCCGCAAGTATGTCCAGCGCGAGGCGCGGCGGGGGTCGCGCTACGAGGGGATCATCCTGGACCCGCCCAAATATGGACGAGGGCCCGGGGGCGAGGTCTGGCGGCTGTTTGAGGATTTGCCTGAACTTGCGCGCCTATGTGGCGAGATTCTTTCGGAAAACTCCAAGTTCCTGATCCTGAACGCCTATGCCGAGCGGATCTCCGGAGCGGCGCTGGCCGGGCTGCTGGCCGAGGTGCTGGCCGACCGCGGCGGACGCATCGAATGGGGCGAGCTGGCGCTGGAGGAGGCGCGCGGCGACCGCGCCATCGGCATGAGCTTCTTCGCCCGGTGGTCGGCGTGAACGCCCGCGCCGTCACCTCGCTGACCAACCCCACGGTCAAGGCCGTGCGCGCCCTGCACATGCGCAAGGAACGCGACGAGACCGGCCTGTTCGTGGCCGAGGGGCTGAAGAACGTGACCGAGGGCGTGGAGACCGGCCACGCGCCGCGCATCCTGATGTTCGGGCCCGAGGCGGCCAAGCACCCCCTGCTCCGCAAGGCCGTGGCGGCGACGGGGGCGGCCGGCGGCGAGGTGATCGAGGTGACCCAGGACATCCTCGCCAAGGTGTCCCGGCGCGACAATCCGCAGGCGGTGGTGGGCGTGTTCGCTCAGGCGTTCCGGCCGCTGGGCGAGACCGAGCCCGGCCCCGCCGGCTGCGTGGTGGCCCTGCACCGGGTGCGCGACCCCGGCAACCTGGGGACCATCGTGCGCACGGCCGACGCGGCCGGCTGCGGCGGGGTGATCCTGGTGGGCGAGTGCTGCGACCCCTACTCCGTCGAGGCGGTGCGGGCGACCATGGGCTCGATCTTCGCCGTGCCGCTGTCGAAGGCCAGCGAGGCCGAGTTCGCCGCCTGGCGCGCCGGCTGGACCGGCTCTGTCGTGGGCACCCTGCTCTCCGCCACGGTCGACCACCGCCAGGCGCGCTACGAGAAGCCGGCCCTGGTGCTGATGGGCAACGAGCAGCAGGGCCTGACGCCCGACATGGCCGCGCTGTGCGACGTGAACGTGAAGATCCCCATGCGCGGCCGGGCCGACAGCCTGAACCTGTCGGTGGCCACCGGCGTCATGATCTACGCCGCCACCGGCTGAGCCCATGTCACAACCGGGCGGTCTCCCGCGTCCTTGAGGCGAAAGAAGGAGACCTCCCCATGACCACCCGCCTCAACCTCTACGCCGTCGGCGGCAAGGCGCTGGAGCCGATGCTGGCGCTGGAAGCCCACATCCAGGCCAGCGGCCTGGAGCACAGCCTGATCGAGCTGGTGAAGATGCGCGCCTCGCAGATCAACGGCTGCGCCTTCTGCCTGCACATGCACTCGAAGGACGCCCGCGCCGCCGGCGAGGCGGAGGAGCGGCTCTACCTGCTGGACGCCTGGCGGGAGTCGAGCCTCTACACCGCCCGCGAGCGCGCCGCCCTGGCCTGGACCGAGGCGCTGACGAGGATCGCCGAGACCGGCGCGCCCGACGCCGACTGGGAGGCCGTGAAGGCCGCGTTCGGCGAAGCCGAGATCCTCGACCTCACCCTGCTGATCACCACCATCAACGCCTGGAACCGCCTGGCCGTGGGCTTCCGCAGCCAGCACCCGCGGACGTGGACGGCGAAGGCGGCGGCGTAGGGGCTGGCCGCGGGGGGGCTCGGACCTGCCCGCCTCCGGGGGCGTGGATGGTGTGGGGTTTCGGCAATGGGCCGTGGTTCGGCGGCCCGCGCGAAGTGTCTGGGGAGCGCCACGAACCGACGCACGGAGGATCGCGACGTCCGCACCCGCCGCGCGGCCTCGAAGTCGGGGCTTCTGAGCGGACCCCCTCACCCGCTCCGCGGGAGCTCCCCCGAGGGGGGAGCATCTTGTTCTAGGTCCCCCGCGGCTTGGCTCGCGTGGTCGGCGCCGCCGCGGCGGGGTCTTCGGGCCAGACGTGTTTGGGGTAGCGGCCGCGCATGTCGGCGCGGACGTCCTTCCAGGAGCCCTTCCAGAAGCCCGGCAGGTCCTGGGTGGTCTGGATCGGGCGGTGGGCCGGCGACAGGAGCGACAGGGTGAGGGGGACGCCGCCGACGGTGGGGTGCTGGGCGAGGCCGAACACCTCCTGCACGCGCACGTCGACGCGGGGGCCGGCCTCGGCGGCGTAGTCGACGGCGAAGCTGTTGCCGGTGGGGGCGGTCCAGCGGGCGGGCGCCTCGGCGTCGAGGCGGCGCTGCTGGTCCCAGGGGATCAGGGCGCGGAGCGCGCCGTCCAGGGCGTCGGGCCGGAGGTCGGCCAGGCGGCGGACGCCGACCAGCAGGGGCGACAGCCACGCGTCGAGGCGGGCCAGCAGGGCGGCGTCGGACAGGTCGGGCCAGGCCGGGTCGCGGGCGTGGAGGAAGGCCGCGCGCTCGCGCAGGGAGACGGCGGCGGGACCCCACGGCAGGAGCCGGAGCCCCTCGCGCCGGACGCGGTCGGCCAGGGCGCGGGCGACGAGGGCGGGATCGGGGTTGTCGTCGGTCTCCTCGCGGACGACGAGGCGGCCCAGGCGGGTGAGCCGCCTGGCGCGCAGGCGCCCGCCGCCGCTCTCCTCCAGGCGCGCCTCGACCTCGAACTGGCCCTCGAAGGCGGCGAGATCGGCGGGGTCCAGCGGCGCGGCGAGCAGGATGCGGTCGCGCCGCTCGCCGCCGCCCAGTTCGGCGATGGCCAGCCAGGGCTCGCGGGCGAGGGCGTCGGTGGGCTCGACGAAGGCGCCGCGGCCGGTGACGAGCTGGAACTCCCCCTGCCCGCCCCGCGCCTTGGCGATGCGCTCGGGATAGGCGAAGGCCAGGAGCAGGCCGTCGGACAGGGGGTCGCCCGTCCCGGGCTTGCCGGTGAGGCCGGCCCATCGATCCGCCAGCGCCCGGGCGTCGCGGGCGCGGGGGCCGCGGTCGCGCGCCAGGAGGTCGAGGCGGTGGCGCAGGTCGGCGTCGCGGCCGCCCAGGCCCTGTTCGGTGACGAGGGCGGCGATGCGGGCGGCGCGGGCGGCCTGGCCGGTCTCGGCGGCCTTGAGCACCATGTGGGCCAGCCGGGGCGGCAGGGGCATGTCGGAGAGCGCGCGGCCGTGCGGGGTGAGCACGCCGGCCTCGTCCAGGGCCTCCAGCCGGCGCAGGAGGGCGCGGGCCTCGGCGAAGGCGGCGGCGGGCGGCGGATCGAGGAAGGCCAGGTCGGCGGGGTCCTTCGCGCCCCAGCGGGCGAGGTCGAGGGCGAGGCCCGAGAGGTCGGCGTCGAGGATCTCCGGGTCGGCGAAGGCGGGGAGCGCGCGGGTCTCGGCCTCGTCCCACAGGCGGTAGCAGGCGCCGGGCTCGGTGCGGCCGGCGCGGCCGCGGCGCTGGTCGGCGGCGGCGCGGGAGACGCGCACGGTGGCCAGGCGCGTGAGGCCGCTGGCCGGATCGTAGCGGGGCACGCGGGCCAGGCCGGCGTCGATCACCACGCGCACGCCCTGGATGGTCAGGCTGGTCTCGGCGATGGAGGTGGCCAGCACCACCTTGCGGCGGCCGGGGGCGGCGGGCTCGATGGCGCGGTCCTGCTCGCGCGGATCGAGGGCGCCGTAGAGCGGGGCGATGTCGACGTCGGGGCGGCGGACGCGCTCGGCCAGGCGCTCGGCGGCGCGGCGGATCTCGCCCTGCCCCGGCAGGAAGACCAGCAGGCTGCCCGGCTCCTCGGCCAGGGCGCGCTCGACGGCGCGGACGACGCGGTCGTCGGGGGAGAGGCGCTCGTCGCGGCCCAGGTAGCGGGTCTCGACCGGGAACATGCGGCCCTGGCTCTCGACCACGGGACAGTCGCCCAGCAGGCGGGCGACGGCGGCGCCGTCGAGGGTGGCCGACATGACCAGCAGGCGCAGGTCGTCGCGGAGCAGCTTCTGGGCGTCGCGGGCCAGGGCGAGGCCGAGGTCGGCGTCGAGGCTGCGCTCGTGGAACTCGTCGAAGATCACGCAGGCCACGCCGGCCAGCTCGGGATCGGCCAGGACCATGCGGGTGAAGACGCCCTCGGTGACCACCTCTATGCGGGTGGCGGCCGAGACGCGGGTCTGCATGCGCACGCGCAGGCCGACGGTGTCGCCCACCCGCTCGCCGAGGGTGGCGGCCATCCGCGCGGCGGCGGCGCGGGCGGCGAGACGGCGCGGTTCGAGCACCACGATCCGGCCGCCCCGGGCCCACGGCTCGGCCAGCAGCTCGAGCGGAACGACGGTGGTCTTGCCCGCCCCTGGCGGGGCCACGAGCACGGCGGCGCCCGGGCCGGCCAGGGCCGCCTTCAGTTCGGACAGGATCTCGTGGACCGGAAGCATCATGGCGCTCTAACGCGGCGCTCGCGGCCGGGCCAGCCCTCGACGCTTGACCATTCGCGCGCAAGCAAGCCACGGTCGCGCCAACATTAATTCGGCGGCCCGGGGGGCCGCATTTCGGAGGCAACATGTGGCGTGTAAAGCCGCTCGACGCGATCCTCGCGACGGCTGAGAAGAAATCACTGCACCGCTCGCTAGGACCGATCCAGCTCACGCTGCTGGGGGTCGGCGCCATCATCGGGACCGGGATCTTCGTGCTGACGGCCGCCGCCGCCCAGAAGGCGGGGCCGGGCATGATGTGGAGCTTCGTCATCGCCGGCGCCGTCTGCGCGGTGGCGGCGCTCTGCTATTCGGAACTGGCCTCGATGGTGCCGGTGTCGGGCTCGGCCTACACCTACACCTACGCCGTGGTCGGCGAGCTGCTGGCCTGGATGGTCGGCTGGGCGCTGATCCTGGAATACGCGGTGGCCGCCAGCGCCGTGTCGGTGGGCTGGTCGGGCTACTTCATGGGCCTGCTCAAGAGCGTCACGGGGATAACCCTGCCCGCCGCATTGTCGGCGGGGCCGGTCTGGTCGCTGGACGGGATCATCCCGCACGCCGACATCAGCCACGGGATCATCAACGTGCCGGCGATCGTCGTCGCCCTGGCCGTCACCGCGCTGCTGGTGATCGGGACGACCGAGAGCGCGCGGGTGAACGCGATCCTGGTGGCGATCAAGGTGACGGCGCTCACCGCGTTCATCGCCCTGACCCTGCCGGCGATCAAGACGGGCAACTTCTCGCCCTTCACGCCCAACGGCTGGTTCGGCCCGCACGGCACCAGCGGCCTCGGCGTGGTGGGCGCGGCGGCCTCGATCTTCTTCGCCTACGTGGGCTTCGACGCGGTCTCCACGGCCGCCGAGGAGACCAAGAACCCGCAGCGCAACGTGCCCATCGGCCTGATCGGCTCGCTGGCGATCTGCACCGTCTTCTACCTGCTGGTGGCGGCGGGGGCGATCGGAGCGGTGGGCGCCCAGCCGGTGCTGGGCCCGGGCGGCGAGATCGTCCAGCCCGGCTCGGTCGGCTTCGCCGCAGCCTGCGCCACGCCGGAAAACGCCGCGCGGCTGGTCTGCTCGAACGAGGCGCTGGCCCACGTGCTGCGCGTCATCGACTGGCCGACGGTCGGCAACGCCCTGGGCCTGGCGGCCAACCTCGCCCTGCCCTCGGTCATCCTGATGATGCTGTTCGGCCAGACGCGGATCTTCTTCGTCATGGCGCGCGACGGCCTGCTGCCCGAGAAGCTGGCCAGCATCCACCCGAAGTGGAAGACGCCGCACATCGTCACCATGGTGACGGGCGTGTGCGTGGCCATCGCCGGGGCGCTGCTGCCCGTGGGCCAGCTGGCCGACATCTCGAACTCGGGCACCCTGTTCGCGTTCTTCATGGTGTCGATCGCGGTGCTGGTGCTGCGCGTGAAGGAGCCCAGCCGGGCGCGGCCGTTCAAGACGCCTTGGGTGTGGGTGGTGGCCCCGCTGTCGGCGGTCGGCTGCGTGCTGCTTTACTTCAACCTGCCGATCGAGGCGATGATGGTCCTGCCCGTCTGGGGCGGCCTGGGTCTCGTGATCTACTTCCTCTACGGCTTCCGGAAGAGCCACGTGGGCCGCGGCCTGATCGAGACGCACGAGCTCGACTCCGACGCGCCGCCCAGCGCGGTTCCGCCCATCTCGGGCGCGGATTGAAGCAGGAAAGACCCGGGGGCGACCCCGGGTCTTTTCTTATGGCCCGCCACGAACGATCATGCGGGCGACATGAACGCACCCCAGCCGCCCCTGCCGATCCGCGCGCTCGTCGCCCCGGTCACGCCCCTGCAACAGAACTGCACCCTCGTCTGGTGCGTGAAGACCAAGAAGGCCGCGGTGATCGACCCCGGCGGCGAGGTCCCGCGCCTGCTGGAGGCGCTGAAGTCGCAGGACCTGACGCTGGAGAAGATCTGGATCACCCACGGCCACCTCGACCACGCCGGCGGAACCGCGGCGCTGAAGGAGGCGACGGGCGTCCCCATCGAAGGCCCCCACCCCGACGACCAGTTCTGGATCGACGACATCGGGACCTCGGGCGCGAAGTGGGGCATGCCCGACGCGCGCAGCTTCACGCCCGACCGCTGGCTGGGCGACGGCGACACGGTGAGCCTGGGCGAGACCGAGTTCGAGGTGATCCACTGCCCGGGCCACACGCCGGGGCACGTGGTGTTCTTCCACCGGCAGGCGCGCTTCGCCCAGGTAGGCGACGTGCTGTTCCAGGGCTCGATCGGGCGCACCGACTTCCCGCGCGGGAACTACCAGGACCTGATCCATTCCATCACCAAGAAGCTCTGGCCGCTGGGCGACGACGTGCGCTTTGTGCCGGGCCACGGACCCATGTCGACATTCGGCCAGGAGCGGCGCACCAATCCGTTCGTCGCCGACGAGGTGCTGGCCGACGAGTGAACGCGCTGAAACAACGGTTTCAATTGAGACATTTCGGCGTTACGGCCGGCGACCAAGCTGGCCCGCATGGAGCTTTCGACTGACATGACCGGGGCGGGCGCCCGCATCCTGATGGTGGACGACGATCCGGGCATCCGCGACGTGGTCTCCGACTTCCTGGGCCGTCACGGCTACAAGGTGGAGACCGCCGCCGACGCCAGCGAAATGGAGCGCGTGCTGGAGCGCGGCCAGATCGACCTGATCGTGCTGGACGTGATGCTGCCCGGCGAGGACGGGCTGGCGATCTGCCGCCGCCTGACCTCCAACGAGTCGCCGCCCCCGATCATCATGCTGTCGGCCATGGGCGAGGACACCGACCGCATCGTCGGCCTGGAGCTGGGCGCCGACGACTATCTGGCCAAGCCCTGCAATCCGCGCGAGCTGCTGGCGCGCGTGCGCGCGGTGCTGCGCCGGGCCGAGCAGCGCAGCAACGGTTCGGCGGCCCTGGGCGCCGGATGCGAATTCGCCGGCTGGCGGCTGGACCTGGTGCGGCGCGAGCTGCGCTCGCCGGCCGGGGTGGTGGTGAACCTGAGCTCGGGCGAGTTCTCGCTGCTGCGGGCGTTCGTGGAGCGGCCCCAGCGCGTGCTGACGCGCGACCAGCTGCTGGAATACGCCCGCGGGCCCGACAGCGACGCCTTCGACCGCGCGATCGACGTGCAGATCAGCCGCCTGAGGCGGAAGCTGGACGACGGCGGCGGCGGACACGACCTGATCCGCACGGTCCGCAACGAGGGCTACATGTTCACCGCCAAGGTGCGACGCACGTGAAGAGCGGGGTCCGGCCGACGGCCTCGCTGCTCGTCCAGCTGCTGACGCTGACGGGCCTGACGCTGGTCGCGGCCTGGGCCATGAGCACGCTGCTGCTCTTCATGCTGCCGCCGCCCTCCCCCGACTTCTACCGGCTGAGCGAGATCGAGCGGACCTTCCGCGGCGCGGAGCAGACCTTCACCGAGCGCCGGCCGCTGGAGCTGACCAGCCAGGCGCAGTCGCCATCGCCCCGGCTGGAGGGCCGCTCGATCCCGGTGCTGCGCGACAAGATCGCCGAGGATCTCGGCGTGCAGGCGTCCGACGTGGTGATCGCCGGCGAACGGGGGCGTTTCTCGGACCGGCGCGTCGGCCGGATTCTCCGCGACCGGGTGGCCCGCGCGGGGATGAGCGACGAGGAGCACTTCCTGATCGAGCCGTTCGCCGTGGGGGTGCGTCAGCCGGACGGACGCTGGGCCGTGGTGCGGACCAGGGCGCCGGTGGGGCTGAACGACTGGCAGCAGCGGGTGGTGCTGTGGTTCGCGCTGTCGGCCATGGCCATGTCGCCGGTGGCGTGGGTGTTCGCGCGGCGGCTTTCGAAGCCGATCCAGGTGTTCGCCGACGCCGCCGAACGGCTGGGCCGCGATCCGCGCGCCCCGCCGCTGGCGCTCAGGGGCCCGGCCGAGATCGGGGTCGCCGCCCGCGCCTTCAACGAGATGCAGAAGCGCCTGCTGCGCTACGTCGAGGACCGCACGGCGATGATGGGCGCCATCGCCCACGACCTGCGCACGCCGCTGACCCGCCTGAGGTTCCGCATCGAATCGCTGCCCGAGGAGCAACGCGCCAAGTACGCCGCCGACCTGGACCAGATGGAGGAGATGATCACCGCCACCCTCGCCTTCGTCCGCGACGCCAGCCGGCCGGGCGAGCGCACGCCGTTGGAGCTGTCGTCGCTGGTGGAGAGCCTGTGCGACGAGATGAGCGAGACGGGCGCCCAGGCCGAGGTGGAGCCCGGGGAGAAGGTGGTGCTGGAAGGCGATCCCATGGCGCTGCGCCGGCTGGTGGCCAACCTGCTGGAGAACGCGGTGAAGTTCGGCGGGCGGGCGCGGGCGCGGGTGTTCCGCGACGCCGGCCACGCCGTGGTGGAGATCGACGACGACGGCCCGGGCATCCCGCCGCAGGAGGCCGAGAAGGTGTTCGAACCCTTCTACCGCCGCGAGCCGTCGCGCAGCCGCCAGACGGGCGGGATCGGCCTGGGCCTGGCGGTGGTGCGCTCGATCGCCCGCGGCCACGGCGGCGACGTGAACCTGGTGAACCGGGCCGGCGGCGGCCTGACCGCCCGCGTCGAGCTGCCGCTGTAGGCGGCGCGGCCGTGGCGACAACACGGCGGGACGGTATCGGCTCTGAAATCGCCTCGCAAACCTCCTCGGCCACAAGTCTTCGCGGGTTCATTCGGGCCCATGGATAGCGGACCAGCATGAGCCTCAACCCTTCCCGTCGCCGCGGCCCCCGCCTCCCCCGGGCCGCCTGGATCATCCTCGGCGTCGTCGCCCTGGCGTTCCTCGCCGTCGTGGGCTGGCAGATGCGGCCGAAGGCGCCCAAGGACCCCTACCGCTTCGCCGCGGTGGAGCGGGGCGACATCACCCGCGCGGTCTCGGCCTCAGGCTCGCTCCAGGCGCTGGTGACCGTGGACGTGGGCTCGCAGATCTCCGGCCAGGTCACCAAGGTGCTGGTCGACTTCAACGACGAGGTCCGCCAGGGCCAGACGCTGGCGATCATCGACCCCCAGACCTACCAGTCGCGCGTGGCGCAGAGCCAGGCCGACATCGTGGCCGGCGAGGCCTCCGTGCGCCAGACGCAGGCGACGCTGGCCAACGCCCAGGCCGACTACGACCGCAAGGCCGTGCTGGTGAAACAGGGCTTCTACGCCCCCACGATCCTCGACCAGGCGACCGCCGCCCTGAAGGTGGCCCAGGCCAATGTGGCCGCCGCCCAGGCCCGGGTGGTCCAGAGCCGCGCGACCCTGCGCAGCCAACAGGTGGACCTGGGCCGCACCACGATCACCTCGCCGATCGACGGCATCGTGGTGGACCGCAAGGTGGAGCCCGGCAACACCGTCGCCGCCAGCCTGCAGGCGCCCGTGCTGTTCACCATCGCCCAGGACCTGTCGAAGGTGGAGGTGAAGATCAGCGTCGACGAGGCCGATGTCGGCCAGGTGCAGGAGGGCCAGACCGTCCGCTTCACCGTCGACGCCTTCCCGGACGACACCTTCGAGGGCGTCGTCACCCAGGTGCGCAAGCAGCCGACCACGGAGTCGAACGTGGTCGCCTACACGGTGATCGCCGAGGCCGACAATCCGCAGCGCAAGCTGCTGCCGGGCATGACGGCCAACGCCGACATCATCATCGACACCCGCCGCAACGTGCTGAAGGTTCCCGCCGCGGCGCTGCGCTGGACTCCTCCGGACGCGGCCGGCGGCGGCTCGAACCGCGCGGCCGGCGGCGGGGCCGCGGTGATGGGCGGCGGACCGCCCGGCCTCGGGGGCCCGCCCGGCGGCGGCGGCGGCCAGCGCAACGGCGGCGGGGCCGGGTCGCGGATCGTCGAGCAGCTCGGCCTCGACGCCAAGCAGAAGGCCGCCTGGGAGCCGATCGCGGCCGACCTGCGACAGAAATCGATGGCGGCGTTCGCGTCCGGCGACCGCACCGCGATCCGCGAAGCGATGCGCAAGAACCTGGACGAGGCCTTCGGCAAGCTGGAGCCCCTGCTGCGGGCCGACCAGAAGACCAAGCTCGCCGCCCTGCGCGCCAGCATGGCCCAGGGCCGCGGCCGCACCGCCGGCATGCGCGGCGGCACGGTCTATGTGGTCGGCAAGGACGGCAAGCCGACGCCGGTGGCCGTCCGTGTCGGCGCGAGCGACGGGACGAGCACCGAGATCGTGGGCGAGCTGAAGGCCGGCGACCAGGTGATCGTCGGCGGCGGGCCCAAGGCCAAGGCGCAGGGCCCGAACCCGTTCGGCGGCGGCGGTGGCGGCGGCGTGCGGGTGCGCCTGTGATCGAGATCCGGGACCTCACCAAGGTCTATCTGATGGGCGAGGAGGAGGTGTCGGCCCTGGCCGGGGTCTCGCTCTCGATCGAACGCGGCGAATACGTCGCGGTGATCGGGCCCTCGGGATCGGGCAAGTCGACGCTGATGAATATCCTGGGCGGCCTCGACCGCCCCACGTCCGGGACCTACCAGTTCGAGGGCGAGGACGTGGGCGGGTTCTCGGACGACGAACTGGCCGAGTTCCGCCGGCGCCGGATCGGGTTCGTCTTCCAATCGTTCCAGCTCCTGCCGCGGCTGACCGCCCTGCAGAACGTGGAGCTGCCGATGATCTACGCCGGCCTGGACCGCGCCGAGCGCAAGGCCCGGGCGGCCGAACTGCTGGATCGCGTCGGCCTCGGCTCGCGCATGGGCCACCGCCCGACCCAGCTTTCGGGCGGCCAGCAGCAGCGGGTGGCCATCGCCCGCTCGCTCGCCAACCGGCCCGACCTGCTGCTGGCCGACGAGCCCACCGGCGCGCTCGACACCTCGACCGGCGAGGATGTGCTGAAGCTCTTCGAGGAGCTGAACCGCGACGGCCTGACGCTGGCCATCGTCACCCACGACCCCGACGTCGCCGAGCAGTCGCGGCGGCAGGTGGCGTTCCGCGACGGCCTGATCGTGGCCGACAAGCTCAATGGGGTGCGCGCGTGAGGTTCCACGAGCTCATCCGCTTCGCGGTCGGCGCGATCGTCGCCCACCCCCTGCGGAGCGCGCTGACCTCGCTGGGCGTGGTGATCGGCGTGGCCGCCGTGGTGATGATGACCGCCATCGGCCTGGGCGCGCAGCAGCGGGTGACGGCCTCGATCTCGGGCCTCGGCTCGAACCTGATCGTCGTCATGCCCAACTTCCAGCGCGGCCCCGTGAGCCAGGGCGCCGGCTTCGGGCTCTCGCTGCGCGACGGCGACGCCGAGGCGATCGCCAAGCAGGTCGAAAACGTGGAGGCCGTGGCGCCCGACGTGAACACCCGCGCCCAGCTCGCCGCCGACGGCGCCAACTGGAACACCCGCATCGACGGGGTGACGCCCGACTACCTGGTGGCCCGCGACCTGGAGATCGACAAGGGCCGCATGTTCGACGAGCGCGAGGCGCGCCAGGGCCGCAAGGTGGCGGTGGTGGGCGCGACGGTGGCGCGCGAGCTGTGGGGCGACTCCGACCCGATCGGGCGGCGCGTGCGGGTGCGCACGGTGCCGTTCGAGGTGATCGGCGTGCTGAAGACCAAGGGCCAGTCCGGCTTCGGCCAGGACCAGGACGACGTGATGCTGGCGCCGCTGGCGGCGGTGCGCTCGCGCCTGACCGGCCGGCGGTTCCGCGGCGACGCGGTGCAGACGATCTATGTGAAGGCCGCCGACGCCGACTCGCTGGACCGGGTGCAGGAGGACGTCACCAACCTGCTGCGCGAGCGGCACAAGATCCGCCAGGGCGAAGACGACGATTTCGCCACCCAGAACATGGCGTCGATCCTGCAGACGATGCAGCAGGCGGTGGCGACCTTCACGGTCTTCCTCGCCGCCGTGGCCGCCGTGTCGCTCGTGGTCGGCGGCGTCGGGATCATGAACATCATGCTGGTCTCGGTGACCGAACGGACCCGCGAGATCGGCCTGCGCATGGCCATCGGCGCCAAGCGGCGCGACGTGCTGATCCAGTTCGCCCTGGAGTCGGTGGCGCTCTCGATGGTGGGCGGGCTGATCGGCCTGACCATCGGCGTGCTGGGCGCGCTGGCGGTGGCGAAATTGGCTGGCTGGCCCGCCGCCGTACCGCCGTGGGCCGCGCCCCTGGCGCTGGGCTTCTCGATGGTCGTGGGGCTGGTCTTCGGCGCCTATCCGTCGTGGCGCGCGGCCCGCCTGGACCCCATCGACGCGCTGCGACGCGAATAAGAACAGCGGTCTCGACGCAACCTTGGCCGAGTTCGCGGGTTAGCTACACCGCAAACCCCTCGAATGACGCCATGTCCAACCCGCAAACCTGCCCGAACCCAGGACGACCCGACGGGGCCGGCGCATCGCGCCGTGGGACGTCCGGAACCACATCGGCAGGCGCGCGGACCGTCGCGGAAGTCTCGAGGGCCATCCCAACCCCCGTCGATGTTTAGGGAGTCTCCCGCCATGCCCACCACCGATATGGACAAGCCCCGCGCCCGCCGCGGATTCGCCGCCATGAACCCGGAACGCCGCCGCGAGATCGCCCGCAAGGGCGGCGCCAGCGTGCCCGGCGAAAAGCGCAGCTTCGCCAAGGACCGTGACCTGGCCGCCTCGGCCGGCCGCAAGGGCGGCGAGGCCTCGCGCGGCGGCGGCCGCACGCGGACCCGCGAGATCTAGGCCCTCGCCCTCAGCAGGACGATCGCGAACGCAGGACTGGCGCTGACCCAGTCCTGCTCAAGGTCCCAGCCCGCCTGGTCGGCAAGCGCGGCCAGGCGCTCCACGGTGAACTTGCAGGAGTTCTCCGTGTGCAGGGTTTCGCCCGCCGCGAAGTGGAAGCTGCGCCCGGCCGCGCGCACCGTCTGGTCGCGCAGGCTCATCAGATGCATCTCGATGCGGCTCTCGGCGTCGTTCCAGATGGCGCGGTGGGCGAAGGCGTCGAGGTCGAAGTCGCCGTCCAGCTCGCGGTTGATGCGGGCGAGCAGGTTCTTGTTGAAAGCGGCGGTGACGCCCAGGGCGTCGTCGTAGGCGGCGACCAGGACGTCGGTGTCCTTCACGAGGTCGATCCCCACCAG
This sequence comes from Phenylobacterium sp., assembly GCF_016124325.1. Classification (GTDB taxonomy): domain Bacteria; phylum Pseudomonadota; class Alphaproteobacteria; order Caulobacterales; family Caulobacteraceae; genus Phenylobacterium. The sequence continues at coordinate 53,735 of NZ_WGNY01000013.1, forward strand.
GAACGCCGCGCCGGGCCCGAGCAGTCGGTGCGCCGAGGCCAGGAAGGCCTTGGCCTCGTCCGGCGTGAAATTGCCGATCGTCGAGCCCGGGAAGAAGCCCACCACCGGCCGGCCCTCGGCCTCGTCCGGAAGGCGCAGGGCGTTGGTGAAGTCGTCGCGCAGCGGGGCGACGGCGAGGTCGGGATAGTCGGCGCGGATCGCCCGGGCCGCGCCCTCCAGCGCCGAGGCGCTGATGTCGATGGGCGCATAGACGGCCAGCTGGGGCGCCGCGTCGAGCAGGATGCGGGTCTTCACGCTGGCGCCGCTGCCGAACTCGACCAGGGCGGCGCCGTCGGGGATGTGAGTGGAGATGTCGGCCGCCGCGTCGCGCAGCAGCGCGACCTCGGTGCGGGTGGGATAGTATTCCGCGAGCTCGGTGATCGCCTCGAACAGGCGCGAGCCCTCGGCGTCGTAGAAGTGCTTGGGCGGGATCGCCTTGCGGGCCCTGGAGAGGCCGGCCACCACGTCGGCCTCGAGATCGGAGGCGGCGGCCGCGTCGCCCTGCCCGTCCCGCGCCAGGCGCAGGCCCGAGAACATCCAGCGCTGTTGCGGATAGAAGAAGTTGCGGTAGCTGGGCCGCGCGTGGCCCGCGCGGGTGACGCAGGCGCCGCCCCGCAACACGAACTGGCCCGACATGAACTTGCCGTTGTATTCGCCCACGGCGCCGGCGGCGGCCTTGAAGCCTGGATAGGGCAGATAGGCGCTGCGGGTCCATTCCCAGAGGTCGCCCAGCATCTGGCGCAGCCCCTCGCCCTCGGCCGGCGGCTGGGCGGTGAGACGGCCGGACCCCAGGAAGGTTCCCGGGACGCGCGCCGAAGCCGCCGCATGCTCCCACTCGGCCTCGGTGGGCAGGCGCGCGCCGGCCCAGGCGGCGTAGGCGTCGGCCTCGTAGTAGCTCACGTGGCTGACCGGCGCGGCGGGATCCAGCGGGCGCAGGCCGTGCAGGGTCATGACCCGCCAGCCGTCGTCGGTCTCGCGCCAGTAGAGCGGCGCGTCCCAGCCCTCGGCGCGGACGGTCGCCCAGCCGTCGGAAAGCCAGAGCTCGGGGCGCGAATAGCCGCCGTCGGCCATGAAGGCGAGCCATTCGCCGTTGGTGACGAGGCGGTCGGCGAGCTGGAACGGCTCGAGCCAGACGCGATGGCGCGGCCCCTCGTTGTCGAAGGCGAAGCCCTTGCCGTTGTGGCCGACCTCGGCGAGGCCGCCGGCGAAGCCCACGTAGCGCAGGGGCTCCGGCTGTTCCGGGCCGACCCGCGGTCGGGGCGGCGCGAACGCGGGCGACAGCGGCGACTGGGCGAACAGGTGCAGGATGTCCATCAGGATCAGCTCCTGATGCTGCTCCTCGTGGGCGATCCCCAGGTCGAGCAGGTCGGCGAGGTCGCCGGCCCCGTCGGCCAGCAGCCGCGCCATGCCCGCGTCGACATGGGCCCGGTAGGCCAGGACATCGGCCAGCGACGGGCGGGTGAGCAGGCCGCGCGCGGGCCGCGGCTGCCGCGGGCCCACGGCCTCGTAGTAGGAGTTGAAGAGGTAGCCGAACTTCGGGTCGAACAGCTTGTAGCCCGCCAGGCGCGGGACGAGCATGAAGGTCTCGAAGAACCAGGTCGTGTGCGCCAGGTGCCACTTGGTGGGGCTGGCGTCCGGCATCGACTGGGCGACCATGTCCTCGGCGTTCAGCGAGCGGACGAGGTTCTCGGTGGCCCGGCGCAACTCGCGGTAGCGGTCGAGGGCAGAGGCGGCCGGCGGCGCATCGGGCGCGCGCACGCGTTCGTCGGGACCTTCGGCGCTTCGCATGGTTCTCCCCTCTCCCGCCCGCTCCGAACCGGAGCGGCATGAGTACAATATGGGAACGAATTGCGTCAGTCTCAACGCCGTGAACGATGCGCAATGCGCATTGGACGGCCCCCCGGGTTTCCCCGGACACCGGCGGGCGCGGCGTTCTGTCGCAGCTTTCCGTTCAAAAATAAGGGATTCCGGGCCATCAGGGACCGGAACGCGCAGGCGGGCTCCGCGTTCAAGATCGGCTGGAAATCGGCGTGGCCCGCTGGCCGGCATGTGATCCGGGGGATTTGAATGGGCGGCGCGACGAGTTGGCGAGATGAGGTCGTGGCGCTGATTCCAGCGCTGAGGGCCTTCGCATGGTCGCTCAGCCACAACGGCTCGGACGCCGACGATCTCGTGCAGGACACCCTGATCAAGGCCTGGTCGAACCGCGAGAAGTTCCAGCCCGGCACCAACCTTCGCGCGTGGCTGTTCACGATCCTGCGCAACACCTACTACACCCAGGTCCTGCGCCGCCGCCGCGAGGTGCGCGACGAGACGGGGGAGTACGCCGCCAGCCTGCAGGCCCCGGCGACCCAGGACTGGGGCATGAACATGCTCGACCTGTGGAGCGCGCTCCAGCGGCTGCCGCCCGAACACCGAGAGGCCCTGATCCTGGTGGGCGCAGCGGGGCTTTCCTACGAGGAGGCCGCCGAAATCTGCGGCTGCGCGCTGGGCACCATCAAGAGCCGGGTCAACCGCGGCCGGACTCGCCTGCTGAAGATCCTCGACGCCGAGGGCGTCACCGAGACGGTGCTCTGGAACAGCGCGGCGCGCCGCCCGCCGTCATCGCGATCGGCCGGGACCTGATCTAGCCGTCGCGCGGCTTCGGCGGCGCCTTGCCACAGGGCTCGTCGGCCTGGTCCGACCGTTCGAGCTGCTCGACGGTGGCCTTGAGCGTCGGCGGCGTCTCGCGCTGTTCCAGGCGCTGGAACATCGCCCTCAACGCGTCGCCGAGGGCGAGCGCGCGCTTGTGTTCGGTCATGGCCGTGTTCCCCGACGACCCAAACTGTACCTTAGCCGGGCGGCGGCCGGCGGAACAGCCCACGCGAGCAATCGTTTTCAAGGCCATGACGGAAAACGACAAACCAGCGACGCCGCAGCCGGGCTTGGCCCCTGGGGGGCACGCCGAAGGCGAGCGCGACGCCTGGAACCGCGAGCGCTATGGCTCGCGCGGCGGCGAGGACAGGGCCGACTACGGCTCGGGCTGGGACCGGCGCGGCCACGAGTACGGCGCCGGCCAGGACGAGGAGCCGTCCGCGTCGAAGCACGACGCGGACGAAGGCGAGGCCCCTACTTAGTCTCCGCCGGATAGACCACCGGCAGCACGAGCGCCGTCGGATGGGCCTGGTCCATGTAGACCGAATTGGTCGCCACGCGCGGCTTGGCCGACCCGCCGGGCGCTTCGCCGGTGTTGGGGTTCACGTCGAAGCGCGGAGCGTTGGACGAGGTGATGTGCAGCGCGATCCGGTGGCCCTTCTCGAAGGTCAGGGCGGTGGGCCACAGGTCGACCGTCATCTCCTCGGGCGCGCCGGGGGTCATCAGCTTGATGTCGTCGGGCATGCGCCCGTTGCGGAACCGGGCGCGGATCGGCGCGTCGAGGACCAGGGCCTCGTAGCCGTCGGGATAGACGTCGACCAGCTTGGCCATGAAGTCGGTGTCGAGGCCGTCGGTGGCGCCGTAGAGCTCGACCTTGACCGGCCCGGCGATGGTGACGTCGCTCTCCAGCGGCGGGGTGGAGAAGCGCAGGTAGTCCTGGCGCTCGCCCACCTGGCGCTGGTCTTCCGGCCCCCGGTCGAAGGTGAGGTTCGCCCCGCCGTAGGTGGGCACCGGATTGGCCGGATCGAACCGATAGCTGAGCTTCGAATCCGCCGCCGCCGGCGCCTTGGTGGTCAGGCCGTGGTCGGGGGTCGGATAGTAGCGGACCTCGCGGTAGGCCGGCGGCCAGTTGGCCGAGACCAGCGCGCGGTTCTTGGCCGAGTAGGCGCCCTTCTCCGCGGAGGCCATCATGAAATAGCGGACCGGCGGCTCGGACATGATCCCGTTGTCCTGGCCCTTCAGCCAGTAGTCGAACCAGCGGATCTCCTGGTCGCCGCCGAAGACGGCGCGGTCGCTGCCCGGATACTCCAGGCCGCCCGAGAGCGGGCCGTGGCCGAACGGGCCCATGAGGAGCTTCTGGTTGCCCCGCGCGCCCTTGGACCCGTGGTTCTGCAGGAACTCGAAGTTCTCGACCGTGCCGCCGTTGAAGATGTCGTACCAGCCGCCGACGTGGAAGATCGGGATCTGGATGTACTTGCGGTTGGCCGAGACCGAGACGCGGGCCCAGTCCACGTCGTCGAGGGCGCGGCGGCGCACCTGGTCGAGCACCTCCTGCGAGGTCCCCTGCTGGCTGAGCCAGCCGATGGTGTCCTTGTCCTTCAGGACGCCGCCCGGATAGCTGTAGGTCAGCCGATCGGCCGGATTGACCACGATGTAGGCCGCCTTCAGGTGCGGCGGCGCGGCCATGGCCGCGGCCATCGAGGTGATGCCGAGGGCCGAGCCGCCGGTCATTCCCACCTTGCCGTTGCTCCAGGGCTGGGTGGCGGCCCATTCCACGGCGTCGAAGCCGTCGTCGATGTCGTTCTCGAAGGCGGCGTAGAAGCCCTGCGAGCGACCCTTGCCGCGCACGTCCTGGAGGACGAAGACATAGCCCGCGTCGGTGTAGCGCTTGGCCTGTTCGACATAGCGCTGGCGGTTCTTGGAGCCGTCGGGATCGTTCTGTTTGTCGATCCGGCCGTCCTTCAGATAGGGCGTGCGCGACAGCACCACCGGCCAGGGCCCCGCGCCCGTCGGCTTGAAGACGTTGGCGGCGAGCTTCACGCCGTCGCGCGTGGTCATGTATTCCTCGACCGCGCCGGGCGGCAGGCCGGGCCAGTCGGGCGCCTTCTTGGCGGCCGCAGCCAGCACGGCCCCGGTCGTCTGGGCGCCGGCGGGCGCCGCGCCGAAGATGAGAACCAGCGCCGCCGAAGCCAGCGCGAGCCTGCGCATGCCAGTCATTTGGCCAACCATCTCGAATATCCCTCCCACGGGTCTTCGCGCCCGCCGAACCGCGTCGATGGCGCCATCTAAGCACGGCGGGGCGCCGCCGTCCTTTCCGCGCCGAAACGCGGCGGCTAGAATCCGCGGATGGACCTAGCCCACGCCGAAGCCCTGGACGCCGCCGACACCCTGGCGGGCTTCCGTGACGCTTTCGAGCTGCCCCAGGGGCTGATCTACCTGGACGGCAACTCGCTGGGGCCCCTGCCCCGCGCCACGGCGCCGCGCCTCGATGCGCTGGTGCGCCGCGAGTGGGGCGAGAAGCTGATCACCAGCTGGAACGGCGCGGGCTGGATCGAGGCGCCGGAGCGGGTCGGCGGCAAGATCGCCCGGCTGATCGGGGCGAAGGCCGGCGAGGTCGTGGCGGCCGACTCCACCTCGACCAACCTGTTCAAGGTGGCGGCGGGGGCGCTGTCGCTGCGGCCCGGGCGGCGGACCATCGTCACCGAGCGGGGCAACTTCCACACCGACATCTATGTGCTGGAGGGGCTGTGCGCCGTGGCCGGCGCGACGTTGAAGGTGGTCGAGCCCGACGAGGTGCTGGCGGCGATCGACGACGACACGGCGGCCGTCGTCCTGACCCACGTCCACTACAAGACCGCGCGGCGCTGGGACATGGCGGGCGTGACGGCGGCGGCGCACGCCAGGGGCGCGCTGGCGATCTGGGACCTCAGCCACACCACCGGGGCGCTGGCGGTCGACCTCCATGCGGCCCGGGCCGATCTGGCGGTGGGCTGCGGCTACAAGTACCTGAACGGCGGTCCGGGCGCGCCGGCCTTCCTGTTCGTGGCGGAGCGGCACCAGGGCGCGATCGCCCAGCCCCTGTCGGGCTGGATGGGCCATGCCGCTCCCTTCGCGTTCGAGGACAGCTACCGCCCGGCGGGCGACATCCGGCGGCTGCTGTGCGGCACGCCGCCGATCCTGGGGCTGGCGGCGCTGGAGGCCGGCGTGGACCTGCAGCTGCAGGCCGACCCGAAGGCCGTCGAGGCCAAGGGCCTGGCGCTGTGCGACCTGTTCATCCGCCTGACGGAGGCGCGCTGCGCGGGCCACGGCCTGGAGCTGGTGGGGCCGCGGGAGGCGGACGCGCGCGGCCTGCACGTCTCGTTCGCCCATCCGGACGCCTACGCCATCGTCCAGGCGCTGATCGCGCGCGGCGTGGTCGGCGACTTCCGCGATCCGGACGTGGCGCGCTTCGGCTTCTCGCCGCTGTACCTGCGCTTCGCCGACGTCTGGGACGCCGTGGAGATCCTGCGCGAGGTGATGGCGGCGCGCGCGTTCGACACGCCGGAGTTCCGGTCGAGGGCCGCCGTAACGTGACCCCCGGTTGGCGCGCCGCGCGGCATTCGATAGCCTTCAAAGCTTCAGCGGGCGGCCACAAGCCCGCGGCAGGAAACCCAAGGGCGGCATGACCGACGAACCGATCCAAATCCTCACCGACATCCCGCGCGTGCACGGCCAGGCCCGCGGGGGCCACGTGGCCGTGAGCTTCGAGGGACGCGACCTGACCTACGCCGAGCTGGAGCGCCGCTCGGACCGGGTGGCGGCCTTCCTGCAGGACCTGGGCGTGAAGCCGGGCGACCGGGTCGCGTGGCTGGGCCGGCCGACCGAGAGCTGGTTCGAGATTTTCTTCGGCGTGGCCAAGGCGCGCGCCTGCTTCGCGCCGATCAACTCGCGGCTGGCGGTTCCGGAGGTGGCGTTCATCCTCCAGGACTCCGGGGCGAACGTGTTCTTCGTGAGTCCCGAGTTCATGGCCGCGGCCGAACAGGTGGTGGCCCAGGTGGATCGCCCGATCGAGCTGATCGAGGTGGGCGGGCCCGATCCCGACGCCACCCGCTACGCCGCCCTGCGCGAGGCGGCCGGCGCGCCCCGGCCGGAGACGCCCGAGCCGGACGACGACGTGCTGCAGCTCTACACCTCGGGCACGACCGGCCTGCCCAAGGGCGTACGGCTCTCCAACCGCAACTATTCGGCCTTCCTGATGCTGCGGACCCGGGTGGAGGGCTTCGACTACGGCCCGGACGACACCGTGCTGATCCTGATGCCCATGTTCCACGTGGCGGGCACCAACATCAGCTTCTCGGGCCTGGCGGCCGGCGGGCGGCTGGTGCTGCAGGCCGAGTTCAGCCCCCCGGCGGTGCTGCAGGCGATGGAGGCCGAGAAGGTGGCCCACGTCTTCCTGGCGCCGGTGATGATCAACGCCCTGCTGCAGACGCCGGGCGTGGAGAAGGTCGACTACTCGACGCTGCGGACCATCTCGTACGGCGCCTCGCCGATCTCGGAGGCGGTGCTGAAGAAGGCCACCGAGACCTTCGGCTGCGGCTTCATCCAGTTCTACGGCATGACCGAGACGACCGGCGCCGGCACGACGCTGGCGCCCGGCGACCACCAGGGCGAACTGATGCGCGCCTGCGGGCGCTCGTGGGTGACGCTGGAGACGCGGATCGCCGACGAGGACGGCAACACCCTGCCCGCCGGCGAGATCGGCGAGATCGAGATCCGCGGGCCGATCGTGATGGCCGGCTACTGGAACCGCCCGGAGGCCACAGCCGAGACGATCCGCCCCGACGGCTGGCTGCGCACGGGCGACGCCGGCTACCGCAACGAGGACGGCTTCTTCTTCGTCCACGACCGGGTGAAGGACATGATCGTTTCGGGCGGCGAGAACGTCTATCCGGCCGAGGTGGAGAACGCGATCCTGGGCTGCCCCGGCGTGGCCGACGCCGCCGTGATCGGCGTGCCGGACGACAAGTGGGGCGAGGCGGTGAAGGCCATCGTGGTGCCCGCGCCGGGCCAGCGCCCGGACCCCGCCGACGTCATCGCCTGGGCCCGTCAGCGGATCGCCGGCTACAAGGCGCCCAAGTCGGTCGACTTCATCGACGCCCTGCCGCGGAACCCGTCCGGCAAGGTGCTGCGCCGCGAACTGCGCAAGCCGTACTGGGAAGGGCGCGACCGGAAGGTCGGTTAGAGCCCGTCAGGGTGAAGTGGACGCCGGTTCGCCCGCCCGGACGGGAAGGCTCTAGGGCCCTGCCGCGACCTGACCCTCGCGGTCCAGCGGCTCGGGGCGCGGCCGGGGCCGCAGGCGCAGGCGCAGCAGGCTGACGGCCGTCGCGACCAGACCCAGAGCCGCGGCGACCGCCATGGCCGCCGACGTCGTCTTCGGCCCGCCCACGTGGAAGAAGATCGCCGTGGTCACCGCCCCCACGGTCTGGCCGACCAGCCGGGCCGTGGCCAGGGCGCCGCCGGCCGCGCCGCTGCGGTTCAGCGGCGCCGAGGTGATCATCGCCCGGTTGTTGGGGGCCTGGAACGTGCCGAAGCCGAGGCCGCAGAGCGCCATCCGCCAGATGATGTCGAGGTCGCTCGCGCCGGGCCGGACCAGCGACAGGGCCAGCAGGCCCGCGCTCAGCAGCGCCAGCCCCACCCCGCCCAGCGCGCCGGCGCGGTAGCGGTCGGCGAGCCGGCCGGCGATCGGGGCGGCGATCCCGACCGCGATCGGCCAGGGGGTCATCAGGAGCCCCGTCTCCACCGCCGTGCGGCCCAGGACCGACTGCAGGTAGAAGGGCAGGCTCACGAAGGCCATCATCTGGGCGGTGAACGAGACCACCGAGGTGGCCACCGACAGGCCGAAGATGGGGATGCGCATCAGATCGAGCGGCACCAGAGGCGCCGGTTGCCGGACCGTGCGCCGCACCAGCAGGACCGCGGCCGCTAGACCCACGGCCAGTTTGACGAGCCCGGGGCCCAGGGAGTCGCGGGCCACGTTCTCGGCCCCCAGGATGATGAGGCCGAAGGCGAGGCCGTTGAGAACCGCCGCGATCCAGTCGAACGGATGGTCGGAGCGTTCGGTGTGCGGCAGGGCGCGGCTGGCGATGGCGATGGCCACGACGCCGATGGGCACGTTGATCGCGAACAGCCACTCCCACGAGGCCGTGGCCAGGATGCCCGAGGCCACCGTCGGGCCGATGGCGGCGGAGATCGAGATGACCAGGGCGTTCAGCCCGATGCCGCGCCCCACGAGGCGCTTCGGATAGGTGAAGCGCACGAGGGCGGCGTTGATGCTCATGATGCCGCCCGCGCCCAGGCCCTGGAACACCCGCGCGGCCGTCAGCTCGGCCAGGGTGTGCGACAGGGCGCAGCCCAGCGACCCGAGGGTGAAGACGGCGAGGCCCGCCAGATAGACGCGCCGATAGCCCAGCCGGTCGCCGAGGGCGGCCAGGGGCAGCAGGGTGACGGTGATGGCCAGCTGGTAGGCGTTGACCACCCAGATCGACGAGGCGGGGCTGGCCCGAAGCTCGGCGGCGATGGTCGGCAGGGCGACGTTGGCGATCGCCCCATCCAGCACCGACATGGTCATGGCCATCCAGATGGCCAGGATCGACCAGTAGCGCCGCGGGGTCGGCAGGCCGTCGGGCTGGCCGATCGGCGGGCCTGGACTGGCGCCAGGGACGGGAGCGGCCGAGGCCGTGTCGGTCATGGCCGACAAACGCCTCAGCGCGCCCCCGGTGGCAAGCCCCTATCGGCGGGCGTGGAGGCCGATCAGGCGGCGGTCGCGCTGGGGCGGGCCTTCACCCGGGCGAACCACTCGTTCACGCGCTTGAACTTGGGGTCCAGCGGCTGGCCGATCATGCCGCCGAACTCGATGAAGGCGAACAGCAGGATGTCGGCCAGGGTGAAGCGGTCGCCCGCCAGCCAGGGGCCCTTCATGTTGGCCTCGATCCACTCGACGCCGTCCTGGGCCACCGCCTTGAGGCCGGGCGCGGCTTCGGGCACGCAGCGCATGCGGCTCTGGAACATCGGCAGGCCCTCGGCGTAGCGGAAGCCGTTGGCCATGGGCTCGGCCACCTTGATGTCGGCCCGGCGCGTCCACATGCGGGTCTCGGCGCGCTCTTCCGGCGTCGTCCCGATCAGCGGCGGGTTGGGATGCTTCTCCTCGATGTATTCGCAGATCGCGGTGATCTCGCCCAGGCAGCTGCCGTCATCCAGCTCCAGGGCCGGCGACTGGCCCGAGGGATTGAACCTCGTGTAGGGCTCGCGCCGGTTCTCGCCGCCGCGGAGATCGAGCTCCACCTTGTCGAGCTTCAGGCCCTTCTCCGCGAGGAACATGGTGACGACCCGCGGATTGGGACCGATGGAGGTGTAGAGCTTCATGGACGTCTCCCCGGGGCGGTCTCTGAATCTTGATCAGCCCGCCGGCCGCCCGCCGGCCAAAAGCTGGAATCACCCGGCCGATAGGCGTATAACGTCGCGCCATGCAAGAGCGCAGTTTCCGCCAGGATCTGACGGGCTCGGATGAGAGCCTCGAAGACCTTCTGGCGCGCCTGAAGGCTCAGCCGATGCGGCCCAAGGCGCGACCCGGCCGATACCCGCCGCCGGATTCCGGACATTTCGTGACGTCGCGCCGGCCGCTGAGCGGCGCCGGGGGCGCCGAGGCCCCCCTGCCCGCGGACGTCCCGCTGCAGGACTGCTGCGGCTACTGAATCGGCGCGGCGTTGAAGTTGGCGGCGGTGTAGTTCGACGCCAGGACGCAGCGCGCCTCGTCCTGTGTCGTGAAGACCGTCGCCGGCTGGCCCGGTCCCGCGCGGAAATACCATTCGCCCTTCGCCGTCCGGACCATCAGGTCGCCGGGGCTGGTGAACTGGCAGGCCGGATGGAAGCGCCGCCCGCGGCCGCCCTTCTCGTAGATCGGGGCGCAGGCCACGTGGCCGTAGCGGCGGAAGAACGTCACCTCCTCGTAGTCGAACCGCTGCGGGCCCTTGAGGCCCGGCGTCAGGAACTGGGCCCGGGTGATCCGCGGACACGGCGGGCCGTCGATGGCCCAGGCCTTGGCGTCGGCGATTCGCCCCCGGAGCATCTCCCGGTCCTTGGCGATGATGTGCGCGGCGATCCAGCCCACGCCCAGAGCGAGCGCGCCCAGAAGCAGGACGCGGGTCCGCCGGCCGAACAGGTACGACTGGAGCGAGAAGGGATCGCGGCGCGCCAAGGCGGGGACTCCGGTTTACGAATGTAAACCGGAGCAAGCTTACGGATGTAAGTCAAGCCGTCAGGCGGCGAGCTTCTCCGGCGCCCGCGCGCCCTGCCCCGCCGGGTTCGTGAACCGCAGCACGCCGTCTTCCAGCTTGGCGTAGCGCAGGCTCATGAGGTCCATGGCGTAGTTCTGGTGCAGCTTCCACGGGGGCTTGGACCCCTGCTTGGGGAACTTCGCCATGGCGCGCTGGACATAGCCCGAGGAGAAGTCGAGCCAGGGCTCGAAGGTCACGTCCGGATCCTCGTTGACCGGCGTCACCTGGCGCAGGCCGGTCTTCTTCATATGGTTCAGCACCCGACAGACGTATTCGCACGTCAGGTCGCACTTCAGGGTCCACGAGGCGTTGGTGTAGCCGAAGGCCGAGGCCAGGTTCGGCACGCCTTCGTACATCATGCCCTTGTAGGCGAGCGTCTTGGAGGCATCCACGTGGCGGCCGTCGACGCTGACGTCGATGCCGTTCCAGACCTCCAGGACCAGGCCGGTGGCGGTGACGATGACGTCGGCCTCCAGCTCCCGGCCCGATTTCAGGCGGATGCCCTTCTCGGTGAAGGCGTCGATGTGGTCGGTCACCACCGAGGCCCGGCCGGCCTTGATCTCGCGGAACATATCGGCGTCGGGCACCAGGCACAGGCGCTGGTCCCAGGGATTGTAGGTGGGCGTGAAATGGGTCTCGACGTCGTACTCGGGGCCGAGCTGCTCGCGCACCATCTTGATGATGTTGGCCTTCACCTGCGCCGGCTTCTTCCGCGCGACGTTGAAGAAGTACATGCCGAACAGCACGTTGCGCCAACGGATGATGTCGTAGGCGAGCTTGCCGGGCAGCCATTGGCGCAGCCGGTTGGCGAAGGCGTCCTCGGCCGGGCGGCTGACCACATAGGTGGGCGAGCGCTGGAGCATGGTGACGTGGGCCGCCGTCTTGGCCATCTCGGGCACCAGGGTGACGGCCGTCGCCCCCGAGCCGATCACCACCACCTTCTTGCCGGAATAGTCGAGGCCCTCGGGCCACTTCTGAGGATGGACGATCGCGCCCTTGAAGTCGGCGGCGCCCGGGAATTCGGGGGTGTAGCCGCCATTGTAGGAATAGTAGCCGCCGCACATGAAGACGAAGTCGCAGGTGAAGCGGACGGTCTTGCCGCCGCTCTCGGCCTCCACCGTCCAGCGCGCGTCGGGCGTGGACCAGGAGGCGCGCGTCACCTTGTGGCCGAAGCGGATGTGGCGATCGATGCCGTTCTCGGCGGCGGTCTGGCGCACGTAGTTGAGGATCGACGGCCCGTCGGCGATGGCCTTGGCCTCGGTCCACGGCTTGAAGGCGTAGCCCAGGGTGTACATGTCCGAGTCCGAGCGGATGCCCGGATAGCGGAACAGGTCCCAGGTGCCGCCGATGGCGTCGCGGCCCTCGAGGATCACGTAGCTGCGATCCGGGCACGCGGTCTTGAGGTGATAGCCCGCGCCGACGCCGGAGAGCCCCGCCCCCACGATCAGCACGTCGAAATGTTCGGTCGCCATAGGATTTCCGTTCGTCAGCCGCCGCCGAGCATAACTGAACGGCGATCAGGTACCAGCGCCAATATCCTCGGCCAGCGAGGCCCAGGCCCGAACCTCGGCGCGTGTACGCGGGCCCGATCTACTTGGAAGATCGCGTAATATTGTCGCACCCGGAGCATCGGCAAAGTAAATGTTGGCGCGATTCATGAATTATTCCGCAAGTCGTCGACACGCTGCGCCAAGACACAAGAATTATTGGCTGGCCATCGCCCGCACCACCTCGCCCCGCAGGGCTCGGCGCGGCGCGTCCGGGCCGAGCGGAGAGCGCGGGACATGGCGATGCGGACAATCCGGTCACGTCTGCTGCTGGCCGTACTGGCGCCCGTCGCCGTGCTGGTCGTCGTCGCACTCGTCTTCATCGGCGAACGGACCCTGCGCTACCAGGCGGCGCTGGACCTCGAGGCGCAGACGCGGCTCACCGTGCAGGCGGGCGAGCTGGCCCACCGGCTCCAGGTGGAGCGCGGCCTGACCACCTGGCGGTTGCGGGCGGGCGACATCGACGTCCCCGGCGTGCGCGCCGCGCGGGCCGCGTCCGACGCGGCGCTGGCGGGCCTGCCGCCCGCGGGAGCCCGCTCCAGCCGCCTCGCCGACATCGCCCGGGAGCTGCCCCGCCTGCGCGCCGGGATCGATCGGGGCGACCTGGGCTCCACCGAGGCCTTCGCCAGCTACACCGCGCTGGTGGAAAGCGCGCTGTCGTCGATCTCGGACATCCGCAGCCGCAGCCTGCTGCTGGCGCCCGACGTCACCCGCGCGCTCGGCGCCTATGTGGCCCTGGCCCAGGCCAAGGAGCTGGCCGGCCGGGAACGCGCCCTCGGCGCGGCGGCCCTCACCCAGCCCCATGTGAACCCCGCGGAGCTCGCGGAAATCTCGACCCTGCAGGGCGGCCAGGCGATCCGCACCTACGAGTTCACCATGCGGGCCTCGCCCGACCTGAAGCGGCGATGGGAGACATTCCTGGCCTCGCCCGCCGAAACGGCGCTGCCGCGGCTGCGCCACCGGCTGGTGGCCGGCGTGAATGGGACGCCGGGCCTCAAGCCCGAGGACTGGTTCGCCGCCTGCACCACCCGGATCGACCAACTGCACGGCATCGAGTCGGCCGCGGCGGAGGACGTCGAGCGGCTCGCCGCCGAGGTGAAGGCCAAGACCCTCGCCACCCTGGCGGCGACGGGCCTGATCGCCGTCGGCTCGATCGTCGGGGCGCTGGCCGCGGCGCTGGGCCTGGCGCGGGCGATCGCCCGCCCGATCGAAGACCTCACCAAGGCGACCCACGACCTGGCGCAGGGCGACCTGGACACGCCCATCGCCGCCAATACGGGCCCGGCGGAGGTCCGCGACATGGCCCGCGCGCTGGGCGTGTTCCGCCAAGGCATGCTCGCCAACCTGAAGTTCCAGAAGGATCTCACGGAGGCCAGCCGGATGGCGTCGCTGGGCGCCCTGGCCGGCGCCATCGCCCACGAGGTCAACACCCCGATCGGCAACGCCCTGATGGTGGCCTCGACGCTGGGCGAAGGGGTCCGCGACCTGAACACCGAGGTGCGGAGCGGCGTGGTCCGGCGCTCCAGCATCGACCGGCTGCTGGGCCAGGCCGAGGAGGCGGCGGGCCTGCTGGAAGTGAACCTCAAGCGGGCCTCGGCCCAGATCCAGAGCTTCAAGCAGATGGCCGTGGACCAGGTGAGCGACCTGCGGCGGTCGTTCCACCTGAAGCGCAACATCGAGGACGCGGTGCGGAGCTGCTCGCCGATGCTGCGGCGCGCGAACGTCACCGTCGAGGTCGAGGCGGCGCCGGGCGTGCAGCTCGACAGCTATCCCGGCGCGCTGTCGCAGGTGGTGGTCAATCTGGTCGAGAACGCCATCAAGCACGGGCTGGCCGGCCGTCGCGACGGCCACATCTGGGTCGCGGCGGCGCGCCAGGACCCGGATCACGTGCGCATCGTCGTCAGCGACGACGGCAAGGGCGTGCCCGCGGCCGTCGAGGACCAGATCTTCGGCGCGTTCTTCACCACCCGGGCGGGCGAAGGCGGAACCGGGCTGGGCCTACACATCGTCCGCTCCATCGTGTCCAGCCAGCTCGGCGGCGCCATCCACCACGAAGCCCGCGAGGGCGGCGGCGCCAGCTTCGTCATCGACATCCCCACCACCGCGCCCGTCGCCATGCCGCCCGTCGCCATGCCGCCCGGCGAGGCCGCCGGCGCGTCCCCGCCCCCCGCAGAGCCGATCGAGGCCGCAGCATGATCCAGTTCCCGTCCGCGCCGGCCGAGGACGGCGACGACATCCTCGAAATGATCGACGACCGGCCCGGCGAGTCCGAAGGCGCCGCGCCGGGCCGCAGGGCGTCGGAGAAGCTCTGGCGGGTGCTGGTGGTGGACGACGATCCGGACGTGCACGTGGCCACCCGCTTCGCCATCGGCCGCAACCCCATCGCGGGGCGGGAGGTGGAGCTGCTGTCGGCCTACTCCGCGGCCGAGGGCAAGCAGGTGCTGGACGACCATCGCGACGTGGCGGTGGTGCTGCTGGACGTCGTGATGGAGGAGCACGACTCCGGCCTGAAGTTCGTCGAGTGGATGCGGGCGGGCGGCTACGAGAAGCAGCGGATCATCCTGCGCACCGGCCAGCCGGGCTACGCGCCCGAACTGGAGGTCATCCGCAACTACGACATCAACGACTACCGGACGAAGGGCGAGCTGACCCAGACCCGGCTGGTGACGGCGATGACGGCGGCGATCCGCACCTTCGAGCAGTTCTGGACCATCGACGAGCAGCGCCTGAACCTGGAGAGCTTCGCCTACGCCCTGGCCCACGATTTCAGGCAGACCACCCGGCAGATCCGCACCTACAGCGAGCTGGTGGGCGACGGGCTCGATGGCGAAGCGCCGGCCTCCAGCGCGCTGGACTACCTGAGCGGGGCGGCGCGGCGGCTGAACGCCCTTGTCGAGGTGATGTCGCAGTACACCCTGCTGGCCAAGCCGGCCGAGCTGGAGGTGGTGGACCTCCCGCAGCTGATGGACGAGGTGCGCGCGACGCTGGCGCCCATCCTGGCCGACACCGGCGGGACCCTGGAGGCCAAGGCGACCGGCGCCTGCCGCGCCAACGCCGCCCTGCTGGGCCACGTGCTGCAGATCCTGGTGGCCAACGGCCTGCAGCACAACGACCACCCGAAGCCCCACGTGGAGATCCGCACCTCCGTCCGGGATGGCCAGTGCATGATCGAGGTGGTCGACAACGGGATCGGCATCGAAGCCGACCACCTGGAGGAGATCTTCGAACCGCACATGCGCCTGCGCCCTACGAAGGAGATGCCGGCGACGGGCCTGGGCCTGACGCTGAGCCGCCGGGCGGTGGAGTCGCAGGGCGGCGCGATCTGGTGCGTGTCGACGCCGGCCGTCGGCTCGACCTTCCACGTCAGCCTGCCCATGGAGGGCCGCGCCTAGGGGCGTTGAGGGAAAGATGGCGGTGACGGAGGGATTCGAACCCTCGATACGCTTTCACGTATGACGATTTAGCAAACCGTTGCCTTCAGCCACTCGGCCACGTCACCGGCGCGCGGACCCATGAGGCCCGCGGGAGGGCGGTTCTTAGCGAAGGACGGCGGCTTTGCCTAGCGGGTCAGTCGCATGGGCCACGAGTCGTGATGTCGCGACCACGCGGGCGGCCGGCGGGGCGCCGGCCGCCCGCACGCCGTTGGCTCAGGCCAGCGCTTGGCGACGGCGACGCAGCATGACGCCGGCCCCGCTGAAGCCGGCGATCATCAGCGCCCACGCCGCAGGTTCCGGCACGGCCCCGGTGGGCGTGAAGGTGATGATGCCGTCGTACGAGCCATTGCCGCCCGAAGTCCCGGCGACCCGGATGACCTGGGCGGAGCCGCCATCGATATTCACGCCATGCAGGTACCGGAATTCCTCGTCGCCCGTCAGGCCGACGTCGAATTCCTCGCCATTGAAGGTCACCGAGGTGAAGTCGATGTTGTTCCAGTCCACGTCCGCGCCCGGCGAGAAGATCGAGTTCACGGTGAAGCTCGACAACCCGTCCGGAAGCGAGAGGTCGAAGGTGTCGACGAATGGCCCCTCCCCAATGCCGTCGTTCCCATAGTGGCCGGATATGGCGCCGGTCCCAGGATCCGTCGTCAGGTTGAGGTAGGTTCCGGCCTCAGCCGAGCCAGCCATCAGGGCGGCGGCGCAAGCCGTCGCGAGCACGATCCGTGTCAAGTGATATGCCTCCCAGGAAGGAAATGTCCCCTGGGGCGGCAAACGGCCTGCGGCGCCGCGCCGTTCCTAAACTATATCGTGATGCGATATATCTGGTTCCGCTTGAAACCGATCGATCCCCCTGGCGTTCGTGTGCGCCACACGATGACGGAAGCCCGCGGAAGGCGTGGATCAGATGCGTTCGATGCGCCAGTCGCGGGCGCGGCCCAGCGGCGCGAGCTGGGCGATGGCGAGACCGGCGTGGGCGTCGGTCTCGGTGCGGAACACCTTCGCCTGCGCCGGATCGTGGACCGGGCCGCCCGTGTCGTCGAGATAGACGGGCCGGTCGTCGCCGTCGGCGCGAACGACGAAGCCCCGAGGTGGAACCTGCGCCATAGCCCCTAGACGCGCGAAACGACGGCAGGTTCCCTCATGCTAGCGCCGAGGCTCCACCGACTGCGGCCGCCACGGCTGCGGAACCGTCGTCGGCGGGTCGAAGGCGATCGACGGCCGCGGGCTGCGCGAGGGCTTGTAGACATAGGCGTCGCCCGTCTCGGCGCGCAGGGCGGTGAGGCGCGCCTTGAGCTGGGCGGTGAGCGCCTCCATGCCCGGCCGGCCGTAGAGGTTATGGTCCTCGCCGGGATCCGTCGCGAGGTCGTAGAGCTCGAACTCCTCGGGATCGAGGAAGTAGTGGATCAGCTTGTAGCGCTCGGTGCGCACCCCGCGGTTCGGGCGCACGTTCTCGTAGCCCGGATACTCGTAGTATTCGTAGAGCCAGTCCTTGCGCCAGTCGGGCGCCGGACGGCCGGCGGCCAGGCCCGCGAAGCTGCGCCCCTGCATCTGGGACGGTACCGGCAGGCCCGCGAACTCCAGCAGCGTGGGCGCCGCGTCGACGTTCAGCACCATCTCGTTCCGCACCTGGCCGGCGCGCACGCGGCCCGGCAGGCGCAGGATCATCGGCACCCGGATCGACGGCTCGTACATCAGCCGCTTGTCGTAGAAGGTGTGCTCGCCCAGGAAGAACCCGTGGTCGGAGCTGAGCATGACCAGGGTGTCGTCGGCCATGCCCTTGCGTTCCAGCACGCCCATCACCTGGCCCACGCTCTCGTCGTTGGCCTCGACGCCGGCGTAGTGGTCCTTGACCAGTTCCTCCAGCGAGCGGGGCATGTCGGAAAAGACGCGGGTGGTGCCGATCTTGTTGGTCGCCTCGGCCACGGCGCGGGGCTTGCCCTCGTAGTTCGTCAGGTCCTCGTCGAAGTCCTTGGGGACCGGGACCTTCATGCCGTTGAACCGGGTCAGCATGCGGCGCGGGCGATAGAACGGCGCGTGCGGGGCGTAGAACCACAGGAACAGGCAGAACGGCTTGTCGCCGGTGCGCCCCTCCAGCCAGGCGGTCGCCCGGTCGGTGAGCAGATCGTCCACATAGGTGTTGCGGTAGACGCGGGTGGTGGCGCCGCCCTCTCCCGTGCGCTCGGTGACCACCGGGTTGAGGTAGTCGGCCTGGCCGCGGAAGCCGAAGTAGTAGTCCCAGGGATGGTCGAGGAGCGCGCCGCTGACGTGGGACTTGCCGATGAAGGCGGTCTCGTAGCCGCTCTGGCGCAGGAGGTCGGTCACCACCGGGAAGCTGATCGGAAGCGTCGCCTCCTCGTTGGTGGTCGCCCCGGTGGTGTGGGAGTAGGCGCCGGTCAGGAACGTGGCCCGCGACGGCAGGCACAGCGCGTTGGTGACGAAGGCGTTGCGGAAGACCGTGCCGGTGCGCGCCAGCCGATCCATGTTGGGCGTCTTCAGGAGCGGCGCGCCCATGAAGCCGAATTCGTCGGCCCGCAGGCCCTCGCCCATGAAGAAGACGATGTTCGGCCGCCTGGCGGCGCCGGCCGCCCGGCCCGCCGCGGCGAAACCCGTCAGGGCCGACAGCCCGCCGACCACGCTGCGCCGATCCAGCTTTTGTCCCGCCATGCCCACGTCTCCCCCGATTTTTGGGGGACACGATAGCGGCGCCTCAGCCGGCGTCCATGGGGCGCCTTCGGCCGAGGCCGGCTAGTCGATCAGCCCTGGGCCAGCCACTGGCGCGCCTGGCGCTGGGCCTCGGCGACCTCGTCGGTGGCCATCTCGCCGGCCAGTTCCTTGCGGTAGACCTTGGCTTCGACCGAACCGCGCATGGCGGCGAGGTTGAACAGCATATGGGCCGAGACATAGTCGAGCGGCGCGCCGCCCTGACCCGTAGAATAGAGCAGTCCCAGGCGGAACAGCTCGTCGCCCGTCGCGTCCGGCTTCGGCAGCGGCAGGCCATCGGACTTCATGTCGATGCTCGCCAGCATGGTTTCTATCCCTAAGGTCCGGCAGCCCCGATTTTCGGGCCTTTCACCGGCCTACGAGGGAAGGAAACCAAGCTTCAGTTGAATACATGGTTAAGGGCGCCGTTGTGCAATTGTCAGGAACGCCGACCGGGACAACCGGTCGCACCCGCGTTCAGCGAACGGGTTCGCGAGGCTCGCGTCACGCGACGCGCGGACGTTCAGGGACAGTTCAGGGGGAAGGCCCTAGGAAGGACGGCATGAAGCGCGTGATCCTCCTCGCGGCGGCGGCGGCCAGTCTGGCCGGGGCCATGCCGGCCGGCCCGGCGGCCGCCCGCGAGCATGGCCGGGGCTACGATCGCGGCGCGGCGCGCGCCTGGACGCCGCGCGAGCAGGGCCCGGACATCCGGGGATACGAGCGCTGGAGCGACGACCGCGCCGGGCGGCGCACGGCCTACCAGGGACGCGAAAGCCGCGAGCCGGCGCAGGACAACCGACGCCGCAACGACGAGGCGCCGCGCCGGCGCTACGACGACGAGCCGCGGCGCGGACGCGACGCGCCGGCCGAAGCGGCCCAGCCGAAGATGCTGCGCGGCCCGAACGCGCCCGGCGCACGGCGGGGCGGCTACCTGCCCGACACCTACCGAGGCGCCGTCGTCGACGACTACCGGGCCTATCGCCTGCGCCCGCCGCCCAGGGGCTTCTCCTGGGTCCGCGTGGGGTCGGGCTACGCGCTCGTCGATATGTCGGACGGGCGCATCTACGACGTGGTGCAGTAGGGGCGTCGGGTTCCAACCTTCCTCGTCATCCTCGCCCTCGTGGCGAGGATCCCGCCGTCCGCCGCACGGTCGGCGCAGAACGCCCGCCTCAACGGAAGCTGACGCAGGGATCCCAGGCACAAGGCCTGGGATGACGGTTCTAGAGGCCCCTAGAGCCTTCTCGTCCGGGCGGGTGAACCGGTATCCACTTCACCCTGACGAGGCCCTAGAGGCCCAGCTTGGCGCGCAGAAGCTGGTTGACCGCGCCGGGGTTGGCCTTGCCGCCGGTGGCCTTCATCACCTGGCCCACGAACCAGCCTATGGCCTGGGGCTTGTCCTTCACCGCCGCCGCCTGGTCGGGGTTGGCCGCGATCAGTTCGTCGACGATCTTCTCCAGGGCGCCGGTGTCGCTGACCTGCTTGAGGCCCTGCTTCTCGACGATCTCCGAGGGCGAGCCCTCGCCCAGCCACATGCGCTCGAAGACGTCCTTGGCGATCTTGGAGGAGATCACCCCCTCCTCGATGAGCTGGACCAGTTCGGCGATGGCGCCCGGGAAGACCGGGCTGTTCTCGATGGCGATCCCGCCGGCCGTCAGCTTGGCGGCCAGCTCGTTGGTCACCCAGTTGGCGACCAGCTTGGCGTCGCGGCCCTTCGCAGCGGCCTCGTAGAAGTCGGCGCGGGCCTGTTCGGAGATCAGCACCCCGGCGTCGTAGGGCGACAGGCCGTACTGCGACTGGAAGCGGGCCTTCTTGGCGTCGGGCAGCTCGGGCAGCTCGGCCTCGATGCGCTTGATCCAGGCCGGATCGAGCTGGAGCGGCAGGAGATCCGGGTCGGGGAAGTAGCGGTAGTCGTGCGCCTCCTCCTTCGAGCGCATCGAGCGCGTCTCGCCCTTCACCGCGTCGAACAGGCGGGTTTCCTGGTCGATCGAGCCGCCCTCCTCCAGGATCTCGATCTGGCGGCGCGCCTCGTACTCGATCGCCTGCTGCATGAAGCGGAACGAGTTGACGTTCTTGATCTCGCAGCGCGTGCCGAGATGGCTGAAGTCGCCGGTCTCGCGGTACTTCTCATAGGCGCCCGGACGGCACACCGACACGTTCACGTCGGCCCGCAGGTTGCCCTTCTCCATGTCGCCGTCGCAGGAGCCCAGGTAGATCAGGATAGTGCGCAGCTTCTTCACATACGCGGCGGCCTCCTCTGAGGTGCGCATGTCGGGCCGCGAGACGATCTCCATCAGGGCGGTGCCCGCGCGGTTGAGGTCGACGTAGGTGAAGTTGGGGTCCTGGTCGTGCAGGCTCTTGCCGGCGTCCTGCTCCAGGTGCAGCCGCTCGATGCGCACGGTGAAGACCGAGCCGTCGTCGCGCTCGACGCTGACCTCACCCTCGCCGACGATCGGGTCCTTGTACTGGCTGATCTGATAGCCCTGCGGCAGGTCCGGGTAGAAATAGTTCTTCCGGTCGAAGCGCGACCATTCGTTGATCTGCGCCTTCAGGCCCAGGCCGGTCTTGATCGCCTGCTCCACGCAGTGGCGGTTGATGACCGGCAGCATGCCGGGCATGGCCGCGTCCACCAGGCTCACCTGGGCGTTGGGCCCGGCGCCGAAGCCCACGGCCGCGCCGGAGAACAGCTTGGCGTTCGAAGCGACCTGGGCGTGCACTTCCAGGCCCAGGACGATTTCCCACGGGCCGGTGCGACCCTGGATCTGCTTGGCTGCGGCGGTCTCGGTCATGGGCCGCTCCCTACCCCCGTCCGGGCAAAATCGGAAGCGTCCGCAGATGCCCCCTTGCACAAATCAGCGGTTTGGGACTCAAGCTGCGCCCGCGTCTTGACGACGTTCAGACCCCGGGGGGAGAAGGAAACCCATGAAAGCCATCACGCTCACCGCCGCCATCGCGCTCGCCGCGATCGCCGCCCCCGCGTTCGCGCAGGACGCCCACGCCGGCCACGACGCCGCGGCCGCCGCGCCGGCCGCCGGCGGCATCTCGGTCGAGACCACGCCGATCGGCGACATCATCAAGAACGAGCAGGCCAAGGCGGTGCTGGAAGCCGCCCTGCCCGAGATCCCGCAATACTACGACCAGATCAGCGCCATGACGCTGGCCCAGGTCGCGCCGATGAGCCAAGGCGCGATCGACGACGCCAAGCTGAAGGCGCTGCAGGCCGAGTTCGACAAGATCAAATAGCGATCCGGCCGACGGGCCTTCCCGTCATCCGACCAGACGAGGCGGCCGCTGGCGAACAGCGGCCGCCTTTTTCGTCGCCCGGCGTCGCGCAGCCTTGACAGGTCATCGCCGTGTCGATGCTCTCAGAGTTGAGCGCCATCGGCTGGGGAGAGTGATGCGCAATCTGATCGCCAAGGCCATAGATGTGGTGCTCTCGAAACCCCGAGGCGACATCTACAAGGAGATGCGCCTGACGCCCGAAGGCGCGGAGGCCCGCCGTTCGGCGTCGCCAGGCCCGATCGAGGAGCTGTTCTTCGCCAACCAGGGCCGCCTGGTCCACAAGTGGATCCACTACCTGCCGGTCTACGACCGGGTTCTCGCGCCCTATCACCAGAAGCCGATCACCATGCTGGAGATCGGCGTCTCGAAGGGCGGCTCGCTGGAGCTATGGCGCAAGTTCTTCGGGCCCGACGCCACGATCTACGGCATCGACATCGACCCGGCCTGCGCCAAGCGTGTCGATCCGCCGAACCAGGTGCGGATCGGGTCGCAGGGCGACCCCGCATTCCTGCGCAAGGTGCTGGCGGAGACGGGACCGCCCGACATCATCCTGGACGACGGTTCGCACATCTCGAGCCACCAGCGCATATCGTTCGAGGTGCTGTTCCCGGCCCTGAAGCCGGGCGGGCTCTACATGATCGAGGACCTGCACACCGCCTATTGGCCCCGGTGGGAGGGCGGCTACCGCCGGGCGGGCACCGGCATCGAACTGGTGAAGGCGCTGATCGACGACATGCACGGATGGCATCACGGGCGCGGCGCGCGTTTCGCCGGCCGCGAGTGGGTGCAGTCGGTGGAAATCCACGACTCGATCGCCGTGATCACCAAGGGCGCGCCGCTGCCGGCGCCGGGGCACTTCTCGACCGGTCACACGCCCGAATAGACGACGCCGTCACCACCAGCGTTGCGGCTTGGCCCGGAAGTCGGCGGCCTTCTCGATCGCCGCGCCCAGCGAGAACAGCGTGCCCTCGTCCAGATTGCGGCCGATGAGCTGCAGGCCGAGCGGCAAGCCTTGCGCGTCCAGCCCGGCCGGCACGCTCATGCCCGGCAGGCCCGCCAGGTTCACCGTCACCGTGAAGATGTCGTTCAGGTACATCGCCACCGGGTCGTCCGACTTCTCGCCCAGGGCGAAGGCGGCCGAGGGCGCGGTGGGCGTCAGCAGCGCGTCCACCTTCTCCCAGGCCTGGTCGAAGTCGTCGGCGATGCGGCGACGGACCTTCAGCGCCTTGAGATAGTAGGCGTCGTAGTAGCCGGCCGAGAGCACGTAGGTGCCGATCAGGATGCGGCGCTTGACCTCGGCCCCGAAGCCCTCGGCGCGGGTCTTCTCGTAGGTGTCGATCAGGCTCTCGCCATCCACGCGCAGGCCGTAGCGCATGCCGTCGTAGCGGGCGAGGTTCGACGACGCCTCGGCGGGCGCCACGATGTAGTAGGCCGGCAGGGCGTACTTGGTGTGCGGCAGGCTGACCTCGACGATCTCGCAGCCGGCGTCCTTCAGCCAGGCGATCCCCTGCTCCCACAGGGCGTCGATCTCGGGCGGCATGCCGTCGACGCGGTATTCCTTGGGCACGCCGATCCGCAGGCCCTTCACCGAGCGGCCGCAGAAGGCCGGGAAGTCCGGCACGTCGACCGGCAGGCTGGTGGAATCCTTGGGATCGTGGCCCGACATCGACCGCAGCAGGATGGCGGCGTCCTCGACGGTGCGCGCCATCGGCCCAGCCTGGTCCAGCGAGGACGCGAAGGCCACGACGCCCCAGCGCGAACAGCGGCCGTAGGTGGGCTTGATGCCGACCGTGCCGGTGAAGGCGGCGGGCTGGCGGATGGAGCCGCCGGTGTCGGTGGCGGTGGCGCCTAGGCAGAGCTCGGCGGCGACGGCCGCGGCCGAGCCGCCCGACGAGCCGCCCGGCGTGAGCTGGGCGTTGCCGCCCTGGGCGCGCCAGGGATTGACCACCGGGCCCCAGGCCGAGGTCTCGTTGGACGAGCCCATGGCGAACTCGTCCATGTTGAGCTTGCCCAGCATCACCGCGCCGTCGCGCCAGAGGTTGGACGTGACGGTGCTCTCGTAGGCGGGCTCGAAGCCGCGCAGGATCTTCGAGGCGGCGGTCGACTGGACGCCCTCGGTGCAGAACAGGTCCTTGATGCCGAGCGGCGCGCCTTCCAGCGGGCCGGCGGCGCCCTTGGCGCGGCGGGCGTCGGCGGCCCGGGCCATGTCGAGGGCCTTGTCGGGCGTCTCGACCACGAAGGCGTTGAGCGCGCGCGCGCCTTCCACCGCCGCCATATGGGCGCGGGTCAGCTCTTCGGAGGAGAAGGTCTTGGCGTCCAGCCCGTCGAGGGCGGCCTTGAGCGTGAGACCGGTGAGTTCGGACATCTATTCCACCACCTTCGGCACCACGAAGAAGCCCTTCTCGGTCTTCGGCGCATTGCCCAGCACCCGGGCGGGATCGCCGCCGTCGGTCACCACGTCGTCGCGCATGGGCAGCGTGGTCTCCACCGAGGTGGTCATGGGCTCCACGCCGTCGGTGTCGACCTCGCCGAGCTGCTCGATCCAGTCGAGGATGCCCGAAAGCTCCTTGGCCAGGGACTCGATCCGGTCCTCGGGTTCGGCGATGCGCGCCAGCCTGGCGACCTTGCGCACGGTCGCGGCGTCGATGGCCATACCATCAGCTCCTTGAATTCAGGCGCGTGGGCTAGCCGTGGCGGACGGGCTTGGCAAGCCGCTGGCGAGCCAGGCGGCGCATTCGGGGCCCAACTCGGCCAAGGCGCGGGCCTCGTAGGCGGCGATGTCGCCGTCGGTCAGCACCGAACGCCAGCGGCCGTTCTCGCCCCTATGGATGAATTCGGCCGCCCCGCCCGCGAAGATGGCCCCGCCCAGCGGCGCCACGAGTTCGGCGTGGGCCTTCATGTAGCCGAAGGAACAGTGATCGAGCACCGCCGGGAGCTCGCCGCCGCGGATCGGGATGTCGAGGAAGGCGGCGATCCGCCGGATCTCCCCCTCGAGGTCGCGCTTCAGGGCGTTGAAGTGGACGAAGAGCACGTTGGGCAGGGTCCGCGCCGCCCACCATGTCCGCACGTTCTCGAAGTAGGGCCAGAACGGCGCGCCGTCGCCGTCAAGCCAGGCCCGGAAATAGCGCCCGGGGTCGGGATCGGGCGGGCCGACCGGGGCGCCGAGGCCGGCCGGCCCGGCGTTCAGGCGTTCGTACCAGAGCGCGTTGCCGCTCAGGTGGTGGTGGTGGAGGCTCATGGCCACGTCGCGGCCGTCGCGGGCCACGTAGATGTAGCGGGCGCGGGGCGAGAACCTCAGGGCGTCGAGCGGCAGGTGGGTCTTGAGGATGCGCCTGTGGGCCTGGGCCTCGAGGCGCTGCAAGGTCTCGGGCGGCGTGAGGCGATAGTCGAGCCAGGGCGAGAGCGTACTGATCGGCAGGTCGGGCGCCGCGCCATGGACGAGCTGGCCCGCGATCTGCTGCACCCAGGTGGTGCCCGACTTGGCGTAGCTGGCCACCACGACGTCGCCGTCGCGCAGGGCGAAGCGGTCCCAGACGGTGGAATCCATGTGCCGGTTGCGCACGTCGCGCGTCTTCACGGGCCAGGTCTCGAGGTCCACCGGTCACCCCCTTTCGCGACGTCCGCATATCGCGGGCGCGGCCGCCGTCACAAGGCGCAGGCGCGGCCGGCTTTCGGTGCTAAGAGGCCGCGATGGCCGTCGTCGAACTGACCGAACTCCCCGCCCTGCTGCCCCGCTACGCGCCGCTGGCGGGCCTGGATTTGGGCGAGAAGACCATCGGCGTGGCGGTCTCCGACGCGACACGGATGGTGGCGAGCCCCCTGGAGACGATCCGCAAGACCAAGTTCACCGACGACGCGGCCGCCCTCTTCCGGCTGATGGAGAGCCGCGGCGCGGCCGGGATCGTCATCGGCCTGCCGGTGAACATGGACGGGACCGAGGGGCCGCGCTGTCAGTCCAACCGGGCGTTCGCGCGCAACCTGCTGCGGCTGCGCGACGACCTGGCCATCGCCTTCTGGGACGAGCGGATGTCGACCATGGCGGTGAACCGCATGCTGATCGACGAGGCGGACGTCAGCCGCGCCCGCCGCGCCGAGGTGGTCGATAAGGCGGCCGCGGCCTGGATCCTCCAGGGCGCGCTGGATCGTTTGCGCCTCTCCTCTCCCCCCGCGTAGCGAGAGGGGAGAGGCCGGGAGAGGGGCGGCGACGCCTGGCCAGGACTCCGCTGGGGGTTCCGCCAGCGCCCACCGCGGGACCTCGCCCCGCCATCGGCGTCGCCGAGCCCCCCCTCTCCCTGCCCTCTCCCCTCTGTCGCACGGCCTCGCCGTGCTCCGGGGGAGAGGCGGATCAGAGCCCGCCCGCGAACAGGTCGACCTTGCCGATCTGCACGCCCTTGGACCGCAGGATCCCGTAGGCCGTCGAGAGGTGGAAATAGAAGTTGGTGGTGGCGAAGCCGCTGAGCCACTGGCCGATCGGCATCTCGGGCGCGAAGCCGTTGCCCAGCTCGACCTTGAGGGCCACGTCGTCACGGCCCTCGAACTGTTCGGCCTTCAGCCCCGCGAGGAAGGCTTTGGCCTCGGCGATGGCGGCCTTGATTCCCTTCAGGTCGAGATCGGAAGGGATATCGGCCGGGACTTCGACGCCGGCGGCGCGGGCCGTCCACTGCTTGGCGAAATTGATCACCACGAAGGTCTGGAACCGCAGGGAGTTCATGTCGTCGATCAGCCGCCATTCCAGCATGTCGGCTTCGGAGACGCCCTTGGCGGCCGCGAATTCGGCGCCCTTGGTCAGGATGTGATCGAGGGTCCCGAGGCCCTTGGAATAGAGATCGGCGAAGGTGAAGAGACAGACCGCCACGTGTTTCCCCCTGGGTTTTATGGACCGCGCCGCACAGAATTCGGCCGCCGCGCTGATATGGGGCGGCGGGCAAGCTTCGCAACGGCCGCGGCGGAGGAAGTTGGGGATCACCTGGTCGGTTCGCTTGGCTTGACGGGCGCACCCGCTTAAGAGGGCGCTTTAATGAGTGGCGCACCCCCTGGCCTGAACGAGGTCCTCAGCCGGACCTTCTCCTTCCCGCGGCGCCATTTCCTATCCGCGACCGATCTGAACGAGGTGGAGGTGGCCAGCCTCCTCGACCTCGCCG
Source organism: Phenylobacterium sp. (assembly GCF_016124325.1). Classification (GTDB taxonomy): domain Bacteria; phylum Pseudomonadota; class Alphaproteobacteria; order Caulobacterales; family Caulobacteraceae; genus Phenylobacterium. The sequence continues at coordinate 80,824 of NZ_WGNY01000013.1, forward strand.
ACGGCTTCGTCAGCCTGAACCGCCAGACCTCGAAGAAGCTGGACCTGCTCAAGGGCCGGACGCTGATGAACCTGTTCTTCGAGAACTCGACGCGCACGCAGTCGAGTTTCGAGCTGGCGGGCAAGCGGCTGGGCGCCGACGTCGTCAACATGAGCCCGCGTTCGTCGTCGATCTCGAAGGGCGAGACCCTGATCGACACCGCCGTGACGCTGAACGCCATGCAGCCCGACCTGCTGGTGGTGCGGCACGCCTCGTCGGGCGCAGCCAGCCTGCTGTCGCAGAAGGTGGGCTGTTCGGTGATCAACGCCGGCGACGGCCAGCACGAGCACCCCACCCAGGCCCTGCTGGACGCGCTGTCGATGCGGCGCGCCTTCGGCCACATCGCCGGGCTGAAGGTGGCCATCTGCGGCGACGTGCTGCACAGCCGGGTGGCCCGCTCGAACATCGCCATGCTGCAGATGCTGGCGGCCAATGTGCGGCTGGTGGGTCCGCCCACGCTGATCCCGGCCGAGGCCGAGCGCTGGAACGTGGAGGTGTTCCACGATCTGCGCAAAGGCATCGCCGGCTGCGACGTGGTGATGATGCTGCGCCTGCAACTGGAGCGGATGGACGGGGTGATGGCGCCGTCCCAGCGCGAATACTTCCGCTTCTTCGGGCTCGACCGCGAGAAGCTCGCCCACGCCGCCCCGCACGTGCGGGTGATGCACCCGGGGCCGATGAACCGGGGCGTGGAGATCGATTCCGAGGTCGCCGACGACCTGTCGGTCAGCCTGATCCAGGACCAGGTGGAGATGGGCGTGGCCGCGCGGATGGCCGTGCTGACCTCGCTGGCCGCGCGGCTGGAGAACGAGCGTTGAGCCGTCCCCTCGCCTTCGTGAACGCGCGCCTCGTCGACCCGGCGTCGGGCTACGACGGCCCCGGCGCGGTGGTGGTGACCGAGGGCGTCATCGCCGACGTGGCCAGGACACCCGACCTGGGCGCGCTGTCGCCCGACGTGGAGGTGGTCGACGCCGGTGGCGCGCTGCTGATCCCCGGGCTGGTCGACATCCGGGTCAAGACCGGAGAGCCTGGCGCCGAGCCCAAGGAGACACTGAAGTCCGCCGCCCAGGCCGCGGCGGCCGGCGGCGTCACGACCATGGTGGTCCAGCCCGACACCCACCCGGTGATGGACGAGCCTTCAGTGGTGGACTTCATCCTGCGCCGGGCGCGCGACATCGAGCTGGTCAACGTCTATCCCGCCGGCGCGGCGACCAAGGGCGCCGAGGGCGAACGGATGGCCGAGATCGGCCTGATGCACGAGGCCGGCTGCCTCTATGTGACCGACGCCGACCGGCCGATCGTGGACTCCAAGGTGTTCCGCCGCGTGCTCAGCTACGCCAAGGCGTTCGGCGTGCCGGTGGCGCACCGGCCGGCCGACCCGTGGCTGTCGGCGGGCGCGGCGGCCAGCGAGGGCGAGTTCGCCGCGCGGATGGGGCTGCCGGCGGTCCCGGCCGTGGCCGAGAAGATCATGCTGGAGCGCGACCTGGCGCTGGTGGAGCTGACGGGCGCGAACCTGATCGTCGACCAGGTGACGACGGCCGCGGCGCTGGAGAGCCTGGAGCGCGGCCTGGCGCGGGGCCTGTCGGTGACGGCGACCACCTCGATCAACCACCTGTCGTTCAACGAGATCGACATCGGCGACTATCGCACCTTCTGCAAGCTGGACCCGCCGCTGCGCGCGGAGGCCGACCGACAGGCGGTGATCGAGGCCGTGGCCTCGGGCCTGATCAAGGTGATCGTCTCGGCCCACGCCCCGGCCCCGGCCGAGGACAAGCGGCGGCCCTACGACGAGGCCGCGCCGGGCGCCGTGGGGCTTCAGACCCTGCTGCCCGCCCTGCTCGCCTTCCACCACGAGGGGCGCATCCCGCTGATCGACCTGATCCGCACGGTCACCGCCGCCCCGGCCGACCTGCTGGGCCTGGCGGCGGGACGCATCGCCAAGGGCGCGCCAGCCGACCTCGTGCTCTGCGACCTCGGCGCCCCGATCGTGGTCGACCTGGACGCCTTGAAGTCGAAGTCCAAGAACTCGCCGTTCGACGGCCGCCGCCTGCAGGGCAAGGTGCGGCGGACCGTCGTGGACGGCCGCACAGTGTTCTCGGGCTAATCGCGAGCCTGCGCTGCCCCCCGCTAGACCAGCTCCAGCGCCTCGCGCGGAAGCAGGGTCGGCACGTGCAGGAGGCTGAGGATGCGGCCCTCCAGCGGGATCAGCGCGTCGACGAAGGCGTCCTCGCGGCCGCTTTCGTAGCGCGGGGGCGGCTGGAGCTGATCGGCGCCGAGCATCATCGTCTCCTGGACGGCGTCGACCAGCAGGCCGGCGGTCTGTCCGTCGTTCTGGACGACCACGATCACGTGCCGGCCCGAGGCCTCGGTCGAACCGAGGCCCAGGCGGGCCCGCAGGTCGAGGACCGGCATCACGGCGCCGCGCAGGTTGATGACGCCCAGCACGTAGTCCGGCGCCTGCGGCAACGCGGTGGAGGCCGTGAAGCCGCGGATCTCCCGCACCGAACGGATGTCGATGCAGAACTCGGCGCCGGCCACTTCGAGGACGATCAGCTCGACCGTATCACCGGCCAGAGCAAGGGCTTCCGACATCAGAATTCATCCCACTGAGCTGAATTTCCACCACCGCCGCCGACGGCGGCGCGCAGCTTGCGCTGGAGCGCCGGGGCGTCGCCCTGCGGCCGTTCGACCGGGCGGGGCGCCGCCGCACGCGGCTGGACGGCCGCGCCGCCCACGTCGAATTTGGCCACGAGGTCGGCCAGTTCGACGGCCTCGCGCTTGAGCTGGGCGGAGGCGGCGGTCGCCTCCTCCACCATGGCGGCGTTCTGTTGCGTCACCTGGTCCATCTGGTTCACCGCGGTGTTCACCTCGGCCAGGCCAGTGGCCTGCTCGCTGGCGGCGCGGGCGATCTCGGACACCAGGCCGTCGATGCTGGCGACGCGTTCGACGATGGCCTCCAGCGCCTTGCCGGTGTCGGTCACGAGCTTCACGCCGCGATCGACCTGGGTCCCCGACGACGAGATCAGCGTCTTGATCTCCTTGGCGGCCTCGGCCGAGCGCTGGGCCAGGGCGCGGACTTCCTGGGCGACGACGGCGAAGCCCTTGCCGGCTTCCCCGGCCCGGGCCGCTTCCACGCCGGCGTTCAGGGCCAGCAGGTTGGTCTGGAAGGCGATCTCGTCGATCACGCCGATGATGTTCGAGATCTTGCCCGAACTGGCCTGGATATCGCCCATCGCGGCCACCGCCTCGCGGACGACCTCGCCGGAGCGTTCGGCCTGATCGCGGGCGCCGGAGGCGACGTTGGAGGCTTCCTTGGCCCCCTCCGCGCTGCGCTTGACGGTGGCGGTGATCTCGTCGAGCGCGGCG
>NZ_WGNY01000040.1 GCF_016124325.1 Phenylobacterium sp.
CGTGGAACCAAGGTGATGAGCGAGGCCGACGCCAAGATCATCAAGACCTGGCTCCCCTACGGCCTCTAAGGAGAACTGACCGATGGCACGCGTGAAACGGGGCGTCGTCGCCCACGCCAAGCACAAGAAGGTTCTCGAGCAGGCCAAGGGCTTCTACGGGCGCCGCAAGAACACCATCCGCACGGCCAAGGCCGCGGTGGACAAGGCCGGCCAGTACGCCTACCGCGACCGCAAGGTCCGCAAGCGCAACTTCCGTTCGCTGTGGATCCAGCGGATCAACGCCGCGGCGCGCCTGGAAGGCTTCACCTATTCCCGATTTATCCACGGCCTTGAGAAGGCCGGGATCGAGATGGACCGCAAGGTCCTCGCGGATATCGCGGGCAACGACCCGACCGGTTTCAAGGCCATCGCCGACAAGGTTCGCGCCGCGCTGGCTTGAGGCCTGGGTCCCGTTCGACCCTGACGCTTTCAAAGAGCCCTCCGGCCGAACCGCCGGAGGGCTTTTTTCATGCGCCGCTCCTCCCCTGCCGCGCAGACGGCGAGGGAGGTGGCCCGAAGGGCCGGAGAGGGCGCTGGGAGCCAACCGGTCGAACGCCCCCTCCACCACTTCGTGGTCCCCCTCCCCCGAAGAGTTTCCCTTCGGGGGAGGAGCGGGTTCCACTCCCAACGAACGTCGTCTAGGACACCGCTCCCATGACCGATCTAACCGCAATGCAGGCCGACCTTTCGGCCCGCGTCACCGCCGCCGCTGATCTGGCCGCGCTCGAAGCGATTCGCGTCGAGGCGCTGGGCAAGCAGGGCTCGATCTCCGAGCTGCTGAAGAGCCTGGGCAAGATGAGCCCGGACGAGCGCCGCGAGCAGGGGCCGAAGATCAACGGCCTGCGCGACGCCGTCGCCGCCGCCGTCGCCGCGCGCAAGGCCGAGCTGGAGGCCGCCGAACTCGACGCCCGGCTGGCCGCCGAACGCGTCGACCTCACCCTGCCCCCGCCGCCCGAGCGCAAGGGCCGCGTCCACCCGACCATGCAGGTGCTGGACGAGATGATCGCCGTCTTCGCCGAGATGGGCTTCGCGCTGGCCGAAGGCCCCGACATCGAGGACGATTTCCACAACTTCACCGCGCTGAACTTCCCGCCCAAGCACCCGGCGCGGGAGATGCACGACACCTTCTGGCTGCCCGAGGACGCCAACGGCGAGCGCAAGCTGCTGCGCACCCACACCAGCCCGGTGCAGGTCCGCGTCATGCAGCAGGGCCAGAACCGGTCGCTGCCCGCCTGGATCGCCCAGGGCCAGGCGCCGCCGATCCGCGTGATCGTGCCGGGCCGCGTCTACCGCTCGGACAGCGACGCCACCCACACGCCCATGTTCCACCAGCTCGAAGGCCTGGTGATCGACCGCAATATCCACATGGGCCACCTGAAGTGGACGCTGGACGCCTTCATCCGCCGCTTCTTCGAGAGCGAGAACGTCGGCACGCGCTTCCGGCCGCACCACTTCCCGTTCACCGAGCCGTCGGCCGAGATGGACGTGCAGTGCGACCGCTCGGGCGGCTCGATCAAGATCGGCGAGGGGACCGACTTCCTGGAGATCCTGGGCGGCGGAATGGTGCACCCCAACGTGCTGAGGAACTGCGGCCTGGACCCCGACGAGTGGCAGGGCTTCGCCTTCGGCCTGGGCGTCGATCGCCTCGGCATGCTGAAGTACGGCGTCCCCGACCTGCGCGACACCTTCGCCGCCGACACCCGCTGGCTGGAGCACTGGGGCTTCTCGGCCTTCCAGGCGCCCAACCCCGCGACCGGCCTGAGCTGAGGGAGAGGATCCAATGAAGTTCACCCTCTCCTGGCTCAAGGAGCACCTCGACACCGCCGCCACGGTCGACCAGATCGTGGACGCCATGACCATGGCCGGCCTGGAAGTCGAAGGCGTCGAGGACCCGGCGGCCAAGCTCGCCAAGTTCACGGTCGCGAAGATCGTGGAGGCCGTGCAGCACCCCAACGCCGACAAGCTGCGGGTCTGCCAGGTCGACACCAAGGACGGCCGGCTGGAAATCGTCTGCGGCGCGCCGAACGCGCGCGCGGGCCTGACCACCATCTACGCCCCCATCGGCGCCTATGTGCCCGGCAGCGGCATCACCCTGGAGGCGCGGCCCGTCCGCGGGGTGGTCTCGAACGGCATGCTCTGCTCGGCCAAGGAACTGGGGGTGGCCGAGGAGTCCGACGGCATCGTCGAGCTGCCCGACAGCCTGGCCGTGGGCGTCAGCGCCGCCGAGGCGTTCGGCCTGGAGGCGGTGATCGACTTCGAGGTCACGCCCAACCGGCCCGACTGGCTGGGCGTGCGCGGCATCGCCCGCGACCTGGCCGCCGCCGGCCTGGGCGTGCTGAAGCCCGACGCGACCAAGCCCGTGGCCGGGGCCTTCCCCTGCCCCATCGAGATCAAGGTGGATGGCTCGGCCTGCCCGGTCTTCGCCGGCCGGCTGATCCGCGGTGTCAAGAACGGCCCCTCGCCCGAATGGCTGCAGCGGCGGCTGGTGTCGGTGGGCCTGCGCCCCATCAACGCCCTCGTGGACGTCACCAACCTCATCTCCTACGACCGGGCCCGGCCCCTGCACGTCTACGACGTGGCCAAGCTGACCGGGACCGTCATCGAGGCCCGGCTGGGCCGCGAGGGCGAAAGCGTCGAGGCGCTGGACGGCAAGACCTATGAGATGACGCCCGAAATCTGCGTCATCGCCGACGGCTCCGGGGCCATCGGCCTGGGCGGTGTGATGGGCGGCGAGTCCACGGGCTGCTCCGAGGCCACCGTCGACGTCTTCGTCGAGAGCGCCTGGTTCGACCCGATCCGCACGGCCCAGACCGGCCGGACCACCGGCATCGTCTCCGACGCCCAGTACCGGTTCGCCCGCACGGTCGATCCGCAGTCGTGCGTCCCGGGCCTCGAACTGGCCACCCGGCTCATCCTGGAGATGTGCGGCGGCGAGACCTCGGAGGTGCGCGTCGCCGGCGAGGCCCCGGCCGCGCCCGGGCCGATCGTGTTCGACCGCAGCTATGTCCGCAAGCTTGCCGGGCTGGAGGTGGCCGCCCACCGGGTCGACCAGATCCTGGCCACCCTGGGCTTCACCGGCAGCGGCAACCAGGTGATCCCGCCCACCTGGCGGCGCGACGTGGAAGGCAAGGCCGACCTCGTCGAAGAGATCGCCCGCATCGTCGGCTACGACAAACTGCCGGCCGAGCCCCTGCCCGAGATGGCGCGCCCCCCCGGCGGCGTGCTGACGCTGCGCCAGCGCCGGATGCGCGACGCGCGGCGAACCATGGCCGCGCGCGGCTATTCCGAGGCGGTGACCTGGAGCTTCACGGCGCGGGCCAAGGCCGAGCTGTTCGGCGGCGGCGACGCGGCGTTGAGCCTCGCCAACCCGATCGCCTCCGAGCTCGACACCATGCGGCCCTCGGCGCTGCCCAACCTCGTCGAGGCGGCGGCGCGCAACGCCAACAAGGGCTTCGACGACGCGGCCCTGTTCGAGGTGGGGCCGAACTTCCGCGGCGACCAGCCGGCCGACCAATGGACGGCGGTGACCGCCCTGGTGGCGCCGCACCTGCCCAAGCACTGGGGCGGGGGCGCGGGCGATCCGCTGTTCCAGCTCAAGGCCGACCTGCTGGCGCTGCTGGACGAGCTGGGCGCCCCCGCGCTGCAGGTCGTGCAGGGCCAGGCCTCGACCTGGTGGCATCCCGGCCGCTCGGCGCGCCTGCAGCTCGGCCCCAAGCTGGTGATCGCCGAGTTCGGCGAGCTGCACCCGCGCATCCTGAAGGCGCTGGACGCCGAGGGCCCGATGCTGGCCTTCGAGATCGACCTCGACGCGATCCCCGAGCCCAAGAAGAAGGGCCTGAAGACCAAGGCCGCGCTGGAGCTGTCGCCGCTGATGCCGCTGCGCCGCGATTTCGCGTTTCTGGTGGGCGCCGAGACGCCGGCCGGCGACCTGATCCGTCCCATCCTCGGCGCCGACAAGGCGCTGATCGCCCAGGCGCGCATCTTCGACGTCTACCAGGGCGCCGGCGTGCCGGAGGGGATGAAGTCGGTGGCCGTGGAGGTGCTGGTCCAGCCCCGCGAGAAGACCCTGACCGAGGCCGAGATCGAGGGGCTGAGCGGCCGCATCGTGGCCGCAGCCGAGAAGGCCGTGGGCGCGAAGCTGCGCGGCTAGCCCGCCGCGCCCGCCACGCGCTCCAACCCGGCGACGATGCGCGGCCAGCCGCCGCCCATGCCGCGGTAGCCGCCTTCGTCCTGGGGCCGGAAGCCCGCGTGCTCCATGCGCACGTGCGTGCCGCCCTCGACGGGGGTGAGCGTCCAGGTGACGACGGTCCTGAGCCCGCTGTCGGACTCGGTTCCGTCGCCCCAGGCGTAGACGAGCCGCTTCGGCTCATCGACCTCCAGCACCTCGCAGTTGGTCACGCCGCTCCAGCCGGGCACGGGCGTGGCGCGGAATTGGAACCTGTGGCCGACGACCGGCTGGAAGTCGTTCTGCATCAGCCATTCCGCGATGAGCGGCGACTGGGTCAGCGCGCGCCACACCTTGGCCGGCGGGTGCGGCATGGTGCGTTCGACGACGATGCTCTTGGTGTCGGTCATGGCGGGGTTTCCGGCGTCTACTGGTCCATGCGGGCGAGGAGGTCTTCCAGGGCGTCGAACCGCTCGGCCCAAAAGCGGCCGTAGAGCCCCATCCAGTCGACGAGCGGGCGCAGGCCCTCGGGGCGGGCGCGGTAGAGCACCGTGCGGCCCTGGCGCGTCTCGCCGACCAGTCCGGCCAGGCGCAACGCCTTGAGATGCTGCGAGACCGCCGGCTGCGAGACCCCTGTCCCCGCGGTCAGCGCGCCCACGCTGAGCTCGCCCTCCCGCGTCAGCCGCTCGAACAGGCCGCGGCGGGTTCCGTCGGCCAGGGTGCGGAAGAGGTCGGCGGGCTCCATGGCCAATCCATAAGCGAACGCTTATTCATAAGTCAACGCTTATGTGTTGACTGCCGCTAGGGGCGCCGCGCCAGGCTGCCGGTCATGGAGATCAACGGCGTCGCGCACACCTTCATCACCGCGGGCGACTTCGAGAAGAGCGTCGCCTTCTATCGCCAGCTGCTGCCGTTCCTCGGCCTGCGCGAGGTGGCCGACAGCCCGGACACCTACTACTGCGTGGGCGGCCGCACCGGCTTTGGCATCCGCCGGCCGGCGCCCGAGCATGCGGGCGTGAAATACGCACAGTTCCGGCCGGGAAGCCTGCACCACCAGTGCTGGCGCGTGCGCGACCGCGCCGAGGTGGAGGCGGTGCACGACTTCCTCGTCTCGATCGGCGCGACCATCGTCCACGGGCCGCAGGAGGACGGCTTCGCGCCGGGCTACTACTCGGTGCTGTTCGAGGATCCCGACGGCATTCGTCTGGAGGTCAACCACGTGCCCGGCCGCGGCCTGTTCGACACGGCGACGGGCCGTGTCGGGGCCGACCTCGACCCGCGGTGACCCCTCGCTCCTCCCCTGTCGCGAAGACGACGGGGGAGGTGGATCGCCGCCCTGCGGCGAGACGGAGGGGGGGTCTTGCGGCGCCGGCGTTCGCGCCCCCTCCACCGCGTTCCGCGGTCCCCCTCCCCCGCGAGCGGGGGAGGAGCATGAAGCCCCTCAGAACGGGAACGCGTGGCGCTCGCGCGAATAGCTCAGATAGCCGATGTTGGCGCCCAGCCGCAGGCCCACGCCCGCGCGGATCGGCGCCAGGGTGACGCCGCCGGCGCGCTGGTAGTTCACGCCCAGGCCGCCCACGAGGTAGGCCGAGCCCTCGACGCCCGGGAAGCGCTGGAAGATCGCCTCGGGAACCTGAAGGTCGTAGCAGAGGGTGAAGACGCGGCTGGCGTTACCGCCCCAGTCGAAGCCGGCCGAGGGGCCCTGCCAGTAGACCTCCATCGGCGGGCGGTCCTTCATGTACATCAGGCCGCGGCCGTAGCGCAGGCCGAGGATGAACGAGCCCGAGCCCTCCTCCCCGGCGATATAGGCCGTGGGCCGGCCGTTCTTGGCGAACAGCTTCTCGACCGCCCCGCCCGCCGTCTCGGCGGTCACGCCGAGGAAGTCGGAGACGCCCTGGACGATCTCGTCCTGGCTGTAGGTCGACGGGCCATCGGTGCGGTAGGCCGGATCGGTGTTGGGCCGGGCCGGCGCCTGCGGCGGCGAGCCCTGAGCGTGGGCGAGCTGCGGCGCGCCCAGCGCGACGAGCCCCGAAACGATCAGCTTGCGACGGTCCATGGGCGCTTTCCTGCCTCCGAATTCCCGCGATTCAACCCGCCCGGACGCCTGGATGACCGGCGCCGCCTTAACGGCCGATTAACCACGAAAAGGGGGGCGACAAGAGGGCGGCCTATGCGGGACCCGCGGATGTGCTAGAGGGGCGCGGCAATGACCACGCCTCTCGACAAGATCCGCAACTTCTCGATCGTCGCCCACATCGACCACGGCAAGTCCACGCTCTCGGACCGGCTCATCCAGGAGACGGGCGGCCTGACCGCGCGCGAGATGAGCGAGCAAGTGCTGGACAACATGGAGATCGAGCGCGAGCGCGGGATCACCATCAAGGCCCAGACCGTGCGGCTCGACTACAAGGCCGACGACGGCGAGACCTATGTCCTCAACCTGATGGACACGCCCGGCCACGTGGACTTCGCCTACGAGGTCAGCCGCTCCCTGGCCGCCTGCGAGGGCTCGATCCTGGTGGTGGACGCCAGCCAGGGCGTCGAGGCCCAGACGCTCGCCAACGTCTACCAGGCCATCGACAACAACCACGAGATCGTGCCGGTCCTGAACAAGATCGACCTGCCCGCCGCCGAGCCCGAGCGCGTGCGCCAGCAGATCGAGGACGTGATCGGCCTGGACGCCTCGGACGCCGTGGAGTGCTCGGCGAAGAGCGGCGTCGGCATCCATGATGTGCTGGAGGCCATCGTCCATCGCCTGCCGCCGCCCAAGGGTGATGCGAACGCCCCCCTGAAGGCGCTGCTGGTCGACGCCTGGTACGATCAGTACCTGGGCGTGGTGGTGCTGGTGCGCGTCTTCGACGGGACCCTGAAGGTGGGTCAGAAGGTCAAGATGATGCAGACCGGCGCCCAGTATCAGATCGACCGGCTGGGCGTGTTCCGCCCCAAGCAGACCGAGGTGGCCGAGCTGGGGCCCGGCGAGGTGGGCTTCATCACGGCCTCGATCAAGGAGGTCGCCCACGCCGCCGTCGGCGACACCATCACCGACGAGAGGAAGCCCACCGACAAGCCGCTGCCCGGCTTCCGCGAGGTGCAGCCGGTGGTGTTCTGCGGCCTGTTCCCCGTGGACGCCGCCGACTTCGAGGACCTGCGCGCCGCCATCGGCCGCCTGCGCCTGAACGACGCCAGCTTCTCCTACGAGATGGAAACGAGCGCCGCGCTCGGCTTCGGCTTCCGCTGCGGGTTCTTAGGGTTGCTGCACCTGGAGATCATCCAGGAGCGCCTGAGCCGCGAGTTCGACCTGGACCTGATCGCGACGGCCCCCTCGGTGGTCTACCGCGTGAAGCTGACCAACGGCGACGAGATCGAGCTGCACAATCCCGCCGACCTGCCCGACCCGGTGAAGATCGACACCATCGCCGAGCCCTGGATCAAGGCCACCATCTTCACGCCCGACGAGTACCTGGGCGCGATCATCAAGCTGTGCCAGGACCGCCGTGGCCAGCAGCGCGAGCTGAGCTATGTCGGCTCCCGCGCCATGGTGGTCTACGACCTGCCGCTGAACGAGGTGGTGTTCGACTTCTACGACCGCCTGAAGTCGATCTCGAAGGGCTACGCCAGCTTCGACTACTCGATCGAGGAGTACCGGGTCGGCGACCTCGTGAAGATGTCGATCCTGGTCAATTCCGAGCCGGTCGACGCCCTCTCCATGCTGGTCCACCGCGACCGCGCCGAGGCGCGCGGCCGGGGCATGGTGGAGAAGATGAAGGAGCTGATCCCGCCGCACATGTTCCAGATCCCGATCCAGGCCGCCATCGGGGGCAGGATCATCGCGAGAGAAACCGTGCGGGCGCTGCGCAAGGACGTAACGGCCAAGTGCTACGGCGGCGACATCACGCGGAAGCGCAAACTCCTCGACAAGCAGAAGGAGGGCAAGAAGCGCATGCGCCAGTTCGGCAAGGTGGAGATCCCGCAGGAAGCGTTTATCGCCGCGCTTAAGATGGACGCGGATTGAATGGATGAGCGGCTCGCTGAGGCTTGGCGGGAAGCTGCAAGTGATCTCGAGATTGAGGTCAAATCTCCCTACGCCGTCGAGATTGATGGTGACGCCATCGCATGTGAGGTGTTCCTACCGGCCTTTGGGGCGTCATCTGGCGCCCTCATCGTAAGTCCCAACACGGAGCGCAAGATCCGGTCGGTGGCGAGGAAGCGCGGTCTCTGGGTGGCGGTAGTTCCGACCCGTGCTGGCGGCCGCAAGTATGATCGGCGGCGGTTCGTCGACACGTTGCGAGATTTCCAGTGGTTCGGGCCAGCTTCACATAGGCCCGTTTGGATGGACTGAAGCGCAACGCAATTTCAAAGCCTCGTGTTCATGGATCGCCCGGACAAGCCGGGCGATGACGTGGTGGGGGTGGCGATGAACGCGGTCTACATCATGGCCAGCGGCAAGCACGGCACGCTGTACATCGGCGTCACGAGCGATCTGCTCGGGCGGGTCAGCCAGCATCGCGAAGGGCTAATCGGGGGCTTCACCAAGCGCCATGGCGTGAAGCGGCTCGTGTGGTTCGAGCTTCACGACGATATCCTCACTGCGATCCATCACGAAAAGCGGCTGAAAAAGTACAAGCGCGAGTGGAAGATCAATCTGATCGAGCGCGACAATCCGAACTGGGACGATCTCTTTCCGCAGTTCTTCCACGCCGAAGGTCCGCTTGCTCACCTTAGTCGACCGCCACGCTCCCTCTAGGCGTCATGGCCCGGCTTGTCCGGGCCATCCATGAACGCGGGAAAGCGGAGTTGATAGCGAGGAGACCGCCTACTCCAATCGGAACCACTCGTGTTCATGGATCGCCCGGACGTGCCGGGCGATGACGCGCTGATCGCCTCAAGCCGCCGTATAGCCCCCGTCCACGACCATCTCGGCGCCGGTCATGAAGCTCGACTCGTCGGAGGCCAGGAAGACGATGGCGTCGGCGATCTCGCGGGGAACGCCCAGACGCCCCATGGCGTGGCGCGAGACGATGTTGTCGCGCATCTCGTTTTCGTTCTCCGAGCGGCGGAAGGTGTTCAGCACCATCGGCGTCTCGATGAAGCCCGGGTGGACCGAGTTCACCCGCACGCCCAGGGGCGCCAGCTCCAGCGCCACGGCCTTGGTCAGCATCAGCACGCCGCCCTTGGACGCGCAGTAGGCCGCCGTGCCCGGCATGCCCACCTTCCCGAGGATCGAGGACAGGTTGATGATCGAACCACGTCCGGCCGCGGCCATGGTCGGCGCCACCGCCTTCACGCCCAGGAAGGTGCCTTCCAGGTTGATGCCGATGGTGCGCCGCCAGGCGTCCAGCGTCGCCTCCAGGATCGGCTGGCCGCCTTCGCCGATGCCGGCGGAGTTGACCAGCACGTCCAGACGGCCGAACCGCTGCAGCGTGGTGTCGACCACCTCGGTCCAGCGGGCCTCCTCGGTGACGTCCTGGGCCATGAACGCCGCGCGTCCGCCGGCCGCGACGATCTCGTCGGCCACGGCCCGGCCGGCCTCTTCGGCGAGGTCGGTGACCACCACCGCGGCGCCTTCCCGCGCCAACCGCCGCGCGCTCTCCGCGCCCAGGCCCGAGGCCCCGCCCGTGACCACCGCGACCTTGCCGTCCACCCGTCCCGCCATGCGTTCCTCCCGCGCCTGCGCCCCGCAGGCTATCGGCCCGGCCGTCGCGTCAGGCTAGCGCGCGACTTCGGGAATGAGGGGCGCAGCACTAGCTTCACCGGCGTATATTATCGCCTCACAGTTGAGCCGACTTGGCCTGGCCGCCTCGTTCCCTACCATGGCCGGGCGCAACCGCCCGTCGGAGGGAATGGTGAAGCTTCTCGTCGTCGATGACCATGCGATGGTGCGGACAGGGATCTCGGTGCTGCTGCAGCTCGCCGAGCCCGGAGCCGAGGTGCTGGAGGCGGGCGGCAGCGCCGAGGCGCTGGAGATCGTCCGCAGCGACGATGAGCTCGACGCGGTCTTCCTGGATCTCGCCATGCCCGGCATGGACGGCCTGACCGCGCTGCGCGCGATCAGCGATGCGCAGCCGGGCCTTCCGGTGATCGTCCTGACGGCCTCGGAAGACCCGGAGTCGGCGCACCAGGCCTTCGCCGCCGGCGCGCTGGGCTATGTTCCGAAATCGGCGACCTCGGACACGCTGCTGGCCGCGCTGCGGCTGGTGCTGCAGGGCGAGATCTTCGTGCCGTCGCTGATGGTGCGCGCGCGGGCGCCGCGCAACGAGACCTCGGCGCTGACGGCGCGCCAGCGCGAGCTGCTGCGCCATCTGGACGAGGGTCTTTCGAACAAGGCCGCAGCCCAGCGCATGGGAATCTCGGAAAAGACCGTGAAGGGCCATGTGACCGGGCTGCTCAGGGCCCTGGCGGCGGGAGATCGCGGCGACGCGGTGCGCGCCGCTCGCGTCATCGGCATCCTCTAGGAGGCGCTCGGCCTAGCGGCCGCTTCCCGCCGGCAGGCCCGCCATCTTCTCCTGGGCCTGGCGGATCAGGTTTCCGACCATGGCGCGCAGCCTTCCCGGGGCCACGGGCTTGTGCAGGAGGGCGAAGCCCGTCCGGTCCGCGTCCTGCAGGCGCGACGGCGCCGTGTCGCCGGTGATGAGCAGGGCCGGCACGTCCCGCCCGAACAGGGCTCGGACGCGATCGATCACCTCGACGGCCGTCTCGTCGCCCCGCAGTCGCCAGTCACAGATCACCAGGTCCGGCGGGCGGCTCGGATCGATCCGCGCGACCAGCTCGTCGCCCGACCCCGCGACGACCGGCTCGTACCCCCAGGCGCCCAGCAGTTCGGCCGTGCCCTGCAGCACGGCCGGCTCGTCGTCGACGACGAACACGAGGCCCCGCGGCGCGACCTGTGGCGGGTCGGCCGATCCGGGCGGGATCGACTCGAGCCGGGCCGCCGGTATGGCGATGCGGAACGTCGAGCCGCGCCCGACGACGGAAACGAGGTCGAGCGGGCAGCCGAGCAGGTTGGCGAGCCGCCGCGTGATCGCGAGGCCGAGCCCCAGGCCGCGTGTCCGGTCCCGTTCCGGATTGGTGAGCTGGACGTATTCCTCGAAGACCTTCTCCTGGTCCTCCGGCGCGATCCCGGGGCCCGTGTCGCGCACCTCGATCACGACGACCTCGCCGCGCCGGCGACAGCCCACCAGCACGCGCCCTTCGGCGGTGTGGCGGATCGCGTTGGAGACGAGGTTGCGGACCATGCGCTGGAGGAGGACCGGGTCCGTCCTCACCGCCGCGGAGGTCGCGACGCGGCGCAGGACCACGGGCTTGCCCTGCAGGTCGGCCGCCTCCTCGCGGCAGATCCGGTCGAGCAACGGCTCGAGGGCGAAAGCCTCCTCGTGGGGCCGCACGACGCCGGCGTCGAGCTGCGACAGGTCGAGGAGGCCGTCGAAGAGGCCGGTCATGGCGTCGATGTTCTCGCCGACCTGGTCCGTCAGCCGGCGCGCGGCGGGCGACATGCGTTCTCGGCGGAGCGCGCCGACGAACAGGCCCAGCGCGTGGATCGGCTGGCGCAGGTCGTGGCTGGCGGCCGCGAGGAACCGGCTCTTGGCCACATTGGCCTGCTCGGCCCGCTCCTTCTGGCGCTTCAGATCCTCGACCAGGTCCATGTTCTCGAACCGCAGGCGCAGCGCTTCGGCGAGCGTGTGGCTCTGGCGCCATCCCAGCCATCCGATGGTGAGCACCAGAACGGCCGACAGCAGCGACATCGCCCAATAGCGGGGAAGGCCATAGATCATCCCGAGCGCGGCGATGGGCAGGCCGGCCGGGATCAACAGGGCGTAGAAGGCCGGAACGTAGCTGCCAAGCGACGAGACCGAGCTGGCCGCGGCGCAGGCGATCACCATGGTCACCCACAGCTGCTGCTCGATGGCGAAGGGCGCGGGCAGGAAGAGCGTGCCGAGCCCCCAGCGGACGCCTTCGACGAAGCTCGCGATCACGAACCAGCGCGCCCATCGCGGCCACGCCGCTTCGGCGGGACGCGCCCGACGATATCGGCCCCAGAGCATGAGCTGCCAGGCGGCGCTGGCGCCGGTGACCGCGATGTAGCCCCATACCCACGGCGCGCGCTCAGGGGCGATGTACAGCAGCACCCAGCAGAGAACGGCCACGCCGAACAGGGCGCCGGCCACGCCCACCGGCGTATTGTCGTAGAGCCCGCGGATCAGTTCCGCCTGCTCGCGGTCGCTGGGGCGGACCCCGCGTGGCGGCGATTGTAAGCCAGTCATGACACGCGGCGCCTGCACCCTCCGCGGTTCAGCTTCGCACAGACCTCCGATCCGCGACAGGCAGTCTCGGGAGGTCCCGAGACCAGTCCCGGGACTTTTCGACTGGATTTCGAGACCAGGTCGCGAATGAAACCGAGTCCTCGTCGGGACTTGCGGCCCAGTTATCGCCCACGGCTTAATTGGCAAGTTGCTACAGTCTGCTCGGCGAATTTCGGCGCGCGGCAAGCATCAGGTGTAGAGCGAGTACTCAGCCAAGTCGTTTCAAAGCCAAGAACGCAGATCGATTTCTTTTCGCTTGAGGCTCGCATCGTGGGTTGGGTTCTAAGGAGACCACAGATGCTGAAACACTTTGGCGCCGCCGCACTCGCCGCGGGCCTCGCCATGTCGGCCGGACAGGCCGGCGCGGTGACCATCACCAAGATCGTCGACTTCTCGGCGACCGGCTTCACCGGCGCTCCGGGCGTGACGCCGACGGATCCCGTGACCGGATCGTTCCTGATCACGCTCGACACGACGCAGGACTACACCAACGACACGGCCGACATTCAGCTGCTGTCCCTGAATATCGACCTTGGGTCCACGCTATCGTTCAACTACAGCACGACCGGCGCATATGCCGGCTGGCTATACGTCGGCGGCCTGCAGCTCGGCCCGGACTTCGTGCAGTTCTTCAGCAACGACTTCTATCTGCAGCTGGCCGACTTCGGGACCTCTCCGTCGTTCAACCAGCTCGGATATACCAAGGCCAACGGGGACTATTACTACACGACAAGCCCGACCAGCGGCTCGGTAACCCTCACCGACCCGGTGCCGGAACCGGCCGCCTGGGCGCTGATGCTGCTGGGCTTCGGTGGCCTGGGGTCCGCCCTGCGCCGGAGCCGGCGCGTCCGCCCGTCCGACCAGGCGCTCCTCCGGCCGCTCTAACCCTGGAACAACCGGCGGGTCAGGGGCGGGTGTAGGGGTCGTTCGGCCCGCCGATGCGCTCCAGGACGACGCGGCCGTAGTCGGGGCGCGTCCACACCATGTGACCATCGGCGTCGAGCGCGCGGCGCACCTCGACGCCCGGCATCCCCTTGGGGCGCAGGATGAACGCGCCGTCTTCGTAGGTGGCGATGGCCACGATGGGCGTCTTGTAGTCGCGCACCGAGACGTCGTGGACGGCGTTGGCCTCGGTGCCGTCGGCGCGGGCGTCGGCGATCGTCCCGCCGCCCATGTCGACGATGCGGTCGCCGCACTGCTCGATGCGTTCGACGTAGTTTTCGAGATGCGCGCCGGGCGCGGGCGCCCCGCCGTTCAGGTCGATCAGCCGCCAGATTCCGCGCAGATCGGGCGCGCCGGGCGCCAGCGGCTCGGCGCAGGCGGCCAGGACGGGCGCGGGAAAGGTGTGGCCGTATCCGCCCGGCGGCGTGTGGGCGACGGGAATGTCGCCGGCCATGAGCTTCGGCTCCCCGGCGAGGGCCGCCGACGACGCAGCCACGGCCGCAAGGATCGCGACGGTCGGTCCGATGCGTCCAGACATCTCGTCCCCCCTTCCCGTTGCGCGCCTCTGGCGGGCGCGACCTGGAGGCATAGTGCGCCGGTTTCCGGGGGCTGCAAGCCGGAACGCCGCGGCGCGCCTGACGGCTTGCATCCGTGCGTCCCGGGTCTAGGGTTCTCGCCAAAGATAACAACGATCACCCTGGGAGGCTCGAATGGACGGCAATGCGGCGGTGACGCCTGGGTCCGAGGTCTGGTCGCTGCCGCTGGAGGGCCTCGACCCCAGCCGGGCCGAGCTGTTCCAGACCGGCGCGCAGCACGAATGGTTCCGCCGGCTGCGCAAGGAGGCGCCGGTCCACTACACGCCCGACAGCATGTTCGGGCCGTACTGGTCGATCACCCGCTTCGAAGACGTGATGGCCGTCGACACCAACCACGAGGCCTTCTCGTCCAACCGCGACATCGTGATCGGCGACAATCCCGAGGGCTTCGCCCCGCCGATGTTCATCGCCATGGACCCGCCGCGGCACGACCAGCAGCGCAAGGTGGTCTCACCCGCCGTGGCCCCGCGCCGGCTGGCCGACCTGGAGCTGCTGATCCGCGAACGGGTGGGCAGGATCCTCGACGAACTGCCGGTGGGCGAGACCTTCAACTGGGTGGACCGCGTCTCGATCGAACTCACCACCCAGATGCTGGCCACCCTGTTCGACTTCCCGTGGGAGGACCGCCGGCTGCTGCCCTATTGGTCGGACGTGACCACCACCTCGGAGACGGTGGGCGTCGAGGTCGACATGGCCGAGCGCGAGCGGATCCTGGGCGAGTGCCTGGCCTATTTCACCCGGCTCTGGCGCGAACGGGCCGCCGCCCCGCCGCAGTTCGACTTCATCTCTCTGCTCGCCCACGCGCCCGAGACCCGGGGCATGGTCGACGACCCCATGGAGTTCCTGGGCAACCTGATGCTGCTGATCGTGGGCGGCAACGACACCACGCGGAACTCCATCAGCGGGGGCGTGCTGGCGCTCAACCGCTATCCGGCCGAGTACGAGAAGCTGAAGGCCAATCCGGCGCTGATCGAGACCATGGTGCCCGAGATCATCCGCTGGCAGACGCCGCTGGCCCACATGCGCCGCACGGCCACGCGCGACGTGGAGTTCGGCGGCCAGACCATCAAGAAGGGTGACCGGGTGGTGATGTGGTACGTCTCGGCCAACCGCGACGAGACGGTGATCGAGAACCCCGACGCCTTCATCATCGACCGGCCGCGGCCCCGCCATCACATGTCGTTCGGCTTCGGCATCCACCGCTGCATGGGCAACCGCGTGGCCGAGTTGCAGCTCAAGATCCTCTGGGAGGAGATCCTGAAGCGCTTCCGCCACGTGGAGGTGGTCGGCGAGCCGGTGCGGGTGCTGTCGAACTTCGTGCAGGGCTATTCCGAGCTGCCGGTCCGCCTGCGCGCCTGACGGCGAACTTCAGTCCCGGTCGGGCGCGCCCAACGGGAAGTACGACCGGAACGGCCGCGCCTCGTCGACGGCCCGCGCGAACGACGGACGCGCCAGCAGGCGCGCGCGGTAGGCCCTGAGCGCCGGATAGGTCTCGGGGATCCGGTAAGTCCAGTCGGCGTAGAACAGCGACGGCGCCGCGGCGCAGTCGGCCAGGGTGAAGTCCTCGCCGGCGGCCCAGGTGCGCCTCGCCAGATGTCCGTCCAGCCAGGCGTAGATGCGCTCCAGGCGCTCCGTGGCGAGGGCGAGGCCCTCCTCGCTCGTCATCGGGATGCGGCCCAGCTTGCTGTCGACCGCCAACTGCACGGCATCCATCACATAGAGGTCGAAGACGCGGTCGAGAAAACGCACGTCGAGGGCGGCCATCGGATCGGCCGGCAACAAGGGCGCCGGACCCGGATGGGCGAGCTGCAGATATTCGATGATGACGCTGGCCTCGGCGAACTGGCGCTCACCGTCCACCAGCAGCGGGAACTTGGCGATCGGCCAGCGCGTCAGCCAGTCCTCGGTGTGCTGCGGCGTGTCGGGCGCGATGCCGCGGAATTCGAAGGCCGTTCCGTTCTCGTAGAGCGCGATCAGCGCCTTCTGCGTATAGGACGAGAAGGGGTGGCCATAGAGCGCGAGCGACATCGGGGAGCCTTTCGTTTCCTGGGGGCGGCGGCGACCTAGGGCGCGACGACCCGCCCAGCCTTCATCACGCCTGCGACATGCTCCAGCAAGGTCACGTCGGCGAGCGGATCGCCCTTCACGGCGACCATGTCGGCGGAGAAGCCCGGGGCCACCTGCCCCACCTCGCGCTCCAGGCGCAGCGCCGAGGCCGCCTCGGTGGTCGCCGCGCGGATGGCCTGGGCCGGCGTCATGCCGTACCGGACCATGTAGCGGAACTGGCGCGCGCCCAGGCCGTAGGGATAGACCCCCGCGTCGGTGCCGAAGGTCAGCTTCGCGCCCGCCGCCACGGCCTTGCGGAAGCCCTCGCGCTGGACGTCGGTGGTCTCGCGGTTCTTGCGCAGGTACTCGGCCGGCCAGCCTTCCTTCGTGCCGATCTCCTCGATCCAGTCGCCGTCGTAGATGTCCATGTCGAGCCAGACGCCGCGCGCCTTGGCGAGCGCGATCCCCTCGTCGTCGATCAGGCTGGCGTGCTCGATGGTTCGGGCGCCGGCCCGGATCGCCGCCTTGACGCCCGCCGCGCCGTGGGCGTGGGCGATGCAGTAGCTGCCCATGGCCTTGGCCTCGTCGCAGGCGGCCTGCATCTCCTCGGGGGTCAGCTCCAGCGCGCCGGGCTCGCTGCCCACCGCCAGCACGGCGCCGGTGGCGATCAGCTTGATGAAGTCGGCGCCGTGGCTCAGCAGATAGCGCACCCGATCACGCGCCTCCTGCGGGCTGCGCGTCTCGCCCAGGCGGAAGGCCTCGGGGACGACCGTCCCCTTCGGAGCGCCGGTCACCGCCCCGCCGCCGCCCGGTATGGTGATGTAGGCGCCGGCCACCACCATCCGGGGGCCGTCGACCTCGCCGGCCGCGATGGCGTCGCGCAGCGCCGCATCGGTCAGGCCTCGGAAGGCGCCGACGTCGCGCACGGTGGTGAAGCCGGCGCGCAGCATGGTCCGCGCGGCCTCGGCGCCCTTGAGGATCGTGGCGGCCTCGGAGTGCTTCAGCGGCTCAGCCGGATCGTTCGACTGGCCGAAGCCGTCGGCCACATGGGTGTGCATGTCGATCAGGCCCGGCAGGACGGTGAAGGCCGACCAGTCCAGCACCTCCTCGCCCGCCGGCGGCGCCGACCAGGGCTCCACCGCCGCGACCCTGCCGTCGACGACCGTCACCCGCCGGTCGGCCAGGACTTCGCCACGCACGGGATCGACCAGCCGCCCCGCGTGCACGTAGAGCGTCGCGGCGTTCGCCCCGCCCGCCGCCAGCAGCCAGAGCGTCGCAGCGACCGCCGATCGAACCCCGCCCCTCATGTCGCGCGCGCTCCCCGAAATCCGCGGCGACCGTGACCGAGCCGCCCCGGCCGCGCAAGCGGCTGACACATCCGCTTGCCAAGCCTTGGCGAGCACGGGCCAAATGCCGGGCAACGACAAGATCATGGGGGAGGATATGGCCGGACACTGGGGATCATCGCGCCTGGGCGCCGTCACGCGCCGAAGCCTGCTGGGCGCCGCCGCTGGAGCCGTGGCGGCTCCGGCTCTCGCCGCGGCGCGCAAGCTCGCGCCCAGCGACAAGGTCAACGTCGCCATGATCGGCGCGGGCGGCAAGGGCGCGTCGAACGCCGGCAAGCTGCTGAGCCAGAACATCGTCGCGGTCTGCGACGTCGATTTCGAGCACGTTCGCCGTGGCCTGTCGGACAAGGCCGGGAACATCCGTCCCGAGTGGAAGGCGGTGAAGGACGCCTACGACCGGGCCGAGCGGTTCGGCGACTACCGCCGGATGCTGGACGCGCGGAAGGACATCGACGCCGTCGTCATCGCCACCCCCGACCACCACCACGCCGTGGCCGCTCGCTGGGCGATGGAGCGGGGAATCCACGTCTACGTCCAGAAGCCGCTGACCAACACCATCGAGGAGAGCCGCAAGCTCGAGGCCCTGGCGAAGGCCAACCCCAAGCTGGTCACCCAGATGGGCAATCAGGGCCATTCGGGCGCCGACGGCCGGCGCGTGGTGGAGTGGGTGCGGGCCGGCGTGATCGGCAAGGTCCACGAGGTCCACGTCTGGACCAATCGGCCGGTGTGGCCGCAGGGCGTGCCCAAGCCCGAGGCGCAGCCCGCGCCCGAGAGCCTGGACTGGCCGACCTGGCTGGGCCCGGCCGACGTCGACTGGGGCTACAATCCCGACTACGCCCACTTCAACTGGCGCGGCTGGATCCCTTTCGGCTCCGGCGCGCTCGGCGACATGGGGGCCCACCTGATCGACTTCCCCTTCTGGGCGCTGGAGCCGGGCCTGCCGACGCGGGTGGAGACGCGGCACACCAAGTGGGCGGGCAACGCCAGCCTGTGGGCGACCAAGCGGCCGGCGGTGCTGACCAGCTATCCGCTCGCCTGCATCACCCGCTACGAGTTCGGCCGCGCGAAGGGCGGGCCGTTGGCGATCAACTGGTACGATGGGGGCATCCTGCCGCCGACGCCGCCGGGCTTCCCGCCCGACCTGCCGATGAACCCGGAGGGCGGCGTCCTCTTCGTGGGGTCCAAGGGGATGCTGATGCACGAGACCTATGGCGAGAAGCCGAAGCTGATCGGCGAGGGGCTGGAGGCGGCCGCCAAGGTCCCGCAGACCCTGCCCCGGATCGCCGGCGGCCTGGAGGGCCACGAGATGAACTGGATCCGCGCCATCCGCGGCGAGGAGA
The DNA here is from genome assembly GCF_016124325.1 of Phenylobacterium sp. Taxonomy (GTDB): domain Bacteria; phylum Pseudomonadota; class Alphaproteobacteria; order Caulobacterales; family Caulobacteraceae; genus Phenylobacterium. The sequence continues at coordinate 18,772 of NZ_WGNY01000040.1, forward strand.
AGGTCTCCTGCCCGTTCGACTACGCCGCGCCGCTCAACGAGACCATGCTGCTGGGGATCGCCGCGCTTAGGGCCGACAAGGCCATCGCCTACGACGGCGCCACGGGCCGGATCACCAACGACGCCGACGCCAACGCCTATCTGGGCCGGACCTACCGGCCGGGGTGGGAGCTGTGAGGCGCCGCGTCTGGATCGCCGCCGCCGGGGCCGCGCTTGCGACCCTGGGCGCGGCCTGCGCACAAGGGATCATGAAGCCCGCCGACACCGAGCAGTGGGAGCCCAAACCTCCGGTGGTGACGCCGGGGGCCACGCCCGGCGCGCCGCCATCCGACGCCATCATCCTGTTCGACGGCAAGGACCTGGGCCAGTGGGTCTCGGTGAAGGACGGATCGCCGGCCGGGTGGACCGTCGCCGACGGCGTGATGACGGTGAAGAAGAGCGCCGGGAACATCGAGACGAAGCGGCGCTTCCGGAACTTCCAGCTCCACCTGGAATGGCGCGTGCCGGCCGACGTCACCGGATCGGGCCAGGCGCGGGGGAACTCGGGCCTGTTCCTGGCCTCCACGGGCGGCGGCGACGCCGGCTACGAGCTGCAGATCCTCGATTCCTACGAGAACGAGACCTACGTGAACGGCCAGGCCGGCGCCGTCTACAAGCAGCATCCGCCGCTCGCGAACCCCAACCGCCCGCCAGGCCAGTGGCAGACCTACGACGTGGTGTGGACCGCGCCCGTCTTCGCCGCCGACGGCGCCGTGACCGCGCCGGCCCGGGTGACGGCCTTCTTCAACGGCGTCCTCATCCAGAACAACGCCGAGCTTTCGGGGGAGACGGTGTTCATCGGCAAGCCGAAATACCGGCCCTACGAGACCGCGCCGATCAAGCTGCAGGCGCACGGAGATCCCAGTCCGCCGCTCAGTTTCCGCAACATCTGGATCCGCGAACTCGCGCCCTGAATCGGGGGTGCGACAAAAAGTTCCTCGCCGATCGGGAAACCAAACGGCTCCGCCGCGTTTTGAGCCCCTTGGGGAGCAGGCAGACGGAGGAACGTGGATGAGTCGGCGTAGGTCGAGTGTGCTGGTCGCGGGAGCGGCCCTGCTTGGTATCGTCAGTCTTGGGGGCTGCGCCACCAAAGGCTTCGTGCGCGAACAGACCGCGATGGTCGGACAGCGCGTCGACGTGGTGGCGAACCACGTCGATCAGGTTGACGGAACGGCGAAGGACGCGCTGCAGCGCGCGACCGCGGCGGGCAAGCTGGCGGAGGGCAAGTTCCTCTACCAGGAGGTCCTGTCCGACGATTCCATGAAGTTCCCGGTGAACGAGGCGACGCTGTCGCCCGAGGCCGAGCAGCGGCTCGACTCCTTCGTCGACAAGCTGAAGACCGAGAACCGCAACGTCTATGTCGAGGTGCAGGGCCACACCGACGCGACGGGCGGGAAGGACTACAACTACAAGCTCGGCGAAGAGCGGGCCGAGGCGGTGCGGCGCTATCTCAACGAGCACGGCGTGGCGCTGAACCGTATCGGCACCATCAGCTACGGCCCGGACTCGCCGGTCGCGCCCAACGACACCCGCGAGGGCCGTCAGCAGAACCGCCGGGTGGTGCTGATCGTCCTCAGCTAGGTGACGGCGAACCGGCCGCGCCGCCCATCCTGGCGGCGCCCGGCGGCCGTGACCCTCGTCAGCGCCGTGGGCCATCTCGCGGCGCTGGCGGTGTTCGTCGGGGTCCAGCCCGGGCCCCCACCGCCCGAGGCGGCGCCCCCGCCGATCCAGGTGGCCCTGGTCGAACCGCCACCGCCGCCACCGCCGGTGATCGAGCCGCCGCCGCCCGCGCCGCATGACGCGCCGACGGCGGCGCGGACGCCCGCGAAGGCCCCGCCCACGCCCAAGCCCAAGCCCAAGCCTAAAACGGCCAGGTCGGCGCCGCACGTCGCCGCGCGTCCCGCCAAGGCCCCGCCGCCGGCCGCCCCGCTGGTCGTGGCGCAAGGGTCCGCGGGCGAGGCCGACGAGGGTCCGCCGACGCCCAGCGCCGCCGAACTGGCCGGAGCCGCCCGCGCCGGCTCGGGGCGGGGCGACGGCTGCGACATGGCCGGCCGGCTGCAGGCGGCGCTGCGCCGTGACGCCCGGGTGCGGGCCGCCGTGGACGACCCGCGCCGCGCGCTGTGGATCTGGAACGGCGACTGGGTGCGCCACGGGAGCCAGGACGGCCACGGCCTGGCCGCCGTCCGCGAGGCGATCGTGTGGGAGGTGGGCTTCGCGCCCGCAGCCTGCCGCGCAGAGCCCGTCCGCGGCCTGGTGCTGATCACCCTGGACGACGGCCCCGGGTCGGCGCGCCTGGTGCTGGGCGCCAACACCTGGCGATGGTCGGACCTGCTGCACGCCCCACAGGGCGGCGTGCGTCTGCGACGCTAGCCGCGACCACGCTCCCCCTCGCCGCCGCGGAACGTTAGGCTGGCGTCCGGATTGGAAGGTCATGCGCTTCCTCTGCGACGAGATGCTGGTGCGGCTGGCGCGGCTGCTGCGGGCGGCGGGCTATGACACCTACCTGGCCGCCGACGGCGAACCGGACGCCGAGCTGATCCGCGCGGCGCGCCGCGAGGGCCGGATCCTGCTGACCCGCGACAAGCGCCTGGCGGCGGCGGCCGAGGAATCGGTGCTGATCGGCGGCTGGGGCGTCGACGCCGAGGCGCACAGCCTGTCGCGCGCCGTGGTGATGGACTGGACGTTCGCGCCGTTCACCCGCTGCATGATGGACAACGCCCACTTGCGCGACGCCGACGCCGCCGAGATCGCCGCCCTGCCCGCCCGGGCCCGCGGCCTGCCCGGGCCATTCCGGACCTGCCCGGCCTGCGGTCGCGCCTACTGGCCCGGCAGCCACGTGCGACGGATGGAGGCCCGGCTCCAGAGGCTGGCCCGCGACGCCGCAATGCCGCCGCAAGCTTGACGACATAGGGCGGCGCAGACGAGCTAGACGTCATCGTCGAAGGGGTTTCGCCATGCGCAAGCTGATCGTGCTTTCCGCGGCCGCCGCCGCGCTTCTGGTCGCCGCCTGCAACACCGTGGAGGGCGTCGGCAAGGACGTCTCGGCCGCGGGGAAGGCCGTGTCCAACACCGCCAAGGACGTCAAGAAGTAGCCGCCGGGCGATTGCGACGAAAGCGCCGGGCCCCTTTCGCGGGGGCCCGCGATGGCGCATATGGACGCCATGCAGGAAATCGCCCACCCGCTCGGCCGCTCCATTCGCCGGGGCCTGTCGTTCCGGTGCCCCGCCTGCGGCCAGGGCTCACTGTTCGGCCGCTACCTCAAGGTGGAGCCGCAATGCGCGCACTGCGGCCATGAGCTGGCGCAGTATCCGGCCGACGACGGGCCGGCCTATCTGACCATCCTGCTGATCGGGCATTTCGTCGTGGCGCCCCTGCTGTTCATCCCGATCGTCTGGGAAGCCTCGCCGCTCTACACCCTGCCCATCCTGCTCAGCAGCCTGCTGGGCGTCACCCTGGCGTTGCTGCCGCGCGTGAAGGGCGGCTGGATCGGGGTGATGTACGCCTTCCAGGTCACGGGGCGCGACGCGCGCCTGCACACCGCCGACGCGGCCGACTGACCGCGCCGCGCGGCGCGAGCGACGGTTTTTTCTGATCGATCGGTTCCCACGCTGGCGGGTTGCGCTCTAGCATCCGTTCCTATTGGGGCGGAGGGCGTATGGCGGCGAAGGATTCAGCGACGGGCGGACTTTCAGCGTTTGGCCGCATCAAGGCCATCCTCGGCGGGTCGGCCGGCAATCTGGTCGAGTGGTACGACTGGTTCGCCTACACCTCCACCAGCCTCTACTTCGCCCGGCACTTCTTCCCGGGCGAGGACGCGGTCGGCCAACAGCTACAGACCGCGGCCATCTTCGCGGCCGGCTTCATCGCCCGCCCGCTAGGCGCCTGGCTGATGGGCGTCTACGCCGACAAGGGCGGCCGCCGCGCCGCGTTGACCCTGTCGGTGGCGATGATGAGCCTGGGCTCGTTCGCGATCGCCATCCTGCCCACCTACGCCCAGATCGGCGTCTGGGCCCAGCTGCTGCTGCTGGGCGCGCGCCTCGTGCAAGGCCTCTCGCTCGGCGGCGAATACGGCGCGAGCGCCACCTACATGTCCGAGATGGCCGGCGCGAAGCGGAGGGGCTTCTGGTCGTCGTTCCAGTACACCACCCTGGTGGCGGGCCAGCTCACCGCGCTGCTGGTGCTGGTGATCCTGCAGCACACGCTTTCGAAGGAGGCGCTCGACGCCTGGGGCTGGCGCGTTCCCTTCGCGATCGGCGGGGCGCTGGCGATCGTCGTCTTCTGGATCCGGACGGGCCTGGAGGAAACGCGCTCGTTCATCGCCGCCGAGAACGACGCCAACCGCGGCAGCACGCTGGCCCTGCTGCGTGAGCATCCCAAGGAGACGGCGGCCATCCTGGCGCTGACCTCGGCGGGGTCGCTCTCGTTCTACGCCTACACCACCTACATGCAGAAATTCCTGGTCAACACGACCGGCTTCGCCAAGGACACGGCGACCGGAATCATGGCCGGCGTGCTTATCATCTACATGCTGATCCAGCCGGGCGTCGGGTGGCTGTCGGACCACGTCGGGCGCAAGACGACCATGGCGGTCGGCCTGGCCGCCGGCGCGCTGGCGACTTTCCCCGTGATGAGCGCGATCGCGACCGCCGACGCGCCGGTCGCCGCGTTCGGCCTGGTGATGATCCTGGTGCTCTGCCACTCGGGCTATTCGGCCGTGAACGCCGCGATCAAGGCCGAGCTCTTCCCCGCCCACGTCCGGGCGCTGGGCGTGGCGCTGCCCTACGCCGTGGCCAACGCCGTGTTCGGCGGCACCGCCGAGTATGTCGCCGGCTGGCTGAAGAAGCTCGGCCACGAGAGCGCGTTCTACATCTATGTCGCGCTGGTGATGGCGGTGGCGGCCGTCGTCGCGGCGCGGCTGCGCAACACCAACAAGACCAGCCTCATCCTCGACGACTGACATGCGGCCTGCCGACATCGCCGCGCTGTCGGTCTTCCTGGCGGCCTGGCTCCTCTACGAACCGATGCTGACCCTCCTCGCCAAGCGGCGCGGCGGGGTGCTCAACACCGACATGACGGTGATCCGCGCGGCCTGGATGGCCAACATGATCCGCCGCGAGAGCCGGTTCATGGACGGCCAGCTCTTCGGCCACGCGCTGAATTCGGCCTCGTTCTTCGCTTCGTCCAACCTGATCCTGATCGCCGCGACGGCCGGCGCCCTGTTCGGCGGCGAACGGACCTTCGCCTCGGTTTCGGCGCTGGAGCTGGTGCGCACCTCCTCGCGCCTGCTGTTCGAGGTGCAGCTGGCGCTGGTGCTGATCGCCCTGGCGCGCGGCCTGCTCGACTTCATCTGGTCGATCCGCCAGCTCAACTACTGCATCGCCGCCCTCGGCGCCGCGCCCGACCCGACGCCGCCCGAGGACCAGGCGAAATACGCCGCCGTCGCCGCCCGCCTGATCAACCCGGCCCTCAGCGCCTTCAACGCCGGCGTGCGCGGCTACTACTTCGCCCTGGCGGCCGCGGCGTGGCTGTTCGGCCCCTGGGCGTTCATGGCGACCACCACCGGCGCGGTCGCCCTGCTGCTATGGCGCCAGAGCGCTTCGGCCTCGGCCTCGGCCACGCGCGACCTGCGGCGGCTGCTCGAAGGCGGCTAGAGCCCTGCGGGAAGGCCTCGCCTTCGAAGGTTCAGAGGCCGAGCTCGGCGCGGACCGCGCGGGTGAGCTTGGCGGCGATCAGGCTATGGGCCGTCTCGATCCAGCCGGCCGCATCCCGCGGATCGAGATCGTCGAGGTCGACGATCACCCAGTGCCCCTTGGCGAGGTACGGCGCCTGGCGGCCCGGCCCATCGGCGGTCAGCACCTCGAAGCCGATCTCCGAGACCTTGAACGAGAGCCCGCCGCGCAGGCCGCAGATGGCGAACACCTTGCCGCCCACCTTGTAGACGTCGGAGCCGCCCCACTGGACCACCTTGGTCGCCGCGGGCAGCGCCAGGGCGACGGCCTCGACCTCGCCACGCGTCATCCCGCCGGGCCCCGTTCCACGCGCCGCCTCCGGACGACCCGGGGCTCAGGCCCCGACGCCCACGCCGATCGGACACGAGACGCCGGTGCCGCCGATGCCGCAGTAGCCGTGAGGGTTCTTGGCCAGGTACTGCTGGTGGTAGTCTTCGGCGAAATAGAATGTGTCGGCCGGCGCGATCTCGGTGGTGATCCGGCCGAAGCCCTCCCCGCCCAGCGCGGCCTGGTAGCGCTCGCGCGAGGCCTCGGCCTCGGCCGCCTGGGCGTCGTTGGTCACATAGATCCCCGAGCGGTACTGGGTGCCGATGTCGTTGCCCTGGCGCATGCCCTGGGTGGGGTCGTGGTTCTCCCAGAACACCTTCAGCAGGTCGCCGTAGGTGACGACCCGGGGGTCGTAGACCACCAGCACCGACTCGGTGTGGCCGGTGCGGCCCGAGCAGACTTCCTCATAGGTGGCGTTCGGCGTCACGCCCTGCTGGTAGCCCACGGCGGTGACCCACACGCCCGGAACCTGCCAGAAGATGCGCTCGACGCCCCAGAAGCAGCCCATGGCGAAATAGGCGACCTCCAGCCCCTCGGGATAGGGGCCCTTCAGCGGGCGGCCGTTCACGAAGTGGGACTCGGCGGTCGGGATGGCGTGGGCGCGGCCCGGCAGGGCCGTTTCGGCGGTGGGCAGGTCCATCGGCTTCTTGGTGAAGAACATCGCGCGCCTCCAGGGCAGGTGTCGGTCCAACAGATAGGACGATCACGTCCGGTTTGCACGCCGCGCGCGGCAACGGGGCGGGAGCGGCGAACCGCCGCTTGCCCGGCGAAGCGTCCTGACTATATTGCGCGCCTTCCGCGAAGGGCCCGCCCTTCAAGGTGCGGGGTGAGGTGGCCGAGTGGTTGAAGGCGCACGCCTGGAACGCGTGTATAGGGGAAACTCTATCGAGGGTTCGAATCCCTCTCTCACCGCCACCTAGCCAGCAAGCCTGTCTCCAGATTCTCGGCAAAGGCCCAAGCCCCGGAGTAGGGCGTCGATCGTGGGTTGCCGCCGCCAGCTCGACTCTCGGGCGCGAGGCGCCAGTGGCTGCTATTCAACCAGGCCGGCCACCCGCTGCAGGATCGGACGCTGCATCCAGGGTGCGTGTCCGACGACCCGGATCGCGAGATTGCGCGCGAAGACAGCCGCGCCGTTGCGAGACTCCGCGGCGCGCAGCAACCGCTCGCTGAAGCGGATCCAGCGCCGCCCGATGGGCCTTCGCTCGGCGGAATAGCCGTCGAGCCGGCCGTCGGCGAACCGACCCGCAAAGCACACCGCGTCCTCGATGCCCAGGTTCATGCCGCGCGCACCAAGGGGCGAGTGCACATGTGCGGCGTCCCCGGCGAGGAACACGCGACCCCTCTGAAAGCTGTCAGCCAGGCGGATCGGCAGATGGAAGCGGTCCGTGCGCTCCGTCCGTCGCAAGGCGAAATCGCCGGGAATGTGGGCCAGCGCGCTGGGCGTGTTGGAGACCGCGCGGTGGCGGCCCTGGCCGATCGGGATCACGAAGGCCAGGTCCCCGTCCTCGCCGAAGAACGCTTGGGCTTCCGTCGGATCGTAGGGCCAGGCATCGACCTCAATATCGGCGATGCTCCACTCGCGGCGATGGACATAGCCCTCGAAACGAAAGCCGGACTGCTCCCGCACCGTGCTGTCTGCGCCGTCGGCCCCCAGGACCCGATCCGCGGTCACGACATGCCGGTCTCCACCGGGCCCGGTCAGCTCGGCGATCACGCCGTCGTCGTTCTGTTCGAGGGAGGCCAGCCGCCGCCGCCATTCCACCTCGACCCCGTGTTCTCCGAGCCTCTCGGCGAGGATCGCCTCGGTTTCGCTCTGCGGCAGCGAGAGAAGGAAATTGAACCGGTGCGGCAGGCCCTTGAAATCGATAGCGCCGAGCGGTTCGTCGCCGTCATGGACGCGGACGCGACGAATGCGAAGACCGCGCGCCAACAGCCGGGCCGCCACGCCCGAGAGCTCGAGCAATTCGAGCGTGTGCGAGCTGACCCCCACCGCCTTGCTGCGCGGCGTGGGGCCTGGATCGCGGTCGACGATCCGGATCGCGACGCCGCGGCGCGCCAGTTCGACGGCGGCGGCCAAGCCCGTCGCGCCGGCGCCGACAATGAGCACCTCCGGGCGCGCCATATGCATCTCCCTGCACAGGTTGGAAGACCTTCGAACCTCCCTGACCAGCGAAGGTTCCAATGGGGCTGTCCCAGTGCGGCGCACAAAATGATGTGACCCAGTACAGCGCGTGGAAATGCTAAGCTGTGCGTGCGCACTGCAGGGAGATGGTGCGCAGTTAGGCAATCAAGTGAAAGATGTGAACGTGCGGGTTTCGCCCGCAGCAAGTGGCTGGTCGATCAATTGCGACCTGCCTCTGGAAACTACCTATTATCGCTCCGGCGCGCGCGCCGAACACATTGCGCGGCGCATTGCAAACAACCTCTGCGGGGCCGGATTGACCGTCGAAGTATCAGTCTATGGACTCGACGGCTTCGTCGTCGGCACGCACCGCTACGCCGGCTGGACACGGCCGCCGGAGGCCATGGCGGGCTGAACCGGCCCGCGGCCCATGTGTTCCCCTAGGTGTGAAACCGAAGCGGGAGCGAGCATGTCGAAATCAACCAACAACCTGCGGATCGCCGCCACCCTCGCCGGCATCGCAATCGGAGTCGCCGCCTGCGGCAAGGCCGATGTCGCGACGCCCGAGCCCGGCGATGGCGCGCGAGGCCTGGTGGCGAACGAAGGCGGCCGGCAGGCAAGCGCCAAGCCCGACCAGACGCCTGCATACGGCCAGCCCGGCGGCGCGCCTTCCGAAGTCCATTCCGGACCAGTCGCGCCGACACCCGATACGGACACGCGCAACTAGAGCGCGTCAGGGTGAAGCGGGCGCCGGTTCGGCGGCCCGGACGGGCTCCAGACTGACGGGCTCTAGACTCCTGGAGATGGAGCCTTCCCGTCCGGATCAAGTGGTCCCACCTGATCCGGGAAGGCTTCAGGCGACGGGATAGGCCAGCGTCGAGAGCAACGCGATGTGCGGGTCGCGCGAATCCAGCCGCGTGTGTTGCACCACGATGGGCGCCGAACTCTCGATCAACGAGGCGTACGAGGTGTCGCGCGGCGCCGGTTCCGGATCGTCCAGATCGTTGAACCTCAGGTGCAGCGTGCGCTTCGGCGGCACGGTGACGCAATAAGGTCCGGCCGGCTCACGATCCTCGAAATAGAGCGTCAGCCGCACCTCTGCCGGATCGTCGCCGGCGTTCAGCAGGCAGGCGGCTTCGTGGGAGACCAGGTCGTGGGCCTGGCTCATCGAGCCGCTGGGGATGTAGCCCTCGGGAATGGCCCAGATCGTTCGTCCGATGGTGGTCATGGCTTCTCCTTTCGCCACGGGACAACGCCGTCGGGCGGTCGGCGTTCATGACGGAACGGACGGGGGCGTGGCGGATTGAATAGGGGCAGGCGGCGCCGACTGCGCCGCGCAAGAACCGGGACAAGCCATGAGCAAGATGACCGCCGGCGACGTGCTGGCGCAGACCCTTATCGACTGGGAAGTCGACACCGTGTTCGGCATCCCCGGCGATGGCGTGAACGGCGTCATCGAATCCCTGCGACGGCGATCGGACGAGATCCGGTTCATCCAGACCCGGCACGAGGAGGCGGCGGCCTTCATGGCCTGCGCCTACGCCAAGTGGACCGGCCGGCTCGGCGTCTGCCTTTCGACCTCCGGGCCCGGCGGCATCCACCTGCTGAACGGCCTCTACGACGCCAAGCTCGACGGACAGCCGGTGCTCGCCATCACCGGCCTGCAGTTCCACGACCTGCTGCACACCCACACCCAGCAGGACGTCGAACTCGACAAGCTGTTCATGGACGTCGCCGTCTACAATTCCCGCGTCATGGGCGCGGCGCACATCGAAAACGTCGCGAACCTCGCCATCCGCACCGCCCTGGCGCGCCGCGGCGTGGCGCACATCACCATTCCCGTCGATGTGCAGGACGAGCCGGTGAAGCGCGACATGCGCTCGCCCCGCAACGTGGCCCACCACGTGACCGACCTGCGCGCGCCACCGCGCGTCGCCGCGCCCGAGATCTGGGTCGACCGCGCGGCCGAGGTGCTGAACGCCTGCGAACGCCCGGTGATCCTGGCCGGGCGCGGGGCGCTGGGCTGCACGGCCGAACTGCGCGCCGTGGCCGAGCGCCTGGGCGCGCCGATCGCCAAGCCGCTCTTGGGCAAGGGCGCGTTCCCGGACGACGATCCGCTGTGCATCGGCGGGGTCGGCCTGTTGGGCACCCAGCCGTCCGAACACGCCCTGGCCAACTGCGACGGCCTGCTCATCGTGGGCAGCAGCTTCCCCTACATCGAATTCTACCCCCGGCCCGGCAAGGCGCGGGCCGTGCAGATCGACCTGGACCCTGAGCGTATCGGCCTGCGCTATCCGGTGGAGGTCGGCCTCGTGGCCGACACCAAGAGCGCGCTGGACGCGCTCCTGCCCAAGCTGACCCACCACGAGGACCGCAGCTTCCTCGAGGCGGCGCAGGCCGCCATGCGCGACTGGCGCGCCCTGATGGCCGAACGCGGCGAGCGGACCGACACCCCGATGAAGCCGCAGGTGGTCGCGCGCGAGCTCGACAAGCTGCTGGCCGACGACGCCATCGTCGCCACCGACTCCGGGACCATCACCACCTGGATCGCGCGCCAGATGACGTTCCGCGAGGGCCAGATGTTCTCGTGCTCGGGCAACCTGGCGACCATGGCCTGCGGCCTGCCCTACGCCATCGCCGCGGCCGTGGCCTATCCCGAGCGGCAGGTGATCGCCTTCGTCGGCGACGGCGGCCTGACCATGCTGATGGGCGAGCTGGCCACCTGCGTGAAGTACGGCCTCAACGTGAAGGTCGTGGTGATCAAGAACAACGTGCTGGGCCAGATCAAATGGGAGCAGATGGTCTTCCTGGGCCACCCCGAATACGTCTGCGACCTGCAGCCCATCGACTTCGCCACCGTGGCGCGCGGGTTCGGCGTCAGCGGCTACACCATCGAGGACCCGGCCGATTGCGCCCAGGTTCTGCGCGTGGCTCTGGAGACCCCAGGCCCGGCGGTGATCGAGGCGGTCGTCGATCCGCACGAGCCGCCGATGCCGCCGAGCATCAAACTGGCCCAGGCCAAGCACTTCGCCGAAGCCCTCGCCAAAGGCACGCCACACCGCGGCTCCATCGTTCGCACGGTGGCCGGCGACAAGATCCGCGAGCTGATCTGAGGGCCTCGGCCATGGCCCTCTCCTCCGCGCCGATTACCGCCATCGAGACCGAGGTCTTCCGGATTCCGACCGACGCGCCGGAGTCCGACGGCACCCTGGAATGGGACACCACGACCCTGGTCCTCGTGCGGGTCCGGGGCGGCGGGGATGAAGGCCTCGGCTACACCTACGCCTCATCCGCCGCGGCCCAGGTGATCGCCGACACGCTGACCGAACATGTCGTCGGACTGGACGCTCTGGACGTCGCCGGCGCGTGGGAACGTATGCGGGCGCAGGTGCGCAACCTCGGCTCGCGTGGCGTCTGCGCCTGCGCCATCTCGGCGGTTGATGCGGCGCTTTGGGACCTGAAGGCCAAGCTGCTCTCCATGCCGCTCTGTATCCTGCTGGGCCGGCGGCGCGTCGCGGCCCCGGCCTACGGCAGCGGCGGCTTCACGTCCTACGACGAGGAACGGCTGTGCGCGCAGCTCGGCGGCTGGGCCGACCAGGGATGCCGCTGGGTGAAGATGAAGGTCGGCCGCGACGCCGAAGCGGACCGCACCCGCGCACGACGCGCGGCCGGCGTGATCGGCGAGGCCCAGCTGTTCGTCGACGCCAACGGCGCCTGGGACCCCAAACAGGCGCTGGAGATGGCCGACGCCTTCGCCGAGTGCGGCGTCGGCTGGTTCGAGGAACCCGTCTCAAGCGACGACCTGGAAGGCCTGGCGCTGGTGCGCGACCGCGCACCGTCGGTCATGGACATCGCCGCGGGCGAATACGGGTTCGACCCGTTCTACTTCCGACGGATGCTGGAGGCGGGCGCGGTCGACGTCTTGCAGGCCGACGCCACCCGTTGCCTCGGCGTCACAGGATTCCTGCAGGCGGCGGACCTTGCGGCCGCCTGGAACCGGGACGTCTCGGCCCACTGCGCGCCCGCGCTGCATCTGCACCCCGCCTGCGCCGCCGCGCGACTGCGCCACGTCGAATGGTTCCACGATCACGTGCGGATCGAGGCCATGCTGTTCGACGGCGCGCCTCAGCTTGCGGACGGCGAGCTGCAACCCGACCTGTCCCGGCCCGGCCTGGGCCTGGGCCTGAAGCGGCCCGACGCGGCCCGCTACGCGGCATGACCGCAGCGCCCGCCCGCCGCATGCGCACGGTGATCGATAGCGCCGGCCGCCGTCCTGTCGCCGCCGAAGGCCTGGAGTACTCTCCCGAACGCGCCGCCGCGCTCGCCCGCGCCCTCGCCGGCCGCATCGAGGGCGAGGTCCGGTTCAGCGCCGGCGACCGGGCGCTCTACGCCACCGACGCCTCGAACTACCGCCAGACGCCGATCGGCGTGGTCGTGCCGCGGACCGTCGACGACATCATCGCCACCGTGGCGACCTGCCGCGAGTTCGACGCCCCGATCACCCCGCGCGGCGGCGGCACCAGCCTGGCGGGCCAGACCTGCAACACCGCCGTGGTGATCGACGCCTCGAAGTACTTGCGCCGTATCACCGCGCTCGACCCCGAGCGGCGCATAGCCGAGGTGGAGCCCGGCTGCGTGCTCGACCACCTGCGCGACGCCGCCGAGGAACACGGGCTGACCTTCGGCCCCGACCCGGCGACCCACAGCCGCAACACCCTGGGCGGCATGATCGGCAACGATTCCTGCGGCGTGCACTCCATCATGGCGGCGCGGACGGCCGACAACGTGCGGGCGCTGGACATCCTGACCTACGACGGTCTGCGCATGACGGTCGGCGAAACGAGCCAGGCGGAGTACCGGCGCATCCTCGCCGAGGGCGGGCGCCGCGCCGAGATTTACCGCGGCATGCGCGAGCTTTGGGACCGGCACGGGGCGCTGTTCGAGAAGGCCTATCCCCAGATCCCGCGCCGCGTGTCCGGCTACGAGAACCTCGACCAGCTTTCGTGGGAGAAGGGGTTCAACGTGGCCCGCGCGCTGGTGGGCACCGAGGCCGGCTGCGCCCTCGTGCTGGGCGCGACGCTGGACCTGATCGAGAGCCCGCCGTGCCGGGTGCTCGCCCTCGTCGGCTTCGAGGATGTCTTCGCCGCGGCCGACGCGGTCTGCGACGTGCTGGACTATGGGCCGATCGGGCTGGAGGGCCTCGATGACCTGCTGGTCGACTATTTGACGCGCAAGCATCTCGACGTCTCCGAAGTGGACGTCCTGCCCGAGGGCGGCGGCTGGCTGATGGCCGAGTTCGGCGCCGACACCCGCGACGAGGCCTGCGCCAAGGCCAACCGGCTGCTCGACGCGTACACGTCCCGCGGCCACGGCGGAAAACTGCTCGCCTCCAAGGAATCCCAGCAGGGAATCTGGAAATTGCGCGAGGACGCGCTGGCGGCGACCGCCCATGTGCCCGGCGAGGGCGAGACCTATCCCGGCTGGGAGGACAGCGCGGTGCGCCGCGACCAGCTCGGCGACTATCTGCGCGACTTCAAGGCCCTCCTCCATCGCCACGGCTATGAGGCCTCGGTCTACGGCCATTTCGGCGACGGGCTGGTGCATTGCCGGATCAACTTCGACCTCAAGAGCGAGGCGGGCGTCGCCAACTGGCGGCGGTTCCTCGACGAGGCGGCCGACCTCGTGGTCCGGTACGGCGGCTCGCTCTCGGGCGAGCACGGCGACGGCCAGGCCCGCGCCGAACTGCTGGAGAAGATGTACGGCCCCGAGCTGATGGCCGCGCAGCGCGAGTTCAAGCGCCTGTGGGATCCGCAGGGGCGGATGAACCCCGGCAAGGTCATCGACCCCTACCCCATCACGTCCAACCTGCGGATCGGGCCCGACCTGAAGCCGCCGAAGATCACCCCGCACTTCGCCTATCCCGAGGACGGCGGCGATTTCGCCCAGGCGACGCAGCGCTGCGTGGGCATCGGCGTCTGCCGCCAGACCGACAATCCCTCGGGCGTCATGTGCCCCAGCTACATGGCGACGCTGGAGGAACGGCATTCCACCCGCGGCCGCGCCCGCCTGCTGTTCGAGATGATCCACGGCGGTCCGATCGACGACGTGTGGCGGAGCGAGGCCGTCGAGGAGGCGCTCGACCTCTGCCTCGCCTGCAAGGGCTGCAAGCGCGACTGTCCCGTGGACGTCGACATGGCGACCTACAAGGCCGAGTTCCGCTCTCACCACTACGAGGGCCGGCTGCGCCCGCGCGGCGCCTACGCCATGGGCCAGATCCGCCGCTGGGCCGAACTGGCGAGCCACGCGCCATGGCTGGCCAATGCGGTGTTCCGCACGCCGGGCATTGGCGGGCTCGCCAAGCGCGTCGGCGGCTTGGCGCCGGCGCGGACGGTCCCCGCCTTCGCCGGCCGCACGGCCCAGGCCTGGTGGCGAAGCCGGCCGAAGCGCGGCGCCAACGGACCGCGCGTCATCCTGTGGCCCGACACCTTCAACAACTTCTTCCGCCCCGAAACCGCCGTCGCCGCGGTGAAGGTGCTGGAGAGCCTGGGCTATGCGGTGGAGCTGCCGCGCGCCTCGCTCTGCTGCGGACGACCGCTCTACGACTGGGGCTGGATCGACCAGGCGAAGGGCCTGTGGCGGCGCACCCTCGACGTGCTGGGCGACGACATCCGGGCCGGCGTGCCGATCGTGGGCCTGGAGCCGGCGTGCGTCAGCGCCTTCCGTGACGAACTGCCGGGCCTGTTCCCGAAGGATCCGCTGGCCAAGCGGCTGTCGGAGCAGACCCTGTTCCTCACCGAGTTCCTCGACCGCGAGGGCCGCCGGCCCGTGCTGCGCGATCCGACCGACGCCATCGAGCAGCTCCACTGCCACCACCACGCCGTCCTCGATCCCAAGGCGGAGGCCCGGGTCCTGGCCGCGAGCGGCGTCGAGGCCCGGCCGCTTCCGTCCGGCTGCTGCGGCATGGCCGGATCGTTCGGCTTCGAGGCCGGGAAGTACGATGTCTCGATGACAGCGGCCGAGCGCGTGTTGCTCCCCGCGGTGCGCGAGGCGCCCAAGGACACGGTGGTCCTGGCCAACGGCTTCAGCTGCCGCGAACAGATCGAGCAGGGTTCGGGCCGCGAGACCCTCCACGTCGCCGAATTGCTGGCGCGAGCCCTCTAGCTGCGCAGGCTGCGGCCGAGGGCGACGCCGGCTCCGAGGAAGGCCAGCGCGCCACCGATGACCGCGCCCATGCGGACCCCCGGCCCCGGCAGCAGGACGGCCCGGCGATGGGCCTTGGCGCCGAACGAGCCCTCGGTGCGATGCGGCCCGGCGACGGGCGCGAACAGGTTGTCCTCGCGATGCGCGCCGACCGGCTGGCGGGTCTCCTGGCCCTTCACCGCCGACCGGGCGAGGCGGCGGTCCAGATAGCCGGGCGCGATCATGTTGCCCACGATGGTCAGCAGGGTCGTGCGGCCCAGCCAGTATTCACGTTCCGAGCCGTGGGCCGCGCGCCAGATCGCGTCGGCCGCCGCCTGGGGCGCATAGATGCGGCCCATCGGCCGGGGCTGGCGCTCCACATGGACCCGCGCCCAATCGAACTGGGGCGTGTTCACCGCCGGCAGCTCGACGATCGAGACGTGGATGCCGGCGCGTTCGTGGATCAGCTCCGCGCGCAGCGAATTCGTGAAGCCGCGGATCGCGTGCTTGGCGCCGCAGTAGGCCGCCTGGAGCGGGATGCCGCGGTAGGCCAGCGCCGAGCCGACCTGGACGATCGCACCGCCGCCCGCCGGCCGCATGTGGCGCAGGGCGGCCATGGTCCCGTGCACGCAGCCCAGATAGGTGACGTCCGTGACGCGCCGGAACTCGGCCGGTTCGATCCGTTCGACCGGCGAGAACACCGTCGCCATGGCGTCGTTGATCCAGATGTCGGGCGGTCCCCAGGCCTCGGCGGCCTTGTCGGCGGCGGCGAAGACGGCGGCGGCGTCGGAGACATCGGCCGGCAGCGCCAGCGCCTCGCCGCCGAGGCGCTCGACTTCCTGGACGACTTCGGCGAGGGCGTCGGGGTCGCGGGCGATCAGGCCGACGCGAGCGCCGGACTGGGCGAAGCGGTGCGCCGTGGCGCGGCCGACCCCGGCCGACGCCCCGGTGATGATCACGGTTTCCTGCTGGGACATGGCTTGGCAACTCGCACGGGCCGCGACGGTTCCCCGCGCGGCGGAACCGACCGGCGCGGGGACTGTTGCGCTTCTGGTCATGCGCGCCGGATCGCCCCAACACGCGCGGCAGGGTTCGAAGGTGGTGATCTTCGCGGCCCTGGCCGGCAATCTCGCCATCGCCTCGGCGAAGCTGGTGGCGTTCGCCTTCACGGCCAGTTCGGCGATGCTGACCGAGGCGATCCACTCGTTCGTCGACACGGGCAACCAGGGCCTGATGTACCTGGGCCTGCGGCGCGGCGACCGTCCGGCGGACGACAGCCACCCGTTCGGCTACGGCATGGAGGTCTATTTCTGGACCTTCGTCGTGGCCCTGCTGATCTTCGCGGTCGGCGGGGCGGTATCGATCTGGGAGGGAGTGGAGAAGATCCGCGCGCCCGCCGAGATCAGCCAGCCCTGGATCAATTTCGCGGTCATCGGCGTCGCGATCGTGTTCGAGGGGACCTCGTTCACAGTGGCGCTGCGGGAATTCAACCGCGTCCGGTCGGGCGGTCTGCTGGCGTCCATCCGGCGCAGCAAGGACCCCACCGTGTTCGCGGTGGTGTTGGAGGACTCGGCCGCCCTGACCGGCCTGCTCGTCGCGGCCGCCGGCTTGGCCGCCAGCGTCTGGCTGCACCTCGCCTGGGCCGACGGCGCGGCTTCGTGCCTGATCGGCGCCCTGCTGATCCTCGTCGCGGCCTTCCTGGCCAACGAGACGCGCAGCCTGCTGACCGGCGAAGGGGCCTCGGCCCGGGTGGTGCGCGCCATTCGCGAAACGGCGGCCCGACATCCCCACGTCGAACAGGTGCGGGAAATCCAGAGCCTACATGTCGGGCCCGAGCGCATCCTGGTCGGCCTGTCCATCGAGTTCGCCCCCAGCCTTTCGCGCGCCGAGCTGGATCGCGCCGTCCGCGAGACGGCGGCGCAGATCGCCAAGGTGGACGGACGCATCTTCGAGGTGTTCCTGCGGCCCGACAGTCCGTCGGCTGACGCATATTAGATCGTGCCGCGATATTTTTTTCCGAATTGGCTCCCCTGCGCGGAACCTAGGCCGGGTCTGACGGTTCCGCTTGTCGCCACCATTGGATTGCGGAGCGACCGGGTCGGCGACGGACGGGAATGCCACAGATCTTCAAGCCTTCGGCCGATACCTGGCTGCGCACCTTCGCGGCCGTCGCTGCGCTTGGCCTGATCGCCGCAGCGCTGTTCGGCGCCGGCGTGGCCCGTTCCGACTGGGTGACGCGCGCGGGCTGGCCCGTCGAGCAGCCGGTTCCGTTCAGCCACAAGCACCATGTCGGCGATCTGGGCCTCGACTGCCGCTACTGCCACAGCGACGTGGAAGAAGGCCGCTACGCCGGCCTGCCCTCCAGCCACGTCTGCATTACCTGCCATTCGCAGCTCTGGACGGGCGCGGAAGTGCTCGAACCGGTCCGGGCGAGCTTCGCCGAGAACCGTCCGATCGCGTGGAAGCGCGTCGCCGCCCTGCCCGAGTACGTCTATTTCGACCACCACATCCATGTCGCGCGCGGGGTCCCGTGCGTGGAGTGCCACGGGCGCATCGACGAGATGCCGCTGACCTGGCGCGCCAAGCCGCTGCAGATGCGATTCTGCATCGACTGCCACCGCGATCCCGCGCCCCGTCTGCGCCCCGTCAACCAGGTCACGCGCATGGACTGGACGGGCTGGGCGAGCGACCCGGCCAACCGCGGCTTCGGCGAACGGGCCATGCGCAGGTTCCACATCCAGCCGGCCAAGCTGACCGACTGCAACGTCTGCCACAGGTGATCGGATGGCGGCGCGGACGGGATCGGTGAAGCGACGCGCCCAGGCCCAGGCGGCCGGGGCGCTGGCCGGACGGACCGGCCGCCGGTTCTGGCGCGCGCTGGAAGAACTGGCCGACGCCCCATCGTTCCGCCGCGCGCTGCGCGCCGAATTCCCCAACGCGTTCGAAGGCGTCTCCGACACGGACCGCCGCGACGTCCTGCGGGTGATGGGCGCCTCGTTGGCGCTCGCCGGGCTCGGCGGTTGCACGCCGGCGCCCGCCCCTGATGCGCGGCCCTACGTCACCCAGCCGGACCAGACCGTCCTTGGCCGCCCGCGCTTCTACGCGACCGCCGTGACCTTCGACGGCTATGCGCAACCGGTGCTGGGCGAGACGCACGAAGGCCGCCCGACCAAGCTGGAAGGCCTGCCCGAGCATCCGGCCGTCCGCGGCAGCGCCGACGCCTTCACCCAGGCCGCCATTCTCGACCTATACGATCCCGACCGGTCGCGGGGCCCGCTGCATCTCAACCAGCCCTGCGACTGGGCGGCGTTCGACACGGCCATGGTGGAGAACGGGGCGCATCTCGACGCCACCGGCGGCGAGGGTTTCCGCCTGCTGACCGGACCCGCGACCTCGCCGACCCTGGCCCGCCAGGTGGCGGCCCTCCTCCGGCGCTGGCCCAGGGCGCGGTGGCATGTGCACGACCCGGCGGGCGGCGACCTGCGCCGGGAGGCGACGCGGTTCGCGTTCGGCCGCCCGCTGGACGCTCTGCCCCGCCTCGACCGCTGCGCCGCGATCGTCAGTTTCGACGACGACCTCCTGGGCCCTGGCCCGCGCCAGACCGCCAACGCCCGCGACTGGTCGGCCGCCCGCAAGGCGTTCCAGGCCGACGGCGAACCGTGCCGCCTGCTGGTCGCCGAGCCGGCCCCGACGCTGACGGGCGCCATCGCCGGCGAGCGGCTCGTCGCCTCGGCGGATGAGACGGGATTGCTGCTCCGGGCGCTGGCGGCGCGCTTCAGCGAAGGGCCCGAGCCGAGCCTCGCCCTCACGGCCCGGCAGGTCGAATGGCTGAACGCCGCCGAGGCCGCGCTGCGCGCTGCGCCGGGCGCGGCGCTGGTCACGGCCGGACCCTGGTGCGATCCGGCGGCGCAGGCGCTCGCGCTGCGGCTGACCGCGCGCCTGGGCGGCCTGGGGCGGACCCTGAGCCTGGTCGAGCCGATCCAGGCCTGGCCCGACGGGGACGGTTCCCTGGCCGCGCTGGTCGCCGACATGGCCGCCGGGCGCGTCGACACCTTGGCGATCCTCGACGCCAACCCGGCCTATTCCGCGCCCGCAGACCTCGGCTTCGCCGCCGCCTTGCGCAAGGTGCGCCTGCGCATCCACGCCGGGCTGCACGCCGACGAGACGGCGACCCTGTGCCATTGGCACGCGCCGTTGGCGCACGACCTGGAAAGCTGGAGCGACGCCCGCGCCGTCGACGGTCGCCCCAGTCTGATCCAGCCCCTGGTGCAGCCGTTCTACAGCGTGCGGGCCCGCTCGGCGGTGCTGGAGAACCTCCAGGGCCGACTGGACGCGAACCCGCGGGACCTGCTGGTCGAGACCTGGCGCGCGCGCCTGGGCGACTGGGGCGATCCACGTTGGAACGCCGCCCTGGCCGCCGGCTTCCTCGACCAGCCGGCCGGGGAGGTCTCGGCCTCGCCGACCGCCGCGCCGCCGCCGTCGAGCGCGCCGCGCGCGGAGGGCCTGACGGTGCTGGTGCGGCCCGACCCCTGCCTCTGGGACGGCGCGCGGGCCAACAATCCCTGGCTCCAGGAACTGCCCAAGCCCTTCACCAAGCTCACCTGGGACAACGCCGTCCTGGTGGCGCCCGCCCTGGCCGCCTCGGCGAAGCTGAAGAACGGCGACGTCGTGCGCCTGGGCGCGGCGGGCCGCGAGATCACCGGCCCGGTCTGGGTCGTTCCCGGCCTGCACCGGCGCACGGTGCTGGTCCACACCGGCTACGGCCGGCGGGCCCCGCGGCAGCTCTGCGATGGCCGCGGCTTCGACGCCACGCCCCTGCGGACCGCCGCCTCGCCCTGGCGGCTCGACGGCGCGCGCCTCGAGCGGACGGGCCGTCGCGCCGAACTCGCCAGCACCCAGCTCAACACCGCCCTGGACGGCTTCGACTTCGTCCGCACCACGAGCCGGGCCGACGTCGCGCCCGCGCCGCCCCCCGAGCCGCCGCCGACGCTCTATCCCGAGAAGGTCCGCGAGGGGCCGCAGTGGGGCATGGCCGTCGACACCGACCTCTGCATCGGCTGCAACGCGTGCGTCACCGCCTGCGACGCCGAGAACAACGTCGCCATGGTCGGCAAGGCCCAGGTCGCCAAGGGCCGCGAGATGCACTGGATGCGCATCGACCAGTACCACGAGGGGCCGCCCGACGATCCGCAGCTCTTCAACCAGCCGGTGCCGTGCATGCACTGCGAGGAGGCGCCCTGCGAGATGGGCTGCCCGGTCAATGCGACGGTCCACTCCCACGACGGACTGAACCTGCAGGTCTACAACCGCTGCATCGGCACGCGGACCTGCTCGTCGTTCTGTCCGTACAAGGTCCGGCGGTTCAACTGGTTCGACTTCACCGGCGACGACCCGCCCGAGCGCCAGGCCGCGCGCAATCCCGAGGTGACCGTCCGCGACCGCGGCGTGATGGAGAAGTGCACCTACTGCGTCCAGCGCATCGAGAAGGCGCGCATCCAGGCCAAGGTCGAGAACCGGCCGCTACGGGACGGCGAGGTGCGGACCGCCTGCCAGCAGACGTGCCCGACGGAGGCCATCGTGTTCGGCGACGTGTCCGACCCCGACAGCGCAGTCAGCCGCTTGAAGGCCCAGCGCCGCAACTACGCCCTGCTGGAGGAGGTGGGGACGCGGCCGCGCACCACCTACCTGGCGCGGCTGGCCGACCGGGAGCGCGGCGATGGCTGAGCGCCGCCCGAACCGCGCCTCCGACGCCGACCGCGACGCCGCGGTCACGCGCGCGATCACCCGGATCCCGCTCGACTACCCGCATCGCCTGGCCTGGTGGCTGTTCTTCCTCGCCGCGCTCGGCCTGCTGGCCGTCTTCCTCGTCTCGGTGACCGTGCTGTTCGCCCGCGGCGTCGGGGTGTGGGGCAACAACATCCCGGTCAACTGGGGCATCGCGATCTCCAACTACGTCTGGTGGCTGGGGATCGGCCAGGGCGGCACCCTGATCTCGGCGCTGCTGCTGCTGGTGCAGCAGCACTGGCGCAATTCGCTGAACCGCTTCGCCGAGACCGTGACGGTGTTCGCGGTGATCTGCGCCGGCATCTACCCGATCCTGCACCTGGGCCGACCGTGGCTCTTCTACTGGATGGCGCCCTACCCCAGCACCATGGGCGTGTGGCCGCAGTTCAAGAGCCCGCTGGCCTGGGACTTCTTCGCCGTCGTCACCTACCTGACCGTCTCGATCGTCTTCTGGTACGTGGGCGCGATCCCCGACTTCGCCTCGACCCGCGACCGCGCCAAGCGGCGCAGCGCCCAGGTGTTCTATGGCCTCCTCGCTTTGGGCTGGCGCGGCGCCGCGCGGCACTGGGCCCGCTGGCGCCAGGCCTACCGGCTCAGCGCGGCCCTGGCGGTGCCGCTGGTGGTGTCGTTCCACTCCGAGGTTTCGCTGCTGATGTCGGCGGGGCCGATCCCGGGCTGGGCCTCGACCGTGTTCCCCGCCCACTTCGTGGCGGGCGCGGCGTTCTCGGGCTTCGCCGTCGTGGCGATGCTGGCGACCGTCCTGCGCAAGACCCTGGGCCTGCAGGACCTGGTCACCGCCAAGCACCTCGACATGCTGGGCAAGCTGATGCTCGTGACCGGAATGCTGACCGCCTACGGCTACTTCGCCGAGGCGTTCAACGCGCTCTATTCCGGGGAGGCGCACGAGCTCCAGACCCTGCGCGACCGGTTCGCCGGCGCCTATGCCTGGAGCTATTGGGGGGCGGTCATCCTCAACTTCGTCCCGCTCCAGCTGATGTGGCTGCGGCGGTTCCGCTGCAACCCCGCCTGCCTGTTCCTGGTGGGCCTGAGCGGCGCGGTCGGCATGTGGCTGGAGCGCTACATGCTGGTCGTCACCTCGCTCTACCGCGACTACCTGGTGTCGTCCTGGGGCGCCTACCACGCCAGCGTCTGGGAATGGCTGCTCTTCGCCGGGACGGTCGGCCTCTTCATGGTCGGCTTCCTGCTCTTCGTGCGCTTGGCGCCGATGATGTCGGCCTTCGAGATCAAGGCCGCGATCTTCGAGCACGAGGAGTCGGTCGATGTCTGACCGGAAGGCCGGCGACCGCATCTATGGGCTCGTGGCCGAGTTCGACCGGCCGGAGAAGCTGCTGGAGGCCGCGCGGCGCGCCCGCGAGGCCGGCTTCGTGCGCTTCGAGGCCTGCTCGCCCTTCCCCATCGAGGGCCTGAGCGAGGTCATAGGCTTCCACGAGCCCTGGACGCCGCTCGCCACCCTGCTCGGCGCGATCGCCGGCGTGGCGTTGGGCTACGGCCTGCAGGTCTATGCGGCGCAGGACTACCCCATCGACATCGGCGGCCGGCCGCTGGTCGCCCCGCCGGCCTTCGCCATCGTCACCTTCGAGTTCCTGATCCTGTTCGGCGTGCTGGGCGCCGTGGTGACCATGCTGGCGCTCGACCGCCTGCCGCGCCTGCACCATCCGCTGTTCGAGCTGGAGCGCTTCCATCTCGCGAGCCTCAACCGCTTCTTCCTGGTGATCGAGGCGCGCGACCCCAAGTTCCACCCACGCCGCAGCCGCGACTTCCTGGAGAAGCTGGATCCGGTGCGCGTCGACGAGGCGCCGTTCGCCGAGGCGCAAGCATGAGGCCGTGGCTCGTCCTCCTCCTGTTGCCGGCGCTGGCCGGTTGCGACGAGATGTCCCGACAGCCGCGCGACGACGTCTATCGCGCCTCGCCCCTGTTCGCCGACGGCGCGGCGATGCAGGCGCCTCCGCCGGGAGCCGTGGCGCGCGACGCGCCGGCCTGGGACGCGGCGCTGGCCGAGCGGCCGCCCATGACGCCGGCGCTGCTGGCCCGCGGCCGCGAGCGATATCGGATCTTCTGCCAGCCCTGCCACGACGCGTCGGGCTCGGGTCACGGGATCATCCCAGCTCGCGGCTTCCCGCAGCCGCCCGACTTCAATTCCGAGCGCCTGCGCCAGGCTTCGTCCCAGACCTTCGTCGACGTGATCGGTCACGGCCATGGCGTTATGTTCGCCTACGGCGATCGCGTGCCGCCCGGCGACCGCTGGGCGATCGCCGCCTACATCCGCGCGCTCCAACTCAGCCAGCACGCGCCCGCCGCCGACCTGGCCGCTGGGGACCGCGCCCGACTGGAGGCCCCGCATGGCCGGTAGGCTGACGCGCGGCGATCGCCTGGCGCTGGCCGGGTTGGCGGGATGCGGCGCGGCGCTCGTCCTGGCCGCCGTGCTCCCGCCGACCGCCTGGCGGGCTTGGCTCGCCGCGGCCTTCGCCTGCGGCGCGACCCCGATCGGCGCCATGGCGCTGCTGATGACCATGCGGCTCGTGCCCGGCGACTGGGCGCAGGAGCTGGGGCCGTTCATGGAGGCCGGCGTGCTGCTGCTGCCGCTCTGCGCCGTCCTGCTTGTCCCGGTGCTCGTCGAGGTCGGCGCGATCTATCCCTGGATGACGGAGCAGGCCCCGACGGCGTTCAAGGCGGCGTGGCTCTCCCCGCTGTTCTTCGCAGCGCGCACCATCCTGTGGTTCGCCCTGCTGATCGGCCTGGCGTTCCTCCTCGTGGTCCGGCGACTCACGGCCCCCGCCATCGCCTGCGTGGGCGTGATCCTCTTCCCGGTCCTCGGCGCCTTCGTCGCCATCGACTGGGTGCTGTCGCTCGCCCCGAACTTCGCGTCGTCGGGGTTCGGCCTCTACGTCATCTGCATCCAGGCGCTCAGCGCGATGGCGATGGCGATGGCGGCGCTGGTCGCTTCGGGCCGGACGATCCAGCGACCCGGAATCCTCGGCGGGGTGCTGCTCAGCCTGCTGCTGCTGTGGGCCTATTTCGCCTTCATGCACTACCTGATCGTCTGGTCGGAGAACCTTCCGGCCGGCGTGCGCTGGTACCAGCGGCGATCGGGCGGCTGGGGACTCCTGATGTGGGCGATTGCCGCCACCCGGCTGGCGCCGGCCTTCCTCCTGTTCTTCCGGGCGGTGCGAAAGAGCCCGCCGCGCCTGCTCGTTCTCAGCCTCGTCGTGCTGGGCGGGACGGTGCTGGAGGCCGCGTGGCTGATCCTGCCGGCCGACGGGGCCGGGCGCAGCGCGACGCCGCTCGACGGGGCGCTCTACGGCCTCGCTCTTGTCGCCATGACGGCGCTCATGGCCGGACTGGCGCCGCGCGCCCTGGCCTGGCGCGACGCGAGGCGCGCGCCATGAGCCGCCGCGCCAACCCGGGATACCAGGTCGACGAGACCTCGGCCCGCATCGCCGGCCTCACGCTGCTGGGCCTGATCGCGCTGATCCCGCTGAGCGCTCTCCTGATGTGGGCGATGTTCCTGGCGTTCGCCGCCTGGCGGCCCGGCCCGCCGCCGACGCCGGCCCAGCCCTCGACGGCCGCTGCTCCGGCCCCGCAGCTCCAGGCCGCGCCGATGGCGGAGCGGCTGGTGATCGAGCGCGCCGCGGACGACCGGCTCTCGGGCTACGCCTGGATCGACCGCCAGGCCGGGCTGGCGCGCATCCCCATCGGGCGGGCCATGGCGATCCAGGCCACGCGCGGCTGGCCCGACGCGGAGGCCCGGCCATGATCTCGCGCGCGGTCCTGGCGGTGATCGTCGCCCTCGTCCTGGCCGCCGGTGCGGCCGCGCGACCCGAACCGTTCGATCCGTTCGGCGCCGCGGGCGTCGACCAGAAGCCCGGCGCGCAGATCCCGCTCGACCGCCGGTTCCAGGACGAGACCGGCCGAACGGTCAGCCTACGCGAGCTCGCCGACGGAAAGCCGCTGGTGCTGGCGCCAGTGCAGCATCGCTGTCCCAACCTGTGCGCGCTCACGCTGGAAGGCCTGCGCGACGCCTTCACCGGACAGTCGTTCAAGCCCGGCAAGGATTTCGTGCTCGTGGCGCTGGGCATCGATCCCCACGAGACCCGCGACGCCGCGGAGCTGTCCGAGCGGCGCATGACCGGCGGGCCGGACGCGGCCAGCGGCATCCACGCCCTGACCGGCAAGCCGGAAGACATCGCCGCGGTCACCAAGGCGCTGGGCTACCGCTACGCCTGGGATCCCCGCATCGGCCAGTACGCCCACATCGCCGCCGTGGCGGTCCTGACGCCGAAGGGCAAGCTGGCGCGCTGGCTCTACGGCCTGGCGCCCAAGCCGGAGGACTTCCACCTCGCCCTGATCGACGCCGGGCAGGGGCAGGTCGGCGACCTGGGCGATCAGATCCGCCTGCTCTGCTACCACTACGACCCGGTCACCGGCCAATACAGCAACCTCATCTGGTCGGCGCTGCGCTGGGGCGGCGGGCTCACCATCGCAGGCCTCGCCGGGATCATCGGCTTCGCCATGCTGCGCGAACGTCGCCGCAGGCGGGTCGCATGAGCGGGCTGTTCCAATTGGCGCCGCCTGAGGCGTCGGCCCACGCCGCCCAGGTGGACCACATCTTCCTGGGCTTCCTGGCGCTTACCGTGCTGCTCACCGCCCCGGTGTTCGTGCTGCTCATCTACTACGCCGCGAAGTATCGGCAGGGCCGCCCGGCCGACCGCACGCACGCCCCCAGCCGCGGCCCGCTGATCGAGACCTCCTGGGCCGTGATCCCGTTCCTGCTGGCCATCGGGTTCTTCGTCTGGGGGACCTTCCTGTTCTTCCAGGGCAGTCGCGCGCCGCTGGACGCCCTGACGATCAACGTCGTCGGCAAGCAGTGGATGTGGAAGTTCGAGCATCCCGGCGGGCAGCGCGAGATCGATGCGCTGCACGTCCCGACCGGCCGGCCGGTGCGCCTGGTGATGACGTCCCAGGACGTGATCCACAGCCTCTACCTGCCGGCCCTGCGCCTGAAGCAGGACGTGCTGCCGGGGCGCTACACCAGCCTGTGGTTCAACGCCGACCGGCCCGGCGTCTACGCCATCCGCTGCGCGGAGTTCTGCGGCTTCGACCACTCGGTGATGGGCGGGCGCTTCATTGTGATGCGGCCGGAAGCCTACGCCCGCTGGCTGGCCCAGGCCGGCACGGACGGCTCGCTGGCCGACCAGGGCTTCAAGCTGTTCCGCGCGCATGGGTGCAGCGGCTGCCACAGCGACCAGTCGACCCGCCGCGCGCCCGCTCTCGCCGGGCTTTACGGCCGGGCCACCCCGCTCGAGGACGGGCGGATCGTCACCGCCGACGACCAGTACCTGCGCGACAGCATCCTCTATCCGGCGCGCGACGTGGCCGCCGGCTACGCCCCCATCATGCCCACCTTCGCCGGACAGCTCTCGGAGGCCGAGGTCCTGCGGCTGGTGGCCTATCTGAAGTCGCTCGGACCGAAGGAGCCGGCCCAATGACCGCCGAGCCCGCCCTGCAGACCCCCGAAGAGAAGGTGAGCTACCTGGCCGCCGGCCATAGCGTGCGCTCGTGGCTGCTCACCACCGACCACAAGCGGATCGCGATCCTCTACCTGATCTCGATCACCGGCTTCTTCTTCATCGCCGGCATCGCCGCGGCGCTGATCCGCCTCGATCTGCTGACGCCCCAGGGCGACCTGTTGACCAACGAGGGCTACGACCGCGCCTTCACCCTCCACGGCATCGTCATGGTCTGGTTCTTCCTGATCCCGTCGATCCCCAACACCTTCGGCAACTTCCTGATCCCGCTGATGATCGGGGCCAAGGACGTGGCGTTCCCGCGGCTCAACCTGCTGAGCTGGTACATCTACGTGCTGGGCGGGCTGTTCACGGTCTACGTCCTGATCGTCGGCGGGGTCGACACCGGCTGGACCTTCTACACCCCGCTCTCGACCATGTTCGCCAATGGCCATGTGATCGCCGTGGCCATCGCGGTCTTCATCGTCGGCTTCTCGTCGATCCTGACCGGGCTCAACTTCATCGTCACGATCCACAAGCTGCGGGCGCCGGGGATGACCTGGGGCCGCCTGCCGCTGTTCATCTGGTCGCACTACGCGACCTCGCTGATCCTGGTGCTGGCGACGCCGGTGCTGGCGGTGACCCTGGTGCTGCTGGCCTCCGAGCGGCTGTTCCACCTGGGCATCTTCGACCCCGCCCTGGGCGGCGACCCGCTGCTCTTCCAGCACCTGTTCTGGTTCTACAGCCACCCGGCCGTCTACATCATGATCCTGCCGGCCATGGGCGTGATCAGCGAGCTGGTCTCGGCCGCCGCGCACAAGCGGGTGTTCGGCTACTGGTTCATCGCCTGCGCCAGCCTGGCGATCGCCGCGGTGGGGTTCCTCGTCTGGGGCCACCACATGTTCGTCGCCGGCCAGTCGATCTACGCCAGCGCGATCTTCTCGTTCCTCAGCCTGGTGGTCGCCGTGCCTTCGGCCATCAAGGTCTACAACTGGACGGCCACGCTCTACAAAGGCGACATCCGCATCGATCCGCCGCTGCTGTTCGCCATGGCCTTCATCGGCCTGTTCACGATCGGCGGGCTGACCGGCCTGATGCTGGCGCTGCTGGCGATCGACGTACACGTCCACGACACCTACTTCGTGGTGGCGCACTTCCACTACATCATGGTCGGCGGCGCGGTCAGCGCGTTCTTCGGCGCGCTGCACTTCTGGTGGCCCAAGATCACCGGCCGCATGTACTCGCTGATCTGGGGCCGGATCAGCGCCGGGCTGATCTTCTTCGGCTTCAACCTGACGTTCTTCCCCCAGTTCATCCTGGGCTACCTCGGGATGCCGCGGCGCTATCACGTCTATCCGCCGCAGTTCCAGACCCTGAACGTGCTGTCCTCGGCGGGCGCCTCGCTGCTCGCAGCGGCCTACGTCCTGCCGTTCTTCTATCTGGTCTATGCGCTGCGCAACGGCGCGCCGGCCGGCCCCAACCCGTGGAACGCCGCCGGCCTGGAATGGACGACGCCCTCGCCGCCGCCGAAGCACAATTTCGAGACCACGCCGGAGGTGGACCGGCCCGCCTACGACTACCCGCTCGCCAAGCGGTCCGCCGATGGCTGAGCACGTCACCCTGACCGAGCCCTATGTCGAGCCGCGGCAGCAGCGGCAGGCCGACTTCATGGGCATGTACGTCTTCCTCGGCACCGAAACGATGCTGTTCGGCGGCATCTTCGCCCTGGTCTTCGCCTATCGCACGCTGCACCCGGACGCCGTCGCCGAGGCGGCGCGTCACATGCGGCTGTGGATCGCGACGGCCAACACCGCGCTGCTGCTGACCTCCAGCCTGTTCGTCGCCCTGGCCGTGCACGCCGCCCGCCGCGGCGGGCGCCGCGCGGTGGCCGGCTGGCTGGGGCTGGCGATCGCGTTCGGCGCCGCCTTCCTCGCGCTGAAGGGCGTCGAGTACTGGAAGGACTACACCGAAGGGCTCATGCCGCTGATCGGGCCACACGCCAGCGTCCGCGACGGGCCGGCCGCCCTGTTCATCGACCTGTATTTCGTCGCCACGGGCCTGCACGCCATCCACATGACCGTCGGCCTCACGCTTCTGGGGACCATCGCGACCCTTGTGGGCGGCCGGCGCAAGGGTGTGCCGAGCCAGGCTGTCGTCGTCGAGATGGGCGGCCTCTACTGGCACTTCGTCGACGTGGTGTGGGTGTTCATCTACCCCCTGTTCTACCTGGCGAGGGGCTAGCCGATGTCCCGGGAGACGACGCTGCTCGTCGCGGTCTGGGCGGCGCTGATGCTGCTTCTCGCCGCAACGGTCGCGGCGACGTTCGCGCCGCTCGGCGCGCTGAAGCCGGTGCTCAATCTGGGCATCGCCTTCGCCAAGGCGAGCCTGGTCTTCTGGGTGTTCATGCACCTGCGCGAACAACCGTGGCTGGCGCGGCTTGCCGCGGTCGCCGCCGTGGCGTGGCTCTTGATGCTCATCGCGCTGACCCAAGCCGACCTGATGACGCGCAGTCTCTTCTGAGGGCGGACGGAACCCATCCCGCCGGGCGCGGTTCGTTGATGACACCCACGCCCGTCCATCACCAGGAAAGGAGGACGCCATGAGCTGGGAAATCGGCTTTGGCCTCGGCGCGTTGCTGCTGGGGTTGGGCCTGGCCTACGGTCTCTATCAGAGCGCCCACGCCAGTCGGGCCCAGAACGTCCGCGGCGAGGTCGGGGCGCACCGCCTGTACGACAGCCCCGGCGAAAGCGACCGTTCCCCCGATCACCATCCCAACCGGACGGTCCCGCCCCTGGTCTTCATCATCTGTGGGCTTCTGCTCGCATGGCTGGTCTTCGCCGGGGTGATGGCCGAACGCTCAAGCCGCGACGACGCGGCGACCCGGCTGACCGTCGAGGGCGCGGCGGCCGCCGCGCCGTTGTCGCGCCCCGAGGCCTGACGGCGTCAGGCCCCGCGATCCTCGGCGACCGGCGCCAGGGTCCGGGCCAGCTTCGAGAATGTCAGGCCCTGGACGAGGACCGAGCAGATCACGACCGCGAAGGTGACGGTCAACAGGGCCGGCCGCGCCGGCGACTGCGGCAGCGACAGCGCAAGCGCCAGCGAGATCGCGCCGTGCACGCCGCCCCAGGCCAGCACCGTGGTCGCGCGCGCTCCGCCACGCCGGAGACTGAAGGTGAGCCCCCACGGCAGGATGGTGGCCCAACGCGCCGCGGTCACCAGGACGATCGCGGCCAGGGCCAACCCCGCGTATTCGGGACGAGGCGGGGCCACGATCAGTTCCAACCCCAGCAACAGGAACAGGACGGCGTTCAGGACCTCGTCCACCAGCGTCCAGAAGCCGCGCACGTAGCGGCGGGTCATGTCGCTCATGGCCGTCTCGACGCCGCGCGCGCCCATCAGCAGCCCTGCGCCGACCACGGCGATCGGCCCGCTCACGTGGACGGCCTGGGCGATGGCGTAGACGCTCATGGCCAGGGCCAGGGTCGCGATGACCTCCACCGCATAGTCGTCGATCGCGCGAAGCGCGCGCACGGTCAGCGCGCCGGCGGCGAGGCCCAGCGCCAGCCCGCCCAGGGCCTCGAGCGCCACGCGGCCCACGAGCAGCAGCAGGTCGGGTGCGGCCTGCGCGGACGCGACCGAGACGGCGGCGCCGAAGACGACGATTCCCACGCCGTCGTTGAACAGCGCCTCCCCCAGCAGGATCGACTTCAAATTCTGTGAGAACCGGCCCTCGCGGACCGTGGCGAGCACGGCGATCGGATCGGTGGGGCAGATCAGCGCGCCGAACGCGATCGCCCAGGCCAGTGGAAGCTCCACGCCGAGCAGCCGCGCCGCGCCCCAGAGCCCGCCGCCCACCAGCAGGGTCGAGATCACGACGCCGAGCGTGGCCAGGGACGCGATCGCCGCCAGGCGGCGGCGAAGTTCGGCGAGGTCCACCTGCATCGCCCCGGCGAACAGCAGGAACGCCAGCAGATAGCCCAGGACCGCGATCGGGAAGTTCACGCTGCGGATGGCCTCCAGCGCCCGCCCCACCTCTTCCGGCGCCCATCCGAGCCTGTGGAGCGCGCTCAGCAGGGCCGCGCAGGCGATCCCCGCCAGCACCATGGCCACTGCCGTGGGCAATCCCGTGAAGCGGACGTTCAGCCATCCCGCGATGGCCACGACGACAAGGAACGCCGCGGCGAGATCAAACCCGCTGACGGTCAATCGCTTCTCCTTCCGCGCACAGATCGATCAAGGAATGCCTGGGCAATGGCGGCGCGCCGTCTTGGTTCCGAGCCGATCCGCCGCTCGCGCGTTGAAGACGGATGCAATCCAACGAAACATTCCCCGTCTGGCTTCACCTGCTGGCCTCCGCCAGTCTCGCCCTGGCGCTCGCCTGCGCCGCGCTGATCGCCGTCGATCTCGCCCGGCGCCCCCAGAAGATGTGGATCATGAACCTCGTCTGGCCTCTGACGGCGTTGTTCGGCGGCCTCTTGTGGCTGGCCGGCTATTTCGCGTGGGGACGCGCCCAGCCGCGCGGCGGCGGCGGCGGCGGCGGAGAGGCGGCCAAACCGCCATTCGCGGTGAGCGTCGCCAAGGGCGCAAGCCACTGCGGGGCCGGATGCGCCCTTGGCGACCTGATCGCCGAGTGGGCGGCCTTCGCCTGGCCCGGCCTGGCCGTCGCGTTGGGCTGGGGCGCGATCTTCGCCGAGAAGACCTTCGCCGTCTGGATCCTGGATTTCCTGGTCGCCGCCACGCTGGGCGTCGGCTTCCAGTACTTCACCATCAAGCCCATGCGGGATCTCACCGTCGGCGAAGGCGTCTGGCAGGCGCTGAAGGCCGATCTCCTGTCAATCTCAGCCTGGCAGGTGGGCATGTACGGCGCGATGGCCGTCGGCCAGTTCGCCTGGCTCAAGCCTGCCTACGGCGCCATCGCGCCGGTGGCCTCGCCCGAGTTCTGGTTCGTCATGCAGGCGGCCATGCTGGCGGGCTTCGTCACCGCCTATCCGGTCAACTGGTGGCTGATCCGCAAGGGCGTGAAGGAGGCGATGTAGGCCGGCGCCTCAGGCCTGCTCTTCGATCTGGCGCTGTTGCGTCTGGCGGCGGGCGAGCCAGAAGCCCGCGACCGTCTCGGCCAGGCCGAGCCCGGCGGTCAGCGCCGGCCGCTCCCCGAAGTAGTCCAGGAATCGCCGCCAAGGCTCCGGCCCCCGGCGCCAGACGGACACGTGTCGGCGCGGCGAGGCCAGCGCGAGCAGGCCGTCGCCGATCATCAACATCGCCAGGGTCTCCAGTCCTCGTTGCCCAAACAGCATTCCGTTCTCCTTCTCGTCATCTGAGCGGGCGCGGACCGCCGGCGGCCCCGGCGGTCCGGCGCGCGCCGCTACTTCAGTTCGTCGCGGATCGTCTTGGCCCGATCGAGGTGCTGCTGGACAATCGGCGCGGTGGCCGCGGCGAACGACTTCAGCTGATCGACGTCGCCGTCCTCGGCATAGCGCTGCAACAGGTTCAAGGCGTCCTGATGCGCGTCGACCTGACCGCCCATGTAGTCCTTGTCGAACTCGGCCGGGCTAGCCTTGTTCAGGTCGTCGAGGACGGCCTGCTTGGCCTGGGGCAGCGTGGTCGGAACGGTCAGCGACTGGCCGGACGCCGTGATCGCGGCGGTCAGGTCGTTCGTCGACTTGGTGTGATCCTTGATCATCTGCGACGCGAACGACTTCACCGCGGGGCTCTGGGCGCGCTGCTGCGCCAGGCGCGCCGCCAGGATTTCGAACATGTCGCTCACGGCCGCCATTTGGACGAACACCGGGGCCGCGGTTTCGTCGGCCGGCGTTGGTATCGTCGCCGCCGGGTTGGCCGACGGGGTCGCCGCCTGTTCAGCTGGCGTCGCCGCGCCCTCGGTGTCGGTTTTGGGGCTGCAGGCGGCGGCGCTGAGCGCCGCGACGACTGTCACCGCGACGGATAGCTGGCGGTTCATGGGTATCTCCCGTTCTGGATGCGCCGCTGCACTGGCGGCGTGGGACCCAAACCCCCGGTTCACGAACCCGTTCCCCACGCTCAAGCTGGATCGGAGCGTCTCCAGCGGCGCCGTGAACCCGATCGCCGCCGTGCCGTTGTCCTTCCCAACCAAGGAGGGAATCGCGATGCCCCGCGGAGACAAGAGCAGCTACACCGACAAGCAGAAGCGCAAGGCCGAGCACATCGAGGAGGGCTACGAGAGCCGCGGCGTCAGCCATGAGGAGGCCGAACGGCGCGCCTGGGCGACGGTCAACAAGGAATCCGGCGGCGGCAACAAATCGGGCTCGGGCCGAGGCAAGGCCGAAAGCCACGCGGCCTCCCGCAAGGGCGGCCGGATCGGCGGCTCCAGCCAGTCCCACGCCAAGCGTTCCGCGGCGGCGAAGAAGGGTTGGGAGACCCGCCGCCATGAAGCCCACGGCTAGGCCGTCCGCGCCGATGGCGTCGGACATCCACCTGCGGGTGTCGCCAGCCGGTGGCGGTTGGAGTCTTGGCTGCGACCAGCGTTTCCAGCCCATCTATTTCCTGTCGGAGCTTCTGGCCCAGCGGGCTGCCGCGGCGCTGGCCGCCCAGCTCACGACGGCAGGCCATGACGTCCTGGTGGCCGTCGCCGACCGCTCCGCCCTCGTCATCGCCACCCGCCGCTACTTCGCGGACGGCTGACGCCGCGCCGAAGCAGGCGGTTCCTGAAACAGAACCCGGAGGGATCAATGCCCAACAATGAACTGCGCGGCCGCAAGGTCGCGGTGCTCGCCACCGACGGCTTCGAGGAAGTCGAGCTCACACGGCCCGTGGAGGCGTTGCGCGAAGCGGGCGCCCAGGTGGAGGTGGTCGCGCCCAAGGCCGGCCGCATCCAGGGCTTCCGCCATCACGACAAGGCGGCCGAGACGAGCGTCGACCGCGAACTCTCCGCCGCGAGCGCTAACGACTATGACGCCATCGTGCTCCCAGGCGGCGTGATCAATCCCGACGCGCTGCGCCTCGAGCCGCGCGCCATCGACTTCATCAGGGCTTTCGGCGACGCCTCGAAGCCGATCGCCGCCATCTGCCATGGGCCCTGGACGCTCATCGACGCCGGAATCGCGCGCGGTCACAGGATGACCTCCTGGCCCTCGCTCAGGACGGACCTCACGAACGCCGGCGCCGACTGGGTCGACGCGGACGTCGTCGTCGATCGCAGCCTGATCACCTCACGCAAACCCGACGACCTGCCGGCGTTCTGCGCACGCATGATCGAGACGTTCGCGGCCCGCCGCTGAACAGGCGCGTCCGTAGGAACGAGCTGGCGGCCGCCCCGTTGGATTCGATGGGCGCAACGCGGCGCCGAATCCAGACAATCGGAGTTAGCGATGAAGGTCACTGAATGCATGACCGGTGAGGTCAGGTTCGCCAGTCCCGACGACACCATCCAGCAGGCCGCCCAGGCCATGGCGGCCGGCGATATCGGGATGCTCCCGGTCGGTGAAGGCGAGCGCCTGGTCGGCGCCATCACCGACCGCGACATCGCCATACGCGCCGTGGGCGACGGCAAGGGCTGCGACGCCAAGGTGCGCGAGGTAATGAGCGCCGAGGTCCTCTACTGCTACGACGATCAGGAAGTCGACGAGGTCCTCGCCAACATGGGCGACCAGCAGCTGCGGCGCCTGCCCGTGCTCAATCGCGACAAGCGGCTCGTCGGCATCCTGTCGCTGGCCGACTGCACGGGCGGTCGCACGGCTCCGCAGGCCGGCGACGCCCTCCATCAGATCGCGCGACCGGGAGGCCAGCATTCCCAAGCGCCGCACTGATCGCGGCGACAAGCCGAGCGGAACACACGACGCCCGGCGCTGGTCGGCCAAGGCGACCGAGCAGAGCGACGCGCTCGACCTGAAGGAGCAGGTGTTCACCCAGGACAGTCCCAGGGCGATCGCGCGCTCGCTCAAGCACTCGGCCGAACGGAGCAAGCGCCGCAAGTCGAACCCGTTCCGCTCGGCGATGTCGATGCTGGCGTTCTACATCAACCGCGCGGGGAACAACCTCCCGCAGGATCGGCGGCGGATCCTCGAACAGGCGAAGACCGAACTCCGGCGGGAATTCGGCCGGCAGTGAAGCGCGGGGCGCTGGTGCTCGCGACCGGCGTCGCCACATTTGCGTTCGGGGATGCTCGGTTTGCGGGGTTCGAGAAGCGGGTCGGCAGCCGATGGAACGATGAATTACGGGCCCAAGTGCTGACCTCCGTCGCAGGCGGCGAGGGCGCCGATACAGTGATCAACATGACCGGGGGCGGTCAGATGATCCTTGTGGACGTGCAGACGAACACCCTCATCGGAGCCTGGATCTTCGGAGCCTAAGCCTACGGAAGCGCGGGTTTCGCCATCACCAGACACGAGCGCCCGACCCGTTGCCGACCGTCTCCTGGGCGACTAAATCTCGGGTCGGCCGGAGACCGTCTCATGGCACAACCCGTTGCCGTTATGGTCGCCATGATGACCTTGGCGCTCCTCACGGCGATGTCGCTGCGCGCCAACCGTCGCTTCAAGGAAGAGCGGCGCCTGCCGATGCAATGGTGGCTGGACGGCTCGGTGACTTGGACCGCGCCACGTCCCGTCGCGCTTGCGTTCATGCCCGTTCTGGCCGCGGCCTGCTTGGCGCCGTTCATCTTCCTGAAGCCGAAGGCGGGTCAGGAACACCTCGTCATACCGGTGATCATGTTCGCCGCGCTCGTCCTGCTCGGGGTGCACGCCTTGCACCTCTGGCTCATGCGATGGACCCTGGAGCGGCGGCGTTAGCGTTCACCTTGGCCGGAGCGGGCCGACGCCCGCTCACCAGCCGTCTCGGACGCCGAGGACACTCGCGCTCTCCAGGGGCGGCGGCGCGCCGCCTTCGACGCCTGGTCGAGAGGATGTCCGCCGACGACCGAGTGAGCGGATGCCGACGTTGCGATCGGGGCTGGAACGGCCGGTCGCCGATGCTATTGCGGCTGCGGCAATTCCAGGATGGCTCGCACGCCGCCGATGGGCGCCTGCTCCAGCCAGGCGCGCCCGCCGTACAGGATCGCGAGGTCACGCACGATCGACAGGCCGAGGCCCGATCCAGGCGCCTGCTCGTCCAGGCGCTGGCCGATATTGAAGACGACCTCCCAGGCTTCCGGCGGCAGGCCCGGGCCGTCATCGTCCACGGTTATTCTGATCTTGCCGGCGTCGGACGCGGCGGCGACCTCCACGCGCGAGTTGGCCCATTTCCCGGCGTTGTCCACGAGGTTGGCCACCATCTCTCCAAGATCCTGGGCCTCCACCGCCGCGACCAGCGGTCGTTCGGTGGAAAGGGCGAAAGCGACGCCGCGACGCCCGTACAGGCGCGTCATCGCCGAGATCACCGGCTCAAGCGCCGCAACCACGTCGGCGACCGCGCCGGGCGCGCTGCGCGACGCCGCCGCCCGCGCCCGCGCGATCTGGTAGTCGATCTGGCGGCGCATGCGCTCGCACTGGGCGAGGATCACATTGGCGGCCGAGCCGTCGCCGGCGGCGCGCAGCCGCTCGCCTTCGTCGACGAGAATGGCCAGCGGCGTCTTCAGCCCGTGGGCCAGGTTGCCCGCCTGGGTGCGGGCGCGCCGGATCATCTCGTGGTTGGCGTCGATCAGCGCGTTCATGTCGCGCACGAGCGGCATCACCTCGTCGGGCGCGTCCGACGGCAGGCGCGCCGCCCGGCCCTGGCGTACGTCGACCAGGTTCGCGCGCACCTTGGCCAACGGCCGCAACCCGAACCACACCTGCAAGAACGCCGCGCCGATAAGGCCCAGCGCGATCACGCCGAGCGACAGCACGAGCGTACGATTGAAGTCGGCGAGCACATTCTGCAGCAGCCGTTCGTCGGCGCCGATGCCGATGCGCAATGTCTCGCCCCCGCCCGCCAGCCTCACAGTGCGCTGGACGAGCCGCAGCTGGCCCGTGGGCCCGTCGATGAAGGAGTGGCGCTCCACGCCCGGATCGGGCGGCGGCCCGTCCAGCGGCAGGGCGGCCCCGGACAGCGACGGCGAGGCGGCCGCCTGGCCGTCGGAAGCGTCGATCTGCCAGTAGAAGCCCGAGCGGGAGGGCAGGAACCGGGGATCGCTGAGGCGGCGATGCAGGAAGGGCCGGCCCTTCGCGTCGACGTCCACCAGCGCGGCCAGCTCCGCGGCGTGGCCGTGAAGCTCCCCGTCGAACTGTTCGGTCACATGGGCGCGGAACAGCTCCGACAGCGCCAGGCCGCTCAGCGCCACCCCGCCGCAGATCCACACGACCGACCCGATGATGAGCCGCGCCCGGAAGCTCTTCCAGAACCGGCCCATGCTATCCCATCCGGTAACCGAGGCCGCGGATCGTGCGGATCGCGTCGCGCCCGAGCTTCTTGCGCAGGCGCGCGACATAGACCTCGATGGTGTTGGACTCGCGCATGTCGTCCATGGCGTAGACGTGGTCGGCAAGTTCGGTCTGGGAGACGATGCGTCCCGCCCGGTACATCAGATAGCTGAGGATCCGCAGCTCGCGGGCGGTGAGTTCGACCGGCTGTCCGGAGACCTCCACGAGCCTGGCGCCGGCGTCGAGCGAGACATCGCCGACCCGCAACACCGACGAGGCCGCGCCCGCCGAGCGGCGCACCAGGGCGCGCAGCCGCGCCACCACCTCGGCGGCCTGGAACGGCTTGCCCATATAGTCGTCGGCGCCCGCGTTCAGCCCCTCGACACGCTCGGTCCAAGCGTCGCGCGCGGTCAGCACCAGGACCGGCGTGTCGCGGCCGGCGCGGCGCCAGCGCTTGAGCACCTCCAGCCCGGTCATCTTGGGCAGTCCCAGATCCAGCACCACCGCGTCGAAATCCTGCGTCTCGCCCAGGAACAGCGCATCCGGTCCGTCGTCGGCATAGTCGACCGCGAAGCCCGCCTCGCCCAGGGCAAGGCCGAGCCGACGCGCGAGTTCGGCGTCATCTTCGGCGAGCAGGATCCGCATCTAAGCCTCGTTTCGGCCGAGGGCGTAGCACAGCCCACCTGAAACCTGCCTGAAAGCGCCCCGGCGCGCATCCGAGTTCAGCTTCGTTTCAGCTCCGGTTCAGGGTGGTTTCAGCGGGCCGCGTCAGACAGGCGGCCAGCGCCCCTTGGGAACCCCGAAATGTTCAGACGACGCTATTGGGCCGTCGTTGCGAGCACGCTCGCAATGGCCTTGCCGCAGATCGCGGCGAGCGCTCCGCCCGCCGTTCCGCTCACCGCCGCCCAGGCGCGCAACATGGGCCTGCGAACGGCGACGGCCACCGCCGCGACGGAAGCGGCGCTCGCCACCCTGCCCGGCGTGACGACGCCGCCGCTGAACGGCCGGGTGATCGTCTCCGCGCCCTTCGCCGGAACCGTCGTTCAGGTGGATGTGCTGGAGGGCCAGGCGGTCAAGGCGGGCCAGCGGCTCGCCGTCGTGTACAGCCAGGACGCCCTGCGCGTGTCGTCCGCGCTTGTCGCCGCCCAGGCTGAGGCGCGAACGGCGGAGGCCGCCGCCAGGCGCGCCCGCACCCTGGCCAACGAAGGCATCATCGCCGGCGCCCGCGCAGAGGAGGCCGAGGCGCGCGCCGCCCAGGCCCGCGCGATGGCCTCCGAGAACAGCAGACTCCTGGCCGGCGCCGGCGGCGGCACGGGAAAGGCGGGCGAGTACGCGCTGCGCGCGCCGATCTCCGGGCACATCTCGCAGCTGAGCCTGCAGCCCGGCGGCGGGGTGGAGGCCATGGCGCCCGCCATCGTGGTCGACCGCGACGATCGGCTGTGGGTCGAGGCCCGGCTTCCCGCCGCCCTGATCGGCCAGGTCAAGGTCGGCGCGGGCGTCGAAGTCGGCGGCGTGCGCGGCCGCGTCGTCGCCGCCGGCACGGCGATCGATCCCCGCACGCGCTCGGCGGTGCTTCGCGCCGAACTGCCGCCCGGCACGGGCCTGGCGCCCGGCCGCGCGGTCCAGCTCACCGTCATGGGTTCGGCCCCGGCGGGCTCGGTCGCGGTGCCGCGATCCAGCCTGACGCGCCTCGACGGCCGCGACGCGGTGTTCGTGCGGGCCTCCGACGGCTATCGGCCCCAGATCGTGACCGTCCAGGGCGTGTCCCGGACCCTCGCCGTGGTCACGGGGCTCGCCCCGGGCGCGGTCGTCGCAAGCGCCGGCGTGAGCCAGCTCAAGGCCGCGGCAGGGCGCTGATCCATGCTGTCCCGCCTCGTCTCCATCGCGCTGTCCCAGCGCCTTATGATCGTCGTCGCGGCCTTCGGCCTGATCGTCGCCGGATGGTCGGCCTACCGCCAGCTGCCCGTCGACGCGTTCCCGGACATCTCGCCCACCCAGGTGAAGATCATCCTGAAGGCCCCCGGCATGACGCCGGAGGAAGTCGAGAACCAGGTCATCACGCCCCTGGAGATGGAGCTCCTGGGCATCCCGAACCAGACGATCCTGCGCTCGACGGCCAAGTACGCGATCGCCGACATCACCCTCGACTTCAAGGAAGGCGTCGACGTCTACTGGGCGCGGCAGCAGACCGCCGAGCGTCTCGCCAACGCCATGGCGAGCCTGCCCTCGATCGTTTCGGGCGGCCTGTCGCCGATCTCCACGCCGCTGTCGGACGTCTACATGTTCACGCTGGAGGGCGGCGGGCTGAGCCTGGAGGAACGCCGCACGCTCCTGGACTGGACCGTGCGCCCGGCCCTGCGCGGCCTGCCCGGCGTCGCCGACGTCAATGTCCTGGGCGGACGCGCCCGCGCCTTCGAGATCATTCCCGACCCTGCCGCCCTGGCCAGCGCGGGCCTGACCGCCGCCCAACTCAGGCGCGCCATAGAGGCCGCCAATCGCAACGACGGCGCCGGTCGCCTGATCGAAGGCGAAGAGGCTCTCATCGTGCGCGTGGTGGGCGCCGCGACCTCGCTGGAGGACCTTCGCGCCACCGCCATCGAGCTGCCCGGCGGCGGCGCGGTGCGCCTGGGCGACGTGGCGCAGGTTCGCACCGGGGCGCTCACCCGCTACGGGGCCGTCACCGAGAACGGAAAGGGAGAGGCCGCCGAGGCCATCGTCATCGCCCTGCGCGGCGCCGACGCCAGCGCCGTGGTCAGGGCCGTCAAGGCGCGCCTCCAGGAGGTCAAGGCGACGCTGCCCCCCGGGGTCGAGATCAAGCCGTTCTACGACCGCTCCGAACTCGTCGAGCGGGCGACGGGCACGGTGATCCACGCGCTGATGGAAGCCACGATCCTGGTGGTCATCCTGCTGGTGCTGTTCCTCGGCGAATGGCGCGCGGCGGTGGTCGTGGCGGTGACCCTGCCGTTCGCCGCGCTTTCGACCTTCCTGCTCATGCGGGCCTTCGGCCTCTCGGCCAACCTGATGAGCCTGGGCGGGCTGGCGATCGCCATCGGCATGCTGGTCGACGCCGCCGTCGTCGTGGTCGAGAACACGGTCGAGCGCCTGACCGATCCGGAGGCGTCGCGGTCCCGCAAGCTGCACCTGATCTACGAGGCCGCGCGGGAAGTCGCCGTCCCGGTGGTCTCCGGCGTCCTGATCATCTGCCTGGTCTTCATGCCGCTGCTCAGCCTGCAGGGTCTCGAGGGCAAGCTGTTCGCGCCGGTGGCCCTGACCATCGTCTTCGCCCTGGCCGCCTCGCTCGTCCTGTCCTTCACCCTGATCCCGGTGCTGGCCTCGTTCCTCCTGAAGGCGTCGCCCCATCACGAGTCCTGGCTGATGCGCAGGATCGGGCCGTTCTACGAGCGCCTGCTCGCTCGCTCCCTGGCCAAGCCCATGCCGGTGATCGCCGCCGCCGCGATCGGCATGGCCGCCGCCGGCGCCGGCTATGTCCTCGTCGGCAAGAGCTTCATGCCGACCATGGACGAGGGCGCGATCCTGATGCAGCTCGCCAAGCTGCCGTCCATCAATCTGGACGAAAGCGCCAGGCAGGACATGGCGGTGCAGCGC
The DNA here is from genome assembly GCF_016124325.1 of Phenylobacterium sp. GTDB lineage: Bacteria > Pseudomonadota > Alphaproteobacteria > Caulobacterales > Caulobacteraceae > Phenylobacterium. Next base: position 59,392 of record NZ_WGNY01000040.1, read on the forward strand.
GCGGTCCTGGCCCGCGTGCCGGAGGTCAAGCGCATCGTCGCCCGCGTCGGCTCCGACGAGCTGGGGCTCGATCCCATGGGCCTCAATGAGACCGACAGCTTCCTGGTGCTGGCGCCCAAGAGCGAGTGGCGGCGCAAGGACAAGGCCTGGCTCACCGACCAGATCCGCAAGGTCGCCGCCGACTTCCCCGGCGTGGACTCGGCGTTCACCCAGCCGATCGAGATGCGCGTCTCGGAGATGCTGACCGGCAGCCGCGGCGACCTGGCCGTGAAGGTGTTCGGCCCGGATCTGGCGACCCTCGGCGATCTGGCCACCCGCATCCAGTCGACCATCAAGGCGACGCCAGGCGCCGCCGATGTCTACACCGTGGCCGGCGACAGCGTGGACTATCTGCAGCTTGAGATGGACCGCGGCGCGGCCAGCCGCTCGGGCCTGTCGATCGAGGCCGTCCAAAGCGAACTTCGCGCGCAGATCGAGGGCGAACCGGCGGGTGTGGTCTTCGAGCCCGGTCGGCGCACGCCGGTGCTCGTCCGCGGTCCTGAGGACGCCCGCGCCCGACCCGAGGCCCTCGAGCAGATCGAGATCGCCACCCCCGACGGCGGCTTCGCCCGGGTCGGCGACCTGGCGCGGGTCGAACGCGTCCAGGGGCCTGTGAAGATCGACCGCGAGAACGCCTCACGCTTCGCGGTGGTGCAGGCCTATGTCACCGGCCGCGACCTGGTGGGGTTCGTCAAGGAGGCCCAGGCGCGCGTCGCCCGCGACGTGCCGATGCCGCAGGGCTACCGCCTGGTCTGGGGCGGCCAGTTCGAGAACCAGCGTCGCGCCGCCGCCCGCCTGGGCGTCGTGGTGCCCGCCGCCCTGGCGCTGATCTTCCTGGTGCTGTTCGTCACCCTGCGGTCCGTGCGCCAGGCCCTGCTGATCCTCGCCAACATTCCCTTCGCGGTGATCGGCGGGATGCTGAGCCTGTGGGTTTCGGGCCAGTACCTCTCGGTGCCGGCTTCCGTCGGCTTCATCGCGCTCCTCGGCATCGCCGTTCTGAACGGCCTGGTGCTCGTGTCCCACTTCAACGACCTGATCCAGCGAGGCCTGGCGGTGGGCGAGGCGGTGACGGAGGGCGCGCGCCGACGGCTGCGGCCGGTGCTGATGACCGCCTCGATCACGGCGCTGGGCCTCGCACCCCTGCTGCTCGCCAAGGGACCCGGCTCGGAGATCCAGAAGCCGCTCGCCATCGTCGTGGTCGGCGGGCTGGTCACCTCCACCTTCCTCACCCTGATCCTGCTTCCAATCCTCTATCGGCGCTTCGGCATGGAGCGCGGCGCCGCCGCCCTGGAGGCCGCCGACTGATGCGCACGCTCGCCCTTCTCGCTTCGGCCCTGGTCCTCGCGCCCGCGGCCGCCCTCGCCTCCGACCCCGGCATGGCCCGCCCCGGGTTCCTGCCGCCGGACGCCATGATCCTCGACACGCTCGAAGCCACGCCCCAGCTCGCCGAGGCCCGCGCGCTGCTGGGCGCGGCCCGCGCGGACCAGCGCATCCTGAACGCCGGCGAGCACGAGACCGTCTTCACCGCCGCCTTCGACGACCGCAGGGTGCGCAAGGAAGGCAACTATTCGGAATGGTCGGTTCAGGCCGCCCGGGGGCTCCGGCTGCCCGGCAAGGCGGAAATGGATCGCGCCGCCGGACGCGCCGGCCTGAAGGCCGCTGAAGACAGTGTGGACGATGCGCGCCACCAGGCGTCCCTGGTCCTGATCGATCGATGGCTGTCCTGGGCCGAAGCCGCCGGACGGCGCGCCCTGGCCGAGGCCGAGCTCGCGACCTACGCCCGGGAGGCCGCCGCCCTCGCCCGTCGTGTCGAGCTGAAGGACGCCGCGCCCCTTGATCTCGACCAAGCCCGCGGCGCCGAAGCCCGGGCCCGGGCCGCCGCGGCTCAGGCCGCCGGCGCCGAAGCCGCCGCCCGGGCCGACGTGGAGATGATGTTTCCCGGCCTGGCGCCGGCCAACGCCCCCGAGTTGTCGCCCCCCGCGGCGCCCGACCGTCCCTTCCAGGCCTGGACCGATATCATCCTCGAGCGCAGCCACGAGATCACCATCGCCCGCGCCCTGGCCGACCGCGAACGGTTCCTGGCGACCCGCGTGCGTCGCGACCGCCTGCCCGATCCGACGCTGGGCGTGCGCACCTTTTCCGAACGCGGCGGCGAGGAGAGCGGCATCGGCCTCTTCGTCTCCATCCCGTTCAGCGGGCCGCGCCGGAGCGCCGCCGCCGATCGCCAGGCGGCGGAGGCCTCGGCCGCCGAGGCGCGCTTCGCCATGGTTGCGCGGGACGTGCGGGCGACCGCGCGCGGCGACGTCATCGCGGCCTCGGCGGCGCTGGACGCCTGGAACGCCGCCAACGGCGCGCGCGCGGCCTCCGAACAGACGGCCAGGCGCATCGCCCGGGCCTATGAGCTCGGCGAGCGCGACCTGAGCGATCGGCTGCTGGCCGAGCGGCAGGACTTCGAGGCCCGGCGGGCCGAACTGGCCGCCCGCGCGGAGGCCCACAAGCGGCTCCTGCGCATGGCCCTGGACGCCCACGAGTTGTGGCTTTCCGAGGAGCAGTAGGCTTCGGCGACCAGGGGCCCAGGCGCCCGCTTCGAGGCGGGCGATGACGCTGGCCCCCAGCCCCTCCCCGGCCCTGATCCTAGACCGGCAACTCCGTCCGATACACGATCGGTCGAAACGCGAGGCTGGAGTGGATCTTTGCGACGCCCGGGATGCGGGCCAGCTTCTCGCGCAGGAAGCTCTCGTAGTCCGAGAGGCTCTTCGCCACGACGCGAAGCTGATAGTCGACCTCGCCGGTCATCAGATAGCATTCCAGCACTTCGGGCCAGCGCGAGACCTCGCGCTCGAACTGGTCGAGCTGGGAGGCGTCCTGGCTGGCCAGGGCCACGCGCGCGAACGCGGTGATCTGAAGCCCCACGGACGCGGCGTCGACAAGCGCGACGTAGCGGTCGATCGCGCCCGCTTCCTCGAGGCGGCGCATCCGCCTCAGGCAAGGGCTCGGCGAGAGACCGACCCGGTCCGACAGCTCCTGATTGGTCAGCCGCCCGTCGCGCTGCAGTTCCAGCAGGATCCTGCGATCGATCGCATCAAGGTCGACTTGCACGGGGTCCCTTGCAGATTCTGCCAAGCAATTCGCATGCGGTAGCAGAATATGGCGCTGCGCGCTCGCATCATGGACGTCTTCGCCAGAAATCGTCTCCGGGAAGATGGTAGTCAGCCACGTCCCATGGAGGCGACATGGCCAATCCCCTTCCCAGATCGCAGGTCGCGGCGCCGACGGCGCGCCTGCGCGCCCTGACCCACCTCGACGCCCGGCTGCGCTGGCTGGCGATCTGGACGATCCACAACGCCAATCACCTGCGCGAGAGCCGCGGCGGGCTCAAGGTCGGCGGACACCAGGCAAGTTGCGCCTCCATGACCACGATCCTCACGGCGCTCTATTTCCACGCCCTGCGCCCGCAGGACCGGGTCGCCGTGAAGCCGCACGCCAGCCCGGTGTTCCATGCGGCGCAGTACCTCATGGGCCGCCAGACGCGGGCGCAGCTCGAAGCCTTCCGCAGCTTCGGCGGGGCGCAGTCCTATCCGTCACGGACCAAGGACAAGGACGACGTCGACTTCTCGACCGGCTCGGTCGGCCTGGGCGTGGCGATCACCGCCTTCGCCGCCCTGACGCAGGACTATCTCCAGGGCCACGGCCTGCTGGACCCCGATCGCAAGGGCCGGTTCGTGGCCACCCTGGGCGACGCCGAACTCGACGAGGGCAACATCTATGAGTGCCTGATCGAGGCCTATAAGCACGATATCCGCAATTGCTGGTGGATCGTCGACTACAACCGCCAAAGCCTCGACGCGACCACCGCCGACCGGATGTTCGACCGGTTCGACGACATCTTCGAGACCGCGGGGTGGCGGGTCGTGACCCTGAAATGGGGCAAGGGCCAGGAGCGCGCGTTCTCCCGCCCCGGCGGCGCGGCGCTCAAGGCCTGGATCGAGGCCTGCTCCAACGCCGAATACGCCGCCCTGACCTACCAGGGCGGAGCGGCCTGGCGTGCGCGCCTGATGGTCGACATCGGCCGCAGGCCCGGCGTGCGCGCGCTGCTGCAGAGCTTCTCCGACGACGAGCTGCACCAGCTCATGATCGGACTGGGCGGCCATTGCATCGAGACGCTGATCGAAGCGTTCGAGGCCGCGCAGGACGACACGCCCACCCTCTTCATCGCCTACACGGTGAAGGGCTTCGGCCTGCCCCTGCAGGGCCACAAGGACAACCACGCGGGGCTGATGACGCCGGCCCAGATCGAAACGGTGCGGACCGGATTGGGCGTGCCGGAGGGCCGCGAGTGGGAGCCGTTCGCGGGCCTGTCCGACGACGACGCGGAAGCCGTGCGGGTGGCCATCGCCACGGCCCCCTTCGCCCAGCCCGCCGAACGTCGCTTCGCCGCCGCGCCCGTGCCGGTTCCGGATCGCGCGGCGTTTCCAGACCCGGAGGGCGCCGAGCAATCCACCCAGGCGGCCTTCGGACGCATCCTGCTGGACCTCGCCAAGTCGGGCCACCCGATCGCCGACCGGATCGTCACCACCAGCCCGGACGTGACCGTTTCGACCAATCTCGGCGGGTTCGTGAACCAGCGCGGCCTCTTCCGCCGGCGCGAGACGGCCGACGTCTTCCGCGACGCCAGGATCCCGTCGCCCCAGAAGTGGGCCGGCGGCGGCGCCGGCCAGCATGTCGAGCTGGGCATCGCCGAGCACAACCTGTTCCTGAACCTGGCCGCCCTCGGTCTCTCGGCGCCGCTGTTCGGCCAACGACTGCTGCCGGTGGGGACGGTCTACGACCCGTTCATCTCCCGCGGGCTCGATGCGCTGAACTATGCCTGCTACCAGGACGCCCGCTTCATGCTGGTCGCCACGCCCAGCGGCGTGACACTGGGGCCGGAAGGCGGCGCGCACCAGTCGATCTACACCCCCCTCATCGGCATGGGCCAACCGGGGCTGACCTATTTCGAGCCCGCCTTCGTGGACGAGCTGGCCGAGGTGATGCGCTGGTCCTTCGGCCACATGCAGGCCGACGACGGCGGATCGGTCTACCTGCGACTGACCACGCGGCCGCTGCGGCAGGTCGAGCGCGAGGACGACGGCTGGCGCGAGGACGCCCTCAGGGGCGCCTATTGGCTCAGGCCGCCCGCGCCCGGCGCGGAGGCCGCGATCGCCTTCTGCGGGGCCGTGGCGCCCGAGGTGCTGGAGGCGGCGGAGGCGCTGGCCGAGGACATCCCAGGGCTGGGCGTGCTGAACGTCGTCTCGCCTGGCCTTCTCCACCGCGACTGGATGGCGTCTCGCCGGGACCGATGGGGCGGCGGCGGCCGACGCGAGAGCCACGCCGAAGCGCTGCTCCGGCGCCTCGCGGCGGACGCCGGCCTCGTCACCGTGATCGACGGGTCGCCGGCGACCCTGTCCTGGCTGGGCGGCGTTCGCGGCCAGCGGGTCTCGTCGCTGGGCGTCGACGGCTTCGGCCAGGTCGGCGACATCCCGGATCTATACCGCCACTACCGCCTCGACGTGGACGCCATCGTCGAAGCCTGCGCCGACCTGTTCTGCGACTGACATGACCATCCAGATCCTGATGCCCGCCCTGTCGCCCACCATGGAGGAGGGCACGCTGGCGAAGTGGCACGTGAAGGTGGGCGACAAGGTCTCCTCGGGCGACGTGATCGCCGAGATCGAGACCGACAAGGCCACCATGGAGGTCGAGGCCGTCGACGAAGGCGTGGTCGAGGAGATCCTGGTGCCGGAGGGCACCGAAGGCGTGAAGGTCAACGCGCCGATCGCCCGACTGTCCGGCGAGGACGGCGCCTCGGCCCCGCCGCCGCCGAAGCCGGCCGAAGCGCCCAGCTCCTCCCCCGCGAGCGGGGGAGGTGGCGTCCCGGACCCGGTCCGGGGCGACGGAGGGGGCACGGCTCCGGCGGCCGCCCCCACCACCGCTTCGCGGTCCTCCTCGCCCGCGCGCGGGGGAGGAGCCCAAGGCGCCCGCATCTTCGCCTCGCCGCTGGCCAGGCGGCTGGCCGAGCAGAAGGGGATCGACCTTTCGGCGATCGCGGGCTCTGGCCCGCACGGGCGCATCGTCAAGGTCGACATTGAGGCCGCCAAGCCCGGCCAGGCCAAGCCCGCGCCGGCGTCGGCCGGCGCCGCTCCGGCGGCCGCGCCGCGCCAGGCCCAGAGCCTGGAGCAGATGGGCATAGCGCCCGGCAGCTACGACCTGATCCCGCTGGACGGCATGAGGAAGACCGTGGCGCGGCGGATGACCGACAGCTTCCGCGACGTGCCGCACTTCCCGCTGAACATCGACATCGAGATCGATGCGCTGCTGGCGGCCCGGGCGAAGATC
>NZ_WGNY01000035.1 GCF_016124325.1 Phenylobacterium sp.
AGCGCCTGAAGCCCCCTCCGGCGCTGCGCGCCACCTCCCCCGTGGTCACGGGGGAGGAGCCTGTCCGCACCACCCGCTCCTCCCCCGCCGAAGCGGGGGAGGTGGCGTCCCGGCCCCAAGCCGGGACGACGGAGGGGGCCTCCCTCCACCCCCGTCATCCCGGGCGGAGCGAAGCGGAGACCCGGGACCCAGCATCCCCGCCCGTCGAGCCCCCCTCTGACGAAGAATCGCCCACGCCCTACCTGATGCCCTGGGAACGCGCCCCGCCCGGCGCCCGCTACCCCGGCGGCTCCGGCTGGTAGCCCACCCCCCCGCGTGTCATCCCGGTTTCGGCCAACGGCCGAAGACCGGGACCCATGAACACCTGATCGTCCAGGCAAACCCACGGAGCCGCCCCGCGCGGCCTCCGACCTCACCACGAATGGGTCCCGGTCCTGGGCCGCCCCCAAACCGGGATGACGCCTGGAAGCGACGCCGGCGCTCGCGCGGCTTGACGCCCGTTAGGTCAAGACCCGCAATGGGCGCAAAACGGCGGCGACGCCTCGCCGCCCAAGGGAGTGAAGGGTCCATGCATCCGAAGGTTCATGCGGCGGCCAACCCGGACAAGCCGGCGTTCATCATGGCCTACTCCGGCGAGACGGTGACCTATGGCGAGCTCGACGCCCGGTCGAACCAGGGCGCGCACCTGTTCCGCTCGCTCGGGCTGAAGCCGGGCGACGCCGTCGCCTACTTCCTCGACAACAACCCGCGCTACTACGAGCTGCTCTGGGCGGCCCAGCGCTCGGGCCTGCGCTTCACCTGCCTGTCGTCCAAGCTGACGGCCGGCGAGGTCGAGTACATCGTCAAGGACTGCAACGCCAAGGTGTTCGTAACGTCCGCGGCGCTGGCCGACGCGGCCCACGAGGTCGCCCCGCTGATCCCCGGCGTGAAGCTCTACATGGTGGGCGGCGCCGAGGCCCCGTTCGAGAGCTTCGAGGACGCGCGCGCCGCCTTCCCCACCACGCCGATCGGCGACGAGACCGCCGGCCAGGCCATGCTCTATTCGTCCGGCACCACCGGCCGGCCCAAGGGCGTCAAGCGCGCCGGCGCCCTCGACCCGGCCATCGACGCCGTCAACGGGCTGACCATGATGGGCCAGGCGCTCTACGGCTGGACCCCCGACACGGTCTATCTGTCGCCCGCGCCCCTCTACCACGCCGCCCCGCTGGGCTGGTCGATGGCCGTCCACGCCCTGGGCGGGACCGTGGTGATGATGGAGCGTTTCAACGCCGAGGACGCGCTGGCCTTCATCGAGAAGTACAAGGTCACCTCGGCCCAGTGGGTGCCGACCCACTTCGTGCGCATGCTGAAGCTGCCCGAGGAAGCCCGCGCCCGCCACGACCTGTCGTCGCTGAAGGCGGTGTTCCACGCCGCGGCCCCCTGCCCCGTGCCGGTCAAGGAGCAGATGATCGCCTGGTGGGGCCCGATCATCCACGAGTACTACGCCGGCACCGAAGGCAACGGCTTCTGCGCCATCTCCTCGCCCGAGTGGCTGGAGCACAAGGGCTCGGTGGGCCGGGGCATGACCGCCCAGGTGAAGATCTGCGACGAGGACGGCGAACCGTTGCCGCCGCGCGCCGAGGGGCTCGTCTTCTTCGCCGGCGGCGGCGAGTTCGAGTACCACGGAGACCCCAAGAAGACCGCCGAGTCCCGCAACAAGCACGGCTGGACCACGCTGGGCGACGTGGGCTGGGTGGACGAGGAGGGCTACCTCTACCTCACCGACCGCAAGAGCTTCATGATCATCTCGGGCGGCGTGAACATCTACCCGCAGGAGATCGAGAACCTGTTCGTCACCCACCCCAAGGTCGCCGACGTGGCCGTGGTGGGCGCGCCGGACGAGGAGATGGGCGAGAAGGTCGTGGCGGTCATCCAGCCGGCCGACTGGGCCGAGGCCGGGGACGAGCTGCGCAACGAGCTGATGGCCTTCGCCCGCGCCAACCTCAGCCACGTGAAGGCCCCGCGCCAGCTCGACTTCATGCAGGAGCTTCCGCGCCACCCGACCGGCAAGCTCTACAAGCGCCTGATCCGCGACGCCTACTGGGGCAAGGAAGGCAGCCGCATCGTCTGAGGTTCGGCTCAGTCCAGGTAGACGCCGTGCCGGGCCAGGCGAGCGAAGAGGTTCTGCAGCGTGGCGACGGTCGCCAGGCTGGCCGCCTGGATCGGCGGCTCCAGGTGCGGCTCGTGCCGGGCGATGAAGCCCCGTTCGGTGCGGGCGATCAGGCCGCGCTTCACGAGGTGGGTCATGCGGCGGCGCACGCTCTCCGTCGGGCGGTCGATGGATTGGGCGATCGTCAGTCCGGGCAAGGCCGCGCTCTCGTCTGAGGCGGGCCCGCGCCAAGTCGCCTCCACCACGGCCATGTAGGCGACGGCGTCCTCGTGGCCGCCGGTCAGCACGACCAGGTGATGGATGAAGTCGAGCGCAAAGTTGGACGAGTGGCGGCTGACGATCCGGGTCGGCGGATCGTCTCCCTCGTCCAGCACCTCGTCCGCCGGCCCGCGCTGCGGCCAGGACGCATCGGGCGCCTCCGCCAGGAGGTCGCGTCGCAGGCGGCGCACCGCGGCGAAGTTCAGCAGCGCCACCTCGCGGCGCTCGGCCGTCGCCAGCACGCGGGTGGGCACGTGGAAGCCGCCGTCCTCGCGGACGCAACGGCCCATGGCGACCAGATCGGCCAGTCTCCGGCGCACCGTCTCACGCGGCAGGCCCAGGCGCGCGGCCACGGCGAGCGCCGACACCGGCCGGCGCTCCTCCTCGGGCACCGGCGTGCTGAACCGCGCATATCGCCGCGCCAGTTCGCGATCCTCATCGATGTGGTCGAGGTTGGCGCTCATCACCGCCAGCATGACGAAGGCGGCGGTGGCGTCGCCGCCGCTCGCATCGACATGGCCCGCGACGCCGCGCAGCACGAAGCGGCAAGCGGCCCGGAAGCAAGCCCGAACACTCTCGGGAGCCAACTCGCATGACCCTCGAAGTTCGATGCTCATCGTACCCAGATTGAGCAGTGCGGCATGTCACACACCAAGGAATTCGCCTTGACAGGGCATGTTACACCACCAGGGCGAGTTTTCACCCACCGGCTGAACCTGACCGTGAGCATCCATTTTTCATGCGCCGAACCCGGCGCGGATCGGCCCGGCGTCGGGGCGGCGCCGGAGCCGGCCGGCGATCTCGCCCACTGACGCTGCGTCCGCCTTGCCCTGGCCCGAACAGATGCTAGAGGCTCTCAACCGCACACACGAGGGAGCGAGCGATGAACCCGGTGGAATTCAAGGACCTGCCCGGACTGGTCGGCCAGGAGGTCGGCGTGTCCGACTGGCTGGAGATCACCCAGGAGCGTGTGAACCTGTTCGCGGACGCCACCGGCGACCATCAGTGGATCCACGTCGACGTCGAGCGCGCCACCAAGGAGATCGGCGGTCCGATCGCCCACGGCTACCTCACCCTCTCGCTGATCCCCTTCCTGTCGGCCGGCCTGATGCCGGTGAAGGGCGTGACCCGCGGCATCAACTACGGCTCGGACAAGGTGCGCTTCATCAACATGGTGCGCGTCGGCAAGCGCGTGCGCCTGCGCCAGAAGCTGATCGGCGCCGAGCCCAAGGCCGGCGGCATGCAGATCAAGAACGAATGCACGATCGAGATCGAAGGCGAGGCCAAGCCGGCCTGCATCGCCGAGACGATCTCGGTGGTCTACGGCGCCTGACGCCAGCCGATGCGCGGGGCGATCCACCACCTGGACCTCACCGTGCGCGATCCCCAGGCCAGCCGCGGCTTCTACGCGGCGGTCCTGGGGTTCATGGGCTATCGCGAGGTCGCCGCCCACGCGCGCGGCTACGACTTCGATCGCGGCGGCCCGGACGGCTTCTGCTCCATCGGGATCATGAAGGCCGAGGGGCCGAACGCCGCGCGGCCCCACGACCGCTATTCGCCCGGGCTGCACCACGTGGCCTGGAACGCCGAGAGCCGCGACGACGTCGATGCGCTGCATGCGCTCCTGCGGGAGATCGGCGCCGAGGTCCTGGACCCGCCCGCCGACTATCCGCGCTATGGCGACGGCTACTACGCGGTGTTCTTCGCCGACCCGGACGGACTGAAGCTGGAATACGTCTTCAAGCCCCGCGGCCAGGGCTGAGCCTACGTAAATTCCCCTATGTGCGCGTTCGGAATGTCGGCGCGGCAGGGGGCGGCCTATCTAGCTCGAAGTCAGCTTCGCTTCGGTGCTGACGCTGGAGGCTTGGCCCAATGACCCTCTCAGCCCGTATCGTCGACAGCGCCGCCCCGCGCGGAGGGGCTGCTCGCCTGCGGACCATCGTCCGCCGCGGTCTCCTGGCCTTGGCCGGAGCGCTTCGCTCCAGGCGGCGGCGCGGAGGCGCTCGATCCGACGGCGACGCCGGAGGGCCGGTCCCCGCGGCATGGCCGAAGGCCACGGCCGACTGGCGCGACGCCGCCTGATGGAGCCGCGGCCACGCATCGGTCCCGGCGTCGCCGTCGGCGTGACGGAGGAGATGATCGGCCGCCTCGTGCCGGCGTTCTACGCCAAGGTGAGGCGCGATCCCGTCCTCGGCCCCATCTTCGAGGCCGCCATCGGCGACTGGTGGGACGCGCACCTCGCCAAGCTCTGCGATTTCTGGTCGTCGGTGATGCTGATGACGGGCCGCTTCAAAGGCCGCCCGATGCCCGTGCACGTCGCGATCCCCGACATCGGGCCCGACCACTTCGCCCGCTGGCTCGCCCTCTTCCGCGAGACGGCCGCCGAGGTCTGCCCGCCCCCGGCCGCCGCGCTCTTCGAGGCCCGGGCCGAGATGATCGCCGAGAGCCTGCAACTCGGCATCGCCGTCAGCCGCGGCGAGCTTCCGCCGCTCGGCCGCACGAACGCGTAGATTCCCGGGCGGGAGGCCGGCGGACGCTAGTCGGGAACCGCTTCCTCGGCCGCCGCCGTCCGCGCGCCGGCCACCGGCGCGGGCGCTTCGGCCACCGTCGAGGGCGCCAGCGGGTTCTGCAGCAGGTCGATCGTCTCGCGGATGTACTTCGCGTGGGTGACGATGCCGATCTCCAGCCGCTCGCTGTTCAGCTCCACCTGCTGGGTCAGCAGGCCGGCGATGAAGCCGCCCTTCGGAACGCCGCCGTCCGGCGAGGCGGGCGTCGAGGCCTGCACCACCCCTTGCGCCGGCTCGGGCCGGTTCACGAACACCGGCCCGCCCGAGTTGCCCGGGAAGACGGCGAAGTCGAGCAGGAAGGTGGGGAACACATTGGCCGGCGCCAGCGGATACGAAGCCACCCGGCCCGACCGCAGGATCGGGAAGCCCGCGGCGTTGGCCGACAGGCCGCGCGGGAAGCCCAGCGCCATCATCTCGTCGCCCGGATTGACCTGGTAGGCGCCGAAGGTGTCGTCGGCGGCCAGGTAGCCTTCGGGCAGGGCCGCCTTGGCGAACTCGGGCGGCGCCTTGATGGTGATGGCCGCCACATCGCGGCTGGGGTGATGGGTCCACAGCTCGTGGCCCTCGTCGTCGCGGATCTTCAGCGACTGGGGCGAGTAGCTCCACGAGCCGTCGGGATTGGAGATTCGGTAGCCAATGCGCGCCTTGGCGCCCGGCATCTTCTCGAAGACGTGGTTGGCGGTGATCAGCACCGTGCGCGACTGGCCGTCCGGCCCCGGCGCCGAGATCAGGAAGCCGGTTCCGACGGTGCGCGTGCCGTCGCCGAGCGGCTGTTCAAGCTGAACAGTCGCCTGGATCAGCTCGACAGCAAGATCCATGGCCATAGCGGCCCCCGTAACACTGTACCCTTCGCGTCTTTCTGTGCGCGATCTCGATGTGCAAACAGTGAATCACGGACGACTTTCGCCAACAAGCCGGCATGACCGCGCAGGCGGCGGATCGACGCACGCGGCGCATCAACAGTGCTTGAGCAGAACGCGAGCAGCGCGACTCGCGCAGGTGGAAGTCCGTTCGGCGACGCCCAGGGAGCCGTTATTCGTGTGCGAGCATCGTCACGGATACGCGCTTAGGCGCACCGTCCCCGGCGGCGTAAACCTCCACTCGCTCCAGTGTCTCATACCGCAGCATTTCGCCCTTGGCCCAGGCGGTGAGATTCTCAATCACGGGCGCCTCACGCGCAGGATTGCGGACGAATAGGGTCAGGACCGCATGGTCCGAACAGCCGCCCGGCGGCTTCGGCTCAAGGCACCGGGTGTGAAGGATCGCCGTCGCGACGACCCGGCCGTCCGGTTCCAGAACCGCGGCGCCCTTCTCGTCGCAGGAGTGATGACGACAAGCGGTGAACCGGTAGCGTGCTCCGATGCGTTGGGGATCGTCCGGCGGACCGCCCAGCACCTCCATCTGCTGGTCGGCGACAGAGCCGTGATACAGATAGCTGGCTCGGCCAGAACCTACGAACGCCCGCACCGCGCGCACAAAAGGCCGCCGCCAAACCAAAACGTTCGTGTCGCGGCACAGCTCAAGGTGAGCGAGGCCACATTCAGGAGCGGTTGCTGTCACTGCCCCTGCAAGAACAACTGCGGCTAGCAGCACCACATTCCCCAACCATTCATGCGAAGCTTCTCCTCATCGAGGGTCAAGATTTCGGCCGAGGCAGGTTCGCCGAAAGGATGTCGTAGACCAATCGCCCCGCCTCTTTGTCACGTCGCGGCTGATAGGCGTCACCGAATTTCTTCAGATTATGGTAGGCGCCATCCCAGTCGCCCGCCGTGATCTGACGCCAAAAATTCGGAGCCGCCTTGTCCGGCGCATCCGTCCCATACTGGAAATAGAGACTGCCGATCGCCGTCTGCGTGTCGCGCGGGAGCTTGGAAAACGGCCCCACCTGCGAGACCGCATCGAACTTGGACGCGAGCTTCCGCAGTTCCCGATCCTGGACCGCCGCGTTGAGCGATTTGTAGTCCTGCTCCGAGAGCACCAGCGGATTTTCCTGGACGTACTGCAGCGCCACGTCCCGCCTTTTGCCGGTATAGGGCGCCAGTTGGTCCACCAGCTCCGGGCGGAGCCCCAGAGCCCTCAGATAAGCGGTGTCCTTGCGGCCAAGATCCACGCCCACTCCGATCGTCGGCCCGCTGTCGCCAATGACACGCCCCTCCTTGTCGGTCGGGACGTACATTTTCCGACGCGCACCCTCCCGCTCGGCCAGGAAATCACGGTCGACATTGAACTGGTCGACCGCAGGCCCCGGTTCGCCGCTCGTTAGATTCGCTGAAGCTGCGCCACCGCCGGCCTGCGCCGTTCGCGTGCGCTGCCACGTCTCCATATCCATGTCGTCGGACAGCAAGCCGGAGACGCGTCCTGCCTCTTGCGGTCGAAAGAGTTGAGCCCGACGAATTCGCTGCCAGTCCTTGCCGTCCAAGTCGTCGCTCAGCCGCATCTACACCGCCCCTTCGGAAGCATTGATTGTTGCGCGGCATCGCAGAACCATCGCCCCCGCACCGCGCGTAAACCTATCCGAAGACGGCCAGAAGGTAAAGAACAAAATGAGAACATTATGACCCACTGACAGAGCGCGCAAGGTGTCCCACGCCCGCTCGATCCCAGGCTCAGCGTCGTCACGCTTGAGCGGCGCACGCCGCCGTCGCATCTAGCGGGGCATGAGCGCCCCCAAGCCCCCCGTCGCCGCCAAGGTCCCGCACCGCATCGAACAGCTCGGCCGCGTGCGGGTCGACGACTACGCCTGGATGAAGGACGAGGGCTGGCAGCAGGTGCTGCGCGATCCCAAGGCGCTGCGGGCCGACATCCGCGAGCACCTCGAGGCCGAGAACGCCTACACCAAGGCGGTGCTGGCCGGGACGGAAGAGCTGCAGGCCACGCTGTTCGCCGAGATGAAGGGGCGCATCAAGGAGGACGACAGCTCCGTCCCCTCTCCCGACGGGCCCTGGGACTACTACGTCCGCTACGCCAAGGGCGCCGAACATCCCCTGCACGGGCGCCGCCCACGCGGGCGCGACGACGGCGAGGAGGTGCTGCTCGACGAGGAGGCGCTGGCCAAGGGCAAGGCCTATTTCCACGTGGCCGCCGCCAGCCACAGCCCGGACCACGCCCTCTTCGCCTGGGCCGCCGACGAGCAGGGCAGCGAGTACTACGCGATCCGGGTGAAGGACCTGGCGACCGGCGCCGAGATCGGCGCGCCCATCGAGAGCGCCTACGGCGACTTCTGCTTCTCGCCGGATTCGAAGTGGCTGTTCTGGATCTGGCGCGACGAGAACGCGCGGCCCGCCAAGGTCTTCCGTCGCCCGGCGCGCGGCGGCGAGGACGCGCTGGTCTACGAGGAGCCGGACGACGGCATGTTCCTGGGCGTCGGCGTCGCGGCCGACGACAGCCACATCCTGATCCACATCGGCAACCAGGAGACCACCGAGCTGCGGCTGATCCCGGCGACCGACCCGACCGCCGAGCCGGCGGTGGCCGAGCCGCGCCGGGTGGGGGTGAAGTACGGCCTGGACCACTGGGGCGACCGCTGGGTGATCCGCACCAACGACGACGGGGCCGTCGACTTCAAGCTCTGCGTCTCCACAGCGGCGGTTCCGGCCAAGGCGACCTGGACCGACTGGGTGGCCTACCAGCCCGGCCGCTACATCACCGGCTTCGCGGCCTTCGCCGGCCACCTCGTCCGCGCCGAACGGGTCAACGCCCTGGACCGGCTGGTGGTGATGGCCCGCGACGGCGACGAACACGTCGTCGCCTTCGACGAGGAGGCCTACGCCCTGAACCTCGAGGGCGGCTACGAGTACGAGACCACGCTCACCCGCTTCGTCTACCAGTCGCCCACCACGCCGCGGCAGTGGTTCGACTACGACATGGCCAGCCGGGAGCGCACCCTGCGCAAGACTCAGGAGGTGCCGTCGGGCCACGATCCGTCGCGGTATGTGGCGCGCCGCCTGATGGCGAAGGCGGCCGACGGCGCCGAGGTGCCGGTCACCCTGCTGATGCTGAAGGACACGCCGCAGGACGGCTCGGCGCCGGTGCTGCTCTACGGCTACGGCAGCTACGGTCACGCCATGGAGCCCAGCTTCTCGATCCGCAACCTCAGCCTCGTGGACCGCGGCTGGATCTGGGCCACGGCGCACATCCGGGGCGGCTCGGACAAGGGCTGGGGCTGGTTCCTCGACGGGCGCAAGGAGAAGAAGACCAATACCTTCACCGACTTCATCGCCTGCGCCGAACACCTGATCGGCGAGGGCTATGCGGCGAAGGGCCGGATCGCGGCCTACGGCGGCTCGGCCGGCGGCATGCTGATGGGCGCGGTCGCCAATCTGCGGCCCGACCTGTGGGGCGCGATCATCGCGGCGGTGCCGTTCGTCGACGTGCTGAACACCATGAGCGACACCTCCCTGCCCCTGACGCCGCCGGAGTGGCCCGAGTGGGGCAACCCCATCGAGGACCCGGCCGCCTACGACCGCATCGCCGGCTACAGCCCCTACGACCAGGTGAGCGCCCAGGCCTATCCGCCGATCCTGGCCACGGGCGGGCTCTCGGACCCGCGCGTCACCTTCTGGGAGCCGGCCAAGTGGGTGGCGAGGCTGCGCGATTTCACGACCGGCGAGGCCCCGATCCTGCTCAAGATCAACATGGAGGCCGGCCACGGCGGCGCCTCGGGCCGCTTCGACTTCCTGAAGGAGATCGCGCTCGACTACGCCTTCGCCATCTGGGCCCTGGACGAAGGATGGAAGCCGGCATGATCGTCCGCCCCGCGACCGAAGCCGACGCCGAGGCGCTGGCGGCGATCTACGCCGACGCGGTGCTGAACGGCTTCGGCACCTTCGAGACCGTCCCGCCCGACGCGGCCTGGATGGAGACCCGCCGCCGAGACATCCAGGGGCTGGGCCTGCCCTTCGTGGTCGCCGAGGCCGACGGCCGCGTGCTGGGCTACGCCTACGCAGGTCCGTTCCGCCCGCGGCCGGGCTATCGCTACACCGTTGAGGACAGCGTCTATGTGGCGCCCGAGGCCAAGGGCCGCGGCGTGGGACGCGCGGTGCTGTCGAAGGTGCTGGAGGCCTGCGAGGCGGCTGGCATGCGGCAGGTGGTGGCGGTGATCGGCGACTCCCGGAACGCCGGATCGATCGGGCTGCATCGGGCGCTGGGCTTCGTGGACGCCGGCGTCGGGCGCAGCTTCGGCTACAAGCTGGGCCGCTGGGTCGACATCGTCTGGATGCAGAAAGCGCTGAACGGCGGCGATTCACTCCCGCCCGACGCGCCCGGCCTCAGATTGTCGGGCGGCTGACACAAGTCTTCGCGATCATCCGCTAAGGTCAGCGCTGGCATACGCTTGAAGAGGCGGCGAGCCGCGCTTTGGTTAGCCCTTATGTATGTCTACGTATTTGCTTGAACTCCGAAATCTGCTGAACTCTTAAGCGCCGGGCGGGGCCGGCAAAAAGTCGAAGTACATGACTGGGTTGTGGACGGGAAAGAGCACAACCGCAGTGTGGAAGTCTGGCCCGGCGGGGGGAACCGCAGGGGGCCTGATCCTGGCGATCGTCGCCTCGGCCGCCGCACTGGCGGCGCAGGCGTTCATGCGCCCGGCCTTCACGCATGCGGTCGACCTGCTGGGCGTACTCGCCCTGCTGGCGTGCGCCGGTTTCGGCGGCGCGGGTCCGACGCTTGTCGCGACGGCGGTCCTTGCGGGCGGGCAGTTCTGGCTCGACGCGGCCGAGCCCCTTGCGGAACGCGCGATCCACACCGGCCTGATCGTCATCATCGGCGTCGGCGCGGCGGTGGCGCTGCGGCGGCTCGGCGCGGATCGCCAGGCGGCCGAGGCCCAGGCCGCGCGCCTGCGCGACCGGCAGACCCTGCTGGAATCCAGCCTGGCCACCATGCCCGATGCGGTGGTGGTGATCGACGGCCAGGGCGTGATCCACAGCTTCAGCCAGGCCGCTGAGCGGCTCTTCGGCTGGACCTCCGCCGACGCGGTCGGCCGGAACATCTCGACGATCACTTCCGCCGCCCAGGCCGAGGGGGCCGACGGCCTTCCCGCGCGCGTGGCCGGCGCCGACGAGACCGGCGCGGTCAGCAGCACCCGAGACGCCACGGGCCTGCGCAAGGACGGATCGGAGTTCCCGGTCGAGCTGAGGGTCGGCGAGGCGCGCACGGGCGACCAGCGGTTCTTCACCGTGGTGATCCGCGACCTCACCACCTTCGCCGAGGCCGAGAACCGGCTGGCCGAGATGCGGGCCCAGCTCACCCAGGTCTGGAGCCTCAACTCGATGGGCGAGATGGCTTCGGTCCTGGCGCACGAGCTCAACCAGCCGTTGTCTGCGGTCGCCAACTACTTGCGCGCTGCACGCACGCTCATCGCCAATCTCGAGCTCGAGGATGACGATCTGATCGACGCCGTGGCCCGTGCCGGAGACCAGGCCGTGCGCGCCGGCGAGATCATCCGGACCATGCGCGACTTAGCGACGCGGGGCGGCACGCTGCAAAAGCCCGAAAGCCTCGGGGCCATCGTCCGGGAGGTCGACTTCCTGGTGTCGCTGATGGCGCGGGACGCAGGTGTCCGCGTGACCTACGACCTGTACAAGGGCGACGATACCGTGATGGCCGATCGCATTCAGATACAACAGCTTGTGGTCAACTTGGCGCGAAACGCGATTGAGGCCGTGACCAAGTACCCGGCCCGCCAGGTCAGCATTTCAACTCGGCCCGACGCGGATGGAAACATACTGACCACTGTAGAGGACAGTGGACCGGGAGTTGACGCCAGCGTCATCGAGCGGCTGTTTCAGCCTTTGGCGAGCACAAAGCCTGAAGGCATGGGCCTAGGCCTTTCAATATCCAATGCTATAGTCGAGAACCACAGGGGTCGGATCTGGGCTCAGCCCAGCCGCCTGGGCGGCGCTGCTTTCTGTTTCGTACTGGCGCGGGCAGGTGAAGATGGTGACGACAGCGGGCGAAAGGACGGTGTTCGTCGTCGATGACGACGAGGCCGCGCGCGACTCGCTGCTGGCGCTCCTGAAGTCGGATGGCCTGAGGCCCCGGGGCTTCGCTTCGGCCCACGATCTTCTCGCCACGTACGACGCGGAATGGCGGGGTTGCGTGGTCACCGATCTGCGCATGCCGGGCATGGACGGCGTCGAGCTGATCCAGGCCCTCAAGGCGATGGCCTGCATACTACCCACAATTGTGATCACCGGCCACGCGGACGTCAGCCGGGCCGTCGACGCCATGAAGGCGGGCGCCGCCGACTTCATCGAGAAGCCCTACGAGAGCGAGCAACTCCTGCGCTCGGTGCGCGGCTGCCTGGAGGACAACGACGCAGCGGTGGACGCCAACGCGGCGCGCCTGCGCCTGGTGCGGCGGGTCGAGAGCCTGACGGCCCGCGAGCGGCAAGTGCTCGACCTCATCATGGAGGGCGCCAGCAACAAGGTGATCGCGGCGAGGCTTTCGATCAGCCCGCGGACCGTTGAAATCTATCGCGCCAACGTCATGTCGAAGATGCGGGCGGACAGCCTCTCGGAGCTGATCCGCATCACACTGGGCGCCGGGGCCGCCTGAACCCCGCGTTCAGGCCTGCGGCAGATAGAGGCTGGCGGTCGTCCCGCGGCCCAGTTCCGACACCAGCGCCAAGACCCCGCCGGACGCCGCTGCGAAGTCGCGCACGCCGGCGAGCCCGAGGCCCGTGCCGCCGCGCCCCTTGCGGGTGGTGAAGTAGGGCTCGACCGCCCGCGCCAGCACGCGGGGCGACATGCCCGAGCCGTTGTCCCGCACCGAAAGGCGCACATAGGAGCCGGGCGCCAAACCGAGGCTCGCGGCCTCGACACCGGCCACCTCCGACAGGTCGGCCGACAGGACGATCCGTCCGCCGGCCGGCGTGGCGTGGGCCGCGTTGGCGCAGAGGTTCAGCAGCGCGCGTTCCAGCTCGACCGGGTCGGCCGCGCAGCGACGTTCGCCTCCGGCGTCGGCCACCTCGATCGCCACGCCCGGCGCGGCCAGGCGCGCCAGCCGCGAAACGCGCTGCAGGGCTTCGATCGCATCGACCGCGACGCCGCCCGCCGCGTCATGCGCCGACGCATCGAGCAGGCGCCGGAGAAGCACGGCGCTCTTCTCCGCGGCGAGCTGGCTGAGCTCGGCCAGCCCACGGCCCTCCGACCCCTCGGGCAGGTCCCGCGCCAGGGCCTCGTTGGCGGCCAGGATCACGCCCAGCAGGTTGTTGAGGTCGTGCGCGACCGCGCAGGCGCCCTGCTGGGCGATCGGTCCGGGCGCGTCCGCGACGCGAAGGGCGACCTTCTGGTCTCTGTCCGCAATGCCATCGAATGCCATCTGGCGATCCTGTCCTTAGGAACCAGCCGCTACGGGGCCAACGCAATCAGAAGCATACTCAAGGCTCCATAACACCCCGAGGCGTTCACCTAGGTAGGTTCCCCGAGCGGCGTATTGCCTCAGGCCGCGATCTGCGCGGTGGAGGCGGACTTGGAGGCGTCGCGCAGCATGTAGCCGCCGCCCCACACGGTCTCGATCTGGGCGTCCCCGCCGTTCGCCGCGGAGATCTTCTTGCGCAGCTTGCAGATGAAGACGTCGATGATCTTGATCTCGGGTTCGGACATCCCGTTGTAGAGGTAGTTGAGGCAGGCCTCCTTCGTCAGGACCGAATTCTTCCTGAGCGAGAGCAGCTCCAGCATCTTGTACTCGCTGGGCGTCAGGTGGATGGCCGTACCCGCCACCTCGACGCTGCGGGTGTTGAGGTTCAGCGCGATGGCGCCGGTGCGGATGATCGAGTCCGTATGGCCCCGCGAGCGGCGGACCACCGCGTTGATCCGCGCGAACAGCTCCGACTTGTGGAACGGCTTGGTGACGTAGTCGTCGGCGCCCGCGGCCAGGGCGGCGACCTTGCTGTCCACGCCCGTGGAGCCCGACAGCATGATCACCGGGATCGCCAGCTTCTTGGCCCGCATGGCGCGGAGCACCTCGAAGCCCGACATGTCGTCCAGGTCGATGTCCAGGAGGATGGCGTCGTACTCGTAGAGCTCGACCAGCTCGAGGCTTTCCTCGCCGGAGTCGGTGATCGAGACGTTGTGGCCCTCGCCGCCGAGCAGCATCTGAACGCTCTTGGCGGTGGACGGATTGTCTTCGACGAGCAGGATGTGCATTTCGCTAACCCCTTGATTGTACAGTGTTGAGTTGGATGTCGGCGATAAGCGCCTTGGAAATCTGAATGAGCTCCGACATGCGGAACGGCTTGGCCAGCACGGCGTCGGCGCCGAGATGTTTGGCCCAGCTCAGGTAGTCGGCGCCGCGGGCGCGGCCGGCGCCCGAGATGGCGATGACCTTCGCCGAACAGCCGGCGCCCTTGATCTCGCGGATCGCGCCGATGCCCTCGATGTCGGGCATGACGATGTCGGTGACCACGAGGTCCGGATGGTGGGCCGCCGCCATCCGGATGCCCTTGCGGCCGTTGTCGGCGCAGACCGTCGAAAACCCCTCGGCCTTGAACGCCAGCGACATCAGCCGAAGCAGCGCCGCATCGTCGTCCATGACCAAAACCTTGCCGCCCATACTCGCCCTCGCCAACCTTGGAACACTGGCGCGGCTGGCGGTTCGATCCGCGTCGCCGAGACGGTCCCTCGGCCCCCCGCCGCCTCCGTCTTCAACCGGTGTTCACTATGGTTAACGACTAAGAACCACAGTGATTCGGTGGCTGAAAATCCGGGGAGAACTCTTAAGTAGAATCCCGTGTGACGGGCTGCCGCATCAATGCTGGGTTGCTGGGGCGCGGGACGCCGCTCTCAGGCGGCCGTGGCTGGGGGACTAGGACTCGAACCTAGAATGACGGTACCAAAAACCGCAGTGTTACCATTACACCATCCCCCAGCAGGAACGGCGCGTCCCGAGAGCCGCAGCGCTCGGGAGCGGGGGAAATAGCGCAGCAGACCCAAGGATGCAACGCCCCCTCGAAGGCCGGCTTGCAGCGGCAAGGCCCCTCCTCTATATGGGCGCTTCCTTGCCGTCGGAGTGTGGCTCAGTCTGGTAGAGCACCGCGTTCGGGACGCGGGGGTCGCAGGTTCAAATCCTGCCACTCCGACCATTTCCTTCCCGCAAATCCCGTCCTGCCGACCGGCGGGGCCTTCCGCGACGCGACGACGCGCTAACGCGCAGCGACGACGTTGCGCGGCTGTCCGTCGGCGAAGGCCTCGATGTTCTCGACCGTGGTGGCGACGATCCGCTGCACCGCCTCGCGCGTGTTGAAGGCGCTGTGCGGCGTGACGATCACGTTGGGCATGTGCAGCAGCACGTGGTCGGCGACCAGCGCCTTGAGGTCGGCCTGACCGACGAACCCGGAACTCAGCAGCTCGGCCTCTTCCCGGATCAGCGGCTCCTCGGGCAGCACGTCCAGCCCGGCGGCGGCCACCTTGCCTGAGCGCAGCGCCTGGACCAGGGCGACCACGTCCACCAAGGCGCCCCGAGCGGTGTTGATCAGCACCACGCCGGTCTTCATGCGGGCGAACGCGTCGGCGTCGAGCAGATGGTCCGTCTCCGGGGTCGCGGGCGCGTTCAGCGAGATCACGTCGGCGGCGGCCAGCAGGTCGTCGAGCGCCACGTATTCGAAGCCCAGGTCGAGGGCGAGGCCGGGGTCGGGCCGCACGTCGTAGGCGATCGCGTTCATGCCGAAGCCCCGGGCGATGCGGATCACATGACGGCCGATCGAGCCCGCGCCGATCACGCCGATCGTCTTGCCCTGCAGGTCGAAGCCCTGGAGCCCCTCGGGCGAGAACGCGCCTGAGCGCGCCCGCTCCATCGCCTCGCGCAGGCGGTGGCTGATCGCGAGCAGCAGGGCGAAGACGTGCTCGGCCACGGTGTTCTCGCCATAGCTGGGCACGTTGCAGACGGTGATCCCGTGCGCGGCGCAGTAGGCGAGGTCGATGTGGTCGTAGCCGGTCGAGCGGGTGGCCACGAGCCTGAGCCGGGGCAGCTTCGAAAGCACTTCGCGGTCCAGGCGCCCGTAGATGAAGGTCGAGATCGCCTCGGCCTCGGCGAAGTCGGACGCGTTGTCCAGGTCGAGGCGCTGGTCGGTGAGCGTCACCTGATGGCGGCGTTTCAGGGCGTCGAAGGCGGGAGCCTCGCGCGGCTCGGTCTCGAAGACGGCGATCCTCATGGCGCGTCCTCGCCGGCTTGCCGCAGCCGCGCGGCGTCCTCCTCCGGGCGGGAGGGATTGATGGCCATGCCCGCGCCCAGTTCGAACCCGCCCGGTTCGGCCAGCCGCGGCGCGATCCGCAGACGCCAATGGACGAACGCGGCGTCGCGATGGGCCCGGTCGGCGCCGTCGAAGACGAAGTTGTAGGCGGGGTCGCCATAGGCTCTGGAGATGCGCGCCAGCGTGCGCCGCATCAGGGCGGCGAACTCGGGCAGGCCGCCGTCCTCGAGATCGGCGAACGAGGCCGCATGACCGCGCGGCAGAATCCACACCTCGCCGGGATGCTCGGCGGCGAAGGGGACGAGCGCCACGAAGCCCGACGTCGTCTCCACGACCCGCACGCCGTCGGCCAGTTCGGCGGCGAGCATCTCGCAGGTGGGGCAACGCCCATCCGCGTCGTGGCGAGCCGCGCCGGCCTCGACCAGCGCCTTCACGAAGGGCGGTGTGAAATCCAGGCCGATCAACTGCGCGTGCGGATGACGCAGCGAGGCTCCGCTGCCCGGCCCATGGTTGCGGAACAGGACCGCGGCTTCGGTTCCGGGGCGGTCCAGCATGGCCCGGAGCCGGTCGCGATAGGTCTGCACGACCGCCTCCACCTGCGCCTCCTCGAAACGCGCCAGGCGGGCGTCGTGGCGCGGACTTTCGACGATCACCTCGTGCGCGTCGACGGCGGCGAAGCGGTTTGGGACCACGCGCACCCGCCAGCCCGGCGGCTCAGGCCCGGCGATCTCGGCGATGACGCCCGGAAGTTGGGCTTCAGAGCCCGGGCAGAACGGACAGTGCGGGTCCAGCGGCGGAAGCGGCGCCGGGCGCGGGTCCGCCCCGGACAGATCGAACGGCCGGGCGCCCCGGCGCGGCGCGAGGATGACCGCCTGGCCGGACGTGATATCGCGGCGCAGCTCGCTCACGCCGCCCCGGCCATGGCGGCCTCGCGCTCGGCCACCTTGGCCTTCACCGCCAGGAAGCTGTCGGGACTGACCGAGATGGAATCGATGCCGCAATCCACCAGGAACTCGGCGAACTCGGGGTGGTCGCTGGGCGCCTGGCCGCAGAGCCCCACCTTGGCGCCGGCCGCATGGGCCTCGGCGATCACCCGGCGGATCATCCATTTCACCGCCTCGTCCTGTTCGTCGAACAGCTCGGCCAGTTCGGCGGAGTCGCGGTCGACCCCCAGGGTGAGCTGCGTCAGGTCGTTGCTGCCGATGGAGAAGCCGTCGAACCGCTCGGCGAAGCCGCGCGCGAGGATCACGTTGGCCGGGATCTCGCACATCACATAGACGTCGAGGCCGTCCTGCCCTCGGCGCAGGCCGTTCTGCGCCATCACCTCCAGCACCCGGTCGGCTTCGGCCAGCGTGCGGCAGAACGGGATCATCACCACCACGTTCGAAAAGCCCATGTCGCGGCGCAGGCGGCGGATCGCGGCGCACTCCAGGGCGAAGCCATCGCGGTAGCGCGGCGAGTAGTAGCGCGAGGCGCCGCGGAACCCGAGCATCGGGTTCTCCTCTTCCGGCTCGAACTCGGCGCCGCCGAGCAACCCCGCGTATTCGTTGGTCTTGAAGTCGCTCATCCGCACGATCACCGGGTCGGGGTGCGAGGCCGCGGCGATCTGGGCCAGCCCCCGCGCCAGCCGGTCGACGAAGTACTCGGTGCGGTCGCGGGCGTAGCCGCGGGTCAGCGCGGCGATCTTCGCCTTGGCCTCGGCGTCCTTCAGCGCGTCGAACTTCACCAGCGCCATCGGGTGGATCTTGATGTGGTTGCTGATGACGAACTCCATGCGGGCCAGACCCACGCCGTCGGCGGGCATCCGCCACCAGCGCGCCGCCGCGGCGGGATTGGCCATGTTGAGCATCACCTTGGTCCGGGTGTCGGGCGCGGACGCCACGTCGAGATCGCGGCATTCCACCTCGGCGATCCCCTCGTAGACAAAGCCCTCCTCGCCCTCGGCGCATGAGACGGTGACCTCCTGCTCGCCGTGCAGCACGCGGGTGGCGTCGCCCGCGCCCACCACCGCCGGCAGGCCCAGCTCGCGGCTGACGATGGCGGCATGCGAGGTGCGGCCGCCCTCGTCGGTGACGATCGCCGCGGCCTGCTTCATCACCGGCACCCAGTCCGGGTCGGTCGTCCGCGTGACCAGCACCGAGCCGGGCACGAAGCGGTCGATCTCGCGGGGGCTGTCGATCAGGCAGACGCGCCCCGAGACCACGGCGTCGCCAATGCTCATGCCGGCCACCAGGCGGCGTCCCTTGGACTTGATCCTGTAGCTGCGCAGCATGGCGCTCGTCCGGCGCGACTGCACGGTCTCGGGCCGCGCCTGGACGATGGACAGTTCGCCCGTCTCGCCGTCCTTGGCCCACTCCATGTCCATCGGGCGGCCGTAGTGGCGCTCGATCACGCAGGCCCAGCGGGCGAGTTGCAGGATCTCCTCGTCGTTCAGCACGAAGGCCTCGCGCTCGGCCGCCGAGGTCGGGACGTTGCGCGTCGGTCGCGCCTCGCCCGTGGCGTAGATCATCTTCTTGTCCTTGCCGCCCAGCGTCTTCTCGACGATGGGCGTCAGCCGCTCGTCGTCGAGGAAGGGCTTGAAGACGGCGTATTCGTCGGGGTTCACCGCGCCCTGGACGACGTTCTCGCCCAGGCCCCAGGCGGCGTTGATCAGCACCACCTTGTCGAAGCCGCTCTCGGTGTCGATCGAGAACATCACGCCGGCGCCGCCCACGTCCGAGCGCACCATCAGTTGCACCCCGACGGAAAGCGCGACCTTCGTATGGTCGAAGCCCTTGGCCTGGCGGTAGGCGATCGCCCGGTCGGTGAACAGCGAGGCGTAGCAGCGGCGGCACGCCTCCAGCAGCGCGCCTTCCCCGCGGATGTTCAGGAAGGTCTCCTGCTGCCCGGCGAAACTGGCGTCGGGGAGATCCTCGGCGGTGGCGCTGGAGCGCACGGCCACGTCGGCGTCGGCCCGCCCCGCACGGCGGCACAGCTCGCGGTAGGCCGCGCGGATCGCCTCGGCCGTCTCGTCCGGCCAATCGCCGCGCAGCATGGCGGCGCGCACGGCCGCGCCCGTATCGGCCAGGCTCGCCTTGCCGGCCGCCAGGTCGTCGAGCGCGCGCCCGATCACGGGGCGCAGATCGTTGGCGTCCAGGAAGCCCCAATAGGCCTCGGCGGTGGTGGCAAAGCCGGACGGAACCCGCACGCCGGCGGCGGCCAGGCCGCTCACCATTTCGCCCAGGGAGGCGTTCTTGCCCCCCACGCGGCCGACGTCGCCACGGCCCAGGGCCTCGAACCACAGCACATGCGCGCCTTGCATCGCTTGCTCCTTCATCGCGTCAGGCCCCCGCCGCGCCCTGCAGGTGAAACTCGGTGCGGAACGATCCGATCAGATCGACCCACTCCTCCATCAGGCGGGTCATCAGGAACCGCGTGCGCACGGTTTCCTGCGCCGCCGCGCCCAGCCGGATCGCCAGATCGGGATCGCGGACGAGCTGCACGATCCGCTCGGCGGCCTGCTCGACCGTATCGACCAGGAAGCCGTTCACCCCGTCCTCGATCTGGCGGCGGATGCCGCCCACGCGCCCGCCGACCACGGCCGCGCCCTTCCACATCGCCTCGGTGACGGTCAGGCCGAAGCCCTCGCGCAGCGACTTCTGCAGCACCACCGCGGCGCGCCGCTGCAAGGCGTTGACCAGCGCCGAGTCCTGGACCGACAGAACCTGGATCCGGTCGTCGGCGCTGCCGCAGACCGAGGCGAACACCTCCTGGCCTTCCGGATCGTCGGTGGCCACGTTGCCCACTAGCACCAGCCGGCAGTCGACCTGTCGGCGGGCCAGCTTGAAGGCCTCGATCACCCCGTGGGGGTCCTTCCAGCGGTCGAAGCGCGAGACCTGGACCACCAGCGGCAGGTCGGTGGGAATGCCGTAGTGGACCAGCCGCTCGTCGATCTCGTCTTCCGAGAGCGGCTTGTTGGTGGTGGAGAACGGATTGATCGCAGGCGCGATGAACCGCTGCGGCGTCTCCAGCTTCTGGGCGTACTCTGGCAGGGAGAGGACCACCGCGTCGTAGGCCTCGACCATCGGGGCGAGATAGTCCCAGAGGTCGGGATTGGGCCGCGACATGTCGACGTGGCAGCGCCAGATCCACGGCGCCTTTCGCCGGTAGTGGCGGATCAGCGGCAGGGGCTGGGGATCGTGGACGATGACCAGGTCGTGGTCGATGTGATTGCGCACCGCGTTCTCGTAGGCGACCTCCTCGTAGATGCGGGTCTTCAGCTCGGTCATGTTGATGTCGCCGCCCTGCAGGGCGTTGTGCATCTTCTTGGTGATGCTGAAGAAATCGGGCCGGCCCTGGATCACCCGCCAGCCCGTCTTGAGACCCGCCGAATTCATCAGCAGCGTCATCGACGAGAGGATCTCGGCCACGCCGCCGCCATAGTAGGTCGAGTTCACGTTCAGCACGTGCATGTCGCCCAGCCGCCGGACCTTGCCGAGCAGGCGATCGACCGCCTCGGCGCCGATGAGGGGCTCGTAGTCCTCGACCGCGGCCACCCGCATGGCGCCGGCGTCGTCCGTTGAACTGGCCATCACGCGGCCTCCGCCCTGGCCGCGCGGTGAGCATGTCGGGTGCGCGGCGAACGCGCGGCGGCCAATACAAGATGCGGGCGGCACGCCGGCCGCGCTCCGCCCTGTAGAACAGTCTGGCACACAGCCCACGGCGCACACTGACCGATGTCAAGCGAGGCCGGATGGCGGGTTTTGGCGCCGGCCGGATCGCCACGGCTTTGCGGATGTCGCGATCTGTGCGAGAGCCGGCGTCAGAAGCGGCACTCGTAGGGCATGAAGCAGTTCCTGATCACCGCGGCGGGCGTGTTCGCAGGCCTCACGATCTTCCTGATCGGCGTGCCCTTCGTGCTGATCAGCCTCGCGCTGTCGGCCACCGCGCCGGCGCCGGCCCCGGCCCGGGCGGTGCTCGAACTCGATCTGCGCCAGCCGCTCACAGACCAGGACCGCGCCAACCCGCTGCTGGGCATCGGCCGGGGCGGCGCCTCGGTCATGTCGATCATCGAGACCCTGCGGCGCGCCGAGACCGACGACCATGTGAAGGGCGTGCTGGTGCGCCTGCCCGAGGCGGGCGTCGAGCCCGGCATGGCCGACGAACTGCGCCTGGCCTTCCTGCACTTCCGCGCCGCCGGCAAGCCGATCTACGCCCACAGCCAGGGGATCTATCCCAGCGGCGTGGTCACCACGGCCTACATGCTGGGCGCCGCGACCGACGAATTCTGGATGCAGCCGGGCGCCTCGCTGCAGGTCACCGGGATCGCCAACGAGGATCTGTTCTTCAAGCGCTTCTTCGACAAGTACGGCGTCGTGCCCCAGTACGAGCAGCGCTACGAATACAAGAACGCGGTCAACGGCTACCTCTACAGCGACTACACTCCCGCGCACCGCGAGGCGACGCTGTCGTGGATGGGGTCGGTCTACGCCTCGAACCTCGGCTTCGCCGCCGCCGACCGCAAGACCGACGCGGCGGCCCTGCGCACCACCCTCGAGGCCGGCCCTTACCTCGCCGACGACGCCCTGCGCCTGAAGCTGATCGACAAGGTCGGCCAGGTGCGCGAGGCCGAGGCGGCCTTGCTGGCCAAGGCCGGCGACGGCGCCGAGACCATGGATTTCGACGACTACGCCGATACCCGGCGGCCGCACACGCCGAGCGGCGACTCCATCGCCCTGATCGAGGCCGAGGGGCCGATCATGACCGGCGAGGACGTGGGCGGGAACCCGCTCACCGGCGGCGCCTCGATCCATTCCGACGAACTGGCCGGCGCCATCCTCGACGCCGCCGACGCCGACTCGGTCAAGGCCATCGTCCTGCGGCTCAACTCGCCCGGCGGCAGCGACACCGCCTCCGAGCAGATCCTGGACGCGGTGCGGGTGGCCAAGGCGAAGAAGAAGCCCGTGGTCGTGTCGATGGGCACCTACGGCGCGTCGGGCGGCTACTGGATCGCCTCCGAGGCCTCGGCGATCGTGGCCGAGCCCACCACCCTGACCGGCTCGATCGGCGTGTTCGGCGGCAAGTTCGCCGTCGGCCCCGCGCTGGCGCGTTTCGGCGTCGACATCCGCGACATCAAGGTGGGCGGCGACTATGCGGGCGCCTTCGGGATGGACGCTGCGTTCACGCCCGAGCAGCGCGCCGCCTTCGCCGGCTGGATGGATCGGATCTACGGCGAGTTCGTCGCCCGGGTGGCCCGGGGCCGCAACCTGCCGGAGGCGCGCGTCCGCGAGATCGCCAAGGGCCACGTCTGGACCGGCGCCCAGGCCAAGGCCCTGGGCCTCGTCGACGAGGTCGGCGGCTTCTACCAGGCGGTCGACAAGGCCAAGGCGCTGGCGGGCCTGACCGGCGACGTGCCGATCCGGCGCATGACCCCGACCGAGGGCCCGTTCGAAGCGATCGAGAAGGCGCTGGGCGTCTCGGCGACCTCGGCGCGGACCCTGGCGGCCGCGGCCTGGGTCTTCGGCGATCCGCGCGCCCAGCAGATCCTCGATCAGATCGGCGAGGCCCGGCTGCGCAGCCAGGGCGGCGGCGCGGTGCTGGCCCCGACGCCCTTCCACTAGAACCCTTCAGGGTGAAGCGGGAACCGGCTCACCCGCCCGGACGGGCTCTACACACTTGAAAGATATAGTCTTCTTGTCCGGATCAAGTATCTGCGCTTGATCCGGGAAGGCTCTAGCTTCCCCGGCGGCGTTCGAAGATCACTTCGCGGCGGCCGAAATCCAGCGTCACGTCGTCGAAGTTCCTGAGCACGTCGATGCCCACGAGGATGGCCGGCAGGTCGTCGAGGTCCCAGAGCTTGAAGATGTGCAGCGAGGCGAAGGCCGCGCGGATGTTGTTCAGCCCGATCCCGCCCAGGCGCAGGCGGGGCAGGTCGGCCAGGTCGGCCGGCGCGGTCTGGCCGGTGGCGCTGAGCAGCTGCGTGTGGACCATCCGGCGGGCGAACTCGGGCGCCCGTTCGACCAGCAGGCGGCGAAGGGTCTCGTTGCCGCAGGTGACCTGCGAGCCCGAGTCTAGGAACGCGCGCACCGGGATGCCGGCCACGTCGGCGTCGAAGATCACCAGCTGGCCCGAGCGGTAGCGCGCCGGCACCCGGATCGGGGCGTTGGGATCGCGGATGCGCGTGTCGGACCCCCGCCCGACGGTGGCGCCCGGCCCCGACGGGCCGATCTCGAAGGTGTTGCCGCGGAAGCCCAGCCGCATGCGCCGGTTCTTCAGCACGTCGATGCCCAGGAGGCCGTCCGCGCCCAGGCTGGCCTTGGGCAGAACCGGCAGGCTGAGCCCGTGCGACTGGACCTGGCCCACCCGCAGCCGGGGAACCTTGACCAGCGGCGCGGGCTGGACGCCCGCGATGCCGTGCACCGGGGCGACCCCGTCGCTCTCCAGGTGGCAGCGGGCCGCCGTCTCCTCGCCGACGACGGTGCGGTTGGCCCCGGTGTCGATCACGAACTGGAACGGCCCGCGACGGTTCAGGTAGACCGGCACGGTCATCCGCAGCGCCTCGTCGAACGCGGTCTCCAGCCGCGTGCCGGTGGCGGGCGCCTCGTCGGGCTGGGTGCGGGCCAGGTTGATCGACAGGACCGGCTCGCGGGGCGGCGGCGCCGTCGCGCAGCCGGCGACAAGACCGGCCAGGATCGTTTCGGCCGCGTGCCGGCGCGTCAGCGTCATTCGGCGGGATATCCGTATCGCTCGGCCCAGGGCGCGAGCGTCGCCATCACCGGCGCGAGCTGGTCGCGGTAGCGCCGCCAGGCGCCCACCCCTTCCGCGCTCAG
The DNA here is from genome assembly GCF_016124325.1 of Phenylobacterium sp. Classification (GTDB taxonomy): domain Bacteria; phylum Pseudomonadota; class Alphaproteobacteria; order Caulobacterales; family Caulobacteraceae; genus Phenylobacterium. Next base: position 23,971 of record NZ_WGNY01000035.1, read on the forward strand.
GCCCTTCGAAAGCTGGGCGCCGCTCGGGGTCGCCACGGCGCGGTCGCGGGCCTGGGCGGTGAAGTCGCGCATGGCCTCGGTCCACCCCAGGCCCAGGAAGTCACAGACCTCCCGGCTCGCAGCGTCGAAGTCGTCCACCAGCGTCTCGTGGCGCACGACGAGCGTGCGCGGCGCCATGGCGGGCTCCAGTCGCTCGGCGAGCCGCATGGCCGCGTCGTAGTAGCCGGCCGCGCCGGGCAGGGTCAGGAGCTGGTAGGCCGAACCGCTCATGGCGAAGCGGCGGCGATAGCACGAGAGCACCACGTCGCGCGGATCGCGGCGGGCGAAAAGGATCTTCGCGTCCGGGAACAGCTTGAGGATCAGCGGCAGGCGGAAGGTGTTGAGCGGATGCTTGTCGACGAAGACCTTGCCGGCGGGCTCCGCCCCCTCGGCCCGCACGCGGGCCCAGTAGGCCTCGCGCAGCGGCTGCAGCTCGGCCTCGCCGGCGATGGCCAGCCGACCCAGGCCCGCCGGCTCGCGCAGGAACGCCCGCTGGGCCTCGGTGAGGGTCTCGCGCTCCTCCAGCGCCTCGACGTCCGGATGACTGGCTAGGACCTGCTCCAGCAGCGTCGTCCCCGAGCGCGGAAAGCCCAGCAGGAAGACGTGCGCCCGGGGCGCGCCTTCAGCCGGAGCCCCGGAGCCGGGCGACGCGGCCCAGGCGTCGGCCGGGATCGCCTCCAGCTCCTCCAGCATGGCGCGGGCGAACTCCAGCGCCCCGACGCCTTCGCCGTGGACCGGGGCGTAGGCGCGCCAGAGGCCCATGTTGCAGGCCGCGTAGGCCTGGAACGCCTCGGCCGGCAGGTTCTGGGCGTCGAGCACGTCGCCGAGCTGGCCTTGGGCCAGCGCCCGCTGCTGGGGCGTCAGGCGGTCGTCGCCGACCAGCAGCTCCAGGCGGCGCTGGGCGCGCTCGCCATGGCCCTCGGCGGCGTCCGCCGCCGCCAGCACCATCACCGCGTCCGGGAAGTTCGGTTCGGCCTCCAGCACCGCCTCGGCCAGCGGCCGGGCCTCGGCGTGCGCGCCGCGGCGGCTGAGCAGGTTGGCCAAGCCCTGCAGCGCGCCGAGGTTCTCGGGCTGCAGGTCGCGGGCGTGGCGGTAGGCCGCCTCCGCCTCCTTGAGCCGCCCCATCGCCTCGAGCGAGGCTCCCCGCGCGCAGTGGGCTCCGGCGAATCCGGGTTGCAGCTTCACCACCCCGTCGAAGACCGCCAGCGCCTCGGCATAGCGCTCGATGCGGGTCAGGACGAGCCCCATGGCGTTGCGCGCGCCGATGTCGTCGGGCGCCAGCGCGATAGCCTCCTGCAGCACGGCCAGCGCGTCGTCGAAGCGGCCGTCCTGCTCGGCCTTCAGCGCGGCGAGGTTCAGCACCATCGGGTGGATGATCCCCGCCTTGAAGGCCTCCTCGGCCAGGGCCACGGCTCGCGGGAAATCCCGGGCCTGGGCGGCGGCCTGGATCTCGGCGAGCCGCCGGCGGTCGGCCTCGGCGTCACGGACGGGCGGTGCGGCCGGGCGCGGCGCCGCCTGCGGGGCCGGCGTGTAGCCGCCCTTGAACCTGATCTGTCCGACCTTCCAATCGCTCAACGTTCCAGACCTTTGATCCGCATGCCGAATTTGGCGGCCTAGCCTAGCGGCCAGCGGCGCGCAACGTACGCCTATTCGGACGGCGCGTCGGGATAGGCGTCCAGCACCGGCCCTAGCGCGGCCTTCAGCGGGTCCAGCCAGGGCTCGAAGCGGCGCCAATGCTCGGCCGCGTCGGTGAAGATCGGCCGGCGCACCTGCTCGGAGCTGGCGGTGCGGACAGCCCGGTCGTTCTCGTAGAACTTCAGGCAACCGGGTTCGAACGGCAGGCCGCAATAGTCCAGCAGACGGCGCACCTCCGTCTCGGGATCGGCGACCATGCGCTCGTAGATGACCCGATGGACGCGACCGGGCAGCTCGGCGTCGAAGTGGGCCATCAGCTCGACGTAGTCGCTGTAGTAGCGGCCGATGTCGGTGAGGTCGTAGGCGAAGGCCTGGCCCGTGGCGAAGTGCTGCTTGAAGATCGAGAAGCCGCAGCCCAGCGGGTGGCGGCGCGCATCGACGATCTTCGCGTTCGGCAGGATCAGGTGGATGAGCCCCGTGTGGATCCAGTTGTTGGGCAGCTTGTCGATGAAGTGCGGCCGCCCCAGCCGGCGATGCCGCTCGGACCGGGCCAGATACTCCTCGCCCAGGGCCGCCAGCTCGGCCGGGCTGAGCGCGGCCAGGACGTCGGGATAGGCGCTCTCCGACTCCCGCTGGGCGCGGCCGCCCAGCCGGGCGGCCAGCGCGGGCAGGTGGGGCAGTTCCTGGGTGCCTTCGACGGCCGAGTGGCTGGCGAGGATCTGCTCCACCAGCGTCGACCCCGCCCGCGGCATGCCCAGGACGAAGATCGGATCCGGCCGCGGCGAGCCCTGGCCCGCGCGGGCCGCGAAGAAGGCGCGGTTCAGCAGCGCCCTGGTCCGGCGCACCTGGGCGGTGGGCTCGTCGGCCTCGTAGGGCTGGCGCGCGCGCTGGACCGCATTGCCCTTCTCGTACTGCGCGAAGGCGGCCGCATCGTCGCGGGCGTCCTCGCGCGCCTTGCCGAGGGCGAAATGGAGCTGGAGGCGATCGGGCGAAGGCAGGTCGTCGCGGCGCGCCGCCGCCTCCATCGCCTCCAGATCGTCGGGGCCGAACCGCACAGTCTTGAGGTTGGCCAGGCTCCACCAGGCCTCGCCCAGCTTCGGATCGAGCTCCAGGCTGCGCCGATAGGCGGCGACGGCTTCGTCGTGGCGGCCGATGGTCTTCAGCGTGTGGCCATAGCTCATCCAGGTCAGGGCCTGGTCCGGGTGGGTCTCCAGGACCGCGGCGTAGGCGTTCGCCGCCTCGTCGTCCTCCCCCAGGCGGAACAGGGACGAGGCGCGCAGGTGCTGGTAGACGACATTGGCGGGCTCGGCCTGCAGCAGCCGCTCGGCCTCGGCCAGCGCCTCGACGTTCCGGTGGCGCCAGTTCAGCACCATGGCGTAGGCGTAGCGGATCGGGGACTGGTCGGGCGCCATGCCGAGCGCCTGAGCCAGCAGCCGCTCGGCGTCTGGCAGGCGGCCCATCCGCGTGGCGACCTCGCCCATCAGCCACAGCGCCTGCGCGTCCGACGGCCGTTGAGCCAGCGCGCGCTGGAGCAGGGCGTAGGCGTCGGCGAAGCGCTCGGCCGCCATCGCCTCGGCGGCGGCGACCAACTCGGGCGCCCGCACGACCGCGGCCATGAAGCGGGCGTAGGCCACGTCGGCGCCGCGCACGTCGCCGGCGAGGCGGCGCTGGTCGCCCAGCGTCCGCCAGGACCGGGCCTCGGACGGCTCGGCCGCCGGCGCCGGCTTCGCGGCCGGCGTGAACGAGCCCACGCCCACCCGGATCGGTCGCATCTTCCAGTCGCTCAAGCCTGCTCTCCGCGCTCGGAGGCGATCCTACCCACCGGTCCCGGCCAGTTCCACCGGCCTTGGCCTCCGCGCGGCCATGCTCTACGCCGGGCCCGTCACTCGAACCGGGAGCGGGAACTGGCCATGGCCCGAGCGTCGTCCGCCGACAAGCGCCCAGGCTGGCACTGGAGCGACTATTGGCGCGCCGGGCGGGTCGAGGTGATGACGGGCGCCGGCGGCGAGGGCGCCGCGCCCTACGACCCGGAGCCGCTCTGGCGCGCGTTCTTCGAAACCTTCGAGGACGGCGCGCGGCTGATCGACCTGGCCACGGGCGGCGGTTCGGTGGCGCGCCTGGCCGCGGCCGTCTCGCGCGAAGCGGGCCGCGGGTTCGAGGTGGTCGGCGTCGACTATGCCGACCTCGGCCCCAGCGAAGGCCGCTCGGACGAGGGCTTCACCCTGACGGGCGGCGTGGCCCTGGAGAAGCTGCCGTTCGAGGCGGGATCGTTCGACGGGGCGACCTCGCAGTTCGGGATCGAATACGCCGACGTCCGCGCCGCGCTCGCGGAGTTGGCGCGCGTGCTGAAGCCTGGCGGCCGCGCCCTGATCCTGGCCCATCATGCCCAGAGCGCGGTGACCCGCGCGGCGGCCGGCCAGCTGGCCGGCTTCGACCAGGTGGTGGGCGACGGCGCGGGCATGCGACACGCACGCCGCGCCTTCGCGGCCCACGCCAACGGCCTGCCGCTGGGCGCGCGGCGCGACGCCGAGGCCGCGTTCGCCCAGGCCGTGCAGCGGATGGCCGCGCGCCTGGCGCCCGATCCCGCGTTCGACCATGTCCGCGCCTTCGTGGGCTATCTGGACGACCTGTCGCGCAACATGGCCCGCTACGAACCCCGGAGCGCATTGGCGCGGCTGGACCATGCCGCCGAGACCAACGCGGCCTGGCGCCAGCGGCAGCGCAGCCAGCTGGCCGCCGCGCTGGACGACGCAGGAGCCGAGGCCTTCCTGGCCCGCGCAACGCGCCTGGGCCTGTCGGTCGAGCCCAAGGCCGAGGAGCGGGATCGCCGGGGCGAGGTGGTCGGCTGGCGCCTCGCACTCCGCAAGGCCTGACGCCCGAGCCGCCGGAAAGTCGGCCGATCCCCCAAAAGAGAAAGGGGCGGTGGATCGCTCCACCGCCCCCCAACTCCAGTCGCTTCGACCTTGCGGCTTAGAAGTCCGCGCTCAGGCCGATGAAGGCGTACCGGCCGAACGCATCGTACACTTGCGGCCAGGTGTTGCCGTTGCAGGGCCCGGTCGGGCAGTTCGACGAACCCGTCAGCGGCGGATCCTTGTCGAAGATGTTGTTCACGCCCAGGCGGAAGTTGAGGTTGTCCTTCATCGTCCAGGTGGCCGTGAAGTCGATGTAGTCGCGCGAACCCAGCACACGGTCCGATTCGTACTGAATGGCCGTGTTGTTCAGCGCCGGATCGCTGTCGTACGAGTCCAGCGTCACCTTGTTGAAGTGGCGCCATTGCAGCGACAGGCCCAGGCTTTGGACCCAGTCGCCCAGCTCGAACGGGGTGTTCCAGGTCAGACGGACCTTGTGACGCCAGGTCGGGTTCGGCACGCCGCAGACGATGCCGTACAGGCCGGCGCAGTCGTAGTAGCTGTCGCCCGGCAGGGTCTGGGTTTCCAGCGTGTCGAGCCAGGTGCCGACGAAGCTGATGTTGATCCCGCCGCCGTTCTCGATCCCGATCATGTCGAGGTCGGTCCGGTACGACGCGTTGAAGTCGATGCCCTTCGTGCGCAGGGCGCCGGTGTTCAGCGTCGTGTCGACG
>NZ_WGNY01000021.1 GCF_016124325.1 Phenylobacterium sp.
GGTGCCGCGCTGACGCACGATGATCGAGCCGGCGTTGATGGCTTCGCCGCCGAACTTCTTCACGCCGAGACGGCGGCCCGCGGAATCGCGCCCGTTGCGCGAGGAGCCGCCGGATTTCTTGTGAGCCATGGTTCGCTCCTGTCCTTAAAAATCGCGGCCCGATTACTCGGCCGCGTCATCCTTCTTCGCCGCGGCCTTCTTGGGCGCGGCGGGCTTCTTGGCGGGGGCGTCGGCCTTGGCCTCGGCCTTCGGAGCCGCGGCCTTCTTCGGCGCGGCGGCCTTGGCTTCCGTCTTCGGGGCCTCGGCTTCGGCCGGAGCGGCGTCCGCCTTGGGCGCGGCCTTGGCCTTGGCGGCCTTCGGGGCCTCGGCGACGACGGCTTCCGCCTTCGCCTTCTTCGGCTTGTTCAGCGTGGCGAAGTCCAGGCCGCGGGCGCGGGCGTCCAGCTCGGCCTTGGTGGTCAGGTCGACCTTGCCGTCCCACTTGGCTTCCTTGCCGGCGCCGGCGATGGCGGTGACGCGCAGCACGGTCTCGGCCTGGCGGTGACCACGGGTGCGGCGATAGCCCTGGCGGCGGATCTTCTTGAAGATCTTCACCTTCTCGCCCTTGCGGGTTTCGATCAGGGTGGCCGCCACGCTGGCGCCTTCCACGGTGGGAGCGCCCACCGTCACGGCGTCGCCGTCGCCCAGCATCAGAACCTCGCCGAACGCCACCTTGGCGCCGGGCTCACCGTCCAGCTTTTCGACGATCAGCAGGTCGCCGGGCTGGACCCGGTATTGCTTGCCGCCGGTCTTGATCACCGCGTACATCGTTTCGCGCCTTTGTATTTCTTCTTGATTGAAAGCGTGTTCGCGCCCCCAGGCGGGCCCGGGGACGAGGAGGCGCGGTTATACAGAGGGACGCGGCTGAGTCAACGGTGGGGAGCGGGTGGCCGCTAGGTGACTCACCGGCGACGTAGGGAAGGTCTGCACTAGGGCGGGGCGTGTGACTTCCCGAGGGAGTCGAACCCCACCGGCCGCCGCTGACGCTTGGGCCTGCCGGCGGCGAGAAGCGCGGCTTGCCCACCTCTAAAGGTTCCTTCTGGTTGTGGACGGCGTGCTCGGCGCCGGCGTCTCACCGCTCGCGCACGCCCGCGAGCCGTTCGATGACAAGGTCGAGCAATGCGCGTAGGCGCGCCAGCCGCTTGAGATCCCTGTGGTAGCCGACCCACGTGTCGCGGCCGGGCGGCGCCTCGCCGAGATCGATTAGGTCGACGCCGGGCAGCGCGTCTCCGAGCGGCCGGGGAAGAACGGCTACGCCGACGCCCTGCTCACACAGGCGCCCTTGCACATCGCGGTTGTTGCTCCTCGAGACGACACGCGCGTTCGGGAGCAACTTCCTGAGCCAAACTGCGTCCGGCATGCCGCTAAAGGCTTCGTCCATCGTGACCAAAGCCGCGCCCGCGCCATCGCCGGCGACCGGTCGCGGCAAATCGGCCCGAATGTAGACGCCGTATTCGATATGAAGAAGCCGTCGAGACACCACGTCCGGCTCCTCGAAGGGACGGATGCGAAACGCCATGTCGGCCTCCCGTCGCGAGAGGCTGTAGTGGATCGCGCTGGTGAGTAATTCCACCTCTACACCGGGGTGGCGCTGCGCAAATTCCGCGAGGACCGGCGTAAGCATGTGGGCCCCGAACCAGTCGGATGACGTGATCCGCACCACCCCCTCCAGATGGTTGTCCTGGCCGGCCAGCCGACGCTGAAACGCAAGGGCTTCTTCTTCAATACGTTCGGCGTGCGACAGGACGGTCGATCCTTCATCCGTCAGTACGAAGCCGTCAGCCGTCCGTTGGAACAGCACTTGTCCAACCGATTGCTCCAACGCGCGAAGCCGACGCCCCATCGTGGGCTGGCTCTGGCCAAGGCTTCGCGCCGCAGCGCCGAGCGTGCCTGTCCGGGCAATCGCCAGGAAAACACGAACATCGTTCCATTCCACCGCCGCTAGCCCTCATAACTGCATGGCGACCGTGCGCCTTAGTTCGTTTCCAAACAAGTTCGTGGGGCCGATCCTGGCGACACACAGGAGACAGGCCAGTGGCGAAGAACGGTTCAATGAGGGCGGCGGTCTTGGAAATGCATGGTGCGCCGTTTCGCCTCGTCGAGGTCGCGCGACCCGGACTCGGGCCGAACCAGGTCCTGGTGCGGATCCACGCCAGCGGGGTCAATCCGCTCGACGTTAAGATCCGCGCCGGCGAGGCCGCCCATGCCCGCCACCCTCTGCCAGCCATCCTGGGTATCGACCTGGCAGGCGTGGTCGAGGCGGTCGGTCCAAGTGTCACAGCCTTCCGTCGGGGTGACGAAGTCTACGGAATGACCGGCGGCGTCGGCGGCTTGCAGGGCTCCCTCGCCGACTATGCCGCGGTCGATGTCGATCTCCTCGCGCCCAAGCCATCCAATCTCACCATGCGAGAAGCCGCGGCCTTGCCCCTGGTGTTCATCACAGCCTGGGAAGGTCTTGTGGACCGCGCCCATCTGCAATCCGGGCAGAAGGTTCTGATCCATGGCGGTGCGGGCGGCGTGGGGCACGTCGCGATCCAGATCGCCAGGGCGTTGGGCGCCGAGGTTTTCGCGACAGGCGCGGCCCGGAGCCTGGCCTATATTTCCTCGCTCGGCGCCACGGCGATCGACCGCGGCGATGTCGCCGTGGACGACTATGTCGCCCAATACACGTGCGGGCAGGGCTTCGACGTCATCTACGACACCGCCGGCGGCGCGACGCTCGATGCGTCTTTTGCCGCCGTCCGCCGGTTCGGGCACGTGGTCAGCGCCCTCGGTTGGGGCATACACGCCCTGGCGCCCCTGTCGTTCAAGTCGGCGAGCTACTCCGGGGTCTTCACCCTGCTGCCGCTGCTGACCGGCGAGGGTCGCGCGCATCACGGAGACATGCTGCGGCAAGCCACCCGGCTGGTCGAAGCGGGACAGTTGTCGCCGCGAGTCGATCCCCGCCGCTTTTCCCTCGGCGACCTTGATGACGCCTATCAAACGGTCGCGGAAGGCGGGCTGCAGGGCAAGGCCGTCATCGACATTGTCGCGTGACGGGAACGCGGTTTTCCCGAGGTGCTCCAGGCGCGCACGCCGCCCTGAGGAGAGAGCCGCGGCCAACCCTGGCTAATGTCAAATAACAGCGTTCATTAAGCGTCGAAATCTGGGCCGACATGGGGATCGCCTGACCGCATCCCGCAAACCTGGCTCTTCCTCATCATCGGAGCGCACCATGCATTCTCAGCCGCAACCCCTCAGTTCCTCCCGCCGGCACATCATGTCGGCCACCGCATTGTTGCTTGCGGCGGCGCCGGCCGCCACCGCGATGCCGCGCGCGCCGTCCGCACATGGCGACGACACCGCCCACGGAACGGGTTTTGTCACTGCGAAAGACGGCACGCAGATCTTCTACAAGGACTGGGGGACGGGACAGCCCATCGTGTTCAGCCACGGCTGGCCCCTCACCGCCGACGAGTGGGACGCCCAGATGATGTTCTTCGGTGAGCGCGGGTTCCGCGTCGTGGCGCACGACCGGCGTGGACATGGACGCTCCGGCCAGACCTGGGGCGGCAACGACATGGACACCTACGCCGACGACATGCGGGCGGTCGTCGAAGCGCTGGACCTTCGGGATGCGATCCACGTCGGCCATTCGACCGGCGGCGGCGAGGTGACCCGCTATCTCGCCCGCCACGGAACGGATCGCGCCGCCAAGGCGGTGCTGATCGGCGCCATCCCGCCGGTGATGATCAAGAAGGCGAGCAACCCGGAGGGCTTGCCGGTTGAGGTGTTCGACGGCTACCGCGCCGCCCTCGCAGCCGATCGCTCGCAGCTCTACCACGACATCCCAGCGGGCCCGTTCTACGGCTTCAACCGCCCTGGCGCGAAGGTCAGCCAGGGCCTGATCCAGAAATGGTGGCTGCAGGGCATGATGGGCAGCGTCAAGGCCCACTACGATTGCATTCGGGTCTTCTCGGAAACCGATTTCACCGAGGACCTGAAGAAGATCAACATCCCGGTCCTGGTGATGCACGGCCAGGACGATCAGGTGGTGCCGGTCGCCGATTCCGCCCTGAAGTCCGTGAAGCTTCTGAAGCGGGGCATGCTCAAGGTCTATCCGGGGCTGCCGCACGGCATGGCGACCACCCACGCCGAGCTGATCAACGGCGACATCCTGTCGTTCGTCCGCGGCGCGCCGCTGTCAGCGTGAAGCGCGGGCGGGCGTGGACGAGCCCGGCCAATCCCCCCCGCGCGCGAAACAGACTTTGAAGATGCGATCGACCCAAGTCGGTCGCACGTGAGAACGCCTCGCCCGACACAGGAGATGTCCCAATGAGTGCTGACCGCGAAGCGCTAGAGGTCACCACCTTCCGCCTGAGGCGAGGGCTGAAGATCGACGACTTCGTGGCCGCCAACGCCGACGTCGACGCATGGCTATTGCGGCAGCCGGGGTTCATCTCGCGCCGCATCGCGCAGGGCGCCGACGGCTTCGTCGTCGACATGCTGGTCTGGTCGAGCGCCAGAGCAGGCGAGGACGCTGCCGCGCGGCTAATGGCGGAACTGCCGACTTCGCCCGTTCACGAAGTCATCGACCAGCGGACGGTCTCCTGGAGCGTGTCTCCGGTGTTCCACCGACTGGACACTCCGCAACCACCATTCGAACGCCGCGCGCCGAATCCGTCCGACGAGGAACGATCTCAACACAGAACCCTCTGCGGATGCGCAGAAGCCGCGCCTGTCCTATCGGTCGGAATGTCCGATTTCGGGGGCGGAGCCAATGTCAGCTAGTGGCGCTTGCCAGACGTTCGGCGCGCGCGACTAAGCCCCGCATGCCGCCTGCCCCCTCCATCACCCGCTCTTCGGCGGGCGGTCCCCCTCCCGCCATCGCGGCCGCGATGGGGGAGGTGGACTACTCCCGACCCTGCCCCGGATACCGCAGGCCCAGCCGCCGGCGGATGATGGCGGCCTCCTTCGGCGGGGCGTCGTCGACCTTGTCGGGGAGGATGAAGCCGTCGCGGTATTGGCAGGCGCGGGCGACCATGGCGGCGAATTCGGGGCGCGCGCGGACCCAGCGGTAGAGGCTGTAGAGGCCGGGCATGCCGCGCTCGCGCGCCAGGCTGTGGAGCGAGGCGCCGTGGGCCAGGCGGGTTTCGATCCGCGCCATCAGCTCGGGCGAGCAGTGGGCGTCGGTGCGGGCGCGGCCGCGCTGGCGGTGGCCCTCACGCATGGCCGAGCGCAGCGCGGCGTCGAACACCGGCTGGTCGCGGCGCCAGCGCAGGAGCGCCGCCTTGGTGGGCATGGCCCGGTCGCGGACCAGTTCGGGCAGGGTGAGGCCCAGGCGCACGGCGGTGAGCACGCGGTCGGCCAGAGCCTCGTCGTAGGGCCAGCGAGAACGCCGGTGGCCGCGCGCGCTCCAGCCGTAGCGGCGGCGGTCGGCGTCGAAGGCCGCCTTGGCCTGCTCGAACTCGGCGGCGAAGAGGGGGTCGGCGCGCTTCCAGGCGGTGAGCTCGCGCCGCTGGGGCATGGCCGGGTCGCGGATCAGGTCGATCACCGGCTCGCCCCGGCGCACGCGCAGCAGGAACGCCTCGGCCACGGCCTTGCGGAAGGGGAAGCGGACGCGCGTGCGGCGCACGCTCTGGCCGCCGGAGATGCGGGCGCGGAAGTCCGGGTCCTCGCGCGCCCATTTGCGCAGGGTGGGCCGGCTGGGCCAGCCGGGGGTGGCGGCGATGTCGTCCAGGCTCTCGCCGGCGGCGAGGCGGTGGAACAGCGGCTCGGCGAAGCGCGCGCGGTCGGCGGGGGTGTAGGCGGGCATGTTGGGGTTCCGGGAGATTGGAACAAATAATGAACGTTGGAGGTAGGAAGGGTGGATTCAAGTGTGGAGCGGCGAGGCCGTGCGCGCGGCTCGCCCCCCTCCACCATCGGCTCTACGGCCTGCGGCCTCGGCCGACGGTCCCCCTCCCCCACTGGCGCGGGGGCGGCAGGAAGGATGCTCCCCCTCAGGGGGAGCTGTCGCGGAGCGACTGAGGGGGGAGGACTTTTTCCCGCCCGCCTCCCCTTGGGGAAGGATGGCGTCCGGCGGGTCGGGATGGTCCAATCGCCGGACTACGCCAGCCGGAGGGACCGACGCCATGGGGCTTGTCGTCGACTGCGATTCCCACGTGAAGGAGCCGGCCGACCTGTGGCTGCGCTACCTGGACCCGAAATATCGCGACCGGGCGATCCGGATCGAGGAACGCGACGGCGCGGAGTCGCTGATCATCGGCGAGCAGGTGGTGCTGTCGGGCGTGCTGGCCGGGCTGGGCGGGGCGCACGTGCCGCGCGAGCAGCTGTTCGGCGGCGGCCTGCGCTATGCCGACGGCTGCCTGCCGTCGAGCTACGAGCCGGCGGCGCGGCTGGCGATGCTGGACGACTGGGGCGTCGACCGCTGCGTGCTGTTCCCCACCATCGGCATCCTGCCCTTCCCCACCGAGGACATGGACCTCGCGAACGCCTATTGCCGCGCCTACAACACCTGGCAGGCCGAGTTCCACCAGGCGGCCGGGCGCCGCGCCATCCCCATGGCGCTGGTGAACTGGCGCGACGTTGACGCCGCCGCCGCCGAGCTGGAGCGCTGCCTGAAGCTGGGGTTCGGCGGGGTGTTCGTGCCGCCGGAGACGGTGGACGGGGCGCGGCCGGGGCAGGCGCGGTTCGACCCGATCTGGCGGCTGTGCGCCGAGGCCGGCGTGCCCGGATGCCTGCATGTGATCGTGCGGTTCGGGGGCTCGGCGCGGCCGTTCGCGGCCTGGCAGGAAACCGCGCCGGGGCCGGTGTTCGGCTTCGCCATGGGGGCGACGGCGCAACTGATCCCGGCGGTGGCCTCGATGGTTCTGGACGGGCTGTTCGACCGGTTCCCGACGCTGAAGGCGGTGTGCGTGGAGGCCGGCTGCGGGTTCGCCGCCTATCTGATGGACCGGCTGGACGGGAAGCATCAGTTCTTCGCCGGGGCCACGCCGCTGGAGATGAAGCCCAGCGACTATTTCCGGCGGAACCTGTGGTTCGTGGCCGAGCCCGAGGAGCGGACGATCGGCGCCATGCTGGACCTGGTGGGCGAGGACCGCATCCTGTGGGGCAGCGACTTCCCGCACGTCGATTCGCGGATGGACGCCGCCGAGCTGATCCGCGGCAGCGTGGCCGACCTGCCGCCGCCCCGGCGCGCCCGGGTGCTGGGCGAGAACGCGCGGGCGCTGTGGGGGTGAGAGGATCGGGATCGCCCTGCGCTGCGCCGCCCTTCAGGGCGTCATCCCCGCCCTTGTGGCGGGGATCCCTCGCGCCGCAGCTCCGCCCGTGCGGGCCGCCGACCGACAGGACCGCCGATGGCGGGATCCTCGCCACAAGGGCGAGGATGACGGGCTATAGAGGGGCCACCGTGGATCGATCCCGAAGCCGGAGGACATGATGCTCAAGGCCCGCCCGCCCGCGCCGCCGGAACCGATGCACGAGGCGGGGCCCTTGTGGAGCATCCAGCGCCGACACGTGCTGGCCGGCGCCCTAGGATGGGCCGCGATGCCGAAGATCGCCGCCGCCGCCTCGCCCGCCCCCTGGACCTACGCCGTGCGCCGGCTGGTCGACCGGGCGATCGTCGCGCCGGGCATGGACGCGCGGATGGGCCACGACATCGAGGGGCCGTCGCTGATCCGGGCACCCGACTGGCTGCCGAACCGGCTGGGCCGCTACTACCTCTATTTCGCCGACCACAAGGGCGACTATATCCGGCTGGCCTACGCCGACGCCCTGGAGGGGCCGTGGACGGTGCACACGCCGGGCGCGCTGCAGCTCTCGCAGTCGGGGTTCCCCACCTCGCCGCCCGCGCCGCCGTCCGGCCCGGCGCGCGGCGACGGCCTCTTGGGCCGCGCGCCGCCCGGGACGCCCGACGTGCCCACGCCGCTGGAGGACGCCACCCTGCCGCACATCGCCTCGCCCGACGTGCACGTGGACGCGGAACGGCGGCGGATCGTGATGTACTTCCACGGCCTGGCGCGGTTCGGCGTGCAGCCCAGCCGCGTGGCCGTGTCGTCCGACGGGGTGAACTTCGAGACCGTGGGGGGCGAGCTGGGGCCGCCCTACATGCGCGTGTTCGACCATGGCGGGGCGCGCTATGCGATGGCGATGCCGGGGCGGCTCTTGCGGTTGCGCGACGGGTTCGCCGACTTCGAGGCCGGGCCGCAGCTGTTCGGCAACGACCAGCGGCACACCGCCGTGCTGATCCGCGGCCAGACGCTGCACATCTTCTGGACCCGGGTGGGCGACGCGCCCGAGCGGATCTACGCCTCGACGGTGGACATGGCCGGCGACTGGAAGGCCTGGCGCGCGAGCGATCCGGTGGAGGTGATGCGGCCCGAGCGGCCCTGGGAGGGCGCGGACCTGCCGGTGGAGCCGTCGTACCGCAGCGCCATCTTCCGGCCGGTGAACCAGCTGCGCGACCCGTGCATCTACGAGGAAGCGGGCAGGACGTACCTGCTCTACGCCGTGCAGGGCGAGGCGGGCATCGGCATCGCCGAACTGACGGTGACGCCCGCGGGCTGAGCCTTCTCGCCTTCCGCGTTTGCGCTCCGTTGCGGCAAGGGCGTAGCGTTCGCCGCCAAGGACAGGAGAGGACGCCCGCCATGACCCCCGCCGACAGCGCCGAGCCGCGCGCCGCGCAAGCCGCCGAGACCACGCAGGAAACCGCCGGCCCCGAAGTCCTCTACGAGGTGAGCGAGCACGTCGCGACGCTGACGCTGAACCGGCCGGAGCGGCTGAACACCATCTCCGGGCCGATGCTGAACCTGCTGGGCGAGCTGCTGCTGAAGGCCGACCGCGACCCCGACGTGCGCTGCATCATCCTGACCGGCACGGGGCGGGCGTTCTGCGCGGGCCTGAACCTGAGCGGGGCGACCAAGGGCTCCACGGGCCTGTCGGGCGCCTCGACCTCCACCGACATCGACCTGCGCGGCACCCCGCCGACGGTGCTCTTCAACCTGGGCACGCCCACCATCTGCGCGCTGAACGGCTCGGCCGCCGGCTACGGCATGGACACCGCGCTGGGCTGCGACATCCGGATCATGGCCAAGAGCGCCAAGCTGGCCGCGGCCTTCACCAAGCGCGGGATCGTGCCCGAGAGCGGCGGCACCTGGATCCTGCCGCGCCTGATCGGCTGGTCGAAGGCCGCCGAGGTGATCTTCACGGGCCGCACGCTCACCGCCGACCAGTGCGTGGAGATGGGGCTGGCCAGCCGGGCGGTCGACGACGATCAGGTGGCCGCCGAGGCCCGCAAGCTGGCGCTGGAGATCGCCGGCAACGCGCCGCTGGCGGTGCAGGCCTCGAAGCGGATGATGCGGATGGGCTGGTCCGAGGGCTTCGACGAGCACGTGCACCACGTGTTCCTCCAGCTCCTGCCGCTGCTGCGCACCGAGGACGCGCTGGAGGGCATGAAGGCCTTCATGGAAAAGCGGGCGCCGCAGTTCAAAGGCAAGTAGCGCCGGGCGTCAGAGCACGCAGCTGGTCAGGCCCTCGCGGCGCACGACGCCGGCGTTGCGGGTGATCGCGCCCGAGCGGCGGCGGACGTAGGGGCCGGGCTTGGCCGCCTTCCACGACAGCGGCTTTGGCACGATGGCGGCCAGCCGCGAAGCCTGGGCGGCGGTCAGGTCCTTGGCGTGGACGTGGAAGTTCTTCTCGGCGGCGGCCTCGGCGCCGTAGACGCCCGGGCCCCATTCGATGGTGTTGAGGTAGACCTCCATGATCCGGCGCTTGCCCCAGCCCACCTCGATCAGGACGGTGAACCAGGACTCGAAGCCCTTGCGCACCCAGTCGCGATGCGGCCAGAGGAAGACGTTCTTGGCCGTCTGCTGGCTGATGGTGGAGCCGCCGCGCAGCTTCTTGCCCGACGCGTTGGCGGCCATGGCCTTCTGGATCGCCTGCACGTCGAAGCCGTGGTGCTCGCAGAAGCGGGCGTCCTCGGCGGCGATGACCGCGCGCACGAGGTGGGGCGAAATCTGGCGCATCGGGACCCAGCGGCGTTCGATGCCGTGGCCCTCGAACATGCGCTGGACCATCAGGTAGGTGACCGGCGGCGGCACGAAGCGATAGATCGCCACAACCGCGACCGGCCCGATCACGAACACGATCAGCAGCAGCGCGAAAACGCCGCCAATCACGCGTCCGAACGCCCCGCCCCTCGCCTTCTTCTTCGCCACAGCCTGCTTGCCTTCACCCTAGGAGGGGATGCTAGGGGCGATTCCCGTAGCAAAGGTCAATGGGGGGAGCATGGACGTCTCCGAGGCGGTCGAGCGGCGCACGTCGGTGCGGGCCTTCACCGATCAGCCGGTCGCCCGCGAGGTGGTGGCCGACATCCTGGCCCGCGCGGCGCGCGCGCCCAGCGGCGGCAACCTCCAGCCCTGGCGGGTCTATGCGCTGGCGGGATCGCCGCTGACCGCCCTGAAGGCGGCGGTGGCGGCCAACCCGATGGGCGAGAAGATGGAGTACAACGTCTATCCGCCCGACCTGTGGGATCCCTTCCGCACGCGCCGGTTCGAGAACGGCGAGCAGCTATACGCCTCGATCGGCGTGCCGCGCGACGACCGGGCCGGCCGGCTGCGCTGGTTCGCCCGCAACGCCGAGTTCTTCGGCGCGCCGGTGGGCCTGTTCTTCTGCCTCGACCGCAAGCTGGGCCCGCCGCAGTGGTCGGACGTGGGCATGTACATGCAGACGGTCATGCTGTTGGCGACCGAGCGGGGCCTGGCCACCTGCGCCCAGGAGTTCTGGGCCCGCTATCCGCAGACCGTCGCCGGCCACGTGGGCCTGCCCGACGACCACATGGTGTTCTCGGGCATGGCGCTGGGCTACGCCGACGAGGGCCATCCCATCAACCAATGGCGCTCCGCCCGCGACCCGGTGGAGACCTGGTGCGACCTGAAGGGCTTCGAATGAGCATGGTCCGATGAACTGGGCGCGCCTTGTGCTGATCGCCGCGATCGTCGCGGGGACGACCTATGTGGGGTCCTGGTTCCTGGCCCTGCCCCATCCGGCGGCTGTGGCCTGGAAGGGTGCGGGCGTGGCGCTGCTGGCGGTCTATGCGGCGCTGGCCGCGCGGGGCTCGGCGCGGCCGCTGATCGCCGCGGTGATGGCGTTCGGGGCCCTGGGCGACGTGCTGCTGGAGACCCACGGCCTGATCGTCGGCGCGCTGGCGTTCCTGGCCGGCCACCTGACGGCGATCTGGCTCTACCTGAGCCAGCGGCGGGCGGGACCGACGGCGGCGGACTGGGCCGTGGCGGGCG
Organism: Phenylobacterium sp.; assembly: GCF_016124325.1. Lineage (GTDB taxonomy): Bacteria > Pseudomonadota > Alphaproteobacteria > Caulobacterales > Caulobacteraceae > Phenylobacterium. The sequence continues at coordinate 11,313 of NZ_WGNY01000021.1, forward strand.
CCCTGATCCCGCTGATCACCGTGACCGCCTTCCTGCTGCCGCCCGACCGGGCGGGCGCGCCGGGCATCGCGTTCTACGCCCTGGGCCTGTCGGCGATGGCGGCCAGCGCCTGGCTCTCGCGTTTCCCCCGGACGCTGACCGCGGCGGGCGCGCTGATGTTCGCGGTCTCGGACCTGCTGATCTTCCTGCGCACGGGCCGTCGGGAATTGGACGGCTTCCCCATGGGCCTGGCCGTCTGGGGCCTCTACTTCGCAGGGCAGACGATGATCGCCCTGGGGGTCGTGCGCGGCGGCGCGAGCGCGCGCAAAACCTAATCTCCGAACGGTCGAAGCTTCTTAACGTTTTGCGACGTATCGCCTTGCGATATCACGTTATCGTTCGGGGGTGGCAGTGCCAGCTTATTACAATTCCACGAGTTTCTCCGTCCCGCTGCGGGCCGGAGCCGAGACCGCTTCTGTCCATGAAGTGGGGGTCGGAGACTTCAACGGGGACGGCAAGCTCGACGTCGTCCTGAGCTATTTCCGCTATCCGCTGGAAGACACCGGCACGGCGATCCGCCTGTTCACGGGCGACGGCCAGGGCGGGTTCACCGACGCCACCACCGCGCTCTTCGGCAGCGGCGCGCCCACCACGGTGCATGCGCGCGAGCTGATCGTCGCCGACTTCAACAAGGACGGCCGGCCCGACGTCTTCCTGGGCGACCACGGCTACGACGCCAATCCGTTCCCGGGCGCGCAGAACGGCCTGATCCTGTCGAGCGGGGCCACGGGCCTGACCAACGCCACGGCCCAGCTCCCGCAGGTGAAGGACTACACCCACTCCACCGAGGCGGCCGACATCGACGGCGACGGCGACCTCGACATCTTCGTCGGCAACGGCGGCGGCGGGAACGCCGTGACCGCGCCCTTCTTCCTGATCAACAACGGCGCGGGCGGCTTCACGAAGTCGGACGCCGGCCTGCCGAGCTCTCTGCTCACGGGCGCCAAGCCGAACCACTGGAGCGAGGCGTTCATCGACGTCGACGGCGACGGCGACAAGGACCTGTTCCTCGGCGCCAGCAAGGACAACCCCGCCCAGCTTCTGCTGAACGACGGCCACGGGAACTTCACCCTGTCGCCCAAGACGATGCCTGCGGGCGCGGGCAACGCCGACGCGGTGGACATCCAGTCGATGGACATCAACGGCGATGGCCGCGCCGACCTCGTGGTGGCCTATTCGGTGTTCAACGCCAACAGCACCGACCGCCACGTCCAGGTGCTGATCAACGACGGCGCCGGCGGCTTCACGGACGAGACCAGCTCGCGGCTTCCCGCCAGTATCCAGGTGGGCGAATGGAGCCGCCGGGTGCACGAGACCGACGTCAACGGCGACGGGGTGACCGACCTCGTGCTGTCGAACGGCTCGTCCTCGCCCATCTACCTGGGCGACAGCCTTGGCCATTTCGTCGAGATGCCGGGGATCGCGCCGGGCAACCAGTACGACCTGATCACGCCGGCCGACGTGAACGGCGACGGCCGCGTCGATTTCATCGCCTGGCGCGGCCTGTTCGACAACGCCGAGCAGCTGCGGGTGGACATCTCGGTCGACCCGGGCCCGACGCAGGTGGGAACCGCCGCGGTCGACGGGCTGATGGGCGACAACAGCAACGACACCATCAACGGCGCCGCCGGCAATGATGTGATCTTCGGCGGCGGGGGCACGAACTATCTCCGCGGCGACGAAGGCGACGACTACATCGTGGGCGGGGCGGGGTTCGACGACATCAACGGCAACATGGGCAACGACACCTGCGTCTCGGGCGGCGGGGACGACTGGGTGGTCGGCGGCAAGGACAACGACAGCCTGACGGGCTCGGCCGGCCAGAACCTGGTCTACGGCAACCTCGGCAACGACACCTGCGAGGGCGGGGACGGGGACGACATCGTCCGCGGCGGCCAGAACGACGACATCGTCAACGGCGGGGCCGGGGACGACTTCGTCTCGGGCGACAAGGGCGACGACACCATCACCGGCGGCGCTGGGGCCGACCGCTTCCACACCTTCGGGGCGGCCGGGATCGACCGGGTGCTGGACTTCCACATCGCCGAGGGCGACCGGGTGCAGCTCGATCCGGGCACCGTCTACACGGTGTCCCAGGTCGGGGCCGACACGGTGATCGACATGACCGGCGGCGGCAAGATGATCCTGGTGGGCGTGCAGATGAGCACCCTCACCGGGGACTGGATCTTCGGGGCCTGATCCGAGGCGGGGCAGGGTTTCGTAAACCCTGCCCCTTCACCCCGCCTTCAGTACGATCGCCTAAGCCTGGGGCCATGGCCCTGACCCCGCGAAACCTCACCGCACTCATCCGCATCGGGGGCGTCGCCGCCGGGTTCGGCGCGCTGATCGCCCTGACCGGGCCGTTCCGCTATTCCGACCTCGGCCTGCCGTTCCCCGACTTCGTGGCGCACGGCATGCTGTTCTACGGCCTGGCGGGGCTGATGATGGGCGCCCTGCCGCGCTCGCGGACCACCGACCTGGCGCTGGCCCTGATCGTCATCGCGGGCGGCAGCGAGGTGCTGCAGGCCCTGGTCGGCCGCGACATGGAGTGGGGCGACTTCGTGGGCGACAGCACAGGCGTGCTGGCCGCCGTGGGCCCGGTCTATCTGGCCGGCTTCCGACGCCTGGTGCGCGAGCACCCCGACGCCACCCTTGCCGAACTTCGCGCCATGGACCGCCGCCAGGGCCGCGGCGCCGAGCGGCCCGTGGCCGACCCCGCGCAGAGCTGAGCTTGCGGGCCGGCGCGGGCTCTGGAAGCTTGCGCCCATGCCGATCCGGACCCTCTCCATCGCCGCCGCGCTGGCCTGCGCCGCCCTGCCCGCCTTCGCCGAACCGCGCACCGCGACCATCCGGGACCCCGACACCCGGGCCTGGTGGGAGATCGCCGAGCACCTGTCGTCCGACGCCATGGAGGGCCGCGACACCGGCTCGCCCGGCTACGACCGCGCCGCGGCCTGGGTGATCGAGCGCTTCAAGGCCGCGGGACTGACGCCGGCGGGCGAGAACGGCGGCTGGACCCAGACCTTCCCGGTCCACGAGGCCAAGGTCGAGAGCGAGGGAACGCAGATCGCCGTCGTGGCCGCCGACGGGACGTCCACGCCGCTGCGGTTCCTGCACGACGTGACGGTTCGCGCCGCCGACGACCTGCCCGCCCGCCTGGACGCGCCGCTCGCCTTCGCCGCCGATTGCCGGGCCGAGGACCTGGCGGGAGCCCGGGGCAAGGTGGCGGTCTGCTTCAACACCCGGCGCACGGGACGCACCTCGGGCGCCGAGCGCGTGAGGAACGCCCAGGCGGCCGGCGCCGTCGGGCTGATCCAGGTGGACGATCCCTATTTCACCATCGAGCCGCCGCGCTGGCCGGCCGCCTATGCGCGCAGCGTGGGCATCGCCGACGGGACGCCCGACGCCGACGGCGGCTTCCCGGTGATGGTGCTCAACGCCGAGGCCCTGCCCAGGCTGATCGCCGGCTCGGGCCAGGACGCCGCGGCGCTGCTGAAGGCCGGCGGGGCGGGCGCGCGCGCGCCGATCTTCGATATCCCGGCGCGGCTGACGGCGACGTTCAAGGTGACCACCCGCGACTACACGGCCAGCAACGTGCTGGCGCTCATGCCCGGCGCGGACGCCAAGCTGAAGGGCGAGATCCTGGCGCTGTCGGCGCACCTGGACGGCTATGGCTACGGCGAGCCGGTGGACGGCGACGGCCTCTACAACGGCACGCTGGACGACGCGGCCTATGTGGGCACGCTCATCCGCTTCGCCGAGCGCCACAAGGGCAAGCCGCTGAAGCGCAGCGTGCTGCTGGCGGTGGTGACGGGCGAGGAGAAGGGCCTGCTGGGCTCGCGCTGGTTCGTCGCCCACCCGACGGTTCCCAAGGACGCGCTGGTCGCCGACCTCAACCTGGACCAATTGCGCCCGCTCTATCCGCTGACGCTGCTGACCGTGGCGGCCATCGACGAATCCACCCTGGGCGACACCGCCCGCGCCTTGGCCGCAGCGCAAGGGATCCGCACCCAGGCCGACCCCGAGCCCGAGCGCAACCTGCTGCGCCGTTCCGACCACTGGCCGTTCATGCAGATCGGCGTGCCGGCGACCGGCTTCATCTTCGGCGTCGAACCGGGGACCGAGGCCGAGGCGCGGTATCGCGAATGGTACCGCACCCGCTACCACCGCCCGCAGGACGACATCGGCCAGCCGATGGACTTCGAGGCGGCCGGCGCCTTCAACCGGTTCTTCTACGCCCTGGCCGAGACGGTGGCCGACGCGCCGCAGCGGCCGGCCTGGAAGCCGGGCAGCGCTTACACGCCCAAGCCCTGAGGCTTTGACGTCGCGCTCGCCCGGACCGCGCCCCGCGCTATGATGCCCGACGGGGAGCAGGAGGCGTCGGATGTACGAACGGGTGGTCCTGGCCTACGACGGCACGCGCGAAGGCCGCACGGCGCTGCGCGAGGGGGCCTTGCTGGCCAAGCGATGCGACGCGGCGGTCTACCTCCTCTGCGTGGTGGCCGAGACGCCCGGCGTGCGGCTGGGCGAGGCGGCGCACGCCGGCGCCATCGCCCACACCCAGGACACCTATGGCGCGCTGTTCGACGAGGCCATGGCGCGGCTCGCCGAGCTGGGCTTCACGGCCGAGGGCCAGGTGGTGCAGGGCGAACCCGCCGAAGCCATCGCCAACTACGCCCGCAAGGTGCGCGCCGACCTGGTGGTGGTGGGCCACCGCCGCCAGAGCCTGCTGGAACGCTGGTGGTCGGGATCGTCCGGCGCCTACCTCGTCGACCACCTCGGCTGCAGCCTGCTGGTGGCGCGCAACAACATCAGCGACGAGGCGTTCGCGAGCGAGATCGAGGGGTAGCGCGCGCCTCTCCCCCCCGCGAAGCGGAGAGGGTAGGGAGAGGCGGTGCGGACCGAGCCGATCCCGGAGCGGTCGATCGAGGATTCCCGGCGAACCATCAGCGCCATACGTTTCGCCGCGCCGCCCCTCTCCCTACCCTCTCCCTCTTGGAGCTCCGCTCCGGGGGAGAGGATTCATTGTTCGGCCCGCCAGTCGGCGGCGGTCGCGGCGTAGAGCTCGACGAGGTCGGCGTAGCGCTGGGCCTCGGCCTCGGCGAAGCCACGGCGGGCGCGGCCCAACTGGCGCTGGGCGTCGATGAGCTGCATCAGGGCGCCGCCGCCAAGGCGGTAGGCGACTTCGGCGTCCTTGTAGCGGGCTTCCGCCGCCGCGCGCGCGCGTTGCGCGGCGGCGATCTGATCGCCGTCGGATCTCAGGGCGACCAGGACATCGGAGACCTGGACGAAGGCGCGCAGCACGGTCTGCTGGTAGCGGGCCAGCGACGCGCGGGCCTCGGCTTCCGCGGCCGCGCGCTGCGCCTTGAGCGCGCCGCCATGGAAGACCGGCGCCGTCGCGCCGGCCAGCAGGCTCCAGCCCGTGGCGCTGTAGTTGAACAGGTTCTCCGGCTGGATCGAACCCTGCGTCAGGCCGGCCGTGAGCCGCAGGTCGGGATACTGGTCGGCGACCGCCACGCCGATCGCGGCCGTGGCGGCGTGCAGTTCGGCCTCGGCGGCCAGGATGTCGGGCCGGCGGCGCACGAGCTGCGAGGGCAGGCTGAACGGGACCTCGCCGCGGACGCGGAACTCGGTGAGCGCGAAATCGGGCGCGGTCCACTCGGCCGGCGACTTGCCAACCAGGAGCGCGAGCTGGTGTCGCGCCTGGGCGAGCTGGCGCTGGAGCGGCGGCAGCAGGGCCTCGTCCTCGGCGAGCTGGGCGCGGACCCCGGTGGTGGCCGAGGGTGCTTCGCCGCCGGCCTCCTGGGCCTTGGCCACGATGTCGGCGATGGCGTTGTCCTCGTTGATCACCGAGCGCTGGGCGTCGATCTGGGCGCGCAGCCCCGCGATCCGCACGGCCTGCGCGGCGATATTGGCGCTGAGCGTGAGGTAGGCCGCGTCGGCCTCGCGGGCGGCCTGCTCGGCGCGCGCCTCGGCGCGCTCGGTGGCGCGGCGGCGGCCGCCGAAGAGGTCGAGGTCGTAGCTGACCGAGGCGCCGACCTCGTAGAGGTTGATCGTCGGGCTGGGGAAGCCGGTGAAGCCGAACGACTGGGTGTTGATCCGTTCGCGCTGGGCCCCGGCGGTGGCGTCGACCTGGGGCAGCTCGGCGCCGCGGGCGGCGGCGGCCTGGGCCCGGGCGCGCTCGAGCGTCGCCCGCGCCTCGGCGATCGTCGGGCTGTCGGCGAGCGCCAGGCGGATCGTCTGGTCCAGGGTCTCGGGACCGAACGCGCCCCACCACGGCCCGGCCGCACGCGATTCCGGCGCGAGATGCGCGTTCGCCGGCATGCTGTCGCCGTTCATGACGTAGCGGTCCGCCGCCGGTCCCGTCGGCCCGGCGGGCGCCTGGAAGTCGGGGCCGACGGTCGCGCAGGCGGCCAGCGACAGGGCGGCGAGGGCGGCGCCGGTCAGGCGAAGGGATCTAGTCCGCAGCGGCATGGATCGGCTCCGCGCTCGTGCGCCGAGGGCGGCGCATCAGAAGCAGCATAGGCATGCAGGCGAAGGTGATGAGGAACATGAGCTTGAAGTCGTCGACATAGGCGATCATTCCGGCCTGACGGGTGATCTCCGCGTTGAGCGCCGACAGGCCGGCCACGCTGTGCAGGTCGAACATCGGCGGGAGGCCGCTGCGGACCATCGGGTCGGCGGGATCGACACGGCCGGCCAGGGACGCATGCGCCGCCTGGGTGTTGGAGACCAGCAGCGCCTGCATGATCGAGATGCCGACGCTGGAGCCCATGTTGCGCATCAGGGTGTAGACCGCCGAGCCCTCGGCCCGCAGCGCGGGCGGAATGGTGGCGAAGGCGAGCGTCGACAGCGGCACGAAGAGCAGGCCGATGCCCAGGCCCTGGATGAGCCCCGAGATCACGATCGGCATGGCGCCCATCGACAGGTCGAAATGCATCATCTGCCACAGCGCGATGGCGCTGAGCGACAGGCCGGTCATCAGGATGAGGCGGGTGTCGACGCGCCCCACGATCTGGCCGACCACGAACATGGCGATGAACGAGCCAACGCCGCGGGGCATGGTGACGATGCCGGCGGTCAGCACCGGATAGCCCATCAGGTTCTGCATCATCGGCGGCAGCAGGGCCAGCGTCGAGAACAGCAGGATCCCGATGAAGAAACCGAAGGCGCTGGCGGTCACGAAGTTGCGGTCGCGGGCCAGGGCGCGGTCGAAGAACGGATGCTCGGCGGTCAGGGTGTGGGCGACGAACACCCACAGGCCGATCGCGGCGATCACCGCCTCGGTCCAGACCTCAGCCGAGGAGAACCAGTCCTGGCTGGGACCGCGGTCCAGAACCATCTGCAACCCGCCCACGAACAGGGTCAGCATGCCGAAGCCCAGGAAGTCGAAGCGGCGGGCCTTGCTGAGTTCGTCGCGGGCGATGAACAGGAAGACGCCCAGGAAGGCGAGGATGCCGATCGGCAGGTTGATGTAGAAGCACCAGCGCCAGGAGAAGTTCTCCGTGAGATAGCCGCCGAGCACCGGCCCGAGGATCGGCCCCAGGATGGCGCCGGCGCCCCAGATGGCCATGGCCTGGCCGTGCTTCTCGGGCGGGTTGATGTCGAGCAGGACCGCCTGGCTCAGCGGGATCAGCGAGGCGCCGAACACGCCCTGCAGCAGGCGGAAGATCACCAGCTCAGGCAGGCTGGTGGCCAGGCCGCACAGCATCGACGCGAGCACGAAGCCCGAGATCGAGATCATGAAGAGCCGCTTGCGGCCGATCCGCCCGGCCAGCCAGCCGCTGAGCGGGGTCATGATCGCCGCCGAGACGATGTAGGAGGTCAGCACCCAGCCGATCTGCTCGGGGCCCGCGGAGACGCTGCCCTGGATGTGCGGCAGGGCGACGTTGGCGATGGTGGTGTCGAGCGAGTTCATCACCGTCGCCAGCATGATGGAGATGGTGATCGGCCAGCGGTTGGCCTCGGGGGTCCGACTCTCGGGCGCGAAGGTCATGCGACGCGCCTCAGCCGTCGCGGCCAGGCGCTTTCACGTCGACCTTCACCTTGGCGGACAGGCCCGCGCGCGAGGCCATGGGCGGCGGCGGGCTGTCGAACTCGATGCGCACGGGCAGGCGCTGGGTCACCTTCACCCAGTTGCCCGTCGCGTTCTGGGCGGGCAGCGGCGAAAAGGCCGAGCCGGCGCCGGGGGCGAAGCTGGCCACCCGGCCGTGCAGGTCGGCGTCGGGATCGGCGTCGATCTCGATGCTCACCGGCTGGCCGACCTTCATGTGGGCGAGCTGGTCTTCCTTGAAGTTGGCCTCGATCCAGGGCTTGCCCGACAGCAGCCAGAACGCGGTCTGGGAGGCGTTGAGGTAGGCGCCCGCCGGCAACTGGTCGACGCGGGCCACCACGCCGTCGGCCGGGGCCACGACAATGGCGTAGGAGACGTCGAGCGTCGCGCGCTCGAGCTGGGCGCGGGCCTGCATCACGGCGGGATGGTCGGCGGCGGCGAGGTTCGGGTCGCCGCCCAGCGCGGCCAGCGCGCGGGTCGAGGCCTGGCGGGCGGCGGCGAGCTCGTCGCGCGCCTGCTGGGCGGCGTGGACGGCCTGGTCGACCTGCTGGCGCGAGGCCACGCCGGCGGCGGCGAGATCGCGCTGGCGCTTGGCCTCGCGCTCGGCGTAGGCGAGCTGTTCCTGGGCGGCGCCCACATTGGCCTGGGCCTGGCCATAGGCGGCGCGGTCGGCGCGCACCTGCAGCTCGGCGGCGGCGAGCTGGGCCTTGGCCGCGTCGGCCGTGGCCTGGAAATCCCGGGGATCCAGCTTGAACAGCGGCTGGCCGCGGCGGACCGCCTGGTTCTCCTTGACGTAGATTTCCAGCACCCGGCCGCTGATCGACGGCGCCACCGGCGTCTTGGCCACCTGCACGTAAGCGTTGTCGGTGGTCTCGTAGCGGGCGTTGAGCATCATGATCGCAACGACCACCACCACGATCACCACCGGCCCGCCGATGATCAGCGGCCAACGCCAGCGGCGCAGTCCGCTCCGAGGCGGCGGCAAATGCGCGGCGTTCGCGTCCGGGTCGCTCACGTCCCAGTCCCTCTCCGTTCAGGATGCCAATGAATCGACGTCGGCGGTCCAACGCAAGGGCGCGACCGTCGACGATGCGTTTCAGATAGGCGCGACAGCCCAATGAACCAAATGATATGTTGTCACGCAGAAAATGCAGGAGATTCATAGCTGCTGCACGACCTGAACCTGCTCCGCGTCTTCGACGTGCTGCTGGAAGAGCGCAGCGTCACGCGCGCCGGGGCGCGGCTGGGCCTGACCCAGTCGGCGGTGAGCCACGCGCTGTCGCGGTTGCGGCACGGCCTGGGCGACGAGCTGTTCGTGCGCGGGCCCGACGGCATGCGCCCGACGCCGCGGGCGCTGGAGATCGGGGCCCAGGTGCATGCGGCGATACACCAGCTCCAGACCGCGCTCTCGACCACCGACTTCGACCCGGCCAAATCCGAGCGCCGCTTCACCATCGCGGCGGGCACCTACGCCAGCGCGGTGATCGCGCCCTCGCTGGTGGCGCGGCTGGCGGCCGAGGCCCCATTGACCGAGCTGGCGCTGAGCGACTACGCGCCAGCGGTGATCGACGCGCTGGACGCGCGGCAGGCCGACTTCGTGATCGGCGGCGTGGTGGCCGCGCCCGAGCGGTTCGCGCGCGAGACTCTGCTGGTCGAGGAGCTGGCCTGGGTGGTCAACGTCGACTCCCCGCTGGCGCGACGGCCCGTGGTGGACCTGGCGGCGCTGGCCGCGACCCCGCACGTGGTGATCTCGCGCCGCCCGCCCGGGCAGGCGGACGAGGCCGCCGTACGGCGCGGCGTGCTGACCCGCCCGAGCTGGGAGGACGCCGGCGCGCTGGAGGCGGCGCTCGCCGCCGAGGGCCTGCGCCGCCGGGTGGGCGTGACCGTGTCGGACACCTACGCCGCCCTGGCCATCGCCGCGCGCTCGGAGATGGCGGCCCTGGTCCCGCGCCGGCTGGCGCGGCTGTCGGCGGCGCGCGGGACGCTGAAACTGATCGAGCCGCCCTACGCTTCGCCGCCCGTGGAGGTGGGACTGATGTTCCTGCGCGAGCGGCTGGCCGAACCGCCGATCGCCTGGATGCGCGACGTGCTGCGCGAGGTGGCGCGCGGCATCGCGTGAACTTCCTCTCCCGTGTGGCGCGGGAAAGGAAGGGTCCTACCCGCTCGCCTCCGCCGCCCAGGCGGAGCGCAGGAGCGTTTCCAGCACGTCCATGTCCACGTCGGACAGCCGCTTGATGTAGAGGCAGCCGCGACCCTCGGCGTGCTTGCCCAGACGCCCGAGCAGGTCGTGGCGATCGGGGCTGGCCGGCAGGTAGAGCACCAGCGACGGCCTGCGCGGCGAAAAGCCCATCTTGCAGATCTCGCCGGGCCGACCGTCGGCGTAGCTGTAGCGGCTGACCCCGAAACCCACGATGGACGGCCCCCACATGACCGCCGGCTCGCCGCTGATCCGGGCCATCAGGTCGCGGAGCGCGCGGCCGTCGTCGCGCCGGGCGGCCGGCTGGGCCGCGTCGAGGAACGCGTCCACGTCGGCGTCGGTGGGCCGGGTCTTGGCTTCGTAGGCCATGGCCAAGAGGGTCGATCCGGCCGGCGCGGCCGTCAATCGATCTCGGCGACGCCCGCGGCTCCATCCTCGTCGCCCCAGGCCACCCGCTTCGCATCGGGGCTCAGGGCCAGAGCCGAGATGGCCGCGCCCTTCTCCGCCTTGAGCGGCACGAGGCGTTCGCCGGTGACGTCGGCGGCCCAGACGCGGCCGTCGTCGAGCCCCGCGGCCAGCCAGGTCTTGTCCGGGACAGCGGCGATCCTGGACGTGACCGCGGCGTCGTCGTAGCCGATCTCGGCGGCCTGCTTGCCCATCGGCCCGGTGGCGCCGGCGAACGGCCAGACCACGGCGCCATTGGCCCCCGAGGTGGCCATGAGCTGGCCCCGGGAGAGGAACGCCAGGCTCCTCACCTTCGACGGATAGCCGCCCATGCGCATGTTCTTCTCGTCGGCCACACGCCAGCCGTGGAGCTGGTTCTCCTGCATGGCGCTCATCAGGAACTTGCCGTCCGGGCTCCAGCAGACGCCGATGTGGCTGCCGGCCCACTTGAAGATCGAGGGCTTCTGGTCGGCGATGCGGGCGTACCAGAGCCAGACCCCGCCGTAGGTGGCCACCGCGATGCGCCGGCCTTTCGGATCGAACGCCAGCCCTGCGATCGACTTCTCGTGGGCGAAGACGCGGGAGAAGGCGGGGTCGGCCATGTCGCGCACGTGCAGCTCGCGCCCGGCGGAGAAGGCGACCAGCTTCGACTCCGGGCTCGCGTCGATCGATTCGATCCAGCGGCCCGGGACCTTGGCGATCTCCTCGGCGCCGGCCGGCGTCACCCGGACCACCCGGCCGTCGTCGCCGGCGGTCAGGATCCCCTCGCCCGTGGGCGGCAGGCAGGCGGCGAGGCAGGCGCCGTCGTGCGCCTCCACCCGTTCGCCGCCCTCGAAGCAGACCGCGCCGTCGCCCAGCGCGAAGACGGCGCGTCCAGCGCGGTCGAACAGGGCGGCGGTGACATAGGCGTCGAAGCTGAAGTTCATGGCCCTTCCCCTATTCGGTCGCACGACCTGCGGGCAAGCGTGCGACGAGTCGGGCAGGTGAACGACGTTCGGCCGCTTTGCGCTTTACAAGCGGCGGGCGGCTTGCCAATGGTCGCCGCGACGGGCCTGGACTTTGCAGGCTCATGGGAAGGAATCAGGACGCATGGGCGCCAAGATCGGCGGTGGCGGGAGCGGCAAGTTCGACCTCGGCCAGAACTCGGACATGAACGTGACGCCCTTCGTGGACGTCATGCTTGTGCTCCTCATCATCTTCATGGTGTCGATCCCGGCGGCCACGGTGTCGATCAAGCTCGACCTGCCGCCCGCGATTCCGCCGCCCCCCGGCACCAAGGTGAAGGAGCCGACGCTCATCAACATCCAGGCCGGCAACGCCATCTTCATCGGCGAGATCCCGACCACGCTCGATCACCTGCCGGCCGACCTGGCGACGCAGCTCACCAAGGACGACCCGACCCTGCCGCCGACCGAGCAGCGCGTGTACATCCGCGCCAACCGCGACGTGCGCTACGGCGACTTCATGAGCGTCATGAACACGCTGCAGGGCAACGGCTTCTATCAGGTGGCCCTGATCAACGAAGAGCTCTAGGCGCTTCGGACAAGCTTTCGAAACGGCCCGCCGGGGGAGACCCCGGCGGGCTTTTTCATGGGCGATACGCGGCGGGAGAGGAACCGCCCGCCATCGCTGGCGCGATGGGGAGCCATGGCTACCGGCCGATTCAGCATTAATCGGCACATAACCGCCTTCGTTTAGAACTTCAGGCTCAGGCAGGGTCAGAATGACCCGGTAGATCGCGCGAAGGCGCCAAGGCCATGTGGGAACGGATCGAAGTCTGGGTGGAGTCCGAGCGGCATCACGGCCGCTGGCGAATGGAAGGCCGCCGTCTGCTGCTGGAATGGCGCGGCGGGCGCTCCTACGAGTGGTGCGGCCTCCTGCGGCCCGAGGTGGTCGCCGCCCAGAGCCTCAAGCGCCTCGTCAGTCACCCGCCGTTGGCGGCGTAGGACCGGATCAGGCCGCAACGCAGCTTTCGAAGCCCGCCTGAAGGGCGGCCTTGTCGAGGTTGCGGCCGATGAAGACCAGCCGCGAATAGCGCTTGTCGCCCGGCTTCCACTCGCCCTGGAAGTCGCCCTCGAGGATCATGTGCACGGCCTGGAACACCAGGCGGCGCTCCTCGCCCTTGATGTCCATGATGCCCTTGGCCCGCAGGATGTCGGGCCCCTGGGTCTGCAGCACATTGTTGAGCCAGGCGGTGACGCGGTTGGCGTCGATCGGCTTGTCGGAGGTCAGCGAGATCGAGCTGATCCCGCTCTCGGCCACGTGGTCGTGGATGTGGCCGTGGCCATGATCGTGGTCATGATGGTCATGGCCATGATCGTGATGGTGATGATCGTGGTCATGCTCGCAGTGCTCGTCGTGGACGTGGCCAGGCTCGCCGTGCGCCGGATTGAGGAAGTCGGGCTGCAGCTCGGTCACCCGCGTCAGGTCGAAGGCGTGGCGGCCGAGGATCGTGTCGAGCGGCACGTTCGAGCGCTGCGCCCTGCGGATCGGCGCCATCGGGTTCAGCGTGCGGATCGCCTTCTCCACCTCGGCCAGCTCGGCCTCCGAGACGAGGTCGGTCTTGTTGAGGATGATCTGGTCGGCGAAGGCGATCTGCTCGGCCGCCTCCTTCGAATCCTTCAGGCGCAGCGGCAGGTGCTTGGCGTCGACCACGGTGGTGACGCTGTCCAGCTCGGTGCGGGCGCGCACGTCCTCGTCGACGAAGAAGGTCTGGGCCACCGGGGCCGGATCGGCCAGGCCCGTGGTCTCGACGATGATGCCGTCGAACTTGCCCTTGCGCTTCATCAGCCCCGAGAGCACCCGGATCAGGTCGCCGCGCACCGTGCAGCAGACGCAGCCGTTGTTCATCTCGAAGACCTCTTCGTCGGCGCCGACGATCAGGTCGTTGTCGATGCCCACCTCGCCGAACTCGTTGACGATCACGGCGTACTTCTTGCCGTGGTCCTCCGAGAGGATGCGGTTCAGGAGGGTGGTCTTGCCCGCGCCGAGATAGCCGGTGAGGACGGTGACGGGGGTCTTGAGGGCGGTGGCGGCTTCGCTCATGGCTCGTCATGTAGTCGCGGGAAGGCGCGGAGGGAAGTTCGGCGCGAGGCGGAAGAGAACCTTCCTCTCCCACGCCGGCGTGGGAGAGGGGGACCGCACGCCGACCCCGGCCTCGCGCCGGGGGAAGAGCGGGCGGTGGAGAGGGAAGGCCGCATGCGCATTGCCCGCCGCCTTCCCTCTCCACCCGTCGCTCTTCGGCGACGGGTCCCCCTCTCCCGCGTTCCGCGGGAAAGGAAACCGCGCCTTGACCGCCCATTTCTGTTATAAGATAACACTCGCCCGCCGAACACCGACGAGAGCCCGCTTGACCTCGACCGCCGCCGCCCCGGACCGGCCGACCCCCGCCGAAAGCCTCGACGGCTTTCGCGACGACCGCACCTATCTGGGCGCGGACCATCGGCGCAACGAACGGCGCACCTGGATCGTCACCGCGATCTGCGCCGCGACGCTGGCCGTGCTGGTGGCGGGCGGCGCCGCGACCCACTCGCTCGCCCTGATCGCCAGCGGCCTGCACATGGGCGCGCACGTGGCCGCCCTGCTGGTGGCCGCCGGCGCCTACGCCCTGGCGCGCCGTCACGCCGACAACCCGGCCTTCAGCTTCGGGACCGGCAAGCTGGGCTATCTGGCCGGCTTCGCCAACGCCGTGGTGATGGCCGTCACCGGCGTCCTGATCGGCGTCGAGAGCGTGGCGCGCCTCGCGAGCCCCGAGGCGGTCGACTACCAGGACGCCCTGCCCATCGCAGCGGGCGGCCTGGTGGTGAACCTGATCTGCGTCTGGCTGCTGCGGCCGACCCAGGCGGCGGCGGCGCGCAACGACCCCGCCGGCGACGTGAACCTCTCGGCGATCCATCTGCACCTGACGGCGGACGCCGCCGTCTCGGTGCTGGCGCTGGCGGCGGTGCTGGCCGGGCGCATGCTGGGCTGGACCTTCGCCGACCCGCTGGCGGGCCTGCTGGCCGCGGGCCTCGTCGCCCACTTCGCCTGGACGCTGCTGCGCCGGGCCGGAGCGGCGCTGCTGGACATCAACCCGTCGCCCGAGCTGACCACCGAGGTGCGGCGGCGCCTGTCCGACGGAGGCGAGCGGGTGGTCGACCTGCACCTGTGGCGCCTGGGCCCCGGGCACCACGCGGTGATCGCGGTGATCGCCGCCGACGATCCCCAGCCTGCGGCGACCTATCGCGCCCGGCTGGCTGGACTGGCCGGGGTCTCGCATGTGACCGTCGAGGTCCGCGCGACGGTCGACGATTCGCACTGCGGCCACGCGCACGGATAGTTCGGAGCGTCGCGTATGAGTGGCTTGTGGCGTCATCTCAAGGGCTGGCCCGGCCTCGCCGCCGCCGCCGTGGTGACGTCGGCCGCCGTCGCCGGCGGGATGGTCTCGGCCGACCGCGCGTCGCTTCTCGCGGGCAAGCCGCCCGCCGCCCCCCACGCCCGCCTCGTCGCCGAAATCCCGCCGCCCGCGCCCCAGGCCCTGCAGGCCGAACTCGCCCGGCTGGCCGAGGGCTACGGCGAGGACGTCGGCCTGGCGGTCACCGACGTGAGGACGGGCTGGACGGCCGGCGTCGATCTCGACCGGCCGTATCCGCAGCAGAGCGTGTCCAAGCTGTGGGTGGCGCTGTCGGTGCTGCAGGCCGTGGACGACGGCTCGCTCACCCTGGACCAGCCGGTGGTGCTGACCAAGTCGGACCGCTCGGTGTTCTACCAGCCCGTGACCCGGCGCATCCGCGGGCCGGAGGGGTTCGAGACCACCGTCTACGACCTGCTCCAGCGCCAGCTCACCGAGAGCGACAACGCCGCCAGCGACAAGCTGATGGCCGAGGTCGGCGGGATCGACGTGGTCACCCGGACGATCACCGAGAAGGGCCTGAACGGCGTGGCCGTGGGCGCGTCCGAACGCGACCTGCAGACCCGTACGGCCGGTCTCACCTGGCGGCCCGAATACGGCTTCACCTGGATCTTCAAGCAGGCCCGCGCCGAACTGCCCGACGAGGTGCGCGACGCGGCGCTGGACGCCTACCTCGCCGCCCCGCCGGATGGCGCCAAGCCGGCGGCGATCACCCGGGCGCTGGCCTCGCTCAAGCGCGGCGAGCTGCTCTCGGCGGGCTCGACGCGGGTGATGCTGGACCTCATGGCCCAGTGTCGCACGGGCAGCTCGCGCCTGCGCGCCGGCCTGCCGGAGGACTGGGCCATCGCGCACAAGACCGGCACCGGCCCCGACTGGCGCGGCGCCTCGGTGGGAATCAACGACGTGGGGCTGCTGACCGCGCCCGACGGACGCACCTATGCGGTGGCGGTGATGCTGCGCGAGACGCGCAAGCCCCAGAGCCAGCGGCTGGCCCTGATGCACGCGGTGAGCCGCGCGGTGGTCGATCAGTGGGCGCGCGACACCGGCGGCGCGCGGATGGCCGACTAAAGGTTCAGAGCCCGTCAGGGTGAAGTGGATACCGGTTCACCCGCCCGGACGGGCTCTACACTCTTGAAGATCGAGCCTTCTTGTCCGGATCAGGTGATCCCACCTGATCCGGGAAGGCTCTAGCGCGCGGCCACCTGGCCGGCCGGCGGCCGCTGGATGCCCGGCACCACCGTGACCCGGATCGGCTCGCCGTTCATGTCGTGCGAGGACCAGACCACCCCGATCCCGCCGTCCTTCGGGAACTTCGTGCAGTACTTGAAGAACGGCACGGGGAAGGGCTTGGACTGGCGCAGGCAGACCTTGTTGTCGTCCTTGCTCGACCAGTGGCCGGACGACCACAGCCCCCGGCGGCCGACCGCCTCCCAGTCGCCGTCGGCGCGGATCCAGAGCCACTGGTAGCGGCCGTCGGGATAGAGCGCCTTGACGGTGTTGCCGAAGGCGGCGGCGAGGCCGCGCGGCTCGGCCGAGGCGTTCGATGCGGCGAGGGTGGCCGCCGCGGCGGCCAGGATCAGCAGGCTTCGGCGCATGGCGGCCACTCTAGTCGACATCGTTCGCAGGTTGGAACCCCACGCCCCGACGGGCGGGGCGGTCAGATCCAGTAGGGCCCGACGCCGTAGCGGCCGTAGTAGCCGAAGATCGCCTCGCGGCTTCCAGCGTCGTTCCACCCGCTCAACTCGCCCCCTTCGATCGTCGGGGCCTCCTCGATCGCCGCCTTGTCGAGCGGGACCACATAGGCGCGCCGGTCGGCGTCGTAGGTCAGCAGCCTCCACGGCACCGGGTGATATTTCTCGCCAAAGCCCAGGACCCCGCCGAAGGACAGGATCGCGTAGGCCACCTCGCCCGAGACCTTGTCGATCGCGACGTCCTCGATCTTGCCCAGCTTGTCGCCGGCCTCGTTGCAGACATCGGTCCCGTTGACGCGGTCTGCGGGAATCAGCGGATGGACGGGCTTGTTCATCGTTCTCCTCCTTTGCGGCATACGGACTCAACGGTCCGGCCCGCGAAGAGGTTCAGCGCGCCGCCAAGATGGGCGTGGCGCCGATGTTGGTGCGCCCCACGCCGTCCACCTGGTACAGCGCCTCCACCGCCCTGTCGGGATCGAGGCGGAGCGCGGCCAGCGACCGGCCGTCGGCGGCGATCTCGGCGGTCTGCATCACCCCGATGTCGCGGTTCCCGGCGACGATGACGAAGCGGTTGCCCGCCGCCCCGCGGAAGGCGGCCAGATAGCCGTAGTCGCGGTTGGGCTGTCCCGTCGCGGCCGGCCCCGCGCCGGAGGTGTAGCTGACGCCGGTGCGGCGATCGATCAGCTCGTCGTAGGTGGCCCCGATGGTGAAGCGCGAGCGCTCGAACACCGGCGCCTGCAGGACCCGCAGGGCCGAGAGGTAGCCCACGTAGACGATGTCAGCGCTCTTCAGCATGTCGGGGGTGAGCTGGGAGGCGGTGATCACGCGGACGCGGCCGAGCCCGCCGGCCGCCTGGCGCACCAGGGGCATGATTTCGCGCAGCGCCAGCGTGGCGCCCACGGGGGTGTAGTAGGTGTCGAGGTCGACGTAGCGGCCCTGGAGCTGCGGGTTGGCCATCAGGAAGGCGTCGAGGTCGGCCGGCGAATTGATCTCGAACGCCCGCACCATCCGCTTGGGCGTGTCGCCATAGTCGGTGTCGCCGAAGATGTAGTAGTCGCCGATCGCCACGATCACGGGCCGTTCGCGCCCCAGCCCGGCCCAGATCGGCGAGGCGGCCGCGGCGGCCAGGTCCTGGGTGGGCCCGGCGCGGCCGGCCACCCACCACCACGCCCCGGCGTTGGCGGCGACCAGGACCGCGGCGGCGGCCACGGCCGGCCAAAGCCACCGGGACCGGGCGCGCCGCCCGGCGGCCGGGGCGGGCGCGGCGGTCGCGATCTCCAGGCGGTATTCGCCGACGGGGATCACCAGGCGCCGGGTCTCGTCCGCGCCGGGACCGGCGTAGAAGGCCTCGAGCTTCTTGCGCAGGCGATGGACGTAGACCCGCACCGAGGCGTCGCCCGACAGGTCGGGTTCGCGGCCGAACACGTCGAGGGCCACGTCGGCCTCGCTGAGCGTGCGGCCCCGCCGCTCGGGCGCGGCGAGATAGTCGAACAGGCGCGCCAGGCCGTGGCTGCGGCCCAGCACGCCGGCCGCGCGCACGCGGGCGACCTGCGCCTCGAAAGCCTCTGACGGGTCGTCGATCATCCCTGGCCTTCCACTCCCGCCCCGCTGTAACCCTCTGTAACGTCCGGGGAATGTCCGGCGGGAAACGTGGAGCCTACCACGCGGGGCGCGGGCCTGGCTTCAGCGACAGCGCCGGGCGCTCGACGAGGAACCAGCTCATCAGGGCGAACGGGATCACCGCCAGGACCGCGGTGGCGAGGTTGAGCACGCCGTGGACGGCCAGCATTTGCTGCACGGGAAAGGCGTAGATGTAGACCCCGTAGCTGAGGTCGGCCGGCAGCTTGCCGGGCCGCGAGAGGCCCAGGACGGCGGTCGGCAGGGCGAGTGGCCCCGCCAGCGGAAAGGCCAGGACCGAAAGCGCGCCCGCCCAGAGCGGAACGGCGACGCCGCCCGCCTGCAGCGCCGCCCCGGCGAAGAACAGCAGGCCGTTGCGCGCGATCAGGAAGGCGACGCGGCTGGCCCGCTCGTCGGCCCACTGCGGCGCGGCGAAGGTCATGACCAGCCAGACCGCGGCGCACAGGCCGGCCAGCGCCAGCATCGGGGCGAGCCGCGCGCGGACCGCCATGAGCACGAGGTAGAAGCTGAACTCCAGGCGCAGCGTCCACAGCACGCCGTTGACCACCCCGGCCATCGGCGCGGTTTCGAAGACGCCCGGCAGCTCGTAGGTCGCCGGATAGAGCAGCGCGTTGCGGAGCACGTAGAGCGCCGCCTTCGGCCAGTAGACGCCCATCGGCGCCGTGGTGACGAAGGCCAGCAGGACCACCGTCACGACCAGCGATGCGATCAGGCCCGGCTCGATGCGCAGCACGCGCTTGAGCAGATAGGTCTTCGGGTCGCGCCGGTAGCTGGCCGCCACGAGGTAGCCGCTGATCACGAAGAAGATGGAGACGCCCAGCGCGCCCAGGTCCTCGACGCCCACGATGCGGAGCGGCGGCTGGCCGGCCAGCGGGAAGGTGTGGCTCACCACCACCAGCAGGGCCGCGACCAGCCGCATGAGGTCGAACGTCATGCGGCCAGCGTTAGCACGGGATTCGCCCGTCCCTCAGGCCGGCGTCAGCTCTTGACGAACGGCTGGCTGAAGGTGGGCTGGCCGGTCAGGGTCAACAAGGCGTTGGCGACCGCGGGGCCGATCACCGGCGTCCCGGGCTCGCCGACGCCGCTCGGCGGATTGGCCGAAGTGACGATGTAGGTCTCGACCTTCGGCGCCTCGGAGTGGCGCAGCACCCGATAGGTGTCGAAGTTCGCCTGATCGACCTTGCCGTCGGTGAGCGTGATCTGGCCGAACATCGCCGCCGACAGGCCGTAGCAGGTCCCGCCCTCCATCTGGGCCGCGATCTGGTCGGGCGAGATGGCGACGCCGCAGTCGATGGCGGTGACCACGCGGCCCACCTTCGGCACGCCGTTCTCCAGCTTCACCTCGGCCACCTGGGCGACCACCGAGCCGAAGCTCTCGTGGACGGCCACGCCCCGCGTCCAGCCTTCGGGCGCGGGCTCGCTCCACCCGGCCTTCTCGGCGGCGAGGTTCAGCACGCCGAGATGGCGCGTCGCGCCGGCCTTGCCGTAGAGCGCGCGGCGATACTCCACCGGGTCCTTCCCCGCCCGCTTGGCGAGCTGGTCGACGGTGTGCTCCATCACATAGGCCGTGTGGGTGGCCCCCACCGAGCGCCACCACAGGACCGGCACGCCCACGTCGGGCTGCAGGACCTGGGCGTCGACCACCGGCGTCGCCTTGAGGTACGGCGAGCCCTTGGCCCCCTCGACGCCGGTTTCGTCGTAGTCGCCGCCCGTGGGCGCGCCGGGCGGGGCGCCCTTCATGATCGACTGGGTGACCACGCGGTGCCGCCAGGTGGCGGGAAAGCCGTCCTTGTCGAGCGTGATGCGCAGGGCGTGGTGCACGATCGGCCGGAAGTAGCCGGCGCGCATGTCGTCCTCGCGCGTCCAGACCAGCTTCACCGGCCGCCCCGCCCCCACCTTCTTGGCGATATGGACGCACTCGGCCACGTAGTCGGACTGGAAGTTGGTGCGCCGTCCGAACGAGCCGCCCGCGAACAGGGTCTCGATCTCCACCGAACCGGGCAGCGCCGGGGCGATCCTGGCGGTGTTGAGCTGGTCGAGCGTCGGCGACTGCGAACCGAAGACCAGCCGCGGCGGGCCTTTGCCGATCATGGCCACGCAGTTCATCGGCTCCATGGTCGCGTGCGCGAGATAGGGGAAGTCGTAGGCGATCTCCAGCGCCTCGCCCCCCTCCGTCGCCTTGGCCGTGTCGCCATGGGCCTCGAAGCTCTTCCAGCCGTTCTTCTCCGGCGCCGCGGTCTTGCCCGACGCCAGGTCGCGGTACTGGGCCAGGATCTGGGTGGTGCCGCGCTTCTCGGCCTTGGAGTCGTCCCAGGTCACTTTCAGCGCGTCGCGGGCGGTCTTGGCGGCGTAGGTGGACTGGGCCACCACCGCCACGCCGGTCGGGATCTTGAAGATCTCGACCACGCCGGGGACCTTCTCGGCCTCCGCCGCGTCGAACGAGGCCACCTTGCCGCCGAACAGCGGGGCGTGCGCCACCACGGCCACCAGCATGTTGGGCAGCCGGACGTCCTGGGTGTAGCGGGCGGTGCCGGTGCTCTTGGCCTGGGCGTCCTTGCGGCGCACCAGGTCGGAGCCGATCAGGGTGAAGGCCTTGGGATCCTTCAGGGCGGGCGCCTGCGGCGGCGTCACCTTGGCGGCGTCGGCCACCAGCTCGCCGAAGCCGGCCTTACGCCCGGACGGATGGGCGACGACGCTGTCCTTCACCGTGACCTCGGCGACCGGCACGGCCCATTTCGTGGCGGCGGCCTGCACGAACATGGCCCGCGCCGCCGCGCCGGCCGTACGCAGCTGGGTCCAGGAGTTGGCGATGGCCGACGAGCCCCCGGTCCCCTGGATGCCGCCCATCAGCGTGTTGCCGTAGAGCTTGGCGTTGGCGGGCGCCTGCTCGACCTTCACCCGGTCCCAGTCGGCGTCCATCTCCTCGGCGACGATGGCGGCGAGGCCGGCGTGGTTCCCCTGGCCGAACTCGATGTGCTTGGACACGACCGTGACCGCCCCGTCGGGGTCGACCTTCACGAAGGGCCCGAAGGCGCCGGGTTTCACCTTCGAGCCCGCCGACAGCGCGTCGGGCATCGAGCAGCCGACCAGCAACGCGCCGCCGACCAGCGTCGCGCCGACCGCAAGAGCCTCGCGGCGGGTCGGCGCGGCGGCGATATCCTTGAAAGGCTTGTTCATGGCCGTCCCCCCTACTTGGCCGCCGCCGGCTGGGCCGAGGCGTCCTTGATCGCGGCGTGGATGCGCTGATAGGCGCCGCAGCGGCAGATGTTGCCCTCCATCGCCGCGTCGATCGCCGCATCGTCGGGGTTCGGATTCTGCGCCAGCAGGCCCACCGCGCTCATGATCTGGCCCGACTGGCAGTAGCCGCACTGGGGCACGTCCAGCTTCACCCAGGCCTGCTGCACCGGATGCTCGCCGCCCAGGCCCTCGATGGTGGTGATCTTCATGCCGCTCAGCGCCGAGACCGGCGCCTGGCACGAGCGGATCGGCTGGCCATCGGCCAGCACGGTGCAGGCCCCGCATTGGGCGATGCCGCAGCCGTATTTCGTGCCGGTCAGCCCCAGTTCATCCCGCAGCACCCACAACAGCGGCGTGTCGGGCGGCGAGTTGACGTTGAGGGGCCGTCCGTTCACATCCAGCGTAGTCGCCATGAGCCGCATCCCTGACTGATTTGTTTCGATCCTAACGTTGTTCAGACATCCGCGTAAATCGCGCCCCGGCGACAACAGCCGTTCCGCGCTTGCGCCGCACCACGCCGACGAACCCTGCGAAGGAGTCCCCATGTTCCGCCTTGCCGCGCTCGCGTCCGCCCTGAGCCTCGCCGCCCTGCCCGCCCTGGCGGCCGACGGGGAGCAGCTCTTCAACATCCAGTGCCGCCAGTGCCACATGGGCTCGATCATGGGGCCCAGCCTCGTGGGTACGGCGGGCGGCCCGATCGCGGCCAAGCCCGGCTTCACGTACACGCCCGGTCTCAAGGCCAAGTCGGACCAGACCTGGACCGACGAGAACCTCGACGCCTTCCTGAAGGGCCCGGCGGCGTTCGCGCCCGGCACCAAGATGTTCGCCACCGTGCCCTCCGACGAGGCCCGCGCGGCGCTCATCGCCTACCTCAAGACCCTGAAGTAGCGCCGCCGTGGACGCCTTCCCCGCCTTCTTCCCGCTGGCCGGCCGCACGGTCGCCGTGGCGGGCGAGGGCGAGGGCGCCGAGGCCAAGGCGCGGCTGTTCGACGGATCGCCCGCGACGCTCCTGCGCCTGACCGGGCCGCGGGCGCTGGATCCGCGCGCCTATGCGGGCGTGAGCCTGGCCTTCGTGGCCGCCGAGGACGACGCCTGGGCGCTGGCGGCGGTGGAGGCGGCGCGCGCCGCCAACGTGCCCGTCAACGCGGTGGACCGCCCCGCGCTCTGCGACTTCGTCACCCCGGCGGTGATCGACCGCGGCGAGGTGGTGGCCGCCATCGGCACGGGCGGCGCCTCGCCCATGCTGGCGACCATGCTGCGCCACGACATCGAGACCCGCGTGCCCGAGGGCGCCGGCCGGATCGCGGCCCTGTTCCAGGCGATGCAGGACGAGGTGCGCGCCACCCTGCCCGACCCCGCGGCCCGCCGCCGCTTCCTGCGCGCCGCCCTCTCGGGCCCGGCCGCTTCGGCGGCGTTGGCCGGCGACATGGACACCGCCCGCGAGCGCCTGCGCGCCGCGCTGGCCGACAATCCGCAGATGGCGGGCAAGGTGCAGTACATCGACGCGCGCGGGCCGGCCGACCTGCTCGCCCTGCGCGCCGCCCGCGCACTGGCCGCCGCCGACGTGCTGGCCTGCGACGAGGGCGCCCATCCGGACGTCCTGGCCCTGGCCCGGCGCGACGCCGAGCGGCTGCCGCCCACGACCTGCGACCGGCTCGCCGCCCTGGCCGCCGAGGGCCTCACCGTGGCGCGGCTGGTCACCGATCCCGCGTGGCGGGGCGAACAGACCGCCCTCGACGCCCTGGGCGTGACCACCGAAGTGCTTCCGATCGCCGGCTAGGGGCCAAATCGCGCGGCGGCGGACGTCTGGGCCGGACAGGCTGGCGGATTTCGTGCTGTTCTTCGTTCAGATGGGCGAGGGCCTGGTCGGGAGATGGCGATGCGTACGGTGGCGGCGGCGGCGGTTCTGGTCCTGGCGGCAGGGGCTGCAAGCGCCCAGCCGGCCGATCCCAAGATCGCCGCGCGGATCGAGAAGGTGCTGGCGAAGACGCCGCTGATCGACGGCCACAACGACGTCCCCTGGGAGATCCGCAACCGCGCCGGCGGGAACGTGTGGAAGCTGGACCTCGGCGCCGACACCTCGCACTTGCCGCCGCCCCCCGGCCAGCCCGACGCGCCGGGCATGATGACCGACATCCCGCGCCTGAAGGCGGGCCATCTGGGCGGCCAGTTCTGGTCGGTGTTCATCCCGCCGAACATGACCGGCCCGCTGGCGGTGCAGATGACCCTCGAGCAGATCGACATCGTCAAGGGCATGGCCGCCCGCTGGCCCGACACCTTCGAGATGGCCTACACGGCCGACGACGTCGTGCGCATCCACAAGGCCGGCAAGGTGGCCTCGCTGATCGGCATCGAGGGCGGCCACCAGATCGACAACAGCCTGCCGGTGCTGCGCCAGATGTACGCCGCCGGCGCGCGCTACATGACGCTGACCCACGCGCTCAACACCGACTGGGCCGATTCCGCCACCGCCGATCCCAAGCACGACGGGCTGACCCCGTTCGGCGAGGCCGTGGTGAAGGAGATGAACCGGCTGGGGATGCTGGTCGACCTCAGCCACGTCTCGGAGGGCACGATGAAGGACGCGCTGGCCGTGGCCCAGGCGCCGGTGATGTTCTCGCACTCGGGCGCCAAGGGCGTGGACGACCACGCCCGCAACGTCTCCGACGAGGTGCTGAAGCTGGTGGCGGCCAACCACGGCGTGGTGATGGTCAACTTCGCCACCGACTACGTCAGCCACGACCGGATGGTGTGGTCGGCGGCCCGCTCCGCCGAGCGGGCGCGCTACAACGCCCCGCCGTTCGGCGGCCTCTACATCGGCCAGCCCGAGAAGGCCAAGGCGGCCCTGGCCGAGTGGGACAAGACCCATCCGCCGCCGCCGGTGACGCTCTCCATGGTGGCCGACCACATCGAGCACATCGCCAAGGTCTGCGGCGTGGACTGCGTAGGCATCGGCTCCGACTTCGACGGCATCGGCGAGACACCCAAGGGCCTGGAGGGCGTCGACAAATACCCCGACCTGCTGGCCGAGTTGGCCCGCCGCGGCTGGAGCGACGACGACCTCGCCAAGGTGGCCGGCGGCAGCGTCCTGCGGGTCATGCGCGAGGCCGAGGCGGTCGCGAAGAAGCTGCAGGCGACCACCCCGCCGTCGTACGCCACCATCGCCGAGCTGGACGGGGGGAAGAAGTAGAACGAGATGCTCCCCTTCCGGGGGAGCTGTCGCGGAGCGACTGAGGGGGGCACTCCGAGTGCGCCGCCCATCCATCTGAGCGGACCCCCTCCGGCCCTTCGGGCCACCTCCCCCGAAGGGGAGGATGCTCAGCCGTCCAGGGGGCGGCCGTTGGTTTCCTTGAGGAACAGGAAGCACACCACCACCGAAATGGCGGTGAAGGCGAACGGGAACCACAGGCCGGAGTAGAGGTCGCCCACCGTCGTCACGATGGCGAAGGCGGTGAAGGGGACGAAGCCGCCGACCCAGCCGGTGCCGATGTGGTAGGGCAGCGACAGCGCCGTGTAGCGCACGCGCGTGGGGAACAGCTCCACCAGGCAGGCCGCGATCGGGCCGTAGAGCGCCGTGGCCGCCACCACGAACACCAGCAGCACGCCGAACGCGCCCCACAGGTTCATCCGCTTGGGGTCGGCCTTCTCGGGATAGCCGCCCTGGGCCAGCGCGGTCTTGAGCCGGGCCTCGACGCTGGCCTTCACGGCCTTGGCGACCTCAGGCGTGAGCCCCTTGGCGGTGGTGGAGGGAACGGTCTGCTCGCCGACGCGCACCAGGGCGGGCTGGCCGGGCGCGCCGGCCTGGTTGGAATAGGAGACGCCGGCGTTGGCCAGCACCGCCTTGGCGATGTCGCACGACGACGAGAAGCTGGCCTTGCCGATAGGGTCGAACTGCAGCGAGCAGTCGGCGGGGTCGGCGATCACCACCACCGGCGTCGTCGCCCGGGCCTCGGCCAGGGCGGGGTTCAGCGTGCGCGCCAGCATGTGGAAGCCGGGGAAGTAGGCGGCCAGCATCAGGGTCATGCCGAACAGCAGCACGGGCTTGCGCCCCACCCGGTCCGACAGCCAGCCGAAGACGACGTAGAGCACGGCGCTGACCGCCGTGGCCGACAGCATCAGGGTGTTGATCGTCTCGGGCGCGACCTTCAGGAACCGCTCCATGAAGGTCTGGACGTAGAAGAAGGCCGTGTACCAGACCGCCCCCTGGGCGAACATGATCCCCACCAGGGCGATCAGCACGAGCTTGAGGTTGTCCCAGCGGCCGAAGGCCTCGGCGTAGGGCGCGTGGCTGATCTCGCCCTCGAGCTGCAGCTTGGCGAACGAGGGGCTCTCGCTGAGCTTCATGCGCATCCAGATCGAGATCACCAGCAGCAGGGCCGAGATCAGGAACGGCACGCGCCAGCCCCAGGCGTCGAAGGCCTCGTTGCCGAGGATCACCCGGGTGGCGAGGATCACCAGCAGCGCCGCCAGCAGGCCGAAGGCCGCCGAGGTCTGGATCCAGCCGGTGGACTGGCCGCGGCCGTCCGAGCGGGCGTGCTCGGCGACGTAGATCGCCGCGCCGCCATATTCCCCGCCCAGCGCGAAGCCCTGGATGATGCGCATGAGGATCAGCAGCGTCGGGCCGATGAAGCCCGAGCTGGCGTAGCTGGGCAGCAGGCCGATGGCGACGGTCGCCCCGCCCATCATCAGCACGGTGGTCAGGAACGCGCCCTTGCGGCCCAGCCGGTCCCCGATGCGGCCGAACACCAGGGCCCCGATGGGCCGGAACAGGAAGCCCGCGCCGAACAGCGCCAGCGCCGCGGCCAGGCCGGCCGTCTCCGGCAGGCCCGAGAAGAAGGTCTTGGAGATGATGCCGGTCAGGCTTCCGAAGACGAAGAAGTCATACCACTCGAAGGTGGTGCCGGCCGACGAGGCGGCGACCACGGTCCTCAGCGAGGCGGCCGGCTTGCCCGGCGCCCCCGTCGCGGCGACGTCCGCCATACTTGCTTCTCTCCCCAAGAATTATCGCGCTTGGTCTAGCACCGCTTCGGGCGCGGTCGCCAACCCGGCCGGCTATTTCGCCCCGACGTAGGTCTTCACCAGGTCGAACAGATAGTCGCGGCCCTCGTACAGCGACCGGGCGCGCATGCGCTCGTTCAGGCCGTGGGCCCCGTTGCCGTCGGGTTCGCCGAAGATGCCGGGCACGCCGTAGATCGGCATGCCGACCACGCCGAAATAGACGGCGTCGGTGGCGCCGGCCGACATCGAGGGAACCAGCGGCACGCCGGGCCAGTACTTGGCGGCCAGCGTCGTCATCGGCCCGATGATCTTGGGGTCCATCGGCGGATTGACCGCGATAGGCTTGTCGGAATGCGGGGCGTCGATCGTGATCTTGGGATCGTCGATCACCTTGGCCAGCACCTGGCGCACGCCCTCGGGCGTCTCGCCGGGGAAGATGCGGCAGTTGACGTTGGCCGTGGCCCGCTGCGGCAGGGCGTTGGGCGCGTGGCCGGCCGAGAGCAGGGTGGCGACGCAGTTGGTGTGCAGCACCGAATTGATGCCGGGATCGGTCATGGCGACCTTGGCCGCCTCGGCGTCGGCGGGGTCGACGAGCAGCCGCTTCAGCGCCTGGCCGGCGGGGTCATCCTGCTCGGCCCGCGGCGCGAAGGCCGCGCGCGTGGTGTCAGTCAGCTTGATGGGGAAGACATAGGCGCGGATCTTCTGCAGGGCGTCGGCCAGCTCGTAGATGGCGTTGTCGGGCCGGGGCCGCGAGGAGTGCCCGCCGGGGTTCGTCGCCGTCAGGATGTAGTCCTGATAGATCTTCTGGCCGGCCTGGACCGACAGGGCCTCACGATTGCCGGCGGCGTCCAGCCGTCCGCCGCCGCCTTCGGTGAGGCCGAAGTCCGCCTTGACGAGATCGGGCCGGTTCTTGCCCAGCCATTCGGCGCCGTTGAACGCGCCGCTCGTCTCTTCGCCGCAGGTGAGCGCCAGCTTCAGCGTCTTCTTCGGCGGCGACTTGGCCTGCTTCAGCCGGATCATGGTGTCGACCCAGACGGCGTCCATGCCCTTCATGTCGGCCGTCCCGCGGCCGTAGAAGAAGCCGTCCTCCTCGACCATCACGAAGGGATCGCGCGTCCAGTCCTCGCGCTTGGCCTCCACCACGTCGAGGTGGCCCAGCAGCAGGACCGAGCCGGCCTTGGGATCGGAGCCCTTGAGCACCGCCACCAGGCCGCCGTCCTTGGGATGCTCGGGCACGGCGAAATAGGTGATGTCGTCGTCGGCGAAACCCGCGGCCTTCAGGCGCGCGCCCATCTTGTGGGCGGCCTCGGTGCAACTGCCGACCGAGAGCGAGGTGTTGGTCTCGACCAGCTCCTTGTAGATCGCCCGGAAGGCGGCCTGGTCGGGCCGTAGCGCCGCCTCGTCCGCCTTCGCCGCCAGGGGCGCGAGCAGCGCCAGTCCCAATGCCAGTCCCGCCGCCTTCATACGCGCCTCCATCCGAACGAAGGCGCAATCAAGCATGGCCGCGGCGCGGACGAAAGCGCCCGCCCCGGCCGTGGGGCGGCCGGAGCGGGCGATGGCGGCGTGGGAGCAGCCCCCCGGCTGTTCCTTCGCCGTCAGATCCTCAGGGCGACGGCCGCGGGGCCCGTCCGGCGGCGGCGCAGCATGGCGCCCGCGCCAGCGAAGCCGACGATCATCAGCGCCCAGGCGCCCGGCTCCGGCACGGCCGCGCCGAACTGGCCCGTCGTGGTCGCGGTGAAGTTCGATAGCGACTTGCCGCTGAGATGGGTCAGGCCGTTGAGCTGGCCGCGATGGATGGCGTTCAGGCTGATCGTGAACGTTTCGAAGTCGAGGTTGCCGGCGTTGAAGACATCGGAGAGGTAGGTGGCGCTGCCGCCCGCCAGGGGGTCGACGCTCATCGCGCCGGTGGCGACGCCCATGATCACGCCGCCGCTGAACGCGCCCGAGAGCAGGTTGGCGCCGGCGGCGTAGTCCACGCCGTTGCGGGTGAAGGCCTGCTGCGAGGTGAACGAGAACGTCCCGTGCAGGCCTTGCTGCACCTGGAACCCGGCGAGCGTCTGGGCCGGATTGCCGTCGTCGACCACGCCGGCGAACTGCAGGGTGGCCAGCACCTCGACGGGGTCGCCGTGCGCGACGTCCGTGTCCCAGAGGCGGAAGATCACCGTGGGGTCGCCGATGTCCTGCAGGGTCCCGCCGGTCTTGGCCGCCGATTGGGTCCAGACGAGCGTGTCGCCGGCGTTCTTCTGCTGGTACTGGGCGAAGTTGATGATGGTAGTGGCGCCGGCGGGCGCCGCGGCCAGGCCGGCGATGGCGAGCGTCGCGGCGGCGGCCAACTTGGTGAAGGCGTTCATGGCTTGCGTTCCCTGGCCGCCGCGCCGGAAGCGCCGGGGCCTTGTCCTCAGTCCACCTGAGGCTATGGCGGGGGTTGCAGCGCAACAATCCGGGCTGACGGTAGGGCGCGGCGACTAACTTTCGATAGGGTGTCGATGTCGCGCGGCATCCGCGATACTGCATCGGACCGGCGCGTTGCGCCGTGGAGAGGGGACCCGTGGACGCGGGACAGTTGTCGTCGGCCCGCAGCGGCCGGGTGATCGCGATCGGGCGCGCCGTTTTGGCGCTGTTCCTCGCCGCCTCCTACCTTCTCGCGCCCGCACAGCCGCGGGCGATCGGCCTGATCGTCGGCGGGCTGCTGGCCGCCTACTTGGCCTGGAGCCTGCTCCTCTTCGTGGCCAGCCGGACCCCGGCGTTCCGCTATCGGCTGGGCCGCACCCCGCTGGCGCTCACGGCGGTGGATCTGGCCGTGTTCACCCTGCTGCTCTACCTGACCAGCGGCGCCGACAGCCCGTTCTTCAGCCCCTATGTGTTCCTGATCCTGAGCGCCACGATCCAGTGGGGGTCGCGCGGGGCGGCGATCATGGGGCTGCTCACCCTGGCCGCCCTCGCCCCAGCCGGCGGAAGCCTCGCCTTCGGCGCCGACCGGGACGCCGGCGCAGGCCAGGTGCTGGTGCTGCGCCTGGGCTACACGGCCGTGATCACGGTCATGCTGATGGCGTTCGGCCGCCACATCGAGCGCGTGGTGGAGGAGCTGTCGCGGCTGTCCGACCCGCTGTCCGAGGGCGAGGCCGACCAGGATCCGCCGATCGCCGAATGCCTGCGCCACGCGCTCTGGGTCTTCGGCGCCTCGCGCGGCGCCTTCCTCTGGGGCGAGACCGACGAACCCTATGTGACCCTGGCGGTGCTGTCGGAGGGTCGCTTCTCGACCGAGGCCCTACCCCCGCAGGCCGAGCCCTGGGTCGCGCCGGAGGTCGGCGAGGCGGTGTTCCTGCTGCACGCGCCCTCCGGCGCGACGCTGGTCCGCAAGGGGCGCGGCGGCGCCCAGGGGCCGAACGCGCCGCTCGCCGGCGCGCTGATGGCGCGCGAGCCGTTCGAACGGGCGCTCGTGATCCCCGCCTCCACGCGGGGCCTGACCGGCTGGGTGCTGGTGTTCGACCATGAGGACCCCGCCAACGAGGACCTCGCGATCGGCGCCATGGTGAGCGCCCAGGTCTCGGTCGCGCTGGAGCGGTGGGAGTCCCAGCGGGCGCGGCGCGCCGCGGTCGCCGCCGAGGACCGGGTCCGCCTGGCGCGCGATCTCCATGACGGCGTGCTGCAGTTCCTCGCCGGCGCGGGCCTGCAGCTCGACAGCCTCGCCAAGGCCCCGGCCCTGCCCAGCGAAGCAGCCGACCGCGTCGCGATCCTGCGGCGCGCCATCTCGGACGAACAGAAGGAGCTGCGCAGCTTCATCGCCGCCATGCGACCCGAGCGCGGCAAACGCTCGACCGCGCGCTGCCTGCTCGCCCGCGAATTCGGCCAGCTCGCCGAGCGCCTGTCGCACCATTGGACGATCGAGGTGACCGCGGAGGTGCGCCCCGACGACCTGAACGTTTCCGACCGCATGAACTTCGATCTCTCCCGGCTGGTGCGCGAGGCGGTGGCCAATGCGGTGCGCCACGGCGGAGCGCGGCGGGTGGCCGTGACCGCCGACGCCGCCGGCGGGCGGCTCGTGGTGCGGATCGACGACAACGGCCGGGGCTTCGCCTTCGACGACGACACCGGCGGCGAGCCCATCACGGTCGGGGCCGCGCCCCGGTCGCTGCGCGAGCGCGTGCGCGCGATGGACGGGCGCCTGGAGCTCAAGTCGAGCCCGAAGGGCGCCAGCGTGACGATTGACGTGCCCCTGGAGGCGGCGGGATGACGAGTGTTGTGGTGGCGGACGACCATCCGCTGATGCTGGACGCCGTGGCCGGCGTGTTCGACGGCGGGGGCTTCCAGGTGCTGGCCCGCTGCCGCGACGGGCTGGAGGCGCGCGCGGCGATCCTTGAGGCCACGCCCGACCTGGCGGTGGTGGACATCCACATGCCGCACCTCACCGGCCTGCAGCTCCTGGCCCAGGCCCGCGCCGAGCGCTGGCCGACGCGGATCCTGCTGCTCACGGCGGGCCTCGAACCCGAGCCCCTGGTCGAGGCCATCCGGCTCAAGACCGACGGCCTGGTGATGAAGGGAGCGGCCGGGGACGTTCTTCTGCGCGCGGCCGAGGCCGTGAGCGGCGGGACCCAGTGGATCGACAAGGACGCCATGGAGCAGGTGATCGGCCTGCTGGCCGAGCCGGCCGCCGAGCCCGTGGCGCTCACGCCGCGCGAGGCCGACGTGGTGCGCTGCGTCGCCCGCGGCCGCCGCAACAAGGAGATCGCCCGCGACCTCGGCATCTCCGAGGGCACGGTGAAGATGCACCTGCACAATCTCTACGAAAAGCTGTCGGTGTCGTCCCGGACCGAGCTGGCCATCCTCGCCCGCGAGCGCGGTCTGGGCTGAGGTCGGTCAGGCCGCGGCGCTGTCGGCCTGGGCCGCGTCGCGGCGGCCGGCCGCCTCGCTGATCTCGGCCAGCAGGGCCCCGGGCGAGATCGGCTTGCCGACAACCCCGTCCATGCCCGACTCCAGATAGGCCTGACGCTGATGGGCCAGCACATTGGCCGTGAGCGCCACGATCGGCGTGGCTGCGAGCGTCCCGCCCAGCGCGCGGATGCGGCGCGCCGCCTCGACGCCGTCGATGCCCGGCATCTGGATATCCATCAGGATCAGGTCGAACTCGCCGCGGGCGGCGGCCTCCACGCCCAGGTAGCCGTCGGCCGCGGTCTCGACCACGGCGCCGAGGTTCTCCAGAAGCTTGGTGGCGATGAGCCGGTTGGTGGCGTTGTCCTCCACCACCAGCACCCGGACGCCGTCGAGCAGGGCGACCTGCGTCTCGGCGGCCTTGACCTCGGCGGCGGCGGGTTCGGCCCTCACTTCCAGCCAGAAGGTCGAGCCCTGGCCCTCCTGCGAGGTGAAGCCCACGTCGCCCTGCATCAACTGGGCGAGGCGACGCGTGATCGCCAGCCCGAGCCCCGAACCGCCGAACTTGCGGGTGGTGGAGGCGTCGGCCTGGTTGAAGCGCTCGAAGAGGCGCGCCTGGGCGGCCTGCGGGATGCCGATGCCGGTGTCCTCGACCTCGAAGCGCAGGACGCCGGCGTCGGCCCGGCGGCACCGCACGACCACATGGCCCCTGTCGGTGAACTTCACGGCGTTGCCGACGAGGTTGAACAGGCCCTGGCGCAGCCGCACCGGATCCGACCGCACCCAGCCCAGGCCGGGATCGGCGTCGACGACCATCTGCAGACCCTTGGCGCGCGCCTGCGGCTCAAGCAGCCGCACCACGCCCTGGACCAGGGCGGCCGGGTCCAGGGCCTCGTCGGCCAGCTCGAGCCGTCCGGCCTCGATCTTCGAGAAGTCGATCACATCGTTGAGCAGCTCGGAGAGCATCCGGCCGCAGGAGAGCGCCTCGGCCAGCAATGCGCGGCCGTCCTCCGAGAGCTGCTCGCCGCCCAGCAGGTGCAACACCCCCATCACGCCGTTCATGGGCGTGCGGATTTCGTGGCTCATGTTGGCGAGGAACGCCGCCTTGGCCTCGGCGGCCACCTCGGCATCGCGCTGGGCCTGCTTCAACGCCAGCTCCTGGCGCTTCAGCACGTCGCAGTCCTGGATCAGGCCCACGGCCCGCATCCAGCGGCCGCCACGCTTGGTCAGCAGGTGGTGGTAGACGCGCACCCAGCGCTCGGAGCCGTCCGGCCGCAGGATCCGCGCCTCGAATCCGTCGCCCGACCGCATCTCGCCATGGTGGAGGGCGCGGAAGGCCGCGCGCACGGCCGGCAGGTCCTCGGGGTGGAAGCGCGGGAAGCGGAGCGTCGCCGCATCCTCGTAGTTCGCGGTCACCTCGCCGGTGATGCGGACGTACTCGGGCGAGGCCCAGAAGGTGCGCCGCAGGTGATCGATCTCGTAGACGCCCGACTCCGCCGCCTCGAGGGCCAGGGTCAGGCGCCGCGCGTTGGCCGCGGCCTCGCGCTGGGCCCGCCGCATGTGCTGCTCGCCCTTGCGGGCGGCGTCGCGGGCCGCGACCAGCTCGGTGATGTCCTCGGAGATGCCCTTCAGCGCGAAGGCGCCCTCGCCGCGCGGCTCGGTGCGCAAGGTCGCGCGGAACGTCTTGTAGCGGCCCGACGCGGTGCGGACGCGGTGCTCGAACTGGTTGGGCTCGCCGGTGGTCGCAGCGTGGGTGAAGCGCGCCAGCACCGCCTCCCGCTCGCGCTGCGGCAGCAGGTCGGCGAAATCCTGAGGCGTGCGCACCGAGTCCGGCTCCAGCCCGACCAGCTCGGTCAGTTCGTCGGACCACTCGACCCGGTCGTCCAGCGGCTCGTAGGTCCACATGCCGATGCCGGCCGAGGCGCCGAGCGTCTTGCGCGTGCGCCGGGCGTCCTCGACCTGCTCGCGGTAGGCGCGCTCGGCGGTGATGTCGCGCATGTTGCCGATGTGGCAGCCGTCATCCATCACCTGGCGGCGGGCGGCCACCCAGATCCACTCGCCGTGGCGGTTGCGCAGCCGCACCTCGGCCTCGCTCAGGTCGCCCGGATTGGAGGCGTCGGCCCGCGCGCGGATGCCCGGAAGCTCGTCGGGGTGGCAGAAGTCGAACACCGAGCGGCCCACGAGCTCGCGCTCGCTCAGACCGGTGAATTCCGACCAGGCGCGGTTCACCTGCAGCAACACGCCGTCCGGCGACACGACCTGCATAAGGTCACGGCTGTTGTCGAACAGCCATTTCGCCATCTCGGCCTTGTCGGCGGCGCCGTTCGCGCTCTTCCGAGCCATAGACCTCCCCCAGGGTGCGGCGACGATCTACGGAAACACCCGTAAATTTAACGTTGTGACCGAAAACATTGGTCACTCAAGGTCGCGATTTGCCGCAGAGCTTCGCTCTCCGCGGCGCGGTCGCGGCCTCAGAAGGCGTTCTCGCCCGTGATCGCCCGGCCGAGGATGAGGGCGTGGACGTCGTGGGCGCCCTCGTACGTATTGACGGTCTCCAGGTTCGCCGCGTGTCGCATCACGTGGTACTCGCCCGAGATGCCGTTGCCGCCGTGCATGTCGCGGGCGACGCGGGCGATGTCGAGCGCCTTGCCGCAGTTGTTGCGCTTGAGCATCGAGATGGCCTCGGGCACCCAGGCGCCCTCGTCGATCAGCCGGCCCAGAGCCAGCGCGCCCTCGAAGCCCAGGGCGATCTCGGTGGACATGTCGGCCAGCTTCTTCTGCACCAGCTGGCGCGAGGCCAGGGTGCGGCCGAACAGCGAGCGGCTGGAGACGTAGTCTCGCGCGGCGTGCATGCAGAACTCGGCCGCGCCCATGGCGCCCCAGGCGATGCCGTAGCGGGCCTTGTTCAGGCACGAGAACGGGCCACGCAGGCCGCTGACGTTCGGCAGGATGGCGTCGGACGGCACGAAGACGTCCGACAGCGCGATCTCGCCGGTGACCGAGGCGCGCAGGGAGAGCTTGTTCTGGATCTTGGGGGTCTCGAACCCCTTGGTCCCGCGCTCCACCAGGAAGCCGTGGATCTTGCCGTCCAGCTTGGCCCAGACCAGCGCCACGTCGCTGATCGGCGAGTTGGTGATCCACATCTTGGCGCCGTTCAGCACGTAGCCGCCGTCGACCTTCTTGGCCGTGGTGCGCATCGAGGCCGGGTCGGAGCCGCCGTCGGGCTCGGTCAGGCCGAAGCAGCCCACGATCTTGCCGGCCGCCATGCCGGGCAGCCACTTGCGCCGCTGCTCCTCCGAGCCGAACGCGAAGATCGGATACATCACCAGCGAGCTCTGCACGCTCATCGCCGAGCGGTAGCCGGAATCGATCGCCTCGACCTCACGGGCGATCAGGCCATAGGCCACGTGGTTCACGCCGGCGCAGCCGTATTCCTCGGGCAGCGTCGGGCCCAGGAAGCCCAGCTCGCCCATCTCGGTCATGATCTCGCGGTCGAACCGCTCGTCGGCGAAGGCGCTGACCACGCGCGGCAGCAGCTTCTCGCGCGCGTACTGGCGCGCGGCGTCCCACACCATCCGCTCCTCCTCCGAGAGGCGGGAGGACATGTCGAGGGGATCGTCCCAGCGGTAGGTCTTCTGGGGCGCGCCGGTGTCGAGCGGCATGCGGAGGCTCCTTCGCGATCAGTCGGCGGGGGATACCGGCTTTTCAGGTCCCCGTGTAGACGCCCTTGCGCTTTTCGACGAACGCCAGGCGCGATTCCTTGGCGTCGTTGACGGCGCGCCGCGCGAAGGCGAGGCCCTGGCTCTCGTAGCGCAGCGCCTCGGTCAGCTCGCAGTCCTGGTTGTGCTGCAGCACGCGCTTGGACATCCGCATGGCCAGCGGCGGCCATTGGGCGATCGTCTCGGCGTAGGCCACGGCCGCGTCGAGCAGTTCGGCGGCCGGGACGATCCGGTTCAGCAGGCCCAGGCCCAGCGCCTCCTCGGCGCCGACGGCGCGGCTGGTGAAGATCATGTCGGCCGCGGCGGCGTAGCCCACCACCCGCGGCAGGAACCACGACAGGCCGGAGTCGGGCGACAGGTTCCGCTCGATGAAGACGCTCTTGAAGCGGGCGTGCTCCGAGCCGATCCGCACGTCGCAGGCCGCCGCCGTCGAGAGCCCCGCGCCCGCCGCCACGCCGTTGATCGCGCCGACCACCGGCTTGTCGAACGTGGCCCACAAGGTGGCCCAGCGGCCGACCCAGCCCATCTCGTCGATGCGTTCGTTCTGGCCCGTCGCCTCGGCCGGGCGCTCGGCCATCATCGCGGCCCCTGCCAGATCGGCGCCCGAGCAGAACCCGCGGCCGGCGCCCGTGAGCACCAGGGCGCGGACCTCATCGTCGGCGCGCGCCTCGGCCAGCGCGGTCTCGACCTCCGCGCGCATGACCGCGCTGAGGGCGTTGAGCCGGTCGGGCTTGTTGAGGGTCAGCACCGCCACCGGGCCGCGCCGCTCGTAGATGACCGCGTCGAAGACCTGTCCGCCGTCCGCCATGGCGCTCCTCCGTTATGTCGTTGGAGGAACACTCGCGCCGAACCGCGTCGAGGGGAAGCCGCCGCCGAATCTATGCCGCCATGACGTCGGCATTGAGGCGCTATTGATAATGATTTGCAAAAACGGGCGCCGACGGTTATGCGACTGCGCGTGAGTTTCATTCGCAAAGGGGTTGGCGACGTGCGTACGAGCGGCAGGGGCGGCATTCGAAGCATCAAGAGATCGGTCCGGGTTTCGGTCGGCCTAGCCGTCGCGGCCCTTGGCGTGCAGCAGGCCCACGCGGAAGAGGCGGACGCGAGCGGCGCCACGGCCGTGGACCAGCTGGTCGTCGTCGGCCGGCGCGAGGTGATCCAGTCGCCCAAATTCACCCAGCCGCTGAAGGACACGCCCCAGACCATCCAGGTCATCGGCAAGGAGCTGTTCAACCAGCAGGGCGCGGTGACCCTGACCGAGGCGCTGCGCAACAGCCCCGGCGTCGGGACCTTCTTCGCTGGCGAGAACGGCAGCACCTCGACCGGCGACGCGGTCTACATGCGCGGCTTCGACACCTCGAACAGCATCTTCGTCGACGGCGTCCGCGACGTGGGCGCGATCTCCCGCGACCTCTTCAACACCGAGCAGGTGGAGATCGAGAAGGGCCCGGCCGGCACCGACAACGGCCGCACGGCGCCCGCCGGCGCCATCAACCTCGTCAGCAAGCAGGCGCTGCTGGAGAACGCGGTGTCGGGGACAGCCTCGGCCGGCGTCGACGGCCAGAAGCGCGGCACGGTCGACGTGAACCAGGGCTTCTCCAGCCTCTCGGGCGGCGCCCTGCGCCTCAACGCCGTGTGGCAGGACAGCGACGTCCCGGGCCGCGACCATCTGAAGAACAAGCGCGCCGGCATCGCCTCGTCGCTCGGCCTCGGCCTGATGACCGACACGCGCGTCTACCTGAACCTGCTCTACGTCGACCAGGACAACATCCCCGACGGCCTCGTACCCACCATCGGCCTGCCGGGCTGGACCCCGCAGCCGGGCCTGGAGCAGCTGGCCGGGCATCCGGTCGATTCGAAGAACTTCTACGGCACCCGCGACGACCACGACGACGTCACCGCCCAGATGGCGACGCTGCGCTTCGAACACGATTTCGCAGGCGGACTGAAGCTGACCAACACCGCGCGGTGGGGCCGGACGAAGCAGGAATACCTCCTGACCTCGTTCATGACGACCGGCGGCACGACGGCCGACCCGCAGGCCGGCAATATCAAGTGGACCGACCCCAACGACCTGTCGACCTACACCGTCGCGCGCAGCCTCAACACGGTCCGCGACCAGAAGAACGACATCCTCACCGACCAGCTCAACCTGCGGGGCGACTTCGTCACCGGCGGCGTCGAGCACAGCGTCAGCGCGGGCGTGGAACTGACCCGCGAACGGCAGACGGCCTACGGGGTCACGGTCACGGGGAGCCGGCCGGCGGCCAGCCTCTATGATCCCGACTGGAACGACGCCGGCTCGCTCAGCCTGTCGCGAAGCGGCGCGGTCGCCAAGGGCAAGACCAACACCGAGGCCGTCTATCTCTTCGACACCGCGAAGTTCCTCGACGACAAGCTGCTGGTGACCGGCGGCGTCCGGCTCGACCACTACAAGACCACCTATTTCTCGACCGCGGTCTGCGACAACGGCACGGGCCGCAGAGCCGTGCCCTGCGGCGCCCAGCCGGTGGGCTCGATCGTCACCACCAACGACCTCAGTTCCAAGGACACTCTGTTCAACTGGAAGCTCGGCGCGGTCTACAAGCCGGTCGAGGCGCTGAGCCTCTATGTGAACTATGCGCTGTCGCAGCAGCCGCCCGGCGGCTCGAACTTCTCGCTGAGCTCCTCGGCCACCAGCCTCGACAACCCGCGGCTCGACCCGCAGAAGGCCAAGACCATCGAGGCCGGCGCCAAGTGGAGCGTGCTGGACGACAAGCTGCTGGTGAACCTCGCGCTGTTCCGCACCAACGTGACCAACGAGATCAACAACCAGATCCTCGACGACGCCGGCAACCCGACCCAGACGGGCGAGAAGCGGGTGAAGGGGATCGAGGTCTCGGCCGTCGGCCGGATCACCGAGCAATGGTCGATCTCCGCCGGCTACAGCCATCTCGACACCAGCGTCGTGGAGGGCCCGTCCGTGGCCAGCGACGGGAGCTCGAACCTCACCTACACGCCCGGCGACGCCTTCACCGTCTGGACGACCTACACCCTGCCCTTCGGCCTCACCGTCGGCGGCGGCGTGCGCCACACCGGCGGCCTGCATCGCGGCACGGACGGCGCGGTGGGCACGCCCACCTTCACCAAGTCGTGGACCGTCGTGGATGCGGTCGTCTCCTACCCGGTGACCGACCACGTCATGCTGCGGGTCAACGCCTACAACCTGTTCGACAAGGACTACGTCGCGTCGATCAACAAGAGCGGCTACCGCTACACGCCCGGCACGCCGCGGACGTTCCTGTTCAGCGTCGACTACAGCTTCTAGACCTACGCATACAGGCCGCGGCGGGTGGTGACGGCCCGCCGCGGAGCAACCGAGCGGAAGCCATCATGCTGGTGCACATCCCGCAGATCCTCGACGCCCAGGAGGTCGCCGAGTTCCGGCGCCGGCTGGACGCGGCCGACTGGACCGATGGCCGCGAAACCGTCGGGCCGCAGGGCGCGCAGGTGAAGCGCAACGAACAACTCCCCGACGCCTCGCCGCTGAAGGCCGAACTGGGCGCGGCGGTGCTCGCCGCGCTGGACCGCAGCCCGCTGTTCTTCGCCGCGGCCCTGCCGTTGAAGATCCTGCCCCCGCGCTTCAACCGCTATGCCGGCGGCGGCCACTACGGCTTCCACGTCGACGGCGCGGTGATGCGGATGGGCGACGGGCGGCAGCTGCGCTCGGACGTCTCCTGCACCCTGTTCCTCAACGACCCCGACGACTACGAGGGCGGCGAGCTGATCATCAGCGACACCTACGGCGAGCACGAGGTGACGCTGCCGGCCGGCGACGCGATCGTCTATCCGTCGAGCAGCCTGCACCAGGTGCGGCCGGTGACCCGGGGCGCGCGCCTGGCCTCGTTCTTCTGGATTCAGAGCCTAGTCCGCGACGACGGCCAACGGCGGATGCTGTTCGAGCTGGACGCCACGATCCAGCGGCTGAAGGCGGGCGGAGCCGACGAGGAGTCCGTCCTCCAGCTCACCGGCATGTACCACAACCTGCTGCGCGGTTGGGCCGAGACCTGAGCCGCCGCGTCAGGCCTCCGCGAGCCTGCGCCGCCGCTCGCGCCGACGCAGCCACATCACCACGCCGGTGATCCCGAGGAGCGCGGGCGCGAGCCCGGCGACGAAGATCACCGTCTGCCAGACGATCCCCAGGCCGCCGCCGTCGTGCACCTGGCGCATCAGCCGCGAAACGGGATCCGGGCCGCCCTCGCGCCGGGGCTCGGCGCCGGGGCGCGGGAGCCTCACGTCGCCGGTCGCATCGGCGACCTGGATCGTCGCGGGCCGCTCGGCGCCCGGCGTCCTCAGGCCGACCCGCCAGGACGGATCGCGGCCGCGCGTCGGGGCGTTGATCTCGGCCAACTCGCCCGGGGCGGCGGCCAGGGCCGCGGCGGCGGCGTCGCCGAAGCTCATGCGCGGCTGCGCAAGCGGCGGGGCGAAGCGCCCGCCGGGGCCGCCGGCGCGCGGCGGCGGGGACGGGATTCCGAACAGGGCGCGGCTGGTCTGCGGGAACGAGATGTAGACGCCGGTCAGCGACAGCACCGCCAGCGGGATGCAGATCCAGAACCCCACCATGTGGTGCAGGTTGAACATCGTGGTGTCGCCGCGCGTCCAGCGCAGGCCCTTCACGAAGCCGCCCCGCCGCGGCCACCAGAGCCACAGCCCCGTGGCGCACGAGACGAACATCGCCCAGCCCAGCCAGCCCACCACCTTGCGACCCACCTCCGGAATCATGAGCGTGCCGTGGACCCGGTGCATGATCATCATGAAGCCCTTGGCCGTCTCGGCCGTGTCGAGCACGCGGGCGGTCGGCGGATCGATCCAGGCGTTGATCGTCTGGGGCCGGCCACCGCCTCCGGAGCCCGCCATCCGCCCCACCGCCACGACCGGGTCGCCCGGCTCCTGCGGCATCCGGATCTGGGTGAGCTGGGCGCGGCCGGCGAAGGCCGCCTGGGCCGCGCGCACATAGTCGTCGAGCGGACGTGAAGCCGTCGGCCCGCTTGTTGCGTACCTCTGGGCATGGAGGGCGCGATCGATCGGATCGTGCCAGACGAGGACAGAGCCGGTGACGCCCAGCGGAGCCAGTACGATCAGAAGGCCGGCGCCGATCCAGAGATGGACGTCCAGCCAGAGGCTGCGGAGCCTTGCGAGCACGGTCATGGGCGGCGGTCTCTCCCGATTGGGCCACAAGGCCGCCGATCGTGCTAATGCGAGTAATTCTCAAACGCAAGAGGCCCTGCGCACGCAACCGCTTCGCCGCGCCGGGGTTGTCTCTTCGATGCTTACGACGACAGCGGACGCCGACGATTTCCTGGGCGTGTTGCGGCCCTTCCTGCTCCTGGCCTGCATCGGCTTCGCCGCGGGCTTCCTGGGCTATTGGGCGCTGGCGCAGATGACGCCCGCCGGCGTGCAGCGGCTCGAACCGGCTCAGCCGGCCGTCCTCACCGGACCAATGGCCGACCCGGACAATCCTCC
Source organism: Phenylobacterium sp. (assembly GCF_016124325.1). Lineage (GTDB taxonomy): Bacteria > Pseudomonadota > Alphaproteobacteria > Caulobacterales > Caulobacteraceae > Phenylobacterium. The sequence continues at coordinate 52,090 of NZ_WGNY01000021.1, forward strand.
ACGGCTGATCTGAGCCTCGGCGAACGTCGAAGGCGCGGGAGCGGGCTCCGCCAAACGCGGTCGGCCGGGCCCTTTCCCATCTCCCGCGCCTTCAGCCCTCGCCGAGGCTCAGGACCCGTCAGCCCCCGCGGGCGACGAACCAGCCGTTGCGGAATCCGTCCGGGGCCTTGCCGTAGACGAACGGCTCGCCCTCGGGCGTCGTCAGCCGCCCGCCCGCCGCCTCCAGCACCGCGTGCCCGGCGGCGATGTCCCACTCCATGGTCGGGCCGTGGCGGGGATAGATGTCGGCGGCGCCCTCGGCGATCCGGCAGAGCTTGATCGAGGAATCCATCGGCTCGCGCAGGTCGAAGCCGTACTCCGCCGCCAGCTTGGCCGCGGTCTCCTCCTTCATCGTGTGGCTGACGAGCGCGATGGCCGCCCCCTTGGGCCAGGGCCGCACGCGCACGGGCGCCTCGGGCCCGCCCTTGATCCGCTTGAGCGCGCCGCCGGGCGCCGTGAACCAAGTCTCGCCGCTGGGCGGGGCGACGACGGCGCCGGCCACCGGGCGGCCATGGTCGACCAGGCCGATGTTGACGGTGAAGTGCGGATCGCGCCGCACGAAGGCCTTGGTGCCGTCCAGCGGGTCCACCAGGAAGAACCGGGGCCCGATGGCGTCCGGCGTTCCGAACTCGCTCGCGTGCTCTTCGGAGATCACCGGCACGCCGGGGAACCGCCTGGCGAGGTGCTCGAGGATCAGCGCCTCGCCGCGCCGGTCGGCCTCGGTGACCGGGCTTTCGTCGGCCTTGGTCAGCACCTCCACGCCGGCTTCCCAGAGCGGCAGGATCAGATCCGCCGCCGCCTCGCAGATTTCGGCCAGCGCGCGGCCCAGCTCGTCAGTGTCGCTCAAGTCCCGCCTCGGTCCGTCTCGCTAGGGATTGTTGCGTCGGGGATCGTCGTCGACGAACTCCAGGGTCACCACCTGGGTGTCGATCGTCCGCTTGCCCGCATGTTCGAAGTTCACGGTCACCCTGCGGCCCGCCACCGACTGCACCTGGCCCAGTCCCCAGGCCGGCTCGGCGGGGTGTCGGACCAGGACGCCGGGCTCGAGGAAGGGATCCGGGAACCTGTCCATGCCGGGCTGTCATAGAGAGGCGCGCGCGTTTCCCCAAGGCGCAAATGGCGCCCGCCCGCCAAACCGGATTCCCCTCCGCGCGGATGCACTCTAGGGTCGCAAGGCATGACCGAGCCCCTCGCCCCCGCCGTACGCGCCGCCGAACTCGCCGCCTTCCTGGCGGCGCGGATGTGCCACGACTTCATCAGCCCCGCGAGCGCGATCACGTCGGGCCTGGATCTGCTGGAGGACCCGTCCACCAGCGACATGCATGACGAGGCCATGGGCCTGATCGCCGCCTCCGCGAAGAAGCTGGCCGACCAGCTCGCCTTCTGCCGCGTCGCCTTCGGCGCTTCGGCGTCGGCCGAGACGTTCGACGTGCGCGACCTGGAGAAGCTCTCCCGCGGCGTGTTCGACCACATGCGCGCCGACCTCGATTGGGCCGTCGAGGCGCCGGCGGTCAACAAGCCGACGGCCCGCGCGCTGCTCAACCTGGTGCAGATGGCGGGCGCGGCGCTGCCGACCGGCGGGACCGCCAAGGTGCGGGCTGTCCAGGACGGGGCGAACATGTCCATCGCCATCGAGGCCGTCGGGCCGCGCGCCCGCCTGCGGGCCGAGGTGGGCGAAGGGCTGCGGGGCGAACCCCTGGGCGAAGGGCTGCACGGCCACTGGGTGCAGGCCTACTACGCCTGGCTGCTGATCGGCGACGCCGGGGGGCGCGTCTTCGCCGAAGCCGAGCCCGAACGGGTGGTCTTCGCCGCCACCCTGCCGGCCTAGCCCTCCAGATCCCGCGCCTTCACCAGCGCCTTGGGGGCGACCATCCGCCAGGCCGCCTCCAGCATCCCCGCCATCTCGTCCTCGTCGATCGCGTCCAGGCGTACGAGCACGCCCGCGTAGCCGCGGTAATGGTCGTCGATGAAGAAGCGGTCGGGCGCGGTGTCCAGCAGCATCTCGCGCCGTTCGAAGCTGCAGCGCACCGCCAGCACGTCGAGCCTGGGGACCCGCGGCTTCTTCGGATGGACCCGCTCGTTCCAGGTCCAGGCTAGGCCTTTGCCCGCGACCAGATAGGTCAGCGCGCGTTCGGTGGAGGCGTCGTGGCCCGACGGCAGGGCCTCCACGAGGCGGCGGAGCGTTTCGCGGTCAACCATGCCGCCAAGGTACGCCGACGTCAGCCGACCGTTAACCGGTTGGGCTTCAGATGGGCGGCGTAGAGGAGAGGGGCGGCCGTGACCTCGAAGACATGCCTTGTCGTCGACGACAGCCGTGTGATCCGAAAGGTCTCGCGCCGCATCCTCGAGGAGATGGGTTTCGAGGTGGCCGAAGCGGCTGACGGCGTCGAGGCGATGGCCTGGTGCGCGGCGGTGCTGCCGGACGTGATCCTGCTGGACTGGCGGATGCCCAACATGGACGGCCTCGAATTCGTCCGGCGCCTGCGCGCCGAGCCGAACGGCGCGGCCCCGAAGGTGGTGTTCTGCAGCGTCGAGAGCGATCTCGACGCCATCCGCGAAGCGCTGGACGCCGGCGCGGACGAATACATCATGAAGCCCTTCGACGGCGGCATCGTCGCCGGCAAGCTGGCCGCCCTGGGGGTGGCCGCGTGATCCCCACCACCAACCGCATCTATCTCGCGGCCCTGTGCCTGGCCCGCGCCGGCCTGCGCATCGATTCCGACAAGACCTACCTGCTGGAAAGCCGGCTGGGCCCGGTGGCCCGGCGCGAGGGCTTCCCGTCGATCGAGGCCTTGATCGAGAAGCTGCGCGACGGAGGCGACGAGCGGCTGGCCTGGGCCACCGTCGAGGCCATGCTGTTGCCCGAGGCGGAGTTCTTCCGCGACCGGCGGATGTTCGAGACGCTGAGCGGCGAGGTGCTGCCGGCGATGGCGCGGGCGGCCGGCGGACGGCCGCTGCGGATCTGGAGCGCAGCCTGCGGGACGGGCCAGGAGATCTATTCGCTCGCCATGCTGCTGGCCGACGCCGCCGGCCTCGGCGACCGGGTCGAGCTGTTCGCCTCCGACCTTTCCGAGCGCGCGTTGGAGAAGGCCCAGGCGGCCGCCTTCTCGCAATTCGAGGTCCAGCGCGGCCTGCCGGCGCGCCTCCTGGTGCGCTGCTTCGAGAAGGAGGGCGAGGCGTTCGTGCTGTCGCCGCGTCTGCGCCAGATGGTCCGCTGGCGGCGGGTCAACCTGCTGGACGACGTCTCCGCGCTCGGCCGCTTCGACGTGATCCTCTGCCGCAATCTGCTGCCCCAGCTGGCCCCGGAGGCCAAGGATCGGGTGCTGCAATCGCTGAGCGGCGCGCTTCTGCCGGGCGGGCGGCTGGTGCTGGGGCCCGGCGAGGCGGCGGGCCGGGGCCTGACGGCCATCGATCCGGCGATCGGACTGCACGCCGCCGCGACCGGCGACGACGTGCGCTCGGCGGCCTAGTTCTTCGCGTCCTCGGCGGTGTCCGTCACGGCCTGACCGGCCGACTTCATGTCACGGCCGGCGCCCGACACGGTGTTGCAGGCGCTCACGGCGAGACTGGCCGCCAGCGCGGCCAGCACAATGATCTTACGCATGGTCTCATCTCCTCAGTCGGTCCCCGAAGGGTCCAACGGCAACGCCTCAGGCTGCGGCGCGGTTCCGCCGGGTGGCCCGCGGCGCGGGCTCGGCCGAGGGCGTCGGGAAGACCAGGCGCGCGGTAACGCCGCCGTCGCTGTTGCGCACCAGTTCCGCGCGGCCGCGCAGCTGGCGCGCGAAGGCGGTCATCAGGGTGCGGCCGACGCCTGAGGAGGCGAGCGCGCCCTCCCCGGGCTCGCCGTCGTCGCGGATCTCCAGTTCGGCCTCCTCGCCCCGCACCCGGAACGTCAGGGTCAGCAGGCCGCCGCGCTCGGCGAAGGCGTGCTTCTGGGCGTTGGTGATCGCCTCCACGGCGAACAGGGCCAGGGGAGCCAGCCGGTCGGGGTCGATCACCAGCGGATCGACGGTCAGTTCCGTGCGCACCGCGTGGCCGCGGACCGTCTCGCCGCTGATGAGCTGCGCGGTCAGCTCCTCGAGGAACGGCCGCAGGTCCACGCGCTTCAGGTCCGGGCCCTGGTAGAGCGCGCGGTAGACCAGGGCCAGGGCGGTGATGCGCTGGCGCGTGTCGCTCATGGCCGAGCGCGCCGCCGGATCGGCGAGCGCGCGCTGCTGCATGTTGAGCAGGCTGGAGATGACCTGGAGGTTGTTCTTCACGCGGTGATGGATCTCCCGCATCAGCGCGTCCTTCTGAGCCAGCGAGTCGCGCAGCGAAGCGTCGCGGCCGACGATGGCGTCGGCCATGTCCTCCAGGGTTTCGGCAAGGTCGCGGATCTCGGGCGGCATCTGTTCGGCCTGCACCGGGCGCACGCTGAGGCGGCCGCGGGCGTAGAGGGCCGCGATCCGCTGGAGGTAGGCGATCCATCGAACCACCACGCGCTCGGTCACGACCGACACCGCCACCAACGCCAGCAGGAAGGTGAGCAGCGGGAAGACGATCCCGGTCAGGGGGTTCAGGCGCGCCCACGAGATCAGGCCCGGCGATTGGGCCGAGAGCACCACATAGACATCGTCGCCGACCACCGGGGCGGCGGAGTAGACGCGCCGCCGCTTGCCGCTGTCCTGTCCGTACCAGACCAGGGCGCCGCGAGCCTCGACCTTGGCGCGCCAGTCCTCGGGCAGCCGGGGGAAGGCCGTCGCATCGGTGGTGGTGATGTAGCGGCCGGTGCGGTCGACCAGCCCGACCTCGGCTCCCTTCGGCAGGGTCGGATCGTTGGTGTGCGGCTGCAGGCTCGAAAGCGAAACCACGGCGGCGAAGGCGCCGTCGAACGCGCCGTCGGCGGCCGTGGCCCGCGCCGCGGTCAGGACGGCGGGCTCGTCGGCGTAGGTGGAGCCCGGGTCGCGGGTGACGGCGAAATCATCGCCGCCGGCGAGCTGACGGAACCAGGCGCGCTGCAACCGGGCGGCGTCGGCCGGCACCGGCCCGGCGGCGCAGACCACGCGGCCCAGCCGATCGAACCGGATCAGGTTGAGATAGCCCGGAATCCGGCTGGCCACCTGGGCCAGCCGCTGCGCGCACTGGAAGCCGACGGCGCCCGGCGCCAGGGTCTGCAGCAGCACGTCGGCGCTTTCCATCCGCGCCCGCGCCGTGGCCGCGCTCCGCTCGGCGGCGAACCCGAGGTTCTGCCGCAACTCGCGCCCCTCGCGCTGGAATCCGATGGCCGACTGCAGTGCGCCAAGGATCAGGACGGGCAGCAGAGCCGCCGCCAGGGCCGCGATCAGGCGAACCCGGATCGTGCTGAGCGTACTCCAAGGCACCCGAACCATCGGACCGTCCTACCGGACGGTGCTTAAACGCTCCGCGTCGGCCAGGATAGAACGCATTGCGTCTCCGGCGGCCGCGCCATCCCGTTCGTAGCTTCCGTCGTCGAGGATGGCGTGCAGGGCGCGGCGGGCCCGGCTGACCCGGCTCTTCACCGTGCCCACGGCGCAGCCACAGATCTCGGCAGCCTCCTCATAGGCGAAGCCGCCAGCCCCCACGAGGATGAGCGCCTCACGCTGTTCGGCTGGCAGCATGGCCAGGCCCTGGCGCAGTTCGTCGAGCGCGACCGGCGCCTCGGGATCGTCCACCGCCACCAGCGTGCGTTCGGCCGCCTCCTGGTCGAGCTGGCTCTGACGCCAGGACCGCCGCTTCTCGGAATAGAACTGGTTGCGCAGGATCATGAAGGTCCACGCCTTCATGTTGGTGCCCATCTGGAAGCTGGCGCGCGCGTCCCAGGCCTTGAGCATGGCGTCCTGCGCCAGATCGTCAGCGGCGGTGGGATTTCCGCAGAGGGTGCGCGCGAACGCCCGCAGGTGCGGGATCAGGGCCACCAGTTCCTTGCGGAACGCAGCGTCCTCGGCCGCGCTACGTTCCGGTCGCATCGTCCGGTTCGCCGCCGCCATCAGGCTTTCTCCGAGCCGCGCTCGTCGGCGCGGCGAAGGATGTCGAGGAATTCGTCGGGCACGTCCTCGTTGACCACCTCGTCAAACAGTTGTCGCAGACGCACGCCGATCGCCTGCTGGCGCAGGCGGGCTTCGTCCAAGGCTGCGGACGCCTTTCGGCGGTCGGGGATCGGGCGCTGTTCGATCATTTCTTCGGCGCCCCGCTCGCGCGGGGACCGCCCCCTCTTATGGTTCTTTCGCTCACTCAACGCCCTGCGTCCGCACCGGTTCCCTTCCCTTTCGCCTTAAGATGCGGAAAACCAGCGGCGAAGGGAACCGGTTCCCTACGGCGGCGTTTTCGGATCATGATGCGGGCTGTCGGGGAGCTTTGGCGCGCCAAGCTGCCGGCTGAGGCGCGCGATACGGAAAGGGACGACCCTTGAGCTTACTGGCCAGGCTTGCGCCTCACCTTCCTTACGTCCGCCGCTACGCGCGCGCGCTGACGGGCGACCAGACGACCGGGGACCACTACGTGCGCGTTGCGCTCGAGGCCCTGGCGGCGGGCGAAAGGACGCTGGAGGCCCATCTGACGCCGAGGGTCGCGCTCTATCACGTGTTCCACGCCATCTGGTGCACCTCGGGCGCCCAGCTTGAGACGGTGCAGGACAGCGCCGACGAGACCACGCGGCGGCTGATGCAGATCGCCCCGCGTTCACGCCAGGCGTTCCTGCTGACCGCCCTGGAGGGCTTCACGCCGTCCGAGGCCGCGCAGATCCTCGACACCGACTTCACCGAGGTCGAGCGGCTGATCAGCGAAGCCCAGACCGAAATCGACGCCGAGCTCGCCACGGACGTCCTGATCATCGAGGACGAGCCGGTGATCGCCGCCGACATCGAAGCCCTGGTGACCGAGCTGGGCCACACCGTCGTCGACATCGCCGCCACCCGCACCGAGGCCGTCGAAGCGGTCGCCCGCAAGACGCCGGGGCTGGTGCTCGCCGATATCCAGCTCGCCGACGGCTCCTCGGGCATCGACGCGGTGAAGGACATCCTGGGCCGCTTCGACGTGCCGGTGATCTTCATCACGGCCTTCCCCGAACGCCTGCTCACCGGCGAGCGGCCCGAGCCCACCTTCCTGATCACCAAGTCCTTCCAGCCCGAGACGGTGAAGGCGGCGATCGGCCAGGCGCTCTTCTTCCATCCGCGGGCGTCGAACCGGGAAGCCGCCTGAGGCCGTCCGCCAGGGCCCTTCCCCGCCGAAGCTCAAGCCGCGATCCGATCGCGAAGGCGGCCTCCGCTCTTGCGGATCACGCCCTAGTCGGTCGGGCCGGCGGGAGGCGTCGCGGGCGGCGGCGCGGGCGTGTCGAACGTCTGCGCCGCGTTCTGGCGCTCGGCCGGCGTCGGGCCGTTGTCGGGCGCCGCCGACGCGCGCCAGGCGTAGGCCGCCAGCAGGGCGAGCGCGGCGAGCGCGGTCCCGATCACCAGCACCCACAGGACGTGCGTACCGCGGCGCGCCTGGCGCGCGCGGGTGGCTTCGAGCACGGTCCGTTCCCGATCGTCGGTGGAATAGGTCATGGCGCTTGGCGTCCTTTTCTCGCGAGAACCATCGAGTGGCACGGGCTGGTTTGAACGTCCGCGGCGGCGTTCGTGTTCCGGAAAGCCGGGCTCGCGAGGCGGGCGTGAAAATATTGACCCGACGTGGGGAACGCTTCGGTTGTGACCGGGTTCTTATGTCTGCGGAGGCGGCGACGCCCCCCCCGACTTGAGGCTGGCGAACTTGCCAGTCGGCCGTCTCCGCACCCTTTTCTCGATGATGCGACTTCAAGGGGCGGATCCCACGATCCGCCCCTCTCCTTTTGCGCGCGGCGCATACGGAAAGGGCGGCCGCGCCGGCGGCCGCCCATCGTCCGATCCGGGCCGGACGCCGCCTCAACGCGGCGCGCCGTTCTCCCAGTAGTACCGGCCGGTGTTGGGGTCGTAGTAGTAATAGCGGCCAGCGCGCTCGTCGTAGTACTGGCGTCGCGACGGCTTGGAGGCGCCGCAGCCGCCATCCTCGCGGCAGCCCTTCACCGCGCCGGCGACGGCGCCGACGCCGGCGCCGACCGCGGCGCCCTCGCCCACGCCCACGTCGCCCGACACCGCGCCGATGGCCGCCCCGGCCACGGCGCCCAGAGCCGCGCCGCCGGTGGCGTTGCGCTCGACATTCCCGGTGCTGGTGCAGGCGGCGGCCATGAGACCCGCCCCCGCGATGGCGATAGCTGGCTTCCACATAGGCTGTTCTCTCCTTCGGGACGTCCCCTAGAGGCGGAAAACGCGCCGCCCAGGGCGCAGTTCCGGTGTGCGGGGCTCAGGCGAGCACACCATAGCTCAGGCCTGGGCCTGAAACGCTGGTCCGCTCGGCGGTCGTGGCGGCCGCGCGTGGACGCGGCGTGAAGGCGCCGGAGAAATCGCCTATCTCTCTCCCATGAGCACCGCTGTCCCGACGACGCCGTCCCGGCCGCAACCCGCCCCCGCGCCGCCGAACAACCTCGTGGGCCTGGGGCTGCTGGCCGCGTTCGTGGCGCTGGGGGCGGCGTTGCAGCTCACGCCGGCCGGGCGCACGCCGCTCACCTTCGGCTTCGTGATCGTCGGTTGGGTGCTGGCGGTGATGGCGCACGAATTCGCCCACGCGGCGACAGCCTTCATGGGCGGCGACGTCACCGTGCGCGACAAGGGCTACCTGGCCTTCGATCCGCGCCGCTACGGCGACCTCGGCGTCAGCCTGGTGATTCCCCTGCTGGCCCTGGCGCTGGGCGGCATCGGCTTTCCCGGCGGGGCGGTCTACATCCGCAACGACCTGATCCGCAGCCGCGGCTGGCGCGCGGCCACCGCCATAGCCGGCCCCGCCGCCACCCTCGCCGTCCTGATCGTGATCGCGGTCGGGCTGCGGGCCTCAGGCGGCGGAAGCGTCTCGGGCCCGCTCACCGGGGCGCTGGCCATGCTGGCCTTCCTCCAGGCCATGGCCCTGGTGCTGAACCTGTTGCCGATTCCGGGCCTGGACGGCTTCAACGCCATCCGCCCGTTCCTGCCGGCGGCCTGGAACCCGGCCCTGCGGCGCTTCGAAGGCCTGACCTTCCTGGTGCTGCTGGCCGCCCTGTTCTTCCTGCCGGGCTTCAGCAATTTCCTCTTCGCCCTGTCGGCGACCATCGCCGCGGCCCTGGGCGCGCCGCCCCAGGCGATGCAGGCCGGCTGGGACGCGTTCCACTTCTGGCGGTAGCGCCCGGCACGAAAAAGCCCCGGCGCAAGGCCGGGGCTGCTTCGATTTCGAGCGTGCGGCTCAGGCGGCGATGGCGCCGCGGCGGCGCAGCATGGCGCCGGCCCCGCCGAACCCGAGGATCATCAGCGCCCAGGTGGCCGGCTCGGGCACGCTCGTCGTCGTGAAGGCGTCGCGCGCGGCGATCGTGAAGGGCTGCGGCTTGTCGCAACCGCCGCCGCCGCTGTGGCCGCTGCCGCCGCCCCCGTTCAGGGTGACGTGGCTGTCGCAGCCGCAGCCGCCGCCCCCGCCGTAGCTGCCCCCGTTGAGGGTGATGTGGCTGCCGCAGCCGCCCGAGGAGCCGCCGAAGGTGTTGAGCGTGCCGCCGAGGCCGCCGATGTCCTGGTGGCCGCCCGACGCGGGATAGCCCACCACCTGGGCGGCGAACCACCAGCCGCCGGTGAAGCCGCTCGCCGTGCCGTTCGAGTTGGAGAAGAAGCGGTTGCCCGTGCCCAGGCTGATGAGGCGCCCCTCGCTGTCGAAGGCGGCTCCGACGCCGGCGAAGGTGATGCCGTTGGCGTTGTAGACGTTGAACACCAGCGAACCCGGCTCGTGGTCGTGCCGGTCGTCCAGGGCGAAGGCGTTGGCGAAGTCGCCGTAGGGGTCGTTGTCGCGATTGGGCGTGTCGGTCCAGCTGCGGTTCCGGTACTCGAAATCGCCGCCATCGGCGGGATCGAGGATCGTCACCACGCTCTCGGGGCTGTCCGAGATGTTGAAGCTGAACGCGTCATGCGAGCGGTCGGTGTCGACAAACCAGCGGATGCTGTCGTCCAGGTCGACCGTCACCTTCACGTTGTTGGCGTCGACCTCTTCGATCGTCACCGTGCCGAACGGGCCCGACGGACCGTAGGTGTTGCTGCTGTATTCCAGCGCCGAGGTGTAGGTCAGCGCGTTGGCGGCGCCCGGCGCCGAAAGGCTGGCTGCAAGAGAGAGTGCGGCGACAGCTGCGCCGATCGCGAATTGCGATTTCATATTGTTCCCCGAATTCCCGTCGGGCCGTCCCACAGGAAACCGCTATCGAACGGCGTCCATCAGCCCGCGATCCATTGTTAACGAATTTGGCGAAGCTCGGCCATTACGCTCGCCTTAGACGCGAAGTCGGGTTGCCCACGACGCGAATTCCAGCCCCAACGAAAAAGCCCCGGCGCTGGGCCGGGGCTTTTCCTTGATCGGTCTGGAGCGATCGTCAGATCGTCGCCATCCGCCGCCGCCGCGTGCGCAGCATCGCGCCGGCGCCGCCGAAGCCCAGGATCATCAGCGCCCAGGTCGCCGGTTCCGGCACGACGCTGGTAAAGGCGTCACGCCCCGCGATCACGCAGGTCGGGCTGCAGTTGCTGTCCGCGCCGGACGTGTCGACCGCGAACCACCAGCCGCCCGGCCCGTAGCCGGGAACGCTGCCGCCGTCGTCAGGCGTGTTGGATTCGAAATGCAGGCCATCGCCGAGCGTGGTCAGCTGGCCGCCCGGCCCGGGGGTGACGCCGGTGCCGGCGAAGGTGATGCCGGCGTCGTTGTGGACGGTGAAGATGAACGGGGTCGGAACGGTGTTGTTGCCGCCCGTGGCGCTCAGGAAGAAGGCATTGCCGAAATTGCCGAACGGACTGTTCGCGTACGGGGGCGGGTCGGTTTCGGTGTAGCAAGGCTTGTTCTTGGGACACACCTGTTGCGACCACGTGTTCGCGTAGATGTAGTCGATCGAACCGCCCGTCGGCTCGTTCACCGTGACGACATTGCCGGCGTCCGGGTCGAGATTGAACGTGAAGGCGTAGTGGCTGCCGGTGTCGACCACGAAGCCGGCGTTGAGATCCAGGCGAACCTGGACGTCGGTGCCGCCATTGAGGCCGTCGGTGATGGTCACCGTGCCGAGCGACGCGACCTTGCCCGTCGCGTCGTATTCGAGCTGGGTCACCCAGGTCGTCGCATTCGACACGGCCGGCGCCATCAGCATGGCCGCCGCGGTCATCGCGGCCGTCGCCTTCAAAATCGTCTTCGCACCCATGGTGCAGCTCCACATCCCGTCGGGGACGCACCCCGCGCCCCAAGCTCTCGGGATACACCACTTCCGAAGCTTAGAAACAACGGCATTCGCGTTTCGGGAGAGTCAGTCGCCTCGGTAGAGCACTATTGATGAGTTTTAACGCTCCCCTGACAGGGGAATGCTACAACCACCCATCGATTTTGGGCGTCATTGCTAACCCGCCCCTCCTTTAGCTCAACCTGCGAATACTTAAACTCGCCTATAAGACGTTGCTATCGACGCCGCCCCTCTCCCGCCTGATCTGAACTTCTGCATCAACGCCGGGTTTGGCTCGCGTCGCCAGGGCCGCCTTTTCCCCTCGCGCGAACCGCTCCATGCTCATTTTGAGTATGAGCCCGCCGCTTCGACCCGTCCGAATCCTCGGCCTCGACCCCGGCCTGCGCCGCACGGGATGGGGCGTGATCGCGTGCGAGGGCGCGCGGCTGTCCCACGTGGCCCATGGCGTCATCGCGCCCGACGCGACCCTGCCCTTCGCCGAGCGGCTGAAGGCGCTGTTCGACGAGATCGAGCGGGTGATCGCCGCCCACGCGCCGGACGAGGCGGCCGTCGAGGAGACCTTCATGAACTCCAACGCCGCCTCGGCGCTGAAGCTCGGCCACGCCCGGGCCATGGCGCTGGTGGTCCCGGCGCGCGCCGGCCTGCCGGTGGCCGAATACGCCGCCACGGTGGTCAAGAAGGCCGTGGTCGGCACGGGCGCCGCCGACAAGGCCCAGGTGGGCTGGATGATCGCCCGGCTGCTGCCCACCGCCGGCAAGACCGCCGCCGACGCCGCCGACGCGCTCGCCGTCGCCATCGCCCACGCCCATGCCCGCACGGCGCGAAGGGTGGCCTAGAGCCTTGGCCGCCGATTCAATTTGAGCGGGAGGCAGGCGAGGCCCTAGCGCCCGCGATCGCCGTGGTGGCGGTCGCCGTGGCGACGGTCGTCATGGTCGTCGTGGCGCCAATGCCCGCGGTGACGGCCGTGGACGCCATGGAAGCCCGGACCGCCGTCCCGGCGGAAGTGACGACCGTCGTCGCGGACATAGGGCCGGCCGCGCGCCGGCGAATACCAGAACACGTCGCCGCGCCAGTAGCCGTCGTAATAGGGGCCATAGGCGCCGTCGTACCAGGCGTCGTATCCGCGCGTGCGGCCGCCGTAGCCCATGTCGCTGGCGCAGCCGCCCAAGAGCGCCACGGCGCCCAGCGCGATCACAAGTCTCTTCATCTCAATCATTCCTGACTGCGGAAGAGAGGGAACCGGAGCGCGGCGCTTTGGTTGCAGAGCCCCCTGCGGTACCTGTTGGGAACACATGCTGAACGTGATTCGCGGATGATCGGACGCCTGCGCGGCGTGGTGGCCGAGGTGGCCGAAGAGGACGCGCTCATCGACGTGATGGGCGTGGGCTATGTGGTGCGCTGCGGGTCCCGGACGCTGTCGCGCCTGCCGGAGATCGGCGAGGAGACGGTGGTCCACGTCGAGAGCCAGTGGGGCGAGCAGACCGGCCTGAAGCTCTACGGCTTCCTCTCGCGCGACGAGCGTCGCGCCTTCGTGCTGCTCCAGGCGATCCAGGGCGTCGGCCCCAAGGCGGCGCTGTCCGTCCTGGACGTCCTGCCGCCGGCCGAGCTGGCCGCCGCCGCGGCCCGCGACGACAAGGCCGTGGTGGCGCGCGCCCAGGGGGTCGGCCCCAAGCTCGCCGCCCGCATCGTCGCCGAGCTGAAGGACAAGCCGATCCACGACGGCCCGGTCGCCGCCTTCCACGCGACCGCCGCGGCGCCCCAGCCGGCGAAGGCCTCGGCCACGGGCGAGGCGGTGGCCGCCCTGCTGGGCCTGGGGGTCGCCGAGATCCACGCCCGGCGCGTCGTCGAGGCCGCCGCCGTGCGCCTGGGCGAAGAGACCGAGGCTCCGGCCCTCATCAAGGCCGCCTTGCAGGAGCTGGGGCGGTGAGGATGGAGAGCACGAAAAACACGAACGGCGCGAAACGGGCTGGATCGCCGAGGTCCCAGGTGGCGGACGACTGCCCGCCCATGGCGCCTGATAGGCTCGTTTCGATCTTTGGGTTGGCGGGATCGGATGCAGCGCTTTCGTGCTTTTCGTGTCTTTCGTGGTTCAAGCCATGACCCGCCTCGTGTCCGGCGAACCGCAGGCCTTCGAGCCGGCCGACCGGGCGCTCAGGCCCCAGACGCTGGCCGAGTTCGTCGGCCAGGCGCAGGCCAAGGCCAATCTCTCGATCTTCATCGACGCCGCCCGCGACCGCGGCGAGGCGCTGGACCACGTCCTGCTGTTCGGCCCGCCGGGACTGGGCAAGACGACGCTGGCGCAGATCGTCGCCCGCGAGCTCGGCGTGAACTTCCGCGCCACCTCCGGCCCGGTGCTGGCCAAGGCCGGCGACCTCGCCGCCATCCTCACCAATCTCGAACCGCACGACGTGCTGTTCATCGACGAGATCCACCGGCTGGCGGCCAACGTCGAGGAGATCCTCTATCCGGCGATGGAGGACCACGTGCTGGACCTCGTCATCGGCGAGGGCCCGTCGGCGCGCTCGATCCGCATCGATCTCGCCCCCTTCACGCTGGTGGCGGCGACCACGCGGGCGGGCCTCCTGGCGACCCCTCTGCGCGACCGCTTCGGCATCCCGATCCGGCTGGAGTTCTACACTCACGACGAGCTGCAGAAGGTGCTTCTGGGCGCCGCCGCCAAGATGGGGGCCGAGCTGTCGCCCGACGGGGCGCTGGAGATCGCCGCGCGCTCGCGGGGCACGCCGCGAGTGGCCGGCCGCCTGCTGCGCCGGGTGCGCGACTTCGCCGCCGCGGACAAGGTTTCGCGGATCGATCGCAAGGCCGCCGCCTCGGCGCTGGCCCGCCTGGACGTGGACGAACAGGGCCTCGACGCCCTCGACCGCCGCTACCTGCGCGCCCTGATCGAGAACTACGCCGGCGGGCCGGCCGGGGTGGAGACCCTGGCCTACGCCATCGCCGAGGCCCGCGATGCGGTGGAAGACGTGATCGAGCCGTTCCTGCTGCAGCAGGGTTTCATCCAGCGCACCCCGCGCGGCCGCATGGCCTGCGCCAAGGCCTACGACCACCTGGGCCTGGCCGCGCCGAAGGGCGTGGGCCAGCCGCCGGGCGGAGATCTGTTCGAATGACCGCGCCGCCTGCGAGTCCCGAGCCCTCCGCCGGCTGGCTGGAAGGCCGCGAGCACGTGCTGCCCGTGCGCATCTACTACGAGGACACCGACTTCACCGGCGTGGTCTACCACGCCAACTACCTGCGCTATTTCGAGCGGGGCCGGTCCGACTTCCTGCGCCTCGTCGGCGTCAGCCACACCGAGTTGGCCGCCCAGAACGCCGCCTTCACGATCACGCGCATGGAGATCGACTACCGCCGCGCCGCCCGCGTGGACGACGCGCTGCTGGTGCGCACCACCTATGACACCGTGAAGGGCCCGCGCCTCTTCATCGCCCAGCGCATCGTGCGCGGAGAAGACCTGATCGCCGAGGCGCGCGTTCAAGCCGCCTGTATCGACGCCGCCGGCCGCGCCCGAAGGCCGCCGCCGGGACTCGCCGAGGCCATCGGGCCCCTGCTTGCGCCATAAGATCGCCACCGACGCCCGCCAACCACTGTCACGACGCACCAGGAGAGAAGATGAGCCCGGCCGACGCCGTCACGCCCGAGAGTTTCGATTTCCTCTCCATCTTCCTGCGGGCCGACTGGATGGTGAAGCTGGTGATGACCGGCCTCGGCCTGGCGTCGCTGTGGTCGTGGACGATCATTTTCGACAAGCTGTTCCGCTTCGCCGCGCTCAACCGCCAAGCTGACCAGTTCGAGGACGCCGTCGCCTCGGGCCAGAGCCTGGAAGACGTCGCCGCCAGCGCCGGCGAGAACCCCAGGCACGTCCTGCCCCGCATGCTCCAGGGCGCGCTGAAGGAATGGCGCGACGCGCGGACCAAGGGCGCCGCCTCCAGCGAGGGCCAGATCGCCTTCCTCATCCAGCGCATCGACCGCGCCCTCGACGCCGCCATCGCCCGCGAGAGCGCGCGGGTGGAGGCGGGCCTGGGCGCCCTGGCCATCGTGGCCACCGCCTCGCCGTTCGTGGGGCTGTTCGGCACCGTCTGGGGGATCATGCGCTCGTTCCAGGCCATCGCGGTGCAGAAGAACACCTCGCTGGCCATCGTGGCGCCGTCGATCGCCGAGGCCCTGTTCGCCACGGCCATCGGGCTGGTGGCGGCCATCCCCGCCTACATCTTCTACAACGCCTTCTCGACCGCGGCCGGCAAGTACGCCGCGCGCCTGGAGAGCTTCGCCGACGATCTCTCCACGGCCATCCAGCGGCGCCTGGCGGACCGGGGCTGAGCCGTGGCGCTGTCGACCCACGACGCCTTCGCCGCCGGCGGCGGCCGCAACCGGCGCCGCTACGGCCGCGGCCGCCGCGGCGCGCTGAGCGAGATCAACGTCACCCCGCTGGTCGACGTGATGCTGGTGCTGCTGATCATCTTCATGATCTCGGCGCCGCTGCTGACCGCCGGCGTGCCCGTGGAGCTGCCCAAGACCGAGGCGGGCGCCATGCAGGACGTGCCCGACCCGATCACGGTCTCGATCCGCGCCAACGGCTCCATCTACATCGGCGACCGGGCCGTGCCCTTCGCCAACCTGTCGCCCCAGCTCAAGGCCATGGCCGCGGACACCACGCGGCCGATCTACGTGCGCGCCGACAAGGCGGCGACCTACGAGGTGGTGGCCCGGGTGATGGCGTCGCTCTCCACCTCGGGCTTCTCGTCGATCAACCTGATCACCGACACCGGCGGCCCGTCGTCCGGGGGCGAGGAGAAGGAGCGGTCTTGAGGCAGGTCGAGGTCTCCCCGGCGGCCCTGGGCTCCATCGCGTTCCATGGAGTGATCGCCGCCGCCTTGATGATCACCTGGGGAAGCCGGGACCTGAAGGTGGGGTCGGTGGTGCCGGTCAACATCGTCTCGCGCGCTCCCGACCTCGACGCGCGCCCCGCCGTCCAGGCCGAGGAGGAGGCCACCGCCGCCACCGAGGAGCCGGTCCCCGAGGCGCCGCCGGAGCCGGCGCCCCCGCCGCCCCAGCCCGCGCCGCCCGAGAAGGCCGCCGCCAAGCCGGTGGAGAAGGCGCCCGCGCCCACCAAGGCGCCTGCGGCCAAGCCCGCCGAGAAAAGCTTCGACCTCGACGCGCTCGCCAAGAGCCTGACCGCGCCTGCGCGCAACGCGCCCCAGCGGCCCTCGGCGGCCCAGCAAGGCCCTTCGCGCGCCGAGACCGCCACGGCGGCGCGTCAGACGACCGGCTCCGGCCTGGCCGCCGGCGCCGCGCTCCAGGGGCTGGCGGAGAACCTTCAGCGCCGCTGGAATCCCAACTGCGACGTCGAGGGCGGTAAGGACGTCATGGTGAAGACCTATTTCAAGATCGGGGTAGGCGGCCAACTGGTCGGCGACGTGACGTCTGAAATCAACGGGCCGCGCAGTCCAGTGTCCCAGGCGGCCGCCGACCGCGCCGTACGCGCCGTCTATGCGACCGCGCCG
This sequence comes from Phenylobacterium sp., assembly GCF_016124325.1. Taxonomy (GTDB): domain Bacteria; phylum Pseudomonadota; class Alphaproteobacteria; order Caulobacterales; family Caulobacteraceae; genus Phenylobacterium. The sequence goes on from NZ_WGNY01000021.1 coordinate 68,935, forward strand.
TTCAAAGGCCTGCCCAGCCAGTATTACGGCGAGAGGATCGCCGTCACCTTCAACGCCCGAGAGGCCTGCGCCCGATGACCCAAGCTCGCAGCTTCCCGCAACGCCTGATCGCACTGGTCTTCACGGCGCTCTGCGCCCTGACCGCGCTGGCGCTCGCACCGCCCGCCCGCGCCGAGATCGAGGTGAACGTCAACCGCGGCGACGTCCAGCCGCTGCCCATCGCGGTGCCCGCCTTCGCCGGCGGCCAGGTGGGCGCCGACATCGCCCAGGTGATCTCGGCCAACCTGCAGCGCTCGGGCCTGTTCCGGCCGCTCGACCCGGCCAGCTTCATCGAGAAGGACCTTTCGGCCGCCGTCCAGCCGCGCTTCGCCGACTGGAAGACCATCAACGCCCAGGCGCTGGTGAACGGCCAGGTGACCGTCGAGGGCGGCAAGCTGCGCGTCGATTTCCGCCTGTGGGACACGTTCCAGGAGCAGCAGCTTCTGGGCCTGCAGTTCACCTCCAGCCCCGAGAACTGGCGCCGCGTGGCCCACAAGATCTCCGACGCCGTCTACCAGCGCCTGACCGGCGAGAAGGGCTACTTCGACACGCGCATCGTGTTCGTGGCCGAGAGCGGCTCGCGCGCCAGCCCGGTGAAGCGCCTGGCGATCATGGACCAGGATGGGGCGAACCCCAGCTACCTCACCTCGGGCGACAGCATCGTCATGACGCCGCGGTTCTCCTCCAACAGCCAGGAGATCACCTACATGTCGCTGACCCCCGAGGCGGCGACGGTCTATCTGTTCAACCTCGAGACGGCCCGCCGCGAGAGCCTGGGCAGCTTCAAGGGCATGGTGTTCGCCCCGCGCTTCTCGCCCGACGGCGGCCGCGTGGCCTTCTCCGTCGAGCGCGGCGGCAACAGCGACATCTTCGTGATGAACCTGGCCAACCACAGCTCGACCCGGCTGACCTCGGACCCGGCCATCGACACCTCGCCCTCGTTCTCGCCCGACGGGACCAAGATCGCCTTCAACTCCGACCGCTCGGGCGGGCCGCAGATCTATGTCATGAACGCCGACGGCTCGAACCCGCGCCGCGTCTCGTACGGCGACGGCCGCTACACCACGCCCGTATGGTCGCCCACCGGCGAGTTCATCGCCTTCACCAAGCAGACCGGCGGCCAGTTCCACATCGGCGTGATGCGTCCGGACGGCACCGACGAGCGAATCCTGACCTCCAGCTACCTCGACGAGGGCCCCACCTGGGCCCCCAACGGACGGGTGCTGATGTTCTCGCGTGAAACCCCGGGCGGCCCGCCGAGGTTATGGAGTGTTGATGTTACAGGTCGAATCCTTCAGCCGGCCCCCTATCCCGGCGCCGGATCCGACCCGGCGTGGTCACCATTGCTCAACTAGACTTGCGCCACACCGCTGACCGATAGACCCTTAAGCCCCGAGTTCCACACACACCCTGAGGAGACGACGATGGTCCGTCGCAAGAACAGCCGCACACTGCTCAAGCTGGCCCTCGTGGGCGTCGCCGCCGCGTCCATGGCCGCCTGCGCCAAGAAGCCGATGCCGGTGACCCAGCAGCCGGCCCCGCCGCCGGCCGCCCCGCCGCCCACGCCGCAGCCCCCGCCGCCCGCGGTGACCCAGCAGCCGACCGGCCCGCTGCCGGGCTCGACGCAGGACTTCGTCGTGAACGTGGGCGACCGCGTCTACTTCGACACCGACCAGTACACGGTCCGCGACGACGCCATGCCGCTGCTCGACGCCCAGTCGGCGTGGCTGCGCCGCTATCCGGGCGTGCAGGTGCGCATCGAGGGCAACTGCGACGAACGCGGCACCCGCGAATACAACCTGGCGCTCGGCGCCCGCCGCGCCAACTCGGTGCGCGACTACCTCGTCAGCCACGGCGTGTCGGCCGACCGGATCGCCACCATCTCGTTCGGCAAGGAGAAGCCGATCGACGACGGTTCCGGCGAGGACGCCTGGCAGAAGAACCGCAACGCGCACACCGCGATCGTCTCGGGCGCGCGCTGAGACTGACCGCGTATGCGTAAGGGCCGAACCGTCCTGACCGTGCTGGCGCTGGCCGTCCTTGCGACGGCCGGCCCGGCCTTGTCGCAGACTCCGATGCCGGAGGATCCGCTCGACAAGCGCGACGCCAAGCGGGTCGAACGTATGGAGAAGGTGGTGCGCGAGTTGCGCGCCATCGTCTTCCAGCTCCGCGACACCGGCAAACCCGTGGTGGTGCAGCCGGCGGACACCGACGCCCGCATGGACGAGCTGGCGGCCCGCATCACCGACCTCGAACAGTCGCTCCAGCGGCTGAACGGCTCGCTGGAGGTCACGACTCACGAGCTCCAGGTCGAGAAGCGCGACAACGAACGGCTGCGCGGCGACCTCGACGCCCTGAGCCAGCGGCTGAGCGCGCTGGAGCAACGGCTCGCCTCGGGCGAACCGGCCCCCGGCCCGGACGCAGGCGCCCCCACGCCCGGCCCCACCGCCGGCGCCGCGCCCGCGGGCGACCCCGCCCAGGACTTCGCCCAGGCCCGCCAGCTGATGCTGGCCGGCGACTACGATTCCGCCCAGGCCGCCTTCGCCGCCTTCGTCCAGGCCTGGCCCGACGATCCCAAGGCGCCCGAAGCCAGCTACTGGTGGGGCAAGACGCTCAGCGTCCGCGGGGCCAACGCCGACGCCGCCAAGGCCTACATCGGCGCCATCCGCGGCTGGCCCAAGACGCCCTGGGCGCCCGACGCCGTGGTCGAGCTGGCCCGCGCCCTGGTGGCGCTCAAGAAGCCCGACGACGCCTGCCAGACCCTGGCGGAGTTCGCCAAGCGCTATCCGAAGGCCCCGGCCAACGTCATGAGCCGCGCCGCCGCCGCGCGCGCTCAGGCCAATTGCGCGGCCTGACACCGCTCGAATCCACCGTCGCGGCCGTCCTCGACGCACGCCTGCTGCGCGACAGCCCCCGGCCGCTCGCCGTGGCCCTCTCGGGCGGCGGGGATTCCCTGGCGTTGACCCTCATCGCCGACGCATGGGCTCGCGCCGCCGGCCGTCCGCTGATCGTCCTGTCGATGGATCATGGCCTCCAGCCCCAGAGCCGGGCATGGCTCGACGCCTGCGCTGCGACCGCCGCGCGCCTCGGCCGCCCGTTCCGCGCCCTGGCCTGGGCCGGCGAAAAGCCCGCGAGCGGCGTGCCGGCGGCCGCCCGCGCCGCGCGCCACCGGTTGCTTGCCGAGGCGGGGCGCGCCATGGGCGCCCGCGTCATCCTGATGGGCCATACCGCCGACGACGCCGCCGAGGCCCAGGCCATGCGGGCGGCGGGCGGCGTCACGCCCGATCCTCGCGAGTGGGCGCCGTCGCCGGCCTGGCCGGCGGGCCGCGGCGTCTTCCTGCTGCGGCCGCTGATGGGCGTGCGCCGCGCAGGCCTGCGTGACTGGCTCACCACCCGAGGCGAGACCTGGATCGACGATCCCGCCAACGACGACCTCCGCTACGCCCGCGCCCGCGCCCGCCGGGCCGCACCCACCCCGGCGAGGCCCCGGGCCGAACCGCCGCTCGTCCTCGCCGCCCAGGCCACGGAGGCGGCGGGCGTCATCCGCCTCGCCCGCGCCGCCTTGGTCGACGCCGATCCCGCCGAGGCCCGGCGCTTCGTGGCGGTCGCGGCGGTCTGCGCCGGCGGCGGCGCGCGACCTCCGGCCAGGGGACGCGCCCAGCGGGCGGCCGAGATGCTGCGGGACGCCGGGCCGGTCGTCACGACCCTGGCCGGCGCGAGGATCGAGGCCGACGCGGAGCAGGTCCGCATCTTCCGCGAGCCCGGCGAGGCCCGGCGCGGCGGCCTCGCGCCAGTGGCGGCCGACGGCGAGGCCATCGTCTGGGACGGCCGCTTCGACGTGGAGGCCAAGGGCCACGAAACCCGCCGGCTCGCGGGCCTGATCGGCCGCCTTCCGGCCGATCAGCGCGCGGCGCTCGCCCGCCTTCCCCCGGCCGCACGGGGCGCGCTTCCGGCCTGGATCGGCGAGGACGGGTCGGTGTCGTGCCCGGCGCTCACGGGCGAGGCTGCGAGCCTGGTGGGCGAACGCCTGCGCGCCGCCGCCGGCCTGGTGGTCAGCGAGCCGGCGTGACCGCGGCGGGCCCGGTCTCGCAGCCGGGCTGGGCCAGCACGTGCGTAACGCCGCGGACGATGGCGTCGGCGTAGCGGGGCCCCAGCAGGTTCGCATGGTTCGAGCCCGCCACGTGCTCGACGTAGCCGTGCTGCGAATGCCGCGCCGGGGCTTGCTGAACCTCGCGGATCGCGCCGCGCGCCTGGGCCGCGCCGGCCGTCACCACCGCGACGGGCAGGTCGGCCGGCAGCTCCGCAGCGCCCGCCAGCGCCGAGGTGGCCGGCCAGGCCATCACCTCGGCCGCCGCCCCGTGGGCGTGGGGGGCCGAGGCGTGGATGCGCCGCTTCTCCGCCCCCGCCTCGCCGGGCAGGCCGATGAGGTTGCCCGACACGAACGACACCGGGACCATCAGCCCGAAGCGCGCGCCGTGGCTCACCGCCTGCAGCAGGCGGCCGAACCCGCGGACCACGGGCGGGCCGCCGGGCAGTTTCAGGACGTCCGGGGTGATGGCGTCCACCAGCACCAGGCCCGCGACCGGAACCGTCCGCTCCAGGGCGAACAGGCGCACCATCAGCCCGCCCATCGAGTGGCCGCACAGCACGATCGGCCCCGGTTCGCCGAGCGCCCGCAGCAGGGCTTCCAGGTCGTCGTTGATGGCGCGGCCGTCACGCGGCTCGGGGCCTGGGTCGGAGTGGCCAAGGCCCGCGCGGTCGTAGGCCAGGCTCCGCAGGCCCTTGGCGGCCAGCTTCTCCTGGACCACGGCCCAGTCGGCCGCGCAGCCGAAGGCGCCGTGCTCGCACACGACGAGGGGACCCTGCGCCGCGGCCGGGCCGGCGCGCACCACGCGCAGCCGTCGGCCGCCGATATCGACGCGCTCGCCCCGGAAGACGGGCGATCGGCTCACTGGAAGGAGAGCTTCGCCCGCGGACGCCCGTCGGGGCCGATGGCCAGGCTCTGCAGGCCGTCGATCTGCTCGTTGCGGGCCGCCTCGCGGACCTGGCCTTCCAGGTTGCGCTCGGCGGCGGCGAGATCCTGGGCGTCGGAGGTCCTGCGGCGCACCACGATGGTCTGGGCGTCCCGCGCCGCCATCAGCGCCCGTTTGCTCTCGGGGATGTACGACACCTGGGCGATACGCACGCGCCCGGAATAGCGTCGCGCCTTGTCCAGCGGCAGGTCGCCGGCCTCGGCGAAAGCCTTGCCCAGGAACAGCGCCGGGTTCAGCGGCCGGTCGACGCCGTCGCGGATCTCGAAGTGCAGGTGCGGACCCGTGGACGAACCGGTCGAGCCGACCCGGCCCAGGCGGTCGCCGGCCTGGACCACCATGCCCGGCTTCACGTCGCGCTCGATCCCGCCCAGATGGGCGTAGAGGGTGGTCAGGCCCTCGGCGTGCCGCACCTCGACGAAGCGGCCGTAGCCGCCCCGGGTCCCGGCGTCGACGACCACGCCGTTGGCCGCCGCGCGCACCGGCACCCCGGCGTCGGCCGAGATGTCGACGCCCTCATGCAGCCGCCCGCCGCCCTCCCAGGGCAGCTTGCGCAGGCCGAACGGCGAGACCACCGCGTGGCCCGGCACCGGCTCCAGGAAATAGACCAGCACCTCGCCATCCTTGGCCACGGGCGGTGCGACCGCCCGGGCCGCGGGCGCGGGCTCGCGAAGCGGGTGGTTTCCGTCGGGCAGGGAGGCGTGGGCCACGGCGAAGGCGCTAAGGCCGGCTGCGCCCACGATCATCGCGCGCGGCAGCAAGCGCCCGGCGCGCGCGATCAGGAACGGCTTCAGGTCGGCCATGCAGCATCCACCATCACCGCCGCGCCGGTTGGCCCGGCGTCGGCATCCGTCCCCGACCTGGACGGCCGGCAGACTGGCGGGCCTTCTAGGCAAAATCCGGGCCGCGGGCAAACCCGCGCCCGCGCCAGGGGAATCGCCGGGCCGGCGCTCAGAACTGGAAGCGCACCACCGCCCGGACGTCGTATTCCCTGTAGCCGCTGTCGACGGTGGCGCCGCCGTCCAGCGCGTAGAGCACCTTCGCCGCGCCGCCGCGGACGCCCGCGCGCAGCACGGCCCCGCCCTTGGCCACGTCCTCGGCGTCGAGGGTGAAGTCGCTGCCGCCGTCGAAGTGGGCCGTGGTGCCGCCCGGTCCGCCCGCGATGCGGGCGCGATAGCCGGCCTTGATCTCGGGCGCGAAATAGACCTCGTCCCCGAAGCGCCAGCCCACCGCCAGCAGGGCCTCGCCGGTCAGGAGGTCGCCCGTGCGCTTGTCCACGGTGAGGTCGAAGCCGGAGCCGCCGCCGCTCTCGTGATAGCCGTCCTCGGCCAGGCGCACATAGCTCAGCGATAGCTCGGGCCGGGCGTAGAGCGATCCCAGCCGCGCCTCGTAGGAGACCCCGGCGTAGCCGTCGACCATCCAGGCGCCCCAGTCGGCCTTGGCCCGGATGTCGAGGTCGGTGGCGATCAGCCGCCGGTCGCCCTTCATGAACGCATAGCCCACGCCGCCGCGCGCCGTCGCCTGCAGCGGCCCGCCGTCCAGGCGCCAGTAGAGGCCCGCGCCCAGCAGGTTCATGGTCACCTGCTCGCCGGCCGCCGCGCCGCGGTCCTTCACGTCGGCGCTGACGAAACTGACGTTGGCGCCCAGCGCCATGTCCTCGCCCTGGAGGTCGGCGCCGGCGGCGAAGCCGAAGCCCTGGCTCTTGAAGCCCAGGGCGTCCTGCCGGTCCTGCTGCAGGCTGAAGACGATCTCCTGCGCCCAGGTGCCCGTGCCCGAGCTGGCGTCGATCCGCAGCGGCGTGGCGGCGGCCTTCGACACCGCCTGAGAGACGGCCGCCGCCGACATCAGCACGCCGCCCGAGTGGTCGGGCAGCATCTGGTCGTACAGCGACTGGAAGCCCGTCTTGTCGCTCTGGGCCAGGAACGCCGCCTCGATGTCGGGGTTCTTGTCCAGCGAGTCGAACACCGCCGAATAGGCCTGGGACTCCGAGCGGTTGAGGCCGAGCTGGGCGGCGGTCTTGGCGGTCAGGTCGACATAGAGCGCGCCCGCCCCAGTGTCGGACCGCAGGCTCGCGGTGTAGAGGTAGGGCGCCCCGGCCAGGGTCGCGTCGGCCGCGCCCACGCTCAGGCTGCCGGCCTGGATGATCTGATACGACTGGGCCCCGCGCGACAGGGAGGCCAAGGTGACGTTCACCTGGGCGCCCGAGGCCAGGGTCGCGGCGCCAGCGACGTTGAACCGCGTGCTGGTGGCGGCCGGATCGATGGTGACCGCAAGGACGCCCTTCTCGCCCACGTTCAGCGAACTGATGGTCAGCGGGCTGCCGTTGGTCACCGACAGCTCGCCGTTGCGGATGTCGATGTCGAGCCGGTTGTCGCTGTCCGAGATCTCGCCGATGGCCACCGCGCCGCCCTCGATCACCAGCGTGTCGGCGCCGGCGCCGAAGCGCATGGCGCCGGTCAGCCGCCCGGCCAGCAGCTCCAGCCGGTCGTCGCCCGAGCCGAACATCACGTCGCCGGTGATCAAGGGGGCGTCGTCGCTGTTCACCACGGTCTGGCGGACGATGGCGCCGGAGGTGTTGGCCGACAGGTCGATGGCGATGGCCCGCCCGGTCTGGGTGACGCCGTCGTCCGGGGTCACCGCCGCGGCGATGGTCCCGGAGTTCTGCACGAAGGCGAGCGTCCCGGAGAGGTCGAGGATGGCGCGCGCGTCGCTCAGGCCGCCGATCTGCTGGGCCCCCACGGTGCCCGAGTTCACCAGCGCGGGAACGTCGGCGCCGGCGTTCAGCAGGACGCCCGTGGCGGTCGATCCGTACGACCGCGCCGAGATGGAGCCGCCCTGGTTGTTGATCCCGCCGGCCACCTTGACCGTGCCGCCGCCGTCCTGGCCGATCCGCAGGCCGATGGCCGACACTCCGTCGTTGACGCCGTAGCCGCCGATCGAGCCACGGTTGACGATCCCGTAGGCCAGGGCGCCGGTCCCCACCGCGCCGATGGTGGTGGCGCGGTCCACGCTCCCGATGTCGATCGCGGGCGCGGCGCCGTACGAGACGATGGCCGCCGTGCCCTCGGCGCTGTCGGTGATCCCGTCGCCGTCCTCGTCGTCGTTGGCGCTGTCCTTGTCGGCGGGCGGGACGTCCAGCAGCACGCCGCCGCCGACGTTGCCGGTGATGCGCACCGCCGCCCCGCCCTGCAGCAGGTCGTCGGCGTCGAGGGCGGCCCGCGCCGTGTCGGACAGCCGGCTCAGCGAGCGATAGCCCGACGCGGCGATCGTGCTCTGCAGCTCCAGCGCGCCGCCCACGTCGCCGACCTCCACGCCGACGGCGGCGTCGCCGACGACGGAGATTCCCCCCGTCACCTCGACGTCGCCCGTCACGGAATCGGCGCGGAGGCCGACGGTGCGGTCCCCAGTCACATTGATCGACGCCGAACTCGTCACCGAGCCGACGATCTGCGTTTCCAGCGAGATCGCGGCCGAATCGTTGCCCTCTATGGTGATCGCGCCCGCGTTCACGATGGAGCCCGTCACCGGCGCGCTCCCGGTCGCGCGGATGCCGTAGCGGCCGCTGCCCTGGGCGAACGGCCCGTCGATGTCGCCATCGCCGTCCGTGTCGGTGGCGGTGTAGTCCTCGGCGAGGCCGATGCCGCCGGCGTTCGTGACCGTCGTGGCCACGCCGCCGTTGATCAGTATGCCCGTCGCGCTGCTGACGTTGTTGAAGCTGATCGTGCCGTTGTTGGTGACGGTGTTGGAGGAATCGACCGTCACGGCCGCGCCGGCGATCGTGGGCGAGATGGCGCCGGCCGAGTCGATGGTGAGGTTGTCAGGCTGGCCGCTGGCTAGGGTCGAGGTGGCGACCGGGGTCGTCGTGGCGGTGGAGATCTTGGTCTCGGCGTGTGCGGCGGCGGCCTGGAGGAGCGGCAGCACGGCCGCGGAGACGAGAAGGCGCTTCATGGCTTTCCTGAGATCGGTCGACATGGTAGCCGTAACGCGCGGCTACGCGTCGCATAATTACTTGTTTCGTTTTTACTGTAGTCGATGAGCCGCGCTTCCCGCAAGGGTGTCGTGCGATGACCCTGGGGGGACACCGAGATGCCGAGACCCGCGACCGATCCCGCCAAAGCCGCCCAGATCAAGGCGCTGCGCCAGCAGGCGGGACGCTGGCTGAAGACGGCTCGGGAAACGGCGGGCCTCACCCAGGCCGAGCTCGCCGAGAAGGTGGGGCTGCGGTACTACACGTTCGTCAGCCAGGTGGAGAGCGGGCTGGGCCGCCTGCCCATCGAGACCCAGGGCGTCTGGGCCGAGGCGCTGGGCCTCGATCCCTGCGAGTTCGCCCGGACGCTGCTGCGCTATTACGAACCCGAACTGTTCAGGTTGCTGTTCGGAAGCGAAGCGGTCGCAGAAATGCCGCAGGGCCGGGCGACGGCCTGATCCGGCTGGAGGTGCTTTCCTAAACGATGGGCCAGATCGTTCCCTTCGTGGCGCGCGTGCGCGACAGCGGCGATTGGACCGCCGCCGAGCGGGCGCGGCTGGAGGCGCTCGCCGACCAGCTGCAGGCCAGCGGCGTCAAGGTCGACGTGGTGTTCGGCGCCACCGACGCCGGCGATCCGTGGTGCGTCGTCACCAACGGGGACGGTGACGTCCTGATCCATGTGGCCCGCATCGGCGGCGTATTCGTGGTGCACTCGGCCGTCGACGACACCATCAGCGAGGACGCCGACCTGCACGCCGCGCTGCGCGAGCAACTCGACGCGGCGGGCGCGATGCCACCGCAGACGTCGGCGACGATCCTGCCCTTCGGCCTGACCGCGCGCCAGGGACAGACGTTCCTCGCCCTCGTGGCGGCCAGCGCCTTCTTCTACGAGACCCTTGGCGACGCGGGCCCGGCGGACGCCGCCGTCGCGCCGCCGCTCCCGCCCAGCGAAGACCCGGTCCCTCTCCCGCCCGGGCCCGAGGACTCGACCGTCCAGCACCGCGAGACCGCCGCGCAGGCCAGCGCCCTGCCCGATCCGCACGACGACGCCGCGCCGGTCGCCGCCACGCTCGAGCCGGCGTCCGATCCGCAACCCGCCGCGGCGCCGGCCGTCGAGGAAGAACTGCCATCGCCCCCGCCGCAGACGGCGCCCGTGGCGCACGCCGCCGTGGACGCGACGGTGGCGCCCGCCGCCGCCGAGGACGCGGCGCCGGTCACTGTCATCAAGGGCACGGACGGCGACGACCTGCTGGTCGGCACGGCCGCCGACGAGCGCATCGAAGGCGGCGCGGGCAACGACACCCTGATCGGCGGCGGCGGCCACGACACCCTCGACGGGGGCGCCGGGAACGACCGCATCGAACTGGCTCCGGACGCGGTGGCCATCGGGGGAAGCGGCGCCGACACCTTCGTCGTCCAGGCGCCCGTCCACCCTGGCCATCCCGACACGCTGCTGGGCGTGGTGCTCGACTTCAACGGCGCCGAGGGCGACCGGCTCGTCACCTGGCGCGGTGAATGGATCCGCTTCGGACAGAACGGCGACCCGCCGCCGGGCCCGCCCCCGCCCAGGACAGATGGGACGGCCACGGACGGCGGCGACGCCGGACAGAACACTGGCGCGACGCCCGACCACAACAGCCTGCTGACGACGGCGACGGTCGCTCCCGACGACGGGACGCAGAACGGAGGCGACGACGGGTCGCGCACCGTCGGACCGTTCACCTTGATCCCGACGAACGACTTCGTCCGAGTGGAAGTCGATCTCAACGGCGACGGGACACCCGACGGCTATGTGCTGGTCCGAAGCCGCGCAACGACGCCCCAGGCGGGGGACGCGAGCGAGGCCACGCACTCAGTGGGGCCCTTGACCGTCACCGATACCGCGACGTCCACGCGCCTCGACGTCGATCTCAACGGCGACGGCGTTTCAGACAGCTTTATGATCGTCGACCACCGCGGATGGCCCCCGTCCGCGGGCGCCGACGCCCAGGCGACCGATCCGGTGATGGCGTCGGTCGGCCACACGCTGACGGCGGCGGCCGACTTCCTGGGTTGAGCGGCCGGGGCTAGAGCCCCTTCACGATCCCTTCGACCATCTTCTTGGCGTCGGCGAACAGCATCATGGTGTTGTCGCGGAAGAAGAGCTCGTTCTCGACCCCGGCGTAGCCCGCCGCCATGCCGCGCTTTACGAACAGCACGGTGCGGGCCTTGTCCACGTCCAGGATCGGCATGCCGAAGATGGGCGACTGGGGGTCGGTCTTGGCGGCCGGGTTGGTCACGTCGTTGGCGCCGATGACGAACGCCACGTCGGCGGTGGCGAACTCGGAGTTGATGTCCTCCAGCTCGAACACCTCGTCGTAGGGCACGTTCGCCTCGGCCAGCAGCACGTTCATGTGCCCGGGCATCCGGCCGGCGACGGGGTGGATGGCGTACTTCACCTCCACGCCCTCTTCCTTGAGCTTGTCGGCCATTTCGCGCAGCGCGTGCTGGGCCTGGGCCACCGCCATGCCGTAGCCGGGGACGATGATCACCTTGGACGCGTTCTTCATGATGAAGGCCGCGTCGTCGGCCGAGCCCTGCTTCACCGGCCGCGTCTCGACCTTGCCGCCGGACGCGGCGGCGGCGTCGTCGCCGCCGAAGCCGCCCAGGATCACCGAGATGAAGCTGCGGTTCATCCCCTTGCACATGATGTAGCTGAGGATGGCGCCCGAGCTGCCCACCAGGGCCCCGGTGATGATCAGGGTCACGTTCTCCAGCGTGAAGCCCAGGGCCGCGGCCGCCCAGCCCGAGTAGCTGTTCAGCATCGAGACCACGACCGGCATGTCGGCCCCGCCGATCGGGATGATCAGCGTCACGCCGATCAGCAGGCTGAGCGCGAAGATGCCCCAGAAGGCCCAAAGCGCGGAGCCGCCGCTGGTCACCAGCACCACGATCAGGGCCACGATGGCCACCGCGATGACGATGTTCAGCAGGTGGCGCGCGGGCAGCAGGATCGGCGCGCCGCTCATGTTGCCGTTCAGCTTGGCGAAGGCGATCACCGAGCCGGTGAAGGTGATGGCCCCGATGGCCAGGCCCAGCGACAGCTCGACCAGCGAGTTCAGGTGGATCGCCCCGGTCTCGCCGATGCCATAGGCGTCGGGCGTGTGGATCGCCGCCACGGCCACGAGGCAGGCGGCCATGCCGACCAGGCTGTGGAACGCCGCCACCAGCTGCGGCATCTGGGTCATGGCCACGCGCTGGGCGATGACGGCCCCGATGGCGCCGCCGATGGCGATGCCGCCCAGGATCAGGCCGATGGTGAGCGGGTCGAGCTTGCCCTGCCCCCAGAGCGTCGCCAGCGCCGTGGCGACGGCGATGGCCATGCCGATCATGCCGTTGCGGTTGCCCGCCTGGCTGGTGGTGGGCGAACTCAGGCCCCGCAGCGCCAGGATGAACAGCACCCCGGAGACGAGATAGAGGATGGCCGCGATATTGGCGTTCATGGATGCCCCCGCTGGCCCGACCTATTTCGACTTCTTTTTGTACATGGCCAGCATCCGTCTCACGACGAGGAAGCCGCCGAAGATATTCACCGAGGCGAAGGCCGCGGCGACCGCGCCCGAGCCCTTGGAGATCAGGATCGACTGGGTGAGCTCGCCGCCGCTCCCCTGCGCCGCGGCCGCCAGCAGGGCGCCCACGATGATCACCGAGGAGATGGCGTTGGTGACGGCCATCAGCGGCGTGTGCAGCGCCGGCGTCACGCTCCAGACCACGTAGTAGCCCACGAAGATCGCCAGCACGAAAATCGCCAGGCGGAAGACCGTCGGATCGACGTCCATGAGGGTGCTCCGGTTAAGCTTTGAGCGCGGGGTGCACGACCGCCCCGCCGTGGGTGACGCAGGCCGCCTTGAGGATCTCCTCCTCCAGGTCGGGGGCGAAGGCGCCCTCCTTGTCCTTGAAGAGCTCGGCGAAGGCCGCGAGGTTGCGGGCGTAGAGCGACGACGAGTCCGCCGCGATCCGGCCGGGCAGGTTGGGGATGCCCAGGATCTTCACGCCGTTCTTGGTCTCCACCGTCTCGCCAGCCTTGGCGCCCTCGGTGTTGCCGCCCTGCTCGACGGCCAGATCGACGATGACGGAGCCGGGCTTCATCGAGGCCACTTGGGCGGCGGTGATCAGGCGGGGCGCCGGCCGGCCCGGGATCAGGGCCGTGGTGATGACGATGTCCTGCTTGGCGATGTGGCTGGAGATCAGCTCGGCCTGCTTGGCTTTGTAGGCGTCGCTCATCTCCTTGGCGTAACCGCCGGCGGTCTCGGCCTGCTTGAACTCCTCGTCCTCGACGGCCACGAACTTGCCGCCCAGGCTCTCGACCTGCTCCTTGGTGGCGGGCCGCACGTCGGTGGCGGTGACCACCGCGCCCAGGCGCTTGGCGGTGGCGATGGCCTGCAGGCCCGCGACCCCCACGCCCATCACGAACACCTTGGCCGGGGCGATGGTGCCGGCCGGCGTCATCATCATCGGCATCGCGCGGCCGTAGGCCTCGGCCGCCTCGATCACCGAGCGGTAGCCGGCGAGGTTGGCCTGGGACGACAGGGCGTCCATCACCTGGGCCCGGGTGATCCGCGGCACGAATTCCATGGCGAAGGCGGTCGCGCCCTTCTTGGCCAGGGCCTCGACGGTGGCCTTGTCGCCGTAGGGGTTCAGCAGGGCGGCCACATAGGCGCCGGCCTTCAGCGCGGCGATCTCGTCGGCGTCCGGGCCGCGCACCTTGAAGAGGATGTCGGCCTTGGAGATGGCGTCCTTGGCCGTCTTCACCATCGTCGCTCCGGCCGCCTCGTAGTCGGCGTCCATGAACGAGGCCGAAAGCCCGGCGCCGGCCTCCACGACGAAGGAGAATCCGCCCGCGGACATCTTCTTCACCGTCTCGGGCGTGATGGCCACGCGCGTCTCGCCGGCCCGGCGTTCCTTGGTGACGGCGATCACAGGCATGGTCGGCGAAGTCCCCCAA
>NZ_WGNY01000017.1 GCF_016124325.1 Phenylobacterium sp.
CTACGCCCTGATGGAGGGCGAGATCTCGGTCATGCAGACCGAGAAGAAGATCCGCAACCGCGTGAAGCGTCAGATGGAGAAGACGCAGCGCGAGTACTATCTGAACGAGCAGATGAAGGCGATCCAGCGCGAGCTGGGCGAACAGGACGACCATCGCGACGAGCTGATCGAGCTCGAAAAGCGGATCAAGAAGACCAAGCTCTCCAGGGAAGCCCGCGCCAAGGCCGAGGCCGAGCTGAAGAAGCTGCGCAACATGAGCCCGATGAGCGCGGAATCGACCGTCGTCCGGAACTATCTGGACTGGCTGCTGTCGATCCCGTGGGGCAAGGCCAAGCAGAAGACCATCGACCTCGCCAAGGCCGAGGCGATCCTCGACGAGGACCACTACGGCCTCGACAAGGTGAAGGAGCGGATCCTGGAGTACCTGGCGGTGCAGAGCCGCGTGGGCACCCTGAAGGGCCCGATCCTGTGCCTCGTTGGCCCGCCCGGCGTCGGCAAGACCTCGCTGGGCCGCTCGATCGCCAAGGCCACGGGCCGCGAGTTCGTCCGCGTGTCGCTGGGCGGCGTGCGCGACGAGGCCGAGATCCGCGGCCACCGGCGCACCTACATCGGCTCGATGCCCGGCAAGGTCATCCAGTCGATGAAGAAGGCCAAGACCACCAACGCCTTCTTCCTGCTCGACGAGATCGACAAGATGGGCTCGGACTGGCGGGGCGACCCGTCGTCGGCGCTGCTCGAGGTGCTCGACCCGGCCCAGAATTCCACCTTCGCCGACCACTATCTGGAGGTGGATTACGACCTGTCGCCGGTGATGTTCGTCACCACGGCCAACTCGCTCAACATGCCCCAGCCCCTGCTGGACCGCATGGAGATCATCCGCATCCCCGGCTACACCGAGGACGAGAAGGTCGAGATCGCCAAGCGGCACGTGCTGCCGAAGCTGACCAAGGACCACGGCCTGAAGCCCGAGGAGTTCATCGTCCCGGACGAGGCGATCCGCGGCCTGATCCGCTACTACACGCGGGAAGCCGGGGTCCGGAGCCTGGAGCGCGAGCTGGGCAACCTGGCGCGCAAGACGGTGCGGGACCTGGGCCGCGAGAAGCTCACGTCGATCACCATCGACGATGAGCGGCTGGCCAAGTACGCGGGCGTCAGGAAGTTCCGCTACGGCGAGATGGACGAGGAGGATCAGGTCGGCATCGTCACGGGCCTGGCCTGGACCGAGTTCGGCGGCGACATCCTGACGATCGAGGCCGTCAAGATGCCGGGCAAGGGCCGCATGTCCATCACGGGCAACCTGAAGGACGTGATGAAGGAGTCGATCTCGGCGGCGAACAGCTATGTCCGCAGCCGCGCGACCAAGTTCGGCATCGAGCCGCCGATCTTCGAGCGCACCGACGTGCACATCCACGTGCCGGACGGGGCGACGCCCAAGGACGGCCCGTCGGCCGGCGCGGCCATGGCCACGGCCATCGTCTCCGTGCTGACCGGCATCCCGATCCGGGCCGACATCGCCATGACCGGCGAGGTCACGCTGCGGGGCCGGGTCACCGCCATCGGCGGCCTGAAGGAGAAGCTGCTGGCGGCGCTGCGTTCCGGCGTGAAGACGGTGCTGATCCCCGAGGAGAACGAGAAGGACCTCGCCGACATTCCCGACAACGTGAAGTCGGCGCTCGAGATCATTCCCGTGAACACCATGGACGAGGTGCTGGCCAAGGCGCTGACCCGCCAGCCCGAGCCGATCGAATGGACCGAGGTCGAGCCGGTCGCCGTGGCGGCCGACGACACCGACCCGTCGGACGCGATGGTCACCCACTAATCCGGGCGACTTCTAGTTCGAGCCAATGCGCCGGCCGGCCCCGAGAGGG
Organism: Phenylobacterium sp.; assembly: GCF_016124325.1. GTDB lineage: Bacteria > Pseudomonadota > Alphaproteobacteria > Caulobacterales > Caulobacteraceae > Phenylobacterium. The sequence continues at coordinate 1,869 of NZ_WGNY01000017.1, forward strand.
GCCGGCCGGTTGCGTATCAGGCCTTGGGTTCGAACCAGATGGGCGAGGACCAGGCCCGCTCCATGATGGTCTTCGGCATGGTCGGGTTCGGCGGCGTGCCGTTGCGCAGGGCGTCGAGCGTCGACCAGCGGCACGACGGGTTCTCCAGCACGCGCACGTAGTAGAAGGCCCGCTGCTTGGGATTGAACTGCGGATCGGTCCAGACGGTGCGCAGCTCCACATCGCCCTTGAAGCGGTCGGGTTCGCAGGTCTGGAGGTTCACCGACGCGCCGTTGTCGGGGCAGCGGGCGGTCTTGGGATCGACCTTCAGCCCGTCGGAGCAGGCCACGTCGAACACCTTCTCCTTGGCCACGCCGTTCTCGATCCAGCCCTTCACGATCTGGGCCCGCTGCAGGTAGCCGGCCTTGGGGTCGCGCACGGCCCAGACGAAGAACTTGGGCGCGCGGCCGTCGGCCGCCAGATCACCGCCCATCGGCACGCCGTGAGCATAGGCCTGGCGCACGGTGTCGGGCCGGGTCAGCAGGTCGGACGGGAAGTCGTAGCCGCCGAAGAAGCGCACGCGGATGCGCGGGCCGGAGGTGGCGAAGGTCTCGCGCCGGCGCAGCGCCGCGAAGATCGACTCGCGGTCGTTCTCCTCGGCCCAGACGCCTGCCAGGCCCGAGGCGCCCCATTCCTGGAAGCGGCCGCCGGCGTGCGTATCGGCGCCGTCCCAGGTCTTGGCGCCGCCGGCCGGGATCGACCCGCGCTGCTCGGGCAGGCCGTCACGCCGCCCGACCTTGCCGAAGTAGTTGGGCTCCTCGACGCTGCCGGGGGCGGCGTTGTGGGTGTCGGACGAGCCGATGAAGCCCAGCTTGAACGGGTTCACGCCCAGCTTGTCGCGATAGAGGATGCCGTCCTCGAGCGCCTGGCGCACATAGCCGCCGCGGAACTTGGTGATCGGCTTCGCGCGGCCGATGTAGCTCTCCATGATCTCGAAGTTCGCCCACTCGTCGTTGGGCGAGAGGGACGGATGCGTCTCGGACGTGCCCTTGATCTGGGTGAGTTCGACGAGGGGCTCGTTGCGGGCGCGCAGTTCGGCGTAGGCCCGGTCGATGGGCTGGCCGTTCATCCGGGTGGTGTCGAACATCAGCCCGTCCGACCCGTTGGAATTGTGCGGGATGGCCAGGGTCTCGATGCCCTTGCCGCGCCAGGCGTCCATCGCATGCCACAGGTTCTCGGGATCGTTCGAGATCGTGGCGTTGTAGGGAAGCTCGGCGACGTTCGAGCCGCGGAAGATCACGTTGCGGTGCAGGTTCCGGCCGTCGGGGGCCGAGGTGTACTCATAGCCGACGAAGGTGGTGAACTTGCCCGGCTGGTAGTTGTTCGCCGCCGCCTGCTGGACCTCGGTCCAGGCGCGGGCGCGGACGGCCGGGTCGCTGAACTCCGGCGGCGTGGTGCCGTGTTCGAACGCGTCGACGATGGTCGCGAACGCCTTCTGGATGACCGCGGGATCGGGGCTGAACAGCCCCTTGGCGAAGTCCAGCTTCGACAGCGGGCTGTTGGGGTCGGCCGCTTCGCGGATCGCGCCCATGTATTCGGAGTGGTCGGTGACGGCGACGAAGTCGAGCGGGCCGCCGGCCAGCCGGATCTGGTAGCCGCTGGCATGGCCGATCGGCTCGCCCTTGGCGAAGCGGTAGGCGTCGTCCGGCGTGCGGCGGACGTTGAAGATGTAGGCGTCGAACGAGAGCTGGGTGTGGACGTGCAGGTCGCCGAAGTAGGCGTTGCGGTCCGGATTGTAGCCCGGCAGGTGCTGGGATGACGCCGGGGCGCTTGCCGCGGCGGGCGTGGCCGCGGAGGCGGCGGCCTTGGCGGCCGGCGCGGGTTTCGGCTTGGGCGTGAGTTGCGCGCCGATCGCGGTCCCGGCGACGATGGCGCCGACGGCGGCGGCGGGAACGGCGTAGCGCAGAGTCTGCTTCAGCGTCCGGCTCATGGCGTGTTCTCCCTTATGTGTTTTCGCGGCCGTCTCAGGCGGTGGGTTCGAACCAGATGGGCGAGGACCAGGCCCGCTCCATGATGGTGGGGGCGAGCGTCGGGTTGGGCGGCGTGCCGTTGCGCAGGGCGTCCCAGGTCGACCAGCGACAGGACGGGTTCTCCAGCACGCGGACATAGTAGAAGGCGCGCTGCTTGGGGTCGAAGCCCGGATCGGTCCACACCGTCCGCAGCTCCACGTCGCCCTTGAAGCGGTCGGGTTCGCAGGTCTTCAGGTTCACCGACGCGCCGTTGTCGGGGCAGCGGGCGGTCTTCGGATCGACCTTCATTCCGTCCGAGCAGGCGACGTCGAACACCTTTTCCTTGGCCACGCCGTTCTCGATCCAGCCCTTCACGATCTGGGCCCGTTGCAGGTAGCCGGCCTTCGGGTCGCGGACGGCCCAGACCAGGAACTTGGGCGCACGCCCCTTGGCGGCGGCGAGGTCGCCGCCCATCGGCACCCCGTGAGCATAGGCCTGGCGCACGGTGTCGGACCGGGTCAGCAGGTCCGCCGGGAAGTCGTAGCCGCCGAAGAAGCGCACGCGGATGCGCGGGCCGGAGGTGGCGAAGGTCTCGCGTCGGCGCAGCGCCGCGAAGATCGACTCGCGGTCGTTCTCCTCGGCCCACACGCCCGCCAGGCCCGAGGCGCCCCAGGTGGCGAGGGGCGCGGTCGAGCCGGCCTTGCCGACCTCCAGCGAGGCCGCGTCCCACGTCTTGGTGCCGCCGGCCGGGATCGACCCGCGCAGTTCGGGCGTGCCGTCGGCGCGGCCCACCTTGCTGAAGTAGTTGGGCTCCTCGACGCTGCCGGGGGCGGCGTTGTGGGTGTCGGACGAGCCGATGAAGCCCAGCTTGAACGGGTTCGCGCCCACCTTCTCGCGATAGAGGAGGCCGTCCTCCAGCGCGCGGCGGACGTAGCTGCCCTGGAACTTCGTCACGGCCTTGGCGTGGCCGATGTAGGTTTCCATGATCTCGAAATTCGCCCACTCGTCGTTGGGCGAGAGCGACGGGTGCGTCTCGGACGTGCCCTTGATCTGGGTGAGTTCGACGAGGGGCTCGTTGCGGGCGCGCAGTTCGGCGTAGGCCCGGTCGATGGGCTCGCCGTTCATCCGGGTGGTGTCGAACATCAGGCCGTCCGACCCGTTCGAGTTGTGCGGGATCGCCAGCGCCTCGATGCCCCTGCCGCGCCAGGCGTCCATCGCACGCCAGAGGTTCTCGGGATCGGCCGACGCCGTCGCCGAATAGGGCGCGCCGGGCACGTTGGCGCCGCGGAAGATGACGTTGCGGTGCAGGTTGCGGCCGTCCGGGGCCGAGGTGAACTCATAGCCCACCAGGGTGGTGAACTTGCCCGGCTGATAGTTGCGCGCCGCCGCCTGCTGCACTTCGGACCAGGCGCGGGAGATGATGGCCGGATTCTGGAATTCCTTCGGCAGGGTGCCGTCCTGGCGGCCTCGCACGAAGGCGCGGAACGCCTCCATGATCTTGGCCGGGTCCGGGCTGAACAACCCCTGGCTGAACGGCAGCTTCGACAGCGGCGTGTTCGGGTCTCCGGCCTCGCGGATCGCGCCCATGTATTCGGAATGGTCGGTGACCGCCACGAAATCGAGCGGGCCGCCGGCCAGGCGGATCTGATAGCCGGCGGCATGGCCGATCGGCTCTCCCTTGGCGAACCGGTAGGCGTCGTCCGGCGTGCGGCGGACGTTGAAGATGTAGGCGTCGTTCGACAGGTAGGTGTGGACGTGCAGGTCGCCGAAGTAGGCGTTGCGGTCGGGATTGTAGCCCGGCAGATGCTGAGGCGTCGCGGCGGCGCTCGCCGCGGCGGGCTTGGCGGCCGTGCCGGCGGCCTTGGCGGCTGGCGCGGGTTCGCTGCCGGCCACTCGCGTCGCGCCATAGGCGACGCCCGCGCCGATCAAAAGGGCGAGGGCCGTGCTTGCGGCCATGGCGCCCCGGGGCCGTGATCCCGTCATCTGTCTCTCCCCCTGCCTTTCTACGCCTGCGCGGCCGCCTTTGCCCATCGCGGCCGCGAGGATGGTCCGGGGCCGGGCGAAGCCGGCCCCGTGCAAGTCGCTAGTAGGTCTTGGTCACCCGAATGCCCCAGGTGCGCGGCGCCCCGACGTAGCCGCGATAGAGGGTGCCGCCGGTGGCCGGAATGCGAACCCCGAAGATCGAGTCCAGGGTCTGCACGAACTTCGCGCCCCGGAAGTAGTGCTCGTTGGTCAGGTTGTCGCCGAAGAGCGCCATGGTCCAGGACTTGTCGGGCCCGGTCAGGGTGATGCGGCCGCTGTAGAGCGTGAAGGAGTCGTCCACGCCCTGTTCGCTCAGGTCGTTGGTCGTGTACATGCTCCCGGTGTAGGCCATGTCGCCGCGCACGCTCAGGGTGTAGCCGTCGGCGAAGGCCGGCGTGGTGTACTCGGCGCCGATGTTGCCCTGCCACTTCGGCGAATAGGTCGGACGCCGCCCCGTGAGGTCCTGCAGCGTCGGGCACGACGTCGCCGAGCCGTTGCAGGCCGGCAGGCCCGGGGCCGACTTGTTCGAGGTGAAGACCGAGTCGAGATAGGCGAGCCCGAAATCGATGGAGACGCCCTCGATGGGCCTCGCCTGGCCCTCGATCTCCACGCCCTTGGCGCGGATCGAGCCGGCGTTGCGGATCAGGAAGCTCACGCCGTCGAACGAGCGCTCCTGGAAGTCGTCGAGGTCGGTCCGGTAGGCCGTGACGTTGAGGAGCAGCCGGCGGTCGAACAGGACCGACTTCATCCCCAGTTCCCAGTCCTTCGACTTCTCGGAGTTGAACAGGCGCTTCTGGCCGAGGGGCGCCGCGCCGCCCGCCGAGTTCAGTCCGCCGGACTTGTAGCCGGTCGAATAGGTCACGAACGTCATGATGTCGGGCGTGACGTGCCAGCTCAGGTTGGCGCGCCAGGACGGCTGGCTGTCGTCGAACTTGAGGTTGGTGTTTTCCGGTCCGCGGAGCAGGGCGGCGGCGGAGTTGGCCACCGTCTCGACGAACGAGCCGTGCTTCTTGTCCTTGGTCTCGCGCGCGCCGAGGATCAGGTCGAGGGTCGACGTGATGGCGTAGGTCGCCTGGGCGTAGGCCGCGTAGCTCTTGGCGTTCTGCTGGAAGAGGCCGTTGGCCGCGCCGATGAAGGGCCCCGCGTTGCAGGCGGCCAGCCGCGCCGGCGCGGCCACCGCGATGACGTTGCTGCAGTACTGGCTGCCGAGGTTGAACCCTTCCGAGATCTTGTAGTCTTCCTCGAAGAAGTAGAGGCCCGCGACGAAATCGAGCTTGCCGCCGAGCAGGGCGCCCTTCGGCGAGATGAACTGCAGCTCGTGGCTCTGGCTCTTGCTGTCGAAGGTGCTGTCGCGGCTGATGAGGTCCAGCGGCGTGAACACGACGTCGCCGTCGCTCTGGTTGTTCCGCCAGTTGCGGTAGGCGTTGATCATCCGCACCGTGTAGTCGCCGCCCAGCTCGATGCTGAGGTCGCTCGACACGCCGTACTGGCGATCCTTGAGGTTCAGGTTGGTGATGGCGCTGGCGAAGTCGTGGGTCGGCGGATAGACGAGCGCCGCCGCCGGGGTGCCCGTCCGCGCCGCGAAGTTGGCGATCTGCGTCGGCGTCAGGGTCGAGACGTCGACCTGGTTCAGCGCATAGCCGTCGCCGTCCGTCCGGGCGTAGTCGACCCGGCCGATCCAGGTGACGTTCTCGGTGGCCTGGAACTTGGCCGACAGCCGCCCGGCGATGGTTTCGTTCGCCCCGTAGGTCTTTCCGTCCAGGAGGTTCTTGGCGTAGCCATCGGTCTTGTTGGCCAGGGCCGCGACGCGGATCGCCAGGCGATCGTTCACCGGCGCGTTGATCATGCCCTCGGCCTTGTGCGTGCCGTACGAGCCGAGCTCGATGGCGGCCTTGGTGCCGAAGGTGTCGCGCGGCGTGGCCGTGCGCAGCGACAGGGCGCCGACCGTGGCGTTCCGGCCGAAGAGCGTGCCCTGCGGGCCGCGCAGCACTTCGGCGCTCTCGACGTCGAGGAACGTCGTCAGGATCGCGCCGGGGCGCGGGATGAACACGCCGTCGATGTAGGGCGCGACGCTCGGGTCGATGGCGGCGTTGGAGCTGGCGCCGAAGCCGCGGATGCGGATCGACACGCCCGCGAACTGGGCGATCGAGTCGAGGCGCAGGTTGGGCACCACCTTCTCCAGGCCGCGCGCGTCGACGACGCCTCGGGCCTCCATGGCCTTCTGCGAGACCGCCATGATCGACAGCGGCACATCCTGGATGTTCTCGGCCCGCTTCTGCGCGGTGACGATCACCTCTTCGACGGCGGAGGCGGCAGGTTGCGTGGTGGTGGTCTGGGCGGCGGCGGCGGACGCGGTCCCGGTCAGGACGGCGGAGGCGGCGAGGAGCCAGGCGCGACGATTGTTCATTATCCCCCCAATATCTTGGTTCTTATTGGTAGGCGCCCGCTATAGCGCTGGTCGCTCATGTTCTGAATTGAAAGAGATTTGCCGCACCCATAACCCCAGGTTATGGGTCGGACATGGACATCCGACAGATCCGCCAGATCCTCGCGATCCAGCGCCACGGCAGTTTCGCCCGCGCGGCCGACGAGCTCGGCATCTCCCAGCCGGCCATGTCCAAGAGCATCGCCCGGCTTGAGGACGAACTGGGCCTGCGGCTCTTCGATCGCTCCGGGGCAGGCGCGCGGGCCACCCCGACCGGAGAGCTGGTGGTGGAACGCGCCGAGCGGATCATCTCGGAGGCCGAGCAGCTCCAGCAGCTGGTCGAGCTCACGTCGACGGGCCGCATCGGGCGAATCAGGGTGGGGCTCGGGCCGGTGCTGCACGCCGAGTTCCTGCCGCGCTACGCCGAAGCCCTCGCGCGGCGGTGGCCGGAGCTGAAGATCTCGATCGACGTGGACCGGCGCGACCGCCTCATCGAGGACATCAAGACCAGCCGCTACGACATTGTGATCCACGCGCGCGCGGAGGAGCTGCTCGGTCCCGACTTCGTGGTCACCGAGGTGCTGCGCGAGCCGGCGCTGGTGGTCGCCAGCCCGGACCATCCGCTGGCGGCCCTGGAGGAGGTGCCGCTCGACCTGTTCCTGACCTATCCGACCGGCGGCGCCTCGCCGGACTCCATGCTCACGGCCCAGGGCTCGGTCCTGACCCCCGCCGTGGAGACGCATCAGGAGAACCGGATCGAGTGCAACGACGAGCGGACATTGAAGCTGCTGGCCAAGCGGGGGCTCATCACCCTGTTCACGGCCCGCCATACGGTCTGGCGCGAACTGGAGGAGGGCCAGCTCGTGCCCGTGAAGCTGGGATGGCGGATGACCCTGCAGCAGCTCGCCGTGACGCGCCGCGCGGTGAGCTATTCGCCGATCGTGCGCGAGGCGGTCGCGATCGCGTGTCGCATCGGTGTCGACCTGGGCGGCCTGGGCAGGCGGTGAGGCGGGGTAGGGCGCCCGCGCTTTCGCGCGCCGGCCGCTTCGGCGCCGACCGGATGGTCAAATTCCGGAAAATTCTCGCAATACAGACGCAAAGCCGCATCGCAGCCGTTTGACGGCCCCGCCGCGTCAGGCCTTAATCCGCGCAAGGCGCAGGCGGGCGCAGCCCAAGACCCGCCGCGCCAAAAGAGAATTGGGCTGGGAGAAAACGTAAATGACGAAAGCCGAACTCGTCTCGGCTATCGCCGACAAGGCGGGCCTCAATAAGGCGAAAGCCAAGGAGGCGCTGGACGCCTTCATCTCTTCGGTGTCGACATCGCTGAAGGCCGGAGACGAGGTCCGCCTCGTGGGCTTTGGCAGCTTCGTGCCGGTCAAACGCGCTGCGGGCATGGCCCGCAATCCGCGGACCGGCGAGAAGGTCAAGCGACCCGCCACGCAGACCTGCCGGTTCCGCGTGGGCGATGCGCTGAAGAGCGAGCTCAACAGCTAGATCGACCAGGGCGTCCAGGCGCCGGGGGGCGGCCTTTGGCGGCCGCCCTTTTCATTTGCGCCAACGTCCGCTAGGGAGGCGGTCTCCTCGGGGAGTAGCCGTCCGCACTTTCGCGGAGCCTGCGTCAACAGACTTGCCCTCGGGCATGGCGCCGGCGGCGGACCTCTGGTCCGGATTGGCGAGACCGACGATGCGGCCTCCGATGCCTGCGGGCGCGGCGGGGGCCTCGTCGTTGCGTCTCAACCGCCGCGTCCCGCCGGAGTCCACAGTTGGAAGCCTTCCTTATCTCGGCCGCGCTCGTGGCCGTCGCCGAGATCGGCGACAAGACCCAGCTCCTCGCGATCATTCTGGCGGCCCGGTTCCGCCGGCCGGTCCCGATCCTGCTGGGGATACTCTGCGCGACCATGCTCAACCACGCCCTGGCCGCCGCGCTCGGGGTGGTGGTGGCGCGCTTCCTCAGCGGTTCGGCCTTCCAGATCCTCGTCGGCGTGGGGTTCATCGCCATGGCGCTCTGGGCCCTCGTGCCGGACAAGGACGACGAGGACGCGGGCGCGCGGACGGCGGGCGGTGTCTTCCTCACCACCCTGGTGGCGTTCTTCCTGGTGGAGATCGGCGACAAGACCCAGATCGCCACCACGCTGCTCGGCGCGCGCTTCCAGAACGTGGCCCTGGTGGCGGCCGGCACCACGCTCGGGATGATGGCGGCCAATGCGCCCGCCGTGCTGCTCGGCGAGGCCGCCACGCGGGTCGTTCCCCTGCGGATCGTGCGCGCGGTGGCGGCGGCCCTCTTCGCCGCGCTGGGGGCATGGATTCTGGTCTCCGCCTTCCTTCGGACGGGTTTTTCCTTCTAAGGTCCGCCGGGGTTTGGAGAATCTTATGACGACCAAAATCGCCGACAAAGGCGACACGGCCTTCTTTGGTCATCCGAAGGCGCTGGGGTACCTCGCCTTCACCGAGGCGTGGGAGCGCTTCTCCTACTACGGCATGAACACCCTGCTGGTGCTCTACATGACCCGCCAGCTCCTGCTGCCGGGGCACGTGGACAACGTGGTCGGCTTCCCGTTCGTCCGCGACCTGTTCGATCCGGGGCACACCCTCAGTCCCCAGGCGCTGGCCGCGCTCATCGGGGGGACCTACGGCGCGCTGGTCTATCTCACGCCGCTGCTGGGCGGCCTGCTGGCCGACTGGGTGCTCGGTCGCACGCCGACCATCATCATGGGCGCGCTGCTCATGGCGGCGGGCCACTTCCTGATGGCGTTCGAGCAGCCGTTCTTCCTGGCGCTCATCTGCCTGATGCTGGGCTCGGGGTGCTTCAAGGGCAATATCGCGAGCCAGGTCGGGTCGCTCTACAAGGAAGGCGACAACCGGCGCGCCGACGCCTTCCAGGTCTTCTACCTCGGCATCAACGCGGGCGTCATCGCCGCGCCGCTGGTCACCGGAACCCTGGCGGAGAACGTCGCCTGGCACTGGGGTTTCGGCGCCGCCGGCGTCGGCATGCTGATCTCGATCGTCATCTACATGGCGGGCCGCAAGGGCTTCCCGTCCGACCCGCCGCTGCGCAAGCGCGCCGAGATGCATGTCGAGCGGCCGGCGATGACCCGATCGGATTGGATCCGCGTGGCCATGCTGTTCGCGCTGGTGCCGGTGATGGCCGCCTCGATCGTGGGCAACCAGCAGATCTTCATCGTCTACCAGGTCTGGGCCCAGCAGAGCGTCGACCTGCACCTGTTCGGCAAGCCGATGCTCACCGAGTGGCTGATCTCGGTCGACTCCATCGTCTCGGTGTCGTGCCTGGCCGGCATGGTCATCTTCTGGCGTCTGTGGGCCAAGCGGTTCAAGGAGCCTGACGAGTTCGGCAAGATCATCATCGGCTGCGCGTTCGGCGCGGCCGGCGTGGCCTGCCTGGGCCTCGGGACCATCCTCACGCCCGCTGGCGCCAAGGTGCCGTTCTTCTGGCTGCTGCTGTTCCACCTGCTGAACGACATCGGCTTCGCCAACGTGCTGCCGGTGGGCCTGGCGCTCTTCGCCCGCGCCGCGCCGCAGGCGATCTCGGGCGCGGTGATCGGCATCTACTATCTGCACCTGTTCATCGGGAACGCCTTCACCGGCTGGCTGGGCTCGCTGCTGGAGAAGATGCCCGCCGCCGACTTCTGGCTCATGCACGCCGCGCTCGTCGGCGGAGCAGGCGTCGTGTTCCTGGTGATCGCGCCGTTCTTCCGGCGCGTGCTGGCGCCGGAGCCGCAGGCGGCGCTTGCGGCGGCCTAGGGCTGGTTTAGAAGCGGCGCGGAAGGGCGGCTAGCTCAGCTGGTTAGAGCACCTCGTTTACACCGAGGGGGTCGGGGGTTCGAATCCCTCGCCGCCCACCAGCCTTCGCGCCCGATGGGCGCTTCGGCTCGGCAAGCCGACTTCCGCGCGGAAGCGGATCTGGTCGTGATTGGGGAGCCGCCATGAAACGTTGGGTCGCTGCGATCCTCGGGGCCGCCTCGGCAAGCGCCGCCCACGCCGAGCCCGCGACCGTCCAGGATTACATGAATCAGCCGCAGGTCCGCGCCGATGTCCGCATCGCCTATGGCCCGGCTCCGGCGCAGGTGGCCGACCTCTTCCTGCCGAAAGGCAAGGGGCCGCATCCCGTCGTCGTTCTGCTGCACGGCGGCTGCTACCTCGCCGAATACCAGGGTCTCGCCCAGACCAGCGGCGTGGCCGCCGACCTGGCGCGGCGTGGCTACGCCGTCTGGAACGTCGACTACCGCAAGCTGGGCGAGGCGGGCGCGGGCTATCCCGGCACCTTCCTGGACGTCGCAGAAGCGGTGGACCGCCTGCGCGCCGAGGCCCCGCGATACCATCTCGATCTCCATCGGGTCGTGGCCCTGGGCCACTCGGCCGGCGGGCATCTGGCGCTCTGGGCCGCCGCCCGACCGAGGATTCCGCACGCCAGCCCGCTCTGGCGCGCCGACCCGGTTGCGATCCGGGCGGTCGTCAGCCTGGGCGGCATCGGCGACCTGGAAGGGCAGGGCGAGATCTTCGGCGGCGCCTGCGGCCCCGACGTGATTCCCAGGATCATCGGCGCGGCCGATCGGCCCCGGCCGTACGCCGACACCTCTCCGGCCGCGTTGCTGCCCACCGGAACGCGCGCCGTGATGATCTCGGGCGAGTTCGACCACGTGATGCCGCCCTACACCGGCCGCAAGTACGTCGAGCGCCTCACCGCCGCTGGCGACGCGGGCGAGGCCGTCGCGATCCCCGGCGCCAGCCACTTCGACGTGGTGATCCCCACGACGGCGGCGTGGCGGGTGGTCGTCGGCGCGCTGGCCGCCGAGTTCGACCGGATCCGCTGAGCGATGCGCTACCGGGCCCTCGGCCGCACGGGCCTCACCGTCTCCGAGCTCGGCTTCGGCTGCGCGAGCTGGTGGGGCAAGCCGGCCCTCGAAGAGAAGGTCGCCTTGGGCCTGGTCCATGAGGCGATCGACCGGGGCGTCACCCTGTTCGACACCGGCGCCAGCTATTCGGCCGGGCGGGCCGAGCCGCGCCTGGGCCGCGCCCTGGCCGGCCGCGACTCGACGGGCCTGGTGATCGCCACCAAGGCCGGCACCTATCACGCTGGCGGCGGCCGCATCGCGCGTGACATGACGCCGGCCGCCGTCGTCGCCAGCGCTGAGCGCAGCCTGAAGACCCTCGGCGTGGAGGCGCTGGGCCTGCTCCAGCTTCACGGCCCCTCGATCGGCGAACTGGACGAGGCGATGCTGCGGGCGCTCGAAGGCCTCAAGGCCAGGGGCGTGGCGCGCGCGGTGGGGCTGAACAGCTTCGATCCGGCCGTGATCGAGCACGCCGTCTCGCTGCCCCAGATCGACGTGGTGATGGTTGACTACAATGTCCTGCGCCCGGAGCGGGAGCCGCTGATCGCCCGCGCGGCGGCGGCGGGGAAGGGGGTCCTGGCCGGCATGCCGCTGGCCATGGGCCACACCCGGCCGCTCCTGGCCCGCCTGCGCGGCCCGCAGGACGTCTGGTACGCCGCTCGCGCCCTGACGCGGCATCGTGCCGAGCTGGCGCGCGGCCGGCGCTTCCGGTTCCTGCACCATCTGCCCGACCGCAGCGGCGCTCAGGCGGCGCTGGGCTACGTCCTGGCCAACCCCGGCGTCAGCGCCGCGGTCTTCGGCGCGACCCGGCCGGAACACCTGCGCGACAACCTGCGGGCCGGTGATATGCCGCTTCCGGCCGAGCTCGTCGCGCGCATCCGCGCCGCGCAGTCAGGTTGACCCTGACGTAACGACAGGGCTTCCGCCACCCGGCCGCGGGGTTCATGCTCGGGCTCACCAGAACAGCGATAACCTAGGGCAGGAACAAGATGGCCGAGATCCCCGCCGACCTGGAGACGGTGCTCAAGGACGCGCACCTGCCGGCGCTGATGACGGCGCTCGTGCACATGACCGGCGACACCCACTGGCTCCGGTCCGAATGGACGCCGGTCTACAATCCGCTGTCGCGGGGCGATCCCGGCATTCCCGAGGAGGAACAGGCCAAGATCCGCGCCGAGGCGGCCAAGGCGATCCGCGCCTATCTTGAGGGCAAGCCGATGGCCATGCCCAATCCGCCGATCGACGTCCTGCGGCGGCAGATGGACTTCGTCGCGGGCGCTGAGATTCCGGAGCAGTATGTCGACTTCCTGACAGACGAACTGGTCCTCAAGGGGCGCAGCAGCAAGGATCCCCACTTCGAGGCGCCGCCCGTCCAGGCCGCCGCCCGCAAGATGAAGGTGCTGATCGTCGGCGCCGGCATGTCTGGCCTGCTCACGGGCATCCGCCTGTCCCAGGCGGGCGTGCCGTTCGAGATCGTCGACAAGAACGCCGACGTGGGCGGCACCTGGTTCGAGAACACCTACCCGGGCTGCCGGGTGGACAACTCCAACCACATGTACAGCTACTCGTTCGAGCCGAACCACGCCTGGCCCCAGCACTTCTCGCCCCAGCCGGTGCTGCTGGAATACTTCCGCGGCATCGCCAAGAAGCACGACCTCAAGAAGCACATCCGCTTCGAGACCCTGGTGGAGCAGCTGGCCTGGGACGAGGCGAAGGAGGTCTGGCGCGCCACGCTGAAGGGCAAGGACGGCAAGACCGAGGTGGTCGAGGCCACCGCCGTGGTCACCGCCGTGGGCCAGCTCAACCGCCCGCGCATGCCCGACATCGAAGGCCTCGGGACCTTCGAGGGCCCGGCGTTCCACTCCGCCGAGTGGCGGCACGACGTCGACCTGAAGGGCAAGCGGGTGGTCGTGATCGGGACGGGGGCTTCAGCCTACCAGTTCGTCCCCGAGATCGCGCCCGAGGTGGCCAAGCTCACCGTCTTCCAGCGCAATCCGCCGTGGGGCCTGCCGGTGCCGCACTATCACGAGGACGTGCCCGACGGCATGAAGTGGACGCTGGAGCACGTGCCCTTCTACGACAAATGGTACCGCTTCTGGCTCTTCTGGATGACCACCGAAGGCTTCCTGCCGATGGTGAAGACCGATCCCAGCTGGAACGGCTCGCCCGACGCGGTGAGCCCCGCCAACGCCATGCTGCGCGACATGGCCACCGAGTCCTATCGGATGCAGCTCGCCGAGCGGCCCGACCTGCTGCCGAAGGTGACCCCGAACTATCCCATCGGCGGCAAGCGGGCCGTGCTGGACAACGGCGTCTGGCTGGCCGCGCTCAAGCGCGACAACGTCGAGCTGGTGACGGAGAAGGTGGCCAGGATCACGCCGAAGGGCGTCGTCACCGCCGACGGGCGCGAGTACGAGGCCGACGTGCTGATCTACGGCACCGGCTTCCAGGCCTCGAACTTCCTGTCGTTCCTGAAAGTGAAGGGCCGCGGCGGACGCGACCTGCACGAGAGCTGGGGCGGGGACGCCCGCGCCTACCTCGGCATCACCCACCCGGGCTTCCCGAACTTCTTCACGATCTACGGGCCCAACACCAACATCGTGGTCAACGGCTCGATCATCTTCTTCTCGGAGTGCGCGGTCCGCTACATCGTGGGCTGCCTGCACCTGCTGGCCGAGACCGGCGCCCGGGCGCTGGAGCCCAGGCAGGACGTCTACGACGACTTCAACCGCAAGGTCGACGAGGCCAACGCGGGCTGGGCCTGGGGCTCTCCCAACGTGTCGAGCTGGTACAAGAACAGCTTCGGCCGGGTCAGCCAGAACTGGCCCTTCGGCCTGATCGACTACTGGCGCGCCACGCTGGCGCCGAACCCCGACGACTTCGTCCTGGAGCGCGCCCCCGAACCCGTCGGCTAGAGGCCTTCCCGCTCACGATGAGGCATCGCGGGCGGACAAGAAGGCCTCCAAGTCCGGAGAGGCGAGCACGTCGATCCCGCCGGGCTTGATTCAAGCCCGGACGGACGCGCTTTAGCGTATGCGATTGATATCTTCGGAAATCCGAAGGATCGTATAAGCTGCAAGGTTGCGGCGTACCAGGGGGGAGAGCTTGCCGGGTCACTCCCATCGACTTCGGTCTTCGCGCAGCGCGGTGGAGACGATGAAGCGGCTGGAAGGCATCGTCGGCTCGGCGATGGACGGCATCATCACGGTCAACGGCCGTGGCGAGATCGTCCTCTTCAACCCGGCCGCCGAGCGGATGTTCGGCCTGTCCGCCGACGAGGCGCTGGGCCGGCCCATCTCGCGCTTCATCCCCGAGCGGTATCGCGACGATCACGGCGCCCACATGCGCCGGTTCGCGCAGACGGGCGTCACCAACCGTCAGATGGGATCGCTGGGCGCGATCAGCGGCCTGAGGAACAACGGCGAGGAATTCCCCATCGAGGCCTCGATCTCCCAGGTGGAGGTCGGCGGCGAGCGCCTGTTCACCGTCATCCTGCGCGACATCACAGAGCGGAAGGCCAACGAGGACGCGCTGGAGGAAAGCCGGCGGCGGATGGAGGGCATCGTCGAGTCGGCGATGGACGCCCTGGTCACCATCGACGAGGACCAGCGGATCATCCTGTTCAACCCGGCGGCGGAGCGGATGTTCGGGGTCAAGACCCAGGACGCCCTGGGCCTGCCGATCGAACGGTTCATTCCCGACCGCTTCCGCCCCGGCCACGCCGAGCATATCCGGCGGTTCAAGGAGGCGGGCGTCACCAACCGCCGAATGGGGGCCTTGGGCGCCGTCAGCGGCCTGCGGGCCAATGGCGAGGAATTCCCGGTCGAGGCCTCGATCTCCCACGTCGAGGTGGGCGGCGCCCGGCTGGCCACCGTGATCCTGCGCGACATCACCGAGCGGAAGGCCAACGAGGAGGCCCGCCTGCTGCTCGCCCGCGAGGTGGATCACCGCGCCAAGAACGCCCTGGCGGTCGTGCAGGCCGTGGTCTCCCTGACCCGGGCCACCACCAAGGAGGAGTTCATCGCCGCCGTCCGCGGCCGGGTCTCGGCTCTCGGCCGCGCCCACTCGCTGCTGGCCCAGAACCGCTGGGAGGGCGCTGACCTCGTCCAGATCGTGCGCGACGAGGCCGCCGGCTACCACCGCGAAGGCCAGGTCCGCATCAACGGCCCGACCATCGTCCTGCCGCCCAACGCCGTCCAGCCGCTCAGCCTGCTCATCCACGAGCTCGCCACCAACGCGGTGAAGTATGGTGCGCTGTCTGCGGAGCGTGGACGGGTGGAGGTGAGCTGGTCGATCGATGGCGACGGCGACCTCGAGATCCGCTGGAGCGAATTCGGCGGCCCGCCCGTGGAGGCGCCGCAGCGCGCCGGCTTCGGCTCGACCCTGGTGCGCGAGGTGGCGACGCGCCAGCTCGGCGGCTCGATCGAGATGGCCTGGCCCGCCACGGGCCTGAACCTCGTCGCCCGCCTGCCGTCCTCGGCCTATCGGCTCGACACGCCGACGGCCCCCCAGCGGCCCATCGCCCCTCCGTCGCCCGACCCCCGCCAGATCGGCCGGCGCGGGCGGGTGCTGGTGGTGGAAGACGAGGCGCTGATCGCCATGGCCATCTCCCACGACCTGGCCTCGCTCGGTTGGGATGTCGTCGGGCCGGCCGCGACGGTTGAGGAGGCGCGCCGGCTGATCGGTGACGGCGCATTGCCGGACGCCGCCGTGCTGGACGTCAACCTGGCCGGCAAGCTGGTGTATCCCCTGGCCGAATGGCTGCGGGATCGGAGCGTCCCGTTCGTCTTCTGCACCGGCTACGAGCAGCTCGAGAGCAATCCCGCCTACGACGCCTGTCCCCGGGTGCGCAAACCGGTGGACGTCCAGCTGCTGGACGACGAGCTGCGCCGCGTCCGCGACGCCGCCTGAGCCTTCAGGGCGCGGTCAGCGCCAGCAGGGCGAACGACGCCAGCCAATGCTCGCCCATGTAGTCGCCGGCCACGTGGGGCAGGCTGGCGGCGAGGTGCGCGCGGGCGGCTTGCTCGGCCACGGATGCGACAGGATCGGCCGGATCGAGCGCGGCGGCGATCTCGCGCCAGCACCAGGCGCGCGACAGGTTCACGCCGTCGAGGTGGGCCATCTTGCCGTCGCTGCGGTCCGGCGGGACGGCGGGCGTGAACAGGCTGGCCGGCGCCTGGCGCGCCGCGTTCGGCAGGTAGGCGGCGAACCAGGCCCTGAAGGCCTCGCGGGCCATCACGTGCGACATCAGCGCCGCGGTCATCAGCGTGGGCGACAGGAAGTCGTCGAGCGAGGGCTCCCAGGCGTTCGCGTCGCGGTCGTCCTTGTGCCACGCGATCGCGCGATCGCGGATCAGCGACGGCAACGCCGCCTCGCCGGCCGGATAGTCCCAGGCCAGCCGCAGGGCGAAGGCGGTCGACGAATGCACGCCGGTCCGGATCGGATAGCGGGCCAGCGGCAAGAACGCGAGCAGGCGGTCCTCGAAGGCGTCGGCCAGCGGCCGCAGCGTCCGCGCCCAGGCTTCCGGGTGGCGCTCCAGTTCCGCCTGCAGCTTCAGGAGCCAGGCCCAGCCGTAGGGCCGCTCGAACCCCCGCGACGAGGGACGGTCGAGGTAGGCGACCTCGGCGTCCACGTTTCCCGTCGTGAAGATCTCGTCGAACAGAGCCCGCACCTGGGCCGCCTCCGGGATTTCCGGGTGCAGGCGCAGCACGGTCGCCAGCGTCCAGTAGCCGTGGACGCACGAGTGCCAGTCGTAGCTGCCGAAGAAGATGGGATGCAGGTCGCGCGGCCCGCGCGCGTCCTGGGGCCCCGTCATCACGTGGTCCAGCTTGTTCGGATACTCCCGCGTCACGTGGCCCAGGGCGATGCGGGCGAACTGCGACGCCAGCTCGGGCGTCAGGCGATCAGCGGAAGGCGAGGACATACATCAGCACCACATTGGCCGCGAGCAGCGGCAGGGCCGTCGGAATCTGAGCCTTGATGACCGCGTACCGGTCGGGAAGCTCCAGCAGCGTCGCCGGGACGAGGTTGAAGTTCGCCGCCAGCGGGGTCATCAGCGTGCCGCAGAAGCCCGAGAGCATGCCGATCGAGGCGACCACCGCAGGATCGCCGCCGAACTGCCGGATAAGAATGGGGAATCCGATGCCGGCCGTCAGCACCGGGAAGGCGGCGAAGGCGTTGCCCATGATCACCGTGAAGCCGGCCATGCCCAGGCAGTAGACCGCCACCGCCGTGATCCGCGCGTCCATCGGGATCCATTCGGTGACGAGGCGGCCGATGGTGTCGCCCACGCCGGCCAGGGCGAACACCGCGCCCAGCGCCGCCAGCATCTGGGGCAGCAGCGCCGCCCAGCCCACCGTGTCCATCAGCCGGCGCCCCTCCTGCAGCGGGCTCATCGCCGGCTGGCGCAGCAGCACCAGCCCGACGCCCGTGGCGATCACCGCGGCCAGGGCCAGCGAGATCAGCGTCGCCTGCTTGGGATCGAACAGCGGCGTCCCGCCGAAGTGGAGCGGCTTCAGCACCAGCACGCCCAGCGCCACCACCACAGGCAGGGTCAGGGCCGGCGCGAACAGCTTCAGCCCGAAGCGCTGGGCCAGGGCGCGCCGCTCGTCGGGCGAGGTGGTGGGCGGCGCGCCGCGCCCCAGGAGGCCGAAGCCGGCGATCAGGGCCAGCCCCAGCACCAGCACGCCGTTGCCCCGGTCGCCCAGCCGGTCGCCGGCCAGGAAGCTCAGCGACACCAGGCCCCAGAAGGCGGCGTTGCCGAACCGCTTGCGGTTGGCGCGGTCCAGCGCGCTCAGCACCGCGAAGGCCGCGAACACCAGCCCGGCCAGACCGTAGACGACGCCCAGCTTGATCATGGCGCATCGCCCCGGCCGTGGCGCCGGTCGAACAGGACCAGCCGCACCGCGTGGATCGCGAACGCCGCGACGGCCGTCGGGATGGCCCACAGCGACAGGTGGATCGGGTCCATGGTGATGCCGCTGGCGGCCAGGAAGCCCACCATGAGCAGGATCGAGCCGATGGCGACGAAGATGTCCTCGCCGAAGAACAGGCCGATGTTGTCGGTGGCTGCGGCGAAGGCCCGGACCCGCTGCCGCGTCGCCGGATCCAGCGGGCCGCGCCGCGCCTCCACCGCCCCCTCGGCCATGGGCGCGACGATGGGGCGGATGCTCTGGGCCTGGCCGGCGATCGAGGTCAGCCCCAAGGCCGAGGTGAGCTGGCGGAAGGCGAGATAGGCGATCAGCAGCGGGCCCACCGACACGCCCCGGAAGCGGGTGATGAGCGTCCGCGCCTGTTCCTGCAGCCCGGCGCGCTCCACCACGCCGATCACCGGCAGGACGAGGTAGGCGGCGCTGACGAACCGGTTCTCGTTGAAGGCGTGGCCGAACGCGTCCAGCACCTCCAGCGGCGACTTGCCGGCGGCCAGGCCCGTGATGAACGCCGCGCCCACCACCACCAGCAGCGGGTTCAGCCGCACGGCGAACCCGACCACCACGGCGGCGACGCCCAGAAGGGTCAGCATGCCCGCTCCCGCAACGACTCTGCCGGCATTGGAGCGGGTGATGGCGGCGGGAGCAACGACCTAGAGGCCATTCCGATCACGGCGCCACGACCTGGGGCTACCGCCCCGCCGCGAGCCACGCGTCGGCCAGGCCGAGGAAGCCGGCTACCGGCACCGTCTCCGCGCGCGCCTGCGGGTCGAGGCCGGCCGCCACGGCGAGCGCCTCGCCGCCCAGGCTCTTGAGGCTGGACCTCAGCATCTTGCGGCGCTGGCCGAAGGCGGCCGCCGTCACGGTCTGGAGCGCGGTCAGCCGGTCGGGCGAGGGGCGGTCGGCGCGGGGTTCGAGCCGTACGACGGCCGAATCCACCTTGGGCGGCGGGGTGAAGGCGCGCGCCGGCGCGTCCAGCACGCGGTGCGCCTCGCACGTCGCCTGGGCCAGCACACCCAGCCGGCCGTAGGCGTCCTCGTTCGGCCCGGCGGTGATCCGGTCGGCCACCTCGCGCTGGAACATCAGGGTGAGCGAGGCCGGCGTCCACGGCCCGGTGAGCCACTTCACCAGCAGCGGCGTGCCGACGTTGTAGGGCAGGTTGGAGACGACGTGCGCGGGCGCGCCGCCCGCGATCGCCGCCTCGTCGGCCTTGAGCGCGTCGCCGAAGATCAGCTCCAGCCGGCCCGAGGCGGCCGCTACCTCCTCCAGCAGCGGCCGGAACCGCTCGTCCTTCTCGATCGCCGTCACCCGCGCCCCGGTCTCCAGCAGGGCGCGGGTCAGCCCGCCGGGGCCGGGTCCCACCTCGATCACGTGGTCGGCCTCGCCCACCTGGGCCATGCGGGCGATCTTGCGGGTGACGTTCAGGTCGAGCAGGAAGTGCTGGCCGAACGCCTTCTTGGCCCACAGGCCGTGCGTTTCCAGCGCCTCGCGCAGGCCGGGCAGGGCGTCCAGGCTCATCCCGCCCGGCGCCGGGCGATCTCGGCGGCCATCCGGATGGCCGCGATCAGGCTGTCGGCGCGCGCGACGCCGCGGCCGGCGATGTCGAAGGCCGTCCCGTGGTCGGGCGAGGTCCGCACGATCGGCAGGCCCAGGGTCACGTTCACCCCGCCCCAGAAGTCCAGCATCTTCACCGGGATCAGCGCCTGGTCGTGATAGAGGCACAGCGCCGCGTCATAGGTCGCCCGCGCCTCGGCGTGGAACAGGGTGTCCGACGGGACGGGGCCCCGCACCTCGACGCCCAGGTCGCGCAGCGCCCGGATCGCCGGCTCCACGATCTCCACCTCCTCGCGGCCGATCGTCCCGCCTTCGCCGGCGTGGGGGTTGAGGCCGGCCACCGCCAGCCGCGGCGTGGCGACGCCGAAGTCGCGCTTCAACGCCTGGGCGGTGACGAGGCCGGCGTTGACGATGGCTTCGATGCTCAGCTTGCCGGGCACGGCCGCCAGCGGCTCGTGCACCGTCACCAGGCTCACCCTCAGGTCCGCGGCGGCCAGCATCATGACCGGGCCCCGCGCCCCATCGTGCCGGACCGCGGCGGTCAGGTCGCCGAGGAACTCGGTGTGGCCGGGAAACTTGAAGCCGGCGGCGTAGAGCGGGGCCTTGGCGATCGGCGCGGTCACCAGGCCGGAGGCGGTCTTCGAGAGCGTCAGGCCCACCGCCGTCTCGATCCAGCGGATGATCGCCTGCGCGGCCGCCGGCGAGGGCTGGCCCGCCACCACCGGCGCGCGGACGGGCAGGTCGAGCACGGGGATGGCGTCGGCGAAGGCCGCGCGCGCCTCGTCCACCGAGGAGATGGCCTTCACGATGGCCCGCGACGAACCGGACGCCGAACTCAGGGCCTGGGCGTCGCCCACTACGAAGAAGGCCGGACCGGTCTCCCGAAGCGCCCGCCACGCCTTGACGACGATCTCGGGGCCGACGCCGGCCGGATCGCCGAGGGTGAGCGCGAGGGGCTGGTCGGTCACCGCGTCTCGATGGTGGCCGAGTTGCGCAGGTCGCGCATGTAGCGGCGGGAGATCATCGACAGTTGCTGGCTGTAGAGCCGCTGTTCGATCTGGTCCCGGTCGGCCTGGGCGGCGCTGGCCGAGCGCCGGCCGCAGACGGCGATCAGGTGCAGGCCGACGGGCGTGCGGATCGGGTCCGACACCTCGCCCACCTTCAGCCGGTTGGCGGCTTCCTGGAACTGGGGCGCCAGGTCGTTGACCTCGGCCTCGCCCAGGTCGCCGGCCACCACGCCCTGCGACTTGGCGGCGGCGGCCTCGATGGAGTCACAGCCCTTGATGCGCCCCTTCACCGCCTCGAGCTTTTCGCGCGCGGCGGCCTCGTCGGCGGCGCTGGCGTCCTTGGGCAGGGCCACGGCCGCCTGCTTCAGGTTCACGAGCGTGGCGTCGCCGCCGGCCCGCTTGTCCTTCAGGTAGATGATGTAGACCCCGTCCTTCACCGGGATGGGCTGCGACAGCTGGCCGGGCCGCATCTGTTCCAGCACCGGCTGCACCTCGGGCGGCATGTCGGCCGCGGTCACCCACCCGGCCTCGCCGCCGCTGGCGGCCGTGGGCAGGGCCGAGAACTGCCGGGCCACGGCGGGGAAGGGCGCGCCCTGCTGCATCTGGCCGATCAGCTGCTGGGCGCCGGCCATCGCCTGCTGCATGCCGCCCACGCGGCTGGCGTCGATCAGCACCTCGCCGATGTTGTACTGCGGCTTGGCGGCTTCGGCCTCCAGGCGGGCCTGGGTGGCGGCGATCTGGTCGTCGCCGATGCGCAGGCGCGAGCCGTAGCGGCCCCGGATCCACCGGCCCCAGCTGATCTGGGCGCGCAGCTGCTGCTTCAGCGTGTCGGCGCCGATGCCCCGGGAGGCGAGGAAGCCGAGGAACTGCTCGCCGCTCATGTTGTTCTGCTGGGCCATGCCGTTGACTTCCTCGTTCACCTCCTGGTCGTCGGCGAGGATGTCGATCTTCTGCTCCCGCTCCACCCGGCGCAGTTCCTGGAACTGGAGGCGTTCGTCCACCAGCGAGACCAGGGCCTCGCGCTGGAACTGGGGCAGGTTCTGTTCGGTGGGCTGGACGCCCGACGTGGCGATCAGCAGCCGCATCCGCTGGCTCAGGTCGTAGGTCGAGATGATGTCGTCGTTGACCACGGCGGCCACCGACTCGGAGAGGCCCTGCGGCGGGGCCTGGACCGGAGCCGGCGCGGCGTCGGCCGGCGCGGTGGCCGTGGGCGCGTCGTCCGGCGCCGGCTGGGCGAGGGCGGGGGCGGCGGACGCCATGGCGGCGGCGGCGCAGGCGATCATCGCGCACCGTGCTGCCGGGCCCGTCAGATAGCGCATCATCAAGAAAGTCTTCCCTCGCAGGGCCCAACCCCGGCCCATGTTACCTGCCATTGAATGAGCCGCCCAATGTGGCGAGCGTTAGGCGCACCGAGACCGAGTTGCTGGGCAGCAGGCGCCCGACGATCGTGTCCTCGCGCCGGTAGATCACGTCCACCCGCAGGCAGTCGTCGCGGTAGAAGACGCCCAGGTCGCGGATGACCCACGCGTCGCGGGCCAGGTCGCGGTTGCCGTAGACGCTGATCCCGTAGTTCCGGCCCAGGTAGACCTCGCCGCCGACGTCGAGGTTCTCGCGCTTCGTGCCGTTGATGTCGAAATCGTCGGTCAGGTAGCGGACGTAGCCGCTGCCGTACTTGTTGTAGGCGTTGATCCCGGCTTCCAGGCGGTGGACGTCCAGCGTGTCGTTGTCCAGCCGGGCGCGGGTGAACAGCGACAGCCCCCGCATGGGCTGGGCGTCGGCGGCGACGACCCAGTCCGACGCCTTGGTCCGCAGGCCGCTGCGGTCGGTGAAGACCGGGTTCCGCTCGGTGCGGAAGCTGCGGCCGACCATGAAGTTGGCCCGCCGCCCGTCGTCCCACATCACCGTGGCGCGGCCGGCGACGTTCAGCCGCACGCCGTCCTCGTAGAGGTCGTAGCCGGGGAACTTGTTGGCGCGGAACAGGGTGGTCTCGTCGAACTCGAAGGCGACGCTGTCCTCGTTCAGATAGACGGGGTCGCCCGCGGCCGTGCGCCCGATCACCACCTGCTTGGCGTTCGGCGAGGCGGCCACCTGGGCCACGGGCTCCAGGACGATGGTGGCGTTCCCGGTCCGCTTGAACAGGGGATAGGAGATATCGAAGCCGGCCGTCGCCAGGGCGCGGCTCATGCTGTCGCTACGCGTGGCCGATCCCACGCCCGTCAGGATGTCGTGCAGGCGATAGCCGTCGACCCGCGCGTTGACGAACGGCTCCAGCCGCAGGCCGGCCGACGAGGTGTAGGCGGCCCGCCAGTCGACCTCGCCCGTGGCCCGGGCGCTGTCGAGGCCCGGCAGTCGCTGGGTGAGGTCGGTCTGCGACTGCTCGCGGCTCAGCACCACGGCGCTGGTGTGCAGGCGCAGCCGCCCGCCCAGCACCGTCTGGGCCGGCTCGTAGTGGCCTTCGATCAATGGGCCGATCACCGGGAAGACGCGGTCGTTCTCGCCCGAGGCGAAGCCGGTCACGGGATCGATGGCGCCCGGGCGCAGGCCCTGGATCGTCATGGCGGCGACCGAGAGGTACGAACGCTCGTCCTGCCGCGTCGTGTAGATCTGCGAGATCAGCCGGCGGTCGTCGGCCACATAGGGCCCGCGGCTCTCGTAGACCTTGCCGATCTCGTACTTGTCGAAGATCAGGTCGTCCGAGGTGCGCTCGGCCGTGAACCCCCAGCGCCACTTCTCGTCGATCTGGAACGAGCCGCGGCCGAGGATGTAGCTGCGGTCGCTGTCGGTGCCGGGCAGCTCGTTGCCCTTGCCGTCGAAGTCGCGGGCGTGGGTGTAGCCGAAGCGGATGTCGACATCGCCCGAGTAGAAGCGCCGGCGGAACTCGCCGTTCAGGAAGGGCGCGATCTTGGTGTTGATCTGCGGGCTGACGATCAGGTCCATCGAGGGCGAGATGGCCCAGTAGTACGGCTGCTCGTAGGAGAAGCCGCGCCGGTCCGAGGCCGAGGCCTTGGGCACCAGGAAGCCGGAATTCCGCTTCGACTGCGGGTCGGCGTGCCAGAACAGCGGCAGGTAGCCGACGGTCACGCCGAACAGGCGGAAGCGGGCGTTGCGGTAGTAGACGATCCGCCGGCGCTGGTCGCGCACCACGCGTTCCGCGGCGATCGACCAGGTGGGCGCCTTGGGCGAGCCGTCCTTGGCGCACGCCTCGCAGGGCGTGTAGATCGCCTTGTTGAGCTCCTGGATGTTGTCGCTGCGCTTGGCGGCGCTGGCCGCGGCGATCTTGACGTTCTCCTGCAGGCGCGCGGAGAAGCCCAGCGCGACACCGGCGCTCATCTCGTCGTCCAGCACCACCTCGTCGGCGTATTCGGTGGAGCCGTCCGGGTTGATGATGACGATGTGGCCGTAGGCGTGGATCACGCCGGAGTTGTCGTCGTAGACCAGCTTGTCGGCCCGTAGCGTGCGGCCGTTGTAGCGGACCTCGATGTTCCCGGTCGCCGTGGTGCGGGCGGCCTTGTCCTCGCGCCACACCTCATCGGCTTCCATGTAGAGTTCGCCGGGCTGAAGGCCGTCGGCGGGCGGCTTGCCCTCCACGCCCTGCGCATGCGCGTGCGCGCCCAGGAGCAGGGCGATCGCGGCGCCGGCCAGGAGCGCGCGCTTGCCAGCGGATCGCGGCGGACGCCGACGCGGACTCATCTACGTTCTCGATCCCCTATTCGCCCGCGGGTCCCGCCGTCCGACGGTGCTTTGTGTCAGGCTTGCGATGCATAGCCGCGCCGGCCCAGGATTCAACCGTCTTCCGTGTAGCAAAGCAGGGTCACCCCGGCGAGCAGCGCGACGACCGCGGGCGCCCAGGCCGCGGCGAACAGCGGCAGGATGTCGGCCCGCGCCAGCGCGCCCGCGAACTGATTGAAGAAGAACATCACGAAACCCAGCGCCACGCCGGCGCCCGCCAGGCCCGCCAGCCCGCCGAGACGCGTGAGCCGGAGCGAGAAGGCGGCGGCCAGCACCGTCATGGCGGCGTAGAGCAGGGGGGTCGCCAGCAGCTGCTGGAATCGAAGCCGGTAGCCCGAAGCCGAAAACCCGGCCTGCTCGGTGAGGCGGATGGCCTTGGGCAGCTTCCAGAAGGCGATGGCCTCGGGCGAGGCCAGGCTCTCCATCGCCGCCTCGGCGTCCAGCGTCGAGCGGATCGAGAGGCTGTCCGAGCGGATCGACGAATCGCCCGCCGTGGCCTCCCGCACGTCCTTGAGCCGCCAGAAGCCGGGCAGCAGCGTCGCTTCCGCGGCCTCCAGCCGCCGGCGGAATTCGGGAAAGCCGCGATCGTTCTTCTCGTAGATGAACAGCGTGACGCCCTTCAGCGTCGCCAGGCCGTTCTGGACGTCGCGGGCGCGGGCGTGGATCACCACCTGGGTCGTCGCATCGCCCTGGCGCAGCCACACGTCCTGGGGCCGGTCGCCCAGGTAGTTCTGCATGATCCGCGCGCGCTCGTTCTCGAAGCGGGCGTTGAGCGAGGAGGCCAGGGGGTTGAGCCCGCCCACGGCCAGCAGGCCCAGGGCGAAGGCGCCCACGGCCGGCGGGGCGATGAAGCGCCAGGCCGAGACCCCGGCGGCGCGCATCGCCACCAGTTCGCTGCGCCGGTTCAGCCCGACATAGGCGCCCAGGCCGCCGAACAGGAAGCAGAACGGCAGCAGGATCTGGATGAGCGACGGGGCGCGGAGCAGGGTGAGGCTGAAGATGCTGTCGGCGCCGACGTCGGCCCGGGTCCCGACCTGGCTCGACAGCTCGACGAACTGGATCAGCAGCACCACGGCGGCGATGACCGCCAGCGCGGTCGCGACGCCCATGAGCAGCCGCGCGGAGACGTAGCGCTCTATCCGCCCCAGCCCGTTCACGCGGCGGCCTCGGCGGTGGGGGCGGCGGCGATCCGCGACTTGCGCCGGGTGATGTCGATGTGGCGGTTCACCCGGCCCCGGAAGATCTGGGCCAGCGCCAGCCACGTGGCCAGGAGCGGGGTGGCGTACTGGCCGATGTTGAGCCAGGCGTTGTCTTCGGCGGCGGCCTGGAACTGGAAGCCGGCCAGCCGGGCGATCGCGGCCAGGGCGGCCATGGTGGCGATCCGGCGGCCGTAGCCCAGGCGCGAGAACCCGCCGCCGATGATCGCGGCGAGCGCCATGGCCATGAAGGCGATGTTGTAGAGCGGCGAGGCCAGGCGGGCGTGCCCCTCGGCCATCAGGTCGAGGCGGTTGCGCCGCTCCCAGTCCTGCTGGAGGTCGGGGAAGAGCAGCTCGTGCAGATAGCGGTCGGACGGCTTGTAGTGGATTAGCTCGTCGGAGTTCGCCAGCGGCCCGAGGTCGAAGGTGTAGCTGCGGAACGTGAGGAAGTTCAGCACCCCGCGGCTCGACAGCTCCTGGTTCGAGCCGTTCTGCAGGATCAGCACCGGCCGGCCCTGGCTGCGCGCGATGTGGCCTTTCTCGGCCGAATAGGTCGTGTCCGAGCCGTCCGGCCGGACCTGATGGATGAACAGGTTCACCAGGTTGCCCGAGCTGTCGACCTTCTGGGCGTAGACCGTCAGGCCCGGCGCCGGGTGGGTGAACTCGCCCTCGCGCACCAGGGTGGCGGCAAGGTCGGTCCGCACCTCGAACAGCTCCTGGCGCAGGGTCCGGAAGGCGGCCGGCTGGATGAACAGGTTCATCGCCAGCGCAAGGAACGCGATGGTCGCCGCCAGCCGCATCGCCGGCGAGACCACCCGCCAGCGGCTCATGCCGCCGGCGAAGCAGACGACGATCTCCTGCTCGGTGTGCAGGCGGTTCAGGGCCACCAGCGCGGCCACGAACACGGCGATCGGCAGCACCAGGTTGATGAGCTGCGGCATGTACAGCAGCGTCACCTTGAGGAACACGAGCGCGCTCTGGCGCTGGTTCACGATCAGGTCGAGGCCCGCCAGGCTCTGGCTCAGCAACGCGACCGCCGTCAGCGCCAGAGTCGCTAGCGCGACTGGCCCGACGAGCTGGCGCAGGAGATATCGGTCGATCAGGCGCATTTCGCGTACTACGGCCTGAGCCTTGCCCTTTCAGCTGAACGATGCCTGAAGCGGAGGAGGAAGTTCGAAACCCGGAACCATAGCGTTGCGGCGTGCGAAAGCGGCTTCCCCTTTTGTCCGCTACGCACTAGGCCCGCAGGATTGGACGCGGCCCGGCCGCAATCCCGTTCTAAACCATGCGTCGCCGCGCCAGACAACATGACCTTGGCCACGGCCGGCGCAGCTCCGAGAGAGTGTGACGATGGATATCGAGTTCGTGGCGGCGGGCGTCGCCGTTTCTCCGAAGGCCGCCCTGGCGCGCATCGTCTTCGAGGGCGAGGCTCAGACGGGGCCGCTGGCCGCCGCGGTGGCCGCCAGCCGCTTCACGGGCGCCAAGGGGCAGACCCTGGACGTGCTCGCGCCCTCCGGCGTCGACGCCGCGCGGCTGGTCCTCGTCGGCGCGGGCAAGAAGGACGCCTTCGACACGATCGGCGCCGAGCATGCCGCCGCCAGCGCCTACGCCGCGGTGAAGGCCTCGGGCCTCGAGACCCTGCGCATCGAACTCCCCGAGGGCGCCGAGACCGCCGCGCACGCGGCGCTGGGTGTCCGCCTCGCCAGCTACCGCTTCGACAAGTACCGGACCAAGGAGCCGGCCGATAAGAAGCCGTCCGTCTCCCGGACCGAGATCGTCGTGGCCGACTCCGACGCCGCGATCGCCGCCTTCGCGCCGCTGGCGGCCCTCGCCGACGGCGTGGCCTTCACCCGCGACCTGGTCTCCGAGCCGGCCAACATCCTCTATCCCGCCGAGTTCGCCGCCCGCGTGAAGGCGCTGGAGAGCCTGGGCCTCGAGGTCGAGATCCTCGGCGAGCCCGAGATGATGAAGCTGGGCATGGGCTCGCTGCTGGGCGTGGGCCAGGGCAGCATCCGCGAGAGCCAGCTGGCGATCGTGAAGTGGAACGGCGGCAAGAAGGGCGATCAGCCCATCGCCTTCGTCGGCAAGGGCGTCTGCTTCGACACCGGCGGCATCTCGCTGAAGCCGGCCGACGGCATGGAGGACATGAAGTGGGACATGGGCGGCGCGGGCGCCGTCGCGGGCCTCATGCACGTCCTGGCCGGCCGCAAGGCCAAGGTGAACGCCATCGGCATCCTCGGCCTCGTCGAGAACATGCCCGACGGCAACGCCCAGCGTCCGGGCGACGTGGTCACCTCCATGTCGGGCCAGACCATCGAGGTCATCAACACCGACGCCGAGGGCCGCCTCGTGCTGGCCGACGCGCTCTGGTACTGCCAGGACCGCTTCAAGCCCAAGTTCATGGTCGATCTCGCCACCCTGACCGGCGCGATCATCATTTCGCTGGGCAATGACTACGCCGGCTGCTTCTCCAACAACGACGAGCTGGCCGGCAACCTCCTCGCCGCCGCCGGCGCCGAGGGCGAGCCCCTGTGGCGCATGCCGCTGCCCGACGCCTACAACAAGCAGATCGACTCGATGATCGCCGACGTGAAGAACACCGGCGGCCGGCCGGGCGGCTCGATCACCGCGGCCCTGTTCCTGAAGCGCTTCGTCAACGACCTGCCCTGGGCGCACCTCGACATCGCCTCCACCGCCTGGAAGAAGCCGTCCACCGTGCCGACCATCCCGGACGGAGCCACCGGCTATGGCGTCCGGCTGCTGAACCGGATGGTGCAGGACAAGTACGAATCCTGACGGCGCGCGGTCCATGGCGCCCCGGCTGGTCCTGCTCCACAGCCCGCTCCTCGGCCCGCTCTGCTGGCGGGCCGTGGCCGATGAGCTGAGGGCGCGCGGCCTCGCGGCCGAGACGCCGGCGTGGCCCCGGCTCTCGACCCTGGGCGACGACTGCTACGCCGCCCTCGCCAACAGCATGTCGGCGACCCTCCAGCCGGCGGGCGACACCATCGTCGTGGCCCATTCCGGGGCGGGGCCGCTGATCCCGTCCGTGGCCGCGCTCGCATCCGGACGGCTGGGCGGCGTCATCTATTGCGACGCCTTGCTGCCGCACCCGGGGCTCAGCTGGTTCGACACCGCGCCGCCGGACCTGGGGCTCCAGCTCCGGGCCGGCGCGGAGCAGGGGCGGCTGCCGTCGTGGGATCGCTGGTGGCCGCCGGGCGCGCTGGAGCGCCTGGTCCCCGACGACGGCCTCCGCACGGCCCTGATCGGCGAGCTGGAGCCCATCCCCATCGACTATTTCGAGGAGCTGGCCCCCGAGCTCGGCCTGGACGCCCCGGCCGCCTTTCTCCAGCTCAGCGGCGCCTACGTCGAGGAGGCGCAGATCGCCGGCCGCCGGGGCTGGCCGGTGGTGAGCCTGCCGTTGCATCATCTCGCCATGCTGACCCATGCGCCCGCCGTGGCCACGGCGATCGAGGGTCTGGCCCGGCGCCTGGGGGAAGCGGGTGGCTGAGACGCCCTGCGAGGTCTGGTTCTATCACCTGGAGCGCACCGGGCTGGACCAGGCGCTGCCCGAACTGCTGGAAAAGACGCTGCAGCGCGGCTGGCGCGCCATCGTCCGCTCGTCGGCGCGCGAGCGCATCGACCATCTCGACGGCTGGCTGTGGAGCTATCGCGACGAAAGCTTCCTGCCGCACGCCCCGGCCGAGGAGCCCCAGCCCGAGCGCCAGCCCATCCTGCTGACCACCGGCATGGACAACCCCAACCACGCCGACGCCCTGTTCCTGGTGGACGGCGCCCAGCCGGGCGAGCTGGCGGGCTACAGCCGCTGCATCGTCCTGTTCGACGGCGCCGACGAGGCCCAGCTGCGCAACGCTCGCACGCTGTGGACCGAGGTGAAGGCCAAGGGCCTGCCCGCCTCGTACTGGAAGCAGCAGTCCCGCGGCTGGGAGAAGCAGGCCTAGGCGGCCGACTCGTTCTCCGCGTCGAAACATTCTCCGTCGTCATGGCCCGGCTTGTCCGGGCCACCCACAAGCGCCGACGGGGCAGGCGAGGGCGCGGCGGCGCCGCCAGGCCGGCTGATCCCCCTATTCATGGGCCGCGCGGACAAGCCGGGCGATGACGGCGAACGTCGGCTGATGCGTCGCCGGCCTAGGCGGCCGGGATCTCCGCGCCCAGTTCCCGCAGCAGGTCCAGCCAGGCCTCGCGTCCCTTGGCGCGGCTGAACTTGGCGACGGCGGTCTCCCGCGCGGCGGCCCGCAGGGGCGCCGAGGCCTCGGGATTGCGGCAGGCCTCGATCAGGGCGTCCGAAAGCGCTGCGACGTCGAAGAACGGCAGGAGCCGGCCGTCGACGCCGTCGGTGATGGCGTCGTGCAGGGGGGCGGTGTCGGAGCCGATCACGTAGCAGCCGCTGGCCATGGCCTCGGCCAGCGACCACGAAAGCACGAAGGGATAGGTGTAGTAGACATGCGCCGTGCTCAGCCTGAGCGCGGCCAGCATGCGGGCGTGCTCGGTGCGGCCCAGGAAGTGGACGCGGTCCGGGTCGTCGGCGACGCCGTCGAAGCACACCTCCCGCCATGTCCGCCCGTCCTCGGGCGACCCGCCATAGGGCCGCCCGCCGGCCTGGCCGAAGATCAGCACCTGGGCCTCGGGGACCTCGGCGAGCAGGCGGGGCAGGGCGCGGGCGAAGATGTGCAGGCCTCGCAGCGGCTCCAGGTTGTTGTTGATGTGGGTGATCACCGGCGTTCCGGGAGCGATCGTGCGGCCGTCGTCCAGCGCGAACGGCTCGGCCGGTCCGGGGCGGATGGCGTCCACGTCGACCCCTTCGTGGATCACGCGGGTCCGGGTCCGCAGCAGCTCGGGCAGGGCTCCGGCCTGGA
Organism: Phenylobacterium sp.; assembly: GCF_016124325.1. GTDB lineage: Bacteria > Pseudomonadota > Alphaproteobacteria > Caulobacterales > Caulobacteraceae > Phenylobacterium. The sequence continues at coordinate 32,440 of NZ_WGNY01000017.1, forward strand.
ACTCGGTCGGCGCCACCAGGACGTCGGCGCCCAGATAGCCCAGCGCCATCACCGCGTTCTTGGCCTCGACCTTGTAGACCGCCTCCTGGTCGAACGGCAGGAACTCGGTGTCGAAGCCGACGTCATAGCCGCGGCCGTGGTAGTAGTACTCGGCGAAGGCCGCCATCCGGGCGTTCGGAAACACCTCGCGCAGCAGCACCGTCTCGCCCCAGCCGGGATGGGCGACGATGACGGCGGGATCCCATCCCTCCATGGCCAGGCGGCGGGCCGCCTCCAAGGCGCCGCGCGCCCGCAGCAGGTCGGCCTCGGCCCGCACCGCAAGGTCGTAGACGCCGGGCGTCGAGCCGCGCGCCAGCTGGTACTTGTAGATCCGCACGCCGGGGACGCCCTTGGCGTGATCCTGCCCGACCGCGCAGCAGGGCACCCCGCGCGCCATCAGGGTCTCGGCCAGATCCCGGAACTGTCCGGGGAAATTGTTGTGCACAAAGAGAACGCCGCGCGGCATGGGCGCCTTTTGCCCGCGGCGGCGGGCCATGTCACGCGGGCTCGATGCGAGGAACGGCTTGCTGGCCGACGAGCTGCCGCGATAGACCGCTCAGGGCGCGGCTATGGCGGAATTGGTAGACGCAACGGTTTTAGGTACCGTCGGGCAACCGTGGGGGTTCGAGTCCCTCTAGCCGCACCAGATGACTCGTGCGCTGGGCCTCCGAAACCCAGAATGAGCAACGTTCGACGACCGGAAATAGTTAAGAAAACGCCTCGTTAAGCTCGCCTGCGAAGTTTGCGGCTCGGAGGCACGCCGTAATCATGCCGGGACTGGCGAGACTTTTCGAACGACTGATCGGGCCGCCGGCGCGGGGGCCGGAACTCGACGGCCCGTTGCTGGGCCTGGCGGTGCGCAACAACCTGCTGACCATCGCGGTCCACGTGGCCGCCGCCGTCGGGGTCACGTTCCTCGGCCGGACCGAGGACCGGGCCTTCTACGATTCGTGGCTGGCGGTCGTGCTGGCCGTCGTCGGCGTGCGCCTGTGGACCAATCATCGCGCGAAGCGGGCGTTGGCCCGCGGAGGCGACCTCGACCTGGCGCGGCGGCGCCGGCTTTCGCTGGTGCATTCCGCCGGGCTGCTCGTCAGCGCGGGGCTATGGGCCTTCCTCGCGATCGCGCGCCTGCCCGTCGAGCCCGAATTCGTGCGCTTCGCCATCATCATCGTCCTGTCGGCGCTGGCGGGCGGCGCGATCGGCACCCTCGCGCCGCTGCGGATCACCGGCGCGGCCTACGGCACCTTGCTGCTGGCGCCGGCCAGCCTCACGCTGCTCCTGGGCGATGCGCACGAGCGGGTCCTCGGCGCGCTCGGGCTGGCCTACTGGCTGGTCATGATCGCCGCGCACCGGAACGGCCATACGCTGGTCGTCCGATCCATCCGGCTGGCGGCCGAGAAACACGCGCTGGTCGGGGAGCTGCGCGCCCGCAACGCCGAGATCGACGAGGCCAACCGGTCGCTCGAGGCGCGGGTCGCCGCCCGCACCGCGGAACTGAGGGACATGGCGGGCAGGGCGGAGGCGGCCAATCGCGCCAAGTCGGCGTTCCTCGCCACCATCAGCCACGAGATCCGCACCCCGCTGAACGGTGTCCTCGGCATGGCCCAGGCCATGGACCGCGCTGCGCTCGCTGCGCCCCAGGCCGGGCAGTTGGACGTCATCCGCGACTCGGCGCGCATGCTGCTGGGGATCGTCAACGACGTCCTCGACATCTCCAAGGTCGAGGCCGGCCAGCTCCAGCTTTCGCCGGCCCCCTTCGACGTCGCCGCGTTCGCCGATGGGGTGCGGCGCCTCTACGAGATGCTGGCGGTGGAGAAGAACCTGGCGTTCGAGCTCACCGTTACCGACGGCGCGCTCGGCATGCGCATGGGCGATGAGGTCCGTCTGCGCCAGATCGTGGGCAACCTGGTCGCGAACGCGCTCAAGTTCACCGAGGCGGGCGGTGTGACGATCACCTTCGATGGGGACGACGAGGGGCTGATCTGCGCCGTGCGGGACACCGGCATCGGCATCCCGCCCGAGGACCAGGCGCGGATCTTCGACCGCTTCGTGCAGGCCGACGCCTCCACGGCGCGCCGCGCCGGCGGAACCGGGCTGGGGCTCGCCATTTCGCGCGAGCTTGCGGAACTGATGGGCGGCGGGCTCACCGTCGCGTCCGACCCGGGGCGCGGCTCGTGCTTCACGGTCCGCACCGCTCTTCCGCGGGTCGAGGCCGAGGCGCCGCCAGGACCGGAGGCGGCGGCGCCCCCGGGCGTCGCCCCGTCGGCGGGCGGCGATATCCTGGTGGTCGACGACAATCCCACCAATCAGCTCGTCCTGAAGACCCTGCTGGGACATCTCGGCCTCGCCTGCGAGACCGCCGACGACGGGGTGGCCGCGGTCGCGGCTTTCGAGGCGCGGACCTGGGGCCTCGTGCTGATGGACGTCAACATGCCGGGGATGGACGGCCTGGAGGCCACCCGCCGCATGCGCTCGCTTGAGACCGCGCTGGGCCGGCTCCGCACGCCGATCGTGGCCGTCACGGCGAGCGTGCTGTCGCACGAGACCGAGCGCTATCGCGCCGCCGGAATGGACGACATGCTGGCCAAGCCGATCGACGTCGCCGCGCTGGTCGATTGCCTCCAGCAGCGGTTCGGGGCGCCCCGCGACGAGGCGGCGTGACGCCGGCCCGCGATGGGGCTTGGACGCGCGACGACACCGTGACATAAGGGCGCCTTCGCGCCGCCGGACCCTGTCCTGCGGCCATCCTCGTTTGACCTAAAGGACGGACGCGGCGCAGCGAGACGCCCTGCTCCAGGAATCTGAAGATGTCGATGCAGATCGTTGAGAAGTCTGGTGAAGGCCTGAGCCGTGTCTATGGGGTGACGGTTCCCGTCGCCGACCTGACCGAGCGGCTGGAGGCTCGGATCGCCGAGATCACGCCGACCCTCAACATCAAGGGCTTCCGGCCGGGCAAGGTGCCGCCGGCCCACGTGCGCCGCCTCTATGGCAAGGCGCTGATGAGCGAGGTCGTGCAGGAGACCCTGAACGAGACCACCCAGAAGGTGCTGGAAGACAACAAGCTGCGCCCGGCGGGCGAGCCCGACCTCAAGCCCGAGGGCGACATCGAGGCGGTGATGGAAGGCAAGGCCGACCTGGCCTACGAGCTGGCCATCGACCTGATGCCGGAATTCGAGCCGGTCGACGCCGCGACGCTGTCGCTCTCCAAGCCGGTCTACGCCCCCACCGAAAAGGAAGTGGACGAGACCGTCGCCGATCTCGCCAAGCAGAACCGCACCTACGAGCCGCGCACGGGCAAGACCGTCAAGGCGAAGGACGGCGACCAGCTGCTGATCGACTTCATCGGCCGCATCGACGGCGAGGCCTTCGATGGCGGGACCGCCACCGACGTCGAGCTGGTGCTGGGCTCCGGCCAGTTCATCCCGGGCTTCGAGGAACAGCTCGTGGGCGCCAAGCCCGACAGCGACGCCACGGTGAAGGTGACGTTCCCGGCCGAGTACCAGGCCGCTCATCTCGCCGGCAAGGACGCGGAGTTCGAGGTCAAGGTGAAGGAAGTGCGCGCGCCCAAGGACGCGCCGGCCGACGACGAGTTCGCCCAGCGCCTCGGCCTGGAGAGCCTGGAGAAGCTGAAGGAGCTGGTGAAGGGCAACCTGGAGGAACAGTACGCCGGGGCCTCGCGCTTCAAGCTGAAGCGCGCGCTGTTGGACGAGCTGGAGTCCAAGCACGACTTCCCGCTGCCGCCCAAGATGGTCGAGTCCGAGTTCGCCGCCATCTGGTCGCAGGTCCAGCAGGACAAGGAAGGCGGCTCGCTGCCGCCCGAGGACGCCGACAAGACCGAGGACCAGCTCGAGAAGGAATACCGCAAGATCGCCGAGCGCCGGGTGCGCCTGGGCCTCGTGCTGGCCGAGATCGGCCGCGCCAACAACATCCAGGTCACCGAGCAGGAGCTCGGCCAGGCGATGATGGAAGAAGCCCGCCGCTACGGCGCCCAGGCCCAGGAGGTGTTCAACCTGCTGCGCCAGAACGCCAACGCCCAGGCCCAGCTCCGCGCGCCGATCTTCGAGGACAAGGTCGTCGACCTCATCGTCTCCCAGGCCAAGGTCAAGGAGAAGAAGGTCAGCAAGGACGAACTCCTGAAGGAAGACGACCTGCCGGCCGGCTACGAAGAGTAGCCCGCGCGGCGGAACAGCTTCCCGGGAAGGCGCTGAGGCCGGTTCGCGGCTTTTCTGCCTAACTTGCTCACGGCGTCATCCCGGACGGAGGGCGCGACGCGCCCGAAGATCCGGGACCCAGCGGCGCCACCCTCGACGCGCCCGGGCCGGCAGCTTCACCGCCGCGCGGCTGGATCCCGGCTCTACGCGCTCTCGTGAGCGCTTCGGCCGGGATGACGTTGACCTGCTTGGCCTGAGGGGTAGCCCCCAGAGCGTTTCGAGTCTTCGCGATGTCGTCCGATCGTTGCGTCGGCGCCGGCTCGACTCAGAGCGAACGCAGCCGCCGCAGCAGCTCGGGGTTCTCCACCTGCGCGCGGCGCTCGTTGATGGCGCGATGCAGGTCGTAGGCCTCCTGCGGGTCCAGCGGCGACAGCGCCACCGGCGGCAGGTCCTCGTACGAAGGGGACCCAGACTCGGTCACGTGCTCGGTCGGCTGGCTCATAGGCAGGCTCCCATCTCCCCGCGATCGCGGGGCCCATCCCACGGTTAAGGTATCATTTACCCGTCACATCCGCCAAATCCCGAGTGCGCTGCGCCCGTTCGCCTCCGATCACAGTCTGGTGTGCAAGGTTCCACCCCGGCCGTGGGCCAGGCTTTCGAGACCCCGCGGCAATTCGGTGAACCGCGATCAGGAATCGGTTGGCTTCCGCAAGGAAGGGGTCGTAATTTGCGGAGATTACGCCGCGTCGGGGCGCGGAGCCAACCTCTGCCACGGGCAGGGATCGACTTCTCGACCTCGGGAGTAGTGCGTCCCGGGAAGGAAGTGAGTTTTGCAGCGCACGAGCGAGGTCGGGGACGACTACTTTCATAAGGTCGTCGACTGTCAGTGGGCGTGTCCGGCCCACACCCCCGTTCCGGAGTACATCCGCCTGATCGCGGAAGGCCGCTACTCCGACGCCTACATGATCAACTGGAAGTCCAACGTCTTCCCGGGCGTGCTGGGGCGCACCTGCGACCGGCCGTGCGAGCCGGCCTGCCGCCGCGGGCGGGTCGAGGCCGAGCCGGTGGCGATCTGCCGTCTCAAGCGGGTGGCCGCCGACCTGAAGTCCGACATCACCGACCGCCTGCCGCCGCCGGCCGCGCAGCCGAACGGCAAGCGCGTGGCGCTGGTGGGCTGCGGCCCGGCCTCGCTGACCGTGGCGCGCGACCTGGCGCCGCTGGGCTACCAGCTCACCCTGTTCGACGGCGAGACCAAGTCGGCCGGCATGATCCGCAGCCAGATTCCGCGCTTCCGCCTGCCGGAGGAGGTGATCGACGAGGAGGTCGGCTACATCGAGGCCCTGGGCGGGGTGGAGCTGCGCCTGGGCCAGCCGATCGACAGCCTGGGGGCCCTGCTGGCCGAGGGCTACGACGCCGTCTTCGTGGGCTCGGGCGCGCCGCGGGGCCGCGACCTCGACATCCCCGGCCGCGAGGAGGCCAAGGCCAACATCCACATCGGCATCGACTGGCTGAGCTCGGTGTCGTTCGGCCACATCGACCGGATCGGCCGCCGCGTGATCGTGCTGGGCGGCGGCAACACCGCCATGGACTGCTGCCGCACCTCGCGCCGGCTGGGCGGCGAGGACGTCAAGGTGATCGTCCGCTCCGGCTTCGAGGAGATGAAGGCGTCCCCCTGGGAGAAGGAGGACGCGATGCACGAGGACATCCCGATCCTCAACTACCGCGTCCCCAAGGCCTTCACCCACGAGGGCGGCCGGCTGACGGGCGTCACCTTCGAGGTGGTCGAGGCCGTCTACGACGCCGACGGCCGCCGCAAGCTGATCCCCTCGGGCGAGCCCGACGAGCACTACGAATGCGACGACGTCCTGGTGGCCGTGGGGCAGGAGAACGCCTTCCCCTGGATCGAGCGCGACCTGGGGCTGGAGTTCGACGAGTGGAACATGCCGAAGGTCGATCCGGTCACCTTCCAGGCGACGCGCCCCGGCGTCTTCTTCGGCGGCGACGCCGCCTTCGGCCCGAAGAACATCATCTGGGCCGTCGCCCACGGCCACGAGGCCGCCGTCTCGATCCACAAGCACTGCCAGGGGCAGGACGTGGCCGAGCGCCCGCCGCCCGGCGCCACCCTCGTGAGCCAGAAGATGGGCATCCACGAGTGGAGCTACGACAACGACGTCTCCAACGACCGCCGCCACCGCGTGCCCCTGCGCGACAAGGCCGAGGCGCTCGCCAACGTGCGCCTGGAGGTGGAGCTGGGCTTCGACGCCCGGCTCGGCTTCGACGAGGCCCAGCGGTGCCTCAACTGCGACGTCCAGACCGTCTTCGCCGACAAGCTGTGCATCGAGTGCGACGCCTGCGTCGACATCTGCCCGATGGACTGCATCACCTTCACCGACGACGGCGAGGAGGCCGAGCTGCGAACCCGGCTCAAGGCCCCGGCCGAAAACCCCGACCAGGACCTCTACGTCTCCGGCAAGCTCGCCACCGGCCGGGTGATGGCCAAGGACGAGGACGTCTGCCTGCACTGCGGCCTCTGCGCCGAGCGGTGCCCGACCGGCGCCTGGGACATGCAGAAGTTCTACCTCGAGATGACCCACGCGGGGCCCCATGCCTGAGACCGCCAAGCCCGGGGCGCCGAAGGCCCGCGTCAACGACTTCGTCGTCAAGTTCGCCAACGTCAACGGATCGGGATCGGCCAGCGCCAACGGCCTGTTCGCCCGCTCGATCCTGCGCATGGGCGTGCCGGTGGCGGCGCGCAACATCTTCCCGTCCAACATCCAGGGCCTGCCCACCTGGTACGAGGTGCGCATCACCGAGGCCGGCTATCTGGGCCGGCGCGGCGGCGTCGACCTGATGGTGGCGATGAACCCGCAGACCTGGGACAGGGACGTGGCCGAGATCGAGCCCGGCGGCTTCCTGTTCTACGATTCCACCAAGCCGATGCCCGCCGCGAAGTTCCGCGACGACATCACCGTCGTCGGCATGCCGCTGACGGCCATGTGCAACGCCGCCTACGAGCTGCCGCGCGAGCGCCAGCTGTTCAAGAACACCATCTACGTCGGCGCCCTGGCCGCCCTGCTGGGCATCGAGGCCGAGGCCATCCGCGGCCTGCTGGCCAAGGACTTCGCCGGCCGCGACAAGCTGATCGAGGCCAACTACAAGGCCCTGGAGATGGGCTTCGGCTACGTCCGCGACCATCTCCAGGCCCTGCCGCTCCAGGTCCGCCGCGCCGACGCGGTGGGCGACCGCATCTATGTCGAGGGCAACCAGGCCGCCGCCCTGGGCGCGGTCTACGGCGGCGCCACCGTCTGCGCCTGGTATCCGATCACGCCGTCGACCTCGCTGGCCGAGGCCTTCACCAGCTACTGCCAGGACCTGCGCGTCGACCCCGAGACCGGCAAGGCCCGCTACGCCATCGTCCAGGGCGAGGACGAGATCGCCTCGATCGGCATCGTCGTCGGCGCCGGCTGGAACGGCTGCCGCGCCTTCACCGCCACCTCCGGCCCCGGCGTCTCGCTGATGACCGAGTTCATCGGCCTTTCCTACTTCGCCGAGATCCCCGCGGTGATCTTCGACGTCCAGCGCGGCGGGCCCTCCACCGGCATGCCCACGCGGACGCAGCAGGCCGACCTCATCGCCGCCGCCTACGCCGGCCACGGCGACAGCAAGCACGTCATGCTGCTGCCGGCCGATCCGGGCGAGTGCTTCGAGATGGGCGCCCAGGCCTTCGACCTCGCCGACCGCCTGCAGACCACCGTCTTCGTCATGCTCGACCTCGACATCGGCATGAACGAGTGGCTGACCGAGCCCTTCCAGTGGGACGACAGCCGCCGCCTCGACCGCGGCAAGGTGATGACCGCCGAGGAGCTGGAGGCCGGGGCCGATTTCGGCCGCTACAAGGACGTCGACGGCGACGGGATCCCGTTCCGCACCTATCCCGGCACGCATCCCACCAAGGGCGGCTATTTCACCCGCGGCACTTCGCGCAACCCCTACGCCCGCTACTCCGAGGAGGGCGCCGTCTACGTCGACAACATGGAGCGCCTGCTCCGCAAGTTCGACACCGCCCGCACCCTGGTCCCGGCCCCGATCGCGCGGCCGGCCAAAGGCAAGACGCGGGAGGGCGTCCTCTACTTCGGCTCCACCACGCCGGCCATGCACGAGGCGCTGGAGATGCTGGAGGCCCAGGGCCACCGCCTCGACGGCCTGCGCGTGCGCGCCTTCCCCTTCGCCCAGGCGGTGTGGGACTTCATCGCCGCCCACGACCGCGTCTTCGTGGTCGAACAGAACCGCGACGCCCAGCTGCGCACCCTGCTGATGACCGAGGGCGGGGTGGAGGCGGCCAAGCTGGTCCCCGTGCTGCACTACGACGGCACGCCCATCATGGCGCGGTTCATCGCCGACGACATCGCCCGCAAGCTGGCCGTGGGCCGGATCGAGGCCGCAGAGTGAGCTTCGCAGCATGACCTACATCACCAAGCCCCAGCTGCATCACCCCAGCCTGCGCGCCAACGGCCTGGGCTACACCCGCCGCGACTACGAGGGCTCGGTCTCGACGCTCTGCGCCGGCTGCGGCCACGACAGCATCTCGGCGGCCATCATCCAGGCGGCGTTCGAGCTGGAGCTGCCGCCGCACCGCGTCGCCAAGCTCTCCGGCATCGGCTGCTCGTCGAAGACGCCCGACTACTTCCTGGGCGCCAGCCACGGCTTCAACACCGTCCACGGCCGCATGCCCTCGGTGCTCACCGGCGCCAACCTCGCCAATCGCGACCTGATCTACCTGGGCGTCTCGGGCGACGGCGACTCGGCCTCCATCGGCCTGGGCCAATTCGCCCACGCCATCCGCCGCGGCGTGAACATGCTCTACATCGTCGAGAACAACGGCGTGTACGGCCTCACCAAGGGCCAGTTCTCGGCCACCTCCGACAAGGGCTCCAAGTCCAAGCGCGGCGTGGTCAACCACGACGCCGGCATCGACATGGTCAGCCTGGCCCTGCAGATGGGCGCCACCTTCGTGGCCCGCTCGTTCTCGGGCGACAAGGCCCAGCTCGTCCCGCTCATCAAGGCGGGGCTGGCGCACAAGGGCGCGGCCTTCATCGACTGCATCAGCCCCTGCGTGCAGTTCAACAACCACGTCGGCTCCACCAAGAGCTTCGACTATGTGCGCGAGCACAACGAGGCGGTGAACCGGCTCGACATGATCCCCCCGCGCGCGCCCATCCAGGTCGACTACGCCCCGGGCGAGACGGTGCGCGTCCAGCAGCACGACGGTTCGATCCTGTCGCTGCACAAGCTGGCCGAGCTCTACAACCCCGGCAACCGCGCCCAGGCCCTGGGCTACCTCCAGGCCCGCCAGGCGAGGGGCCAGATCGTCACCGGCCTCCTCTTCGTCGACCCCGAACACGGCGACCTCCACGACGCCATCGGCACCGTCGACACCCCCCTGAACCAGCTCGGCGAGGCGGAACTCGTGCCCGGCGCCGCGGCCCTGGCCAAGATCAACGCGGAGCTGCAGTAGGACGCTGGGCTAGTTTGTCGTTAGGTGATGTCGCATTGTGCAAGACTGGAAAGTCACTCGGTTGCATTTGGATGGTCGGCATCTGATGATTGACGGTTCGCAGCGTTTGCGGAACCATCGTCAAAGTGGGGGAGCCTCGAAGCAAAGCGTTGGGTGAGCGCGTTCGACGCTTCGCGTCGCGACGGACGTTGACCGGTAGCCTAATCGCCTTTGCCCTGATTTTCGCCAATCCTTTCTCTGCGTTAGGTTACCTGGACACTGCGTCAGAAGACCTTGTGTACAAACTCGTCGCGGGCTGGTTGCCGAGCAATTCAACAAAATTGGTCGTGGTCATCGCGGATGACACCTATCTACGAGATGCCGAAGCGCACGGTCAGCCGGCCGGTTGGCCGTTAAGTTACGGCGTCTACAGCGAAACCCTTGCCCGCGTCGCGCGAGCGAATCCCCGGGCATTGTTTCTAGATGTTGCATTCATCGAACCTTCTGCAGACCCCGCCGCCGAATCCCTCGCCGAAAGCCTGGCCTTCTATTCAAAGCGGTTTCCGATCCTTGTTGCGGCTGGCTCGGCAGAGACAGGTGCGCCGCGACCATTCATGAATCAAATCAAGAGAGTCATTGCCGACGGGCCACAGACTCCTGGGGCCCGTCGCGCGCCCCTCGCTGTCTCGGTGCTCGATCCAACATCTGACGGCTTGATTCACCCCTATAGCCTGAGCCCCGACAGCGACGGTCGACCCAATGCCGCCGTCGCGCTCTTACAGGTTACGGGCCAGACAGAAACTGCACGGGTGGCAGCGCGGCTGGGCCGGATCGACCTAGTTTGGGGCCTACCGGCGGCGGCTGCATGCAGCCTCTATGGCGAAGAGTTTGCCGAACGAGTTGCCGCCGGGTGCGCCCTGTCCCCCCGTGACCTGATCCTCCGTTTCGGCCAGCTGCTTTGGTCGGGCCTCGCGGCCGGACCGTGTGGCGATGACCGTCGGGGTACGCCGAACAAGGTCTGCGCACTGATCCCCCCGCTCATTCTCGCAGGCGACCCCTATCCAGTTGTGCCTCTGCAGGAACTGCTTAGTGGCAACGAACTGCAGATGAACAGCCTGTTGGCTGACTCGATTGTTGTATTCGGGCAGGACTTCGCCTTCGCTCGCGATGAGGCTTACAGCCCAATCTACGGAATGCGCCCTGCTAGTCTTCGGATTGCAACTGCGTATGCAAACCTTACGCACTTCGGATCGCGGGCCTTACGGCCACTTCCGGGCGTCTGGAAGCTGGTCAACCAGTTCTTGACGTGCTTGGTGGGCTTGGCGCTAGTCCTACGCCTGGAACGCCGGATAGGTTCCGAAACGCCTCTAGCGGAAGTCCTAACAGCGGCGACACTACTGTGCCTCGCACTTGTGACCGCAGTGCTGCAGACTTGGATGTGGCGCATTGGGCCGGAGAACTGGCTGGGCATCACCGCGGTGGCGAAACTCGCGCAGGACGGCTCGGCGCTGTTGTCGCAACTTGTCCGACCGACGAGGCCTCATGCGGCGGTCTAGGTTCATCCTCATCTGTGCGGCGCTCGTTGTTGCGTCTGCGGCCTCTGCTGCGCCGAACGACGCCGTTTCGGAAGATCTCGCCCCTGGCGATAGAGTGGTGTTCCTAGGTCAGGAGATCACCGCCACGTCAAACTTGAGCGGGCTCGGAATGAAGTTCTACGACGTCGCGAAGCTCCGACAGCCTGCGATCGTAACTGGGGTCGCCCCTAAGAACCGAATGGTCCGAGTTCGATCCGGGACTCTAGAGTTCTGGACCTGGCGCGTCAGTGTGCGTCGGGAGGGCGCGGCCGAACCGCCACGTTACAACCGTCCGACGAAAGTCTGCCCGCCATCCGGGGCGAGCGGGAGTCGGCACGCATGCTGAGTGGCGTTTGGCGAAGTGCATTGGCCGTAGTCGTCGCGCTTGGGCTGCAAGTGCCGCCCGTGATGGCCGCCCCACACAGTTCACTCGGAAGGGATGTAGTTCACAGCCCATTGCTCAAGTTAGCGAAGCCCAATCCATTCCGGCCGACTGCAGAAGAATATGAGGGCCACCCAACCATCGTCGTGCCCGCGTTGACGGCGAAGCTTCAAGGCATCACGCGGCGCCTTGAGGCGGCGGCTGGCTGGCCGGAGGGGACCGTCCAAATTCAAGTTGGCGATTGCGCCGGGTACTCAGCATCCGCAACAGCCCCCAACACGGTTTCCGTGTGTCGAGACGCTGTATTGTTCGCCAAGACCGAAGATGAACTGGCTTGGCTTATTGGCCATGAGATCGGCCATCTGCATCTGCAGCACAAGGTCATTGAGCCTGGAATCGTGCTCAAGGACGGTCCGGCAGAGGTCGCATGGGGCGTGGTGGCCGTCGGCCTGCTCATCGCGGCGCCGCCAGCCATTCTGGCGATGCCCGCTGGGCATCGGGAAACCCGCCGCGCGATGGCAACGAGCGAAGGGAGCTATTCGCGTAATTCCGAGTTAGCGGCCGACGTTTTCGGTACTCGTTTAATTATAGCGGCGGGCTATTCCCCACTTGGCGCAGCTGCGGCGCTGAGTTGTCTCGAGTACCAGACCACCGATTGTAGCCCCGACGCGAATACGATCCCGGCGCCGGCGACTGAAGGGCATGCCGACATCTTCGAATTACTGAGCGGCAGCGCCTACTTTAAGTCGCCGACTCACCCTGCGTTTCGGCAGCGGAAGGCCGGACTGGAGGCCACTGTTCGTCGCTTCAAGGGCGAATTCCGTGCTCCTACCGACCTCGTTTGGGAAACCCCATCAGAACGAGGCGAAGTTGATGCTTACCGTCATCTGTCACTAGCCGCAGACGATGTATCTCGCGACGCCCAGGCGGTGTTTATCGACTCGATGCGCTCACAACGTCGCGACGTCGCGCGACGAGAAGCTTGTGCAAAGCGAGATCTCTCGGGCAAGACCCACCATCTTCTGCAGATGGATCCCATGGGGGATCGGGACATCCTAGAACTCGCTGCCACTGTAGGGCTGATCTGTGGCGATCGATCCCTGGCATTCAGCCTAGCCAAGGCTCAGGCGCCTTCATACCTGCAGAGCCTCAGTCACATGTTGATCCTGAGCCAGTTCAATGAATGGAGCGCCTACGACAACGTATTGTTCCGGTTGGCCCGCACTCACGCTTCGGACGAACAGCGCTATCGTGAACTACGCTTGATTGCTGAGGACGTTTATCCGCAGAAGGGATCTGGAGCTGCGCAAGCCGGTTGCCGCGCCAGTCCTCGTCTTATAGCTAAGGCGAGAACAAATACCGGCTTCTTGTCTGGAACTCCAGAGAGCCAAGTTTTCTACTACTGTGTTCCGTCGGTTGCCGACGACCCAGATTTTATGCCTGTAGACAACATTGCAATACTCTGGTTCCGTTCTGATCCTAACGCCATTCGAGAAGACAGCGTCATTGCGATGAATTACCGAGTCAACAAGGCGTTTCAGGAGATCATCGAACAGGGTTATGTTGACGCCGGGCGTCCGGACCACGCATTTTGTCCTGCCGGTCTAGAGTATTGTTTCGGGAGAAGGTGAGCAGGCTTCCGGTCGGGCCCCCCGAACGCAATTGATAGATATTTCCCCCTACGTCCGCATCTGACGCACCCCGCCTCCACACTCCCAGCCTCATGCTGGACGCGCTCGACATCACCGAGGAGGAGGCCGCGGGGCTGGCCGAGCTGGCGCAGCACGACCTGGCCATGGCGCGGCATTTCGCCGGTCGGGCGCAGGCGGCGGAAGATCCCGACGAGGCCAACCGGCTGGCGCGCAGCTATCAGCGCGCGGCGCGGTCGTACCGCCAGACCCTGGCGCTGAAGGCGCGGCTGAAGCGCGACCTGGCGCAGGCCGAGGCCGAGAAGCCCCGGCCCAGGCCCGGCGGGCAGGCGGTGGCGCGCCGCATCGGCGCGCTGCGCACGGCGCTCCTGCGCCTGGCCTGGGACGAGGCCGAGCGGCCTGAATCTGAAGAGGCCGAGTCCGAACCCGACCTTGAGACCTTCGCCTGGTATCGCGATGACATCGAAGGCGTCGTCGCCGAGGAATGCGTGAAGGACGCCTTCTGCGACGAGCCGCTGGACGACCACGTGGCCCGTGTCGGCCTGGCGATGGGCTTCGATCCCGAGGCCCTGGCCGCCTGGCGCGACCTGGCCGACCCGCCCGACGCCGCCCTGGCGTTCAAGTCGCCCGAACCCGTGTGGCGCGGCTCGGGCTGAATTCGGAACCACGGATTTCACGGATTCACACGGATGATCGGCGCAGGCCGACAATCAGCCTCCGGCCCGCCGCCGGCGGGGCCCATATCCGTGCAATCCGAGAAATCCGTGGTTCGTACTTCCCGCGCCGGTGGGAACCCATCGGCGGCGTTGCGGTTAGCCCTCTAGCTTGGCCGCGCCGTCGGGGCGTCGGGCCGGAGGATGTCATGCGCGCCCGTCTTCGCCGGTTGCTGCTCGAACTGAGCGAGGCCTTCTGGGTGCTGCCGGCCGCGATCGTGCTGGTGCTCGCCGGGCTCGGCCTGCTGGTCGTCGACCTGCAGCTGGAGGGCGACATCGCCCACGGACCCCTGCACGACTGGGTCTATGGCGGCGGCGAGACGGGCGCGCGCACCCTGCTGGGCGCCGTGGCCTCGTCGACCATCGGCGTTGCGGGCACCCTGTTCTCGATCACCATCGCGGCGCTGTCGCTGGCGTCGAGCCAGATGGGGCCGCGGCTGCTGCGCAACTTCGTCCGCGACCGGGGCAACCAGATCACCCTGGGCGTCCTGCTCGGAACCTTCGCCTATGCGCTGGTCGTCCTGCGCTCGGTGCGCGGGGGCGCGAACGACGCCTTCGTTCCGGCGCTGGGCGTCACCGTCGCCCTGGCGCTGTCGGGCGCCTGCATCGGGCTCCTGATCTATTTCGTCCACCACGTGGCGACGCGCATCAACGTCGACACCGTGATCGACCTCGTCCACGACGACATCGACCGCGAGATCGACCGGCTGACCGAGCCCAGGTCCGAGCGCCGGCCGCCGCCCGCCGAGATGGACTGGACGGGCGCCGACGAGGTCCGGCTGGAGGGCTCGGGCTATCTCCAGCAGATCGACGCGGCGGGGCTGGCGAAGTGGGCGGCCGACGCCGGAACCACCGTGCGCCTCCTCATCCGGCCCGGGGCGTTCGTCTTCCCGGGCGCGACCGTCGCCCTGGTGAAGCCCCGGGCGCCCGGCGCCGCCGAGGCGATCCGGGAGGCGACGGCGCTCAGCCCCCGGGCGGGCGGCGGCGGCGATCTGGTCTATTCGATCCTGCAGCTGGTGGAGGTGGCGGTGCGCGCGCTCTCGCCGGGCATCAACGATCCGCGCACGGCGATCAGCGTGCTCGACCGCCTGGGCGCCATCCTGGGCCGTCTGGTGGACCGCGACCTGCGCGACGGGGTCGTGCGCCACGCGGACGCGCCGCGCCTCCTGATCCCCAGCCCGGCCTATGGCGACCTGACCGGGGCGATGTTCGCGATGATCCGCCAGTCGGCCGGCCATTCGCCCACCGTGCTGCTGCACATGCTGGGCGTCCTGCGCGCGGTGGCCGAGATCGAGACCCGCGCCGAGCGGATCGAGGCGCTGAGGCAGGTGGCCGCCGAGGTGGCGGAGGAGGGGCGGGGCCGCATCTCCAACCCGTGCGACGTCCACGCGCTGGACGCCGCGCACCGGGCCTTCCTGACCACGGCGGCGGCCAGATGCGCGGGCTAGGCCTTGGCCAGTTCGCCCATGACGAAGGCGTCCTCGCCGTCGCGGACCAGGCCCTCCAGCACCGCGGCCACGTCGTCGGGGGCCACGATCAGCGCCAGGCCGACGCCGCAGTTGAAGGTGCGGCGCATCTCGGCCTCGGCCACGCCGCCGGTCGCGGCCAGCCACTCGAACACCGGCGGCATGGCCCAGGCGTTCCAGTCGAAGCGCGGGACGAGGCCGTCGGCGATGGCGCGCGGCGGGTTCTCGATCAGCCCGCCGCCGGTGATGTGGGCCAGGCCCTTCACCCGGCCGGCCTTCAGGTGCGGCAGCACCGTCTTGATGTAGATGCGCGTGGGCGTCAGCAGCGCCTGCGCCAGCGTCTTGCCGTGCGCGAACGGGCAGGGGGCGTCCCACGCCAGGCCCGAGCGCTCGACGATGCGGCGGATCAGGGAATAGCCGTTGGAATGCGGCCCCGACGAGCCCACGCCCACCAGGATGTCGCCCGGCCGCTGGTCATCGAGGCGCGGCAGCACCTTGTCGCGGTCGACCGCGCCGACGCAGAAGCCGGCCATGTCGTAGTCGCCTTCCGAGTACATGCCCGGCATCTCGGCCGTCTCGCCGCCCACCAGGGCGCATCCGGCCTGGCGGCAACCCTCGGCGATGCCTTCCACCACCGCGGTCGCGGCCTCCACGTCGAGCTTCCCGGTGGCGTAGTAGTCGAGGAACATCAGCGGCTCGGCGCCCTGGGCCAGCAGGTCGTTGACGCACATGCCCACCAGGTCGATCCCCACCGTGCCGTGCAGGCCGGTCTCGATGGCCACCTTCAGCTTGGTGCCGACCCCGTCCGTGGTGGTCACCAGCAGCGGGTCGTCGTAGCCGGCGGCCTTCAGGTCGAACAGCGCGCCGAAGCCGCCCAGCGACGCCTCGGCCCCGGCCCGGCGGGTCGACTTGGCCAGCGGCTTGATCCGCTCGACCAGCGCGTTTCCCGCGTCGATGTCGACGCCGGCCTGCGCATAGGTGAGACCGTTCGGCCGCTCAGACATTTACGAACCCCGCCTTGAAGTGCACAGAGACGCCGCGCGGACTTGCAGAGTCGCCCGCGCGCGGGGCTATAGCTGGATTTATGACGCCAATCACCACCACCGCGGACCTCGCGGCCTTCTGCGACAAGATCAAAGGGCAGCCTTTCGTCGCGGTGGACACAGAGTTCATGCGCGAGACCACCTACTGGCCCAAGCTGTGCCTGATCCAGGCGGCGGCGCCTTCGGCCGAGGCGGTCATCGACCCGCTGGCCGACGGCCTCGACATGACGTGCTTCCTCGACATCATGCGGGACCCCAAGATCCTGAAGGTGTTCCACGCCGCGCGCCAGGACGTGGAGATCTTCAACAACCTCCAGGCCATGCCCCGGCCGCTGTTCGACACCCAGGTGGCCGGCATGGCCGCCGGCTTCGGCGAGCAGATCGCCTATGACGCCCTGGTGCGCCAGATGCTGAAGGTCGAGATCGACAAGTCCAGCCGCTTCACCGACTGGTCGCGCCGCCCGCTGTCGGACGCCCAGCTCTCGTACGCCCTGGCCGACGTGACCCACCTGGCCCGGCTCTATCCCATGCTGCGCGAGCGGCTGGAGCGGGAAGGCCGCCTCGCCTGGGTGACCGACGAGATGGCCGACCTCACCGACCCGGCCAACTACGACGTCGAGCCCGACAACGCCTGGAAGCGGCTGAAGCCGCGCCGGCACACCGCCAAGTACCTCGCGGTCTACCGCGCCGTGGCCGCCTGGCGCGAGCGCACCGCCCAGCTTCGCGACCAGCCGCGCGGCCGCATCCTCAAGGACGAGGCGATCGACGAGATCGCCACCCAGGCGCCGACCGACTCCGACGGCCTCGACCGCCTGCGCTCGGTGCCCAAGGGC
Source organism: Phenylobacterium sp. (assembly GCF_016124325.1). Taxonomy (GTDB): domain Bacteria; phylum Pseudomonadota; class Alphaproteobacteria; order Caulobacterales; family Caulobacteraceae; genus Phenylobacterium. Next base: position 49,784 of record NZ_WGNY01000017.1, read on the forward strand.
TTCTCCGGCTCGCGCTTCGGCCCCGACCTCGTGGCCTCGATCCGCGAGGCGCTGCGGGATCCCGAGGCCTACGCCCCGGTGATCGAGCGGACCAAGCCCACCAGCTCGCCGGCCGCCGGCGCGGTCGTGGAGCTGCTGAAGGTGCTGCTGAAGGCCCGCGCCGAGGAGTCCGGGGTGGCCTCCAAGCTGATCGCCACGGTGTCCGACCTGGAGAAGATCGCCAACGACGACGACGCCGACGTGGCCGCCCTCAAGGGCTGGCGCCGCGAGGCCTTCGGCGAGGACGCGCTGAAGCTCAAGCGGGGCGAGCTGGCCCTGGTGCTCGACGGAGCCCGCGTGCGGGTGGTCGAGGTGCGCCGCGCGCCGCGGGCGTCGTCGCAAGCTTCCTGAGGATAAGCCTAAGCCGTTGAAATAAATCGGCGTTACGACGTTCTCCACAGGCTGTCCACGAACTGTCGCAAGACTGTTCCACAGCCTCCGATCCTGAGGCCGTTGCGCCCGGCCCGGCCCTGCGCGAACCTCTCCTTGCCGAGAGGGACTGCGGCGCGGCGGACCGGGCGACCGGGAGGCGAGCGGGCAGGAGGCTCTCCAGACTGAAGGTCCCGGGGCGACCCGGTTCGGAAGGTCCGGAGGCGGCACGGAAGACGGATCGACGCCGAGCTGGCTCGCCAGCGGAGCCCAGGTCTCCTTCCACCTCGAAGGCTCAGGTCCCCCAACGGATCTGGATCAGAGGGCGGTGTTCCGGGCGACCGGGGCGCCGCCCTCTTGCTATCCGGCCCTGAGGCCGCGCCCGCGCCGCCGTGCGGGAGGGGCCGCCGAAGTCCGGCGGAGAAGGGACGGCGGGCCGCCGGCCTTTCTCTGTCCGGCCGGCGTCAGGCCATTTCCAGCTTCAGCTTCATCGCATTGGCCAGCGCCTGGGCCCGGCGCGCCGTCTGCTCGCCCAGCAGCATGTCTTCCCAGCCGGCCAGGGCGCTGAGCGTCAGCCGCTCGCCGCTGACCCGCACGGTCGACTTCTCCAGCAGCCGCGCATTGCGCCCGGAGAGGTCACAGCCCAGGCGGATCGCGCTGCCCAGGGCCCGGGCGCGCTGCCGCCGCTCCGGCGTCAGCACCCGCTCGATGGTCTGGATGTCGGGCGGCTGCGGCGCGGCGGTGTGGCGCGAGAAGGCGGCGAAGGCCAGGAAGCAGCGCTCGGCGTGGTTCATGCCGGCCAGCGGCGCGCGCAGCACCTGCTCGAAGGCGAGGTCGGCCCGATGGTCGGGGTGGAGCTGCGCGCCCAGGTCGGCCAGCCGGCAGGCGGCCGCCAGCAGGACGGCGTCGCGGGCGCCGAACAGCGGCGGGGCGCCCTCGAAGACCGGCGCCACCCAGGCCTCCAGCGCCTGGCCGATGCCGGGGCCGCCGCCACGCTGGGCCGCCAGCGCCTCGCAGCCCTCGATCAGCGGATCGCGCTGGCGGATCTCGGGCGGCATGGCTTCCAGCAGCAGGCCTTCGCGCACGCCGTAGGCCGAGATGACGATGCGGTCGACGCCCAGCCGCTCGATCAGCCGCTCCAGGACCATCGCCGCATAGGGAAGGGTGTCGTAGCGCTTCTTCGAGAGCCCCTGGATGCGCTCCAGCGACGAACGCGACTGCCGCTCGACGAAACGCGCCAGCTCGAGTCCGTCGGCCCGCCCGAACTCGTACTGGTGGGCCACATGCAGCGGATAGTCGGCCAGCTGCATATGCAGCAGCGCCAGGTTTCGCCACGCGCCGCCCACGGCGTGGAACTCGGGGCTGGAATAGCGGTTGGCGAGCTGCGCGAGACGATCATCGATCTTCCGGCGCGTCTTCTCGGGATCCAGCGGCTTTGGCGCGCCCAGGGCGAAAGGACCGAGCGGCAGCGTGACGCCCTCGATGTTGGTCATGCCGTTCAGGCGCACCAGTTCGAGGCTCGATCCGCCGAGGTCGCCGACCACGCCTTCCGCGTCGGGCTGGCCGCAGAGCACGCCCAGCGCCGCGTAGCGCGCTTCCTCCTCGCCACTGATGACGCGGACCTTGAGGCCGGTTTCGGCGGTCACGCGGTTCAGGAACGCCTTGCCGTCGGCGGCGTCCCGAACGGCGGCGGTGGCGGCGGCCGTCACCTCCTCGGCGCGCCAGCCGTCCAGGACGGCGCGGAACCGGCGCAGCGCTCCGATCGCGGCCTCAACGCCCTCGGTGGACAGGCGGCCCGTGGTCGGCAGGTCGCGGCCCAGCCCGGCGATGACCTTCTCGTTGTAGAGCGTCCACAGCGCACGCCCGTCGATCCGGTAGATGACGAGGCGCACCGAGTTCGATCCAACGTCGATGACTGCGGCGTGGCGGCCCTCCGGCCGTCCAGGGCTATCCCCGCGCGGCCACATGATCGATGGCGCGCGGCATGTCCTTCACTCTCTGTCCGCGGCCGGACAGGCTTGGATTGGTCATGAAATACTCGTGCGCGGAAAAGGCGTTCGGATGGTCCCAGGCGGGATCACGCCTATAGCGGCCGTCGCCGTCCAGGGTCCAGCTCTGCGCTTCGTCCTTGAGGTTCGCGAGCATGATCTGTTGGAGAACCTGCTGATGCACCGTCGGGTTCTCGATCGGCGTCATGCATTCGACGCGGCGATCCAGGTTGCGCGGCATCCAGTCGGCCGAGGAGATGAAGACCCGAGCCTGCGATGAGGGCATGGGTTGGCCGTTGGCGAAGGCCACGATACGGCCGTGCTCCAGGAAGCGGCCGACGATCGACTTCACCCGGATGGTGGGCGAGAGGCCGGGGACGCCGGGACGCAGGCAGCAGATGCCCCGGATGACCAGCTCGATCGGCACCCCGGCCAGACTGGCCTCGTAGAGCGCGTCGATGATTTCCGGGTCCACCAGCGAATTCATCTTGGCCCAGATGCCGGAGGGCCGTCCAGAGCGCGCCGCCTTCGCTTCCTCGCCGATCAGGCGCAGGAGGTCGCGCTTCATGGTCACCGGAGAAAAGCTCAGCCGCTCCAGCCCCACGGGCTGGGCGTAGCCGGTGACGAAATTGAACAACTTGGCCGAGTCTCGCCCGAACGGCGGATCGGTCGTGAACAGCGACAGGTCGGTGTAGATCCGCGCCGTGATCGGGTGGTAGTTGCCCGTCCCGAAGTGGCAGTACGTACGCAGGGTCTCGCCCTCGCGACGGACCACCATCGAGAGCTTGGCGTGGGTCTTGTACTCGATGAAGCCATAGACCACGTGAACGCCGGCCCGCTCGAGGTCGCGGGCCCACTTGAGGTTGGCCTCCTCGTCGAACCGCGCCTTGATCTCGACGACGGCCGTGACGTTCTTGCCGTTCTCAGCCGCCTCGATCAGAGCCGCCACGATCGGGCTGTCCTTCGAGGTCCGGTAGAGCGTCTGCTTGATCGCCAGGACGTTGGGGTCGCGCGCGGCCTGGCGCAGGAACTGGACCACCACGTCGAAGCTCTCGAACGGGTGGTGGACCAGGATGTCCTTCTCGCGGATCGCGGCGAAGCAGTCGCCGCCGTGGTCGCGGATCCGCTCGGGGAAGCGCGGCTCGAACGGCTTGAACTTCAGCTCGGGCCGGTCGGGAGGGATCAGCTGCGACAGCTCATCCAGGCCCAGCAGGCCGTCGATCAGGATGATGTCTTCCGGGTTGGCGTGCAGGCTCTCGGAGATGAAGCCCCGCAGTTCGTCGGGCATGGCCGCTTCGAGCTCGATGCGCACCACCGAGCCCAGCCGGCGCTGTTTGAGCAGGGCCTCGTACTCGCGGACGAGGTCTTCGGCTTCCTCCTCGATCTCCACGTCGGAGTCGCGGATCAGGCGGAACACCCCTTGCTCCACGATCTCGCAGCCCGGGAACAGGTGATCCAGGAAGAGCGTCACCACGCTCTCGAGGGAGATCACGCGGCGGGTCTTGCGGCGCGGCCCCTTGCCGGGCGCCACCTCCCAGAAGCGCGCCACCTGAGCCGGCAGCGGCGCGAGGGCGTAGAGCTGGCGGCCGTCCGAAGTGCGCCGGATCTTCAGCACCAGAGAGAACGCCAGGTTCGGGATGAACGGGAACGGATGCGCCGGGTCGATCGCCAGCGGCGTCAGCACCGGGAAAAGCTCGGAGAGGAAGCGGGCTTCGAGGGCCGAACGCTCCGCCGGCGTCACTTCGGCCGCCGTTATGTAGTTGAGGCCGACACCCGACAGCTCCTGGCGAAGCTCGCGCCAGCGCGTCTGTTGGTCGCCCATCAGATCGGCCGCCGCGGCGTTCACGCGCACGAGTTGCTCGGCCGGCGTCAGGCCGTCCTGGCTGACGACGCGGACCTCTTCGCGCACCTGCGCCTTCAGGCCCGCCACCCGGACCATGTAGAATTCGTCGAGGTTGTTGGCGCTGATCGCCAGGAATCGCAGCCGCTCCAGCAGCGGGTGGCGCGGGTTCATGCTCTCGGCGAGCACCCGGCGATTGAACGCGAGCCAGGACAGCTCGCGATTGAAGAACCGGGCCGGCGAGTCGGACAGATCCTCGATCGCGGCCGGTGCGGTTTCCTCGATGGCTGGCGCGGGCGTGGGGGCGTTCATCGGTGCGATGTCGTTGGGCGGCGGCATACTATTTCTCGGGCGTCGTCAGACGCTGCGCAAGCGTGGCTGCGAAAGGTTAAGGTCCTTTGCGTGCGCTTTGGGCTCGGACCAGAACGTCCGTGTCCGCCGGAACGCCTTGAACGCCTCGGCGGCGGCCGCGAGCAACTCGTCTTCGCCCGCCGTGATGCGGCCGACTTCCTCGCCCGCGGCGAAGGCGATCTCTCCGGTGCGCTTTCCAAGCGCCCGTCGCGCGACCGTGCGGGCGACGGCCAGATCGTTGAGGTCGCCCAGGCGATCCTGCACGAGGCGCAGGGCGCCCACGAACCGTTCCCTGCGCTTCGGATGCTCGGAAAACACTTCCCCAAAGAAAGCGGATGCATAGCGCAATTTCTTGACCTGCTTCCGCAACTCGTGGCGGGCGCCCGCGTCGAGGCGCGCGAACTTGCGTGACCGCTTGCGGACGCGCCGGTCCAATCGCTGGAGCACCGATGCGGCGAGGCCGGAGACGGGGCGCTCGCGCAGCGCCCGGCGCTCGCCACTGGCGATCCGTCGCCACGCGCCGGCCTCGATCCACTCCGCGACGCCGAGGAGCAGGCTCCGGAAGCGGTCGGAATCCACGGCCTTGAGCGCGCGTTCGTAGGCGTCGGCCTGCGCGATGCGCAGCGCGCGCAGGAAGGCGGCGCGGGCCGGGCTGTCGTCGATCTCGTCGCCGGGCGGGCGCCGTTGCAGGAAGACGTCGAGGTCGCGGGCGAGCGCCATCTCTCCGGCCAGCCACTTCGTCTCGGTCCGCGCGTAGGCCAGACCGTCGGGGTCCAGCATCGGCTTGAAGACCGCCAGCGCCGCCCGCAGGCGACGCAGCCCCACGCGAGCCTGATGCAGCACATCGGGATTGTGCGCCCGCCGCAGCAGGTGGACGTTGCCGGCGACCTGTACGAGCGCGTCGCGGGCGATGGCCTGGAAGGCGGCGCCCGTCGTGACGTCGGGTCCGATGGCGCTCTGCTGGGCCTTCAGCGCGGCGACGCCGTCATGGCCGGCGAGCCGGTATCCCCGTTCGGCCTTGCTGGCGAACGACAGGGTGAGGACGGCCTTCGCCTGGAGCTGGCGCGCCAGGGCGAACAGCGTCGCGCGCGAGCCCGAAATCAGCTCCAGCTCCAGTTCGGCGATCGCGTCGGTGCGTCCGCCGGCCACGATGACGCCGGTGTCGAAACTGACCTCGACGCGCGAGCGTCCGTGCGTCCAGATGTGGGTGCGCCGCTCGACCTCCACGACGAAGGCGGGGATCAGGGCCTCGTCGCCCACGACCGCGCGGGCCGGCGTGGCGTCGAGCGCCGTCATGTCGAGATCGAGGCCGGGAACGGGCGCTTCCCATTCGCTCCGCTCGAAAAGGCCGCCGGCGCCCCGGTGCTTCAGCGTCTGGACATGGGTGTCGCCGCGGCGACGGACGCGCAGGCCGAAGCCGGCGTCGCGCAGGGCGTGCTCGGGGGTGTCGTAGTAGATCGCATGGAGATGGGAGACCGACGCCTTTTCAGGCGGGAACAGGTCGGCTTCGAGCGCCTCCACGGCGCCCGCGCCAAGCTGGAACTTGAGCTCCAACTCCGCTGCAGCCTTGGCCGGGGCCCGCGCGAGCATCTCCAGGTTCCGAGGGGGTGGCCTTCGCGCCACCACGAAACCTGTGCCGGAAAACGAATCAGTTTGTCCAGTCCGACGCCCAAGATTTCGCGGCTCGGCCGCCATCGGGCCCAAGCCTTGGGCGCTGCCGGCGCTATCGCCGGGATTGCTCCAGGATCTCGCGGGCCAGTACGCGGGTCACCGGGCGGAAGCCGTCCTCGCCGGCTTCGTCGAGCCGTCGCACGATCTCGGCCGCGTCCGGGATCGAACGGCCCATACGGGCCAGCAGATAGGCGTAGACCGCCTCGGGCGGGCGAATGTTGCGGTCGCGGAAGAAGCGCCGCAGCACGCCTTCCAGGACCTGGTCGTCGGGCGGCTCGATCTCGACCACCAGCAAGGCGTTCAGCCGCGAGCGCAGGTCGGGGAGGGCGGTGGGCCAGGTCGCCGGCCGGGTTCGCGCCGTCAGGAGCAGGCCGCCGCCGTCGCGGCCCGCCAGGTTGATCAGGTGGAACAGGCTTTCCGTCGACACGCCGCGGTCGGCGTCCTCCAGCAGCACCGGCCGGCCGGCCGCCGCTTCGACGTCGGGCGTCTCCGCCGAGAGGATCAGCGCGCCGGTTCGCGCGGCCCAGGCGCGGGCGAGGTGCGACTTGCCCGATCCCTTGGGGCCCACGACGGCCAGGCATCCGACGGGCCAGCCCGGCCACGCCTCGACGGCGGCCGCCGCGTCGGCGTTGGATGGGCCCCGTACGAACTCGTCGAGGGAGGGGAGGCTCTTCCGCCCCAGGCTCAGCCGAAGCTGCCGTGCCATGGGTGTCGCCGTTCGATCATGATCACAGTTTGATTTTAGGCCGGGGCGGGACGCCGCGCCACGATTAGTCGCGGCGCGCTCCGGCCGGCAGGTCGCGGGCCTGCGCCAGCGTCCAGCCCTCGGGACGCAGCAGCTCGATCGGCGAGAAGCGCACCTTGTAGTCCATCTTCTCGGAGCCCCGCACCCAATAGCCGAGGTAGACGTATGGCAGGTTCGTGAGGCACGCCTGAACCACGTGGTCCAGGATCATGAACGAGCCCAGGCTGCGCCGCGGCATGGTGGGGTCGTAGAAGCTGTAGACCAGCGAGAGTCCGTCGCTCATCAGGTCCACCAGCGCGCAACCCACGAGGTCGGACGGACCGCCGTCCTCGCGGCTGACCCGATACTCGATGATGTGGGTCCGGACGGCCGTGTCCTCGACCATGGCGACGTAGTCAGGCCAGGTCATCTCGGCCATTCCGCCGTCGGCGTGGCGGGCCACCAGATAGCGCCGGAGCAGGTCGAACTGCTCCATCGTCGCCTCGGCCTCGACAAGGCAGCGGGAGACGTCCTCGTTGCGGGACAGGATCTTCCGTTCCGAGCGCGAAAACACGTAGTCCCCGGCGGGGACGCGCGCCGAGACACAGGCCGAGCAGGCCTCGCAGGCGGGCCGGTAGGCGATGTTCTGCGAGCGGCGGAAGCCCACCTGCGTCAGGCTGTCGTTGACCGCGGCTCCGTCCGACAGCGGCAGATGCGCGAAAACCTTACGTTCCCAGCGCTCCGGCAGGTACGGACACGGCGACGGCGCGGTCAGGAAGAACCGGAGCTGTCGGGTCGGGAAATGCTGCGTCACGGCGCTGCGGTCGCCTTCGGACCATTCGTCATGCCGCGATTAGGCGTCATGCCGGCGCGACGCGCAAGGCCCGGTTAGAGCGCGGGATTTGGCGGCAGCACAGGCGCCTCGCGCAGGAGCACGATCGCGAGGCGGCGGTTTCCGGGCAGCGTCGGGTCGTCGGGATAGAGGGGCTCGGAGCCAGCCTTTCCCGACACCTGATAGATTCGGTCGGCGTCGACGCCGGCGCTTTGGAGCACCTGGCGGGAGGCGTTGGCGCGGCCGGCGGAGAGTTGCCAGTCGCTCTCCGGCCGCGAGCCGTCCGAGTTGGCGCTGGTGTGGCCGTAGAGGCTGATCCGGTTGGGCAGCTGGTTGATCACCTTGGAGATCGCCCGCAGCAGCAGCTTCGCGCGGTCGTTCGGCTGGACGCTGTTGGGGGCGAACATGGACCGGCCTTCCTGGTCCACGAGCTGGATGCGCATGCCCTCGGGCGTCTCGTCGATGATGATGTTCTTGGACAGCTCGGCCAGTTCCGGCATGTCCTGCAGCGCCTGGCGCAGCGACTGGGCGGCCGAGTGGAAGGCGGCCTCTTCGCGCTTCAGGTCGGCGTCGATGTCGGGATCGGCGGGCGCCTGGGCCTTGCTGCCCTCGCTGCTGTCGCCGTCGTTCGGATTCTGGGAGCTCGGAGCCAGCTCCTCGATCACGGCGCTGGAGCCCGAGCTCTTGGAGCCGTCGCTGCCGAGGGCCGTGCCCGCCAGGATGCCTCCGGCGCCCGAGGAGGTCTCGGAGACGCTGGCCGGCGCGAAGTAATCGGCGATGCCGCGCTTCTGCTCGGGGCTGGTGGTGTTGATGAGCCACATCAGCAGGAAGAAGGCCATCATCGCGGTCACGAAGTCGGCGTAGGCGACCTTCCACGCGCCGCCATGGTGGCCGCCGCCGCCGCCCTTCTTGATCTTCTTGATGAGGATCGGCTGGTCGCTGCCCGCGGCCATGGTTCATCCGCCTTAACGCTGTTTGGCGGGCAAGTTGCGCCGGACGCCGTTAAGATGGCGTTGCGGAGGGAGAGGGCGTGTCCAGAACCATACTCAAGACGGAGCGGCTGGTGTTGCGCGAGGCCGAGGCGCACGACGCTTCGTTCGTGCTGGAGCTGCTCAACTCGCCGGGGTTCCTCGAGAACATCGGCGATCGAGGCGTGCGCACGGTCGAAGAGGCCGAGGCCTACATCCGTGATCGGATGATCGCCGGCTATGACAACCTGGGATTCGGCATGTGGCTCGCGGTCCAGCACGATGGCCGGCCCGTCGGCATGGCGGGCCTCGTCCGGCGCGAGGGCCTGGACATGCCTGACGTGGGCTACGCCTTCGTCCCCGACGCGTGGGGGCGCGGCTACGCCCAGGAGGCCGCCGCCGCGGTGGTGGCCCACGCCCGCGACCAACTGGGCGTCGACCGGCTGGCGGCGGTCACCTCGCCTGAGAACTTCGCCTCCATGGCGGTCCTGCGGAAGATCGGCTTCACCCTGCAGGGCATGATCACCCTTCCCGGCGCCGAGCGCGAAAGCACCTATTTCACCTACCCATGACGATCACCACCCGCACCGTGGAGGCCAACGGCTTCCGTTTCGCCGTCGACGAGGCCGGGGAGGGCGACCGGCTGGCGCTTTGCCTGCACGGCTTTCCCGAAAGCCGCTTCTCGTGGCGCTACCAGCTCCCGCTGCTGGCCGAATTGGGCTATCGCGCCTGGGCGCCGGACCTGCGCGGCTATGGCGAGACCGAGCCCAAGCCGCGCGAGGTCAAGGCCTACCTCATCGATCGGCTCATGGAGGACGTGGCGGCGATCATCGACGCCAGCGGCGCGAAGACCGTCACCCTGATCGGCCACGACTGGGGCGCGGGCCTGGCCTGGACCTTCGCGGCCAACCGCGTGCGGCCGCTCGAACGCCTCGTGATCATGAACGTGCCGCACCCGGCGGTGATGAGCGCCGTGCTGCGCCGGTCCTTCAGCCAGCTCGCCAAGAGCTGGTACATGTTCTTCTTCCAGATCCCCGGCCTGCCCGAGTGGGTCACCACCGCGAACGACGCCAGGGCCGTGCGGCGCGCGTTTCACGACATGGCCGTCGACAAGGCGAACTTCACGCCCGAGGTGCTGGACCACTACGCCCGCAACGCCCAGCGGCCCGGCGCGATCACCGGCATGATCAACTGGTACCGCGCCGCGTTCCGCCTGCAGGGCAAGCTCGCCGGGCCCTGGGACCCCATCGAGGTTCCGACGCTGATCGTCTGGGGCGAGGCCGACGCCGCGCTGGGGCTGGAGCTGCTGGACGGGACCGACGCCTACGTCCGCGACCTGACGATCCACCGCCTGCCGGGGGTCTCGCACTGGGTCCAGCAGGAAGCGCCCGAGAAGGTGAACGCCATTCTCAAGGATTGGCTGGGCGGACAAGGCGACTAAACTCGCCCCCGACAACGCACGCCGAATGGCGGCGCGCCCAAGGGAGGCGGCCATGGATGCAACGGTCACCCGAGATCTGGCCCAGGATCGCGCCGCGCGGCGCAAGCCGGACTGGAAGCGGGCGAGGGCGGCGGCGCGGATTCTGCGCGACGATCCGAACCGCACCGAAATGGCGTTCGAGGTCATCCAGGCCCTGAACCCGGACGGGAACGAGCGCGGCTTCGCGCGGATGATGACGGTCCCCGCCGGCCGCCGGCTCTACGAACGCCGTCCCGACCTCATGGCGGCGCTCCAGGATCGCGCCGCGCTGGAGGCGACCCCCGAGGGCAGCTTCGGCCGCGCTTTCCTGGCCCACATCGACCGCTGGAGCCTGTCGCCCACCAAGCTTGTCGAGCTCGGCCGGCAGGCGCGCGGGGGACGCGTTCCCCAGGACGGGCCCGCGTGGTTCGGCGAGCGCAACATCCTGATCCACGACCTGCGCCACGTGCTGACCGGCTACGCCGCCGATCCCCGCGGCGAGACGCTGCTGCTCTGGTTCAGCCATGGGTTGAGCGGTGGCCGTTCGAACCGGTTGCTGATGGTCTCGTCGCTGCAGGCGCGGCTGCGCAGCGAGGGGCCGGGCTACGTTCTCGAATGCCTGCGCGCCTGGTTCCGCGGCCGCAGGGCGAGGGGCCTGGATCTGCTGCCCTTCGAAGACCTGCTGGCGCTTCCACTCGCCGAGGTGCGTCGGATGGCGCGGGTGACGCCCGAGGCGGCCTAGGCCCGAAGCCGGGGCAGGATCTGCTCCGCCAGCAGCGGGGCGAGCGGGACGTCCGGCAGGGCGGCCGGATCGATCCACCGCAGGTCCTCGATCTCGGCGGCCGCGGCGATGTCGCCATCGATTTCCGCCTGGTAGACCGATGACCTGACGCGCGCGCCCGGTTCGTTGGCGGCCTCGGCCTCGAACCGTCCAAAGGGCTCGGCGGCGACGAGGCGCACGCCAAGCTCCTCCGAAAGCTCCCGGGCGAGCGCCGTCAGGTCGTCCTCGCCGGGTTCGCGCTTGCCCCCCGGCAGCATGAACCTGCGCGCGCCGCGCTTGCGGACGGTCAGGATGCGCCCTGCGCCATCGCCGATGATCGCGCCGACGACCTCGACGATCACGTCCGAATGCCACCCTTGAGAAGCCCGGGAGCGCTCGCCTGCAAGGGGAGATGCGTCATCTCGCCGCACACAAGGGTTCCATATTGCTGATCGTTGCGGAAACTTCGCCTTCTACTTCGGTAAACGAGTCGACTGCTCGAATTAACAATCATTCTCAATAAACGACTCAAAGCTTGGCTGTAACAAGTCTCGTATATACAGGAGTCTGAAGGTATGTCGACGAAGATTTCCTTGAACGTGAATGGCGTCGTCCGAACCGCGACCGTCAGTAGCACCGATATGCCTCTGCTCTGGGTGTTGCGGGATGTCCTCGGCCTGACGGGCACGAAGTACGGGTGCGGCATCGAGGTTTGCGGGGCCTGCACCGTGCTGGTGGACGGCCAGCGGGAACACTCCTGCGTCTTCGACGTGGGCTCCGCGATCGGAAAGAAGATCGTCACGGTCGAAGGTCTCTCGACGGACGCGGAGGGCAAGAAGGCCCAGGCCGCCTGGGTCGAACACCAGGTGCCGCAATGCGGCTACTGCCAGCCCGGAATGCTGACGGCGACCGTCGCGGCGATGAAGGGCGGTCACCACGGCAAGGAGATTTCCTCCGAGGTGAATCACCTCTGCGTCTGCGGGACCTACCCGCGGATCAAGGCGGCGCAACAGGGCCTCTAGGCGCCCGACCCAATCAAGACATTCGGAGGGACGTTCATGGAAACGCTTGATCGGCGCGCCATCCTGGCTGGCGGCGCCGCGGCTCTTATGGTGCCTGTCGGCGCGGGCCTGGCGAAGCTCGGCGCCCCGCTCAGCGGCGCCTCGGGCGCGACGGGGACGGCGAGCGCGGCGGCCGCGCTGCCGACGACGGACCTCGGGGCCTATCTCAGGATCGACGGCGCGAACGACGTCACCCTGCTGATCGGCGCGACCGAGATGGGGCAGGGGATCATGACCGGCCTGGCCCAGCTCATCGCCGAGGAGCTGATGCTCGACTGGACGCAGGTGAAGGTCGAGCACGCCGACGCCTTCGCCGGCCAGCCCAATCCGTTCGCCAACCCGCTGTTCCGCGCCCAGCTGACGGGCGGCAGCACGAGCATGCGGGGCTGGTACACGCCGCTTCGCAAGGCGGCGGCCGTCGCGCGCGAACTTCTCCTGGCGGCCGCGGAGACCCTTACGCCCGGCGGAGGCTGGAGCCTGGCCCCGGGCGGGAAGGCGACGAACGGGGTCAAGACCTACAGGTTCAGCGAACTCGTGGAGACGGCGGCCGGCCTGCCGGCGCCGGCCTCGCCGGCCCTGGCGACCACGCGCAACGTGATCGGCAAGCCGATGGCGCGCACCGACATTCCGGCCAAGGTCGACGGTTCGGCCGTCTTCGGCTCGGACGTGCAGGTCCCCGGAATGGTCTTCGCGTCGGTCGTCCACTGTCCGACCTTGGGCGGGACGGTCGCGAGCCTCCCCTCGAAGCCGTCCGGCGCGCTCGCGATGGTCGATCTCGGCAACGCCGTGGCGGTCGTGGCGAACGACACCTGGAGCGCCATGCGGATGGCGGAGTCGCTCGCGTCCAAGATCAGGTGGAACCTGCCGGCGGACACCTCTTCGCGCGACTCGACCAGCATCATGGCCAACGCCCGCGCCCTGGCCACATCGACGTCGGCCGCGCCGCGGATCTACGAGACGACGGGCGGCGTCGACCCGGCCATAGCCCTGGCGGACGCCGCCGTCCGCCTCGACGCCACCTACGAGCTTCCCTATCTCGCCCACGCCTGCATGGAGGTGCTGAACTGCACCGCCGTGGTCACCGCCGACTCCGCGGAGGTCTGGGCGCCCACCCAGGGCCAGCAGCTCTGCATCCCCACCGTCATGGCGATCACCGGCCTGCCTGCGACGGCGATCAAGGTTCACACCACCTTCCTGGGCGGCGGGCTGGGCCGGAAGATCGAGCAGGACTACGTCGGCCAGGCGGTGAAGGTCGCCAAGGCGATCGGCAAGCCCGTCAAGCTGACCTGGTCGCGCAAGCAGGACTTCCAGAACGACATGTACCGGCCGTGCGCGGTCATCCGGGTGCAGGCCGGGCTCGACGCGAACCGGAACCTGTCGGCGATGATCTACCGCAACGTCTCGCCCTCGATAAACATCCAGCGCAACACCAAGCCGGGCAACAATCCCGAGGACACCGGCGCCGTCGCCGGGGCCCAGGGCCTTCCCTACGCGATCGCCAACCGGCGGATCGAGTTCGTTCCGCTGCCGGCGGACATCCCCCTCGGCTACTGGCGCTCGGTCGGGGAGTCGTACAACACCTTCGCCGTCGAAAGCGCCATCGACGAGCTGGCCGGCGCTTTGGGCGCCGATCCGCTGGCGTTCCGCCGGGCGGCGCTGGCCGGGGACCCGCGGGCCGTCGGGGTCATCGACGCCGTCGACGCCCTCAGCGGCTGGTCGACGTCCTCGCCCCGATCCGGCCGGGCGCGAGGCGTCGCCTTCCTGAAGGGCTTCGGCAGCTACATCGCCATGGTCGCCGAGGTCTCCCAGAGCTCGGGGAAGATGCGCCTCAACACGCTCTATTGCGCCATCGACTGCGGCGTGGCGGTCAATCCCGACCAGATCGAGGCGCAGATTCAGGGCGGGGTGATCCACGGACTGTCCGCCGCGATGTGGGGGCAGGTGCTGTTCGCCGGCGGGAAGGCGAACGTCACCAACTTCAACAACTACCGGCTCGCCAAGGCCGGCGATGTTCCGGACATCAAGGTCAGCATCGTGGCGAGCGAGGCCGCCCCGGGCGGCGTGGGCGAGACAGGCGTCCCCTGCGTCGCGCCGGCCATGGCCAACGCCTACGCCAAGCTCACCGGACAGCGGCTCCGCAAGCTGCCCTTCTATCCGGGCGCGACGATGGGCGGCCTTTAGGGAAGATCCGTCCGGCGGGATGACACGCCGGTCCGGCTCAGCGATCTTCCCCCGACGAAAGCCAGGGGAAGATCGTCATGGTTCGGAAGACGCGGGTGCTCACGGGCGGGCTCTACTTCGGCGAGGGGCCCCGGTGGCGCGACGGCCGGCTTTGGTTCAGCGACTTCTACGCGCACGCGGTGAAGTCGGTGTCGCTGGCGGGCGACCTCCGAACCGAGTTCGAGATCGACGACCAGCCCTCGGGACTCGGCTGGCGGCCGGACGGCTCCATGCTGATCGTCTCCATGACCAAGCGCCGGCTCCTGCGCCGCGACCTCGACGGCAAGATTTCCGTGCACGCCGACCTGGGCCACATCGCCACCTTCCACTGCAACGACATGGTGGTCGATGCGGCGGGCGGCGCCTACGTCGGCAATTTCGGTTTCGATCTCGACGCCGAGATGGCGGCGCGCGGCGCTCCGTCGGTGATCGCCGAGCATCCGACCGCCAAGCTGGCCTACGTCACGCCGGACGGAGAGGCTCGGGTCGTCGCCGACGACATGCACTTCCCGAACGGTCCCGTCATCACCCCCGACGGCAAGACCCTGATCGTGGGCGAATCGCTGGCGGCCGCCCTGACGGCGTTCGACATCGGCCCGGACGGGAGCCTTTCGAACCGGCGCGTCTGGGCCTCGACCCAGCCCTCGCTGCCCGACGGCATCTGCCTCGACGCCGAGGGGGCCATCTGGATCGCCAACCCCATCGCCCCGGAGTGCGTGCGCATCGGCGAGGGCGGCAAGGTGCTGGAGACCATCGAGACCGACGGCCAGCCCTGCTTCGCCTGCATGCTGGGCGGCGATGACGGCAAGACGCTGTTCATGATGGTGGCGGGCGGGTCCGACCACGAGGAAGCCGCACGCGAGATGGTGGGCCGGATCCTGGTGGCGCAGGTCGACGTTCCCCACGCGGGGCGGCCCTGAGGAAGATCAGGCCCCCAGCATCCGCGCGGCGCGCGGCGCGAAGTAGGTGATGATCCCCGCCGCGCCGGCCCGCTTGAACGCGCCCAGGCTCTCCAGGATCGAACGCTCTTCGTCCAGCCAGCCGTTCTGGGCGGCGGCCATGATCATCGCGTACTCGCCCGAAACCTGGAACGCGAAGGTGGGCAGGGAGAAGGCGTCGACCACCTGGCGGACGATGTCGAGGTAGGGCATCCCCGGCTTCACCATCACCATGTCGGCGCCTTCGGCGATGTCGAGGGCCACTTCGCGCAACGCCTCGGCGTGGTTGGCCGAATCCATCTGGTAGGTCTTCTTGTCGCCGGGGTTGTCGACCGAACCGGTCCCCAGCTTCCCGGAGCCGATCGCCTCGCGGTAGGGGCCGTAGAAGGCCGAGGCGTACTTGGCCGCGTACGACATGATCATCACGTCCTGCAGGCCTTCGGCCTCCAGCGCCGTGCGCAGCGCGCCGCAGCGGCCGTCCATCATGTCGGACGGCGCGAGGATGTCGCAGCCGGCCTTGGCCTGCATCAGCGCCTGCTGGACCAGCACCTCCACAGTGGCGTCGTTGACGACGCGGCCGTCCTCAAGCACCCCGTCGTGGCCGTGGTCGGTGAACGGATCGAGCGCCACGTCGCACATGATCCCGACCTCGGGGGCGGCGTCCTTCATGGCCTTCACCGCGTTGGCGACCAGGCCGTTCGGATCGAGCGCCAGCTTGCCCGAGGCGTCCTTCTTGGCGCCGTCGATGTGCGGGAAGACGGCGATGGCGGGGATTCCGAGGCTGCGGGCTTCCTTGGCGGCCGCCGCGGCGTCCTTCACCGACAGGCGGCTGATCCCGGGCATCGAACCCACCGGAATCTGGCCCTCGCCCTCATGCACCACCATCGACCAGATCAGGTCGGACGGCGTGAGCACCGTCTCGCGGACCATCCGGCGGATCCAGTCGGCCTGGCGCAGGCGGCGCATGCGCAGCGCCGGGAAGGGGGCGAGGGGAGCTTTGGTCATGCGGCGCGTTTGGACCCACGCGCGCGCCGAGGCAAGGGGGGGATCGGTCAGCAGCGATGGAGCAGCGCGCAGCGCAGGCCCGGATAGCCCGACGTGCCCGGCGCGTCGTGATAGTCGCGCATGGCCCCCTTGTGGCGGGCTTCGCGGGCGAAGTCGTCGTCGCCGTTCTGCGGGTCGTTGTTGCGGTCGATCGCGCGGGCCACGGCCAGCTCGCGCCGGCACGCCGCCTTCGCCGCGGAGGAGTCATCCCAGGGGTCGCACTTGGGACGTCGCAGCGAGGGCGGCGGCGTTGGGCGAGGCCATTGCCCGTCCTTGAACACGGGCGGGTTCAGGTCGACCCGCCAGCGCGGATCGACGGTGTCCGCGTCCTTGGCGGCCGCTTCCTTCGATGGCGGCGGGGGAGCCGGCGGCGCGGCGGTTGGCGCTTCCGTGCTGACGCGCCCGGCTGGATCGCGGCGAGGCGGCTCGCGCCGCGGCCGGGCGGGTGGAGCGAGCCTCACGATCTGGATGCTCAGCGCTGGAACCTCCGCCGCGGGCTCTCCCGGCGCGCGCCGGAACGCCAGCCAGCCCAGGACGACCATGTGCAGCGCGATCGACGCGAGCACGATCAGCGCACGGCGTTCGCCAGGCCCCAGACGAGCGATGCCGGCGGCCACATGCATGGATTGTCCTCCCGCCTGCAGCCAAGCTGTGGATGAGGGCCGCGATGTGGCGGTCCCGAGGCGCAAGGGCGCCGCTACGGACCGTTGACACCCCGCACGCGGCGGGCGACCCAGCGGCCATGGATTTCGACCTGACCGAGGACCAGCGGGCGATCGAGGACGCTGCACGGGCGTTTTCCGCCGCCGAGCTGGCTCCGAACTCGGCCCGCTGGGACGAGGACAAGCACTTCCCGGTCGACGTGCTGAAGAAGGCCGCCGAGCTGGGGTTCGCGGGGCTCTACGTTCGCGAGGACGTGGGCGGCTCGGCGCTCAGCCGGCTCGACGCCTCCATCGTCTTCGAGGCGCTCAGCTACGGCGACGTCTCGGTGGCGGCGTTCATCTCGATCCACAACATGGCCTCGTGGATGATCGACCGGTTCGGCGGCGAGGACCTGCGCCGGCGGTTCCTGCCGAAGCTCACCTCGATGGAGCTGATCGCCTCCTATTGCCTGACCGAGCCGGGCTCGGGTTCGGACGCCGCGGCGCTGAAGACCACGGCTGTTCGCGATGGCGACCACTATGTGCTGAACGGGTCGAAGGCCTTCATTTCCGGGGCCGGGACTTCGGACGTCTATGTGGTCATGGCGCGCACGGGCGGAGCGGGGGCCAAGGGCGTCTCGGCGATCATCGTCGAGAAGGACACGCCCGGCCTGTCGTTCGGCGCCCAGGAGAAGAAGATGGGCTGGAACGCCCAGCCCACCGCGCAGGTGAACTTCGACGACTGCCGCGTTCCGGTGGAGAACCGCATCGGCGAGGAGGGCGAGGGCTTCAAGTTCGCCATGGCCGGGCTGGACGGCGGGCGCATCAACATCGCCTCGTGCTCGCTGGGCGGGGCGGGGCTCGCGCTCGACACCGCCAAGGCCTACCTGGAGACCCGCAACCAGTTCGGCCAGGCGTTGAAGGAATTCCAGGGCCTGCAGTGGCGGCTCGCCGACATGGCGACCGACCTGGACGCCGCGCGCCTGATGGTGCGCCGCGCCGCCCATGCGCTGGACCACAAGAACCCGAAGGCGACGCAGTACTGCGCCATGGCCAAGCGGTTCGCCACCGACGCCGGCTTCGAGGTGGCCAACCAGGCGCTGCAGCTGCACGGCGGCTACGGCTATCTGCGCGACTATCCGCTGGAACGCATCGTGCGCGACCTGCGCGTCCACCAGATCCTCGAAGGCACCAACGAGATCATGCGGGTGATCACTGCGCGGGAGCTGTTCCGGCCATGAGCGCGCAAAAATCCTCTCCCCCGACACGAAGTGCGGGGGGAGAGGCGGAGGCGATCGATGTCTGAACCCGAAGCCATCTGCCGGATCGACGGCCGGGTCGGGCGGATCACGCTGAACCGGCCCAAGGCGATCCACGCCCTGACCACCAACATGATCGGCCTGATGACCGAGGCGCTGCTGGCGTGGCGGGACGATCCGGCCGTCGAACTGGTGATGTTCGACCACGCCGGCGAGCGCGGCTTCTGCGCGGGCGGCGACATCCGCATGCTGGCCGAAAGCGGCGCCGGCGACGGGTCGAAGGCCCGTGCGTTCTTCTTCGACGAATACCGGCTGAACGAGCTGCTGTTCCGCTATCCCAAGCCGACGCTGGCGATCATGGACGGGATCACCATGGGCGGCGGCGTCGGCATCGCCATGCCCTGCCGCTACCGGGTGGCGACCGAGCGCACCACCTACGCCATGCCCGAGACCGGGATCGGCCTGTTCCCCGACGTGGGCGGCGGCTGGCACCTGTCGCGCATGCCCGACCATCTGGGCCTGTGGCTGGCCCTGACCGGCGCGCGGGTGAAGGCGGCCGACTGCGAACTGCTGGGCATCGCCACCGACTATCTGGAGAGCGGCAAGGTCGACGCCCTGAAGGCGGGCGTGCTGGCCGATCCCGCCGCGATCGAAACGCTGCTGACGGAGATGGAAGGCGACGCCGGCCGCCCGCCCGTCGCCCAGCATCAGGACGAGATCGCCCGCACGTTCGGCGGCGACAGCGTGGAAGCGATCGTGGCGGCGCTGAAGGCCTCTGACAGCGACTGGGCGAAGGAACAGCTCGCCGTGCTGGCGACCAAGTCGCCGCAGACGATGAAGGTGGCCTTCCGCCAGTTGAAGACCAGCGCGGGCCTGAAGAGCTTCGCCGACAACATGGCCATGGAATACCGGATCGGCGCGCGGGTGGTTCAGCGCCACGACTTCATCGAGGGCGTGCGCGCGGTGATCGTCGACAAGGACAATGCGCCGAAGTGGAATCCGCCGACCCTGGAGGCCGTCGGCGACGACATCCTCGACGCCATATTTGCGCCCCTGCCTTCCGATCAGGAGTGGTCGCCTCTACCTTGAGAGGCAAGGCGGCCGGTGTGCGGCCGCGGGAGGGATCACCACCATGAAGACCCGAATTCTGCTGGCCGCCGCCGCGGCCATGGCGCTCTCGGCGGGCGCCGCGCTCGCCGCGCCGTCGCCGGCCGTCACAGCCGCCATCGCCGACGCCAACCGGCCCGCCGCCGACACCGAACTGGACGCGGTCCGCAAGCCGGCCGAGATGCTCGAATTCTCGGGCGTGAAGCCGGGCCAGACGGTGATCGACCTGATCCCCGGCGGCGGCTACTTCACCCGCCTGTTCGCCAAGGCCGTGGGGCCGAACGGAACCGTCTACGCCGTCGGCGGTCCGGCGCGCGACCCGGCCAAGCCGCCGGCCCAGGACACCCTCGCCGCCGATCCGGCCTATTCCAACGTCAAGTCGATCCACGTGGCGCTGACGGGCGGGGTCGCGGTCCCGACCAAGGCCGACATCCTCTGGACCTCGCAGAACTATCACGACGTCAAGAACATCCCGAACGTCGATATGCTGGCGTTCAACAAGTCGATCTACGACGCCCTGAAGCCCGGCGGCGTCTACATCGTGCTCGACCACGTGGCCAACGCCGACACGGCGAACGCCACCAGCACCGTGCACCGGATCGATCCGGCCGTCGTGAAGCGGGAGGTCGAGGCCGCCGGCTTCAAGTTCGTCGGCGAGAGCGACGCGCTGCGCAACCCGGGCGACGATCACACCAAGGGCGTGTTCGACCCCTCGATCCGTCACCACACGGACCAGTTCGTCTACAAGTTCAAGAAACCAGCCTAAAGCACGGAAGAAGAGCACATGACCCGCGTCGCGTTCATCGGCCTCGGCAATATGGGCGGCGGCATGGCCGCCAATCAGGCGAAGGCGGGGCGCGAGGTCATGGCGTTCGACCTCTCCGCGGCGGCCCTGGACCGCGCGCGCGGGCAGGGCTGCAAGGCCGCGCCGTCGGCGTCGCAGGCCGTGGCCGGCGCGGACGTGGTCATCACCATGCTGCCGGCGGGGGCCCACGTCCGGAAGGTCTACGCCGAGGACATCCTGCCGCACGCGCCAAAGTCGGCGCTGCTGGTCGACTGCTCGACCATCGACGTGGACAGCGCCCGCGCCGTGGCCGCCCAGGCCAAGGCGGCCGGCTTCCGGTTCGCCGACGCGCCGGTCTCCGGCGGCACGGCCGCGGCCGACGCCGGCACCCTGGCCTTCATGGTGGGCTGCGACGAGCCCGACTTCGCCGCGGTCGAGGCGGCGCTGGAGCCGATGAGCCGAATCACGATCCGCGCCGGCGACCACGGGGCGGGGCAGGCGGCCAAGATCTGCAACAACATGGTCCTGGGCATTTCGATGATCGGGGTCTGCGAGGCCTTCGCCCTGGCCGAGAAGCTGGGCCTGGACGGCGAGCGCTTCTTCGAGATCGCCTCGAAGTCGTCCGGCCAGTGCTGGAGCCTGACCAGCTATTGCCCGTGGCCGGGCCCGGTGCCCGCCGCGCCGTCGAATCGCGGCTACGAGGGCGGGTTCGCCACCGCCATGATGCTGAAGGACCTCAAGCTCGCCCAGGAGGCGGCCGCCAAGGCCGGCGCGGCTGCGCCGCTGGGGGCCGCGGCCGAAGGGCTCTACGCCCTGTTCGATCGGCTGGGCGGCGGCGGCAAGGATTTCTCGGCCATCCTGGAGATGCTGCGCGGCCATGCGCCGCCCCCGGCCGCTTGATCCGGATCAAGGCGCGTTCCACTCACGGATTCTATGCCCGCTTTCACGAAAGCCGCGCCTGACGGGGCGTTCATTTTATGGACATCCGCAAGTCAGGGCGCCAAAAGGCGGTCGTATCCGAAGGTCTGGCAGAGCGCGAAGGCGCCACGGGATTGACGTCGATGGATTACAGGGAAGCTTTCCGCACGGCCCTTGAGCGCGTCCGCTCGGAAGGACGCTACCGCGTCTTCGCCGACCTCAAGCGTCACCGCGGCGAGTTCCCCCGGGCCACCTGGACCAAGGGCGACGGCTCCACCAGCGACGTCACCGTCTGGTGCTCGAACGACTATCTCGGCCAGGGCCAGAACCCCGTCGTCCTCGACGCCATGCATCAGGCCATCGAAGAGGCCGGCGCGGGCTCGGGCGGCACCCGCAACATCTCGGGCACCACCCACTATCACGTGGAGCTGGAGGCCGAGCTGGCCGACCTGCACGGCAAGGAAGCCGCGCTGCTCTTCACCTCCGGCTACGTCTCCAACGAGGCGTCGCTGTCGACCCTCTACAAGATCCTGCCCGGCCTGATCGTCTTCTCCGACGAGCTGAACCACAACTCGATGATCAGCGGCATCCGCGCCGGCAAGCGAGAGCAGCGCCGCGTGTTCCGCCACAACGACCTGGAACACCTCGAACAGCTGCTGATGGAAGCCGATCCGGACGCGCCGAAGGTGATCGCCTTCGAGAGCGTCTATTCCATGGACGGCGACATCGCCGACATGCGCGGCACGGTGGCGCTGGCCAAGAAGTACGGCGCCATGACCTACCTCGACGAGGTGCACGCGGTCGGCATGTACGGCCCCCGCGGCGCGGGCGTGGCCGAACGCGACGGCGTGATGGCCGAGATCGACATCATCGAAGGCACGCTGGGCAAGGCGTTCGGCGTGATGGGCGGCTACATCGCCGCCGACGCGGTGATCTGCGACGCGATCCGCAGCTGGGCCGACGGCTTCATCTTCACCACCTCGCTGCCGCCGGCGCTCGCCGCCGGCGCCGTGGCCTCGATCCGCTACCTCAAGGCGCACAACGAGGTCCGGCTGGCGCACCAGGAGCGTGCCGCCACCCTGAAGGCCAAGTTCCGCAAGGCGGGCCTGCCGGTCATGCCCAGCGTCAGCCACATCGTGCCGGTGCTGGTGGGCGACCCCATCCACTGCAAGATGATCTCCGACATCCTGCTCGAGGATCACGGCGTCTACGTCCAGCCGATCAACTTCCCCTCCGTGCCGCGCGGCACCGAGCGCCTCCGCTTCACGCCGTCGCCGGCGCATACCGACGGCATGATGGACGAGCTGGTCGAGGCCCTCGAAGCCCTCTGGGTCCGCTGCAACGTCAAGCGCGTGGGCGGCTACGCCGCCTAGGCCGGCGACGGCCGCCGCCTGCGACATTCCGCGCCGCGGCGTTTTGGCCTGCACTCGAATCCGTCGAAGCGTGCTCAACTCCAGATCGGGATCCGATCTGGCCCACAACCCGACACAGGCGGTTCCCGGACGCCCCTCGCGAGAGGGGCGTCCTGTTTTCCGGGAAGCCTCAGTTGCGGCGGCGCACGCCGCGACCCAGGCCGATCTTCTTGGCGAATTCGGACCGCCGCGCGGCATAGGCCGGCGCCACCATCGGATAGTCGGGCGCGAGGCCCCAGCGGCGGCGATAGTCGTCCGGGCTCATGTCGTAGCGCGAGCGCAGGTAGCGCTTGAGCATCTTCAGCTTCTTCCCGTCCTCCAGGCACACGATGTAGTCGCGCTGGATCGAGCGCCCGACCGGCACGGCCGGCTTGGGGCGTTCCTCGGCCACCACCGGAGCCGGGTCGGCGAGCTGCCGCAGGGCGGTGTGGACCGAGCGTATGATGTCCGGGACGTCGTCGGTCGTGACCGGGTTGCGGCTGACGTAGGCCGCCACGATTCCCGCGCCCAGCCGCATCAGGTCCTCGCCCGACAGTTCGCTCGAATCGGGAGCTACGCTCATGACTTCCCCTTCTCGACAGACAGCCGCCCGCGCTGACGCCATGGCGCCGCGCCGTCGTCTTTCCGGGTCAACGCTGGGCGGGCGCGATAGTTCCCCCGGCGCGGTTGGAGCGAGGGGCGTTCGGGAGTAAAGGAGGCGCTCCGCGCCCCCGGGATTCATTCGTCCGCCAGAAAGGTCTCGCCCTTGAACCTGCACGTCCAAGCACAGCCCGCATCCGCCGACTTCTTCAACCAGGGCGTCGGCCAGGCCGATCCTGAACTCGCGGGCGTCCTGCAGGGCGAGCTGAAGCGGCAGCAGGATCAGATCGAGCTGATCGCCTCGGAGAATATCGTCTCCAAGGCCGTGCTGGAGGCCCAGGGCTCGGTGCTGACCAACAAGTACGCCGAGGGCTATCCGGGCAAGCGCTACTACGGCGGCTGTGAAGTCGTGGACGAGGCCGAACGCCTGGCCCAGGAGCGCGCCAAGCAGCTCTTCGGCTGCGAGTACGCCAACGTCCAGCCGCACTCGGGCAGCCAGGCGAACCAGGCGGTGTTCATGGCCACCATGGCGCCGGGCGACACCTTCATGGGCATGAACCTGGACCACGGCGGGCACCTGACCCACGGCAAGAGCGTCAACCAGTCGGGCAAGTGGTTCCATCCCGTGGCCTACGGCGTGCGGACCCAGGACCACCTGATCGACTACGATGAGGCCGCCGCCGTGGCGCGCGAGCACAAGCCGAAGGTGATCATCGCCGGCGGCTCGGCCTATTCGCGGGCCATCGACTTCGCCCGCTTCCGCGCCATCGCCGACGAGGTGGACGCGCTCCTGATGTGCGACGTGGCCCACTACGCCGGCCTGATCGTGGCGGGGGAATATCCCAACCCGTTCCCGCACGCCCACGTGGTCACCACCACCACCCACAAGACCCTGCGCGGCCCCCGGGGCGGCATGGTCATGACCAACGACAAGAAGCTGGCGAAGAAGATCGATTCCGCCGTCTTCCCGGGCCTCCAGGGCGGGCCGCTGATGCACGTGATCGCCGCCAAGGCGGTGGCGTTCGGCGAGGCCCTGAAGCCCGAGTTCAAGACCTATGCGAAGCGGGTGATCGAGAACGCCCGCGCCCTGGCCGACGGCCTGCAGGACGCCGGCTTCAAGATCGTCTCGAACGGCACCGACAGCCACCTCATGCTGGTGGACCTGACCCCCAAGGGCGTCAGCGGCGCGGTCGCCGAGGTCGCGCTGGAGCGCGCCGGCATCACCACCAACAAGAACTCGATCCCCGGCGACCCGCTGCCGCCGATGCAGACCTCGGGCCTGCGCGTCGGCTCCCCGGCCGGAACCACCCGCGGCTTCGGCCCGGAGGAGTTCCGCAAGATCGGCCACTGGATCGGCGAGGTGCTGGACGCCGTGGCCACCGGCGAGGACTCCTCGGCCGTCGAGGAAAAGGTCCGCGGGGAGGTCCTGGAGATGACGAGACGCTTCCCCATCTACAGCTGATAGCGTTTATTGGCCGCATAGGGGGCTAGATCATGCGCTGCCCGTTCTGCGGCCACGAAGAAACCCAGGTGAAGGATTCCCGCCCGTCGGAAGACGGCGCGGCGATCCGGCGTCGCCGGATGTGCCCCGCGTGCGAGGGCCGTTTCACGACCTTCGAGCGGGTGCAGCTGCGCGAGCTGACCATCCTCAAGCGCTCGGGGCGGCGCACGCCCTTCGACCGCGACAAACTCGCCCGGTCGATCTCCATCGCCATCCGCAAGCGGCCGATCGAGCCCGAGCGGGTGGAGCGGATGATCTCGGCCATCGTGCGCCAGCTCGAAAGCATGGGCGAGACCGAGCTGCCGTCGTCCACCATCGGCGAGCTGGTGATGAAGCACCTGAAGCAGCTCGATGACGTGGCCTACGTCCGCTACGCCTCGGTCTACCGCGACTTCCGCGAAACCCAGGACTTCGCCCGCTTCCTGGGCGAGGAAGGCCTGAACGAGGTCCTGGCGCGCGAGCGCTAGGTCCGGTTCGCGGGCCCTACAGCGCGTCATCCCGGACGCAGGGCGCGCAGCGCCCGAAGATCCGGGACCCAGCAGCTCAGATGTCGACGCTACGCGGCTGGCTCCCGGCTCTCCGCGCTCTTGCGAGCGCTCCGGCCGGGATGACGAAAATGCGGGGTGAAAGGCCGGTCCTCGGAGCGCCGCCGATGTCTCCATCCTACCCGGAGGCGAGCTCCGTAAGATCGGATCTCGGATTGATCATGCCCACGCCTTGACAGAAAGAACGCGGTTCCGCCTGGCAGACCTCGTGAAGTGGCGCCCCTCGACCTTGAGCTGCTGTTGGGTGCAGAATTGATTGCAATGTTCGAGAACACAAGTCAGGGTATATTAGCGGTGGGGGCGACGCATGTTCAGACTTGTGTTGACGGCGTTTTGTGCCTGGCTTGTGGCGACGCCCTGCTGGTCGCTGAGTTTCGGCGTAAAGGGGGGGCTTGATGGGTCGACCCGCCGTTTCTTAGAGCGGTATCCTGCTACCGTCAGGGAGGAATTTATCAAAGCGCTTGAGCAGGCCCTTCCGCTGCTAGACAAGAGCGTCGATACAGCGTTCGACCGCATTGATTTTTCGGTGGAGAAGGCCACCGATCGCTTGCAGTGTACGCTAGAGACCCTACCGCCGATCGCTGGAAGTGCGGCTGATAGAGTCGTACGGGAAGTTCTAAACAAGCCATCCGGCAACACCGCCACGAGCAATCTTCTGAGATTTGCGGAGAATCGGCGCGAGAAGATCAACGGAAGCACCAGTCCGACCTGGGCGTTCGCACGTTACACGGACGTCATAGCAACGGTACGTGAGGTTAGATGTAGGTTTTCTGGAGTTCCCGATCTCGTGCTTGCGATTGATCAGCTGTCGATTAGCTTTTTTGAGAGTCATGATACCTGGAAATACATAAAAGAAATTGACTGCGATACGGCGAACAATTGCTACGGTCTACTTTATAGAGATACAGTCGCTCTTATTGGTGCTTCCGACCCGCGTGATGTAGTGGCAACAAATGCCAAGGTTCGAATCGAAGCCTTGCCAAAGCCAGGCATCAGGCTGAGCGGCGACGGGTTCGAACGGGTAGGATCCGCTCGGGGAAGTCGTCTGCCGCTCAAAGACTATGAGGCTGACGCACGCGAGCTTCGGTCAATCCAACTCGGAATAGCCTTCGAAAGTTTGAAGCGCGCTGACGCGGCGATGAAGATGCTCGACGGCTACGCCGTCCAACTCGCCGGCGCCGAGAACGCATATGCGAGCATCATCGCCGGCTATGGTTCCAACAATTCCCGTCTCCTCCGAGTAGCCGTTCTTGGTGATGGTTCGGGAATGGGACCCGCGGAGACGCTGGAGTCATCATTGAAAGATATCAATTTTGATCAGGTCCTCGCGACTTCGGATGCAGAAGAAGTGAATGTCCGCGTCGCAAAGATGCGCGGTTCGAGAGACAGCCAACTCGCTGCGGTCAAGGACATACGGGCAGGCTTCGAGAGTCGGTTGAACTCGGTACTCGCTTACGAAGCCGAACTGGCAAGGCGTCAGCGTTTGGCTGAGGAAGCTGCTGCCAGGGTTGACCGAAGAGGCGGAGGCGGCCCTCCAGGCGGCGGGTGTCCTCGCTGTTAGCAGCTGCCTAGGCCAATGCGACCTCTCCACCCGTCCCTGACATTCGCGACGTCCGCCCTCCGCCTACGTCCGTTCCTGACGTACCGGCGTGCTCCACTCCGCGCCTCATGCTGGACGCGCTCGACATCACCGAGGCCGAGGCGGCGGGGCTTTCCGAGCTCGCGGCGCTGGACCTCGCCACGGCCCGCCGCTTCACCGAGCGGGCCCACGCGGCGGAAGACCCCGACGAAGCCAACCGCCTGGCCCGCACCGCCCAGCGCGCCGCGCGCTCCTACCGCCAGTTCCTGCTGCTGAAGGTCCGGCTGAAGCGCGCCCTGGCCGAACATGCGCGCGAACATCCGCAGGTCCGCGACGAAGCCGCCGTGGCCCGGCGCATGGCCACGGTGCGCCGCGCGGTGGCCCGCGTCGCCTGGGCCGAGCGCGAGGCCTGCGAAGGTCCCGACGACGAACGCGACGAGCTGTTCGACGATCTGGTCGGCGGCCTCGTGGAAGGCCTGGCGCGCCGCGCCCCGGACGAGACGTTCGAACGCGCGCCGATCGACGAGGCGGTCGTCGAACTCGCCCTCGAACTGGGCCTGTCCGAGGCCTGCGCCCGCGCCTGGCGCGATCTGCCCGATCCGCCGCCGGAGGCCACGGCGTTCCTCGACGACCTCGACCCGCCCTGGCGCGGCTCGGGCTGAGCCCCGGGACTGGCGGCTCGCGCCCAGCTCCCGCGGGGGAGGGCGACATCTTCGGCGTGAACCTGATCCCGCGCACCCGGGATGCGCCTTCGCATGGCCGCCTCGATTCCGGCGCGCCGGCGGACCTCGTGATCGACAGGCCGGCGCGCCATCTCGCCCGCTGGCGAGAAACGGCCTAAGAGCAGCATCCAACTGTTCAAGGACTTTCGATGAGCGATGAACCGCTGCGCCTCCTGATCGTGGAGGCGCGATTCTACGACGGGCTGGCGGACGCCCTGCTGGATGGCGCGACCCAGGCGCTCGCCGCCTTCGGCGCGGAATATGACGTGGTCTCCGTTCCCGGCGCCCTGGAGATTCCCGCGGCGATCGCGTTCGCGGAGGAGGGCGGTCACCGGCCGGCCGGCAAGCACTACGACGGCTATTTGGCCCTGGGCGCGGTGATCGCCGGCGAAGCCTTCCATTTCGAGATCGTCGCCGCCGAGGCTGTGCGGGGGCTGATGGACCTGTCGGTCGGCCGCCGGCTCTGCATCGGCAGCGGCGTGGTGACCTGTGAAGACGAGGACCAGGCCTGGGCCATGGCCCGGACGAGCGAAGGCGACAAGGGCGGCGCGGCGGCCCAGGCGGCGCTCTCCATGATCGCGCTCAAGCAGCAACTGATGGGGGGCAAGCGATGAGCGCCCACGCTTCGCGCTCTGTGGCGCGGCTCGCCGCCGTCCAGGCGCTCTATCAGATGGAGGTGTCGAGCATCGGCGTCGAGCACGTGATCCGCGAGTTCTCCGAGCATCGCTTCGACCGCGACGTCGACGGGGTGACCCTGGCGGCGGCCGACGAGGCCTTCTTCGGCGACCTCGTGCGCGGCGTGGTGGGCGAGCAGTCCCGCATCGACGCGGCGATCGTGCGGCGGCTGGCCTCGGGGTGGCGGCTGGAGCGGCTGGACGCCACGGTGCGCGCGATCCTGCGCGCCGGCGCCTTCGAGCTGGCCCATCGCCCCGACGTACCCACCGAGGTGGTGATCGACGAATACGTGGAGCTGGCCAAGAGCTTCTTCGAGGGGACCGAGCCGGGGTTCGTCAACGGCGCCCTCGATGGCGTGGCCCGCGACGTCCGGGCGGCCAAGGATGACCCAGCTGGATGAGTTCGGCGAGATCGCCCGGCTCTTCCGGCCCCTGACCCGCGGCGCGGCGGGAGCCTTCGATCTTCGCGACGACGCCGCCGTGGTTCCGCAACGTCCGGGCTACGACCTGGTGGTGACCAAGGACGCCATCGTCGAGGGCGTCCACTACCTGGCCGGCGAGACGCCCGAGCTTGTGGGCCGCCGGCTGGCGCGGGTGAACCTGTCGGATCTCGCGGCCAAGGGCGCCGAACCGTTCGCGGCCTTCCTGGCGGTGGCCTGGCCCAAGGACTTCGGCGACGCCGATCGCGCCGGCTTCGCCGCCGGCCTGGGCGCCGACCTGCGCGAGGCGGGCGTCAGCCTGATGGGCGGCGACACGGTCTCCACGCCGGGCCCGCTGACCGCCAGCCTGACCGCCCTGGGCTGGGTCCCGGAAGGCCGGATGGTGCGCCGCGCCGGCGCGCGGCCGGGCGACCGGCTGATCGTCAGCGGCCACATCGGCGACGGTTGGCTGGGGCTGCTGGCCGCCCGCGGCGAGATCGCCGACCCGGAGGGCCGCCTTGCGGCGCGATACCGCCTGCCGACGCCGCGGCTCGATCTGCGCGCCGCGGTGCTGGAGCACGCCACCGCCGCCGCCGATGTCTCCGACGGCCTGATCGCCGACGCCGGCCACATCGCCGAAGCCAGCGGCGTGGGGCTGATCCTGGACCTGGCGCGCGTGCCGCTGTCGTCGCCCGCGCGGACATGGCTGGCGGCCCAGCCCGATCGCGCGGCCGCCCTGGCGGCCCTGGCCAGCGGCGGCGACGACTATGAGATCGTGGCGACGTCGGCCGTCGCCGTGCCGGGCTTCACGGTCGTCGGCGAGGTCGTCGAGGGGCGCGGGCTGGAGGCGCGGCTGGACGGGCAGGTGATCGATCCGGGCGCGGGCGGCTGGCGCCACGGCTGAACCGGGCTAACGTTCCGGCAAAAGAGGGGGAACGCATGCGCCGGCCGAACTTCATCGTGATCCTTGCCGACGACCTGGGCTACGGCGACGTCGGCTGCGACGGCGGCCGCCATATCCGCACGCCAAACATCGACCGGATGGCCGCCGAGGGCGTCCGGCTCACCGACTTCTACGCGTCGGCCAACGTCTGCACGCCGTCGCGGGCGGGCCTGCTGACCGGCCGCTACGCGATCCGCTCGGGGCTGGCGCACGAGGTGCTGCAGCCGGCCGACACCAAGGGCCTGCCGCTGAGCGAGATCACCCTCCCGCAGGCGCTGAAGCCCGACTACGCCACCGCCCTGGTCGGCAAGTGGCACCTGGGCCACGTGGCGCCGCACTGGCCGCCCACGGTCTACGGCTTCGACCGCTTCTACGGGCTGCCCTACAGCCACGACATGCGTCCGCTCGCGCTCTACGAGGGCCGTGGCGAGGCGGTCGAGCAGCAGGACGGCAAGGTCGAGTTCGCCACGCTCACCCAGCGCTTCTTCGAGCAGACCATCGCCTTCGCCGAGGAGAACCGCGAGCGGCCGTTCTTCGTGCTGCTGGCGCTGACCGCGCCGCACATCCCTCTGGTCCCCAATCCCGACGACCTCACGGGCTCGCCGGCCGGCGCCTATGGCGAGGTGGTGGAGGAGATCGATCTCAACATCGGCCGGTTGCTGGACCGGCTGAAGGCGCTGGGCCTCGACGAGGACACCATGGTGATCTTCACGTCCGACAACGGGCCCTGGTTCGAGGGCTCCTCGGGGCCGTTCCGCGACCGGAAGGGCGGCTCGGCCTGGGACGGCGGGTTCCGGGTGCCGTTCGTCGCCCGCCAGCCCGGCCGTCTCCCGGCCGGCCACGTCGACAGCGGCCTGGCGAGCAACCTGGACCTCCTGCCCACCCTGGCGGCCCTCGCAGGACTGTCGCCGCCCGAGGCCGAACTGGACGGCGCCGACATCTCCGGCATGCTCACGGGTCAGGGCGCCTCGCCGCACGAGGAGATCCTGCTCTTCAACAACAATCACGTGGCGGGCCTCAGGACCGCGCCCTGGAAGCTGGTGGCGCGTTCGTACTACCGGACCTACGACGCCCCGCTCGATGCGCTGCCGCTACTGTTCGACATGCAGGCCGACCCTGGCGAGAACTACAGCGTCGCGCGCCTGCAGCCCGAGGTGCTGGCCGACATGCGCGGCCGGCTGGAGCGCGCTCGGGCCAAGTACGAGCCGATGGCCGACCTCTTCCCGCCTCACGTGGCCCCGGCCAGCGCGGCCGACCACCCCGATTAGGTGAATTCGAACTTCACCTTGGAGCGGCCGAAGTCGAGGGCCACCTGCTCGAACTGGCCCAGCAGGTCCATGCCGATGACTAGCGCGGGCTTGTCGGCCAGATCCCAGATGTCGAACACGTGGGTGTCGGCGCAGGTGACCGGCACGTTGCCGAGCTGCAGCCCGCCCAGCCGCAGGAACGGCAGGAAGACGGACTCGCCGGTGAAGCTCTCGCCGGCCAGCGTCTCCATGCGCACGATGACCGGCTCGGTGCGCCGGCCGCTCCGCAGCTCCTGCGAGCGCGCGATGTCGCGCAGGCGGCTGTTGCACAGGGTGCTCTGGGCGCCGGAGTCGATGATCGCGCTGATGCGCGTGCCGTTGAGGTCGGCGTCGACGATGGTGAGCTGGCCGTGACGGCGGCGCGCGGGCACGATCACGATGCGGCCCGGCACGCCCTCGTCCCGCTGCGAGCGGGTGATCTCCAGCCGACGGGCGCGGAAGTCGAGCACCAGCCGCTGCCCCTTGAGCCAGTCGACGCCCAGGACGCCGTCCACCTCGGGTCCTTTGATCGGCAGCGAGGGCGCGCGCACCCGCTTGCGATTGCGAGGCCCCACCTGGAGTTCGTCCAGCAGCACGATGGGCCGCTCGCGGACTCCGACGACGGTGTGAACCCGCGCCGACTCGCGGGGCTCGAGCGAGAGCTGTTCGGCCAGGCGATGCGAAACGCAGCTGACGTTCGCGCCCGTATCCAGGAGGAAGTTGAAGGGGCCCTGGCCGTTGATCGTCACCGGGGCCAGCATGTGGTCGTAGCGATCCTCGCCCGTGTCGAGCGCGGTGTCGGGCGCGTCTTCGTCGGGCGCCTCGGCCGGGTCGGGTTCAGCGAAGGCGCGCGAGAGGGGCGTCATGGCGCCGGCGGCGCCCAGCAGACCGAAGGCGGCGGCCCGGCGGGTCGGAGACATGCTCCGTCCTCCTCCCTTATTTCGTCGCCGCGACGATACCACCGTTCGGGCAACGCCACCACGCCGTGGCAACCTTACGGCAACAGATTCGGATGATCGTGGGGCCATGCTCCGCCGCGTCCTCATGATCGCCGCGGCCGCCTCGGCGGTCGCCAGCGCCTCGCAAGCCTCGGAAGCGAAGGGCAAGGAGGAGGGCGAGGGGAAGGGCGATGTCGGCCAGTACGTGGACTTGCTGCCTGTGGGCCTGCCGATCGTCTACAAGGACCGGCTGGTCAACTACGTGTTCGTCTATGTGCGCATCAACCTGACGAGCGCGGCCAACGTGTCGAAGTGGCGAGAGAAGGAGCCGTTCTTCCGCGACGCCCTGGTGCGTGTGGCGCATCGCACGCCGTTCTCGCTGCCGTCCGACCTCAGCAAGATCGACACCCAGCGCCTGTCGGCCTCGCTGACCGCCGAGGCCGCGCGGATCGTGGGTCCGGGCCAGATTCGGTCGGTCGTGGTGACCCAGCAGGCCCCGCTGCACCGATACATCCAGCCTGCGGCCTGAGCGACGCGCGCCCTTGTTGCGCGGACCCTTGAAACCTGAGTAGTTTCCGGCCCGTCTTCCGGGGCGCCCGCGCGCGCCGCCGGCAACGTTGGGGAAACATCAAGGGGCAGGGGCATTCGGAAATAGCCGCGAACGAAGGCGGCGCCGGTCCCCTCCGCGCAATCGCAAAGGGGTGCGCATCACATGAGTCCAATGCTTACGCTGGCGATCGTCGCCGGGGCAGGCGCCGTTCTGTACGGCGTGCTCCAGACGATGTCGCTCTTGCGCTCGTCGCCGGGCAACGCCCGGATGCAGGAGATCGCCGCGGCCATCCAGGAAGGCGCGCAGGCCTACCTTCAGAAGCAATATACCGCCATCGCGATCGTCGGCGCCGTGATCCTGGTCGCCGGATACTTCCTTCTGGGCGCGCTTCCGGCGATCGGCTTCCTTATCGGCGCGGTGCTGTCGGGCGCTGCGGGCTTTGCGGGCATGCTCATCTCGGTGCGCGCCAACGTCCGGACCGCCCAGGCGGCGTCGGAAGGCCTCGCCAAGGGGCTTTCGCTGGCGTTCCGCTCGGGCGCCATCACCGGCATGCTGGTGGCCGGCTTCGCCCTGCTGGGCGTCGCGGGCTACTACTTCGTGCTGACCGGGCCGATGGGGCTGGAAAACACCAGCCGTGAAGTCGTGGACAGCCTGGTGGCGCTGGGCTTCGGCGCCTCGCTGATCTCCATCTTCGCCCGTCTCGGCGGCGGCATCTTCACCAAGGGCGCCGACGTGGGCGGCGACATGGTGGGCAAGGTCGAGGCCGGCATCCCCGAGGACGATCCGCGCAACGCCGCGACCATCGCCGACAACGTGGGCGACAACGTGGGCGACTGCGCCGGCATGGCCGCCGACCTGTTCGAGACCTATGCGGTGACCACGGTCGCCACCATGGTCCTGGCGGCGATCTTCTTCCGCGGGACCCCCGACGTGAGCAACATGATGCTGCTGCCGCTGGGCATCTGCGGCGTCTGCATCTTCACCTCGATCATCGGCACGTTCGGCGTCCGCCTCGGCAAGTCGCAGAACATCATGGGCGCGCTCTATCAGGGGCTGATCGTCACCGGCGTGCTGTCGGTGCCGGCGCTCTGGTGGGTGATCCACAGCCTCGCCCCTGAGGCCATCACCGTGGCCGCGGGCACGGCGACCGAAAAGACGTTCGGCGCGAGCCAGCTGTTCTACTGCGGCCTGGTCGGCCTCGTCGTGACCGCCCTCATCGTGGTGATCACCGAGTACTATACGGGCACGGGCTTCCGGCCGG
Organism: Phenylobacterium sp.; assembly: GCF_016124325.1. Classification (GTDB taxonomy): domain Bacteria; phylum Pseudomonadota; class Alphaproteobacteria; order Caulobacterales; family Caulobacteraceae; genus Phenylobacterium. Next base: position 83,166 of record NZ_WGNY01000017.1, read on the forward strand.
TGAAGTCGGTCGCCAAGGCTTCGGTCTCCGGCCACGGCACCAACGTCATCCAGGGCCTCGCCATGAGCCTGGAGTCCACCGCGGCGCCCGCCATCGTGATCATCGCGGGCATCATCGTCACCTACAGCCTCGCCGGCCTGTTCGGCATCGCGATCGCGGTGACGTCGATGCTGTCGCTGGCCGGGTTCATCGTCGCGCTCGACGCCTTCGGGCCGGTCACCGACAACGCCGGGGGCATCGCCGAGATGGCGGGCCTGCCGCCGGAAGTCCGTGTGACGACCGACGCCCTCGACGCCGTTGGCAACACCACCAAGGCGGTCACCAAGGGCTATGCGATCGGCTCGGCCGGCCTGGGCGCCCTGGTGCTCTTCGCGGCCTACACCGAGGACCTCAAGTTCTTCTCGGCGAACGCCGAGCCGGGCTCGTTCTTCTCGGACCTGGGCGCGGTGGCCTTCGACCTGTCCAACCCGTACGTGGTCGTCGGTCTGCTGTTCGGCGGCCTGCTGCCCTTCCTGTTCGGCGGCATGTCGATGACCGCCGTGGGCCGGGCTGCTGAATCGGTCGTGGCCGAGGTGCGCCGTCAGTTCAAGGAGAACCCCGGCATCATGACGGGCGAGGTGAAGCCGGAATACGGCCGCGCCGTGGGCATCCTGACCTCGGCGGCGATCAAGGAAATGATCGTCCCGTCGCTGCTGCCCGTGGCCTCGCCGGTCGTGCTGTTCTTCGCGATCACCGCCATCGCCGGCAAGGTGAACGGCTTTGCTTCCCTGGGCGCGATGCTGATGGGCGTGATCGTGACGGGCCTGTTCGTCGCGATCTCGATGACCAGCGGCGGCGGCGCCTGGGACAACGCCAAGAAGCTGATCGAGGAAGGTCACCACGGCGGCAAGGGCTCCGAGGCCCACAAGGCGGCCGTGACCGGCGACACCGTCGGCGACCCCTACAAGGACACGGCGGGTCCCGCCGTGAACCCGATGATCAAGATCACCAACATCGTGGCCCTGCTGCTGCTGGCGATCCTGGCGCACGGCGCGGTGGGCTAACCCCCACCCGCCACGGCGGAAACGAAGACGCCCCGGAGAGCGATCTCCGGGGCGTTTTTCTTGGCCGGTGAAAAGGGGGCGGCTTAGCGGCGGTCGCCCGGGCGCGTGCCCGGCACGCCCTCGTCGTCCTGCGGAAGCAGGCCGCCGCGACCCACGCTGCCGAGCAGCTGCTCGAGCACCGTCATCTCGCGACCGCGGGTCGGCGTCTCGCGGTTGTTGTAGGCGATCACCTTGCCGTCCTTCAGCGTGTAGACGTTCACCGCCGTGACGGCCTCGCTCTCCTTGTCGAAGGTAATGGCGGTCACATTGCGGGAGGTCACCTTGGGCTTCCGGAACGCCACGCGCTGCTTGATCTGGTTCACGTAGAACCAGACGTTCGGATCGAAGGTCGAGGTCACCGACGGCGAGCCGAGCTTGGCGCGCACGGTCGACTTGGTGTCGGTCCCGACCGCCACGTCCTTGGGGTCGGAATCGATCGCCTGGAAGCCCGAGTAGCTGGTGATCGGGGAGCAGGCGGAGAGCCCGGCGGTCGCCAGCGTGGTGGCGGCCAATGCGGCGTAGGCGGCGCGTCGGAACATCGGGATCTTTTCTGGAGGCTGGATTCGGCCGATCAAATCGCAAGAGGCTTTGACCTATCGCCGGCCGCCCCTTAGTTCAATGCCGCCTTTAGCTACCCGGTGGGGCGAAATCGAGGCCGCTCAATGCTCAAGAGCCTGTTCAAGCCGAGACCGGCCCTCGCGGCGGGGCGCGCGCTCTACCCCCTGATCGTGGCCCAGGCCCGGACGCCCGCGCTCTACGCCGAGCTGGGCGTGCCCGATACGCCGGAGGGGCGCTTCGAGGCCTACAGCGTCCACGTCTACCTCGTGCTGGAGCGCCTGAAGGGCAAGGGTGATCAGGCCGCCGAGACCGCCCAGGCCCTGTTCGACACCTATCTGTCCGATCTCGACCATGCGCTGCGCGAGCTGGGCGTGGGCGACCTGTCGGTCGGCAAGCGGATGCGCAAGCTGGGCGAGGCGTTCTATGGCCGCGTGCGCGCCTTCGAGGAGGCGCTGGCGGCGCTGCCGGCCGCGGCCGAACTGGAAGCGCTGCTGGCCCGCACCGTCTACGCCGAAGGCGACGCGGCGCGCGCGCCGGACCTCGCCGCCTACTTCCTGCGCCAGCGCCAGGCGCTGGCCGACCAGCCGCTGGAGCGCTTCTTCGGCGGCGAGATCGCCTGGAGCCTCGCTTGAGCTGGGGCCGGCCCGTGAAGCTGCACGAGTTGGACCGGGGCGCGGTTCGTCTGCGGCTGGAGCCCGATGATGCCGAACGCGGCGAGATCGCCCGGAGGTTGGGGCTGAAGGGTCTTCCGGCGCTGACCGCCCAGGTCACCGTCAAGGCGTGGCTGGACGGCGCCGAGGTGTCAGGCCGCTTCGACGCCGTCGTGGAACAGATTTGCGGGGTCACCCTCGAACCCTTCGAAGAGCCCGTGTCGGCGGAGTTCGACGTGCGCGTGGTGCCGGCCGACAGTCCGCACGCGGCCCCGGCGGGCGCCGGCGAGATGGAGCTGGATCCGGACGGGCCCGATGCGCCCGACGTGCTCGAGTCCGACGCGATCGACGTGGCCGGCTATGTTGAGGAACATCTGGCCCTGGAGCTGGACCCATTTCCCCGCAAACCGGGCGTGACGTTCGACTACGTGGCCCCGGTCGCGGAGGCTTCGCCCTTCGCCGCGCTTCAGAAGCTCAAGGACCGCAAGGGCTAGTTTCCACTCTGCAACTTGGCGGGCTATGGTCCTGGCCGCGAATCCGGCCGGGCGACGGGACGAAAGCGCCGATTTGACCCAATCCCTCACGATCTCCATCGACGCGATGGGCGGCGACCACGGACCCTCCGTGGTGGTCCCGGCCTGCGCCAAGGCGTTGGCCGACCTGCCGCACGTGCGACTGCTGTTGCATGGCGACGAGGCGGCGATCCGCGCCGAGATGGAGCGGGCCTCCGGCCTGGATGGCCGGGTGGAAATCCGCCACGCCGAGCGGGTGATCGCCATGGACGAGAAGCCCGCCCAGGCCTTGCGGCGGGGCAAGGGCACATCGATGTGGGCGGCGGTGGAGGCGGTCCGAGAAGGCGAGGCCGATTGCGCTGTATCCGCCGGCAACACGGGCGCCTTGTGGGCGATCTCGCGTCTGATTCTGCGGATGATCGGCGATGTGGAGCGCCCGGCCCTGGTGGCGAGCATGCCCCACGCCTCGGGGATCACCACCTTTCTCGACGTGGGCGCCAACGTGGACTGCGACGCGCGACTCCTCGTCGAGTTCGCCGTCATGGGCGAGGCCTATCACCGCGCGGCCCACGGCGTGGCGCGCCCCACGGTCGGCTTGTTGAACGTGGGTTCTGAGGAGATGAAGGGCCACGAGGAGGTCCGTGAGGCCAACCGCATCCTGCGCGAGGGCGGGGTCGACCTGGACTATCGTGGCTTCGTCGAGGGCGACGACATCACCAAGGGCTGCGTGGACGTCATCGTCACCGACGGCTTCACCGGCAACGTGGCGCTCAAGGCGATGGAGGGCGCCGCGCGGTTCATGTACGGCGAATTGCGCGCCGCGCTGACCAACGGGCCGTTCGCGACGCTTGGCTTCCTGCTGGCCCGTTCCTCGTTGTTGCGATTCCGGGAGAAGATAAGCCCGCCGCCGGCCGCACCGATTCTGGGGCTGAACGGGCTGGTGCTGAAGTGTCATGGCTCGGCCGACGAGCGCGACTTCGCCAAGGCCCTGCGCGCGGCCGCCGAAGTGGCGCAAAGCGGCTTTGCGTCCGAGATCGAACGGAATATGAGGCGGCTTCCCGCCGCGCTCGCGCCCGCGGCGGCCGCATCCGCGGATGGAGCCGCCTGAATTGTCAAAAGTCCTGCGTAGCGTGATCACCGGGGTGGGCGGCTTCCTGCCCGACCGCATCGTGACGAACGAGGAACTCTCGACCCGCGTCGACACGTCGGACGAATGGATCCGCGAGCGGACGGGAATCCGCCAGCGCCGCCAGGCCGACGACGATACGCCCGTGTCGGACCTCGCGGCCGAGGCGGCGCGCAGGGCCCTGGCCGCGGCCGGGCGTACGCCCGAGGACATCGACCTGATCATCGTCGCCACGACGACGCCCGACCTGACCTTCCCGGCCACCGCCACCATCGTCCAGCGCAAGCTGGGCGCGCCGGTTGGCGTGGCCTTCGACGTCCAGGCGGTCTGCTCGGGTTTCGTCTACGCGCTTTCGGTGGCCGACGGCTTCGTCGCGCGGGGGCGCTCGAAATGCGCCCTGGTCATCGGCGCCGAGACCATGACCCGGCTGATGGATTGGTCGGACCGCACCACCTGCGTGCTGTTCGGCGACGGCGCCGGGGCGTTCGTGCTGGAGCCGGGGGAAGGCGAGGGGACGACCGCCGACCGCGGACTGCTGGGCTTCGCCCTGCGGGCCGACGGCACGAAGCAGGATCTGCTCTATGTGGACGGCGGCGTGTCCACCAACCGCCAGACCGGCTACCTGCGCATGCAGGGCAACCAGGTGTTCCGCCATGCCGTGGTCAACATCTCGGAGGCGGTGACGGCGGCGGCCAGGGACGCCGGGATCGAGGTGGCCGAGGTGGACTGGTTCATCCCGCACCAGGCCAACCAGCGGATCCTGGAGGGCGTGGCCAAGCGGCTGGGCATTCACGAGAGCCGTGTGATCTCCACCGTGGCCGAACACGCCAACACCTCGGCCGCCTCGATTCCGCTGGCGATGGACCAGGGCGTCCGCGACGGTCGGATCAAGCCGGGCCAGCTCCTCCTGCTGGAAGCGATGGGCGGCGGGCTGACCTGGGGCGCCTGCGTCCTGCGCCTTTGACCGGCGGCTTCGCCAAAACTGCAAAGCGTGACTTGAAGTCTTTGTCGCAATGGGACAATCAAGACCCATGAACGACATGGCGGCGGGGACCAAGGCGACCATGAGAGGGCCTACGGTGACGCGGGCCGACCTCTGTGAGGCGGTGCACGAACAGGTGGGCCTTACCCGCCAGGACTGCTCGGAGCTTGTCGAGCGGGTGCTCGACATGATGTGCCAGGCGCTGGAGCAGGGCGAACAGGTCAAGCTTTCCGGGTTCGGCGTGTTCCAGGTGCGCTCCAAGCGCGCCCGTATGGGCCGCAATCCGAAGACGGGCGAACCGGCGGCGATCGATCCGCGCCGGGTGATCGGCTTCCGCGCCTCGCAGGTGATGAAGGCCCGGGTCGATCAAGCCCTCTCGTGATGAGGGCCTCGTAGTCCGGTGGCCAAGGGGCCCGACGCCTTCCGCACGATCTCCGAAGCGGCGGATGAGCTTCACGTGCCCCAGCATGTGCTGCGGTTCTGGGAAACCAAGTTCAGTTTCATCAAGCCGATGAAGCGCGCCGGCGGGCGGCGCTTCTACCGTCCCTCCGACATCGCGGTGCTGCGCGGCGTGCGCCGGCTGCTGCACGACGAGGGTTACACCATCAAGGGCGTGCAGAAGCTGCATCGCGAGCAGGGGATCAAGCACCTCGTCGCGGCCGGCGGCGATGCGCCCCCCGAAGTCCCGCGGCAGGCCGATCCGAGGCCGGGAAACGCGCCGGCGAGCGGGGCCAAGGACGCCCTGCTCGAGGCGCTGCGCGACCTGGAGACGGCCAAGGCCCGGCTGGACGGGCTATTGAAGCGCTGAAGTCGGGGAAAATCGCTCGCCGCCGGGCGCTGGTCGGAGCGACAGGATTTGAACCTGCGACCCCTTGACCCCCAGTCAAGTGCGCTACCAAGCTGCGCCACGCTCCGCGAGCCCGGCGGCGAGGCGGCTCTTCTAACCGCTTGCGCCGCAAGAGCAAGGCCCAATCAGGGCTCGGTGTTCATCCAGCGGATCAGCGGGAACAGGGGCAGGCCCCAGAGCGTGCCGGTCAGGGCGTAGTAGACCAGTTTCACCAGCCAATGGTCGGGCAGGCGCTCTCCCACTGCCGCCGCCGCCGCGACGTAGACGATCAGGAAAGCCAGGATGGCGACCAGGCCGATGAGCTTGCGGACGCGCGCGGGCATGGCGCGGTCATAGAGGCCTGGAGACGCGAGCGTAAGCCCGCTAAATGGAGCTCGCCCAAGTTCAGCCGAAAATTGGCGCCAACCCGCCCTATGACCTCGTTTTTGCGTTCCGACCGTTCCAAGCCGGTGGCGATCTGGCTGTTCGTGGTGGCGGCCCTCGTCCTCGGCATGGTGATCCTGGGCGGCGCGACGCGGCTGACCGACTCCGGCCTCTCGATCACGCAATGGAAGCCCGTGACGGGCGCGATCCCGCCGCTCAGCAACGCCGACTGGCAGGCCGAGTTCGCGCGCTACCGCCAGATCCCGCAGTACGCCCAGCTGAACGCCGGGATGAGCCTGGCCGACTTCAAGACCATCTACTGGTGGGAGTGGTCGCACCGGCTGCTGGGGCGGCTGGTCGGCGTGGTCTTCTTCGTGCCGTTCGTGATCTTCGCGGCGCGTCGCGACCTGCCGCGGAGGTTGGTCGCGCGCCTCGCCGGCATCTTCGTGCTGGGCGGCCTGCAGGGCCTGGTTGGATGGTGGATGGTGGCGAGCGGCCTGGCCCAGCGGGTGTCGGTGGCGCCCGAGCGGCTGATGATCCACCTGGGCCTCGCCTTCGCTTTGCTAGGCGCGCTGCTCTGGACGGCGTTCGACTGCTGGGCCGGGGCCGCGCGTCAAACGCTTCCCAGTCCCTGGGGGCGGCGTGCGGCGATCCTGATCGGCCTCGTCTATTTCCAGATCCTGCTGGGCGCGCTGGTCGCCGGCAACGACGCGGGACTCGTCTACAACGACTGGCCGCTGATGAACGGCCGGCTGCTGCCCGACGACTACTGGGCGGGCGGCCTCTGGGCGACGCTGGCGCACAGCCAGGGCGCCGTGCAACTCCATCACCGGTTGATGGCCTATCTCGTGACGGCCGTGGCTCTGGCCATGGGCGTGTCGGCGTGGCGGTCGAGCTATCTTGCGCCGGGCTCCAAAGCCCTGGGCCTGGCTGTCGCAGGCGCGGTGCTGGCGCAGGCTCTGCTCGGCGTGATCACCCTGATGGCCCACGCGCCCCTCGCGCTGGCGATCGCGCACCAGCTTACAGGCGCTGCCGTCTTCGCGCTGACGATCGCATTCGCCTGGCGGGTGCGACGGGTCTGAACCCGAATTCATTCGCCCCCGCGCCGCGCCCATGGGCATCGTCGAAGCTTGAGGGTGGGATCATGGCGACGCGTACGATCGGGATTGTCGGCTATCCGGGCGCGAACGCGCTCGATCTCACGGGACCTGCGGAGGTGTTCGCCAGTGTTCCGCTCGTCACGCCGCCCGGCGAACCGGCCTACGAGGTCGTGGTGTTGAGCCCCGACGGGGCGCCGTTCCGATGCGAGTCGGGCCTGGAGATCGCCGCGCGCTTCGCGCTGGCCGACGCACCGGCGCTGGACACTATCGTCGTGCCCGGCGGGGCCGGCGTACGGGCGCCCGAGGTCTTGGGTCCGCTCGGCGGCTGGCTACGCGAACGGGCGGCGTCGACCCCTCGGATGGTCTCCGTCTGCACCGGGGTCATCGCGCTGGCCGCCAGCGGGCTTATGGACGGCCGCCGGGCGACGACGCACTGGCGCTACGCCGATGAAGTCGCACGTCGGTGCCCGACGCTGCGCCTCGAGCCGGACGCGATCTTCATCCGCGACGGGCGGTTCGCGACCTCGGCGGGCATTACGGCCGGCATAGATCTGGCGCTGGCTCTGGTGGAAGAAGACCTCGGCCCTTCGGTGGCCCTGGCCGTCGCTCGTGAACTGGTGGTCTACCTCAAACGGTCTGGCGGGCAGCGGCAGTATTCCGAACCCCTGCGCTTCCAGGCCCGCGCCGGTGGGCGGTTCGCCGACCTCGCGGCGTGGATTCCGGCGAACCTCACCGCCGACCTGTCGGTGGAAGCGCTGGCCGGGCGTGTGAACTGCAGCCCGCGTCACTTCGCGCGGCGGTTCAAGGCGGCCTTCGATGTTTCGCCCGGGGAATATGTCGAGGCCCTGCGCCTGGCGGAGGCCGCCGACCGGCTGCTCGGCTCGGCCGCTACGGTCGACAGCGTCGCCGCGTCGGTGGGCTATGCAAGCGCCGAAGTGTTCCGTCGCGCCTTCGAGCGCCGCTTCGACATGCAGCCCAGCCTCTACCGGGCGCGGTTCTCGCGGGCGCCGGACGTGGCGGCCTGAGTCCGGAATCATCGCCTCGGCGTCATTGCGGGCCGAGCCGGCCTCCGGCCACCTGCGCCCTGGCGCGATCACGGAGGGCCGATGCGACACAGTCTTGTCTTCAGGAGCGCGATCATCGCCGCGGCGATGATCGGCGTCGGCGCTCAGGCCCAGACCCCGGCCGCCGCCTTCACGACGGACGGCAAGCTGGAATTCCCCAGGGAGTATCGCACCTGGGTCTATCTCTCGTCGGGCATGGACATGGCCTATGTCGAGAACGCCGGCATGGCCGACCAGCATATGTTCGACAACGTCTTCGTGGACCGGGCCTCGTACGACGGCTTCCTGGAAACGGGTCATTGGCCCGAAGGCGCGATGTTCGTGCTGGAGATCCGGGGCGGGCAGGGCCAGGGCTCGATCAACAGGAAGGGCCTCTTCCAGACGGGGCGCATGGGCGTCGAGGTCCACCTGAAGGACAAGCGGTTCGCCAGCGGCTGGGCGTTCTTCCCGTTCAACGGCGAGGCCCCGGCTCAGGCGTTGCCTCAGACATCGCAGTGCAACGCCTGTCACGAGGCGCATGGGGTGGTCGACACCACCTTCGTCCAGTTCTATCCGACGCTCCTCCCGGTCGCGAAGGCGAAGGAGACCCTCAGTGCGGCCTACTCGGCCGAAGAAAAGGCGCGGTAATCAAATACCGTATACATTTTTCTGAATAAAACCCGTAATTTATGTAAATTGCATCGCCGATAGGCGTGTTGACATCGCCTCGGCTTTTCGGCATATGCCGCGCCTCACGTCGGGGGCGCAGCTCGCGAACCCGCCATTGGTACAAACGGATCGTCCCTCATGCTGAAGAGCACCACGGCTTCGCTGAAGCCCGCCGAGGTCGAGAAGAAGTGGATCGTGGTCGACGCCAAGGACGCCGTGGTCGGCCGCCTGGCTTCGTTCATCGCCATGCGTCTTCGCGGCAAGCACCGGCCTGACTACACGCCTCACGTCGACTGCGGCGACGTCGTCGTCGTCGTGAACGCCGACAAGGTGAAGTTCACGGGCAAGAAGCTCAGCGACAAGATTTTCTACTGGCACACCGGCCACCCGGGCGGCGTGAAGCAGCGCGCCATGGGCGAGCTGCTCAACGGCCAGTACCCCGAGCGGGTGCTGCAGAAGGCCGTCGAGCGGATGCTGCCCAAGGAGAGCCCGCTGGCCCGCAAGCAGATGACGCACCTGCGCATCTACAACGGCGCCGAGCACCCGCACGCGGCCCAGAACCCCGAATCCATCGCGTTCGCCGACCTGAACGCCAAGAACGTGCGGAGCGCGTAATGAGCGAAGCCACGACCGAAGCCACCGGTTTCGACGCCCTGAAGGGCATGGGCACGCAGGCGGCCGAAGAGGCCGTCGTCCGTGAGCCCAAGATCGACGCCCAGGGCCGCGCCTACGCCACCGGCAAGCGCAAGAACGCCGTCGCCCGCGTCTGGATCAAGCCGGGCAGCGGCAAGATCACGATCAACGGCCGCGACCAGGAGGTCTACTTCGCCCGCCCGGTGCTGCGGATGATGATCGCCCAGCCGATGCAGCTGACCGATCGCGCCGGCCAGTTCGACGTCGTCGCCACGGTGGAAGGCTCGGGCCTCTCCGGCCAGGCCGGCGCCGTGCGCCACGCGATCTCCAAGGCGCTGACCAACTACGAGCCCGGCCTGCGGGCCCTGCTCAAGCCGCACGGCTTCCTCACCCGCGACAGCCGCGTGGTCGAGCGGAAGAAGTACGGCAAGGCCAAGGCCCGACGCAGCTTCCAGTTCTCGAAGCGCTAAAGCCGCGCGAGCATTCGTGTTTGCGAGGGGCGCTTCGGGCAACCGAGGCGCCCTTTCTCTTTTCCGGAACCTGACATGGCCCACACAGTCTTCATCGATGGCGAAGCCGGCACCACGGGGCTCCAGATCCGCGAGCGCCTGGCCAGGCGTTCCGACCTGGAGGTGCTGTCGATCGATCCGGCCCGGCGCAAGGACGCCGACGCCCGCGCCGAGCTGCTGAACGCCGCCGACGCCGTGGTGCTGTGCCTGCCCGACGACGCCGCGCGCGAGGCGGTCTCGATGATCACCTCCAACAGCGTGAAGGTGGTCGACGCCTCGACCGCCCACCGGGTGGCGCCCGACTGGACCTATGGCTTCGCCGAGATGTCGAAGGATCAGCGCGATGCGATCCGCGGCGCCACGCGGGTGTCGAACCCGGGCTGCTATCCGACGGGCTTCATCGGCCTGGTGCGGCCGCTGGTGGCGGCGGGATTGATCCCGGCCGACTTTCCGCTGACCGTGAACGCCGTGTCCGGCTACTCCGGCGGCGGCAAGGGCCTGATCGCCGAGTTCGAGGACCGGCCCGCGCCCGAACGCAGCAACGACGCCTTCCGCGCCTACGGCTTCACGCTCGCCCACAAGCACCTGCCGGAGATGCAGGCCCATGCGGGGCTGGCGCATCCGCCGGTGTTCGCCCCCTCGGTCGGCCGCTACGCCCAGGGGATGCTGGTGGAAGTCCCGCTCCAGCTCTGGGCGCTGCCCGGCCGGCCGGCGCCGAAGGACCTGCTGGCGGCGCTGGCGGACGCCTACGCCGGCGAGGCCTTCGTCGAGGTGGCCAGCGAAGCTGAGTGCGCCGAGTTGCAGAAGGCGAGGGCCGGCGCGGCCGGCTATGTGCAGGCGCTCGATCCAGAAGCGCTCAACGGCTCCAACCGCATGCGGCTGTTCGTTTTCGGCGCCGCGGACGGGAGCCAGGCGCGGCTCGTTGCCCTGCTCGACAACCTCGGCAAGGGCGCCTCGGGCGCGGCGGTGCAGAACCTCAACCTGATGCTGGGCCTGCCGGAGGCCGCCGGGCTGTGATCGTGCGGCCGGCCCGGCCCGAAGATGCGCCGGCGCTGGCGGTGATCCTGCGGACCTGCTTCCGCGTGAACCTGCCGTTCCTGCCCGAGCTGCATACGGCCGAGGAGGACCGCGCCTTCATGGAGGGCCGCATCGCGGGCAGTGACCCGGTCTGGGTGGCCGAGGTCGACGGCGCGCCGGTCGGCTTCATCACCCTGCGGGAAGGTTGGGTCGACCACCTGTTCATCCACCCCGACCACCAAGGACGCGGGATCGGGCCGTCGCTGCTGCAGAAGGCCTTCGACCAGGGCGGTCCGGTCCAGCTCTGGACTTTCCAGCAGAACGCCCGCGCGCGGCGGTTCTACGAGGCCCGCGGATTCCGCCCCGTCGAGTTCACGGACGGCGAGGGCAACGAGGAGAAGACGCCCGACGTTCGCTATCTCTGGAGCCCACCGGGGTTGTAACCAAACGGCCTCGGCGTTCGTATTAGAAGTCATGAACACCCAGACCCCCGACCGCCGCCGCTTCCTCACCGCCGCATCCGCCGTCGCGCTCGGACTTCCGGCGCTCGCGCACGCCAAGGCAGATCCCTACGCCACGTCGCCGTACCGCAAGATCACCGACGCCGAATGGCGGAAGCGTTTGCCGGAGGCGAGCTACCAGGTGCTGCGTCACGAGGCGACCGAACGCCCGGGCACCAGCGCGCTGCTGAATGAGCACCGGAAGGGCGTGTTCGCCTGCCTGGGCTGCGGCCTGCCGCTCTTCAAGTCGCAGTGGAAGTATGACAGCCACACGGGCTGGCCCAGCTTCTACGACGAGATTCCGGGCGCGCTCGGCAAGAAGACCGACACCCAGCTCGCCTTGGAGGTGCGTACCGAGTACCACTGCGCGCGCTGCCTCGGACACCAAGGCCACGTGTTCAACGACGGGCCCCGGCCGACCGGCCTGCGCTACTGCAACAACGGCGTCGCCCTGAAGTTCGTCCCGGCCTAAAACCCGGCGCGGGTGATGCGCGCCTCGCCGGAGATGTGGGTCTCGACCCGCTTGGGCCGCGTGAGCAGGCGCAGGTTGCTCCAGCCCGCGACGCCCAGTCGCGCGAGCTCGGTCGGCGCCACGGTCACCGCCCCCGATCCGGCCACGTCGATGTTGGCGCGGGCCACCTTGAGCTTGGCGAGGTCGGCGGAGCCTTTCCCCGTGACGTCCAGGTTGAGCTCGCCGGCGACGCCTTCGGCCGTGAGCGCGGCATCGTCGGAGACGTCCGCATTGAGGCGTGGCTGATCGTAGGACTCGATCGAAAGCGCGCTGCGGCGGGAGACATCGAAGCTGGTCACGTTCGGCGCCAGGATCATAACGTCGAGGCGCGGATAGCTGCGGTGGCGACCGCTGCGGTAGCGCAGGGTGTCGCCGCGCACCGCCGCCCGTTCGACGGCCCGGCGCGGCCCCGTCACGACGACGCGTCCCGGCCCATCGGCCTGCACGTAGCGGACGTTCGCCCAGAGGTCGACGACGAGGCGGTCGGCGCCACGCCAGGCCAGCGTGCGGCTGATCGGTTCCAGGTCGCGCTCCGACCAGTGGCCGTCGCCGCGGGCGATCTCGGGCGGGCCGTCCCACCAGCGATTGCCCCATTCGCCCAGGTTCCAGGTCCAGCCGCCCCGCAGCGCCGCCTCGGGCCCCGCGACCATCACGGCGGCCGAGAGCGCGCACGCTGAAAGGACGAGGCCCGCGGCGGCGATCATGACGAGCGGGCGAATCATCGCGCCCCTTTCAGGCGATCAGGTCCGGGCGCCCTTCGGCGGCGGAGCGGGTGACGGGGGCGGGGCGGGGGAGGGGTGAGCGCCGGCGTCCACCTGGCGGACGCGTCCGGCGCCCGAGATGTCCGTGTCCAGCTTCGGCGGATGCGTGAGCAACCGGATATCCCCCATGCCCGAGATTTCAAGCTTGGCCCATTCGCTGGGCGCGATTGTGGCGTCGCCGGCGCCCGAGATCCGAACCTCAGCGCCCTTGACCTTCAGGTCGCCGAAGTCCGCGTGGCCCGTGCCCGAGATCTCCACGTCGATGGTGTCGGCCTCGCCGCGCGCCACCACGTCGCTCGCCCCGGAGAGCCGCAGGCGCAGCTTGTCCTGGCGATAGTCCTCGATGGCGAGCGTGTTGGCGCCCGACAGCTGGAAGCGGGAGATGTTCGGCGCGCGCACGACAATGTCGAGCTTGCGCGGCCACCGGTGGCGCTTGCGGTCGAGGGTGATGCGGTCGCCGCGCACGGCGACGCGCTCCACGATGTCCGCCGGACCGGTTACCTCGACCGAGCCCGGGCCGGAGGCCTGGATGTAGCGGATGTCGGCCGGCAGACCCACCTCGAGCTCGTCGGCCCCGCTCCAGGCCAGCTTGCGGGTCGCCTGGGGACCATCGTCACGCTCGGCGCGACGGTCGTGGTAATGGCGATCCCAATCCCAATCCCAGTCCCACCGGCCCCAGTGGTCGAAGTCCTTATCGGACAGGATGGTCCAGCCGCCCCGGGCGATGGCGTCGGGCCCTCCGATCGCCACGGCGGCGGAGAGGGTGGCGACGCAGAGCACGAAGCCCGCGGCGGCGATCATCACGAGAACGCGGATCATGGCTTGGCCTCCCCGGGGCTCAAGATTCGAGGGCCGGCTTCAGCAGCCGGTAGTGGAGCCGCCCGTACCAGACGAGCGCGTTCATCAGGCCGATCGAGACGATGGTCAGGACCGCGCCGCCCGAGGCCGAGCCGGCCATGATGCCGATGCCGGCCAGGATGGCGGTGACCGGGCCGCCGGGCGGATCGACGAAAGGCCCGGCCGCGAAGACCACGGCGCCGGCGAAGAAGCAGACCACGACCGCGACCGCGAGGCCGAAGATCGCGCCGGCGATGCCCATCAGGATCGGCAGCAGGACCAGGATGTCGATGGCGCCGAGGCCCAGCACCGCGAAGACCGCGGACGCGGCGGCCGAGGGGCTGCGCTCCTCGCGCCAGCGGGCCATGGTGCTCTCGGCGCGGATCTCGCGGGCCAGGCGGTCGGGATCGCCGAGCGCCTTGGCCACGTCGGCCTCGCTGCGGCCCTCGGCCTCGCCGTCGGCGAAGTGGGCCTCATAATCGGCGATGATGTCGGCGACAGCCTGCGGGGGCAATCCGCGCAGGCCTTCGCGCAAGCGGGCGATGAACGCCTCACGAGTCATTTGGCCCCTCCAAAGACGATCTGGTCGACGGCGCCGGAGAAGGAGGACCAGGCCTCCTTCTGGCCGTCGAAGCTCTTTCGGCCGGCTTCGCTGAGCCGGTAGTATTTGCGCGGCGGGCCCGACGAACTCTCGACCAGATAGGTTTCGACCAGGCCGTCGGCCTGTAACCGCCGCATCAGCGGATAGATGGTGCCTTCGCCCATGCCGATCGCGTCGGCCAGGCGGCTGGCGATCTCGTAGGCGTAGCTGTCATGCTGGGAGAGAAGGGCCAGGACGCAGAGCTCCAATGCGCCTTTCTTCAGCTGGATCTCGATGGCTTCGGGCACGTGGTTGCGCCTCCTTGTCGAGCCATGAGGTACGGCAAGGTAGTGAGCGACGCAAGGTAGCTTGCATTAAACCTTAGTAACCCGCGCGTCGCCGTGTGACGGGGCCGCCGCCTCCGCGGTTTTCGGGCTAGCTCTTCACGCGGACGTAGTCGCCGGGGGCATCGCCAAGGGGCTTCAGCGGGCCCTTGGCCGGATCGCGGGCCGGGACCTGCTTGCCCGAATGCGCCTTGAGCCACTCGGCCCAGTGCGGCCACCACGAGCCGGCATGCTCGACCGCGCCGGCCTGCCATTCCTCCAGCGTGGGCGGCAGCTTGTCGTTGATCCAGTGCTGGTACTTGTGGGCCGCCGGGGCGTTGATGACGCCCGCGATGTGGCCGGAGCCCGCCAGGGTGAAGGTGGTCGGCCCACCGAACAGGCGCGCGCCCTTGTAGACCGACCGCGCGGGGGCGATGTGGTCCTCCCGGGACGACTGGGCGTAGATCGGGATCTTCACGTCGCCCAGGTTCAGGGTGACGCCATCGAGGACCAGCTCGCCCTTCGCCAGAGCGTTCTCGCCATAGAATTTGCGCAGATAGAAGGTGTGCAGCGTCTTCGGCATGCGCGTCTGGTCGGAGTTCCAGAACAGCAGGTCGAAGGGCTTCGGCTCCTTGCCGAGCAGGTAGTTGTTCACGAAGAACGACCAGATCAGGTCGTTCGCGCGCAGGGCGTTGAAGGTATCGGCCATCGACTGGCCCGACAGCACGCCGCCGCCCTCGTCCATCTTGGCTTCGAGGTCCTTCAGCCAGTCCTCGTTGGTGAAGAGCAGCAGATCGCCGGCTTCGGAGAAGTCCTGCTGGGCGGCGAAGAAGGTCGCCGCGCCGATGAAGGTGTCGCCCTTGGCCGCCATGTGGGCCAGGGTGGCCGAGAGCAGGGTGCCGCCGATGCAGTAGCCAACCGCGTTCACATGGTCGACGCCGGCCTGCTTCATGGCCGCGGCGACGCCCTCGTAGATGCCCTCGCGCATGTAGTCTTCGAACGTCTTGGTCGCGAGCTTGGCGTCGGGGTTGACCCAGGAGGCCACGAAGACGGTGACGCCCTGCGCCGCGAGCCAGCGGATCATCGAGTTCTCGGGCCGCAGGTCGAGGATGTAGAACTTGTTGATCCACGGCGGGAAGATCACCAACGGGATCTCGCAAACCGTCTCCGTCGCCGGAGAAAACTGCAACAGCTCGATGATATCGTTGCGGAAAACGACCTTGCCAGGTGCGGTGGCGACGTTCTCGCCGATCTTGAACAGGTCGTAGTCGGTCTGGGCGATCGACAGTTGGCCGCCGCCGCGCTGGAGGTCCTGCTGGAAGTTCTCCATGCCCCGCACGAGGCTCTCGCCGCCGCTGGAGAGGACCTCCTTGAGGGCCGTCGGGTTGGAGGCGAGGAAATTCGAGGGCGAGAAGGCGTCGGTGAGCATCTTCACGAAGAACTCGACGCGGCGCTTCTCCAGCGGATCCACTCCATCGACGTCGGCGACCAAGCCCTCAAGCCAGTTGGCGGTGAGCAGATAGGACTGCTTGATGACGTCGAACACGGGATTGTCCGACCAGTCCGGGTCGTTGAACCGCTTGTCGCCACGGGCCGGCTTCACCACGGGCTCGGTCGGCTCGCCGGCGGCGCGGCGGGCGGCGGCCTGCCAGAGGTCGAGATAGCGCGAGAAGAGGTCGGCCTGCGCGCGCATCACGCGGTCGGGCTGCGCCGCCAGCCGACCCATGACCTGGGTCAGCGCCGGCGCGACGTGGAAGGGATCTGGCGAGAGGGCCGCTGGCCGGTCGGCCTGGCGCAACGCCATCTCCGCGATGGCGCCCTGGGCGGTGACGGCGGCCCGCGCGAGGTTGGCCGAAAGGCGCTCGACCTGCGCGCGCTGCTCGGCCGTGAAGGCCACCGGGCCGAAGCCCTCGGGGGACGCGGCCGCCTCGATCTTGGCCTCGACCTTGAAGGTCTTCTCCTCGACCACGGGCTCCGGCGCGACCTTCGCCTTGGCCTTTGCGGAGGCCTTCTTGGTTCCGGCCTTCTTCGCCCGCGCTTTGGGCGAGGACGAGGTATGCTCGCTCATCCGGTCGTTCTCCCGCGTGGCGCGACGAACGTTCGCGCTCTTTCGCACAACTCGATCATCGCATAAGACCTTGCCGCAAATGAATGCGTCGCGCGCACTTTTTCGAACTGTCTCCGCCGGGAGCCGAGCCGTCGGCGTCGGGATCGGCTGCGCGCTGCTCGCGGGGTGCATCGGCAATCCGTTCAAGGACGCCAAGGTCGATCCGGATTCGCCGGTGGCCGCCGACGTGGCGCGGATGACCCGGCAGGAGGGAAAATATCCCACCTTCGCCAGCATTCCCCCCGCGCCGAAGGACATCCGCCCCGCGCGTCAGTACCGCGAGAGCGCCGAGCAGGTGCTGGCGGAGGGCGAGGCGTTGAAGGCGGCCACCGCGCCCGACACCTGGACCCTGGAGGGCACCGAGGCCTTCGCGGAGGCCGCCCGCAAGGACGCCGCGCCGCCGCCGCCCGTTTCGGCGGCTGGACAGACCGAAGCCTTCGCCCGCGAACAGCGGCAACGAGCTACCCCGCCTCCGCCGCGCTGAAGGTCCTCGCCGTCGATCTCCGACGCAGGGCCCGAAAGCCCCGCGGAGGCGCAAATTTCCTCAAACCCGGCTTGGCGGACTCTGCCCCAGAGTCTATCGAAGCCTCACGTCAGCTCACGAACCGGCCGCACGGGCGAAGCGCGGCGCAAGAGCTCTTAAGATGACACCCGAATTCCACCGCATCCGACGCCTCCCGCCCTACGTCTTCGAGGAGGTCAACCGCATCAAGGCGCGCCTGCGCGGGCAGGGCGTCGACATCATCGACTTCGGCATGGGCAACCCTGACATGCCGACCCCGAAGCACATCGTCGACAAGCTGGTCGAGACCGCGCGCGACCCCAAGGCCGGGCGATACTCGGCGTCGAAGGGCATCACGGGCC
Source organism: Phenylobacterium sp. (assembly GCF_016124325.1). Lineage (GTDB taxonomy): Bacteria > Pseudomonadota > Alphaproteobacteria > Caulobacterales > Caulobacteraceae > Phenylobacterium. The sequence continues at coordinate 100,740 of NZ_WGNY01000017.1, forward strand.
TGCGCAAGGCCATGGCGAGCTACTATGGTCGCCGCTTCGGCGTGAAGCTGGACCCCGACCGCGAGGTGATCGCCACCCTGGGGTCGAAGGAGGGTTTCGCGAACCTGGCCCAGGCGCTGACCGCGCCGGGCGACGTGATCGTTTGCCCGAACCCGGCCTATCCGATCCACGCCTACGGCTTCATCATGGCGGGCGGGGTGATCCGGCATGTGCCGGCGCTGTCGCCCGAGGACTACCTGTCGGGGATCAGCCGGGCGGTGAAGCACTCGGCGCCGCCGCCCAGCGTGCTGATCGTGAGCTATCCGTCGAACCCGACGGCCCAGTGGGTCGACCTCGACTTCTACAAGGAGATCGTGGCGCTGGCGAAGAAGCACGACATGCTCGTGCTGTCGGACATCGCCTATTCCGAGATCTACTTCGAGGACAACCCGCCGCCGTCGCTGCTGCAGGTGGAAGGCGCGAAGGACATCGCCGTCGAGGTCAATTCGCTGTCGAAGACCTTCGCCATGGCCGGCTGGCGCGTCGGCATGGTGGTGGGCAACGAGCGGATGTGCGCGGCCCTGGCGCGGGTGAAGTCCTACCTCGACTACGGCGCCTATACGCCGATCCAGGTGGCGGCGGCCGCGGCGCTGAACGGGCCGACCGATTGCATCGACGAGATCCGCGGCATCTACAAGGCCCGTCGCGACACCCTGGTCGAGGCGATGCGGCGTGCGGGCTGGGACATCCCGGCGCCGCCCGCCTCGATGTTCGCCTGGGCGCCGCTGCCGAAACAGTACGAGGAAGCCGGATCCATGCTGTTCTCCAAGCTGCTGGTCGAGGAAGCGGGGGTCGCCGTGGCCCCCGGCATCGCCTTCGGCGAGTATGGCGAGGGCTATGTGCGGATCGGCCTGGTCGAGAACGAGCAGCGGATTCGCCAGGCCGCCCGCAACGTGAAGAAGTTCCTGACCAACGCCGACGAGATCCTGGGACGGGCCCACAACGCCCTGGCCGCCCAATGACCGACCGCATGTGGCGTATCGGCGTCGCGGGCCTGGGCACCGTCGGCGCGGGCCTGCTGAACTTCCTGTCGGAGCGGCCCGATTTCGCCCCGGCGGGCGGACGGGCCGTCGTGACCGGTGTATCGGCCCGGTCGCGCTCGCGGCCGCGTCCGTTCGACATCTCCAACCTGCCGTGGTTCGACGACCCCGTGGCCCTGGCGACCTCGCCGGAGACCGACCTCTTCGTCGAGCTGATCGGCGGTTCGGACGGCCCGGCCAAGGCCGCCGTCGAGGCCGCCCTGGCCGCCGGCAAGCCGGTCGTCACCGCCAACAAGGCCCTGATCGCCGAGCACGGCGCCGAACTGGCCGCGCTGGCCGAGACCAATGGCGCGCCGCTGCTGTTCGAAGCCGCCGTCATGGGCGGGACGCCGGCGGTGAAGATGGTCCGCGAGGCGCTGGTGGGTGACGAGATCCGGTCGGTCGCCGGCATCCTCAACGGCACCTGCAACTACATCCTCACCGAGATGGAAGCCTCGGGCCGGGCCTTCGAGGAGGTCCTGGCCGAAGCCCAGCGGCTGGGCTACGCCGAGTCCGACCCCACGATGGACGTCGGCGGTTTCGACGCCGCCCACAAGATTTCGATCCTGGCGGCTCTGGCCTTCGGCTGCGCGCCCAACTTTGCGGCGGCGGAGATCGAGGGCATCGGCCAGATCGAGCAACTCGACATCCGCCTGGCGAAGGACCTCGGCTATCGGATCAAGCTGGTGGCGTCCGCCGACCGGTCGCCGGACGGCGTGCTGGTGCGCGTGCATCCCTCGCTCGCCCCGCTGGGCCACCCGCTGGCCCAGGCGGGAGGCGCGCTGAACGCGCTCTTCATCGAAGGCGAGCGGGTGGGGCGCATCTACGTCCAGGGGCCGGGCGCAGGCTCGGGGCCCACCGCCGCGGCGGTCGCGGCCGACATCGCCGATGTCATGACCGTCGCCACGCGGCCGGTCTTCCAGAAGCCAGCGGCTTCCCTTCGTCCGTTCCAGCCGGTCGATCCGTCCAAGATGACCGGCCGCGCCTATCTGCGCTTCCTCGTGAAGGACGAACCGGGCGTGATCGCGGCGGTGTCGGAGACCCTCGCGGAGGCCGGCGTCTCGATCGAGAGCTTCCTTCAAAAGCCGGTCGAAGACGCGCTTGGCGTGCCGATCGTGCTGACGACACACGCTGTGGCCGAATCCGTGCTGACCGCCGCCGTCGAGCGCATCGCGGGACTTCCATCGGTGCTGGAGCGGCCCCGGCTGTTGCGGATCGCCCGCATCTGAGCCAGAGAAGCGCGCTCGCCCGTGCGGCGCCCATAGGGGTTGGAGACGAGATGAGTTCCGAAATCCTGGATCGCAGTCTGGTGCTGGACGCCGTCCGGGTCACCGAAGCCGCCGCGATCGCGGCCTGGCGACTGGCCGGACGCGGCGACGAGAAGGCCGCCGACCAGGCCGCCGTCGACGCTATGCGCACGGCGTTGAACGACCTCGAGCTCGAAGGCGAGATCGTGATCGGCGAGGGCGAGCGTGACGAAGCGCCGATGCTCTACATCGGCGAGAAGGTCGGCCTGGGCGGCAAGCACAAGATCGACATCGCGCTGGACCCGCTGGAAGGGACGACGCTGACGGCGAAGGCGATGGCGAACGCCCTGGCGGTGATGGCCTGGGCGCCCAAGGGCACGCTGCTGAACGCGCCCGACACCTACATGGACAAGATCGCCTGCGGTCCCGGCTATCCGCCGGGCGTGATCGATCTGGACAAGGCGCCGGCGGAGAACGTGAAGGCCATGGCCGCGGCCAAGGGCGTCGACGCCAGCGAGATCACCGTCTGCATCCTCGACCGTCCGCGTCACGCTGACATCATCGCCTCGGTGCGGGCGTCAGGCGCGCGCATCCACCTGATCACCGACGGCGACGTGGCCGGCGTGATCAACACGGCCGACCCCGAGACAGGCATCGATCTCTACATCGGCCAGGGCGGCGCGCCGGAAGGCGTGCTGGCCTGCGCGGCGCTGAAGTGCGTCGGCGGGCAGTTCCAGGGCCGGCTCGTGTTTCGCAACGCCGACGAGCGGGCCCGGGCGGCGCGCGTGGGAATCACCGAGCTCGACAAGAAGTACGACCTGCACGAGATGGTCCGGGCCGACGCCATCTTCGCCGCGACCGGCGTCACGAAGGGCGCGCTGCTGGACGGCGTGCACATGTCGGGCGGTTTCGTCCACACGCATACCCTGGTCATGAACTCCGCGACCCGCACCGTGCGGGAAGTGCGCATGAAGCGCCCCGTCTGACGCGAGGCTCGAAACTCCAGAACCATCGTTCTGCGAGATAGGCGTCCCGCGCGTGGATATTCCCGGCTGAGGGGATTCGGGACGCGCGGCGCGCAACCGGCCGTCGAGTTGCAAGACATGGTTGTTGTGGGCCCGCCTTGGAGCGCCTTAGGTCGCGGCTGCGCCGCTCGTCGCCCTGGTCTTCGGGGCGAAACGGGACAGGGCGCCAAGCTCAAGTCGTGGGGGAAGCGGAATATGAAGAACTTCATGGTGGGCGCTGCGGCGCTCCTGAGCGCCGCGCTCGTCGCGGGCGCGGCATCGGCCAGCACCGTCGTGGTGACGCCGGGCAGTCCGCAGGGTTGGTCCAATCCGGTGGGCGAGAACGGCGGCGGCGGCTCGGCCTCCATCACCAACGCCTCTGCGCGCTCGGGCAACGGCTCGCTGGAGACGCACGGCGACCGGACGCGCTGGGTGCTGGGCGACCTCTACAGCTCGTCGTCGGACCTCGGGCTGTTCAGCGATTTCACCGACCTGGCGTTCGAGTATCAGATCGACCCGCTGTCCACGACCTCGTGCTGCGATGCGAAGTATTCGCCGGCGCTGCGCCTCGTCGTCTGGGACGGCGCGACCAAGTACGATTTCGTCTGGGAACAGGCCTATCAAGCCGGCGGCTACGGCGCGGCGGGCGCCATCGGCGACTGGAACACCATCGCCAGCGGCGGGACCTTCTATCGTAACGGCACGAGCGAACTCGACGAGCGCACCCTGGCGACCTGGGCGGGCGGGCTGAGCGCCAACGCCTACGTCGGCGCCGTCTACATCGGCGTGGGCAGCGGGATCGGCTCGGGCTACACCGCCTATGTCGACAACATCACCGCCGGCGGTACGACCTACAACTTCGAAACCGGCGCGGTTCCCGAACCGGCGACCTGGGCGTTCATGATCCTGGGCTTCGCCGGGGCCGGCGCGGCGCTTCGGCGTCGCACGCGTCTCGCCAACGCCTGATCGAAGCAACTCTTCGGCTTTGCGACGCCGTCCGCCTGCGCGGGCGGCGTTTGCATGTGCGACCGCTTCTGACGTCGCGAGGGGCCAGGCCATTGGCGACTCGTGGGTCGCCGGTGGATACTGTTGCGATGTTCCAGGACGAACGACCGGATGGCTGACGGCTCGGCCCACGCCGCATTCCTTGGCGTCGACAACTCCCTGAGCGGGCGCCCGTGGCGTCAGCGCGAGGCGGACGGCCGGGTCGCGCGTCGCCATCAGCTGGATCACGGCCTCTCCGAGCCCCTGGCCCGGGCCCTCGCCTCCCGGGGCGTGGGAGAGGGGGAGGGGGAGGATTTCCTGAACCCCACCCTGAAGGCGCTGTTCCCCGACCCGTCGTCTTTCGCGGACATGGACCGCGCCGCGGAGATCCTGGTCGACGCCCTGGCGGACAAGCGGCGCATCGTGGTGTTCGCCGACTACGACGTGGACGGCGCCTCCTCGGCGGCCCTGATCGTGCGCTGGTTCCGGGCCATGGGGCTGGAAATCTCGATCTATGTCCCGGACCGGATCACCGAGGGTTACGGTCCGTCGCCCGCGGCGTTCCGGCGCCTGAAGGACGAGGGCGCCGAGCTGGTGGTGACCGTGGACTGCGGTGCGGCCGCCCACGACGCCCTGGCGTTCGCCGCCGAGATCGGCCTGCCGGTCGTGGTGATCGATCACCACCTGATGCGGCCCGGGGAGACGCCGGCCGTGGCCGCGCTGGTGAATCCCAACCGGCCCGACTGCACATCCGCACAGGGGCACCTGGCGGCGGCCGGCGTCACCTTCGTCCTGCTTGTCGCGCTCAACCGGGAGGCGAGGCGGCGAGGGCTGCTGACCGCCGGCGAGCCGAACCTCATGGCCTGGCTTGATCTCGCGGCCATGGGCGCGATCTGCGACGTCACCCGGCTCACCGGCTTCAACCGAGCGCTCGCGGCCCAGGGGCTGAAGGTGATGACGGCGTGGCGCAACCCCGGCCTTGCGGCCCTGAGGGATGTGGCCAAGGCGCAAGGACCCGCGACGGCGTTCCACGTCGGCTACCTGCTGGGGCCGCGGATCAACGCGGGCGGCCGCATCGGCCGCTCGGACCTGGGGGCGCAACTCCTGTCGACCGATGATGCGGAACGAGCGGCCGCCCTTGCGGCCGAACTCGACGCGCTCAACGCCTCGCGCAAGGACGTCGAGCGCGAGGTCCAGGAAGCGGCGGTCCGCCAGATCGAGCGCGAGAGCAATCAGGCCGACGCCCCGTGCCTGCTGGTCGCCGAAGACGGCTGGCACCCCGGCGTGATCGGCATCGTCGCCGGACGCCTGCGCGAACGCTATCGAAAGCCGGTGATGGTGATCGGCATCGATCGCGCCGCCGGCGTCGGCAAGGGGTCGGGCCGTTCGCAGCCGGGCGTGAACCTTGGCCGTGCGGTACAGGCCGCCTTCGAGGAGGGCCTGCTGCTCTCGGGGGGCGGCCACGCCATGGCGGCCGGCCTGTCGGTGCGCCCCGACGCGGTCCCCGAGCTGCGCGCGTTCCTGTGCGAGCGGCTCGCCGAGGAGGCCCGCATCGCCGCCGACGCGGACGCGCTGGATGTGGACGCCCTGGTCACCGCCCGCGGCGCCGACCGGGCGCTGTGGACCGAGTTCCAGCGCCTGGCGCCGTTCGGCCCCGGCAATCCCGAGCCGATGTTCGCCGCCGCCGACATGCGGGTGGAGCGCCCGATGGCGCTGCGCGGCGGGCACGTCCGCTGCACGCTCACCGACGCGTCGGGCGGGCGGCTCAAGGCCGTCGCATGGCGCTGCGAGGACACCGAAATCGGTCGCCGGCTGATCGTCGAAGGCGCGGCCGTGCATGTCGCGGGGCGCCTGAAACCCGACGACTGGAAGGGGCGGGAAGGGGTCGAACTCGACATCGAGGACGTCGCCGACCCGCGGCGGGTGTGATGTCGCCGCACCCGGCTTGCGCCTCAAAACGAAGGCCGCTATAGAGCGCGCCTCGCGTCACGCGGTCCCTTCGTCTATCGGTTAGGACGTCAGGTTTTCAACCTGAAAAGAGGGGTTCGACTCCCCTAGGGACTGCCACGCGTTCCAGCACTTTCCAGGCCGTAGCGCGGATGGCGCGCCTCGCGTGCTGCGCGAATCAATGATTGACGCGCCCCGCGTTACGAGAACAGTGTTATAGTCGGCCCTTGACCATCAGGCGGGGAGTAGCGGGCCGAGGGGCGAATGTCTGGTTACGAATTCGAGCACGCGGATGTGGCGCCTGCCGTACGCATCTCGGGACGCGTGAAATGGTTCGACGCTGGCAAGGGCTACGGCTTCATAGTTCCGGACGACCCGAGCCAGACCGATCTCAAGGACGTGCTGCTGCACGTCACGAGCCTGCGGAACTCGGGCCGCGAGTCCTGCCTGGAAGGCTCGGTGATCACCTGCGACGTCGTGCGACGGCCGAAGGGCTGGCAGGTGGCCGAGGTCGTCCTCGTCGACGAGAGTTCGGCGACTCCGCCCGAGCGACGGCCCGGTGAGGGCCCGCGCGGGCGCCCCGAGGGCGCGTTTGGCCAAAGGGTTCCCCGTCGGCCGCTCGCCGCCAGCGGACCCCTTCAGCACGCCAAGGTGAAGTGGTTCAACCGGGCCAAGGGCTACGGGTTCGTGATTCGCGACGAGGAGCCGGGTGACATCTTCGTCCACATCGAGACGCTACGGCGGTCGGGGATGGAGGATCTGCAGCCCGGCGAGAGCGTGATGGTGCGTTTCGCCGAGGGGCCCAAAGGGCTTGTCGTCGCCGAGATCGAAGCGTCTAACGTCGCCTGAAGACCGCTTCGGAGCTTAGTCGATTGTTGCATCAGATGACCGGCCGCGCCGGCCTGCTCGTGCTGGCGGCGGCGCTCGCCGTGGGCGCGCCGGCGGCCGCTCAGATCGCGCGCCAGGATCCCGCCCACTGCATCGGCCAACCTGAACTCAAGCCGCTGGAGCCGCTGAAGGTCCAGACCCTCAAGGGCGCCCAGTCGTTCATGGTCGAGGTGGCGGACAACGAGCGCGAGCGCGAGTACGGCCTGATGTGCCGCAAGGCCCTGGCCCCCGACCGCGGCATGCTGTTCCTGTTCAGCCGCCCCGGGCCGCAGGTCTTCTGGATGCGCAACACGCTCATCCCGTTGGACATCGTCTACATCGGGGCGGACGGACGGGTCGTCTCAATCAGCCGCAATGTCCAGCCGCTCGACGAGAGCGGGACCCCATCGGCCGGGCCGGCGCAGTTCGTGCTCGAGATCGCCGGTGGGCGGGCCGCGCAGATCGGGCTCCTTCCGGGCGACCGGGTGCTGCACCGGGCCCTTCCTCGTGGATGAGCTGATCCCGGATCCGCCCCCGGGCTTCGTCCGCGCCGAGGGCCGGGGAGCGTTTTCGACGCTCAACGGGCCCTATTTCCACAAGACAGGCGGCGGCGAGTCGGTCGAGCAGGCGTTCTTCGCGCTTCCGAGACACACCAACGGCATCGGCATCGTGCATGGGGGCATGCTCTCGGCGTTCATGGACGGCCTGCTGGCCATGGCGGTCGGGCGGGGCTCCGGAATGGTCTCGGTGACCATTCATCTCTCCATCGACTTCCTGCACATGGCCCGGCAGGGGGATTGGGTGATGGGCGAGGCGCGGATGACGCGAGCGACCAAGGACGTGGGGTTCGCCGAAGGGCGCGCTCATGTGCGCGGCGTGGACGTGGTGCGCGCATCTGGCGTCTTCAAGCTGATGGCGCGTCACCGTTAGTTTGCGGAAACGTCGAAACGCCCATATTGCAGGGCCGCCGACGCAATCGGGGCGTAGCGCAGCCTGGTAGCGCATCTGCTTTGGGAGCAGAGGGTCGCAGGTTCAAATCCTGCCGCCCCGACCAGCGCTCGGCCGAACAGGGGATTACAGGAATGCTCGCGCGCATCTTCCGTCCGTCAAAGACCGCCATGCAGTCGGGCAGGGCCAAGACCCGCGACTGGGTGCTCGAGTTCGAGCCGAAGGACGCGCGGCGGCCGGATCCGCTGATGGGTTGGACCATCACCAGCGATACGGAATCGAGCCAGGTGCGGCTGTCGTTCGACACCAAGGAGGAGGCCGTGCGCTATGCCGAGCAGCATGGCATCGCCTTCCAGCTGATCGACTCGACCCCGCCCAAGCGGATCCTCAAGGCCTACGCCGACAATTTCGCGTTCGGCCGCAGAACCCCGTGGACTCACTGAGCCGCCAAACGGGCGCCCGTAGCTCAACCGGATAGAGCATCCGCCTTCTAAGCGGACGGTTGCAGGTTCGAGTCCTGCCGGGCGCGCCACCTCGGAGGAGAATTCCGCGTGGCCTGGACCCGCCGCTATGACGAGGCCGAGCCCCAGCGCGTGAACCGCTGGCTGGCCCAGAGCGGCGTCTGCTCGCGCCGCGAGGCCGAGGCGCTGATCGCCGACGGGCTGGTTTCGATCGATGGCGAGCGGGTCGAGGACCCGGGCCGCAAGATTCTGCCGGGCCAGACGCTGACCGTCGCCGATCGGGGCGAGGGCGCCGACTTCGCCGCGATGTTGAACAAGCCGGTGGGCTACGTCTCGGGCCAGCCCGAGCCCGGCCAGACCCCGGCGGCCCGCCTCCTGACCCGCGCGGCGCTGCTGGGCGAGAGCGACCTCATTCCCGACGCCAGGATGAGCCTGCCGCCCCTGGGCCGGCTCGACATGGACAGCCACGGCCTGCTCCTGCTGTCGAACGACGGCGTGCTGGCCAAGGCGGTGATCGGGCCGCAGTCGTCGCTCGACAAGGAGTATCTGGTGCGGGTGGCGGGGCAGATCGCCGAACCGAAGCTTTCGCGGCTGCGGCACGGGCTCTCCCTGGACGGCCGCCATCTGAAGCCGGCGAAGGTGAGCGTCGTCACCGGGCAGACCCTGCGCTTCGTGCTCACCGAGGGCCGCAACCGCCAGATCCGCCGGATGTGCGAGCAGGTCGGCCTGCACGTGGTCGACCTTCAGCGCGTGCGCATCGGGCCGCTGAGGCTGGGCGACCTGCCGGAAGGGCGCTGGCGGCGCCTCACGCCAGGCGAACGCGAGGCGATGATCGCCGCGTCCAAGGGCTAGGGCACGACCGGCGTGCGGTCGGCCGTGAGGGGCACGACCCAGTCGGCGCGCTCGGGCATCTCCTCGAGGATCCAGCGGGTGAGCCGCTCGTAGTGCTGTACGAACCGGCCGATCTCGGGGTCGGTCATGCCCGCGCCGGTCCGCGCCCGGAGCTTGGCCTCCTGCTCGGCGCGCCAGCCGCGGACGACCTCCCAGCCCGGCGCCTGCAACAGGACCAGGCGATCGAAGCGGCCAAAGAGGGCTTGATAGGGACCGGCGAGCTGCTGGTTCACATATCCACGCCAGCCCCGGCTGGGATCGCGGTCGCGTTCCAGCCCGTTGACGGGCTTGGCGAGCCGCTCGGCGGGTTCGGGCCGGGCGCCCACGCACCATCCTTCGAAGATCACCACGTCGGCGGGCCCCTCGAACCGCCGCCACGCGGTCTTGGGGCGGCGCTCGTCGGTGGCCTTGTCGAAGGCGGGCAGGGGGGTGATGGGATCGCCCTTGAGGCTGTCGAGCACTGCGCTGGCGAGCGTGACGTCATGTGTGCCCGGCGGGCCCCGCACCTCCAGCAGCCGGTGGGTCTGGCGGGCCAGCCAGCCTCGGGCCTCGCGCCCCAGGTAGAAGTCGTCGAGCGAAAGGGCCACGGCGTTGAGTCCGCCGAGGCGCAGCAGCCGGACGGTGGCCTCCGCGATCGTCGTCTTGCCGGAGCCCTGGGCGCCGCACAGGCCGATGATCGCGGTGCGCCCGAAATCGCCGCGCCAGTCGACGGCCCGGTCGGCCAGCGGCTGGCAGACATGCTCGAACGTCGTCCGGAAACTGCCGGGAAGCCCTTCCTCGGCCATGAAGGCGTCGAGCAGCGCCTCGCTATCCACCGGCGGCCTTCGCATAGGCGTCGAGCCCCGTCCGCAGGTCGGCGATCAGGTCGTCGGGATGTTCGAGACCGACGTGAAGACGGATCAGCGGGCCGCCATAGTCGCGCCGGGCCTCGCGGACCGACAGCTGCGGATCGCACCAGATCGCGAGGCTCTCGAAGCCGCCCCACGAGAAGCCGAGGCCAAACACCTTCAGGGCGTCGAGGAAGGCGTTCACAGCCGCCTTGGAGCCGGGCTTCAGCGCGAAGGAGAAGAGGCCGCAAGCGCCCGTGAAGTCGCGGGCCCAGAGCTGGTGGTCGGGGCAGCCGGCCAAGCCAGGGTGATAGAGCGCGGCCACCTCGGGCTGGTCGCGCAGCCAGGCGGCGATCGCGAGGCCGTTCGCGCCCTGCTTCTCGAGCCGCACCGGCAACGTGCGCAAGCCGCGCAGCATGGCGTAGGCGTCCTCGCCGGAAACCGCCCAGCCCATGTGGTTCACGCCATCCGCCAGGCGCCTGACCAGCTTTGGATCGCGCGCCGCCGCCGAGCCCATGAAGACATCGGAGTGGCCGCCCACGTACTTGGTCAGCGCTTGGATCGACAGATCCACGCCATGCTCCAGCGGGCGGAAGAGCAGCCCCGCCGCCCAGGTGTTGTCGATGGCCGTGAGGATTCCACGTTCGCGCGCCAGTTCGGCGACGCGGGGGACGTCCTGCATCTCGAAGGTCAGCGAGCCGGGCGTCTCCATGAAGATCATGCGGGTGGAGTCGGAGGCCTCGCCGACCAGGGTCTCCGGGGGCGTCGCCGGGTCGAAATAGGCGATCGTCACGCCGAACCGCTTGAGCACATTGTCGGCGAAGCGGCGGACCGGCTTGTAGACATTGTCGACGATCAGCACCTCGTCGCCGGCCTTCAGCAGCGCCATCATCGCCCCGGATATGGCGGCGATGCCGGAGGGGTAGAGCGAGACCCCGACGGCGCCCTCGAGCGTGGCCAGGCCATCGCACAAGGCCGCCTGGGCCGACAGGCCGGCCCGGCCGTAGGTGGTGTAGTGCGCGTCGTCGTAGAGCGCCTCGGCGCTGGGCAGCAGCACCGTCGAGCCCTTCTGGATCGGGGGCCCGACGGTCTTCGCCAGGGGGCCTTTCGTCTTGCCGGCGTGAATCAGTCGGGTTTCGTCGGACATGCGGGGTTGCGGGCCCAGGCGACGCTGGCGAAAGTGCCAACGGTTCTTAGAGCCCCAAGCGACTCTTCGTTTCAAGGAGCAGTGATGATCCGGCGCCTCGCGGCGATAGCGGTCCTGGCGGCCTACCTCGGTGGCTGCGGTGGCCCGAAACCGCCCGAAAAGGCGCCGCCGCCGACGCCCGAGACCAAGGTCACCTCCGCGCAGCCGGGCTACAAGGCCGCCGTCAGCCCGACGCTGGAGACGATCCGCAAGCGGGGCTACATGATCTGCGGCGTGCATCCCGGCCTGCCGGGCTTCGCCCTGCGCGATCCGCAGGGCCGGTGGCGCGGCTTCGACGTCGACATCTGCCGCGTGGTGGCGGCCGCCGCTCTTGGCGACGCCGCGAAGGTGCGGTTCCGGGTGATCGACGCGCAGGACCGGTTCGGCGCGCTGCAGAGCGGCGAGATCGACATGCTGTCGCGCAACACCTCCGAGACCTTCGCGCGCGACGCCGGACTGGGCCTGATCTTCCCCGTGATCACCTATTACGATGGCCAGGGCTTCCTCGCGCCCAAGGCGCTGGGGCTCGCGAGCGCCGCCGAGCTGGGCGGCGCGCGCATCTGCGTCCAGGGGGCGACGGCGAGCGCGGGCAATCTCGAGGACTATTTCCGGGTGCGCGGGCTCGAGTTCCGGCCGGTCCTCGCCAAGTCGGAGGAAGAGGCCCGCACGACCTACCAGAACGAGGGCTGTGACGCCTTCACGGCCGACATCTCGGCCCTGGCGGCGTCGCGATCCGTGCTGAACAACCCCAGCGCCCACGTGATCCTGCCCGATGTCATCTCGAAGGAGCCGTTGGGACCGGTCGTCCGCCAGTCGGATCCAATCTGGGCCGACATCGTACGCTGGAGCGTCTACGCCGCGATCCTGGGAGAAGAACTGGGGCTGTCGTCCGGCACGGTGGAGCAGGCGCGGGACACCGCGACCGATCCCGAGACCCGCCGCCTGCTCGGGTTGGAGGGTGACCTGGGCGCTCTGCTGGGACTGAAGGCCGACTGGGGCTATCAGGTCATCCGGCAAGTGGGCGCCTACCACGAGATCTTCCGCCGCAACCTCGGGGGAGATTCCGCCCTGCGGCTCGACCGGGGCCTGAACGCGCTCTGGAACGCGCCGGCGCCAGGGCTGATGTACGCGCCGCCGATGCGCTAGAGCCTTCCCGGATCAGGTGGGATCACCTGATCCGGACAAGAAGGCTCGATCTTCAAGAGCGTAGAGCCCGTCCGGGCGGGTGAACCGGTTCCCACTTCACCCTGACGGGCTCCAGATGGCGAGGCGCATGGCGCAGCGGTTGGCCACGTCCAGGCCGAGAGAAGCCTCGCGTTCGCGGATGATGCGCAGGCGTGCGTTCATTTCGCCGTCCGCCATCTCGGCGAAGCCGCACCGCGCATAGAACGGCGCGTTCCAGGGAATGTCGCGGAAGGTGCTGAGCGTGACCGCCGGCAAGCCACGTCTCCGCGCCAGCACCGCCACCGCGTCCAGCAGGGCGCGGCCGACGCCCCGGCCCTGGGCGTCGTGGCGCACGGCCAGCTCCCACAGGTGCAGGGCGTCGGCGCAGGCCTGGCAGGCCGCGAAGCCGACCACGGCCCCGCCGTCGACCGCCACAAGCACGAGGCCGTCGGCCTGGAACGGGACGTAGAACTCGGGTGGGCTCACTCCATCGTCGGCGATGGCGTCCTGGCTGGAGCCGCGGAACGCCTCGGCGGCCGAGCGCTCGATGTCGGGGAAATGGATCAGTTCGTCGGCGCGGGCAGGGCGGATTTCGATGGATCAGGCTCCGGTCACGACCTCGGTGTCGGCCCGGCCGCCCCACTCGGTCCACGAGCCGTCGTAGACCGCCACGTCGAAGCGGCCCAGCCGGGCGAGCGCGAGCGCCAGGATCGCGGCGCTGACGCCGGAGCCGCAGGTGGTGACGATGGGGCGTCCCAGATCCACCGCCGCCGCCTGGAAGGCCGTGCGCAGCTCGGCGATCGGCTTCAGCGTGCCGTCGGCGCTCACCAGCCCGGCGAAGGGCACGTTGCACGCTCCGGGCATGTGACCCGACCGCAAGCCGGCCCGGGGTTCGGGCGTCTCGCCGCTGAAGCGGCCCGCGGGACGCGCATCGATCACCTGCGTCGCGCCGTCCGCCAGCGCGGCCCGCACATCGGCGAGATCCCGTACGAGCGCCGCGTCGAACGCTGGAGCGGGCGTTGTGGCCGGCGGCGAAGCGGGGGCCGTCTCGATCGGTCGTTCCTCGGCGCGCCACTTCTTAAGGCCGCCATCAAGCACGACGACGTCGGGAAAGCCCATGGTCCGCAGGGTCCACCACACCCGGGGGCCCGAGAACAGGCCCTGGGCGTCGTAGACGACGACCGTGGCTTCACGGCGGAGACCGAGCTCGCCGGCCGCCTGCGCGAACGCGGCGGGGGCGGGAAGCATGTGCGGCAGGTCGGTCGAATGATCCGCGATGGCGTCGATATCGAAGAACACCGCGCCGCGAATGTGCCCGTCGGCGTAGGATCGGGCGCCGGTCATGGGATCGCCCGGCATGAACCAGGTCGCATCGACCACCTGAATGGCGGGATCACCCAGGCGCTCGGCCAGCCAGGCCGTGGAGACGAGCGGGTCGCTCATTGCCCGTCCATCCATGGCGCCAGCGGCAGGCCCTTCTCGCGCAGGAAGGCGGGGTTGAAGATCTTGGATTGGTAGCGCTGGCCGTGATCGCACAGCACGGTCACGATGGTGTGTCCGGGGCCCAGGTCGCGCGCCATCCTGATCGCGCCGGCCACATTGATCCCGGTGGAGCCGCCCATCACCAGGCCCTCGTGCTCCAGCAGGTCGTAGATCGCCAGCAGCATCTCCTCGTCCGAGACCCGATAGGCGTGGTCCACCGTCAGGCCTTCGAGATTGGCCGTGATCCGGCCCTGGCCGATGCCCTCGCTGATCGAGCCGCCTTCCGACTTGAGCTCGCCATCGGTGTAGTAGGCGAACAGGGCCGCGCCGTAGGGGTCGGCCAGGCCGATGCGGATGTCGGGCTTGCGCTCGCGCAGCGCCATGGCCACCCCGGCGAGCGTGCCGCCCGAACCGACGGCGCTGATGAACCCGTCCACCTTGCCGTTGGTCTGCCGCCAGATCTCGGGGCCCGTGCCGCGGACGTGCGCCTCGCGGTTGGCGACGTTGTCGAACTGGTTGGCCCAGATCGCCCCGGCGGACTCCTTGGCGTCAAGTTCTTCCGCCAAGCGGCCGGAATACTTCACGTAGTTCATCGGGTTGGCGTAGGGGACCGCGTCCACCTCCACCAGCTCGGCGCCGTAGAGCCGGATGGCGTCCTTCTTCTCCTGGCTCTGGGTGCGCGGGATGACGATGGTGCATTTGTATCCCAGCGCCTTGGCCACCATCGCCAGGCCGATGCCCGTGTTGCCGGCCGTGCCTTCCACGATGCGGCCGCCGGGCCGCAATAGCCCCTTGGCCTCGGCGTCGCGGACGATGTGGAGGGCGGCGCGGTCCTTGACCGATTGGCCGGGGTTCATGAACTCGGCCTTGGCCAGGATCTCGCAGCCGGTCAGCTCGCTCGCGCGGCGCAGCCGGATCAGCGGGGTGTTCCCGATCGCGTCGAGAACGCTTCCCAGGACTTCGGTGTGGGCGACTTGCATGGCCGCCTACTTAGGGAACACGGGGGGCTGGCGACAGGGGGGCGGTCAAGCTTTGGCCAGATTGAGCTGGACGACGTTGGTCCGCTCGGTGCGGAAACCGGCCTCGCAGTAGCTGAGATAGAAGCGCCAGAGCTTGCGGAACCGCTCGTCGAAGCCCAGGCGGGTTATCTCTTCCCAGGCGCCCTCGAAACGATGGGCCCATTCCGCCAGGGTGTCGGCGTAGTTCTGACCGAAGCGCGAGATCCCGGCCCACGACAGCCCCGCGCGATCGGTCTCGGCCCGCAGGCGCTCCTCCGAGGGCAGCATGCCGCCCGGGAAGATGTACTTCTGGATGAAGTCCGGCGTGCGGCGATAGTGGTCGAACAGTTCGTCCCGGATGGTGATGATCTGAAGCCCGGCGCGGCCGGCGGGGCTCAGGCTGTCGCGGATCTTGTCGAAATAGGTGGGCCAGTACCGTTCGCCGACGGCCTCGAACATCTCGATGGAGGCCACGCGGTCGAACTTGCCGGCCACGTCGCGATAGTCGACGAGCCGGATGTCGGCCCGCTCGGCCAGTCCCTCGCGGAACATCCGCTCCTTGGCGAACCGGTACTGCTCTTCGGAAATGGTGATGCCGGTGACCCGCGCGCCGACTTCCTTGGCCGCAAACTCGGCGAAGCCGCCCCAGCCGCAGCCGATCTCCAGGACGTGATGCTCCGGCGCCAGCGCCATGCCCTCGCACAGGGTCCGGTACTTGCGCTTCTGGGCCTCAGGCAGGGGCTCGCCCGGACGTTCGAAGCGCGCCGAGGAATAGGTCATCGTGGCGTCCAGCCAGCGGGAATAGAACGCGTTGCCGAGGTCGTAGTGGGCGTGGATGTTGCGCTTCGAGCCGGCCCGGCTGTTGCCGCGCAGCGCGTGCTCGATGGCGTTGATGACGGTGATGAGCGGATTGCCGAACGCCACGCGCTCGAAGCGCGCGAAGTTCAACGCCAGCACTTCGAGCAGGGTGGATAGGTCGGGCGTCTCCCACTCGCCGGCCATGTAGGCCTCGCCGAAGCCGATCGTGCCCCAGCGCAGCGTGCGGTTCATGAAGTTGTAGTCGCGGACGATCAGGCGGGATTCCGGCCCCGGCGTCTCGCCCTCCAGCCGGATTTCCCGGCCATCGGGCAGCACGAATGTCATCACGCCCGTGTTCCAGTTCTGCGCCATGATCCGCGCCGCCGAACGGAACGCGGCCGGCGTCCCCCTGAGGTCCGGCGCCTTGGCCTGCACGCTCATACTTACGTCCCCTGAACCCCTGCGATCACGATAGCCCCATGGCTGGCCAGTGGCCAATCCGGGAAGGGGATACGCGCACGATCCGATTCGGGAGGCGCCCGGATGCGCGAACGGGGGCTTGAGGCGCGCGCCGGATAGGGTCACACAGCCGTCGCGCAGACGTGCAGGATTCCCATGGCCGCCCTGACCCTCGACCGCTGGAACTTCGCGCTCGGCGACGGCCGCCCGTTGGCGGTGATCGCGGGCTTGAACGTGCTGGAGGATCTGGGCCTCGCCCTGGACGTCGGCCGCCACCTGCAGGACGTGGCGGGCCGGCTGGGCCTGCCCTTCATCTTCAAGGCCAGCTTCGACAAGGCCAACCGTTCGTCGATCAACAGCTATCGCGGCCCTGGGCTGGAGGCCGGGCTGAAAATGCTCGCGGAGGTGAAGTCGAGGCTCAACGTCCCGATCTGCACCGACCTCCACGAGGAGGGACAGGCCGAGGCGGTCGCCGCGGTGGCCGATCTGGTGCAGATCCCGGCCTTCCTCTGCCGCCAGACCGATCTCGTGGTGGCGACCGCGCGCGCGACCCACGCGGCGGGCGGCCTGCTGCATGTGAAGAAGGGCCAGTTCCTGGCCCCGGCCGACTGCCGCAACATCCTGGACAAGGTGGTCGAGGCCACCGGCGCGCACATGACAATCCTGTGCGAGCGCGGGGTTTCGTTCGGCTACAACAACCTCGTGGTCGACATGCTCGGCATTCCGCTGATGCAGGAGATGGGCTGCCCTGTGACGATCGACGCCACGCACGCCGTGCAATTGCCCGGCGCCGTGGTCGGCTCGAACGGCGCCTCCACCGGGGGGCGGCGCAGCGGCGTGCCGGTGCTGGCCCGGGCGGCCGTGGCGGCCGGGGCGGACGGCGTTTTCCTGGAATTCCACCCCGAGCCCGACAAGGCGCTCTGCGACGGGCCCAGCGCCCTGCCGCTGGAGGCGGCCGAGACCGTGCTGACGCAGCTCAAGGCGGTCCATGACGCCGTCCACGGCGCTTGACCGACCGGGCCACGCATCCCACACGCTAGCGCCATGGACCTGGCCGCCCTTCAGAGCCTTCTGGCCGAAATCCCCGGCAAGCGGGTCGCCTGCGTCGGCGACCTCATGGTGGACCGCTTCGTCTACGGCAGCGTGACGCGGGTTTCGCCGGAGGCGCCGATCCCCGTCCTGACCCGCTCGCGGGAGCTGAAGATGCTGGGCGGCGCCGGCAACGTGGCGCGCAACGTGGCTGCGCTGGGCGGAACCGTCGCGCTCGTCGGCCTGGTCGGCGGCGATCCGGAGGGCCACGAGGCGTCACGGCTCGTGGGCGAGGAAGAGCCGGCCATCGAAGGCTACCTCGTCACCGACGCCGATCGGCCCACCACCCTCAAGACCCGCTTCGTCTCGGGCGGCCAGCAGCTTCTGCGCGTGGACCTGGAGGAGAGCCGGCCGGTGTCGGGCGAGGTGGAGCAGCGCCTCATCCGGACCCTGCGCGATGCGGCCCGCGGCGCCGGCGTCATCCTGATCTCGGACTACGGGAAGGGCGTGGTGACCGACGCGATCATCGATGCGGCGCGCGCCGTGGCGGCCGAGACCGGCGCCAAGGTGATCGTCGACTCCAAGGCCCGCTCATTCGCCCGCTACGGCGACATCGACCTGGTGAAGCCGAACGCGGCCGAGTTGGCCTATGCGACCGGCCTCTCGACGGAGACCGACGCCGAGATCGAGGCGGCGATCGGCCGTGCGCTCGAACTTTGGCCGGTCCGCGGCGTCCTCGTCACTCGGGCGGGCAAGGGCGTGAGCCTCGGCCTGCGCGGTGAAGCCGTGCGCCACTTCCCCACCACCGCCCGCGAGGTGTTCGACGCCTCAGGGGCCGGCGACACCGCCCTGGCCGCCATCGGCTTGGCCCTGGCCGCCGAGGCGCCTATCGAGACGGCCATCGCCTTCGCCCAGCTGGCGTCGGGCGTCGCGATCGGCAAGGCCGGGACCGCGACGGTGACGCCCGACGAGACGGTCGAAGCCGTGCTGTCGGCTCATGCCGCCCTGGTGGAGGGCAAGGTGGCGACGCCGCAGCGGATGGTCGAGGAAGTGGCCCGCTGGCGGGCGCAGGGCCTGAAGGTGGGCTTCACCAACGGCTGCTTCGACATCCTGCACAAGGGCCATGTCGCCTACCTGACACAGGCGCGGTCATGGTGCGACCGGCTGATCGTCGGGGTGAATTCCGACGCCTCGGTGCGGGCGCTGAAGGGGGAGGGGCGGCCGGTCAACGACCTGGAGTCCCGCGCGCTCGTGCTGGCCGGCCTGCGCAGCGTCGACCTCGTCGCGCCCTTCGATGAGGCCACGCCGCTGACCCTGATCCAGGCGGCGCGACCCGATGTGCTGGTCAAGGGCGCGGACTACGCCGAGGACGAGGTGGTGGGCGGCGACCTCGTGAAATCGTGGGGCGGCGAGGTCCGGCTGGCCGACATCGTCGACGGCTATTCCACCACGGCGGCCATCGCGCGGATGGCGCGGAAGGAAGAGGCATGACCCGGCGCATCGTGCTCGTGACGGGGGGCGCGGGGTTCATCGGCTCGAACATCGTGGCCCGGCTGGCCGAGGATCGCGATCTCGACGTCGTGGTCTGCGACCGCCTGCGCGAGGCCGAGCTCGGCAAGTGGCGCAACATCGCCAAGCATCCGATCGGCGACTTCGTCGCGCCCGAGGCGATGTTCGAGTGGCTCGAGGCCCACCGGGATGACGTAGCCCTGATCGTCCACATGGCGGCGATCTCGTCGACGACCGAGCCCGACGCCGACCGGATCGTCCATTCCAACTTCACCCTCAGCCGCGACCTGTTCCGCTGGTGCGCCGAGCGGAAGCGCCGCCTGGTCTACGCCTCGTCGGCGGCGACCTACGGCGCGGGCGAGCACGGCTTCGACGACGACAACGCCTACGAGGCGCTCGCCCGCCTGCGTCCGCTCAACGCCTACGGCTGGTCGAAGGCCCTGTTCGACCTCTTCGTGGTCCGGGAGGCGGCCCGCGGCTACGCCCCGCCGCAGTGGGCAGGCCTGAAGTTCTTCAACGTCTATGGGCCAAACGAAGACCACAAACAGGCGATGAAGTCGGTGGCCGCGCAGATCTGGCCCCACGTGCGCGACGGTCATGCCGTGCAGCTCTTCAAGAGCCATCGGCCCGACGTGCCGGACGGCGGCCAGACGCGCGACTTCGTCTATGTCCGCGACGCCGCGGACGTCACCCGATGGCTGTTCGAGACCCCGGACGTGAGCGGCATCTACAATCTGGGCTCGGGCCAGGCGCGCAGCTTCGAGGAGATGGCGCGCCAGGTGTTCGCCGCGGCGGGCAAGAACGCGCGGATCGAATACACGCCCATGCCGCCGGCCATCCGCGACAAATACCAGTACTTCACCCAGGCCCGCATGGACCGGCTCAAGGCGGCGGGCTACGCCGCGCCCATGACCTCGCTGGAGGAGGGGATCGGCGACTATGTCGGCCGTTTCCTGAGCCAGCCCGACCCCTATCGCTGAGATGGAGCCGCCGGCCAAACGCCGCGGCGGATGGCTGCTCTCGAGCCTGTTGGCGGTCGTCCTGGTGCTGGCGACGGCCGTGGTCGTGTTCTGGGGCGATCTCGTCTCGACGGCGCTGGACCCCAAGATCCCTTTCCAGACCTACCAGCCGCCGCCGGCGCCCGACTACGCCCAGGCGCGCGCCTGGTATCTGCGCCCGGGGCCGGACAACCCGCGGGCCGCCGACGTCTTCTTCATCGCCCCCACGACCTATGACGGCGGGCGCAACTGGAACTCCCGCCTCGATCACCCCAAGGCCAACCGGCAGTTCCGCGAGGTGATGGCGCCGAACTACGTGGGCCCGTTCGTCAGCGTCGGACGCATCTTCGCGCCGAAGTACCGGCAGGCCAGCCTCTACACCCTGACCACCCTTCGCGAAGACGCCCGCGAGGCCCGTCAGTTCGCGTATGGCGACGTGCGACAGGCTTTCCGCGACTACCTGGCCCGCGACAACGGCGGCCGCCCGTTCTTCATCGTCGGCGTCGAACAGGGCGGCACCCTCGGCCTGAGGCTCCTGCGCGACGAGGTGGCTCCAGACCCGATGCTCAAATCGCGCCTGGTGGCGGCCTATCTGATCGACACGGTCGTTCCGGCCGACGACCCGCCGATCCCGCCGTGCGCCGAGCGCGCCGAGGCCGGATGCCTGGCCTCTTGGGTGCGGGTCTACGATGGAGAATTCGACGCCGCCCAGCGCCTGCTGGACAGGGCCCTGGTGTGGAACGACCAGGGCGAGTTGGTAAACTTGGCCCCCCGGCCGGCGCTCTGCTTCAACCCGCTGCTCGGCGCGGTCACCGACCAGCCGGCCCCGGCCCGCCTGAACCTGGGCGCCGCCAACGCGACCGGGCTGGAGTGGGGCGCGCGGCCGCCATTCATGGTCCGGCAGGTCGCCGCCCGCTGTGTCGACGGGGTGCTGAGGGTGACCCACCCCAAGTCGAATTCGCTGAAGACGACCGGGAACTGGGCCGACCGGCGGAAGGCGCCCGGCTACAACCTGTTCTACGCCGACACCGAGGCGGATGCGAAACGCCGGCTGGCGACCTGGCTCGCCCGGTGACAAGGTCGGCGGCGACAAAAAGGGGAGGACGCCATGACCAATCGCCAGATCGTGCTCGACCGCCTGCCGGGGGCGGATCACCTGGCGGCCGAGCACTTCGCGCTGCGCCAGGGCGAGCGGCCCACGCCGGGCGAAGGCGAGGTGCTGCTGAAGACACGCTACATCTCGCTGGATGCGGCGAACCGGGCCTGGATGCAGGGCGCCACCTACCGCTCGGCGCTGGAGGGCGGCCAGGTGATGGCAGGCGGCTCGCTGTCGGAGGTCGTGGAGTCCAACGTCGCCCACCTCAAACCCGGCGACCTCGTGTTCGCCGACATCGGCTGGCAGGAGTACGGCGTCGCGCCAGGCAGGCGGCTGGAGAAGCTGCCCGACCTGAAGCCCGAGACCCACCTGCTCAGCGTCTTCGGCATCGCCGGGCTCACGGCCTATTTCGGCCTCCTGGAGTGCGGCCAGCCCAAGGCCGGCGAGACGGTCGTGATCTCCGCGGCGGCCGGCTCGGTGGGCTCGATCGTCGGCCAGATCGCCAAGATCAAGGGCTGCCGCGTCGTGGGCGTCGCCGGGGGCGAGGAGAAGGGGCGCTGGCTGACCGAAGAACTCGGCTTCGACGAAGCGGTCGACTACAAGGCCACCGATTTCAAGCGCCGGCTGCGCGCGGCCGTGCCCGACGGCATCGACGTCTTCTTTGACAACACTGGCGGCGACGTCTTCGAGGCCTGCCTGTTCGGCATGAAGAACCACGGGCGGATCGCCTGCTGCGGGGCGGTGTCGCAGTACGACGGGGCCGCGCCGCCGCACGGGCCCCGCGGCATCCCCGGGCTGATCGTCACCAAGCGTCTGACCCTGCGCGGGTTCGTGGTGATGGATTTCGCCGACCAGAACGCCAAGGCCCTGGCCGACCTGCAGGCCTGGGTGAAGGACGGGCGCCTCAAGGTGAAGGAGGACATCATCGACGGCCTGGAGAACCTGCCCTCGGCGCTGATCGGCCTGCTCAACGGCGAAAACCGCGGCAAGCGGATGGTGCGGGTCTGATGGCCGGGTCTCCGTTCAGCGCCACCTACGCCGAGGCGCGCGACAAGTTCCTGGCGGCCGCGACGGAGGCCGGGGCGAGCCTCTCGGCCTATGTCCATCCCCAGCGGGGTCCCGATGGGGGCGAACTGGCGACCGACGTCGCCTGGGTCGGGCCGGCGGACGCGCAAGCGGTGCTGGTCATGGTGTCCGGCACCCACGGGGTCGAGGGCCACTGCGGCTCGGGCGCACAGGTCGACTGGCTTCACCGCGGCGAGTACGCGCGGCTGGGACCGAAGCTGGCGGTGGCGCTCGTTCACGCCATCAACCCCTACGGCTTCGCCTGGAGCCGGCGGGTGACGCACGAGAACGTCGACCTCAACCGCAACTTCATCGACTTCACGAAGCCGCTCCCGCAGAACCCCGCCTACGACGGGCTGGCCGCGGCGGTGAAGCCGCTCACCTGGACCGAAACGGCCCGCAATGAATCCCGCGAGATCCTCCTGGGCTACGCCCGCGAACACGGCTTCCCGGCGCTCGTCCAGGCCATGTCGGGCGGTCAGTACAGACACTCCGACGGCATCTTCTACGGCGGTTCCGGGCCGACGTGGTCCCGAAGGACCCTGGAGGCGATCTTCCGCGAGCGGCTGTCGGCCGCCTCGGACGTGGGCATCATCGACTATCACACCGGGCTGGGTCCGGAGGGCTACGCCGAGCAGATCGTCAGCGCGCTCCCGACATCGGACGAATACCGGCGCGCGGCCCTGTGGCACGGCCTCGCCGTCGCCAGCCAGAGCGGCGGAGAGTCGGTCTCGGCCAAGCTGGCCGGCGACTGGCTGGACGCGGCGCCCGGGCTCCTCGGCCACGCCCGGGTGACCGGCATCGCGCTGGAATACGGCACCGTGGAAAGCAACCAGGTGCTAGAGGCGTTGCGGGCCGACAACTGGCTGCACGCCCATGGCGATCCGCTGAGCGCCGAGGGGCAGGCGATCAAGGCGCAGATCCGCGCGGCCTTCTACGTCGACACCCAGGTCTGGCATGGGATGGTGCTGGGCCAGTCGCTGATCGCGGGCCGGCAGGCGATCGCCGGACTGACCCGGGCCGTCGCGGCCTAGAGCCTTCCCGGATCAGGTGGGATCACCTGATCCGGACCAGAAGGCTCTATTTTCAAGCATATGGAGCCCGTCCGGGCGGGTGTACCGGTATCCACTTCACCCTGACGGGCTCTAGCCGATATCGAGTTCGGGCCGGACCTCGATCGCACCGTAGCGGCCCACCGGGATGCCTTGGGCGATCTCCAGCGCCTGGGCCATGTCGCGGGCTTCGATGAAGATGAAGCCGGCCAGGGCCTCCTTGGTCTCGGCGAACGGGCCATCCAGCACGACCGACGCGCCGGAGCGGCGGCGGATGGTGCTGGCCATGCCTACGCCCTGCAGCGCCGAGGCGGCAATGAAATGGCCGCGGCGTTCCAGCTCGCGGTCGTAGGCCAGGGAGGCTTCGTCGAGCGCGGCCTGTTCTTCAAGGCTGAGGGCCGCGAGGGCGCCGGGCTCAAGATAGACGAGGCAGAGATACTTCATCGTGGAGAGCTCCCGTGTCGGGTGGATGCGCCCGGAGGACGCCGGGCCGCGCCGGGCCCCGACAAAATCGGTCAGCCCGCGTCACGCAGGGCGAGGCCGGCCTTCCAGTCGAACAGCTCCTGCAGCACCTGGAGCGCCTTGCCGCGCTCGGAGGTCAGGCCGGGGTCGCGGTTGACGATCAGGCGTGCGTCGTCGCCCGCAACCGAGATCAGGTCGCGGTGGGCGAAGGGATCGGCGAAGACGTAGTCCGGCAGGCCGCTCTGGCGCAGGCCCAGCGCGTCGCCGCCGCCGCGCAGCTCCAAGTCCTTCTCGGCGATGACGAAGCCGTCGTCGGTCCGGCGCAGGATGTCGAGGCGCTGCTGGGCGGTTTCCGACAGCGGCGGGTCATAGAGCAAGACACAGGCGCTCTCGCGGCTGCCCCGGCCGACCCGCCCGCGAAGCTGGTGGAGCTGGGCGAGGCCGAAGCGCTCGGCCTGCTCGATCACCATGATGGTGGCGTTGGGCACGTTGACGCCCACCTCGACGACCGTGGTGGCGACCAGCACCGGGACGCGGCCGTCGGCGAAGTCGGCCATGACCGCGTCCTTTTCGGCGCCCGACATCTTGCCGTGGACGAGGCCGACGCCGGGGCCGAGCGTCTCACGCAGCGCCACGGCCCGCATCTCGGCGGCGGCGAGGTCGCTCACCTCGGACTCCGACACCAGTGGGCAGATCCAGAAGGCCTGGGCGCCGCCGGCGACCGCCTGTTTCAGGCGGCCGACGATCTCGTCCAGGCGGCCGATGGGCACGGCGCGGGTGGCCACCGGTGTGCGGCCTGGTGGCTTCTGGTCAATCCGGCTGACGTCCAGATCGCCGTACATGGTCAATTCCAGCGTACGCGGGATCGGCGTGGCCGACATGGCGATCAGGTGGACGGCGCGCCCCTTGCCCTGCAGGCGCTGGCGTTCGGCCACGCCGAAGCGGTGCTGCTCGTCGATGACCACCAACTCCAGCTTGTCGAAGGCGACGTCGTCCTGGAACAGGGCGTGGGTCCCGACGGCGACCTTGGCCGACCCCGAGGCCAGGGCGCGCAGCTTCTCGGCCCGCCCGGCGCCCTTGTCCCGGCCGGTGAGCAGCACGACGTCCACCCCGTGGTCGGCCAGCGGCCCCGAGATCGTCTCAAAATGCTGGCGGGCCAGGATCTCGGTGGGGGCCATCAGGGCGCTCTGGCCGCCGCACTCGGCCACGTCGGCCATGGCGCACATCGCCACCACGGTCTTGCCCGAGCCGACGTCGCCCTGGACCAGCCGGCTCATCCGCTCGCCAGCGGCGAAGTCGGCGCGGATGTCGGACAGCGCGCGCTCCTGGGCGTCGGTGAAGGCGAAGGGCAGGTCGGCGCGGATGCGCGAGGCCAGCCCCCCGGGCGTAATGCGGGCGGCGGGCTCGCGGCGGCGCGCGGCCTTGCGCTGGGCCATGGCGAGCTGGTGGGCCAGCAGCTCGTCGTAGGCCAGCCGGCGGCGGTGGGGGCAGGCGAGGGCGAGGTCGGCCTCGCTGCGGGGCGCGTGAAGGGCGTGCAGCGCCTCCCGCCACGACGGAAACCGCTCCTGGGCCTTCCACGCGGGATCGAGCCATTCAGGCAGGTCCGGCGCACGCGCCTCGGCCTCGTCGACGAACGTGCGCACCCGGCGGGGCGGGAGGCCTTCGGTGGCCGGATAGATCGCTTCGACCTCGGGAATCTCGCCGGCCTTGTCCGGCGCGAGCATGTAATCGGGATGCACCATCTGCCGGCCGAACCGGTCGTCCTCGACCTTACCCGAGATCACGCGCTTCTCACCGACGGGATGTCGCCGCTCCAGGTCGTCCCCGAAGCGTCCGAAGAAGACGAGGGTCATGAAGCCGGTGTCGTCCGTCACGCGCACCCGCGTCGGCTGTGTGCGGGTGCGAGCCTTCTGGTAGGCGTCGATCGTCACCACGAAGGTCATCACCTGGCCGTCGACAGCGCCCGACAGCACGCCGGGCGTGCGGCGCACGATCGAATGCGGCTTGAGCCACAGGACATCACGCACGAGCGGTCCCGCTACGCGCTCCAGCAGCGGCGCGACGCGGGGACCCACGCCTTTCAGCGTGGCGATCGGTGCGAAGAGCGGGAACAGAATCTCCGGCCGCATAATTCGAGCATACCCGACTGGCGCGCCGCGCCGCGCCGCTCTATATCCGCCCCTCCCGATGACGAGCGAAGATGCCCGCCTGAAGAAACTGAAGCTGCGCGCCTGGCGGCGGGGCTTCAGGGAAGCGGACCTCATTCTGGGGCCGTTCGCGGATCAGCACGTCTCGGCATTCTCGAATGACGAACTCGATTGGTTCGAGCGCCTGCTGGAACAGCCGGATCAGGATCTCTACGCCTGGATCCTCGAACGCGTCCCCACGCCGCCCGAGTTCGACGGCCCGTTGATGAAGAGACTTAAGGCGTTTCGCGACGAGGTCTACAGTGGCGGCGGCCGTGGCTGACGGCGGCGCCCTGAGCGGGCCGGCGCGCATGCGACGCGTGGCCGAAGATCCCGGACGCCTCGACCTCGTGGGCGCGCCCGAGGGCTTCGACGCCCTGGTGACGGCCGACATCCTGCGAGCCCGGAAGGGGCTGGGCGTGTTTGTCGCGCGCGACGGGACCCGCCTGTCGGCCTTCGTCGACGCCTTCGGCTTCTTCGCCCAGGATATCGAGGTGCTGTCGTTCCCGGCCTGGGACTGCCTGCCGTACGACCGGGTCGGGCCTTCGTCGGGCGTGTCTGCGCAGCGCATGGCCACGCTGTCGCGCCTCGCGGAAGGCCTGGACGGGCGGCCAAGGCTGCTGGTGACGACCGCGCCGGCGCTGCTCCAGCGCGTTCCGCCGCTCTCGGCCGTGCAAGGCGCCGGCTATTCGGCGCGGGTCGGCAACGTCGTGAGGATCGACGACCTCGAACGCTATTTCGCGGTGAACGGCTACCAGCGCGCCTCGACCGTTTCGGAGAAGGGCGAATTCGCGATCCGCGGAGGCGTGATCGACGTCTTCCCGCCGGGCGCCGACGAGCCGGTCCGTCTCGACCTCTTCGGCGACACGCTGGACTCCATCCGCGGCTTCGACCCCGAGAGCCAGCGGTCGACGCGCCAGCTCAAGGACGTGGCCCTGCTGCCGGTCAGCGAAGCGCTGGTGGACAACGAGGCGGTGAGCCGTTTCCGCACCGGCTACCTGGAGGCCTTCGGCGCCCCGGGGGACGACCCGCTCTACGCCGCGGTTTCGGAGGGTGGCCGGCGCGCCGGCATGGAGCACTACCTGCCGCTCTTCTATCCGGAGATGGCGACCCTTTTCGACTATCTGCCCGATGGGACCGTCATCGCGCTGGACCACCTGGCCCGAGACGCGCGGGACGAACGCCTGGCGATGATCGCCGACGCCTACGACGCGCGCGCCGCGGCCGAGCGCCGGGTCCACTATCATCCGCTGGATCCCGGCCGGCTCTATCTGGACGCCGAGGCGTGGGACGCGGCGCTGGCGGTTCGCCCGACCCGCCGGTTCTCGGCTTTCAACCAGGCCGAGGGCCAAGCGGTGATCGACATGGGCGCCCACGCCGGGCGCAACTTCTCGGCCGAGCGGAAGCTGGACAGCGTCAACCTCTTCGAGGCGACGGTCGACCATGCTCGAAAACTCTCGGCGGCAGGCAAGCGGGTGCTGTTCGCCTCCTGGTCGGAGGGCTCATCCGACCGGCTGGGCCACATGCTGGCCGATCATGGCCTGGCCAGCCTGCCGCTCGCGCCGTACTGGGACGCCGCCCGCGCCGCCGATCCGAAGAAGCCGCAGCGCGTCGTGCTGCCGCTGGACGCCGGCTTCGAGACCGACAACCTGGCGATCGTCTCCGAGACCGACATTCTGGGCGACCGGCTGGCGCGTCCACGCAAGCGTCGGCGCGCCGCCAACTTCCTGGCGGAAGCCTCGGCCCTCACGCCCGGTGACCTGGTCGTGCACATCGACCACGGGATCGGCCGATACGCCGGGCTCAAGACGCTGGACGTCCAAGGCGCGCCGCACGACACGCTGGAACTGCACTACGGCGGCGAGGCCAAGCTCTACCTCCCGGTCGAGAACATCGACCTCCTGACCCGCTACGGCGCCGATTCCGAGGGCGTGCAACTCGACCGGCCGGGTGGGGCCGCCTGGCAGGGCCGCAAGGCGCGCGCCAAGGAGCGGCTGCGCGAGATGGCCGATGGCCTGATCCGCATCGCCGCGGAGCGGGCCATGAAGCAGACCGCGCCGACCGAGCCGCCGAGCGGCCTGTTCGACGAATTCTGCGCGCGCTTCCCCTACGAAGAGACCGACGACCAGCTCGCGGCGATCGGCGACGTCCTGGAGGACCTCGGCGCAGGGCGCCCGATGGACCGGCTGATCTGCGGCGACGTGGGCTTCGGCAAGACCGAGGTGGCGCTGCGGGCGGCCTTCGTCGTGGCGATGAGCGGCCAGCAGGTGGCCGTGGTCGCCCCGACCACGCTGCTGGCGCGCCAGCACTACAAGACCTTCACCGAGCGGTTCGAGGGCTGGCCTGTACGCGTGCGCCGCCTGTCGCGGCTGGTGCCGGCGAAGGAAGCCGCCGAGACGCGCGACGCCCTGGCCAAGGGCGAGGTGGAGGTGGTGGTCGGCACCCACGCGGTGCTGTCCAAGCAGGTCAGCTTCAAGCAGCTGGGCCTCGTGATCGTCGACGAGGAGCAGCACTTCGGGGTCAAGCACAAGGAGAAGCTCAAGGAGCTTCGCGCCGACGTGCATATGCTGACCCTGACCGCCACGCCGATCCCGAGGACGCTCCAGATGTCGCTCAGTGGCATCCGGGAGATGTCGATCATCGCCACGCCGCCGGTCGACCGGCTGGCCGTGCGCACCTACGTCACGCCGTGGGACCCGGTCGTCATCCGCGAGGCGCTGCTGCGCGAGAAGTACCGCGGCGGCCAGGCCTATTTCGTCTGCCCGCGGATCAGCGACCTGTCCGAACTCGAACGGTTCCTGCGCGAGCAGGTCCCCGAGGTGAAGTTCGTCGTGGGCCACGGCCAGATGGCGCCCACCCAGCTCGAAGAGGTGATGAGCGCGTTTTACGACGGCCAGTACGACGTGCTGCTCTCGACCACCATCGTGGAGAGCGGCCTCGACATCCCGACCGCCAACACCATGGTCATCCACCGCGCCGACATGTTCGGCCTCGCCCAGATGTATCAGCTGCGCGGACGCGTGGGGCGTTCCAAGTCGCGCGCCTATGCCTATCTCACGACCCCGGCGGAGAAGCAGATCACGCTGTCGGCCGAAAAGCGGCTGAAGGTGCTGCAGTCGCTCGACAGCCTGGGCGCCGGCTTCCAGCTCGCCAGCCACGACCTCGACATCCGCGGCGGCGGCAACCTGCTGGGCGACGAGCAGTCGGGCCACATTCGCGAGATCGGCGTCGAACTCTACCAGCAGATGCTGGAGGACGCCGTCGCCGAGCTGAAGGCGCGGGGCGGGGACGACGAGGTCGCCGATCGGGGATGGTCGCCGCAGATCAACACCGGCGCCGCCGTGCTGATCCCGGAGGACTACGTGCCCGACCTCAATGTGCGTCTGGCCCTCTACCGCCGCATCTCCGACGCCGAAAAGGCGCAGGACCGCGAAGCGCTGGCAGCCGAACTCATCGACCGCTTCGGGCCGCTGCCGCCGGAGGCCGATCAACTGCTGAAGGTGGTCGCGATCAAGGGCCTCTGCCGCGAAGCCAACGTCGCGAAGATCGATGTCGGCCCCAAGGGCGCCGTCGTCAGCTTCCGGAACGACGACTTCAGGAACCCGGCCGCCCTCATCGCCTTCGTGGCCAAGAACCAGATCACCTGGCGGGTGCGCCCCGACAACAAGGTGGTGGTGAAGGGCGAGTGGGAAACCTCGCGCCAGCGCCTGGACGCGGCCGAGAAGGTCCTGGCCGAACTGGCGCGGCTCGCCGCCTAGAGCCTTCCCGGATCAGGTGGGATCACCTGATCCGGGCGAGAAGGCTCTATCTTTAAGCCTATGGAGCCCGTCCGGGCGGGTGAACCGGTATCCACTTCACCCTGACGGGCTCTAGATCACAAGGCGGTCAGCGGGCGGCCGCCAGCCGTTGAATCGTGGTTTAGACTTCGTGGGCTACACAAGTACGGATGATGGAGCCGCTCCACGCCCCACGGGGCGCGCCGGGGGAGCTCCGATATGGATATTCGAGGAGAACGCCATGCGGACCGCCCTGATCGCCCTGGCCGCCGTGACTTCCGCCGCAGCGGTCGCGCCGGCTGCGCCCGCGGCCGCCCAGAGCGCCGAGGCGCTCGCCGACGTGCGGTGCGTGCTGGTGCTGGGCGTCGCCGCCCGCGACCCGAACCAGAAGCAGGCGGCGTTCCAGGGAACCTACTACTACCTGGGCCGCATCGACGGGCGCGGCCTCAAGCCGAAGCTGGAGGCCCTGATGAAGGCGGAGGGCAAGAACATCCCGGGCCCCGATCAGCTCAAGGCCGAACTGACCCGCTGCGGCGGCGAGCTTCGCCAGCGCGCGACCGATCTCCAAACGACCTACCAGCACCTGCAGGCCGAGGCCGAAGCGGCCAAACCCGCGCCGGCGCAATAGGCGGTCAGCCGGCCTTCGCCTCGGCGATCATCCGGCGCGCGCGCACCCACCATTCGAGGCGTTGGGCGGAGACGAGGCCCACCGCGAGCAGCAGGAAGCTGTCGGTCGCTTCCGCGGCCGTGAGGTGCAGGGTCGAAGCCTGGCCGTCCATCACGCCGCGCAGGAGGTAGCGCAGCCCGAAGATCCCCAGGATCAGCAACATGCCCAGCGGGGACACCTTGCTGGTCACCACGTGGGTCTGCGGATCGATGGTGAAGCGGCTCGCCCGGCCGCGCCACCAGCCGAGCAGCGCGCCCAGCCCGACCGCGGCGACATCGAGCGCCAGACCCAGCGCGCTTGGCGGCGGGCTTTGGCTGAACGCCAGGATCGCCATCAGCATGATGACCATCGGTGAGATCCAGAGCCGCTCCACCCGCAACTTGCGGGCGCGCGCGTTTCTCAGGATCACGAGGCCGACGACCAGGAGCGGGACGAGATAGGTGAGGTACCCGGCGCCGGTGGGAACGTGGTTCATCAACTCGCCTTCAGGGAACGGGCCATAGCGGCGGCCTGCTCCAAGGCGTAGCCCACACCATCCGGCGACGCCACTTCGGCGACCCCGAGATCGAATTCCACCACGAACGGCGTCGCGCCCTGACCGGCCTCGAACGCCGTGCAGCCGATGACCGCCGCGATGCGCTCGCCCGCCAGACGCGCCGCGTGCAGCGGGGTCGCGGGCAGGGCCAGGGCGAAGACTTCGGGCGCAAGGCGGGCCGCGGTGTCCTCGACGCGGACGAGGCGGCCGATCATCGAGCCGATCTGCGGAATCGCCCGGGCGACCCAGCCGCCGGCGCGCGGCGCCTTGAGGTCGACGTTCTCGGAGACCTTGAGCATGCACACGCTCAGCGGCCGGTTGCGATCCTGGGCGCTGCGCGCCAGCCGGCGCAGGTGCGCGGCGAAGAGATCGCGGGTGAACAGACCGGTGGCCGCATCCATCAGGCCGGAGCTGCGCGCCTGTTCCAGCGCCGAGCGAACCGCCTTCTGACGTCGGAACGCCCGGGCGAGTTCGACCACGCGCAGCGCAGTCTCGCCTTCGGGCTGCTCCGGCGACGCCACGTCCGAGATGCCCCGGTGATACGCTTCGGCCGCCGTGATCTGCGATTCGGCCCGCATGTAGAGCAGGGCGGGCGTGTGGTAGAGCCGGGTGTTGCGGCGCAGCCCCGCGGCGATCGACAGGGCCTCGTGCGGATTGTCGCCAGCCCACAGGACCACGGCGTCGAACGGCCGCTCGTGCAGGTAGTCGAAAGCCGTGAAGGCCGTGAAGGCGCCCACGACCTCGGCCCCGTTGCGTCCCAGGGCGTTGGAGAGGGCGAGGAATTGCGGCGCCGGCTCGCCGATGGCCAGCACGCGGAAGGGCGTCGTGTCGTTCTGCGGCGCTTCGAGCGGATAGCCGCGCTCGTCGAACGTCTCCAGCCGGACCTCGAATTCCTCCTCGGCTACGGCGGTCCGCACGAGGGTTTCGAGGCGCATGGCCGCCTGGGCGGGATGCAACGGCCCCGCGAGCGTGAGGTCGAAGCCGTGATCGTGCTGAAACGGGTCGGGCGCGCCCATGGCCATGATCGGCAGACGGCGCGGGGCGCACGCGGCGCGCAGACGCCGCGCCACTTCAGCCGCTTCGCCCCTCGCGGTCGCCAGATCGACGATGGCCGCCTGAATCTGCAGGTCAGCAACAGCCGCCGCCGCCGCCGCTTCGCTGCGGGCGGTGATCGTACGCCAGCCGAGTCGATCCAGGCCCTCCGCGAGCGGTCCGGCCGTCGAATCATCTTCGGCGACGATCAGGACTCGCGCCTGCACTCCTGCCGACATATCCCCATCCCAGCACGTCTCGGCACGTCCTAAGCACGGAAGCGGGCCGGACCGGAAGACGTGATCCTTAACCGCCGTCAGGTTGCAGAAGGGTTTCATTGTGAGGGAGGGGAGCCGTTGGGGACGGATCTGACAGGAAAGACGGCCGTTGTGACGGGCGCAAACGGCGGCCTGGGCGCTCATTTCTGCCGCCTGCTCGCCGCCCAGGGCGCGGCGGTGGCGGTCACCGCACGGCGAATCGACAAGATTCGGCCGCTCGTCGACGAGATCACGGCCTCCGGAGGCCGCGCGACCGCGATGGCGCTGGACGTTTCCGACGCGGCCGCCATCGGGCCGCTGCTTGACCGGGTCCAGGCCGAGCTGGGCGGCCTCGACATCCTCGTCAACAATGCCGGCGTGGGCGGCGAAGGCCTGGCGCTGGACCTCTCGATCGAGGACTTCGACACGACCTTCGCGGTGAATGTGCGGGGCGTCTTCTTCGCGGCCCGCGAGGCGGCGAAGCGGATGATCGCCGCGGGCGTGGAGGGGCGGATCCTCAACATCGCCTCGATCGCCAGCCACACGGTGCTTCCCGGGCTGTCGGCCTACTGCGGCTCCAAGGCGGCGGTCGCGATGCTCACGCGCAGCCTGGCCCGCGAATGGGCGCGCCGAGGCCTGGCCGTCAACGCGCTGTGCCCCGGCTACATCGAGACCGCCATCAACGACGCCTGGTGGCCGACCGAGGGGGGACAACGGCAGCTCAAGGGGTTCCCGCGCCGTCGCCTGATGGACGCCAGCGACCTCGACGCGGCCTTCCTGATGCTGGTGGGCCCCGCGGCCAGCGCGATCACGGGCAGCGTCATCACCATCGACGACGGCCAGACCCTTCCGGGCGGCGGATAGGCCGCGAAGCAGGCCGCTCGCGAGGATATTGGCTGACCGAAGGGCAGGGCGGTTAGCCTTGCATCAAATGGAGGACGCCATGCGCCAGGGACCGCTCAGTGGGCTGAAGATCGTCGAGTTCGCCGGCATCGGGCCGGGCCCGTTCTGCGGCATGCTGCTGTCCGACCTCGGCGCCGACGTCGTCCGCGTCGACCGGAAGGGCGGCGGCCGTGGCGGCTCGCCCACCGACATCACCTCGCGCGGACGCCGTTCCGTGGCGCTCGACCTGAAGACGCCAGAGGCCGTCGAGGCCTGCCTCAAGCTGATGTCCAAGGCCGACGGGATCGTCGAGGGCTTCCGGCCCGGCGTGATGGAGCGCCTGGGGCTGGGGCCCGATGTGGCGCTCAAGCGCAACCCGCGCCTGGTCTACGGCCGCATGACCGGCTGGGGGCAGACCGGCCCCTACGCACACGCCGCCGGCCACGACATGAACTACATCGCCATCACCGGCGCGCTGCATGCCATCGGGACGTCGGACAAGCCCGTGCCGCCGCTCAACCTGGTGGGCGACTTCGGCGGGGGCGCGCTCTACCTAGCGTTCGGCGTGCTGGCCGGGATCATCCAGGCGCGCGAGACCGGCAAGGGTCAGGTGGTGGACTGCGCCATGAGCGACGGCGCGGCCTCGCTGATGGCGATGTTCTACGGCATGAAGGCGGCGGGCGTCTGGACGGAACAGCGCCGGTCCAACCTGCTGGATGGCGGGGCGCACTTCTACGACACCTACCAATGTTCCGACGGCAAGTGGGTCTCGATCGGGTCGATCGAGCCGCAATTCTACGCCCTCCTGCTGGAGAAGACGGGGATCACCGACCCGGACTTCCAGCGCCAGATGGACCGGGGCGCCTGGCCTGAGCTGCACGAAAAGCTCGCCAAGGTGATCGCGACCAAGACCCGGGACGAGTGGACCGCGATCATGGGCGGCACCGACGTCTGCTTCGCCCCCGTACTCGACCTCGACGAGGCGCCCAAGCATCCGCACAACGCCGCGCGGCAGACCTTCGTGGAGGTGGGCGGTGTGACCCAGCCGGCGCCGGCGCCGCGCTTCTCGGCCACCCCCGGCGCGATCCAGGGGCCGCCGCCATCGATCGGCGCTCACAATCGCGAGGCGCTGGCCGACTGGGGCTTCTCCGAGGCCGAGATCGCCGAGCTGTCCGGGGCCGCGCCCGTCGCCGGCTGACCTGTCACAGCCGGTTACCTGAAGGACCTGTTCAGGCGCGGTTCAGCCGGTTCCGCCCAGGTTTGACGCTGGATCGGACGCCGCGCTCTCCCGTCCCTCGAAGCGGGGTCCGGTCCAGATGGAACGACACGCCCATCGGCGGCGCGCCACCTTCGCAATCCGGGGTGGCGCGCCGTTAATGCATCAAGTCTTGCTTCGCCGGGCGACGACCCTCACCCTCCGCCACCATGACGTTGCTGGAAAAGGTCCGCCAGATCCGGGCTCGGGACTGGGACCCCGTCCATGCCGCGGGTGTCGCGTTGACCGTGCTTGGCAAGGCGCTGTCGCGGCTCTGGGGCCGCGATGTGATGCTCTACACCGGGGGCGTCTCGTTCTTCATCATGCTCGCCATCTTCCCGGCGATCGCCATCGTCATGGGCCTCTACAGCGTGCTGTCCGACCCCGCGAGCATCGCGGCCCAGGGCGAGGCGGTGGCGCGCCTCCTTCCCGACGCCGCGCGCCTGATCTTGCAAAACGAGCTCACGCGCCTGGCCAATGCCCCTGACGACAGCATCTCGTTCCAAAGCGGCGTGGCCCTGCTGATCGGCGGCTACGCGTCGCACCGTGGCTTCAAGGCCCTGTTGGCCGGCCTGTCGTTCATCCACGACGAGGACAACCCCCGGGGCTTCGTGGGCTTCAATCTCCTGGCGCTCGCCGTGCTGGTGGCGACATTGGGCGCGCTGGGCGTGCTCTCGGTCGCCTTCTTCGCCATCAGGATCCTGGGCGAGACGTTCGAGCTGCGGCCGCTGCGCGGGACGTTGTGGCTGTTCAGCGAGTGGACCTGGGCCAGCGTCGGCATGTCGGTGGGCATGACGCTGATCTACCGCTGGGCGATGTCGCGCGACCCGGTCGACTGGCGCGCCTCGGTGCTGGGCGGGACAGCGGCGGCGGCCCTGTGCATCTTCGCCTCGTGGGCGCTAGGCTTCTACGTCGAACAGATCGCCCAGTTCGGTGCGACCTATGGCTCGGTGGCCACGGTGGTGATCTTCCTGATCTGGCTGTCGTGGAACGTGAACGCCGTCTTCTTCGGCGGCGCACTGGCGACCGAGGTCGAGCTGGCGGTGCACGCTCGGCGCGCGCCGCTGATGTCACGATCGGGTGAGGCCCATCCCCGGCGCTAGGGTTTCACCACCAGGAAGCTGAGGGTACGCTCCACATCCGACTGCTCGATCACCTCGGCGCCTATCGAGGCGGCGAAATGCGGGACGTCGATACGCGCAAGGGGATCGTCGGCGAGCAACCGCACCCTCGCGCCAGCCGGCGCGCGCTCGAGCGCCCGGCGGAGCTTCAGGGTGGGCACCGGGCAACGGTGGCCCCGCGCGTCCACGAGGATTTCGGCTGAAGTCATACGGGGCGCTTACACCAGCCGTGCGAGGCGCCCAAGCGTTCCCGCACGGCGGATGCGAGAGGGGACGGCAAGCCGATGAGCGGGGCCTTGGAGACCTTCACCACGGATATCCCGAGCCGCCTGGACCGGCTTCCGTTCCGCCGTTTCCACTGGCTGGTCATCATGGCGCTCGGCGTCACCTGGATCCTCGACGGGCTCGAGGTCACCCTGGTCGGCGCGTTGTCGCCCGCGATCGAGGGCGCGGACGGCCTCGGCATGACCCCGACGCAGATCGGCCTGTCGGGAAGCGCCTACATCCTCGGCGCGGTCCTGGGGGCCGTGGTGTTCGGGCGGCTCACCGACCGCTACGGCCGCCGCCGGCTGTTCACGGTCACCGTGGGGCTCTACCTGCTGGCGACGATCGCGACCGGCCTGTCGTGGGACGTCTGGTCCTTCATGGCGTTTCGCTTCCTCACCGGAGCTGGGATCGGCGGTGAGTACGGGGCGATCAACTCGGCCATCGACGAGCTCATTCCCGCTCGCCGGCGTGGCCATGTGGCGCTCGCGATCAACGGCAGCTTCTGGATCGGCGCGGCGCTGGGCGCGCTCGGCTCCGTCGTCGTGCTCGATCCGCAGATCGTCGACCAGGCCCTGGGTTGGCGTCTGGCCTTCGTGATCGGCGGCGTGCTGGCGCTGACGGTCGTGGTGATCCGCCGCTACATCCCGGAAAGTCCCCGCTGGCTGATGACCCATGGGCGGCCCGAGGAGGCCGAACAGGTGGTGCGGGGCATCGAAGCCCATGTGGGCGGGGGAGGGCCGCTGCCGCCGGTTCCGGAGGGGACGCCGCCGCTGCGCCTGGTGAGGCGAGGCCACACGAGCTGGAGCGAGATCGCCGCGACGCTCTTCATACACCACCCGCGACGCACGGCGCTGGGGCTGACGCTGATGGCGACCCAGGCGTTCTGCTACAACGCGATCTTCTTCACCTACGCGCTTGTCCTGACCAAGTTCTATCACGTGAAGCCCGAGGCGGTCGGATGGTTCATCCTGCCTTTCGCCTTCGGCAACGTGACCGGCCCGCTGCTGCTGGGCCCGCTGTTCGACAGCCTCGGGCGCAAGCCCATGATCGCGGCCACCTATGGGCTGGCGGGATCGCTCCTGTGCCTCACCGGCTGGTTCTTCGATCGGGGGTGGCTCACGGCCGAGACCCAGACCGCCGCCTGGATGGTGATCTTCTTCTTCGCCTCGGCAGGCGCCAGCGCGGCCTATCTGACGGTGGGCGAGCTGTTTCCACTGGAAACGCGGGCGATCACGATCTCGCTGTTCTACGCCACCGGAACCCTGCTGGGCGGCGTGGCCGGCCCGGCGCTGTTCGGGGCGCTCATCCAGTCGGGCGAACGCTGGCGCATCTTCGCCGGCGACGCCCTGGGCGGCGGCCTGATGCTGCTCGCCGCGGCGGTGGAGCTGGCGATCGGCGTGGCCGCCGAGCGGAAGTCCCTGGAGGAGGTGGCGCCGCCCCTTTCCGTATTCTCGGACGATCCGTCGTGACGACACGGCCGCCCGCGACGGGGTCGCGGGCGGCCGGCGTAGCGTTGGGCGAAAGCTGGCGCTACCGCGAGAGGTGAAGGGCCGCGATCTGGCCGGCGATGGACTGGAACACGGCCGTCAGGGCGCTGGAGTCCTCGACATCGTAGTAGTAGTCGCGGCCCGTGGCGCAGTTCTGAAGCAGGCTGCTGTCGCCGCTCTTCACTTCGACGCGGACCGTATAGATCTCGATGTCCTTGGCCTTCATGTTCTCGCAGAGCAGCGCGAGACGGGAGTCCAGCGCGGCGGTGCGCTCGGCGTCCGTCGCGCCCTGTTGCAGCGGCGTCAGGTCGGCCTTCAGGACCCGGCCCTGCCAGATATAGCCCGTGGCCGCGTACGAGCCGTCGTTGGGTGTGTCCCGCTGCGAAATGGTGTTCTCGCCGTCGGTCATGAGCACGACGATCTTCTTGTACTTGGGCGTCCCGTAGGCGACTCCGTCCTCAAAGGGGGCGTACGGCGAGATCGTGTTCCAGCCCCACGCCATGCCGATCGGGATGTTCGTGTTGCCGCCGGCCGACAGGCTGTTGATGGCGCTGCGTAGCGACGAGAAGTTCGTCGTCAGGCGCATCAGGGTCTGCATCGAGCAGTCCTTGTTCGGGCCCTTGCCGGACCCGCCGATGCCGCTGACCTTCTTGTACTTGGTGATCGAACCCTGACGGACCCGCCAGTCGTTGCTGTTGGTCCCGTCGCTCAGGTAGTCGTTCTGGTAGTCCTGGCCGTAACCGCTCGTCTTGCTGTCGGGCTCGTCCACCGCGAAATAGGGGGTGTAGAGCGTGGCTCCCGAGGTGGCCGGCGTGTCCTGCACGTCATAGGGAGCCTGGCGCATCTCGACGCAGCCACGCCAGCTCACGCCCATCTTCTTGAACAGGTCCATGCGGTTGGCGTGCTGGGTGCCGCTGGACGTCGTGAAGATCTCGTCGTTGATCGGGGAGTCGCCGTTCTGGTCGATCCAGCTTGCGTTCTGATAGGCGCTGCTGTCCACGCGTACGGCGTTGGCGAAGGGCACCAGCGCGATCCGCACCGAGTTCGGCTCCACCGCCTTGTTCGCCGCGTCCTCCATCTTGTCGATGAATTCCCTTGCGGCGCTCTTGAGGTCGGAGAGCTTGCTGCCCTCGTTCATCGAGCCGGTGTTGTCGAGCACCAGGGCGATCTCGACCTTCATGTCCGCGCGCACCACCTCCGACGTCGCCGCGATCGGCATCGTGCCGCCGCTGAGCAGTCCGGAGATGAACGGCGTCACGTCCACCTGCGCGGCCGCGATCACGCGGCCGTTGTCGCCGAAGGTGAAGGACGAGGAGGTGAGGGCGAAGTGGTCGTCGAGCTTGAGGTTCTGCCTCAGGAAGCGCTCCCCGGCCGTCTGCAGTTCGCCATCCGTCGTCGCAGGGGTGCGGGCGGCCCCGAGGGCGGCCGCGTCCAGCGCGTCCTGAAGCTGCGACTTGGCGCTCGTCGCGCGGGCCAGGTCTATGGCGCCCAGTCCGGCGATGCAGATCGGGCCCATCGCCAGCGCCATCACGATGGCGACGTTGCCCCGGTCATCCAGCGGGCGCACGAAGCGGCGCACCTTTTCGAAGCTTGGCTTGCGCATTCTGGCCCACCTCCGGGCATGTTCGGATACTTGAGGCCCTTGAATATCGTTCGACGGATAATCTCTCCTTAGCCCAAATCGTTAATCGCAATTTACTGTAAACACCCCCGCGTTAACTTGTTGTTTGCGCCAATCCTGTATTCCAACGAGCATGGGCTCGAAATCGTCTCGAACGAACTCGTTCGCGCGCTGGCGTCGCGACGACCGCGGCGCGGCGGCCGTGGAATTCGCCTTCGTGGCCCCCGTCCTCTTCTTCTCGGTGCTTTCGCTGCTGGAGATCGGAATGATGGGCATGATGATCAGCCAGCTCGACAACGCGGTCATCGAGGTGGCGCGCAGGATTCGCACGGGCCAGGACACCGCCCCGACGTCATCCGTCGCCTTCGAGGACCAGGTTTGCGCCGCCTTGCATGGGGTCGGCGGCGCCTGCCGCGACCGGCTGACCATCAGCGTTCGGAGATTCGACTCGTTCTCGAACGCTAACGACGTCGCCAGCAATCCGCCCGACGGCCAGTTCGACCTGGGCGGCCCCGGCGACATCATGGTGGTCAAGGTCGATTACAAGTGGCCGCTCACGACCCCCTTCCTGGCCACGGCCTTCCACCGCGACGGTCCGATGGACGTGACCCTCGGGGCCAGGACGGCCTTCAAGAACGAGCCATACCAATGATCCTGCGCCTGCTGCGCCGCGCCTCCGACGATCGCTCGGGCGGCGCGGCCATCGAATTCGCCCTCATCTTCCCGGCGATCTTCGTGCTCAACGTCGGCGCGACGGAAGCGCTCGAGGCCTATGAGGCCCAGCGCAATGTGGCGCACATCGCCGCCGCGGTCGCCGACATCACCGCCCAGAGCCGCTCGGTCACCTCCAGCGAACTGAACGACGTGCTCAGCGCCGGCGTCTCCATGATCCACCCGTTCCCGCTGACGGGACTCCAGGCGCGGGTGTCGAGCATCAGCGCCAGCGCCCAGACCGGCGTGGGCACGGACTGGACCCAGAATCGGAACTACGCCGGCGGCGATAGCCCCTCCGTTCCGAGCGGCTACCTGCAGACCGGCGAGAGCGTGATCGTCGCCGACGTGATCTATGACTACAAGCCGACCTTCGGCCTGTTCCTGCCCGACACGATCCGCTTCACGCGCCACGCCTATTCGCGTCCGCGCCTCTCGCCCAAGGTGGAGAAGGTCGGCTGAGGAGAATGTGGCGGACGGGGTGGGATTCGAACCCACGGTGGGCGTGAACCCACGGCGGTTTTCAAGACCGCTGCCTCGCCCTTAGCAGGCTTCAGCGTGCGCCACTAAGAGGCTGTTTTTGTGGCTCTGCGGGTTTCGAGTGGCGCCGTGAGGTTCGCAACGGCGCCGCTCGGTTCGTCCCAAAGTGTCCCAAGGCGCACTCGTCAAATGCGCCTTTGTTCTTGGAGCGGTTCGCCGCAGGATAAGGCGCAGGTTGGGCGACCGGCAGGGGTGGGATGAGGCGCATTGCTTTCTCTTTGGCGTTCGCGCTGGCCGTCACAAGCGGAGTCGCGGCGCACGCGGGCGCCAAGATGCCGGTTGCGGGCAAGGACTTTGATGTCGTCACTCGCGACAATCCCGCCGCGCAACGGTTTGAACTGACATTCACGTCGCACGCAAAACGCCCAATTTGTCTCGCGCCTGAACAGTGGCCCAATCAGGCGGGCAAGATTGATTGGGCGCGAGACTCTGTGGCGGTGCGGGTCGGAACAGCGCACTTCCCGCTCTCGGATTGGAATGGCGGCTACTGCGTGGGCGGTTGCGTCGTCGCCAAGGTTCGGCGAGGGGAGAGCGTCAACGGCTTCATTCCCTACAAGGATTTTGAGGGCTTTGGCGCAGAGCAATATCAAGCTCGGAAGGAGCTTGTGTTCCCGCCGAGTGCGTTTTGGTGCTCGCATTGAGTGAGGCGACGAAATTCATTCAGCCAAGATCGTGGGTGCAGAAAGATATGACGCCCCGAGGTTCACGAAGGTTATGGTGAATTCATAACCTGATACGGACTAACTACAGTGAGTGAATACCTGAACACAGAAGAGCTTGTGGCAGCCTATCCCGCACTTTTCAGCGTCTCCATGCTCAAGAAGAGCCGGATGAAATACGCTGATGTGGCAGGGCCGCCGCACATCAACCTCGGTCGCAAGGTGGTCTATGACCGATCCGACGTTGAAGCATGGCTCTTGGGATTGAAGCGCGTGGTGCAAAAGTCTGCCGCTGTGGCGCCTGTCGTCAAACTTCGGCGCGGGCGCCCGACGAAGGCCGACCAGATCGCCCGAAGAGCCGCCTACTGAACTTGCTCGAACCCGGCACCCCGGATGTAAACAATCAGACGCTCCCACATGGGCTTCCAAGGTTCCGATTCCGCCCAGCAGAGATTTTGGACGTATACGGTCGCCGTGCTCGAACCAGACTTGGTGACGCCATAGAAAATGAGGCCCTTGGATTGAAGCATCGTTGCGATGTTGTAGGGCGGTTCGTTTTCAGAGTTGGAAGCCTCGACGCCACTTACACTCAATCCGTTAGCCTCTGCGAACGGCGTCAGTTTGTCATGAAATTCGCGGATGCGAGACGATGGAACATCGAAGTGCGCCTTCGCGAACGTTTTGGTGGAAACGCCCTTCCTGCATGACAATCTCGTCGCCGAGGCCGGTTCGGGGGTGCTGGTCGCGAGAACCGCTGTTGCTATCGCCAAGGCGGCTATCAAGCGCATGTATGGAGGGCTACTTCACTCGGCCTATCGTGGCAACCTGAACGGCCAATGGGTGCGTGCGCCGGATCATCGATCCTTCGCCATCTCCTCTCGCGCCCGGTCGTTTGCACGGTTCAGCGTGTCGCCGTAGACGCGCCGGGCATCCGCATCCTTCCGATCCGCAGCCTGTAGGCGGCGAGACCGCTCCTTACCGGCAGGAAGGGCGCGGGCGGAAGCCCGAGCGTTCGCGACCGTCGCCTGCTTGGAACGAAGCGTCCGAAGTGCGTCAGCAGTCTTCTCGGTCTGCTTCCATACCTCTGCGGCGGCGCCCGACTCGATGATCTCCCGAAAGCGCATCAGAAGAGGAGGTTATGGAGCCACGCCAACTCGGCGGGATCGTCAGCCGCCTCGGCGAATATGCGGTCGATCTCCGCTTGGACGACGGCATGTGAGCGACGCAGATGCGCCAGATAGGCGTTCAGATAGCCGTCTGGAAACGGGCCATTCCGCCCCTTCAGCATCAAGTCTTCGACGCTGAACGGTGTTGGCGCCGGGCCGTATTCACTCGGCATGGGGCGCCTCATCGAGCAGGGCCAGCAGCACCTTGGCGGCCAAGTCGGGATGGCCTTCCGCGAGCAGCCGCTTCCGCAGGTGGATCGCGGTCTCTGCAGGTAGCGGCTTCGCCCAACTGGTCGTGGCGAAGTTATGGGAACGTCCGGCCCACTGTTCGCTCCAACTCCGCATGGAATCGGTCAGATCACGCTCGAACATCTCATTGTAAATCTCGCCGACAACCATTCTTCTACCTCCATTGATCATGGTATTTATCCAGATCGGAGCGGAATGATTTAGGCTGGTAGGGGGTGAGACCGTTATAGTGATCCTTGAAACTAAATACGATCACGATGACGAACTACTTGGACAATCAGAGCTTCGAGTCGCGTTTCAACATGACGCGCCGCTCGGCCTATTCCCGCTGGCTCAGCGATCCGACGCTGAACGTGGCCATGACGCTGAACTTCAACCGGCCCGTTTCTCTGACGAACGCCCGCAACGCCATCGGCCAGTGCTTCGGCAAGGTGGATCGCAAGTTGCTGGGAACGCGGTTCACCCGGCGGCGCAAAGACCGCACGACGGGTGTGTTCATGTTCGAGCACCTAAAGTCCAACCTTCACGCGCACGGCCTGCTGCGGATTGCGCCGGAGCGGCTCGAACGGTTCGGCGAGATGTTCCCGCCCACCCAGCGCGGCCTGTGGTCGGACGTGTGGGCTGGCGGCTCGCAGTGGACGACGGACGCGGACGATCCCGAAGTCTTCGCCTTCTACATGACCAAGGAACAACACGCCTCGTCCGCCCCGGAGACGATGCTCTTTCTGGAAGATTTCTTCCCGACCGAGGGGTGATGCGACCGTCTCCCTCTCGGCTGCACCAGCATTGGGAACGGACACATCAGACAGTCATGCGCCCGGCGGGTTCCGACCCCGCATTGGCGAAGCCATGTCCATGCAACGTGACGATTGACGCGCAAGCTGCTCTGCAATCAATCAATGCCTTCATGGACAATTGGTGGGTCGCGCTCGTGACATTCGAACGATCTGACGCGGAGCAGGCAGTGCTTCCCGAATGGGCGCAGGGCGCATGTGGCTGGA
This sequence comes from Phenylobacterium sp., assembly GCF_016124325.1. Lineage (GTDB taxonomy): Bacteria > Pseudomonadota > Alphaproteobacteria > Caulobacterales > Caulobacteraceae > Phenylobacterium. The sequence goes on from NZ_WGNY01000017.1 coordinate 143,684, forward strand.
TGGCCTGCCGAGCTTCGAGCGAAGAATCGGTGCGGGATTTGCTCGCGCAAGACCTCCGTCATTGCGGATTGAAGTTGCTGGCAATCGACAGCCTCCAAGGCGCGGTTGACGAGGGCGATGCCGACGAGATCGACGAGCATCTGGCCGCCAACATGCGGCAGCTTGAGGCTGGCAAGCTCAGCGTGTGGGGCACCATTCACTGCTACAAGGCGGACGGGGAAGCCTGAGCCGTTGAACTGTCGCAGACAGCGGCGTGGAGCCTTCCCGCGCTTCACGCCGCGCCGCTGCGCACCTTCGCCTCGCGCTCCCGAAGCCGCTTGGCGGCTTCCTCCGGCGATCTGTTGATGTATCGGGCGAGCACCCCGAGCGTCTTGTGACCGCTCGTCCGGGCAAGCTCGATCACGTCGTCGTGGTAATCAGCGAGGGCCGTCAGGGCGACGTGGCGCAGATCGTGGAAGGTGAGCCGCTTCACGCCAAGGTGCTCTTCCGCCCACTTGGCCGCGTCGCGATACGCCTGCTGCACCTGCCATTCGGTGAAGCCGCCGTCCGCGCTGGGCTTGTCGGGATCGCCGAAGACCCAGCCGTCGATCCGGTGCGGAAGCCTGCGAAGCTCGTCGACCACGGCGGCGCCTGTGGCGGTCAGGATCACGTCTCGGGCCTCGCCGTTCTTCGTCTTCGGAAGATGCACATGGGTGTCGTGGACGTGCTTCCACTGCATCCGGCGGATTTCGCCCTGCCGCATACCGGTGACGAGGGCGTGCTTCACGACATGGGGAAGCCATTGCGGCCCGCGCCGACAGGCTTCCAGAAGTTTGCCCTGCTCGTCTTCGGTCAGGACGGCGAAGCGCGGAGGACGAGGCGCCGACCGAGACACGCCACGGCAGGGATTGTCGATATTGTAGCCCCACTCGCGGGCCTTCCCGAAGACGGCGGACAGCAGGTTGACCGCGTTGTTGATGGTGGTCGGCGCCTTGCCCTCCGTTTTGCGGTCGGCGATCCAAGACGCGATGTCGGACGGCTCGATCCCCGCCACGGAATAGGAGGCAAGGCCACTTCGCATCCACGCGCGCAGCCGATTGGCTTCCTGACGGGCGCCCTTCTTGGTCGGGGTCACGTCGTCCATGTAGCGTTGAAGGAGGACGCGCAGGGTCGTGCGCTTCTCCTTGCTCCGGTCAACGTAGTCGTCGGCCACGACCTTGCCGGTTTGAACGGTGTGCCACGCTTGCGCGGCCCGCAGGTCTTCGAACGTTTCGGACAGGCTCACGCCGTTGCGCCGGATTTTCACTTGGAACTGGTGAGGGCCGCGCTTGTAGATGCCGCGAGCCATGCGTTGGAGTTTAGGCATTAGTCTTCTCTAAGTTCAGAAGACTACTGTCCCACATTGTCCCTAAAAAGGCGATAAAAACCGCTGTCTATGCTGCGATTTGGCGGGTGGAGTGGGATTCGAACCCACGGAAGGCTATGAACCTTCGCCGGTTTTCAAGACCGGTGCCTTAAACCGCTCGGCCATCCACCCGCAAAGAGCGGTCTTTATTGGGACAGTATTCTACGGTTTTCAAGACCGCTGCCTTAAACCACTCGGCCACCCGTCCGGCGGCCGGCCCCTATAGCAGGGAAGGCCGCGGCGCCTCCACCGCAACGATCGGTTAACCCTGTTTCAAGGTTCCCGCACGACCATCGGCGCGAGTCGGAGGCGGAACATGACGACGTTTTCGAGCCATGGTTCGAACCTGGGGCCGTGCGCCCGTCTGGCGCTTGTGCTGCTGGCCGGCGCCTCGGTCGCGGCCTGCGCGTCCATCACGCCGCGCTATCCCAGCCGGGACGCGGCCGGGCCGCATCCGGCGCCGGGCGGCTCAAGCAGCTACAAGGTCGGCAAGCCCTATCAGGTGGCGGGCGTCTGGTACGTGCCCCGCGAGCAGCCCGACTACGACCAGACGGGCGTCGCGTCCTGGTACGGCGAAGCCTTCGATCAGAAGCCCACGGCGAGTGGCGAGACGTTCGACATGTACGCCGTGACCGCCGCGCACACGACCTTGCCGCTGCCGTCGCTGGTGGAAGTCACCAACCTCGACAACGGCCGCAAGCTGACGGTGCGCGTCAACGACCGCGGGCCCTTCGTCGGCGGCCGGATCATCGACCTCAGCTACGAGGCGGCGCGAGAGCTGGGCTACGACCGCGCTGGGCTCGCCCGGGTTCGGGTGCGCTACGTCGGCCGCGCCCCGCTGTTGGGGCCAAGCGCCGGAGTTCGCTACGCCGCGGCCAAGGCGGCGCCTGTCAGCCGGCCGCAACCGGCCGCAGCGATGGCCGCAGCCCCGCCGCCGCCGCCACCACCGCCGGCGGACACAGACGAGCCGGTGTTCCTGGCCGAGGCCGCGCCTGCGCCGCCGCCCGAGCCGATCGACACCGCCAGCCTGCCGCCGCTGACGGGCGCGGTCCTGGACGGTCCGCCGATCGAGGGCCAGGGGCCGACCGTGCGCCGCTCGCCGCTGCGCATCCAGGCGGGCGCCTTCTCCAGCGAGGTCAACGCCCAGCGCGCCGTCGCCCAACTGGCCTCGGCCGGATCGGCGACCATTGAACTGGTCCAGCGCAATGGCGCGGTGCTCTACCGCGTCGTCCTGCCGGCTCCCTCGGACGAGGCCGCCGCCTATGCGTTGCGCGACCGGGTCGCGGAGATCGGCTTCGAGGATGCGCGCGTGGTCCACGCCTTCTAGCCCCGAGCGGCTGGACAAGACGGCCGAACGCTCCATCTTGGCCGCGTGAAACGCGGTCGGTTCATCACGTTCGAAGGCGGCGAGGGCGCCGGGAAATCCACCCAGCTGCAGCGGCTGGCGGCGCGGCTGAAGAGCGCCGGCCAGGAGGTGGTCGCGACGCGCGAACCCGGAGGCTCGCCGGGCGCCGAGAGTATCCGCGATATCGTCCTTCGGGGCGACGCCGACCGCTGGAGCCCCGTCACCGAGACACTGCTGATGTACGCCGCCCGCCGCGACCACATCGAGCGCGTGATCCTCCCGGCGCTGGAGCGCGGCGCCTGGGTGGTCTGCGACCGGTTCGCCGACTCCACGCGGGCCTACCAGGGGGCGGCCGGTGGCGTCGACATGGGGCTGATCTCGGCGCTCGAGATCTATGTCCTGGATGCTGTGAGGCCCGACCTCACGCTGGTCTTCGATCTGCCGGCCGAGATCGGCCTGGAGCGCGCCCACGCCCGCGCGGGGGCCGAGATGCGCTTCGAGTCGAAGGGCATGGCGTTCCACCAGCGCCTCCGGGAGAGTTTCCGCGCCATCGCGGAAGCCGAGCCCGGCCGATGCGCGGTCATCGACGCGGCCAAGCCCATCGAGGCGGTGGAGTCCGCCGTCTGGGCTGCTGTGAGCGACAGGCTCGCGGTCCATGACTGAATTCGCGGTCCCGCATCCCCGAGACGTCTTCGACCTGGCCGGCCAGACCGACGCGGAGGCCGCCTTCGAAGCCGCGCGGAGCCGAGGGCGCCTGCACCACGCCTGGCTGCTCACCGGCCCCGAGGGCGTGGGCAAGGCGACCTTCGCCTATCGGGCCGCAAGGCGGCTCCTCGGCGCGCCGCCGGACCTCAGCCACGGCCCCCTCGGCGCCGATCCCGCCCATCCCGTGAGCCGGCAGGTCGCGGCGCGAAGCCATCCCGACCTGATCGTGCTGGAGCGCGAGGGGCCCGACGGCAAGCCGCGCAAGGTGATCCCGGTCGACGACGCCCGGCGCATGGCCGAGTTCTTCTCGAAGTCGCCGGCCAGCGCGCCGCACCGGGTGGCGATCATCGACGCCGCCGACGACCTCAACGCCAATGCCGCCAACGCCATCCTGAAGACGCTGGAGGAGCCTCCGCCCCGAGGCGTCCTGCTGATGGTCAGCCATTCGCCGGGGCGGCTCATCGCCACGATCCGCTCGCGGTGCCGGCGGCTGGCGTTCCGGCCGCTCGGGCTCGAGCCGGCCGCGGCATTCGTCCGCGAGCGGGCGGACGTGGACCCTGAATCGGCCCTTCGCCTTTCGCGCCTGGCTCAGGGCGCGCCGGGACGCGCCCTCGAACTCCTGGCCGCCGGGGCCCTGACGCTGGACGATGCGGCGCGGGAGCTGCTGGGCGGCCTGCCGCAACTGGACCGGACCCGCCTGCTGTCGCTCGCCGAGAGCTTTCGCGGCGCCGAGGGCGCGGCTCAGTTCGGACTGCTGTTCGACCTGCTCGCCGAGCGGGTCCATGCCCTGGCCTCCGACCGGGCCCGCGAGGGGATCGGCGGCCTTGATCGCTGGGCCGCCGCGTGGGAGACGCTCCAGCGCCTGCCTCGCGAAGCCGAAGCGCTCAATCTCGATCGGACGGACGCCCTGTTCACCGCCATGGCCGAGCTTCGGCAGGCCGCCCAAGCCTGACGCCGTGGTACGACCCGCCCGATGCTGATCGACAGTCACGTCAACCTGCACACCCCCCAGTTCGACGGCGATCGCGAGGCCGTCATCGCGCGTGCGCGCGCGGCCGGCGTCGACCTGATGGTCAACATCTGCGACCGGGTTTCGAACTTCGCCGCCTGCCGTGCGGTGGCCGACGCGCCCGACATCTGGTGCACCGTGGGCACCCATCCGCACGAGGCGAAGGAAGACCCCGACCTGTCGCCGCAACAGCTGATCGACCTGGCCGCCGACCCGCGCGTGGTGGGGATCGGCGAGTGCGGGCTCGATTTCCACTACGATCTCAGCCCGCGCGACATCCAGGCGCGAGTCTTCCGCGCCCATGTGACCGCCGCGCGGGAGTCGGGCCTGCCGCTCGTCGTCCACACACGGGAAGCGGACGAGGAGATGGGCGAGATCCTCGAGGACGAGTACGCCCGCGGACCGTTTCGGCTGCTCATGCACTGCTATACGTCCGGCGCGGAACTGGCCCGCCGCTGCGCGGCCCTGGGCGCCTGGTTTTCGGTCTCGGGCATCGCCACCTTCAAGGCGGCCGACGACGTCCGGGCCGTGATCGCCGACATGCCCGCGGAACGGATCATCGTCGAGACCGATTGCCCTTATCTCGCCCCCGCGCCCCACCGGGGCCGGCGCAACGAGCCCGCGTATGTGGGCCATGTGCTGGCCAAGCTGGCCGAAATCCGCGGCTGGAGCCTGGCCGACGCCGAGGCGCGTACGACCGAGGCCTTCTTCGCGCTGTTCGACCGGATCCCGCGGCCATGAGCGGAACGCTGGAGGTCACGATCCTGGGCTGCGGCTCGTCCGGCGGGGTGCCGCGCGCCGACGGCGACTGGGGCGTCTGCGATCCGGACAATCCGAAGAACTTCCGGACGCGCTGTTCCCTGCTCGTCCGGCGGCTGGGGGAGGGCGGCCAGGCCGCCGGCGGCACCACGGCGCTCATCGACGCCTCGCCCGAGCTGCGTCTCCAGACCGCCAAGGCCGGCGTGAAGCGCGTCGACGCCGTGCTCCTGACCCACGATCACGCCGACCAGGTGCACGGCCTCGACGACGTGCGGGCCTTCTTCCTGCGGCAACAGGCGCGCATTCCGTGCCACATGGACCCGCAGACCGCCGAAACGATGATGCGGCGTTTCGGCTACATCTTCGAGGGCGAGGGCGGCTATCCGGCCATCTGCGACCGCAAGGGTTTACCGGCCCACGGCGTGGATTGGACGGTGGAGGGACCGAGCGGCGCGATCCCGGTCGTCACGTTCGACCAGGATCACGGCGGCATACGATCTGTCGGCTACCGGTTCGGCGGCGTCGCCTATTCCAGCGACGTCGTAGGCCTGGACGACGCTGCGTTCGAAGCCTTGGCGGACCTCGATGTCTGGATCGTCGACGCCCTGCGCCGTCGGCCGCACCCGACCCACGCGCATCTCGACCTTGCCCTGAAGTGGATCGCCCGGGCGCGGCCGAAGCGGGCGATCCTGACCAACATGCACATCGATCTCGACTTCGATCAGCTCTGCGCCGAACTCCCGGCCGGCGTGGAGCCAGCTTACGACGGGCTTCGCTTTCTGCATCAGCTCAAGGCCTGAAAGGCGTGGAATCGCAGCCACTTAAACTAGGTTTCCTCGCGTCGGGAAATGGATCGAGCGCCCTGGCGATCATCGCTGCGATCAAGGCGGGCAAGCTGGCGGCGGAGCCCCGGGTGGTGGTCAGCAACAATCGCAGCGCGGGCGTCCTGGCCGCGGCCGCTGGAGCCGGCGTGCCGGCGCTGTGTGTCCCGACCCAGAAGGACCCCGCCGACGCCGACGCCCGGCTGGCCGACGTCCTGGCGAAGAATGGCGTCGAACTCCTTGTGTTGTCTGGATATTTGCGGAAGCTCGGACCGGAGACGCTGGGCCGCTACGCCGGCCGCATCCTCAACATCCATCCCGGGCCGCTGCCGGAGTTCGGCGGCGAAGGAATGTACGGGCGGCGCGTGCACGAGGCAGTCGTGGCGTCGGGCGCCGCGGAGAGCGCCATCGTGATCCACGTGGTCGACGAGGAATACGACCGGGGACCGGAACTGGCGCGGCGGACGGTGCCGATCCGTCCGGGAGAGACCGCGGAGAGCCTGGAGGCGCGGGTGAAGGCGCTGGAGCCGGAATTCTTCGTGGAGACGCTTCAAGGGATCGCCGAGGGCCGTCTGCGTCTGCCCTAGATGATATTTCCGATAATCTTCCTTAGGCGCAAACAATCTGCGACCGATAAGGAAGCCCCCGTCTGTCAGATGAGCTGGAGCAGTCCCCAGACCACAACGCCCCACAGCGCAAACGAGATGAGCGCGCCTACGCCGAGGCCGACCCCCACCGGGAGACGCCGAGGCTCGGCCTCTCGCCGGCGAGCGGCGACTATACGAGGCTGAATCAGAACATCGCTCATGGTGCGACGGGCTCCGGATTCTGCGTTTCAGGTCCAGGAAGATTCGCCACAAGCGTGTGGATTCCACAATCAGGGCGATACCGGATGTGGCCACACGCCGCAGCGATGGGCCCCCGAGCCTTGGACGACGCCTTGCCCGGAGCGCGCGGGCCGCCCATCTGTTAAGTTACTACTGGACCAAATGCGGAGGATAGCCATGCGCCTCATCGCCCTTGCCACCGCCGCGATGCTCGCGAGCGCCGCCGCCGCCCAAGCGGCTCCTGCTTCCGTCAGCGTCGCCCTGACCCCGGCTCTGCAGAAGAAGTTCGACAAGACCTACGGGCAGCGTGAGGCTGACCTGCTCACGGCCGACCTTCGCAAGTCCGTCGAGAGCGAACTGGCCCGCAGCGACGCCTTCGACGGCGCGCGGATCGACATCACCCTGAAGGACGTCAAACCGAACCGCCCGACCTTCAAGCAGCTCCAGGACACGCCCGGACTGTCGATGGAGAGCTTCGGCGTCGGCGGCGCGGCGATCGAAGGCCGGGTGATTTCGGCGGAAGGCCGTGAGACCCCCATCTCCTACAGCTGGTACGAAACCGACATCCGGCAAGCCTACGGCAACTGGGTGTGGACCGACGCCGAGTGGACGTTCGATCGCTTCGCCCGGCGGCTCGCCCACAACGCCGACGTCGCCAGCCGATAGAACGTCCTCGCACGACTTGCGCCATCCAGCGGCGCGCGGTGTGATCGCCGCGCGCCGTTTTGCTTTGAGTCCGGCTCCATGACCCGTCCTGCGCCTTCCGCCGACCTTCGACCGATCGACCGCCTGCTGGCCATCATGGCGCGGCTGCGCGACCGCGATGACGGCTGCCCGTGGGATCTGGAACAGACGTTCGAAACCATCGCCCCCTACACGCTCGAGGAGGCCTATGAGGTGGCCGACGCCATCGAGCGCGGCGACCTGGGCGACCTCAAGGAGGAACTCGGCGACCTCCTGCTGCAGGTCGTCTTCCATGCCCGCATGGCCGAGGAACAGGGCGCCTTCGCGTTCGACGACGTCGCCCGCGCCATCAATGACAAGATGATCCGCCGCCACCCTCACGTGTTCGGCGACGAGACCTACGGCTCGCTGGCCGAGCAGAAGGAGGGCTGGGAGGCGCTGAAGGCGGCTGAACGCGCCGGGAAGGCGCAGAACGGAACCGCCGCGGCGGCCAGGCTGCTCGACGACGTGCCGGTCGCCCTCCCCGGCCTGACGCGGGCCGTGAAGCTGTCGAAGCGGGCCGCCGGCGTGGGCTTCGTCTGGCCCACGGTGCAGGACGTGGTGGCCAAGCTGCACGAGGAGGTCGGCGAGATGCTGGCCGAGATCGAGGCCGGCGACATCGAGAAGGCCCGGGCCGAAATCGGCGACGTGCTGTTCGTGGTCGCCAATCTGGCGCGTACGCTGGACGTGGACCCCGAAGACGCCCTGCGCGGCACCAACGCCAAGTTCGTGCGCCGTTTCGGCTATGTGGAACAGCGCCTGGCCGACCGGGGCAAGACACCCGAGGAGTCCGACCTGGCCGAAATGGACGCCCTGTGGGACGAAGCGAAAGCGCGAGAACGCGGCGGCGGATGACGCCGTCAGCCGGCGTCGACCCGGGCCCCCGGGAATAGCTGCTCGAACTGCCCGAGCGCCTGGGCCGTCAGGCTGACCGACATGCGCACGGCCCCATCGGCCTGCTCCTCGCGTTCGATGACCCGGCCATGGCGGTAGAGCCAGGCGATCGCCGCGCCCTCGCCCACCGGGGCGCGAACCTCCACGGGCGGCGCCTCGTCGACGAGGCCGGCCACGGCGGCCAGCAGAGCGTCGCACCCCTCCCCCGTTTCCGCCGAGACCAGCACGGCGGCCGGATGCGCGCGCCGGACGTCGCCGGAAAGCTCGGCGCGGCGCTCAGGCCCCAGCCGGTCGATCTTGTTCCAGACCTCGAGGATGCGCCGCTCGTCCATGTCGACGCCGAGGCGCTCGAGCACGGCGCGCACGTCGGCCGCCTGCGCATCGCTCTCGTCGCTGGCGATGTCGCGCACGTGCAGGACCACATCGGCTTCCCGCACCTCTTCCAGCGTGGCGCGGAAGGCCTCGACCAGTTCGTGCGGCAGGTCGGAGATGAAGCCCACCGTGTCGGACAGGATCGCCGAACGGCCGTCCGGCAACGGCAGATTGCGCAGCGTCGGATCGAGGGTGGCGAACAGCATGTCCTCGGCCACGACCTTGGCTTCCGTGAGCCGGTTGAACAGCGTCGATTTGCCGGCGTTGGTGTAGCCGACCAGCGCGACGCTGGGGAACGGGATGCGGCGACGGGCCGAGCGTTGCAGCGTGCGCGTGCGGCGCACCTCCTCAAGCTCGCGCTTGAGCTTGCCGATCTTCTCGGCGATCAGCCGCCGGTCGGTCTCGATCTGGGTCTCGCCCGGACCGCCCATGACGCCGAAGCCGCCGCGCTGGCGCTCCAGGTGGGTCCAGGTTCGCACCAGCCGCGAACGTTCGTAGGTCAGCCGCGCGAGCTCGACCTGCAAGCGGCCTTCCCGGGTGCGGGCGCGGCGGGCGAAGATCTCCAGGATCAGGCCGGTGCGGTCGATGACCTTGGCCTGCCAGGCCTTCTCGAGGTTTCGCTGCTGGATGGGCGTGAGCGCGTCGTCGATGACCACGACGTCCAGGCCCTCGACCTCCACGAGCGCGGCGATCTCCTGGACCTTGCCCTTGCCGAACAGGGTCGCCGGCGTGAGCTGGCGCAAGGTCGCGACCATGGTCTCGCGCACCTCGAGGTCGAGCGCGCGCGCAAGGCCCGCCGCCTCCTCCAGCCGCGCCTCGGGATGGCGCGCGCGACCACGGCCCTCCCGGTCGGGATGGATCACCAGGGCGCCCTGGACGGGCGCCTCGCGGTCAACGAATTTCGTCGAGCTCAATCGGCCTCGTCATCAGCCGGCTCGTAGAGCTGCACGGGCTGGGCCGGCATGATCGTCGAGATGGCGTGCTTGTAGACCAGCTGGGATTGCCCGTCCCGGCGCAGCAGGACGCAGAAATTGTCGAACCAGCTCACGACACCCTGCAGCTTCACCCCGTTCACCAGGAAGATGGTCAGCGGCGTCTTGGACTTCCGCACGCTGTTGAGGAAGGTGTCCTGCAGGTTCTGTTTCTTATCGCTCATCGGCTTTTCGCCTTTTCGTTTTTTCCGGGCGGCCGTCCGCCCACACACAAGGTCACGCTAAGCCGCAAATCGCGGCCGTTGCAATCACAGGCCTATGACGTCAGACCGAAGTGGCCTTCGCGCGCTCGATATAGAGGCGTCGCAGCTTCGTGGCCACAGGGCCCGGCGTTCCATCTCCGACAGGCTTCCCGTCCACCTTGACGACCGGCAGCACCAGCGACCCGGCCCCGGTGATGAACGCCTCGCGAGCCTCTAGCGCCTCCTGGGGCGTGAACGGCCGCTCCTCGACCTTCAGGCCGGCCTCGCGGGCCAAGGTCACCAGCGACAGGCGGGTCACGCCCCTCAGGATGTTGGCGTTGGTGTCGCGCGTGCGCAGAATCCCGTCGCCGTCGACGATCCAGGCGTTGGACGAGGCTCCCTCGGTGACCAGGCCCAGCTCGTCCACGAACCACGCCTCCACAGCCCCCGCCTGCCGGGCCTTCTGCTTGGCCAGCGCGTTCGGCAGCAGGCCCACTGTTTTGATATCGCAGCGGCCCCAGCGGTTCTCCGGCGTGGTGACGACGGCCACGCCCTTGGCGGCGCGGGCCTCCGATGCGGCCCGGTCCACTCGGCTTACCGTGATCACGACCGAGGGCGGGGTCCCCGGCGTGGGAAAGGCGTGGTCGCGGATAGCCACGCCCCGGCTGACCTGGAGATAGACCAAGCCTTCGCGAATGCGATTGCGGCGCACGGCTTCCTTGAGCACCAGCGTCAGGGCCTTTCGGCTCATCGGCATCGGGATCGAGAGCTCGCCGAGGCTTCGCTCCAGGCGCGCGAAGTGCCCCTCGGGATCGGCGAGCCTGCCGTCGAACAGCGCCCAGACTTCGTAGACGGCGTCGGCGAACTGATAGCCACGATCCTCGATGTGGACCACGGCGTCTCCATGCGGAACGAAGCGTCCGTTCACATAGGCGATGCGACCCACGGGTTCAGGCGTCCTCAGGCTCGAGGGCGCGCGCGCCAGAGAGGCCCAACGACTTCAGCTTCCGGTGCAGCGCCGAGCGCTCCATCCCGATGAAGGCGGCCGTGCGCGAGATGTTGCCCGAGAACCGCAGCATCTGGGCGTTGAGGTATTCCCGCTCGAACACCTCGCGCGCTTCGCGCAGCGGCAGGGCGATGATCCGCTCGGCGCCCATCGACGTGGTCTGGTCGTTCACCGAAGCCTCGGGCGGCAGCATGTCGGCGGTGATGGGCTCGCTGGGCGCGCCCGACGCGAGGATGAGCATGCGTTCCACATTGTTGCGCAACTGGCGCAGATTGCCGGGCCAGGCGCGGACCTGGAGCATGGCCAGCGCGTCGTCCGAGAGCCGTCGGCGTGGCATGCCCGAGGCCTCGCAGATGCGGGCGATGAAGTCCTCCACCAGCTCCGGGATGTCCTCGCGCCGCTCGGAAAGGCCCGGCACGTTGACGGGCACCACGTTGAGACGGTGGAACAGGTCTTCGCGGAAGCGGCCCGCCGAGATCTCCTCGCGCAGGTCCTTGGATGTGGACGACATCACCCGGACGTCCACCTGCACGTCGGCGTCGCCGCCGACGCGCCGGAAGCGCTGCTCGACCAGAACGCGCAGGATGCGCCCCTGGGTCTCGCGGGGCATGTCCACCACTTCGTCCAGGTAGAGCGTCCCGTTGTGGGCCCGTTCGAAGACGCCGATCTTGGCCGGGCGTCCGCCCGCGGCTTCCTCTCCGAAAAGCTCCACGTCCATGCGCTCAGGGGTCATGCCGGCGGCGCTGATCGGCACGAATTCGTTGCGGGCGCGCAGGCTGGCGTTGTGGATCAGGCGCGCCACAGTCTCCTTGCCCGAGCCCGGAGGCCCCGAAATCAGCACGCGGCTGTTGGCGCCGGCCAGCTTGGAGATCATTCCGCGAAGCTGCTGAGCGGCCGCCGACTTGCCAAGCAGGCCTTCGGGCGTGATCGCCTGGGCGCGCAGCCGGCGGTTTTCACGCCGCAGGTTCGCCGCCTCCAGCGCGCGTTCGACCACCAGCACCAGACGATCGGACTTGAACGGCTTCTCGAGAAATTCGTAGGCGCCGCGCTTGATCGAGCTGACGGCGGTCTCGATGTTGCCGTGGCCCGAGATCATGATCACCGGGAGGTCGGCGTCGAGCGCCTTGACCATGTCGAGCAGCTCCAGCCCGTCCATGCCGCCGCCCGACATCCAGATATCGAGGATCAGCAGCGACGGCTTGCGCGCTCGGACCGCCGCGAGCGCGCTCTCGGAATCGTTCGCCGTGCGGACGTCGTAACCCTCGTCCGTGAGGATCCCGGCCACCAGATCGCGGATGTCGGCCTCGTCGTCGACCACCAGAACGTCAGACGCCATCAGTCATTCCTCACTATGCCGGGACGGTCCCGGCCGGGTCAGCCGCGCGGACGGGATGGGCCAGGGGCAGCCGCAGGACCACCCGGGCGCCCTGCCCGCCTCGCGCGTCGGTCATTTCGAGTTCGCCGCCATGGTCCTCGAGGATGCGCTTCACGATCGCCAGGCCCAGGCCCGTGCCCTTCTCGCGGGTCGTGACGTAGGGCTCGGTGAGGCGGTCGCGGTCCTTCGCCGGCAGCCCGATTCCGTTGTCCTCGATCTCGAACAGGATCTCGCCGCCACGGGTGGTCAGGCGCGCCATGATCTTGCCCTTGAGCCGGGACGAGGTCGCCTTGCGGGCCTCGACGGCCTCGGCGGCGTTCTTCAGGACGTTGGTCAGGGCCTGGCCGATCATCCGGCCGTCGGCGTAGATCTCGAAATGGTCGGCGGGCGCCTTCAGCTCGACCGTCAGGTCCGGGCTCGCGACCCGCTGCGCGAAGACGGCCGCGCGCAGGAGTTCGCCGGCGTCCAGCCGCGCGAACTTGGGCGCCGGCATCCGCGCGAACGCTGAGAACTCGTCAACCATCCGGCCTATGTCGCCTACCTGACGTACGATGGTGTCGGTGCAGCGGTCGAAGGTCTCTATCTCGGCGGGCGCGATGTCCTTGCGGTACTTCTTGCGGAGCCGCTCGGCCGAAAGCTGGATCGGTGTGAGCGGGTTCTTGATCTCGTGGGCGATGCGGCGCGCCACGTCGCGCCACGCGGCGTTGCGCTGGGCCGCCACCAGCCGGGTCACATCGTCGAAGGTCAGGACCATGCCGCCCTCGCTGTGGTTGACCCGCACGCGGAGGCGGCGCGTCGCCGAACCGCGGACCACGTCGATCTCCTGCTCGGCCTCGCGATCGCCCGACACCAGGTCGGCGAATTCGGGCGCAAGGTCGGCGAGCGGCCGGCCGCGCCCCCGGTCGGCGTCGTCCAGGTCGAGCAGAGCGGCGGCCTGCCGGTTGACGACGGAAACCCTGCCGTCCGGATCCACCCCGATGACGCCGGCGCTCACCTCGGCCAGCACCGTCTCGATGAAACGGCGGCGCTCCTCGGCCTCCTCCCCGGCCCGCCGCAGGGCTTCCTGCTGGGCCTGCAGGTCGTGGGTCATGCTGTTGAAGGCGCGCGACAGCACCGCGATCTCGTCGGGATCGGCGTCGGCGTCGACCCGGGCCGAAAGGTCGCCGCCGGCCACGCGCCCCGCCGCCTGGACGAGCCGCGCGATCGGAGCGGTGATGGCGTTGGCCGCCGCCAGCCCCAGCCACACCGCGCCCACCAGCACCAGGAGCGCGGTCTCGATGTAGCTGAGGGCGAAGATGGTCTGGATGCGGGCCCGGTTGCGCGCCACCTCACGGTACGAGACCAGCGACCCTTCCGCCTCGCGCAGGTGGGCCATGATGCCCTTCTGTAGCGGCCGCGCCACATAGAGGTAGGCGTCCGGCCAGCCCCTCAGGCGATAGATCGCCCACATGGTGTCGGTGAAGTTGGGCAGGTAGATCTCGTTGTCGGCCGCCGCGTAGGCCTGGGGTTGAGGCGCCACGAACGGCGGCGCGCCCTCGCTTTCGGCTCGGGCCAGGACGTGGCCCTTCGAATCCATCAGATAGGCGGCCGCGAAGGCATGGTAGGAAGCCAGCGCCCCCAGATATTCGTTGGCGCCCTCGGGCTTCTCGGCCAGCACGCCGGCCTCGCGGTTGAGGTCGGTGGCCATCAGGGTGACGTGGTCGCGGATGTAGGCGAGTTGGTCGTCCACGTACGAGCGGAACACGGTGGCGGAGTTCTCCACCACGGTCTGAACCCGCTCGCTGAACCAGCGTTCGACGCCCTGGCTGACCAGGACGCCGTAGAACAGGAACACCACGGCCGCGGGCGCCACGGCGGCGAGCGCGAACAGTCGGACGAAACGCACGTGCAGGCGCGCGCCCGCGTCGGCCGCTCGCGCGTCGAGCAGTTCGAGGATTCGCAAGGTGACCGAGGTGATCAGTCCCAGGATCAGGACGAGATTGAGTCCCAGGACCGTCAGGATCAGCTGGCTGGTCGGACCCAACGGCCCCTTGGCGGGGGGCGAGGCGGCAAGCAGGATCGCCAGCCCGGTCAGGCCCGCGGCCACCCCGTAACCCACTCCCAGGACCAGCCGGGAGCGCAGAGCGGCGCGGACCCGGGCCAGAATCGGATGTCCGAACGCAGGATGGGCCAACAAAGCCATTGGGCGCGGAGCCTAGGGGCCTGTGCTCCAAAATCAACAGTTATGTGGCCCGGCGGAGACGGAGACTCAGAACCCGCGCCGCAGTTCCAGACCGACCGTCCGCGGACGCTGTGGGGTCGTCTGCGATTCGGTCCGGAAGCTGAAGGGATTGCCGAAGGCCAGGGTGTCGCCGCGGCGATCCAGGGCGTTGTCGACGAAGAGCCGCGCGCGGGTTTCGCCCCAGCTCAAGGCGGCGGCGAGGCGCACCTCGCCGTAGCCGCCCATGGTGGGCGCCGTCGCTGCGTCGAACGCGAGCCGGGAGCGCCCGACGTGGGCGTAGCTGGCCGACAGGTCCAGGGTGCGCTCGTCGCCCAACGGCGCGGCGTAGGATCCGGTGAGCGACCAGGCCGTTTCCGGCACGCCGGGCAGGCTGACCTCCGGCGGCGCGGGCAGGCCGGTGTCGGCGCGGCGAAGCTCGGGCGCCTGGCGCACCCAGGCGGCGGCGAGGGAGAACGGTCCGCGGGTGTAGCTGATCTCCGCCTCGATCCCATCGCTGCGCCCGTCGCCGAGGTTGGCCGTGTACGGCAGGCCGGACGGCAGGACGAGATCGGCCTGGATATCGGTCCACTCGGCGACGAAGGCGGCGGCGCGGACGGCGATCCCCAACTCCGGCGAGCGCCAACGGCCGCCGGCTTCGTAGCTCCAGAGTTCGTCGCCGCCGTAGCGGCGCAGCGGCTGGGTCCCGCCGGCCTCGCCGAAGGCCTGGCCGGGCGGGCCCGCGGTGTTGAAGCCGGCGGTGCGATAGCCCTCCGCGGCCTGGGCGTAGAGGGTGAGGTCGGGCGCCGGGCGCCAGGCGATGAGCGCCTTGGGCGCGAAGCCCCGGTAGTGCGTGCGTCCGGTGAAGTCCCTCAGCGGCCCGGCCAGGGTGACGGCCGATCGGGTGCGCAGGCGCGAGTTGAACGCCCGTCCCCCGGCTGTCACGGTGACCTCCGGGGTCAGGTCGTAGGAGACCTCCCCAAATAGGGCGGCTTCGAACAGGCGGTCGCGGCGCGCCTCGGCGTAGGCCTGGGCGTCCTCCTCGGTCTCCAGACGGGCGTCCAGGCGCTGATCGCCTGCCGCGGCGAAGGCTCCGATCGTCCAGTGGAAACGGCCCGGCCCGACCGACACCGCGCGCGCCTCGCCGACGAGGCCGCGAATCTCGTTGCCATCGACATAGACGGTGGGGTGGGCGCCCGCAGGATAAAGCACCGCCGGCGCAGTGGCTGCGTCATAGGTCGCGCCCACGTTGTGATCCAGGCCGCCGAGACTGAAGGTGACGTGGCCCCACGCCGGGTTCCAGCGGGCCGCGAGCGATAGCGCCAGGAAGTCGTTGTCGTGCGGTTCGGGATTGCGCGTGGCGCGCGCGAATGGGCCGGCGTCAGCTGTCGCGTAGTGCGCGTCGCGGGTGGTGATCGACTGGTTGATCAGGGTCGCGTCGAGAATCAGGTCGTCGCGGGGTTGGAGCCGCGCCGCCAGGCGTGCGCCGGTGCGCCGCGACCGATTGATGGCCCGTTCGCCCGTGGCCAGGTTGTCGATGTAGCCGCCATCGGCGATGCGCCATGCGGCGAGGCGAAGGCCGCCCGCCCCATCCGCGATCGGCTGGTTGAAGACGCCTTCCGCTCGCGTCGAGGCCGAGCCCGACCGTGTGGTCGCGAGACCCACGGATAGCCAGCCGCTACGCGTCGTCGCGTCAGGCGAGTTCGGGATCACCTGGAGGATGCCGCCGATGGATCCCGCGCCGTAGAGCGAGCCTTGCGGCCCACGGAGCACCTCGACGCGGGCGATGTCGATCAATGGCAGGTCTGGATCGGGCGCGTTGTAAGTGAGCCGCAGATCGCCGAGGTAGAGCCCGACGGTCGACTGGGTGTGCCCGGTGAGCGGCCCGTCCGAGAGCCCCCGCAAGAGCACCTTGTCGCGGCCGGGGCCGAGATTGGTGACCGTGACGCCCGCAGCCAACAGCGACAGGTCCTGCACGTCGGCGACGCCATGGCGCTGGAGCGTGGAGCCCGAGACAGCGGTGAGGCCATAGGGCGACGCCGACAGCAGTGTCTCGGTCTTGTCGGCGGTCACCACCAGTTCGCCGACCTCGGCCGGCGGCCGAGGCGACGCGGGCTCGGCGGCTGTCGATGGCCGCGCCGCTGGGGTCGAGGGCGCGGCGCGCGCCCGCACCACGATGGTCCGCGCATCGGGGCGAAGCGCGAGGCAGGAGGAGCCGGCGAGCAGGCGCTGCAGCGCCGCGTCGACACTGAGCCGTCCGGTCACGCCCGCCTGGCCGGCGCAGCGGGCGTCGGGGGCGAACCCGAGCGACAAGCCGGCCTGGCGGGCGAGCGCGATGAGGGCCGCGGCGCGCGGCTGCTCGGGAATGGCGAACGCGACGGTCTCGGCCGCCCGCGCCGATGGCGGCGCAAGGGCGCCGACCGCGGCCGCCAGTCCGGCCAGACGCCGGATATGCTGCATGACCCCTCGTGCGACTCGGAACGCCTAGCGACGTAGGCTCAGTCGCACACTATCGGGTTGGCGCTCGGCCTGCACCGGCAGGAAGGCCGAAAGGCTGTCGAGCATCGTGTTCTCGTCGCCAAGGTTCAGGACGGCGGTGACCGGAAGGTCCTGGGCCTCGGGGGCGACGACAATGGGGGTGTGGACATAGCGGCTGAGCGTACGTGCGACGTGGGCCAGGGTCTCGCCCTTGAACACGAGCTGCCCCTGGGTCCAGGCCATGGTCGCGTCGGGATCGGCCCGGTGAACCGTGTCGCCCGCCTTCCCCTCGCGATGAAGCAGGGCCTGGCCCTTGACCAGGCGCGCGATGGGCGCAGCGTCCGGCTTGCGCGCGGGACGCACCTCGACCACGCCCCGTCGGACCGTGACGCGAACCTCGCCCTGATGACGCAGGACATCGAACTCGGTGCCCACGACACGGATCTGGCGGTCGCCCGCCTGGATCACGAATGGCCGACCCGGATCCTTGGCCACGTCGAACACCGCCTCGGCGTCGGCCATGAACACCTGGCGCTCCTTGCCGCCGAGCCGCACGGCGAGCCGCGACCCGCCGTTCAGCGTCACCTTGGAGCCGTCGGCGAGTTGCACCACGCGCCGTTCACCGAAGGCGGTTTCGTAGGTCTGCAACGCTGGCGTGCGGGATTGGAGGACGAGGCCCGCCCCGACGGCGACGGCGAGCGACGCGGCCGCCGCGCCCATCCAGACGGCGCGTCGGGACGGCCGGGGCCGCAGTGTGGCCACGTTCGTGGCCGCTGATGGCGGCGCCTCGTCCAGCGCGAGCCAGATGGCCTCGACCGCCTCATAGGCGCGCAGATGATGGGGCGACTCCGCCAGCCAGACCTCGAAAGCCAGCCAGTCGCCGTCCTCGGCCGTGTCGGACGACAGGCGCGCATACCAGGCCGCAGCGCGGTCGCGCAGCGGTCCCGGAATCGGCTTGTCGTTCATGTCGCTCATGATCTGGCGCAAATCTCCTGGCACTTAGACGACGCCGCACCGGCGATACCGCAATTCATCGTTCGACCTCGTCCATCAGGACCCGCAGAGCCGACATGATGTACTTCTCCACGGCGCTGCGTGAGACGCCCAGGCGTTGGGCCACCTCGCTGTGGGTCAGGCCGTCGAATTTGTGCAGCCGGAAGGCTGCGGCGACCTTGGGTGGCAATCTGTCGAGCGCGGCGACAAGCCGGGCGAGGCGCTGGCGGCTGGCGACCGCCTCGTCGGCCGGCGGCTCGTGCGCGACAGGCTCGGGCCCCTCGCCCGCCGCCTGTCGGCTCCAGGCATGGTCCCGCGCGGCCTGGCGGCGCTGGGCCTTGGCCCGGTCGAGCATCAGATTGACGCCCATCTTGTAGAGGAACGCTTCCGGGCTCCGCAGGTCCCCGGGCGTCTCCATCCCGCTGATCTTCACATAGAGGTCCTGAACCACGTCCTCGGCGACGGCGGCCGAGCCGGTTCGCAGGGTGAAGAAGCGCACAAGGTCCTCGCGCTTGCGCATATAGGCGTCGATCAGCGACGGCGGATCGGCCATGGCGGCGCGGCGACTCCCTTCCTTGGACGCGCGACTGTTCCGGCATTCGGGGTCCGCGCGCAATGACGAGCATCCCATAAGGCGCCGCCGACAATTTGTTGAGGATGTCGCCGCCGCGCGTCGTCGCAGCAAACGGGGGCCGATATCGGAGGCCGAGTTTGAGTGATCCGTCGCCGCTGGCCAGCGCGCCTGCGCCCGTCATCCATCCCTTTCCCGGGCCTTCGCCTCGGACGATCGTCGCCCGCGCCGATCACCCGTCGAGAGCGCGCTTCGAGGCCTTCATCGAGGCGCAGTTCGAAGCGGCCTATGGCGCGACCCTGCCTGGACACTTCCCACTGATCGCGGGCCTCGGCGTCCGCAACGGGCCGGTGCTGGCGGCCGCGGGCCTGCGCTTCGGCGAGACGGGCCCCTTGTTCCTCGAACAATATCTGGACGAGCCGGCCGAGCAGGCCATCGCCGCCGCCTTCGGCCGCCCTGTGGCGCGCGACAGCCTGGTCGAGATCGGCTCACTGGCGTCGGCCGGGCCGGCCGGATCGCTCCAGCTCTTCACCGCGCTCGCGGCGTGGCTCTCCGGGGTCTGCGGCCGGCGTTTCGCGGTCGCGACCGTGCGACCCGAATTGGCGCGGCTGCTCGGCAGGGCGGGCTTCGGCCTGCGCCGCCTGGGCGAGGCCGACCCGGGCCGCCTGGGCGAAGCCGCAGCAGCCTGGGGCAGCTACTATGAGCGCCGCCCGCAGGTCTATGCGGCCGAGGTGGGTGTCTCCGCCGCCCTGCCCCTGTTGCGCGAACGGCTGGCGAGCCGCAGCCTCGAGCGGCAGGTGCGCCGGCTGCGGGCGAACGCGTCATGAGCCGGGTGCTGGACGCGCTCGCCCGCCGGGCTTCGGAGACACCGGACACGCCGATCCTCACCGGTCGCGGCGTCAACCTCACCTGCGCCGACCTTGCCGCGGCCGTCGATCAGGCGCGTGACGAACTCGCCGCCCTGCTCGAAGGCCTGCCGGCCGGAGCGCCGGTCGCCGTCACCCTCGACAACGGCCCGGCGTGGGTGGTCGTCGACCTGGCCCTCATCGCCCTGGGCCGCCCCAGCATCCCCTTGCCGCCGTTCTTCTCGCCGGAGCAACGGCGGCACGCGCTCACCGATGCAGGCGCATGCCTCGTGGTGAGCGGGCCCGCCGCGACAGTTGCCCCCGCATTTGTCGTGGCGGGTTTCCCGCTTTCGGCCGAACGCCTGGACGCGCGGCCCACGCCGCTTCACCCCGGCACGGCCAAGATCACCTACACGTCGGGTTCGACCGGCGCGCCCAAGGGCGTGTGCCTGTCGCAGGCCCAGATGGAGGACGTGGCCTGCTCGCTGATCGAGGTGATCGGGGCCGAGTTCGCGGGCAAGCACCTGCCTGTGCTGCCGCTGGGCGTCCTGCTGGAGAACGTGGCCGGGCTCTACACCACTCTGATCGCCGGCGGCTGCTATCACGCGCTCGGACTCGAAGACCTGGGGTTCTCCGCCGGTCTTCGGCCGGACCTTCGCCGCCTCGTCGACGCCATCGAGGCCGAAGGCGCCACCAGCCTCATCCTCGTGCCCGAGCTGCTGCGGGCCTTGACGCTGGCGCTTGCGCTGGGCGGCCGGCGTCTGCCGGCGCTGCGGCTCGTGGCCGTCGGCGGCGCCAAGGTGTCGCCCGACCTGATCGCCATGGCCCGGGCCGTGGGCCTGCCGGCCTATGAAGGCTATGGCCTGAGCGAATGCGCCTCGGTCGTGGCGCTCAACACGCCCGCCGCCGACCGCCCCGGATCGGTGGGCCGGGTGCTGCCGCACCTGAAGGTCGCCCTGTCCGCAGATGGCGAGGTGGTGGTCGGGCCGCAGCCGTTCCTGGGCTATGTGGGCGGGCCGCCGCAGAGCGGCGCGGTCTGGACCGGCGATCTGGCCGAGATGGACGCCGACGGATGGCTGCGGATCCACGGCCGCAAGTCGAACCTGCTGATCACCGCCTACGGCCGCAACATTGCACCCGAGTGGGTGGAGAGCGAGCTGTTGGCCCAGCCCGAGATCGCCCACGCCGCCGTGTTCGGCGAAGGGGCGCCGGAGCTTTGCGCCGTGCTGGCGCCCATCCGGGCCGACCTGCCGGCCGAGGCCATCGAGACGGCGGTCGCCCGCGCCAACGCCAAGCTGCCCGCCTACGCCCAGGTGGCGCGGTGGACCGTGCGGCCGCCCTTCGACCTCGCCCGCGGCGAACTCACCGGCAACGGCCGCCCCCGCCGCGACGTGCTCCGCGAAACCCACCAGGCCTTCATCGAGCTTCAGACCTGAGGTGAATTCCATGTCCTTCTTCGAACGACTCGAACGCGAGACCGCGGTCGAGCGCGGGGCCCTCTATGCCGTCCCGCAGATTCTCGCGGGCCTCTCCGGCGAGATCACGCGCGAGGCCTACGTCGCCTACCTGGGCGAGGCCTACCATCACGTCAGCCACACCGTGCCCCTGCTGAAGGCGGCCCGTGACCGGATGGACGCCGCGCACGAGCGGTTCCGCGCCGCGCTCGACGAGTACGTCGAGGAGGAGACCGGGCACGAGAAGTGGATCCTGAACGACATCCGCAACGCCGGCGGCGACGCCGACGCGGTGCGCGACGGGCCGCCGGGCGCCGCGACCGAGCTGATGGTGGCCTTCGCCTACGACTACGTCGCACGGGTCAACCCGATGGGCCTCTTCGGCATGATCTATGTGCTGGAGGGCACGAGCATCGCCCTGGCCAGCCACGGTGCGGCGGCGGTGGCGCGCGGACTGGGGCTGGGCCCGGAGTGCTTCTCCTACCTCACGTCCCACGGCGCGCTCGATCAGGATCACATGAAGTTCTTCGCTGGACTCATGGAAACTGTTGATGATCCCCTCGATCAGGACGCGATCGTGCACGTCGCCAAGCGCGTGTTCGGCCTGTTCGCCGACGTGTTCCGCAGCATCCCGCTCGAAGCGAGGCTGGCTCATGCGGTTTGATGGCCAACGCATCGCCGTCACGGGCGGCGCGGGCGAGATCGGCGGGCTGATCGTCAGCCGCATGATCGCCGAAGGCGGCGACGTGGTGGTCTTCGACCGCCAGGCCCCGCGGACCTCCAACGCGGAATACGCGCCGTGCGATCTTTCCACGTCCGAGGGGCTGGAGGCCGCCGCGGCGCGCCTCGGCGACCAGCCTTGGGATGTCCTGGTGAACCTAGCGGGGGTTCAGTACTTCGGCCCGGCCGAGGGCGAGCCGCCCGAGCAACTCGCCCGCACCCTGGCGATCAACCTGCACGCGCCGATCCGGCTGGCCCAGGCGGTGCTGCCGCGCATGAAGGCCGCCCGGCGCGGTCAGATCGTCAACGTCGGCTCGATCTTCGGCTCGATCAACTTCGCCCACTTCGCCAGCTACTCCAGCTCCAAGGCGGGCCTGCGGGCCTTCAGCCAGGCGCTGCGGCGCGAACTGGCCGGTAGCGGCGTGGACGTCACCTACGTCGCCCCGCGCGCGGTGAAGACCGGCTTCAACTCCGCCAAGGTGCTGGAATTCGCCGCCCTGACGAAGATGGCCATGGATGATCCCGTCTGGGTCGCCGACCGGATCGTCGAGGCCATCGCCGCCCGGCGTCGGGACGTCTACCTCGGCTTCCCCGAAGCCTTCTTCGTCCGCCTCAACGCCATCGCGCCCTGGCTCGTCGACCGCGCCCTCGCGTCCAACGATCGGCGCGTCGCGCAGCTCTTCATCTGAAACCCGAAAGGACAGACCCGATGCGCACCCCCCTGCTCGCGCTCGCCGCCCTGGCCGCCAGCGCCAGCCTCGCCGCCGCCCAGCCGGCCCCGCCCGAAAGCCAGGTTCAGGCGCTCGCCCGCACCTGGGATCATGTGAACTACGAGCTCCAAGGCCAGGCCAAGGCGGCCCAGGCCGCGGCCCTGGCCGCCCAGGCCGATGCGTTGGCCCGGCAGTATCCCGGCCGCGCCGAGCCGCTCGTCTGGAAGGCCATCGCGCTCTCCACGGAAGCCGGCGCGAAGGGCGGCCTGGGCGCCCTGTCGCTGGCCAAACAGGCCAAGGCCACGTTGGAGCAAGCCGAGAAGATCAACCCCAACGCGCTCGGCGACGGCTCGGTCTACACGAGCCTGGGCTCGCTCTACTATCAGGTGCCGGGGTTCCCGGTCGGCTTCGGAGACAAGGATAAGGCCCGGACCTATCTGCGAAAGGCGCTTGCCGCCAATCCGAACGGTCTGGACCCGAACTACTTCTACGGCGATTTCCTGTACCATCAGGGCCAGTACGCCGAGGCCGAGAAGGCTCTGCAGAAGGCTCTCGCCGCTCCGGCGCGGCCCGGGCGGGAAGTGTCGGATCGCGGCCGCCGGGCCGAGGTGACGAGCCTGCTGGCCGAAGTGCGCGCTAAGGGCGGATGAGCGGAATGATGACGAAGACGAGGACATGACCCGCCCGAACGATCCTGCCGCCCTGAGCAAGGTGCCGGACGTCACCCTGATGTTCTGGGTGATCAAGTGCCTGGCGACGACCCTCGGGGAGACCGGAGGCGACGCGCTGTCGATGCAGTTCGCCCTCGGCTACGGCGCTTCGAGCCTCGTCTTCCTCGCCGCCTTCGGCGCGGCGCTGGCCCTGCAGGTCCGGGCGCGGCGGTTCCACCCGGCGCTGTACTGGCTGGTGGTCGTCACCACGACGACGGTCGGCACGACCGTCTCGGACTTCTTCGACCGCAGCCTGGGCCTGGGCTACGTCGCCTCGTCGGCCATCCTCTTCGTCGCGGTGCTGGCCGTGCTCGCGATCTGGGCCCGAACCACGGGCCGCATCGCCGCCGACCACATCGCCTCGGGCCCGAACGAGGTGTTCTATTGGCTGACCATCCTGGTCTCGAACACCCTCGGCACGGCGCTCGGGGACTTCACCGCCGACACCGCCGGACTGGGCTTCGAGGGCGGCGCCATGGTCTTCGCGGGCCTGATCGCGACGGTCGCTCTCGCCTGGCGCTTCACCGCGATCCCGAAGCCGCTCCTCTTCTGGGCCGCCTATGTGCTCACGCGGCCTCTGGGCGCGACCCTGGGCGACCTGCTCACCAAGCCCGTTGCGCACGGCGGGCTGGCTCTCGGACAGCTCGAATCCTCGTTGGCGATCGCCGGGGCCATGGTCGCCGGCGTGTGGCTCACCCACCTCGCCGAACGGCGCAACGCCAGGTCCGACGCCGCCTAGCCGAAAAGTCGCCCGACCGCTTGAGGGGCTGGCCCAGCCGCGTCGTCAACCGGACATGCGGATCGGCTTCCTCTTCAACCACGACCAGGTCCATCAGGTGGCGCACAGCCTGCCCATCGCCCTGGCCCTGGCGCGCGCCGACGTGGACGCCGAGGTGGTCGTCGCCACCACCAACCCCCGGCTGAGCGCTGAGGTGATCCGGCTGGGCCAGGGTCTGATCGGCCCGAAGATCCCACTCGTGGAACTGGGCCTCCGGCGCCGGACGAGCCGGCTCGCCAAAGCGACCCTCGAAGGCGTTTTGCCGGCCGCCAAGCTGCTGATCTACGGCGACAACCTGGACTTCTTCCGCAGCCTCGACGTGCTGGTCGTAGCCGAGAAGACGTCGCTGATCCTCAAGACGCGCCACGGCCTGAAGGACCTGAAGATCGTCCACACGCGGCACGGCGCCGGAGACCGGGCGATCGGCTTCGACCCCGCAAGCGCGCGGTTCGACCACGTGCTGGTCTCGGGGCCCAAGGTGCGCGACCGCCTGATCCATGAGGCCGGGGTCGATCCGGCGACCATCTCCATGGTGGGCTACCCCAAGTTCGACATGGCGGACGGCGGGCGGCTCCACCCGCTGATCGACGACGGCCGGCCCGTCGCGCTCTACAATCCGCACGTCTCGCCCCACCTGTCGTCGTGGTACGCCATGGGCCGCCAGGTGCTGGACTGGTTCGTCGAGCACGACGACCACCACCTGATCTTCGCCCCGCACGTGATGCTGTTCGAGCGGCCGTTCGTGCTGACCATCGACAAGTTGCGGATCGACCGGCCGGGCCACATCGACGAGCGCTACCTGCGCGCGCCCAACATCCATATCGACCTGGGCAGCCGGGCTTCGACGACCATGGCCTATACGAACCGGGCCGACATCTACCTCGGGGACGCCAGCAGCCAGGTCTACGAGTTCCTGCTGCGCCCCCGGCCCTGCGTCTTCCTGAATCCGCACGGCCTGCCCTGGCAAGGAGATCCGAACTTCAAGCACTGGACGGCCGGGCCGGTGATCGAGCAAATTGGCGAACTCGAGGCCGCGCTGCTGACCGCCCGGTGCGCGCACGGTTCGACCTGGCGGCCGGTGCAGCAGGCGCTATTCGACGAGAGCTTCGACCTGATCGAGGAGCCGTCGTCGATCCGCGCGGCGCGCGCCGTGGCCAAGTTCGCGGGCCTCGCCGCGCCGTCGCTGGAGCCCGCCCGGGAGCCGAGGGATACGCCCGTGGCCGCCCTCGCCTAGCGCGCCATGCGGATCGCCTATGTGATCAATTCGGTCGAAGGCGGCGGCGCAGCCCTGCCCGTGCCGGCCGTCGCGCGCGTGCTGCGCAGCCACGGAGCCGAGGTTTCGGTGCTGGCGCTGACCCGCCGCGACGGGCGCGCGCTGGACGCCATGCGGGCCGCCGATCTGCCCGTGCGCGTGAGGCCCGGCGGCGAAAAGGACCACCTGGCGGCGTTCACATGGCTCAACCGCGAGATCGCGGACCTCCAGCCGGACCTCATCTGGACATCCCTCACCCGGGCCACGCTGCTGGGCCAGCTGGTGGGCAAGCGCCAGGGCATACCCGTCGTGAGCTGGCAGCACGCCGCCTATCTGAAGCCCGCGAACAAGGTGCTGCTGAAGGCGACGCAGCGCCTGTCGAGCCTTTGGATCGGCGACTCCCACAGCGTGACCGCGCTCACTGCCGAACGCCTGGCCGTTCCCCCCGAACGCCTGGCCGCCTGGCCCCTGTTCGCCGCCGACCCCGCAGCGCCCCAGGCGACGCCCTGGCGTCCAGGCGAACCCGTGAGGCTCGGCGCGCTTGGCCGCCTGCATCCCGTGAAGGGCTACGACGTCCTGATCGAGGCGCTGGCCCGGCTCCGCAGCCTGGGGGTGGGCGCCGCGGCGCCCTTCGAGGTCCGCATCGCCGGCGACGGCGCCGAACGGGCGCGGTTGGAGGCCGCGGCCGCGGCGGCAGGCCTCGACAACCTCCGGTTCACCGGCTTCGAAGCGCGGCCCAAGGACTTCCTCGCCGGGCTGCACCTCTATCTGCAGCCGTCCCGCTCGGAAGGACTCTGCATCGCCGCCCACGAGGCCATGCAGGCCGGCCTGCCCACCTTGGTCTCGGCGGTGGGCGAGTTGCCCCATAGCGTCCGGGACGGCGAGACCGGCCTGGTGGTCCCGCCTGGCGACGCTGCGGCGCTGGCGCAGGCGTTGTGCTGGATGCTGTCGCATCCCGAGCGACTGGCGAGCATGGGCGCGGCCGCGCGGACGCGGCTGCTCGAACGCTTCGGTCCGGAGGCCTTCGCCGCCGCCGGCGCGGCCGTCGTTTCGCGTCTGCCGGTCAGGCCTTCCAGCGGCCCAGCCGGCGCCCCAGATCGATCCCCAGCCCCCCGAGCGAGCGGTCTTTCCGCTTAACATCGATCAAGGTGAGCTGACCGCAGGCCGAAAGGGTGTGGAGCCCGTCCTGCCAACGCCCAGCGGAAACCGGCGCCCGGATCGGAGCGCCGGCGTCGGCCTCGAAGCTGTCGGGCGTCAGGGTGCGGATCGCCAGGAAACGGATCGCCCCTCCGTAGGTCTCGCTGCAGTCCTGCACGGGAAGCCCGAGCACGCCGCCCACCACGAGGGGCGTGCCGCCCGGGCGGCTGCTCGACCGATCGATCCGCACGGGATTGCCCGGGTGCGGCGTCCACGGTCCGGCGAGGGTCTCCGCGAAGGCCAGGTGCAGGCGGCCCTGCTTGGCGGACTGAGGGCCGTCCGGCGAGTAGGCCAGCCACCAGAGCCCCTGGTGCCGGAACGGCGTGGGGTCGATCGCCGGCGTATCGAGCTCGAGCCGGCTCGCCGCCTCCCAGCGATCCGGGAACTCGACGCAGCGATAGAAGGTGAAGGCGCCGGACCGGTGCGCCTCGGGCGCCATCCAGACCTCGCCGTCGGCCTCGAAGACATAGGGATAGGAGAGATGCCAGGGCTCGGCGAGCACGGTGCGGCGGTCGAGCTGGCGAAGCTCGGGATCGAATTCCAGGACGTCGATGACGCCATGGCGGGTGCGGTAGTCGTAGGCCTCGGCGAACACATACATGCGCTCGTCGCGCGGCAGGCCGAACGGGTCGGCGAGGAAGGTGAAAGGCGGGCCTTCAGGGACCCACGTCACCTGCGCGGCCTCCAGGCCGCCAGCGGCCAGGCGGGCCGCCGGGGCGTGGACGATCCCAATCCGCCAGATGTCAGGTCGCCACGGCACAGCCCTGCGGATAGCGGCGGCTCAGAGTCGGGGCAACGGTGTTCAGCGCCGGCCCCTCGCCATCTCCACACCCAGGTCGTGGATCTTCTTTCGAAGGGTGTTGCGGTTGAGGCCGAGGATCTCGGCGGCCCGCACCTGGTTGCCCCGCGTGGCCGCGAGCGTGAGCTGGATCAGAGGACGCTCCACTTCCTCCAGCACGCGATCGTACAGCCCGGCCGGGGGGATGCCGTCTGGCTGCTCGGCGAAATAGCCGGCCAGCTTCTGCTCCACGAGCTGGGCCAGGGTGGCCGGGCCTTCCTGTCCCTGCACCGTCGGCTGGTGTTCGGCCAGCTCCTTCTCGACGATGCGGGCGGTGATCAGGTCTTCGCCGTAGAGCGCGCAGATGCGACGGACGAGGTTCTCCAGCTCGCGAACGTTCCCCGGCCAGGGGTGGCGTTTCAGCCGGTCAAGCGCGCCGGCGTCGATGGTCTTGGCCGGCAGGCCCTCGCGGTTGGCGCGCAGGAGGAACGCACGGGCGAGGTCGGGAATGTCCTCGGCGCGGTCGCGCAGCGGCGGAATCCGCAGCGGCGCCACGTTCAGGCGGAAGAACAGGTCCTCGCGGAACAGCCCCTGCTGGATCAGCGCGCGAAGGTCGCGGTTGGTGGCGGCGATGACCCGCACGTTGGGCCGCCGCCCCGTCTTGGGGTTCAGGGCCGGCTCGGAACCGTCGATGACGCGCAGCAGGCGCGTCTGAGCGTCGAGCGGCATGTCGCCGATCTCGTCGAGGAACAGCGTGCCGCCATCGGCCTCGATGAGCTTGCCGGGATCGCCGTCCTCCTTGCCGAACAGCTCGGCCTCGACCCGCTCGCGCGGGGTGGCGGCGAGATTGATCACCACGAACTTGCCGTCGCGCCGGCGACCCATGTCGTGCAGCGCCCGGGCGACCAACTCCTTGCCGGTTCCGGATTCGCCGGTGATCAGCACCGTCAGGTCGGCGCCGACGAGGCGCGCCACGGTGCGGTAGACCTCCTGCATGGGGCCGGAGCGGCCGATCAGCGGGAGCCGGTCGTCGCGAACCGCCCGGGCCTGGGCCTTGGCGGCCTCGGAGTCCGCCGGGCGAGAGAGCGCGCGCCGCGCCGCCGAGGTCATGTCGTCGAGGTCGAAGGGCTTGGGCACGTACTCGAACGCGCCCACCTCCGCCGCGTTGACCGCAGTGATGAGGTTGTTCTGCGCGCTCATCACGATCACGGGCAGCTTGGGGCGCTGCTTGCGGATGCGCGGCAGGACGTCGAACACGTTCTCGTCGGGCATGACGACGTCGGTGACGACAAGGTCGCCCTCCCCGTCGGCGACCCACTTCAGCAGGGTCGTGGCGTTGCCCGTCGCGCGCACCTGATAGCCCAGGCGCGTGAAAGCCTGACTGAGCACCAGACGGATGGAAGAGTCATCGTCGGCGATGAGGATCTTCTTGGAGGCCGCATTCATGCAGTGATGTCCTCAAGCGGTCGCGATCGGCAGCAGCACGCGGAACACCGTGCGCCCCGGCTCGGACTCGAAATCGATCAGGCCGCCATGGCCGGCCACCAGCTTGGCCACCAGGGCGAGGCCAAGGCCTGCGCCATTGGCCTTGGAGGTTACGAACGGCTGGAACAGACTTTCGCGGATGTGCTCGGGGATGCCCGGGCCATTGTCCTGGATACGCACCTCCAGCGGCGCGCCGCGCAGCGTCTGGCCCTTGGCCGAACGCACGCGGACACCGTGGCGATAGGCGGTGTGGATCGAAACCTCGCCGCGGCCGTCGCCCCGCGCGTGTGCGGCCTCGGCGGCGTTCTTCACGAGGTTCAGGAAGATCTGGATGAGCTGGTCCTCGTCGCCCAGGACTTCCGGCAGCGAGGGGTCGTAGCTCTCCTTCAGGCCGAGGCCGTCGGCCACGCCGTTGGCGGCGAGCGCCCGCACCCGGTCGAGAATCTGGTGGATGTTGATCGGCGACAGCGTCGGCAAAGCGTCGTCGGAGAACGCCTCCATCCGGTCGACGAGGCGTCGCACCCGGTCGGTCTCGTCCACGATAAGCTGGGCGAGCGGCGCGTCCTCGGCCTTCGCGCCCGCCTTCAGGAGCTGCGCGGCCCCGCGGATGCCGGCCAGCGGGTTCTTGATCTCATGGGCGAGCATGCGTCCCAGGCCCACCAGCGAACGGAGCCCAGCCGCCTCGTGGGCGCCGCGATCCACGCCCAGGCCGTTCTTGACCGACAGGGTGAGCAGCACCGAGCCGTCGCCCAGCGGCGCGGCGGCGCCGTCGGCTTCGAAGGGCGGCAGGCCGAACAGGCTGATCTGCACGCCGCGCTCCCGGACGCGGCCGTCTTCCTCGATCGCGCGGTTGAGCAGCGACACCAGGGCCGAGCCCGGCGGCAGGGCGGCGCGGAAGCGCCCGCGCGCCAAGAGGCCCAGTCCTTGGCCGAACAACGCCTCGGCCGCCTCGTTGGCCGCCACCAGGGCGCCATCGGCGTCGACGACGAGCCCAGGATCGGGACTGAGTTCGAAGGCGGCCGCCTTCAGGGTGTCCATATCGACCGGCTTGGCCTGGGATTTCGTCTTTCCCGTCATGCCGCGAGCCTCTCTTCCGGAGTGCGCCAGAGGGCTTGAAGCCCCCGTTCCACCGATCGGGCGTCCTCCAGGCGGCAGAGCGCCGCGCGCGCTTCTCTCCGGGCCTGCGCATCGGCGGGCCAGGGGGCGTTTTCGATGTAGGCGGCCAGATGCTTGCGGAAGATCCGCAGGCCCAGGCGTTCGCCGTAGAAATCCAGGCTTTCGCGCAGGTGGCGCGTGGCGATGTCGAGGCGGGTCGCCGCGTCGGGCTCGACGAAGGCGCCGCCCCCCAGCTCGGCCTCGATCTGGGCCGCGATCCACGGCCGGCCGTAGACGCCCCGCCCGACCATCACCGCGTCCGCGTTGGACGCCTCCAGGGCGGCCCGCGCCGTGATCCCGTCGACGATGTCGCCATTGACGATCACCGGGATCGAGACCGCCGCCTTCACGTCACGGACGGCGGCCCAATCGGCGGCGCCCTTGTAGAACTGGCAGCGGGTGCGGCCGTGGACCGTGACCGCCTGGACGCCGAGCGCCTCGGCGCGTCCCGCGAGCTCCGGCGCGTTGCGCGAGCCGTCGTCCCAGCCCAGGCGCATCTTCACCGTCACCGGCACATCGACGGCGCTCACCGCCGCGGATATCAGCTCGCAGGCCAGATCGGGCTCCCGCATCAGGGCCGAGCCGGACGCTGCGCCCGTGACCTCCTTGGCCGGACACCCGAAGTTGAGGTCGACGATCTGAGCCCCGGCCGCCACCGCCATGCGCGCGCCCGCAGCCACCAGCGCGGGGTCGCGGCCGACCAGCTGGACCACCATCAGGGGCAGCCCCTCGCCCACCGCGGCGCGGCGGACGACGTCCGGGCGGCCGCGCGCGAATTCGGCGCAGGCGACCATCTCCGTGGCCACGTACGACGCGCCCAGACGGCTGGCGGCGAGACGGAATGGCAGGTCGGAAACGCCGGTCATGGGCGCGATCAGCACCCGGCCCCCGATTGAAACCCCACCGATAACGAGCGAACTGCTCATTTTGTAATCAACCCCTTCGCCGTCTTTTTAGGCACATGTTGCGGCGCCGTAAAGCTGGAAGAATTGACCGGTGTTCCGTAAGACCCGCGCATGACGTTTTCGACTGTAATCGTTGCCGCGGGTGAGGGCTTGCGCGCCGGGCCGGGCGAGCCCAAGGCCTGGAGGGCGCTCGCGGGGAAGCCCGTGCTGCGTTGGTCGGTCGAAACGCTGCTCGCCGCCGGCTCCGCCGAAACCGTCGTCGTGGTGGCCCGCGACCGTCTGTCGCAGGTGGGCGAAGCGCTGGCCGGACTGTCAGGCTGGCGCGCTGTGGCCGGCGGGGCGAGCCGGGCCGCCTCGGTCCAGGCCGGGCTCGCGGCCCTGGGCGCCGACCGGCCCGTGCTGATCCACGACGCGGCCCGGCCGTTCGTGACGAAAGCGCATGTGGATCGGTTGCTAGCGGCCCTGACCGACGCCGAAGGCGCCATCCCCGCCCTGCCGGTCCCCGACACCCTGAAGCGGGGCGACCGTGTGGTCGAAACCACGGTGGCGCGCGACGGTCTCTGGCGCGCCCAAACGCCCCAGGCGTTCCGCCGCGAGGCGCTGGCGGCGGCCTACGCGGCCTGGCCGGGCGACGCCGAACCGACCGACGACGCCGGGGTGGTCGAGCGCGCCGGGGGGCGCGTCGCGCTGGTCCCCGGCGACCCGATGCTGATGAAACTGACCTGGCCGGAGGATTTCGCCATGGCCGAGCAACTGGCGGGCGGCCGCCGGATCGTCCGCATGGGCCAGGGGGTGGACGCCCACCGCTTCGGCCCCGGGGACGCGGTCTGGCTCTGCGGGGTGAGGATCCCCCACGACCACGGCCTCGTCGGCCATTCCGACGCCGACTGCGCGCTGCACGCGCTGACCGACGCCGTGCTGGGGGCCATCGCCGACGGCGACATCGGCGCGCACTTCCCGCCCTCGGATCCGCAGTGGAAGGGCGCCTCGTCCGACCGCTTCCTGGCGCATGCGGTGGAGCGGGTCGCAGCCAGGGGCGGCCAGGTGCTGAGCGCCGACGTCACCCTGATCTGCGAACGGCCCAAGATCGGTCCGCACCGCGAGGCGATGCGCGCCCGGGTGGCCGAGATCATGGGCCTGCCGGTCGACCGGGTGAGCGTGAAGGCCACGACGACCGAGGGCATGGGCTTCACAGGCCGCGGCGAAGGCCTGATGGCCCAGGCGGTGGCGACGGTGGAGACGCCGATCTAGAGCCCGCCGGGGTGAAGTGGATGCCGGTTCACCCGCCCGGGCGTGCTCTACAGGCTCTAGTCGTTACGCCCGGCCCAGCGCGCCTTGAGGTTGGCGTAGAGCGCGCCCGCGAGGTTCATGTAGTCGTCGGTCCACGGTCGCGTCAGCGTTGGATCGGCCGCCTGCCACTGGCCGCTGGCGCGGAACGGTTCGAGCGCGGCCGCCGTCCGGGCCACGATCACGGCGTCCTCGGGCGACTCCCAGCCGTGTTCCCGATCGTCCGGCGGACGGTACCGCTGGGCCAGCGCATGGCCACCGGCGGCGACGGCCACGGCCTGGGCCGGCCCCATCAGGTCGAGGTTGCGGTTCGACAGGTGCAGGATCAGCACGCCATCAGGCTTGAGCTTGGTCAGGTAGCCGCGCACGGCTTCGACCGTCAGCAGGTGCGCCGGCACCGCATCGGACGAGAAGGCGTCGAGCAACAGGATATCGAACCCGCCGGGGGGCTGGCGCGCGACGGTGAGCCGGGCGTCGCCGATCACGTAGTCGACCGGCCCCTTGGCGCAGAGGGTCGTGTAGCTGAAATTGTGCGGATCGGTGGAGATGCGCACGACCAGCGGGTCGATCTCGAAGAAGGTCAGATGGTCGCCTGGCCGGACGTAGGCGGCGACCGAGCCCGTCCCGAGCCCCACGGCGCCGATGCGCAGGGCCGGCGAGCGGGCCGCCTCGGCGCGGAACACCTGGCCGATCGGCGTGCCCGGCGAATAGTAGACCAGCGGGCGGCAGCGGAACGCGGGTTCCTCCGCCTGCGCGCCGTGGAGCGTGGTCCCGTGGGCCAGCATCTTCACCGTCCCGCCCAGCGCCGGGACGTAGGTCTGGGAGCGGCGCAGCACGCCGAAGAAGCTGCGCCAGCTCTCCCGCGTGTCGGTGCGGTCGGCGGTGATCTCGGCCGCGTACGAGAGGATCGCGACGATGGCGAAGAGGAAGATCGCCCGGTCGCGGACCATGAAGGCCGAGATGACCGCCACGGCCAGCAGGCCCTTCAGGCCCATGTCGAAGAGTTCGGCCTGGTCGAGGTCGCCCACGACGGCGGCGTGGGTGAGGTGCGGCGCGGCGAGGCCCAGCGCCACGGGCGTGGCGACCGCCGCCAGCAGACCGGTGACCAGCATCACCCAGGTTGAGATCGGGATCCGGCGCAGATCGCCCCGCGGGCGCGCCAGGCAGGAGAGCGCGAGGACGATGGGATATTCCCACACGTTGTCGAAGATCACCGGGGCCACGAAAGCGTTGAACCCGCCGCCGATGACACCGCCCAGCGACAGGCAGAGGTAGAACTCGGTGAGGTGGGCGGGGTCGGGCCGCCGCGCGACGAGGCGCTGGTGGCACATCAGCGCCGTCAGGAAGAAGGTCGCCGCCTGGATAAACAGTTGCAGGGCGAAGAAGGTGGAGCGGAACGGCAGGAACGCCGCGCACGCCGCGATGGCCAGGCCCTGGAGCGTCAGCGTCAGGTCGGGCGAGATCAGCGGCCGGTCCTGGAAGGCGATGATGAAGGTGGCGAGGTAGAGCGCCAGCGGCAGCACCCAGAGGAACGGCGCCGAGGCCACGTCCGTGGTGATGTAGGTGGTCACGCCCAGCATCAGGCTGGAGGGGATCGCCGCCAGGGCGACCCAGGCCGCCCGGTCGCGCCATCGGGGCGCCGGGCCAGCCGCCTCGGCCGGACGCGGTGCGACGGCCGGCGCGCGGGAGACCGCCAGGGCGAGGACGGCGATCACCAGGACGAAGGCGCCGTAGCCGAGGCTCCAGCCGTATCGCTGCCCGGCCAGGGTGAAGAGCGGCTCGACGATCACCGGATAGGCCAGCAGCGCCAGCAAGCTGCCGAAGTTGCTGGCCGCGTAGAGCGCATAGGGCTCCTTGCCCTCGGCGGCGCCGAGGGTGCGGGCGTACCAGGCCTGGACGAGCGGCGCGGTGGCCGAGAGCACGGCGAACGGCGCCCCGATCGAGAGCGCCAGCACGGCGAGCAGCCACAGGTTCGGATGGTCGGACGACGGCGCCCCGGCAAGGGCGTTGACCCGCAGCGGCAAGGCGGCCGCGGCCAGCACCAGGGCCGCACAATGAGTGGCCGCCTGCGCCCGCACCGAGGGGATGCGCTGGAGCAGGTGGGCGTATCCGTAGCCGACCAGCAAGGCGAGCTGGAAGAACGCCATGCTGGTGTTCCAGACCGACGGGCTGCCGCCCAGCAGCGGGAGCACCAGCTTGGCCACCATGGGCTGGACCACGAACACCAGCGCGGCGCTGGAGAAGACGGTCAGCACGAAGAGCTGCGGCGGCGCGTGTGCGGCGCGGGCCGGGGCGGCGAACGTGGTCATGGATGCAATTCGGCTTGATCCGGGCGGACGAGCGATGCTCTGTGCCACACAGCCTTGGGGGGAAAGGGACCGCATGTCGATGTTCAACCTGGAGATCGTGACCCTCGCCCGCCTGCTGATCGACGAGGCGCGGGAGCGGTCTCTCAGGATCGTCACGGCGGAAAGCTGCACTGGCGGGCTGGTGGCGGGCGCGATCTGCTCGATCCCCGGGTCCTCCGACGTCTTCGAGCGAGGGTTCGTCACCTATTCAAACCGCGCCAAGCAGGAGCTCCTGGGGGTGCCCGGCGATCTTATCGCCGACCTCGGCGCGGTGTCCGAGCCCGTCGCCCGGATGATGGCGGAGGGCGCGCTGGAGGCGTCGAACGCCCATCTGGCGGTGGCGATCACCGGCGTGGCGGGCCCCGGCGGCGGCACGCCGATGAAGCCCGTCGGCACGGTCCACATCGCCACCGCGCGGAGCAACCAGCGCCTCATGCACGCCGAGCACTTCTTCGAGGAAGACACCCGCGAAGGCGTCCAGCTCGCCGCCGTTCAGGCGGCCCTGCAGATGCTTCGCGACCGGCTGGCTTGAGCGGTTCCGCCCATATCGTCCGGGCGCTTCGGCGCCGCGACCTGATGGGCGTTCTGGCCAATGCGATGATCGGCGCGGGCATGCTGGCCGCGCCCTCGAAGGTGTTCGTGCTGGCCCACGGCTGGAGCTTCGCCGTCCTGGCGGCGGCCGCCCTCATCACCACGCCGCTGATCTTCTGCTTCGCCGAGCTCGGCAGCCGGTTCTCCAACACCGGCGGGCCCTACCTCTACGCCCGCGCCGCCCTGCCCGGCTGGATCGCATTCTCGGTCGGCTGGATGCTGTGGATCAGCCAGGCGCTGGCCCTGGCCACCCTGTCGAACCTGCTGGTGAGCTATCTGGCCGGCTTCGTTCCCGTCCTGGCGTCAGGACTGCCGCGCGCCGCCACGATCATCGGCCTCGGCCTGGCGATGACCGTGATCGTCCTGCGCGGCGTCCGGGAGTCGGCGGCCAGCAGCAACGCGCTGATCGTGGTCAAGGCGGTGTTCGTCGTGGGGTTCGTGGCCGCGGGGGTCTGGTTCATCCAGCCGGAGCGCCTCGCCGTCGTGCATCCGCCGCCCGACCCGACCACCCTGGCGCGGGCCGTGCTGATCTATCTCTTCGCCTATTCCGGCTTCGAGCGCGCCGGGGTGATCGCGGGCGAAGCCAAGGACCCGCGCCGCGACGTGCCCATGGCGCTGCTGGCCAGCGTGGCGCTGGTCACCGTGGCCTATGCGACGGTGCTGCTGGTCTGCGTGGGCGTGCTGGACGACCCAACCCTGACGGACCGGCCGCTCGCCGAGGTGGGCGCCCTGCTCTTCGGGCCCGTCGGCCAGGTGGCCGTCTCGGCGGGCGCCATCGTGGTGATCCTCGGCACCATCGTCTCGGGCGTCCTGGTGATGCCGCGGATCCTGCTGGGACTGTCGGAACAGGGCCAGCTTCCGGCGTTCCTCGCGCGGGTGCATCCCCGCTGGCGCACGCCTCACATCGCGATCCTGATCTCCTCGGTCGCGGCCTTCGGGGCGGCGCTGATGAGCGACCTGCTGAGCAGCCTGACGTTTTCCACGGCCGCCCGGATCATCAGCTATGTGCTGTGCTGCCTGGCCCTGTGGCGGCTGTCGCGGCGGGCCGACGCGCCGCCCCCCGAGTTCCCTCTCCCGGCGCCCGGCCTGTTCGCGATCGCCGCCGGCGCGATCTTCGTCGGCGTTCTGGCTTTCGCCGCCACGGCCGAGCTGCCGGTGCTGGCCGGGGTGCTCGCCGTCGGCCTGATCCTGTACGCGATCAGTCGCCGTACAGCGCCTTCGCCCGATCCTCGAAACAGCCCATGAGCCGTTCCACCGCGTGGTGGAAGTTGGCCGCGAGCAGGCCGTCCAGCAGGCGCGACTTGAACTGGAAATCGATGTCGAACTCGATCCGCGTGTCCCCCTCGCCCTCCGGCAGGAAGCGCCACTGGTTGACCAGCTTGCGGAACGGGCCCGACAGCAGGCTGACGTCGATCTGACGTTCGCCCGCGTCGCGACGGACGCGGGTGGCGAAACGCTCCCTGAGGAACGAGAAACCCACACCCGCCTCGGCGTCGAGGGTGTCGACCCCACCGCCGTGATCGCGCGCATTCCAGGTCCGCATGGCGGTGATCCAGGGCACGAACTCGGGGTAGCGGGCCACGTCGCCGACCAGGGTGAAGAGCTGGTCGGGCGCGTACGGCAGCACCCGGGAGACGTGGTGGTGCAACTAGGCGGCCGCCTCTTGCGCCCGCCGCGCCGCCTGGAGCCGGGCGAAATCTTCGCCGGCGTGGTGCGAGGACCGGGTCAGGGGGCTGGCCGAGACCATCAGGAACCCCTTCGCGCGGGCGATCTCCTCGTAGGCGCGGAATTCGTCGGGATGCACGAACCGGTCGATGGGCGCGTGCTTGCGCGTCGGCTGGAGGTACTGGCCGATGGTGATGAAGTCGACGCCGGCGGAACGCATGTCGTCCATCACCTGCATGACCTCCTCCTTGGCCTCGCCAAGGCCGACCATCAGGCCCGACTTGGTGAACTGGGCCGGATCGCGCTCCTTCACCCGTTCCAGGAGGCGCAGGGAGTTGTAGTAGCGGGCGCCCGGGCGGATCGGCAGGTAGAGCCGCGGCACCGTCTCGAGGTTGTGGTTGAAGACATCGGGCCGGGCGTCGATCACCGCGGTTACGGCCTCGATCGGCTTGCGCAGGAAGTCGGGGGTCAGGATCTCGACCGTCGTCTCCGGCGCAGCGGCGCGGATGGCATGGATCACCGCGGCGAAGTGCGCGGCCCCGCCGTCTGCGAGGTCGT
Source organism: Phenylobacterium sp. (assembly GCF_016124325.1). Taxonomy (GTDB): domain Bacteria; phylum Pseudomonadota; class Alphaproteobacteria; order Caulobacterales; family Caulobacteraceae; genus Phenylobacterium. The sequence goes on from NZ_WGNY01000017.1 coordinate 180,755, forward strand.
CCCGGTCGACCGAGGTGATGACCACGTGCTTCAGGCCCATCTTGGCCACGGCGTCGGCGACCCGGGCCGGCTCGGTGGGATCAAGCGGCGCGGGTTTGCCGGTGGCCACGTTGCAGAAGGCGCAGGCCCGGGTGCACACCTCGCCCATGATCATCATGGTGGCGTGGCTCTTGGACCAGCACTCGCCGATGTTGGGACAGGCGGCCTCCTCGCAGACCGTGACCAGCCCGTGGCCCTTCACGATCTCGCGGGTGGCGTTGTAGCCCGGCGAGCCCGGCGCGCGGACGCGCAGCCACTCCGGCTTGCGCAGGATGGGACTATCAGGGCGCGCCTGCTTTTCGGGGTGTCGGGGTCGCTTGGCGCCCACAGTGTCGATGACCACGGCCATGGTCCCTAGATCGTCCGTCCCGGCCTTCGGATCAAGCGCCGCGAGGCCGCGGGGGCGGATGCGGCCCGCTCACGCTCCGTTACCGATCTTTTCAGCGCCGAAGGGCGGCGATAGGTTCGCGGTAACAAGAATATTCGGGAGGCGGCAGCCCTTGAGTCCCTTCGATAGCGCCGCAGCGCAATCCTCGGTCTTCGACGCGCTCATCGAGGCGGCGAAGACGCACGGCGCGAAGAAGCCGATCCTGGAAGACCAGGAACGCAACCCCCTCAGCTACACCGACCTGATCCGCGCCGCCTTCGCGCTGGGCCGTAAGCTTTCGGCGATGACGAAGAAGGGCGAACGCGTCGGCGTCATGCTGCCCTCCAGCTCGGGCGGGGTGGTGACCTTCTTCGCGCTCCACGCTTTCGGCCGCGTGCCGACGATGCTGAATTTCACGGCCGGCATCCGCAACCTGAAGGCCGCGTGCGAGCTGGCGGGCGTGAAGACCGTGCTGACCTCGCACCGCTTCGTGGAACAGGGGAAGCTGCACGACCTGACCGACGCGCTCGAGACCATCGCCAAGGTGGTCTACCTGGAGGACGTGCGCGCCACCGTCGGTCTCGCCGACAAGGTCTACGCCGCCGCCGCGGGCGTCCTGCCCGGGCAGTTCCGCATCGCGTGCAAGCCGTCCGACCCCGGCGTGATCCTCTTCACCTCCGGCAGCTTCGGCGCGCCGCGCGGGGTGGTGCTGAGCCACGCAAACCTCGTCTCCAACTGCCGCCAGATCGCCCAGCACATCGCGCTGGACCCCGCCTGGGTGTTCTTCAATCCGCTGCCGATCTTCCACTGCTTCGGCCTGACCGGCGGCGCGCTGCTGCCGATCTTCACGGGGATGAAGGCGTTCCAGTACCCCTCGCCCCTCCACACCAAGCAGATCCCGCCCCTGATCAAGGACACCAAGGCCTCGGTGCTGCTGGCGACGGACACCTTCGTGAACCAGTACGCGCGGGTGGCCGCGCCTGGCGAGCTCGCGGGCCTCAAGTTCGTGGTCTGCGGCGCCGAGAAGGTGCGCGACGAGACCCACGACCTCGTGGCCGAGCGGTTCGGCCCGATCCCGCTGCTGGAGGGCTATGGCGCCACCGAGGCCTCGCCCGTGATCGCGGTGAACAAGCCCGAGGACAACCGGCGCGGGACGGTGGGAGGTCTCCTGCCCGGCGTCGAAGCGCGGCTGGAGCCGGTGGAAGGCATCCCCGGCGGCGGCAAGCTGCTGGTGCGGGGCCCCAACGTGATGGTCGGCTACCTGGCGCCCGGCGGCGGCGTCGAAGCCCCGGCCGGCGGCTGGCACGACACGGGCGACGTGGTGTCCATCACCGACGACGACTGGATCAGGATCCTGGGGCGGGTGAAGCGCTTCGCCAAGGTTGGCGGCGAGATGGTCTCGCTCACAGCCGCCGAGGACCTGGCCGCCCACGTCTGGCCGGAATGCCGCCACGCCGTCATCGCCCTGCCCGACGCGCGCAAGGGCGAGCGGCTGGTGCTGGTGACCGACACCCACGACGCCGAGGTGGCGCCTCTGCTGGCGCACGCCCAGCACATCGGCGCGCCGGAGATCGCCGTCCCGCGGAAGATCATCAAGGTTCCCGAGATTCCGCTTCTGGGCACCGGCAAGACCGACTATCCGGCGATCCAGCGGATCGTGGAGGCGGAAACGCAACGGGCGGCATGAGGCTGGCGACGATCCCGCGAACGGAGCCTTGCGGATGAGCAGCCAGACCGACCCGACCGAAGCCACGCTGCTGCGGCGCGTCGCCGTCCACCTGACCGCCTTCGTGGTGGCCGGCGGGCTCGCCGGAGGCCTGCTGACCGCGGCCATCCTGGTCCCCGCCACGCTTGGCGGCCAGACCAGCGCGCCGGCGATCCTGGCCGCCGTGGCCGGGGCGATCCTGTTGAGCGTGATGTTCGGCGCCCCGGCGGCGGCGCTCACCGGCCTGATCTCCATCGCGCTGCGGCGGCGATCGCTGGCCGTCTGGTACTATGTGATGACCTGCGCCGTGCTGGGATCGGTGGCGGCCGGCGCCCTCTTCGCGCTGCCGCAGCTCGCCGCGCACCTGCCGGTCCAGACCTCCGCCATCGGCCTCTGGGGCCTGGCGGGCGGACTGGGCGGATTGACCGGCGGCTGGATCACCCGGGCGCGGGGCCGCTGAGCGGCTCGGCCTGATCAGATGTGCAGCACCCGCCCGTAGGCGTCCAGAGCGGCCTCGTGCATGGCCTCGCTCATGGTCGGGTGCGGGAAGACGGTGGCCTGCAGCTCGGCCTCGGTGGCCTCCAGCGTCATGGCCAGGGCGAAGCCCTGGATCATCTCGGTGACCTCGTGGCCGATCATGTGGGCGCCGATGAGCGCGCCCGTCTTGCCGTCGAAGATGGTCTTCACGAAGCCGTCGGTCTCGCCGGCGGCGATGGCCTTGCCGTTCACGCGGAACGGGAAACGGCCGACCTTGGGCTCCAGCCCCTGCTCCTTGGCCTGTGCCTCGGTAAGGCCCACCGAGGCCACCTGCGGGGTGGTGTAGGTGCAGCCGGGGATCGGTGCGGTCAGGTTGGTGGGCTTGAGCCCGGCGATATGCTCGATGCAGTGGACACCCTCGTGGCTGGCCTTGTGCGCGAGCCAGGGCGGCCCCGCCACGTCGCCGATGGCGTAGAGGCCCGCAACGCCGGTCGCGCCGTGGGCGTCGGTGACCACGTGGGTCTTCTCGACCTTCACGCCCAGGGCTTCCAGGCCCAGGTCCTCGACATTGCCTACGATGCCGACCGCGACGATGGCCACGTCGGCGTCCAGCACCTCGGACTTGCCGCCGGCCTCGATCTCCAGCGAGACGCCGTTCTTGTGCTTGGAGAGCTTCTTCACATTGGCCGGCACGCGGAACTTGATGCCGCGCTTCTCGAACGCCTTGTGGGCGGCCTTGGAGACCTCCTCGTCCTCGACCGGCAGGATGCGGGGCATCATCTCGACGACGGTGACCTCCGAACCCAGCGCCCGGTAGAAGCTGGCGAATTCCATGCCGATGGCGCCCGACCCGACGACCACCAGCGACTTGGGCGCCGACTTCGGGACCAGGGCCTCGCGATAGGTCCACACCCGCTCACCGTCCGGCTCCAGGCCGATGGCGGGGATCGTGCGCGCCCGCGCGCCGGTGGCCAGAATCACGTGCTTAGCTGTGAGTTTGCGCGAACCCACGACGACCGTGGGCGCCGGCGCGCCCTTCTCGAGCCTGGCCGAGCCTTCGACCACCTCGATCTTGTGCTTCTTCATCAGGAAGGTGACGCCCGAATTGAGCTGGGCGGCCACCTTGCGCGAGCGCTGGACCACGGCTTCGAAGTCGAAGCCGCGCTTCTCCACAGCGAGGCCATAGTCCTTGAGATGGTCGAGCTGCTCGTAGACCTCGCCCGACTTCAGCAGCGCCTTGGTGGGGATGCAGCCCCAGTTCAGGCAGATGCCGCCCAGCTCGGCCCGCTCGACGATGGCCGTCTTGAAGCCGAGCTGGCTGGCCCGGATGGCGGTCACATAGCCGCCGGGGCCGGAACCGATAATGATGACGTCGAACTGATCAGCCATCAGAGCAGGGCCTCGATCGCCCCGTCCAGGGCTTTGGGGTCAACGGTGGGCGCGAAGCGGTGAACCACCTCGCCCTGGCGGTTCACCAGGAATTTCGTGAAGTTCCATTTGATCCCCTCGGTCCCCAGCACGCCCTTCCTGGCCCGCTTGAGATAGCGGTAGAGCGGGTGCGTCCCGGAGCCGTTGACCTCGATCTTCTTCATCATCGGGAAGTCGACCTCGTAGGTCAGGGAGCAGAAGTTGGCGATCTCGGCCGCATCGCCAGGCTCCTGCGCGCCAAACTGGTTGCAGGGGAAACCCACCACCACGAAACCGCGATCGCGGTAGCGCTTCCAGATGGTCTCCAGCCCCGCGTATTGCGGGGTGAAGCCGCACTTCGACGCCGTGTTGACGATCAGGACCACCTTGCCGCGATAGGCCGACAGCGGCGCGGGTTTGCCGTCCAGCGTCTCGGCTTCGAAGTCGTAGATGGTGGTCATGGCCAGCCTCAGACGATCATGTTGATGGGGTCTTCCAGCAGCGGCTTGAAGGCCGCGAGCCAGCGGGCGCCGGTGGCGCCGTCCACGACCCGATGATCGCAGGTGAGCGTGACGCTCATCACCGTGGCCACGGCGAGGTCGTTCCCGCGGACGACGGGCCGCTTCTCGCCGGCGCCGACCGACAGGATCGCGCCCTGCGGCTCGTTGATGATCGAGGCGAAGTTCCTGATCCCGAACATGCCGAGGTTGGAGACCGAGAAGGTGCCGCCCTGGAACTCCTCGGGCTTCAGCTTCTTGTTGCGCGCCCGCTCGGCCAGGTCCTTGGCCTCCTGGGCGATCTGGGCCAGGCCCTTGGTCTCCGCCGCCCGGATGATCGGGGTGATCAGACCGCCCGGCACCGCCACCGCCATGGCGATGTCGGCGTGGTGGTGCATCGCGATGCCGTCCGGCGTGTAGGAGGCGTTGGCCTCGGGCACGCGCTTGAGCGCCACGGCGGCGGCC
>NZ_WGNY01000058.1 GCF_016124325.1 Phenylobacterium sp.
CCGCCGAGGTGCTGAAGACCTTCAAGTTCGAGGAAGACCGCGGCCCGACGATGATCGTCAAGGAGCCGATCGGCGTCTGCGGGTTCATCACCCCCTGGAACTGGCCGCTGAACCAGATCGTCTGCAAGGTGGCCCCGGCCACCGCCACGGGCTGCACCATGGTGCTGAAGCCGTCGGAAGTGGCCCCGTTCAGCGGGCAGATCTTCGCCGAGATCATGCATGCCGCGGGCGTGCCGGCCGGCGTGTTCAACCTGGTGCACGGCGACGGCCCGAACGTGGGCGCGGCCATCTCCAGCCATCCGGAAGTCGACATGGTGTCGTTCACCGGCTCGACCCGCGCCGGCATCGAGGTGGCCAAGGCGGCCGCCCCGACCGTCAAGCGCGTGGCCCAGGAGCTGGGCGGCAAGAGCCCGAACATCGTCCTGGACGACGACGCCTTCGCCAAGGGCGTGGCCCGCGGCGTGGCGACGGTGATGACCAACTCGGGCCAGTCGTGCAACGCGCCGACCCGCATGCTGGTGCCGTCCAAGCGGATGGACGAGGCGATCGCCGTGGCCCGTGAGACGGCCGCCGGCGTCACCGTGGGCGACCCGAACGGCAACAGCCAGCTGGGCCCCGTGGTCTCCGAGGTCCAGTTCAACAAGATCCAGAAGCTGATCCAGGCCGGCATCGACGAGGGCGCGACCCTGGTCATCGGCGGGACCGGCCGTCCGGAAGGCCTGGACAAGGGCTACTATGTGAAGCCCACTGTCTTCGCCAACGTGACCAACGACATGACCATCGCCAAGGAAGAGATCTTCGGGCCGGTGCTGTCGATCCTGGGCTACGAGACGGTCGATCAGGCCATCGATATCGGCAACGACACCGAGTACGGCCTGGCCGCCTACGTCCAGTCGGGCGACCTGGAGAAGGCCCGCAAGGTCGCGGCCAAGCTCCGCGCCGGCCAGGTGTCGATCAACGGCGGCGGCGGCGACATGACCGCCCCGTTCGGCGGCTACAAGATGAGCGGCAATGGGCGCGAGTGGGGCGACTACGCCTTCCACGAGTTCCTGGAGACCAAGGCCATGCTCGGCTACGCGCCGAAGCAAGCCGCCGAGTAGGGCTCACAGCCTTATCGAACACGGAGGGGCCGTCCGCGAGGGCGGCCCTTTTCGTTGCGCGACAGGTCAGTCCGGGGCCGGTTCAGGGGTCCGCGTCGCGGCCGGCGGTTCGTTCGAGGCGACCCCGACCACATATTCCACCAGCGCCCGGGCGTTCATCGGCTTGGTGATGAAGGCGTCGGCGCCGGCGTCGTGGGCGGCCTCGTGGTGCTCGGTCATGGCGTTCGCCGTCAGCACGCAGATCGGGGTCCGCGGCCGGTGCTCGCGCGCCTCCATTTCGCGGATCAGGCGGATCGCGGTCAGGCCGTCCATCACCGGCATCTGCATGTCCATCAGCACGAGGTCGAAGGTGTCCCGGCGAAAGGCCTCGACGGCCTGGCGCCCGTCCTCCACCGCGACGATCTCCACCGGGAGGTGCTCGAGGATCAGCTCAACCGTCATCCGGTTGACCATGTGGTCCTCGGCCAGAAGGAGGCGCATCGGGCGGATATTCCGGTCCGCCTCCCGGACGGCGCCGCCTGGAATGGACTCGGCGGTCCGTGGCGCGCGCTTCAGCGGGATCTCGACCTTGAAGGTCGCGCCGCGCCCCGGCGCCGACGTCGCGGAGATGGCGCCGCCCATCAGGCGCACGAGCGACCTGGAAATGGCCAGGCCCAGGCCCGTTCCCCCGTATCGGCGCGTCACCGAACCGTCGGCCTGCTCGAAGCGCTCGAACAGCGCCTCCGCCGCGTCGGCGGAGAAGCCGATGCCCGTGTCGCGGACCACCAGCCGGATGCGCGCCGCGTCTTCGGTCTCGGCGATCCGCATCGCCGAGATGCAGACCTCGCCCTGGCTGGTGAACTTGACCGCGTTGCTGACGAGGTTGGACAGCACCTGCCGGATCCTGAGGTCGTCGCCCACGAAGCGGCCGTCGTCGCCCAGGGCGAACTCGGTGCGCAGGGCCACGTTCTTCTCCGCCGCGCTTGCGCGGAACAGTTCGGCCGTGTCGACGATCACGCCGGCCAGGTCGAACGGCTCCTCGCGGATCGACATGCGGCCGGCGTCGAGCTTCGCGAGGTCCAGGATGTCGCCCAGCAAACGTTCGAGCGCGCGGCCCGACGTCTCGATGAGTTCGACCATCTTGCGCTGCTTGGGGTCCAGGCTCGTGCGCGCCAGCACGCCGGTCAGACCCAGCACGCCGTTGAGCGGCGTGCGGATCTCATGGCTCATATTGGCGAGGAAGACCGACTTGGAGACGTTCGCCCGCTCGGCTTCCTCGCGGGCCTCGATCAGCCGGGCCTCGGTGGCGCGCCGCTCGGACAGGTCGCGCACGATGGCGGTGAACGCCTCGCCGTTGGGTGTCTCCAGCTTGGCGAGCGAGGCTTCGGCGGGGAATTCCTCCCCATCGCGCCGCCGGCCGACGATGACGGCGCGCTCGTGCATCCTCAGGCTCCGGTCGGCGCCGGTGGCGAAGGCGGTCACATGCTGGCGGTGCGCGGCGCGGAACCGGGCCGGCAGCAGCACCTCGATGGCCTCGCCGATCACCTCGCCGGCGCGATAGCCGAAGATCTCCTCGGCGCCGGCGCTGAAGGCCAGGATGCGCGCCTGCGCGTCGGTCACCACGATCGCCTCGGGCGAGATCTTCAGCATCGCCGCCAGCATCTGCGCGCTGCCGCGGGCCGACTCCTCGGCGGCCCGGAGCCCGGTGACGTCCTGGACGGCCCCGATCAGCCGGATCGGCGCGCCCTCGGGCGTCCGCTCGGCCTCGACCCGCTCGCGCAGCACCCGGACGCGGCCATCCGGCAGCACCACCCGGTAGTCGTTCTCATAGTCCTCCCCGGTCGACAGGGCGCGGGCGAAGCGGTTGCGCACGGCGTCCCGGTCGTCGGGGTGCACGCGCCCGAGGACGGCCTCCGGCGTCGGCTGGAATTCGGCCGCGGCGAGGCCGAACAGCCGGTACATGTTGCTCGACCAGTGAAGCCTGTCCGAGCCGGCGTCGGTCTGCCAGCATCCGGCGTCCGACAGCCGCTGGACGCGGTCGTAGCGCTCGAAGAGCGCGCGCAGATCGTTGGGTTCCGCGAACGGATCGTGCGGAGGGCGGCTACTCATCCCGTCCGTCTCGGGCGCGTCCGCCCGCGATGCTCGCAAGTCTCGGGAACCCGGCATCCGCCGCAGACGTCTCCGGCGCGCCCAGGCGGAAGCGCCGGATCAGCCCGTCGAGTTCGAGGGTCTCGGACTTGATGGAATGGGTCGCCGCGGTCGACTGCTCGACCATGGCGGCGTTCTGCTGCACGACCTGATCCATCTGATTGACGGTGGTGCTGACCTGGGCGAAGGCGGCCGACTGCTCCTGCGTGGAGGCCGATATGGTCGAGATGGCGCCCTCCGCCTCCGCCACCTGGGCGACGATCATGGAGAGCGCGCCGCCGGCCTCCTGAACCAGCTGAACGCCCGCGGCGACCTGCTGGCTGGACTTCGAGATGAGGGCCTTGATCTCCTTGGCGGCCTCGGCCGAGCGCTGGGCCAGGGCCCGGACTTCGGTGGCGACGACGGCGAAGCCCTTGCCGGCGTCGCCGGCGCGAGCCGCCTCGACCCCGGCGTTGAGCGCCAGCAGGTTGGTCTGGAACGCGATCTCGTCGATCACCCCGATGATCTGACCGATCTCCCGAGAGGCCTCGTCGATCCGCGCAACCGATTCCAGGGCCCCGGCCACGACCTCGCTGGATCGTTCGACCTCCACCCTCGCCTTGTTCATCGTCTGGGCCGCCTGTCCCGCGCCGTTCGCGGTCTGGCGCAGCTGGCCGTCGATCTCGCCGAGCGCCGCGGCGGTCTGTTCCAGGCCGGCGGCCTGCTGCTCGGTGCGCCGGGATAGGTTGTCCGACGCCGACGCCAGCTCCTCGCAGTTGGTGCTCAGCCGGCCGCTCGTCTGCAGCACGACGCGCATCGTCGACTCGAGCCGGGCCATGGCGTCGTTGAAGTCGTCGCGCAACTGCACGTACTCCGCGGGCGTCTCGTCGGTGATCCGGTGGGAGAGGTCGCCCTGGGCGAGAGCCGCCACGCCGCGCCCGATGCTGCGGACCACCATCTCGCGCTCGGCCGCCAGAACCTCCGCTTCAGCGCGCTTCCGCGCCGCCTCGGCCGCTTCGAGGTAGACCGAGATGGAGTAGTCGATGTCGAGCAGCGCGGCCTTGATGAGCGCCGAGAGTTCGGCGGCGGTCTCGTCCTCCTCGCCCCGCCGTCCGCCCAGTCGCGCTTTCGGCCAGCGTGCGTGGAGCACGGCGGTCAGCAGCTGTTCGATCAGGAGGGCGTATCCGCCGATGTACCAACGCGGTTCGAGACCGATGCGGGCATGGGTCTCGCCGACCTTGGTCACGGCGGCCACATAGCGCTCATCGAACTCGCCGGCCGAGATGGCGCGCCAGTGGGCGAGCTGCCGGTCCTTTGCGCTCGCGATCCGCGACTCCTCGGCGAAGAAATCTCGCGTCTCGGGCGTCGCGCGGATCTGGTCGTAGAAGGCGTCGAGGGCCGACGGCAGTTCGGCCGTCAGAACCGCGGTAAGCCTTCGGAGACTTGCAACGCCTTCCGAATTCAAGCGCATGAACTCGAGACGTCGATCCAGATGGTCTGGCTTAAGCATCGCGACGCCTTCCCCATGACGTAGCATATGCTTAATAGTAACGCTGATTTGGCACGGGTTAGTCAATCAAGACATAAGTTCTATACAATTCGGTATATCTATATATCTATAGATATACAAAACGCCCGTCGCGATAACCCCAGGTAAACTCGCGTTTGAAGCGATTTTGAGATCGAGTATCTGTTTTAGAATTGTCGAATCCATATTGCCTTCTCTGCTCGCGACAATTACCCACGCCCCGCGTGTGGGTATTCCCAAATATAAGAACGACTGAGCGTTGAGCGCGGCGGCGCTTCGACTTCGGGTGCGCCAAGGGAAGCGGGTGCGAGGTGGGTGTGACTGATCCGGAGACATTGGTGGCGGCCTCTCCATTTGTCGTCGAGGAGAAGCCCATCTGCCGGATGGCTATCGTGGACCTCGTTTCCCAAGTCGCGGACCTCGGTCCTGCCAGCTATGCCGCCTCGCTGTCCGCCGCCCTCGAGGCCCTGTCGAATCGCCGGACGAATCTCCTGCTGGTCGACCTCTTCTCGATCGGATTCGACTTCGAAGGCCTGCGCCAGCTCGTGACCGCCAGCGGCGCGCCTGTCATCGCCATCGACGACCGGCCGAACCCGAGCTTCGCGGCCCTGGCCGAGATGGCGGGCGCGCGGGGCTACCTCTCGAAGAACAGCGAACTCGACATGTTCCGGAGCGTGATCCGCGCGGTCGTCGAGGGCGGCGAGCACTTCCCGCGCGAGGCGCCGGTGCGCCGGGGCCGTTCCTCCGGTGCGCTCCTAGGCCTCTCGCCCCGGCAGCGCGACGTGCTCAAGTGCATCGCCGTGGGCATGAGCAACCAGGAGATCGCGCGCTCGCTGGGGATCAGCCCCGGTACGGTCAAGCTGCACATCCACGCGATCCTGCGCCTCACCGGCGCGCGCAACCGCACCGAGGCGGCCCTCATCGCGGGCCGCTTCCTCGCGCCGACGATCGACGGCTGACTCGCCCCGTCAGGCCTTCAGCGCCGCCTTCACAGCCTCGGGGCGGATCGGCAGGTGGCGCACGCGGGCGCCCACGGCGTTGAAGATGGCGTTGCCGATGGCCGGCCCCACGACGGTCGTGGCCGGCTCGCCCAGGCCCACGGGCGCCAGGTCGCTTTGCACGAATTCGATGTCGAGGTCGGGCACGTCGGTCATGCGCAGCGGCGTGTAGCTGTCGAGGTTGAGATCCTTCGGCTCGCCGTTCTCGAAGGCCGTTCCCTCGAACAGCGCCAGGCTGAGGCCCCAGAGCGCCGCGCCCTGCATCTGGGCGAGCGCGCCGTCGGGGCTGACCACCGTGCCGCAGTCGGCGACGAGGGTGAGCTTCTCCACCTTCGCCGCACCCGTGGCCCGGTCCACCTTCACCCGCGCGCCGCAGGCGACCCAGGTGGGCATGTCCCGCTCCTGGCCGAAGGTGGTGGCGATCCCCAGGCCGGTGTCGGCGGGAAGCGGCTTGCCCCAGCCGGCCTTGTCGGCCAGCCGCTTCAGCACCGCGGCCTGGCGCTTCGCGCCGCCGACGGCGTTGGGCGCCGAGCCGGCGTTGCGGCCCGTGGCGTCCAGCATCTTCAGGCGGAAGGCCAAGGGGTCTGCGCCGGCGGCATGGGCCGCCTCGTCCATGAAGCTTTCGACCGCCCAGTTCGTCCAGCCCGGCCCCACCGAGCGCAGCCAGCCGGGGCGGAAGGTGCGGCTGGCCAGGTCGTTGCTGATGGCGCGGACCCGGTGGGCGCCGACGCTGTACCAGTGGTTCGCCCCATTGATGGCGAAGGGATCGAAGGCCACGCCATTGGCGCCCTTGGGCATGAAGAAGGGCGCCATCACCTCGGTGGGCCAGCCCGCGCAGGCGTCGTGGGTCATCGCCGTCACCCGGCCGCCTTCGCCGAAGGCCATGCGCACCTTCTGGACCGACGGCGAACGCGGGGAATCGAAGCGAGTGTCGTCGGGCCGGGTCAGCACCATTTTCACCGGCTTGCCGCCCATGGCCTTTGAGGCCAGCGCCGCGCCCACGGCGTAGTCGCCGTTCAGCCGCCGTCCGAAGCCGCCGCCCAGCAGGTAGGTGCGCAGCACGATGGTCTCGGGCTTGCGGCCCAGCGCCTGGGCCAGCCACGGCAGCGCCAGCGACTGCCACTGGTTGCCGGTGTGGATCTCGAACAGGCCGTCCTTCTCGAAGGCCAGCGCATTCACCGGCTCCATCTGGAAGTGCAGCGCGGTGGCGGTGGTGTAGGTGGCCTCAAGCGTCGACTTGGCCGCGGCGAAGGCGGCGTCGACGCCGTCGTCGTTCACGACCAGCGAGCCCTTGGAGGCGTCGGCGATCAGGTCCCCGGCGTGCTTCTGGAGGTCGGCCTCGGAAACCTTGGCGGTGTCGCCGGGCGTCCAGGTGACCTTCAGGGCGTCGGCGGCCCGGTCGGCGGCCACGAAGGTCTCGCCATAGACCATCACCCAGCCGGGCACGGTCCCGGACGGGTCGTCCAGGGCGACCGCCTTGATGAAGCCGGGCACGGCCTTGGCGGCGGTGTCGTCGATGGCCGTGACCTTGGCGCCGTTGCGGGTCGGCGGCAGCTTCGGCCGGGCGTAGATCATGCCCGGAACCTTGGCGTCGAGGCCGTAGACGCCCTTGCCGTTGGTCTTGCCCGGGATGTCGCGGGCGGGCGCGGGCTTGCCGATCATGCGCCGCTCGGCGGCGGGTTTGACCGGCATCTTGGCCAACTCTTCGGGGGTGAAGGTGCGGGAGACGCCGCCCTTCGCGACGATGTCGCCGTAGCCGATCGACGTCTTGCCGGCGACGACGGCCCCGTTGCGGGCCACGCAGTCTCCGGGAGCCACGCCCAGCAGCTTGGCGCCGGCCTCGATAAGGGCCGTGCGGCCGGCCGCCCCGGCCTGGCTGTAGAGCGGATAGCTCTGCCAGACCGACCAGCTGCCGCCGGTGACCATCAGGCCCCACTTCGGATCGGAATCCACGTGGTCGATCTTCACCTTCGACCAGTCGGCCTCGAGTTCGTCGGCGACGATGCGGGCGATGGCGGTGCCGACGTGCTGGCCCATCTCGGCGCGGATGACGTGGACGGTGATGGTCCCGTCCTTGCCGATCGAGTACCAGATGGTGGGCTCGTAGCCGCCGGCGGCCTCGGCCGGCGCGGCGAAGGCGAAGGCGGCGCCGGCCGCCGTGGCGGTGACCAGGAAACTGCGGCGGGAGAGGGCGATGGCGTTCATGCGGCGGTCCCCCGGCTGGCGGCCAGCTTGATCGCGTCCTTGATCCGCACATAGGCCATGCAGCGGCAGAGGTTGCCGGCCATGGCCGCCTCGATCTCGGCGTCGGTGGGATGCGGCGTCGCGGCGAGGAGGGCCGCGGCCTGCATGATCTGGCCCGACTGGCAGTAGCCGCACTGGGGCGCCTGGGTCTCGACCCAGGCCTTCTGCAGCGGATGCTCGCCCTTGGGGTCGAGGCCCTCGATGGTGACGACCGACAGGCCGGCCACCGCGCTCACCGGCGTCACGCAGGCGCGCACCGCCTGGCCCTCGACGTGGACGGTGCAGGCGCCGCACTGGGCGATGCCGCAGCCGAACTTGGTCCCGGTCAGGCCGGCTTCGTCGCGGATCGCCCACAGGAGGGGCGCGTCCTCCGGGGTCTCCACCGAGACCTCGCGTCCGTTCAGCCGGAAGCTTGTCATCCCGTTTCCTCCCTGATGGTCGATCGAACCCAACGCCAAGACGCGGCGTGAGGCTAGTGTGTTTCCGCTCTCAGGCCTCGGTTTCCGCGGCGCGGCGGGCGGCGCTGAAGGTCAGGACCGCGAGGCCCAGCGCGACCGAGGCCAGCGAGCCCGCCACGACCCCGGCGCGCACCTGGGCCTCCGCCAGGGGCGCGGTCTCTGGGAAGGCCAGGGCGCCGATGTAGAGGCTCATCGTGAAGCCCACGCCGCAGAGCGCCGAGACGCCATAGAGCTCGATCCACTTGGCCCCGGTGGGCCGCCGGGCCCACTTCAGCCCGATCGCCAGCGCGGCCGCGCCGAACACGCCCAACTGCTTGCCGACGAACAGGCCCGCGGCCACGCCCAGGCTGACGGGGCCGATGTCGGCGCCTTCGAAGTGGAAGCCCGCGGCCGTGAAGGCGAAGAGCGGCAGGATGAAGAACGCGACGTAGGGGTGCAGGGCGTCCATCACCTCGCTCAGCATGCCGGCGCCGCCGGGCTTGCGGGGCGCCAGCGGGATGCAGAACGCCGCCGCGATCCCCGCGAGCGAGGTGTTGACCCCGGACTTCAGGGTGAAGCCCCAGAGCAGCAGGCCCGCGAGCGCCCACAGCAAATAGGGCGCGGCGCGCCAGCGCGACATGGCGACCATCGCCGCCAGGACGACCATCGCGCTCGCCAGCATCGGGAAGCGCAGGTGCTCGGTGAACAGGATCGCGATCAGGGCCACGGCCACCACGTCGTCGGCGATGGCCAGGGTCAGCAGGAAGGTGCGCAGCGTCGGCGGCAGGCGCGGGCCGGCCGCGGCCAGGGCGGCGAGGGCGAAGGCGATGTCGGTGGCCGTCGCCGTCGGCCAGCCGCCGGGATGGCCGCCTTCGCCGAGGTTGAAGGCCAGGTAGATCAGCGCCGGCAGCGCCACGCCGCCGACCGCCCCCAGCACCGGCAGCGCCAGGCGCCTGGGATTGGAGAGCTCGCCGCGCAGGACTTCGTGCTTGATCTCCAGCCCCACGACGAAGAAGAAGATCGGCATCAGGGCCGCCTTGACCCAGCCGGAGATGGTCATCTCCTCGGCGAAGGGCCCGATCCGCACGGGCGCCATACTGTGGGTGAGGAGGTGGTAGGCGTCGGCCCAGGGGGAGTTGGCCCAGATGATGGCGGCCAGCGCCGTCAGCGCCAGCAGCAGGCCGGATCCCGTCTCCGTCTTGAGGAACGCCAGCGTCGATCGGGTGGACATCGTCCCTGCCTAACAAGCCGGGGCGGACGGCTCTAGCGAAATCGGATGGCGCGGACGGCGGTGGCCAGTAATGTGCCCGGCCAGCAAACCGGAAGTTCGAGGAAGCGCACCATGAGATTGACCAAGCCGCGCATCGCGCCGCTGTCCGACGCCGAGCTGGACGCCGACCAGGTCGAGGCGCTGAAGGACTTCCGGCCCGGGCCGGTGCTGAACATCTTCCGAACCCTGGTGCGCGCGCCCAAGGCGCTGACCCGTTTCAACGCCTGGGGCGGCTATGTGCTGTCGCGGCGCAACGACCTGCCGGCCCGCGAGCGGGAGATCGTGATCCTGCGCACGGGCTATCTCTGCAAGAGCGGCTACGAGTTCACCCAGCACACCCGCATCGGCCTGCAGACCGGGCTCACGGCCGACGAGATCGAGAAGATCAAACGTGGCGCCGACGCCGGCTGGAGCGCGGCCGACGCGGCGCTGATCCGTGCGACCGACGAGTTGCACGCCGATCAGTTCATCACCGACGCGACGTGGGCTGAGTTGGGCAAGCACTTCACGCCCAAGCAGTGCATGGACGTGGTCTTCACCACCGGCCAGTACACCCAGGTCTCGATGATGCTGAACACCTTCGGGGTGCAGCTGGACGAGGGCCAGACGCTCGATCCCGAGCTGAAGGGTTACTGAGGTGGCGGGCCGGCTGGAAGGCAAGGCCTGCGTCGTCATGGGCGCGGGACAGACGCCCGGCGAGACCCTCGGCAACGGCCGCGCCATGGCGCTCCTGTTTGCGCGCGAGGGCGGTCGCGTGCTGTGCGCCGATCGCGTGGGCGAGCGGGCCGAGGAGACCGCCGCGATGATCGCCGAGGCCGGCGGCGAGGCCTTCGCCATCCAGGCCGACGTCACCAAGGCCGCCGACTGCGCCCGCGTGGCCGACGAGGCCAAGGCGCGGTTCGGACGGATCGACGTGCTGGTCAACAATGTCGGCATCGGCGGCGGCGACGGGCCGGCGCACCGGATCGAGGAGGCGGCCTTCGACCGCATCCTGGCGGTGAACCTCAAGGGCATGTGGCTGATGAGCAAGGCGGCCCTGGCGGTGATGCGCGAGCAGGGCGGCGGCGCCATCGTCAACGTCTCGTCGCTGGCGGCGAAGGCCGGCGGCATCCAGGTGGCCTACGAGGTCTCCAAGGCCGGCGTGAACCGCCTGACCACCAGCATCGCCCAGTCGCAGGCGCGCTACGGCGTGCGCTGCAACGCCGTGCAGCCGGGGCTGATGGACACGCCGATGGCGGTGGCGGGGATCGCCGGCGCCAGCGGCCGCACCCAGGACGAGGTGCGCCAGGAGCGCAACGCCCGCGTCCCCCTCGGCGGCAAGATGGGCACGGCCTGGGACACCGCGCACGCGGCCCTGTTCCTGGCTTCGGACGAGGCCGGCTTCATCTCGGGCGCGATCCTGCCGGTGGACGGGGCGATGGGCGTGCGGATCGGGTAGGGCGCGGTCGCCTGCTCACGCCCGCGCCGGAATCCGCACCATCATCTTGCGGTAGGCGCGCAGGAAGCACGACTTCAGCCGCTCGGGCTCCTCGACGATCTCGATCGTGGGGAAGCGCTTGAGGATCTCCTCCCAGACGATCTTCAGCTGCATCTCGGCCAGCCGCATGCCGACGCAGCGGTGGATGCCGAAGCCGAACGACACATGGTGGCGCGGCCGTTCACGGTCGATGATGAACGCCTCGGGGTTCTCGATCGCCGTCTCGTCGCGGTTGCCCGAGACGTACCACATGACCACCTTGTCGCCGGCCCTGATGGTCTTGCCGCCGAGCTGGAAGTCGGCCCTGGCCGTGCGGCGCATGTGGGCGACCGGCGTCTGCCAGCGGATGATCTCGGGAATGGCGCTGTCCAGCAGGGCGGGATTGGCGCGCAGCTTGGCCAATTGGTCCGGGTTCTCGGTGAAGGCGATCAGCCCGCCGGTGATCGAGTTGCGGGTCGTGTCGTTGCCGCCGACGATCAGCAGGATGATGTTCCCGATGAACTCGAAGAACGGCATGTCCCGGGTGGATTCGCCGTGCGCCAGCATGGAGATCAGGTCGTTGGCCGGCGGGGCGCCGACCCGCTGGTCCCAGAGGTTCTTGAAGTAGGCGCCGCAGGCCAGGAACTCGGCCTGCACCTCCTCGCGCGTCATCGTCTCGCTGTTGTCGGTGACCGCGAGGTCCGACCAGTAGCGAAGCTTCCGCCGCTCCTCGAACGGGAAGTCGAACAGGGTCGCCAGCATCTGCAGCGTCAGCTCCACCGACACCCGGTCCACCCAGTCGAAGGGTTCGCCGATCGGCAGCTCGTCCAGGATCTTGGCCGCTCGCTCCCGGATCAGCGGCGCGAAGTTGTGCAGATTGGCCGACGAGACGATGGGCGCGATGGTCTTGCGCTGCTCGTCGTGCTTCGGCGGGTCCATGCTGATGAAGTTGGGCAACTGCATGTCGTCGCCGACGGGATCGTAGATCGAGATCGCCCGCTCGGAGGAGAACACCTCGTGGTGCGTCTCCACGGCGAGGATGTCGTCGAACTTCGTCACCGACCAATAGGGGCCGAATTCGCTCTCGGCGCAGTAGTGGACGGGGTCCTCCTTCCGCAGCCGTTCGAAGAAGGGCCAGAAGGTGTTGGTGACGAACCGGTCCTGCACGCTGACGTCGATCCGGTCGAGCGGAGTCGAATAGGCTTCGGCGCGGGCGGCGTCGAAGAGGGTGGCGTCGTCGGCCATGGCCGGGCTCCCTGTTCAGCTTGGGCGAAGGCTGAACCCCGCGTCACCCATCTGGCAAGCGGCGTTTGCGGCGTGAGGCGTCGCCGTCGCCCCGTTTTTTCTGGCCTCGGCGGACAGAGCCCCCTAACCACCCCGGATGCTTACGTTCCTGGGCGCGCCCATAGAATTCTACCTCTTCGGCCTGACCCTCGCCGGCGTCGCCCTGTTCCACCACCGCACCCTCCTCGTGGCGGTCACGGGCCTGGTGGCGATCCTGGCCTATCAGGGGTTCATCGGCAGTTTCCCCACCGGCCACGGCCTGCCGGCGCTGGCCGAGCACTTCGGCCACGAGTGGGTGATCCTGACCAACCTGCTGCTGCTGCTGGTCGGCTTCGAGGTGCTCTCGAACCAGTTCGAGAAGTCGGCGCTGCCCGACCACATGCCGAACCACCTGCCCAACGACTGGAAGGGCGGGCTGGTGCTGCTGTTCGTGGTGTTCGTGCTGTCGGCCTTCCTCGACAACATCGCCGCGGCCGTCATCGGCGGGGTGATGGCGCGCCACGTCTACAAGGGCCGCGTCAGCGTGGGCTTCCTGGCCTCCCTGGTGGCCGCCGCCAACGCGGGCGGGGCGGGCAGCGTGATCGGCGACACCACCACCACCATCATGTGGCTCAAGGGCGTCTCGCCGCTGCACGTGCTGCCGGCGTTCCTGGCCTCGATCGTCGCCTTCGCCGTGTTCGGCGTCTTCGGCGCGCTGGCGCAGCAGCGCCACCAGCCGATCCTGGAGCACGACGAGCCGGGCCATCCGATCCGCTGGCGGCGCGTGGCGATCGTGGCCATCGTGCTCGTCTCGGCGGTGGCGGCGAACGTCACGGCCAACGCGCTGAGCGACGGCGAGGAGCACGCGCCCTGGCTGGGCATGGCGGTGTGGGCGGCGCTGCTGGCGACCTCGTTCATCGCCAAGCCCGACTGGTCGGTGACCCGGCCGGCGATGAAGGGCGCGGTGTTCCTGGCCTCGCTGGTGGCCGCCGCCTCGCTGATGCCGGTGAGCGCCCTACCGGAGCCCTCGTGGGCGACCACCCTGGGGCTGGGGGCGCTCTCGTCGGTGTTCGACAACATCCCGCTCACCGCCCTGGCGCTGGAGCAGGGCGGCTACGACTGGGCGCTGCTCGCCTACGCCGTGGGCTTCGGCGGTTCGATGGTCTGGTTCGGATCGTCGGCCGGCGTGGCCCTGACCACCCTCTATCCGGAGGGCCGCTCGGTGTTCCGCTGGCTGAAGGAGGGCTGGCATGTGCCGGTGGCCTATGTGGCCGGCTTCTTCGCCATGCTGGCGACGTTGGGCTGGCAGCCGGGATAGGTTGGCCCATGCCCGTCTCGCCCGCCTACCGGCCCGACCCGAAGTTCCCGGCGCTGGGCGCCGAGTTCGCCGACGCGGTGGAAGCGGCGCGGTTCCCGCAGACGATCCTGCGCTACCGCAACGACCGGGCCGCCGCGAGCGTGGGCCTAGACACCCTGACCGACGCGGAGTGGATCGCCCATTTCGGCCGGTTCGAGCCGCTGCCGGGCAATCTCGGCGCGCCGCTGGCCCAGCGCTACCACGGCCACCAGTTCCGTGTTTACAACCCCGACGTCGGTGACGGCCGCGGCTTCCTGTTCGCCCAGCTCCGCGAGGCCGGCACGGGCCGCCTGCTGGATCTCGGGACCAAGGGCTCGGGCCAGACGCCGTGGTCGCGGTCCGGGGACGGCCGGCTGACCCTGAAGGGCGGCGTGCGCGAGGTTCTGGCCGCGGCCATGCTGGAGGCCCTGGGGGTTCCGACCTCGCGGGCGCTGTCGCTGATCGAGACCGGGGAGTCGCTCGACCGCAACGACGAGCCCAGCCCCACGCGCGGCTCGGTGCTGGTGCGGCTGTCGCACAGCCACGTCCGGTTCGGCAGCTTCCAGCGCCACGCCTACTTCGAGCGGCCCGAGCGGATCACCGCCCTCGTCGACCATGCGGTCGCCGACTACTACCCGGAGCTGGAAGGGGCCAACGACCGGCCCGCCGCCCTGCTGGCGGCGGTGGTCGAGCGAACGGCGCGGCTTGCGGCCCGCTGGATGGCGGCGGGCTTCGTCCACGGCGTGCTCAACACCGACAACATGAACGTCACCGGCGAGAGCTTCGACTACGGGCCCTACCGGTTCCTGCCGCAGTCGGACCCCAACTTCATCGCCGCCTATTTCGACCAGATGGGCCTCTACCGGTTCGGCCGGCAGCCCGAGGCGGTGTTCTGGAACCTGCAGCAGCTGGCCGGCAGCCTCAGCCTCGTCACCGGCCAGGAACCGCTGGTGGACGCGCTGAACGGCTTCGGCGCGGCCTACCGCCGCGAGCTGATGGGCGCGATGCTGGCGCGGCTGGGCGTGGCCCCGCGCGGGGAGACCGAGGACGCGCCGCTGGTCCAGGCGGCGTTCAAGGCGATGGCCGAGGGCGGCGAGCGGCTGCGCTGGGAGCCCTTCTTCTTCGACTGGTTCGGCGGCGGCGAGGATCGCGCCCTGGCCGGGCCGCGGGCGGCGCTCTACGGCGAGGCGGCGTTCGCCGAGTTCCGCGAACGGCTGGGCGCCTACGAGGCCGAGCGGCCCGAGCGGCTCGACGATCCCTACTTCGCCGGGGCCGAGCCGGAGGAGCTGCTCTACGACCAGATCGAGACGCTGTGGGCGCCGATCGCCGAGGCCGACGACTGGAGCGCCTTCGAGGCCAAGCTGGCCGGGATCGAGGCCGCCCGGAAGGGGTGGGGCCTCAGCTAGGCATGAGCGTTGGCGAGATCGAACGGATCGCGCCTGCGAGCGGACCCCGCGAACATCTCCTCAGGGTGGGAAGCGGGCGTTCGCCTCCTCCAAAAAAAGATCCGTCATCCCGGACGCAGGGCGCGTCGCGCCCGAAGATCCGGGAGCCAGCAGCCTCGCGCTCGACGCGGAGCCGCTTCACGGTCTGAGCGGCTGGGTCCCGGGTCTCCGCTGCGCTCCGCCCGGGATGACGAACTGGGGGGCGAGTCCGCAATTGGTGGCGAACCGTCGTTGGCGGCCGGACCGGCAAGCAGACCTTCGCCGTTCGAGTCGAAAGCGGACCTCGCGAACGCCCGCGATGGGTGGAAAGGGGACCTGCGCCTCTCCCCTCTCGCTTCGCGGGGGGAGAGGGCGTGAGTCCGCAACGGGTCGAAAGCGCTACTCGGCTCTCCGTCAGAAGGCGGAATTTGGCGGTGCGAAACCGTACGCGGCCGACGCCCTACCGCCGCCGCGACGACCACTGCGCCAGGATCACGCCCCCCAGGGTGACGGCCGCGCCCAGCGCCTGCAGCGGCCCGATCGGTTCGCCGAACAGCGCATAGCCCAGCGAGGCGGCGACCACCGGCTGGACCAGCACCACCACCGAGGCGGTGGCGATGGGCAGGCGGCCCATCGCCCAGGCGATCGAGCCCTGGCCGCCCACGTGCATCAGGCCGAGCCCCAGGCAGGCCGCCCAGGCCAGCGGGCTGGAGGGGATCAGCGTCTCGCCCAGCAGCAGGGCCGATACGAGCATGAGCGGCGCGCCCACGACCCCGGCCCAGAACATCAGCCGGCTGGCGCCGTTGGTCTTGCGGCCCTCGTTCATGGTCAGGAAGTAGAGCGCGTACCAGAGGGCGGTCAGCGCCGAGAGCACGTCGCCGAGCGGCTGGTTGACCAGGCCTCCGCCGCCCTTCTCCACGGCCATCAGCCAGGCGCCGCCGACCGCGGCGGCGACCGCCACGAGGAACAGCGCCTGCGGCCGCTGCTTGAGGAAGATCCAGGCGAAGGCGGTCACCACAACCGGCGTCAGGTTGGACAGCACCGTGGCGTTGGTGACCGAGGTGAAGTGGATGCCGTAGTGCCAGAACCCCAGGTCGAGGGCGAAGAACACACCGGCCCACACCGCGACCTTGGGCGGCCGGCCGATCGCGCCGGACACGCGCCGGGTCAGGAGCGCCAGCAGGGGCAGGGCGAAGGCGAGCCGCCAGAAGCCGGCCGCGGCCGAGCCGACGCCGCCGGGCTGCTCCCCCGCCAGGCGCACGAGGATCGGCGACAGGCCGATGATGCAGGCGCCCAGCACAAGGACGCCGACGGCGCGCCAATCGGTATCGGCGTGCGGGTGCGCCACCGCCTCAGTCAAAGCCCAGATCCTTCCTCACATTTTGCGCGCTCATACCGCGTTCGCGCAGGCTGTGCAGCGTTTCCGATCGATCGCGCTTGGCCAACCGCCTGCCGTCCGGGCCGAGGATCAGGCGGTGATGGCGGTAGACGGGCGTCGGCAGGCCGAGAAGCGCCTGCAACAGGCGCTGGACATGGGCCGCCTCGATCAGGTCTTCGCCACGGATCACGTGGGTGATCCCCTGGATCGCGTCGTCCACCGTGGCGGCGAGGTGATAGGCGACGGGCACGTCCTTGCGGGCCAGCACCACGTCGCCGCCGATCTCGGGGCGGGCCTGGACGATCCGGCCGTCGGCCTCGAACGAGAGCCCGCCGAAGCCGCCCAGCCGCCGCTCGGCCGCGTCCAGCCACAGCCGCCAGGCGAAGGGCTCGCCCGCCGCCAGCCGGCGCGCCTCCTCGTCGGGCGACAGGGGACCGCCGCGGAAGGCCGCCATCGGGCCGTGCGGCGCGCCGGCGATTTCCTCGGCCAGTTCGGCCCGGGTGCGAAAGCAGCGATAGAGCAGGCCCTCGGCCTCCAGCCGGGCCAGGGCCGCCTCGTGGTCGGCGAGATGATCGGACTGGCGGCGGACCGGGCTCTCCCACGACAACCCCAGCCAGGCGAGGTCTTCGAAGATCGCCGCTTCGAACTCCGGCCGGCAGCGGGTGGCGTCGGTGTCCTCGATGCGCAGCAGGAAGCGGCCGTCCGCCGCGCGCGCCGCGGCGTGCGCCGTCAGCGCGGAGAACGCGTGCCCGCGATGGAGGTATCCGGTCGGGGAGGGGGCGAAGCGGGTGACGAACACCCGCTTTCGGTTAGCACTCGCGATGGGCGCTCGTGAACAGGCCGACGTGCTCGAGCACGGCCTCGAGGAACTGGCGTTCGCCGCCCAGCTCCTCCTTCAGGTGCTCGAACTGCTTGAAGCCGGCCATTTCGGCCAGGCCGTGGGCGGCGCACCAGGCGGCGATGGTGGCCAGCTCCAGATGCGTCTCGTTGGCGGGATTGGCGCCCTGGGCGATCATGGTGTTGCGCACCTGGCAGTAGGCGCTGTCCTCGTTCTTCTGGACGTCGTCGGGCAGCATCTCCTTGTCGCGCGCGGCGTCGTACATCACCCGGTAGAGCGCCGGGTTGTCGCGGGCGAAGCAGACATAGGCGATGCCCAGGGCGGTGAGCTGGTGCGGCCCGTCGGCGTCCCGCTTCGCTTCCATCATCTGGGTGTCGAGGATGTCCCAGCCTTCCTGGGCGACCGCGTCGAGCAGCTCGGCCTTGTCCTTGAAGTGGTGGTAGGGCGCCGCCGGGCTGACGCCCGCCTCACGGGCCACCGCGCGGAGCGAGAGCGCGCTGGGCCCCTCGGCCTCCAGCAGACGCCTGGCGGCGTCGACAAGCGCCCGCCGCAGGTCGCCATGGTGGTAGGGGCGGGATTCGACGGTTTTAGCTTCGCTCATAGCCTTACCATAATTTCATATCTGAGCGCTGTACAGATATCTTGACGACGCTCAGATGCGCACCTATCTGAGCGGCGTTCAAATAGAAAACGCCCCCTCTCCCCAGGGGGTTCAAACTGAAAAGGTGTGTGTCATGTCTCTCGCGAAGTTTGAACAGGTCTTCGACCGTTTCGTCCCCTCGTTCCTGCTGTTCCTCGGCCTCACCGCGGCCGTCGCGACGGCGGGCCTGGTGATCTGAGCCTCCCCACTCAGACGTCGAAGCTGACGAGGAGGGGCCCCGAGAGGGCCCCTTTTTCGTCGCGCCGGATGCACGGAGCGCCCGTGCAGAAACGCATAACCGTCCGGCGAAATCGATGATCTGTGCAGTGTTCAGATTCTGCTAAACATAACTCGTCCCAACGGACGGCCCCGCTCCCCCGGGGATTTCAACAACAAAACCAAAGGTGTGCTCATGTCTCTCGCGACCTTCCAACGCCATTTCGACCGCCTCGCTCCCGCGTTCCTGCTGTTCCTCGGCTTTGTCGCGGCCAGCGCCACGGCGGGCCTGGTGATCTGATCTTCCCCGCTCCCGGATGTGTTCGGAGAGGGGGCCTTCGGGCCCCTTTTTCGTGGTCCGGGCCGCGGGAACGGGATGTTCGAAAACGCATAGCAGAACATCCAAAATCGCCATCTAGACATTGTTCAGATAGTTGCTATCTTAGCATCGTTCAGATGGCGTCGGGGTTCCGGATCGGCCGGGCCCCGCGCCTCAAATGGAGAGAAGCAATGTCGATCCTGATGACTCGGGTTCTCGACGTGGTCGTGTCCTTCGCGGTGGTGGGCCTCGCCCTGACCGCGGCCGGCGCCACCGCCGTCCTCGGCGCCTAACCCGTGCGCCGCCGCTAGAGCCCCGCCCGCAGCAAGACCCGGGCGGGGCCACAGGCGCCCCCATCAAGAGGTCCCGTCGTCGTAGAGTTGTCTCCGAATCGGGCCTATATTTTTCCCCAGTGGCGTCAATCACGTGCTGAGGGTTTGGTCTTCAGTCCGCAGTCGATCCGCATAACCGCCCCGTGGCGTCGGGCTCCCGGATCCAGGGAGGCCGTCCATGCAGGTGCTTAAGACCGCCCCGTCCGGCTGGCCCTGCCTGGTGCTGAACGCGGACTTCCGGCCGCTTTCCTACTATCCGCTGTCGCTGTGGCCCTGGCAGGAAGTGATCAAGGCCGTGTTCCTCGATCGCGTGGACGTGGTCTCGACCTACGACCAGGAGGTCCACTCGCCCTCCTTCGCCATGAAGCTGCCCAGCGTGGTCTCGCTGAAGCACTACGTGGCCCAGGACCGGCCGCCGGCCTTCACCCGCTTCAACCTGTTCCTGCGCGACAGCTTCACCTGCCAGTACTGCACGGCCGGCGAGGACCTGACGTTCGACCACGTCATCCCCCGCTCGCGGGGCGGGCGCACGACCTGGGAGAACATCGTCACCGCCTGCGCGCGCTGCAACCTGGCCAAGGGCGGGCGCACGCCGCACGAGGCGCACATGCATCCCCGGCACCGGCCGCGCCGGCCCTCGGCCTATGAGCTGCAGGAGCACGGCCGTCGCTTCCCGCCGCACCACCTGCACGAAAGCTGGCTCGACTACCTCTACTGGGACATCGAGCTGGAGGCCTGAGGCCTTTCGGCGAACGGCCTCCCCCCGACCAGGGGGCGGGAGGAGGCCGCGCCCTGGCCGGGCCCGGGATGCGGAATGGACGCGGCCAGGGTGTCCGGACGCGCCGAAACCGCCTGGTTCGAGAAGGCTCCGCGCGCCGCCCGCGACTGTTCCGGCGCCTTGGGGCGTCAGTGCGGCGGTTCGGTATCGCGGATGTATCAGGCCGCCAGGGCGCGGGCCGATCGGGGCCTCGAACCGAAGGATCGCCGCCTTACTCGTTTCAGCCGCGTGTCGGCGCGAGCGCTTCCCGGTCTCGTTTGGCCGCATTGTGACCGGCGTGTTTCCGGCGCTGCGAAGCGGACATGGAGGCGATACAGCCCAGCCCAACTTGCCCGGCTCCATGGGGCTCGCGCCGCGACGGGCGGCGAGGAGAGAGCCAACCGATGCCCCAATCCGAGACGATCCACGACCACGATTTCGGCCTGCGCCGTGACCTGGAGGTGATGCTGGCGCGGCGCCGGCTGCTCGGCCTGTTCGGCGCGGGAGGCGTCTCCATGCTGACGGCCGCCTGCAGTGGCGGATCGTCAGGCAGCGCCGCCTCGGACGCGGCGACGACCACGAGCACCACGACGACCACCACCACCACGACCGGAACGGACACGGGCGGCGCGACCTCCGGTTCGTCCAGCGCCTGCGTCGCCGATCCCAGCGAGACCAACGGACCCTATCCGGCCGATGGCACCAACACGGCCAATGGCGTGCTGTCGAACGTGTTGACGCAGAGCGGCGTGGTGCGCAGCGACATCCGCTCCAGCTTCGGAGCCTCGACCACCGCGGCGCCTGGCGTGCCGCTGGCGCTGACGATCAAGCTGGTCAACGTCAACGCGGGCTGCACCGCTCTGAGCGGCTATGCGATCTATGTGTGGCACTGCACGCGCGACGGGCTCTATTCGCTCTATTCGAGCGGCGTGCAGAACGAGAATTTCCTGCGCGGCGTCCAGGTGACCGACGCCAACGGGGAGGTCACG
Source organism: Phenylobacterium sp. (assembly GCF_016124325.1). Taxonomy (GTDB): domain Bacteria; phylum Pseudomonadota; class Alphaproteobacteria; order Caulobacterales; family Caulobacteraceae; genus Phenylobacterium. The sequence goes on from NZ_WGNY01000058.1 coordinate 20,632, forward strand.
TTCACCACCATCTTCCCCGGCTGCTATTCGGGCCGCTATCCGCACATCCACTTCGAGGTCTATCCGAGCCTGGCGGCGGCCACGGCCCAGCCCAGCGCGATCCTGACCTCTCAGTTCGCCATGCCGCGCGACGTCTGCTCCACGGTCTACGGCAGCGCGACGGGCTACAGCGCCAGCGTCACCAACCTGGCCCAGGTGACCACCGGCAACGACAACGTGTTCGGCGACAACACCTCGGCCCAGATCGCCGCCATGACGCCCAGCCTGACCGGCAGCGTGGCGGCGGGCTACACGGGGACGGTCACCGTCGGCGTCGCGGTCTGATGCGACCACCGGGCCGGCGGGAGGCCGGCCCGGCGTCCGCCGTTTCAGGCGGTGACCGCCGTCTGGCTGGAGGCGCCGTTCGACGGTCCGCCCGCGTGCGCGGTGCGGAAGGCGTCGAGCGCCGCGGAAAGCTCGGACGAGCTCAGCAGGCCGTCGGCATTGGTGTCGAGCTTGCCGAACGCCTGTGAGGCCCCGTCCAACGCGCCGTCGCCCAGCTTGGCGAGGATTTCCTTCAGGCTGAGCGAACCGTCGCCGTCGCCATCGGTCCCACCGATGAGCTTCGAGGCCAACTCGTCGCTGGAAGGCGGGCGCCGACGCCCGCCCTCGGTGTGTCGGGCCTCGAGGCCTGCCGCCAGCTCGTCGGCGTTGAGCTTGCCGTCGCCGTCGGTGTCGAGGCCGGACACCGCCGCCGAAAGCTTGTCCGAGCCGTCGGATCCCAGGGCGGACTGGATCTCCTGGAGAGTGAGCGAACCGTCGCCGTCGCTATCGGCGTCCTGGATCAGCTTCGCGGCGAGATCCGAGGCGCTGGCGGGTTGCTCCTGGACGGAGAGCAGGCCGCCCAGGGTCTTGGCCGCAAACTGCGAGGCCCCGCCGCCGGGTGGCGGGCCCGGGGGTGGTCCGGGCGGCGGACCGCCCGAGCCCTCGGCCCGGCCTGGCTTTTCCTGCCGGGTGGCCTCATCGGTCGTTTGAAGGAGCCCGGCAAGCAGGCGCTGGGCCTGGCTGGCGTCGTAAGCGCCTGTACTTGCTGATATTTGCATCTCTTCACCTCTTCGGTGGGTTTCGGAACGCGCCCGTGCGCGGGCTGGGGCCCGCGCGCGAACGGCGAAACGAGCTGCAAGAAGCCCGGCAAGCGCCGCCGAGGGGCTTTGTTTCACGTCTCGCGGTCGGCCCGACGCGAACCTGAAACGATCGGCGTATTCAGCCGGCGAAACGTGGAATTCGGATACGCGCTCGCCACAATCGGCGAGACCGGGCGCCAGGGCGGACAGTGTCCGTAGGCAAGAACGACCCATCGCCGTGGGCGCCTTCAATATGGCGCAGCCGCGAAACCTTTGCGGCGGGTTCGACATGGGAAGGATACAAACCGGCCCTACTCGGGCCGCAACCCAGGCCTAGGGTGACCCTGCTGACGGACGAAGGTCACTCCCCCCCCAGGCCCTGGACGTCAGCGAACCTGGAACGCGGCTCCCCCAAACCAACCCCTCCCCCCAGTTGGGGGAGCCGCAGACCCCCGTCAGGACGTGAGCTTGTCGACGGCGGCGGCGATCGCGGCCTTGGCGGCCTCGGCGTCCAGCCCCTGCTCGCGCCGCAGGCGCGCCCAGGACTCGAAGCTCATCAGCAGGTCCAGCGCCTCGAAGACGGGCGGGTTGGCGACGATGGCCGGCGGCAGCTCGCGGGTCAGGGCCTCGCGCAGGATGACCACGAGGCGCGTGTAGTCCGAGCCGAGGAATTTCGACCGGTGGCGGAACGCCTCGGCGGCCCGGCGGAAGGGCGCGATGCGGTCGAAGGCGCGGGCCCGGCGCTCGATCAGTTCGCCGATGCGGTCGCGCCAGTGCTGTGACTTCAGCGGCGGGTCGATGATCGCGCGCAGCTCGCCCTCGATGACGTGCGCCATCTCCCGATAGAGGCTGTCCATGTCCTGGAAGTGTCGGAAGACGGTGCGCAGGCCCACGTCGGCGCGGGCGGCCACCTGCTCGGCGCTGGGCGCGACCTCGCCTTCGCCGACGATGGCGATCATCGCCGCGACGATCCGGTCGCGGTTGTCCTGGCCGCGGCGTCGGCGGCCGTCGGCGATATCCGGCCCGGGTGCGGCCTGAACGGCGGTTCGACTCATCAGGGGCCCATCTCGACTCGCCGGGCGGGACCTGTCGAGGCGGTTCGTCCGCCGGGCGCCTTCCGAACCCGCCGGGCGCCCCAGGAAGTCACCATATCGCCACGCCGCGCCACGCTTGACGGCGTCATGTAGTGACACTCATACTGCCAATATATCCGCCGCGGACGGCGGGAGTGTCAATCGGGGGGAAGGTCGGATGAAGGTGCTGCGTACGCCGGACGCGCGGTTCGAGGGGCTGGCCGACTGGCCCTATGCGCCGCGCTATCAGGAGGTGGTCGACGCCGACGGGACGACCCTGCGCATCCACTACGTCGACGAGGGCCCGCGCGACGGCCGGCCGGTGCTGCTGATGCACGGCGAGCCGTCGTGGTCCTACCTCTACCGCAAGATCATCGCCGGCCTGGTCGCGAAGGGACACCGGGCGATCGCGCCCGACCTGATCGGCTTCGGCCGCTCCGACAAGCCGGCGGCGCGGACCGACTACACCTACGAGCGCCACGTCTCCTGGATGAGCCAGTGGCTCACCGCCCTCGACCTGACGGACGTCACCCTGTTCTGCCAGGACTGGGGCGGGCTGATCGGCCTGCGCCTCGTGGCGGCCTATCCCGAGCGGTTCCGGGCGCTGGTCGTGGCCAACACCTTCCTGCCGACGGGGACGGGAATGACCGATGGCTTCCGGGCCTGGCTGGAGTTCAGCCAGAACGTCCCCGAGATGCCGATCGGCGGCATCCTAAAGGGCGGCAGCGGCCGCGACCTCACCGAGGCCGAGATCGCCGCCTATGACGCCCCGTTCCCGGACGAGAGCTACAAGGAAGGCGCGCGGCAATTCCCGACGCTGGTGCCGGTGACGCCCGAGCACGCCTCGGTGGCCGAGAACATCGAAGCCTGGAAGGTGCTGGAGGCGTTCGACAAACCGGTCGTCACCGCCTTCAGCGACGACGACCCCGTCACCCGCGGCGCCGACGCGCAGATCCAGGCCCGCATCCCGGGGACGAAGGGCCAGCCGCACGTGACCCTCAAGGGCCGCCACTTCCTGCAGGAGGACAGCCCCAACGAGATCGTCGAGGTGATCGACGCCCTGATCCGCCGATCCTGAGGAGAGACGACAATGAAGGTCGAGAACCAAGTCTTGCCGCCGCCCCAGCAGGCGATGGCGTTCTTCACCGCGCCCGAGGATGGGCCGTTCGTCATGGTCAATCTGCTCAAGTTCCACGACCGCGCCCAATACGAGGACGGCGACCGGGGCCTGTCGGGCTACGACGCCTACATGCTGTACGGCGAGGCGGTGCGGAAGCTGGTCGAGGGGCTGGGCGGCCAGGTGCGCTACCAGGGCCGCGTCACCGACCTGATGCTGGGCGAGGTGGAGGAACTGTGGGACGTGGTGGCCCTGGCCGAGTACCCCTCGCTGGAGTCGTTCCGGAACATGGCCATGTCGCCGGAGATGCACGCCATCGAGCATCACCGGAAGGCCGGGCTGAAGGGCCAACTCAACATCAAGACCAAGCCGGGCGAGGGCTTCTAGCGGCGGCGTCCAAACGTCGATATGGGCCGTAGATGCGGTTCCGGCGGCGCGCCGTCGGGGCCCCATTTCCCTGGAAGCGACGTCCCATGCGTATCCTGCCGATTCTTCTGGCCATTGCCGTTGCCATGCCTGCCGCTGCGTGGGCGCAGGACACAGCGCAGCAGATGCTGAACCTGGCTCGCCAGCTACGATCTCAGGCCGAGCAGATGAAGGACAGCCTGTCGGCCGAGGACCTCGCGGAACTGAACCGTCAGGCTGACGAGATCGAGGAGGGCGTCCGCGACGGCGCCTATTCCACCCCGGTCGCCCAGCAGCCCGTCTCGCTGCCGGAGCGGATCGCGGCCGCGCACGAGGGCCGGCTCGACTGGCTGGACGGCAAGGCGGCCTGCGTCGGCTATGGCTGGGAGAACCATCGCACCTTTGTGTCGAACTACGGCGACGCGAAGCGCGACACGTTGTGCCGCACGGCCTTCGGCCACTACGAGCGCTACTTCCTGCTGACCCGTGGCGGCGGCGACCGGGCGGAGGCCCTGGCGGCGCTGGAGGCCTACGACCGCGGCGCACAGGCCGCCGTCGACTACTACGAGGGCCGCTAGGCCCAATCCCGCAATCGCCGTTGGGGGCGCCTGGCGCAGGGCGGCCTCGGCTCTCGAGCAAGATATTCATTCGAGAGTGAATGAGTATTGACGAACGAGTGAATCCTGACCAACGTCCCGCCGCGCGCCGAAGAGCGTGGTGAGGACATCGGGAGGAAGCCGTGAAGACCCACGCTCTGCTGTTGAGCGCATCGGTGCTTGTGTCGGGATGGGCCGGCGCCGCCCAGGCGCAGTCGGCCAAGGCGTCAGATCAGGCCACGTTGCAGGAACTGGTGGTGACGGCCGAGCGGCGCGTCGAGAACCTCCAGACCACCGCGATCGCCGCGACCGTGATGACGGGAAGCGACCTGCTCAAGAAGGGCGTGTTCACGGTCGACCAGCTGCAATTCGTCAGCCCTTCGATCACGGTCAACAACTTCGGCCAGGGAAACAACATCAACATCCGCGGCATCGGGAAGGGCGAGCACAACACTCAGACCTCCACGGGCGTGGTCACCTACCGCGACGGCGTCACCAGCTTCCCGGGCTATATCCAGGAAGAGCCCTATTTCGACATCGCCGGGGTCGAGGTGCTTCGCGGGCCGCAGGGCACATTCAGCGGCCAGAACGCCACGGGCGGCGCCGTCATCGTCACCACCAACGATCCCAAGATCGGCGGCGGCTACTCGGGCTATCTGCTCGGCCACTACGGCAACTACAACGACACCGCCCTGCAAGGCGCGGTGAACCTGCCGATCAACGAGACCCTGGCCGCGCGCGTGGCCTTCTACACGCAGTACCGCGACACCTTCTATCACCTGTCGGGCCCGCGGGTCGGGAGGAACGATCCCAGCCTGAAGTGGGGCGCGGTGCGCCTGTCGCTGCTGTGGCAGCCGAACGACCAGGTGAAGGTCTCCTGGAAGACGGACTACGACTACCTGGACAACGGCGGCTACTTCGGGGACGCGCTGAGCAATCCGCCGACCCGCCACAACCTGTTCCACATCGCCAACAACTACGGCAACTACGCCACCGACCAGTTCGTCCGCTCGATCGTCAAGGCCGACTACGTGGCCGACAACGGGATCACCTTCCGGTCGATCTCGAGCTACGCGAAGGGGCGTTCGGGCTGGAAGGGCGACATCGACGGAACCGCCAACGCCGCGCCCAACTACATCATCGCCGAGGCCGTGAACGAACGGCTCCTGACCCAGGAGTTCAACGTGATCTCGCCCGACACCGGGCCGATCACGTGGGTGGCCGGGGCGTACTATCAGAACAACCGCTACGACTTCCCGGTCGGCCGCTTCCTGATCGGGGTGCCGCCGGGCGCGGTCGACGAGCGGCTGGACGGCGTGAACAAGACCTACACCGCCGCCGTCTTCGGCCAGGTCGCGGTGCAGCTGGCCGACGGCCTCAAGCTGAAGGCGGGCGCGCGGTACTCGAAGTGGAGCACGATCAACCACGTGCGGTGGTTCGTCCCGCAGTTCCCGACCATCGACTACCAGGACGACGATAAGGCGGTCGGCTACAACCTCACCGGCAAGGTCTCGCTGGACTGGACCATCGACGACAACAACTTCGCCTACGCCTTCGTCGCCAGCGGGGCCAAGCCCGGCGGCCTGAACGGGGCGCTCTACTTCGGCGGGGGCGTGATCCCGCCGCCGTTCCGGCAGGAGTACGTGGTCGACTACGAGGCCGGCTGGAAATCGAGCCTGCTCAACAACCACCTGCGCACCCAGATCGGCGTCTACTACAACCACTTCAAGCACTTCCAGGTGATCCTGCCGATCCCCAACAACCCGCTGCAGTCGACCGAGCAGAACAACCCCAACCCCAGCAAGCTCTACGGCGTCGAGGCCTCGGCCCAAGCGGTGTTCGGGGACTTCTCGTTCGACGTCGGCATGGGCGTGACCAAGAGCAGCCTCGGCACCTTCTGGACCCAGGATCCGCGCCTGCCGCGCTCGGGCCCATGCGATCCTAAGACCGGGCCGGCCAGCACGAGCTGCATCAACCTGGGCGGCAACTCCCAGACCTATGCGCCGGAGTTCACCTTCAACGTGGTCGGCCGCTACGCCTTCCACCTGGACGATGGCGACACGGTCACGCCGCAGGTGACCTACAGCCACATCTCGCACCAGTGGGGCACGCTGTTCGAGAACGAGGCGGCGGGCGACCGGCTGGGCGCCCGCAACATCCTGGGCGCGTCGGTGGCCTGGGCCCACGGCGACATCGTCACCACGCTCTACGGCTACAACCTCACCAACGAGGCCTACGTCTCGGCGCTGCTGTCCCCGATCCGGCTGGCGGGCGCGCCCCGCCAGTACGGGATCAGTGTGATGAAACTGTTCTAGAGGGTCCCTCCGCTGGGCCGCCGGACCGCCCTGCGCGGCCGGCGGCCGCTTCTTGCGCCGCCCCGAGATTGACAAGCGCAGGCCCGGCCCCGACTACGGGGCATCGCCCGCCGCCGGAGCTGACGGAGAATGGCGTCCATGGCCGACGGCCCTAAGACGAAGCGGGTCCGCCGCACCAAGGCCGAGCAGCGTGAGGAGACGCAGGAGCAGATCCTCGACGCGGCCGAATACCTGTTCGCCCAGCACGGACTGCACGGGGTCACCCTGCGCGACGTGGCCCAGCGGGTGGGCGTCCACACCACGCTGCTGCACTACTACTTCGACGACAAGCGGAGCCTCTTCGACGCCGTGTTCGCGCGACGCGCCGCCGTCACCAGCGGGCGGCGCATGGAGGCCCTGGAGCGCTATGAGGCCGAGGCCGGCGAGCGCCCGACGGTCGAGGGCGCGCTGCACGCCTTCCTCGACACCGACCTCGATCTCTATTTCGAGGGCGGCGAGCTGTGGATGAACTACGCCGCCTTCTGCGCGCGGGTCAGCAACACGCCCGAGGGCGCCGAGCTGATGGACGTCCATTTCGATCCGGTCGTGCTGAAGCTGGTCGCGATCCTCAGGCGGGCGCTGCCCGACATGGCCGAGGCCGATCTCTTCTGGGGCTACCACTTCGTGACCGGCGCCCTGATGAACACCCTGGCGCGGACCGGGCGGATCGATCGGCTTTCGGGCGGGGTCTGCCACTCCGACGACTTCCCCGCCGTGAAGGCGCGGATCGCCAGGTTCATGGCGGCGGGCTTCCTGTCGCTGGCCCAGGAGGGCCGCTAGAGCCCGTCAGGGTGAAATGGGAACCGGTTCACCCGCTCGGACGGGCTCTACACTCTTGAAGATCGAGCCTTCTTGTCCGGATCAAGTGATGCCACTTGATCCGGGAAGGCTCGAGAGCCCGTCAGGGTGAAGTGGATGCCGGTTCACCCGCCCGGACGGGCTCTACACTCAAGAAGGCTCTAGTCGGCCCGCCGTTCGCGCAGCGAAAGCGCCAGGGCCGCCAGGGCCAGGAGCGCGGTCACCGGGCTGGCGTAGTGCTCGGGCGGGTGGTGGCCGTTCGACGGCGGCAGGAGGATCCAGCCCTGCAGCGCCATGAGGCCGCGCTCGACGGCGACCAGGGCCAGGAACAGCGGCGTCAGCGTCCGGTAGCGGAGGACGACGGCCAACATCCCCAGCCCCAGCGCGATCTGGGTGGCGCCCTCCCAGGCGAACAGCCCGCGCACCAGCTCGCCGCGGTCGCCCACGTCGAGGTGGGCGATCACGATGGCCCCGCCGTCGGGCAGGAAGCTGTGGATCAGGCCGGGCGCGAGCGTGCCCAGGGTGAAGAGTCCCAGCACCGCGACCGCGATGGGCGAGCCGCGGTACTGGGCGTTGGTGGAGGGGGGCAGGAAGCTCACCGGCCCGGTCCTAGTTGTCCCAGAGGATGTATTCCTCGCCCTTCTTCTGCGGCTGGCCCGAGGGGTGGTCGACGAAGATCGGGCCCTGGAGCAGCGACGGCCAGAGCGGCTTGGCCATCTGGGCGTCCTCGGCCGCGAGCTTGGCTTTCAGTTCCGCCACCTTGGCCGGCTGGGCCTTGGAGAGGTCGTTCTTCTCAGTGGGGTCGGCGGCCAGGTCGTAGAGCCAGACCTTGTTCTGCGCCTCGCTGACCTGCAGCTTCCAGTCGCCGTCGAGCAGGGTCTTGTAGCTGCCCGAACGCCAGTAGAGCGCCTTGTGCGGACGGGCCGCGTCCTTGCCTTCGGCGAAGGGCAGCAGGTTCACGCCGTCGATCTTGCGGTCGGTGGGAACCGCCGCGCCGGCCGCGCCCGCGGCGGTGGCGAAGATGTCCACGTGGCCCACGGGGTAGGGATAGGTCGTCCCCGCCGGCAGCACGCCCGGCCAGCGCATGAAGAACGGGGTGTGGATGCCGCCCTCGAAGAAGGTGGCCTTCCAGCCGCGATAGGGGCGGTTGATGTCGGGCAGGCCGATGTAGTTGGCCCCGCCGTTGTCGCTGGTGAAGATGACGAGGGTGTTGTCGTCGAGGCCCTCGTCCTTCAGCGCCTGGAGGATGCGGCCGACGTTGCGGTCGAGGGCGCGCGCCATGGCGCCGTAGACGCGCAGGCGGTGGTCCTTGATCTGCGGGAGGGCGTCGTAGTCCTCCTTCTTGGCCTGTAGCGGGGTGTGGATCGCGTTGGGCGCGAAGTAGATGAAGAAGGGCCGGTTGCGGTTGGCGTGGATGGCCTTCACCGCCTCCTCGCCGAGGTAGTCGGTCATGTAGCCGCGCGGGGCGAACATGGGCGAGCCATTGAACTGCACCTGGTAGGGCAGGTTGGGCCACAGGAACTTGTCGATGGCGTCCCACGGCTGCTTGGAGTTGACCGAGTCGGGATCCTTCTCGGGCAGGTACATCGAGGCGCCGGAGATGAAGCCGAGGGCCTCGTCGAAGCCCTGGTCCTCGGGCCGCGAGCCCTTGGTCCCGCCCAGGTGCCATTTGCCGAACTGGATGGTGTGGTAGCCCTTGGCCTTCAGCACCTCGGCGATGGTGATCTCGGAGGCCGGGACCGCCAGCGAATTGACCGCCTCGGGCGTGGGCGCGGTGCTGCCGGCCGGCATGTCCTTCAGCCGGTCCTTGAAGAACTTCGGCTTCACGATGGCGCCCGGCTCGGCCTCGGTGCCGACGAGGCGCTCGAAGCCCACCGGCGCGGGGGTGAACTCGAAGCCGAAACGGGTGGCGTAGCGGCCGGTCATGATCGCCGCGCGGCTGGGGGCGCAGGTGGCGTTGCCGGCGTAGCCGTTGGCGAAGCTCACCCCCTGATGGCCGATGGAATCGATGTTCGGCGTGGGCACGGCGCCGTTCGCCACCCCGCCGCCGTTGAAGGTGATGTCGTTGAAGCCCAGGTCGTCGGCCAGGATGAAGACCACGTTGGGCGGACGGTCGCCCTTGGGCGGCTCGGCCGGGCCCATGGCCCAGGTCACCGGATGGTTGGGCTCGATGTGCGGCAGGCGCGCGTGGGCGACCATCGCCAGGATGGAGGCCCGGTTCAGATAGGCCAGGCCCAGGCCCATGGCGATCACGCCCGCCACGGCGGCCAGCCAACCCCAGAGTTTCATGCGCATCCTCCCCCGGAGCGTTGAGGGGCGATTATGATAGTGGCACGCAGAGTGTCAATATCGGGCGTGGGGTTTTGGGGAACCACGAAAGACCCGGCGTCATCCCGGTTTGGGCGAAGCCCAAGACCGGGATGACACGCGGGGGTGTGGGCTACCAGCCGGAGCCGCCGGGGTAGCGGGCGCCGGGCGGGGCGCGTTCCCAGGGCATCAGGTAGGGCGTGGGGGGATCGGGGGGCGGTTGCGCCCCCTCCGTCGTCCCGGCTTGGGGCCGGGACGCCACCTCCCCCGCTTGGGCGGGGAAGGAGCGGGTGGCTCGGACAGGCTCCTCCCCCGTGACCACGGGGGAGGTGGCGCGCAGCGCCGGAGGGGGCGTTGGCGCGGGCTTCAGGCGCTGGACGACGGCTTCGACCTGGGCGTCGAGGGGCAGGTCCTCGAAGGCGGGGTCGTCGAAGGCCTCGTGCAGGGCGTCGACCAGTTCGTCTTCGAGCCGTTCGGCCTCGGGGCGTTCGTGTTCGGAC
>NZ_WGNY01000016.1 GCF_016124325.1 Phenylobacterium sp.
CCTCGACATCGGCTGGGCGGTCAACGAGCGGGTGAGCCTGTTCCTCGACGCGCGGAACCTGACCGACAAGGCCTACATCTCCAACGTCCAGGCGCAGATCCAGGCGACCGCCGCCAGCGCCGCCTACTGGCCCGGCGACGGCCGCAGCGTCTTCGGAGGCCTCACATGGTCCTACTGAGATCCCTCGTCGTGGCGGGCGCCCTGTCGGCCGCCGGAACTGCGACGGCGCACGTGAGCGTCACGCCGACGCAGGCCGCGGCCGGCTCGTACCAGGTGCTGCGTTTCGGCCTAGGCCACGGCTGCGAGGGGCAGGCCACCACGGCGCTGAAGATCGAGATCCCGACGGGCGTGCTCGCCGCCCGGCCCCAGCCCAAGCCGGGCTGGACGCTGAGCGTCGAGCGCCCGCCGGGCGAGCCTGACCGAGCCGTGTCGATCACCTGGACCGGCGAACTGCCGGCCAACCAGTTCGACGAGTTCCTGATCCTCGTCCACCTGCCGTCCGACGCCGGGCCACTGGCCTTCCCGGCCATCCAGGCGTGCGGCGAGCTCCAGAACCGCTGGGTCGAGGCCCCGCAACCGGGTGGGCCGCGGCCGGCGCACGCGGCGCCCACCGTCAAGCTCGAGTCTCGAGCCTCGGCCCTTCCAGCGCACTGAATCCGAACGGTTCGCCGATTGCACCTTCGCGCCCGTATTGCCGACCTCGCCCTGAAACCTGCGAGCATTTCGGGTGCGCCGGGAACTCGACGGCGCCAGGCTGCGGGGCGCAATAGAGTTCGGCCGTGCGAGTTGAAGAGCTTGGTCACAGCTGTCGCTGTGGCGAAGCGATCTGCCCACCTCAACACCGCCCATGTCGGTGAGGTCGCCGACAAGGCCGTATCGAGGGCGAGCCGACCCGCGCACACGCCGCCGGCTGGGCCCCGGACTCCGTCAACGTTTCGCGGGCTCCGGGAACCCTCTTCCCCTACCAGACCGTCCGCCGCCGCCGCAGTCTGTGGCCGTCCAGTCCCGGGAACCCCGGAGGCCCACGATGCATCCAATGGCCAAAACCGCGTTTCTGGGATTTCGCTGATATGTTTGAACAGACTGAGCAAGCGCTTGCGCCGTCCGAACTTCCGATCACGCGGCAGGCGTCACGACGAGAGGCTGAAGAGGCGGTCCGCGTGCTTATTCGATGGGCTGGCGACGATCCGAACCGGGAAGGTCTGCGCGCGACGCCAGGGCGGGTCGCAAGGGCGTATGAAGAATGGTTCAGTGGCTACCGCCAGGACCCAATCGCCCTTCTGGACCGAACCTTCTCCGAAATCGGGAGCTACGGAGGGCTCGTTGTGCTGAGCGACATACCTGTCGTTTCATGGTGCGAACATCACATGGCGTCAATTCGGGGGGTCGCCCACGTCGCCTACCTGCCCAGGGACCGCGTGGTGGGCCTCTCCAAATTGGCGCGGTTGGTCGAAACTCTCGGTCGTCGCCTGCAAGTCCAGGAGCGTCTGACGGCTGAAATCGCCGATGCGTTGCAGGCCGGGCTGGCGCCTCTCGGTGTCGGTGTCGTGATCCGGGCGACGCATGACTGCATGTCGTCGAGGGGCGTGAACCGGATCGGCGTCGCGACGGTGACGCGGAACTTTACTGGCGCCTTGGAGCATGAGCCGCATCGTAGTGAATTCCTGCACAGGTCCGGCCTGTGAGCATGGAAAGTGTGGCTCGCGCAGGTGATCCTGCTCCCTCGCAATCCTATGACGGCTATTCCCAGTTCCCCGAAGCTCAGCTGACTGGCTTGGCGGTCGGCGGCGACCCGCTGGCGTTCCGTGAGATCATGTTGCGCGCCAACCCGCGCCTGTTTCGCGTTGCGCGCAGCATCATGCGGGACGAAGGCGAGGCCGAAGATGTCGTCCAGGAGGCTTATCTTCGTGCATTTGCCGCATTGGACCGGTTTCGTGGAGACAGCGGCCTCACCACCTGGCTCACGCGCATCGTAATCAACGAAGCAAACGGCCGACTTCGCCGGAAACGCGCGCGGGTGTCCGGCGGATCGACTCACGACCATCCGGGCGACGCCCCGTCCTCGCCCGCGAATCTCGACGCGTCGGACGGCGAAACGCCGGAGGAAGCCGCGGCAAGAAGCCAGGCGCGGCGGTTGATCGAAATCGCGATCGATGAGCTGCCACTTCCGTTCAGGATGGTGTTCTTTCTCCGCGAGGTGGAGCAATTCACAATCGGGGAAACGGCCGCGCTGCTCGGCATCGCGCCGGACACCGTCAAGACACGCCTGTTCAGAGCCCGGCGACGACTGAGGCGAAGCCTCTGCTCGAGCCTTGCAGGCGGCTTGAACGATGTCTTTCCATTTCAAGGCGAGCGCTGTGAACGCATGACCCGCGCAGTACTGGCGCGGCTGGATGTCCAGCCGCGCCATGGGGGCTAGCCGCGCACGTCTAGACGTCCGCGCATCGACGGATGATATCGACAGTAGAAGTCGATCGCTCCTGGCCTGTGCAGAACCGTACGGCCGCGACGGCCCGGCATGAGGTCGAGGTCGAAGTCGCCGTTCCGCGCCGTTGCGGTGTGGCGGAATCCGTCCGAATTGATCCACTCGATCTCGTCGCCCACCCTCAGTCCCGCAGGCGGTGGTTCGAACGCCATCGCCGAGATGCGCAAGAAGTGGGCCTTAGGCTTGGCGCGTGCCAGGTTGGCGCCTGAGAAGCTGAAGGGCGCGGCGAAGAAGAAGGCGCGGCGGTTCCAGTCCATTTCGAGCAGCTCAATCTCGATCTTGGCCGATCTGTTCGGCGTGCTGTTCGTGTGCGCGGAAGAGCTTCAGCCCAGTCTCGAGCAATGACTTGAGCTCAGGATTTCGCGCGTTTGGGATCAGCATCTCGCTCAGCGCGCTGTTGACCGCCTGATGAAAGGCGATCTCGTTGGCGATGTACGCCTTGTCGAAGGCGGCGCCATTGAGTTCAGCCAGCCGCGCGGCTGTTTCCGACGCCTGCCGTTCGAGGGCCTCGCTGGTCGGATTTTCTTCTGGTGTGATGCCCAGGCGCTTCGCCAGGGCCAGTGCCTGGTCGTTCACGGCCGCATGGTCTCTCGCCATGGTTTCTGCAAACGCGCGTATCTCCGGCTCGGCCGACTTGGACAGCGCCTGCCTCGCGGCCGCAACGTCGATGGCGCCGGCCGTATAGGCGATGTGGGCGATCTGTGGATCCGTAGGCGCCTGGGTCTGAGCCTGCACCGGCGCCATCGACACCGAGAACACGGCGACGGCGAGCGCGCCTGCAAAAGTCCTTGGTTGCATTCCATACCTCCAGCCGCGCGAAGCGGCGCAAGTGCGAGTCAGCGACCCGGTTCGGCGACCATCGCCGAGTTGCAATTGGATGCCGCATGAGACGCGGGAGTTCCCGAAGCTGCCGACGCGCCGCTTCGCTGGCCGCTGGGAGGTCAGCGAGCCGGCCGCAGCACGCGCCCAATCGCTCCCGTGGACGGTGCTGTCGCGTGGGCGAGGGCGTCAGGTTCCTTGCCCCTGCGGGATCAGGGGGACTTCTTCGAGTTTGGCGGCGGGTCGATCTCAAACGCCGTCGTACCGACGCCTCTGAGACTGCGTCGGCCCTAAGCGATGGCGCCGACCGCCGCAACCGGCCGGATGACCTTGCTCCGCGGCGTCAAGCCAGGAATTCGATGCTGCAATGTATTTGCAGACAATTGCCAATAATATAAGCTTGAGTGTCGCTGTAGTCGTCTCAGTATTGCATCAATTATGGACTAGCGCTGACGCGGCATGCGGCGGTGCGTTATTTGATGTTGGGGCCGTCCCGTGGCATCGGCGTTCGAGCAGCTTCGCGCGCACCTGAATGTATCGGTCCTTCTGCAAGCAAAGGATTTGCGGCGCCGTCTCGGATTCACCCTTGTGGCCCTGGTCGTCTATCGACTGGGCACCTTCATTCCGATCCCCGGCATCGACGCGGTGGCCTTTGCCGCGTCTTTTCGAACGCAGTCGGGCGGGCTGCTGGGGCTGTTCAATACGTTCTCAGGCGGCGCGGTCGAACGCATGGCGATCTTCGCGCTCAATGTGATGCCCTATATTTCAGCCTCGATCATCGTGCAGCTCGTGACCCCCTTCTATCCGGCGTGGGAGAAGCTGAAGAAAGAAGACGGGGAGGCGGGGCGCCGTCAGCTGAACCAGTATACCCGTTACCTCACTGTCGGGTTGGCGGCCTTCCAGGCGCTGGGCATCGCGTTGGGACTTCAGGCGTCCCCGGGGCTCGTGGCGCGCCCCGGCGTCTTCTTCATTGCATCCACCGTGGCGACCCTGACGGGCGGCGCGATGTTGCTGATGTGGATCGGCGAGCAAATCACCGCTCGAGGTGTTGGCAACGGCATCTCGCTCCTGATCCTCGCGGGTATCGTCGCCGGACTTCCGCAGGGAGCGATCCAGACATGGGACCTTGTTCGTACGGGCGCAATGTCGAACGCGACCATGCTGGTCGTGGTGGTCGGCGGGGCCGCGTTCTGCGCCGGGATCGTCTTCGTCGAGCTTTCGCAGCGCCGGCTGGCCGTACACTATCCCCGGCGGGACGGCGGTCGGCGCGCCACCGGCGGGGATCGATCGTTTCTGCCGCTGAAGATCAACCCATCCGGCGTCATTCCGCCGATCTTCGCGTCCTCCCTCCTGCTCCTGCCCGCCACCGCGCTCGGAGTCGTCGGCCAGGACACGCCCGACTGGCTCAGGGCCACCCTGGCGCAACTCCAACACGGCCGCCCGCTGTTCGTGTCGATATATGGTGTGCTGATTGTCTACTTCACGTTCTTCTACACGCCGATTGTGTTCAACCCGCAGGACACAGCGGACAATCTGCGCAAGCATGGCGGCTTCCTAGCCGGGGTGCGGCCCGGCCGCGCCACGGCTGATCGCCTCGAACATGTCCTGATGCGCATCACGGTCATCGGCGCAGGCTACATCGCATTCGTCTGCCTGCTGCCCGAGATCCTGATCAGCGCCTACGGTCTTCCATTTTACCTAGGCGGCTCTTCGCTCCTGATCGTCGTCGTCGTCACGATCGACCTCCTGAGCCAAGTGCAGTCGCACCTCTCGGCCCATCAGTATGCGGTGCTGATCCGACGCACCGGGCTTCGGAGGCGTCCGGCGCGAGACAATTCGTCAACCGCCGCGACGCGGGCGGTCCCATGACCTGGACCTGCATCCTTGCGCCGCTCCTTGGCGGCCAGAGCGACGCGCCGACCCTTGCTGCGGCGTGCGCGCTGGCAGAACCCTTTGGAGCCACGGTGCACGCCGGGTACTGCCCGCTGCCGCCGGACCGCCTTTTCGCATGGGCCAGCGAGGCGGGGCTGGGAGCCTCGGATCTCGCGATCGGGGAGCTTGCTCGCAGCTTCAGCTGCGGCGAAGCGTCGGCTCGCCAACATCTGGCAGGTCTCGACTATTCGCGAGTGGGGTTTGAGAACCTCGCGTCTCGGGACTGGAGCGGGCTGCGCGTGGCCGCGCGGTTTGCCGACCTGGTGGTGTGGGGGCGGGCGCCTGCGCGCGGTTGCGGCGCATTCGCGTCGGCCTTCCGTCAGGTGCTGGTGGACGAGGCCCGGCCCGTCGTGGTGGCCGACCGTCCGCCGCGCTCAGGCGGTCTCGTGGTGATCGCATGGGATGGCGGCGCCGCTGCCGCCAGGACCGTACGCCAGGTCCTTCCCTGGCTGCAGCAGGCGGATAGCGTGGTGGTCCTGACCGTGCCACACGCAAACCCCTGCGCCGCCGGGCGACTGCTCTCGTTCCTGGCTGACCATTCGGTCGTTGCCCGGCCACTCGCCGTTCACGCCCGCGGCGACGTGGGGCGCGCGATCCTCGAGACCTCCCGCCAGCTCGGCGCCAGCGGCCTCGTGGCAGGGGCCTTCGGCCAAACGACCCTACGACGCTTCATGTTCGGCGGCGTGACGCAAGGCCTGCTCGAGGGGGCGGCGGACCTGGCTCTCTTCCTGTCGCACTGACGCCAATTTCCCAGGGGCGCCACGGGCCTCAGGTCCGGCGATCATGGCGGAACCCGATGGCCGCCCGAGCCAGCCCCAGTCCGGAGGGTCACGGCGGTGCGGCGCGTCCCCCCGCGCAAATTCGGAGGCCCTCCCGTACGGGTTCGATGATCTCCGCTGCGCTGCGCGTCGAATAGACGGCATAGATCGAATAGGAGAACTCCGGCGCCCGCGACACCCGGCGAAGCTGGCGTTTCTCAAGGTAGGGCTGCACCACGGTGGAGCGGAAATAGCCTGCGCCGCCGACGGCAAGCATATAGGTCAAGGCCATAGGGCCCAGTGAAATCGAGACCGCCGCATTGGCCAACTCGGGAAACGCCGTCGCGTGGCTGGTGGTGAAGGGTTCGCCCCAGTCCACGAGAACATAGTCTTCCGGCCGAATGCGGTCGTTGTCCTCCGTGGTGACGAGGACGAGTTTTTCCTCGGCGAGGAGTTCGAGGACCAGTTCCGGTCGAGGCGGCGGACTGTAGAGGACGGCGACGTCCAGCGAGCCCTCCTGGACGCGATCCAGGAGGCGCGGAGCCGCGCCCACCTCAGCGCGCACCGCAACATCGGGCTGACGGTCTCGCATCCACAGCATCCAGTCGACGAGGAGCGGACTCCAGAGACTGAGTTCCCCGCCGACGCTGACGAGGTTCGCCCGTCCCGGAGGCAGTGCGATCTGTTGGCGCGCCCGTTCCCAGACCTGCACCAGAGTCCTTGCATAGTGCTGGAACCGCTCGCCGGCCGGCGTCAGGCGTGCGCCCGCGCGATTGCGGACGAACAGCCGTCGGCCGACCTGCTCCTCAAGGAGCCGGACACGTGCGCTGATCGCCGTCTGGGTCAGATGCAATCGCTCGGCCGCGCCGACAAAGCTTCCCGTCGCCACGATCTCGAGAAAGGTCTTGGCGAGGCCGATATCCATGGGATTACTCCAACATAATTGGAGTTAAATCGCAATAGCATTCGTTTGTTTGTTGTTGAGCTCGGTCGCACACTGCACTCGACCGGTCTCGTGGCCGGCCCGGTGAAATCAGGATGCGGCGTGTGAGATCGAGCGGCGGAGAAGGCGCACAAGGTGCGGGCGCGGCTGCAAATCGCGAGCCGCCTTCGTTGCGGGCCCCCCTGACGGCGGCGCGGTCTCAGCGCGTCGGCGCGTCAGGGGGGGCGAGAGGCACGCCGGACATTGGGCCCGGCGTGGGGAGGGCGGCCGTCGCCGCGCCCCCGGCCGGGCGACCCTCTGCGGTCCGGGCCCGTGGCGGCGGCCGTTTGCAGCGCGAGCGGGGGTCCCGCGATCTGGCGCCCCAGCCCGAAGGAGGCGAGACATGACGCTTCAACTGGGTGAGATCGCTCCGGACTTCGAGCAGGACAGCACGGCCGGCCGGATCCACTTTCATGCCTGGCTGGGCGACGCGTGGGGCGTGCTGTTCAGTCATCCGAAGGACTTCACACCCGTCTGCACGACCGAGCTCGGCGAGGTGGCGCGCCTGCGCCCGGAGTGGAACCGGCGCGGCGTCAAGCCGATCGCGGTCTCAGTCGACCCTCTGGACGCTCACGAGGCCTGGAGCGACGACATCGCGGAAACTCAAGGCGCGGCCATCGACTTTCCGATCCTGGCCGATGCGGATCGGACCGTCTCGGGGCTCTACGGGATGATCCATCCGCGGAGTGATCCGAGCCAGACGGTGCGGGCCGTCTACGTAGTCGATCCCGCCAAGCGAATCCGGCTGGTGCTGACCTATCCGCCGAGCACCGGCCGCAACTTCCCCGAGATCCTGCGCGCCATCGACAGTCTGCAGCTAACCGACCGCGAAGCCGTGGCGACGCCCGTCAACTGGCGCAACGGCGAGGCGGTCATCATCGCCCCAAGCGTGACGGACATCGAAGCCCGGGCGCGCTTTCCGCAAGGTTGGACAGCGCTAAGGCCGTATCTGCGCATCGTGCGGCTGCCGTGAGGCCCCGGAGCGCTTGGGCGCGGCCGCAGGCGGCCGAAACGATCGCTGCGGCGAACGGCGTGGCGCGCGACGCCTATGGCGACATCGTCGGCGCGCTTCATCTGACCAGCACCTACGCCTTCAAAGGTCTCGGTCGGGAAGGCCCCTATGCCTACAGCCGCGCCGCAAATCCCAGCCGAGACCTCTTGTCGGAGACCCTGGCCTTGCTCGAAGGCGGCGCAGGCGCAGTGATCACCGGCAGTGGGATGGCGGCGATCGATCTCCTCCTCGGCCGCCTGGGCCCCGACGATCTGGTGGTCGCGCCTCACGACGGCTACTGGGGCACGCAGCGGCTGCTCGGCGCGCGCGCCGCCAAGCGGCAGTTCTCGGTCGCGTTCGTCGACGAGGCCGATGAGCACGCCCTGGGCGCCGCCCTCGAACGTCGTCCCGCCCTCCTGCTCATCGAGACTCCCAGCAATCCGCTAATGCGGGTGTACGATATCGCCGCTCTGGCGGCTCGTGCGAAGACCGCCGGGACCAAGGTCGTTGTCGACAACACCTTCCTATCTCCCGCGCTGCAGCAACCGATCGCACTCGGGGCCGATTTCGTCGTCCACTCGACGACGAAATACCTGAATGGCCACTCGGACGTGGTTGGCGGCGCTGTGGTCGCCGCCGCGCCAGACGAGGCCGAAGCGCTGGCGGAATGGGGCGCGACGACAGGTGCGATCGGCGCTCCGTTCGACGCCTATCTGACGCTTCGCGGGCTACGCACCCTGTTCGTCCGCATGGAGCGTCAACAACGCTCGGCCGCAGCCCTCGCGGACCTGCTCGCCGGTCATCCGGCCGTGAGCGCGGTCCACTACCCGGGCCTGCGCGCCGATCCGGGCCACCTCGTCGCCGGGCGACAGCAACGCGGCTTCGGGGCCATGCTCAGCTTCGAACTCCATGGCGGGTTCGCGGCGGCCCGGGCCTTCGTCGAGACGCTCCGCGTGTTCACCTTGGCCGAATCTCTCGGGGGCGTCGAAAGCCTCGTGGCGCATCCCGAGACCATGACGCACGCGGGCATGGACCCGGCCGCCCGTGCGTCCGCCGGCATCCACGGCGGTTTGCTGCGCTTGTCCGTCGGTCTCGAAGCCGAAGCCGAGCTGGTTTCAGATGTCGAAGCGGGTCTGAGCGCCGCCCACGCCGTTCGTCGCTCAACGTCGGGCGCGGTTCGCTAGGAGATCCACAGACATGTTCATCCTTCCAGACCTGCCCTACGCTTCCGGTGCGCTCGCGCCGGTGATCTCGGAAGCTACGCTGCTGACGCACCACGGAAAGCACCACGCGCGATATGTCGAGTCGACCAATGCGCTTCTCGCCAACGGCGAAGCTTCCCGGGCGACGTTGGAAGACGTCGTGCGTCGGGCCGCTCGCGGCGACACCAGTCTGTTCAACAACGCCGCTCAGGCCTGGAACCACGCCTTCTTCTGGCGTTGCATGCGGCCCGGCGGCGCGCCCGTTCCGGACGTCCTCGCTGCGGCCGTCGCGCTCGCGTTTGGCGACCAGGCGGGTCTGCGATCGGAGTTTCTTGCAGAGGGCGCCGCGCATTTCGGGTCGGGCTGGCTTTGGCTGGTCGCCCGCGGCGCCGTGCTGTCGGTGATGTCCACCCACGACGCGGGCTCGCCGCTTGTCGACCCGGGTCTCACGCCGCTCCTCGTCTGCGATCTCTGGGAACACGCCTATTACCTCGACCATCGAAATGATCGGACCGGCTTCCTGATCGCCTGGTGGGATCAGCTCGTCGACTGGTCGTTCGTCGGCGCACAACTCGACGCCGCCATCGCGGACGAAGCGGGCTGGCGCTATCCGGAGGCGGTGGCGTGAGTGCGGACGACCGGATCCGCCCGCCCGCCGCGTCCCCCCGCTATGCGGCCGAGGTCGATCCCGGGGACATGGGAAATCTCACGCCTGCGGAGCTGGTGGAGCAGCTCAATATGCTCCTCGAGGCCGAGCGCGCCGGCGTTCGGGTCGCCGCCGCGCTCGTCGGCGAGGCTCCAAATCCGGACCTGAAGCTGACCGCCTTCCAGTTGCGGCGTGACGAAGCGCACTGGTGTCACGTCCTCTCGGAAGCGCTGATCCGCATGGGCGAAAAGCCCTCCGCCAAGGTCGGCGACTTCTACCACAAGGCGATGGCCATCCCCGGCTTCGAGGCCCGCCTGGCGTTCGTGAACCGTGGGCAAGGTTGGGTGGTGCGCAAGCTGCGCGCGCTGCTGCCCAGGGTGGCCGATGCGGGTCTGCATTCGGAGCTTCGCGCGATGCTCGACGGCCATGCCGAGAACATTGCGTTCGCCGAACGGGCGTTGCGGCGGGCGGGCGGCGCACCGGGCTCGGGGTCCGCGCTGGCGAACAGGAGCGCACCATGATCGACACGGACCCGGCTCCGATCGCGCGGTCCGGCGCGCCAGCCGACCTCCACACCGTTGACCGCGGCCTTCAACGCTTCCTGCAGGGGGTGTTCGCCAAGGTCGCCGGCGGTCTTGTCCTGGCAGGCGGGCTGGGTCACCTGATCGCATCGACACCGCTGCGCGATCTGTTGTTTCACATGCGGGCAGAGGGCGCTCATGACCCGGTCGGCCTCACCGGCGCCGGACTTCTGGTCGCGATCTCGCCCCTGATCACGCTTGCTCTCTTCGGCGGTGTCCCCCAGACGCGTCGTCGCTCGGCTCTGCTCTTCTGGAGCGTCGCGGCCACCATGGGCGGCGCCTCTGGAGCGGTCTTGCTGGCGTTTACGGGCGTGTCGATCGCGACGACCTTCGCGGGCGCGGCGGCTGGATTCGGCGCGCTGGCGCTGTTCGGCTACACGACGAGACGCAATCTCGATCCGGCGGGCGCTTTTCTGAGCGCTGGATTGGTCGGCCTCATCGTCGCCCTCGGATTGAATCTTGTCCTGGCGAGCCCGGCTGTCACGTTTGCTGTGAACACCCTTGGGGTGTTCGTCTTTGCAGGCCTCATTGCTCACGACATGCAAAGGCTGAAATTGATCTATGGCCACGCAGCCGCGGAGGATGCAGATCTTGTCGTCGCGAGCAATGTCGGTGCGCTCTGCCTCTTCCTGGACTTCGCCAACCTGTTTCAGTTCCTACTCGCGTTTACGGGCGGACGGCGCTGAACGCCGCAGGCGGGAACGAGCGAAGATGGAACCGGGGCGGAACCGGCTCAACAGTCTTATGAATCTGCCCCGCCAGCCTTGAAGGCCGCACGGTCTGGCGGGGGCAGGACCTGCGACGGCGCATGCAACGCGCGTGCGCGCCAGCAGGATGGCCCTCAGTTCAAGATCTGCGGGAATGCGCGGGTCAGCCCACAGGCGGGCGTCAGCTTCGCCGGCGTCCAAGAGCCACGCCTCCCCGGTCCGACCTGCGGCGCCAAGGCCCAAGCCGCTCGATGGATCGGCCTCGAGTGCGGCCGCAAGGCCATGCACCTGTTCCCGCAACGGCTCGGGCAATCGCTCCGCATGCAAAAAGTCGCTCAGATCGATCGCCGGATCCGGCGATCCGGCGGCCAAGCCGTCCGCCGCACGGTCCAGGGCTACGCTCAGCAGTTGATCGACACCATGTTCGGACACGGCCAATTCACCCGAGCGCCCCCGCAAGAGGTCAGGCGCCCATTCATGCGCCCGGCGAGCGAGCAGATCGCGGACTTCCCATCGCGCAGCATGAGTCACGGCCTCCAGCACATTGCGCCAGGTCGAGGTCTCAAGGTCGGTGTCGCAGGGGGGCGTTTTCGGGCGGCTGGTTCCGCCTCCTCGCGGCCATCCGGCGTCCACGCCTCCGTGCGACGGTGCGGGCGGCGCATGGGCCCTTGATGCGCAGCGGGCGTCCGCAGGGCGCGGCGATCGGCTGTCCAAGAACTGCATGTCTGGCTCCAGGGAAGCCTCGGCGCGGTTGTCCGACTGCGCTGACCTCGAGGCGGGAACGAGCGACCGAACCCCGGACCGACAGCGCATGCCCGTCCGGGGCTAGCGGCCTGCCTGGAGGCTCCCGCCGTGCATCCGAAACCGCTCGAAAGCTGCAGACTTGCGCATGGCGCCATGTCGCCATCCCACTTGCCGCCTGTCAAATTGCGGATCCTGTCGGGGCCGCGCGGAGAGTCGGGTCTCGAGATCCAATTTCCCCGGATCAAGGCCTCGCGGCGTTTCGTCCGTTGTGTGTGAAGACGGTGCGGCGGACCGAGACCGCCGTGCCGCCCAGGGATTGCGCCCAGCGCTTCAACCGGATCCCGACCTCACTGCGCGCCGTCTCGGGCGTCTGTTCCTCCACCCGCAGCACTTCTGGGATGTAGCGGCGAACAATCCGCTCGACGCCGGCCTTCAAGGTCAGACGCGCGGAAGGACAACCGCCGCACGCGCCTTGCATGCTCACCCAGAGAATCCCCGTCGCGGCTTCGAACCGGTCGAAGACGACGTCGCCGCCGTCGCGCCCCACGGCGGGACGAACGTGCAGTTCCAGCACCTGGCGTATTTCCTCTTCAACCTTGTCCCCGCTGGCGTCGGCCGTCGCCGTCTCTTCGAGGGCCGCAACGCCCGATGCGATGTGTTCTGCGAGGCTCAAAGTCACCGAGCAGCGGATTTCGTCCCAGCCTGGGCCGCCCGGCGCTCTCACGACTGTCACGAAATCCGGCGAGATGTAGATGCGCTGCACACCCTTGATCTCGAACAGCGCCGCGGCCAGGGCCGACGCCGAAGCGTCAAAATCTTTTCGGTCGAAGGAACCCGTCGGGCCGTCCGTGATCGGAACGTGCGGCCGGAACTTCATGGCGTCGGGGTTTGGCGTCGCCTCGGTGAAGATGATCACGGGCCCTTTGTCCCCTTCCGGCCGACCTCGGCGCTCGACGCCCGGCCGTATGCGATAAACAAGTATTTTATATAATACTAACCCGCCGGCCTGGCCATGGCGGATGATCCCATCCGCGGACAGGTGGCCGGACGGAGAGTTCGAAGCGCGACGAGACGACGAACCGTTCGCCGACGCCGCGCAGCAAAGGCAGGACGGCCGCGGCTTTGCCAGAACCAGAAGCGCTCAGTCCTCGGTTTCGCGGTCCTCCTGACGGCGCATCGCGTCCCGCCGTTCCAGGCGCGCCGCATAGGCCGAACCGCCATAGGCGAAGGCCGACGCCGCCGCGCCGCCGCCCCAAGACACCTCGGGGTCGAATTTCGTCGACATGGACCACGCGAACAGGGCGCCGAGCGTGAGGCTGAAGGCCAGACGCTTCACGATCGTCATCATTTCGAACTTTTTCCTTCCGCCTCGGCCTCTGTATGTAGAAGAGCCCAAGTCGGCCAGCCGCCCGCGCTGTTGCGACAAAGGAGCGCACCAGCGCGGGCCTCGCCCGGGACGGGCGATGGTCCTGCGGAATATCGGCCTTTCGTCGTCGCGCGTCGTCGTCGCGCGCCCACGCGTGGCCCGCCGTGCCGGCGCGAGCCGCGACGAGCTCGGCGCCGGTCGAGGCGGACTCGTTGAGGCCCTGAAAGGCGTGTCCGCAGCGCAAGCCGACACTTGAGGGCTTGGTCTACTCGTTGTCCTTCAGCGGATTGAGCCAGCGCGAGGGCACCTGCGCGACGCTCCTGGTCGACGGGCGCAAGGGCGGAACGGCGCGGTCGCCGCATCGCGCAGCGGGTGGCAGACTCGCCCCCGCCCGCGTCCGCCCCTCAAGGGGGGCGACGCCGGTTTGACTTTCTCTCCGCCGCACTCCATCTTCCAGGTTGTCATGTGCAAGTCCGCTGCATTCGCGCGCCGACACCACCACGCTGGGCGTCTGGTCGCAGGATTTTAGCCCCGAGCCTCATTAGCTAATTCAGCTTCCGGCTCGGGGAGCCCCTCGTTTTGCTTTGATCGAACTTCAAGCAGGCCAGATCTGAATTCTGGCCGAGGAAATGACGTTGCCCAATACAGATCAGACCTCGACCCCGGCCGGGGCAGCTCGGCAGGGGCCAGACGAACACGCGCGCCGCAGCGCGGCCTCGGACACGAATGTCGTCCCCTTCCGGCCGAAACCCGCGCGCGATCCCACCAAGGCTCCGCCTCCGCCGCCGAGCGCGGCGTGAAGGCGCTGAAAGGATGCCGACGATGTCTCTTCGAAGCCACCAATTGCGAAAGCCAGCCGTCTACGTGACGGAGTCTGAGTTCGAAGTCCTCTCCGACCTGGCCGAGTCACGCGCCACGCGTGGCGCGACCCTCCTCGGCGACGAACTCGGCCGCGCCATCATCCTCAAGGACGGCGAGTTCCCCCGCGCCTTCGTGCGCCTGCGCTCGGTCGTCGCCTACACGGACATGATGACGGGGCGCTCGCGCCGCGTGCAGATCGTGCCCCCCGAGGACGCGGACATCGACCAGAAGCGGCTGTCGGTCATCACGCCGGTCGGCGCGGCCCTGATCGGCCTCGCGGTCGGCGACTCGATCGGCCTGAACACCGACGACGGCCGCACCCACGTGCTCAGGGTCGACGCGGTGGAGTACGACCATGAAACCGCCTGACCGTGCGACGCCGAACATGTTCTCGACGGAAGCGGGAGCGATCATCGACGCGCGGCGGCTGAGCCGGGAGGCGCTGGCTCGGGCGGCTCAGACGGCCGCCGAGCACCTGCCCGCCAGGGCCGCGCAGATGGCCCGCTCGCCCGTGGCCCGAGACCCGCTCGCGAGCCTGGCCCTGTCGGCGGCGGCCGACAGTCTGGAGCAAGGCCGCGCGTCGGCGGTGCTTCAGCCGGTCCTGCCGGACCCCGGTCCAAGTGATGACGGACGGCGGGCCGTCCGTGCGCGCGTCCTGGGTTCCGGCGTCATTCCCACGTGGGACGTTCGGCGTTCGGCCGACGACCTCGAGCGGCGCCATCGGCCGGCGTCCGCAACCCATGCGGACCTGTCGGCGCGGCTCACGGCGGAGGCGGGCCTGCATGAGCGCCTTTGGGACGATCCCAGGCTGCCGGCGGCAGATCACGTGCGGCTGACGATGCTGTCCGGCATCCCGCATCTGCTGGATCGCGCCAACATCCTGGCGGCGAACCGGCCGACCCAGGCGCGGCTCCGAGCGGTCGACGACCGCGCGAGCGACGCCGCGAGGGGGGCGGCGTCCAGCCATTGGCGGGGCCGTCGCGAGCTGGCCGCTGATCCCCGGTTCGCCCGTCGCGCCGCGGCGGCCGAACCGATCGCGGAGGGCTGACGCATGTCCGAAGCACAAGCCCACCGGCCTCCGATCGTCCTCTGCCTTTCAGACTACGACGCCATCGAGAAGGCCGCCCTCGGGGCGCTCCTCCGCGCGCCGCGGGTGGCTGGCGCTCTCCTCGAGGAGGTCGATCGCGCCGCTGTCGTCGCCGATCCGGACCTGCGCCCTGACGCTGTGCGACTGGGGTCGTGGGTCGAATTCACCGACAGCCTCGCGGGCGGTCTCCGGGAAGCGCGCCTGGTCCCGGCCCCCACGCCGGACACGGACCCCCGCGAACTTTCGATCCTGACGACGGAGGGCGCGGCGTTGGTGGGGCTGCGCGAGGGCCAATCCATTTCTTGGCCCGATCGCCGCGGCGGAGATCGCGTCATCACGGTGGTGCGGACGTGGAGGGCGCAGCGATGAGCGCCGTTCGGCAGATCGTCAGGGGACCGTCGCGCGACGGCCGCAGGCCGATCCGCGCCGGTGATCCGTGGCCAGCGGGCGGGCGCGCTCGCCGACCCGCCGGGGCGCCGGGGGCCCCCGACGCCTGCGAACCACCTCGCGCCGGCGCTGACCGGCGCCCGGTCTGCCTCATCCCGGGCCATCGGCCCTGATCCGCCTGACCGTCCGGGCGGGTCAGGGCGATCTCCTCCGCGCTGGCGGGCAAGACCACGGGTCTTCGGCCGGCGATTCCCTTCCAAGCTGCGGCCGACTGGCGGTTCGCGCCCCAACAGCGCGATTGCGCGCGGTCGCGGGCCAACGTGAAGCTGATCATGGCCAAGACGAACAAGCGCGGGAACCGAGAACCCCGCAAATCGAAGCAAACCCCAGGCCGTCGCCTCGGCGGCGCGGTCGGTCAGCGACCTCGTGAAATCTCGCGTCCATCCCCCAGGCGCGAGCTAGGCCCCACCCCACGGGGCCGTCCGGTCCCTCCTGCGTCCAGCAGGGGGGACCACCTCGTCCCGAGACGGGGTGGGGATCGGACGTCCGGTCACAGCTCGCGCTGCGGGAGGGCTCATGTCGCGATCGTCCGCGCGTCAGGACATCGTCGGCGCGGTGGGCGGACGGCCGAGGCCGCTTGTCCATCTCTGCGGCCGATGGCCATCGGCCGCCGCCCCGCACGCTGGCGGCCCGAGGGCCCGCTCATCGCCGCGGTCGCCCGGGCTCGTCGTCCGCCGGATGACGTCGCCAGAACACAGACTTCGACCTCGCGGCGCGCCCCTGCGCGCCGTCCGAGCCTTTTGCCGCAGATCCAGGAGCATTCGATGGCCATGACCATGTTCGACCACGACCAACGCCTCCACGACCTGGAGGCCATCCTCTGCGCGCTGGTGGAAGAGCTGTCGCTCCACCCCGAGACGCGTGCTCTGCTCGCCGCGGTGGGTCGGAAGCTGCGGGCGCGTGGCGCACGCGGAGCCGCCGAACTCCTGGAAGGGAACCGCGTCCTGGCGGCGTATCGGCGATGAGGCCGGGCGACGCCGCCCGACCGGCGGCCTCCGCATGTCGGCAGCCGGTCGGGATTGGAGGAGAGGGGATTGCATCATCCTTAGGCGAGAGGCGCGCCAGCGCTGTCCTTAAGAATTCGGACCAACTGCCCGACGTTTCCCTGCTCCCGGACGACCGTGAGCGGCTTCTCGACCTGATCTGCGCCGCGCCGCGGACGACGGCCGGCGTCAGGCTCCTGTGGCGGGAAATCGAGCGAGCCGCGATCATCCCGCCCGAACAGGCCACCGCCGATCTCGTGCAGTTGCAGTCCATCGTGACCTTCACCGACCTCGACCGGGCGAGGCCTCACGTGGCGCAGCTTGTCGGACCGGGGCAGGGCGGAGGCCGACCACGGATCTCGGTCCTGACGCCCGTCGGCGCCGCGCTCGTTGGCCTGCACGCCGGGGACACCTTCAAATGGCGCACGGCTCGGGGACGAGGGCGGGCCCTACGCGTGGACGAGGTGGCGCCCGATCCCGATGGGGCCGCGCGCCGCCGCGACGCGCGTATGGCTGATCTGCGCCGGAAGATCGCCGACCTCCTCTCCCTCGCGTGATACCGCGCGTGCGGGCTTGATACATCGTGCAGCGATATAGATGTGAGGGGATGCCGGAATGCGCGACGCACCATCGGCCGGCGTGAGCACGCGAGGCTGAATGATGGGGCGGTCGTTGGCGGTGTCAAAGAAAGGATTCTCGCGACTCCCGCAGATGAGGCGGGCGCACAGCCGGTTTTCTTCAACATCGCCATCGGCAACGTCGGTTCACGGGCCAAGACCTGGGCGGTCATGCGAGCCCCGGCCGTCCGGGGCTGGCGCCGCTCTACGATCTGATGTCCGGCCTAGCCCAACATCACCCGGACCCGCGCCCAGGAGGGCGGCGGCCAGGAACGCGGACCTCACATCTTCCCCCGCAACTGGCGGCGAATGGCACCGGCGGGCGGCTTGGCCGCGCCACCCACCCTTCGTGGCATGATCCAGGTGGCCGAGCTGCCGCAGCCTCGGCGGCAGTGGCGGCGATGCCGGCCGGCGGGGCCGCGGTCGAGCGGTTCGCCGGCACCATCGCCGCCCGCGCCGAACCCATCGCCGGCCACGCGAGGGAAGACGGCGATGACGGCCCCGAACCGGCGCCGGGGCCCGCGACTGGCGACAGCGGCGGCCGGGCGTAGCCGACGATCTGCGCGTCGAGGCGCGGGTTCGTCGCGCGGGTCTGAACGTCAGCCATGCGACCGAACCGGAGCGTTCGCGCAGCGCGCACAACAGGATCAATCGCCAGGGCTTTGCGGCGCCATGTCGTCGCCCGGCGCGCCCGGCCTCCGAAACCTCAGCGATGTCGACCGCTGGCGCGGATTCGGATCATAGCCGACCCGCGCGTAAGCGGCGATCAAGCTGCCGAAGCGGCGGATATAGGTGTTCGGGGCTCGCGTGAGGTGGGACGCTTCGATGAGGCTCAAGCTGAGCTTGCCGCGTGCTGCGAGCAGTTGGCGCAGCTCCTCCAGCAGATCTTCGTCGGTGGGTGTCCGAGAGCTGCGGTTGTCCTCCATGCGGCCATCAAACCAGCCTGAGCGCCCCATGGCGAGGCCGCCCTTGCAGCCCTACTCAACTCGCCCTTCCGCCCAGAGGCAAACGCCGGCGCCTGCCGCAACCCAAGCCTGCGCGTCGGCCGTCTGCCTGTCGCCGCGGAAGCTGACGCCGGCGCGGCGGCGAAGCCAGCGGGACATCGAGAAAGCCCCGGGCCAGGGCGCGCCCTGCGTCCAGTTCGTGGTGCGGGCGCCGTCTCACCGGCCGCGTCCGCCCTCCCGCACGCCGTGGGCGCGCATGAGATCGCCAAGCGATCGGCCCGCCAGCTCGCAGCGGGCGACGATGCGGTCGTAGGACTGCTTGACCGGCCGACAGGTCACGGTTCGGTCCATAGCGAGGCCGGCCAAGGCGGCCTTGGCTTCCGGGCCGCCGGGCTCGCTGAGCTCGGGCGCGTAGAAGTCGGCCAGCCGCACTTCCACCCACGCCGAGGGACCGGGTCCGAGGGCCACGCACAGGCCGTCGCCGTCTCCGACGTAGGTCACCCGGCCCGTGAACGGGCGGCGAAGCAGGTCCGCCGGCGCCGCGCCATGGTCGGGCACCGCCTTGCAGGGATCCGCCGCGGCGGATGTGGCCGCGAGCAGACCGAGGCCGGCGATCAGGAACGACAGCTTCCGCATGCGACAGAGCCTAGCCCAACGTCCTTGCCTGGTCGTTCGGTCCGAAGCCGCGCCACAGCGTCGACGTCCACCGGTGCCGTCACCTAACGGCTCCTGCCGGCCGGCGACCCGCCAGCTCCCGCCGCCGCGCCTCGTCCCCGAGCTTCCCCAACATTCCCCGAAAAGGCCTCCAGCAGGGCGTTCGAACCGAGCCGGGCGATGGCGTGCCCGATCGGCCGTCGAACGCCTGCGGCTGCAGACAGAACACAGTCGTCAGCATGACGTCGACGGTGCGCAGCGCGAACACCGGCGAGCGGATCTCCAGGGCTCCCAGGCCCCCATGGATCGGCGTCCAGAAGTTCGACGACCTGGTGCGCGCGCTGGAGTGAATGCCGCCGCACAAAATGGAGAAGCCCACAACTGGCGTGTCCAAGTTGGCGCCGTGGCCGCGGCCCGGAATGCAGGGCGGGCTGGGCGCCCGTGCGGCGAAGGGCGGCCGCTGCGCGCTCAGGTCGTGGGTGAAGGCCCTAATCGGGTACACTGCCGAATCAGACTTCCGCGCCGTGCACGCCTTTCATGAAGACCTCGCTCGACCATTTGCCGGAGAACAAGCGCCGCGAGCTCCAATGGGTGCTCGAGGTGCTGTTCCGCGAGTTCGAGGAGGCCACCAAACGCAAGGCCTCGCCGCGCGGACAGGGCCGGATCCTCAAGGTGATCCTATTCGGCAGCTACGCCCGCGGCGACTGGGTCGACGACCCGATCGGCGGTTACAAGTCCGACTACGACCTGCTGATCGTCGTCAATCATGACGAATTCACCGAGGTCACCGACTACTGGATGGACGCGGAGGCCCACCTCGAGCAGGCCTTCGACATCGCCCACACCCTATCGGCGCCGGCGCACTTCATCGTCCACTCGATGGCCGACATGAACCGTCAGCTCTCACGCGGTCGTCCGTTCTTCACCCACATCACCGATGTCGGCGTCGTCCTGTTCGAGACGCGGGACCACCCGTTCGCTCGGCCCGCCAAGCTCTCACCCGACGATGCCTACCGCGAAGCGCAAGCGAACTTCGACAAGTGGTTTCCGAGCGCCGGTGAGTTTTTGATCCATGGCGAAGATGCGCTTCGCCGTGGATGGCTAAACAAGGGGGCGTTTGAGCTCCACCAAGCGACCGAGCGGTTCTACCACTGCGTCCTGCTGACCCAGACGCTCCACTCCACAAAATCGCACAACCTGAACTTCCTGCGCGGCCAGGCCGAGCGCGTCGCGCCCGAGCTGATCCCGACCTGGCCCCGCGCCAACCGGTTTGAGAAGCGCTGCTGGGAACTCCTCCGGCGCGCCTACGTCGAGGCTCGCTTCTCGGACCAGTACGAGATCACGGCCGAGCAGCTCGGATGGCTGGTCGAACACGTAACCGTCCTGCAGCAGCGGGTCGACACAAGCTGCCGCGCATATCTGTCCACGATCGCACCCAAGGCCTGACGATCCGCATCGATGTTGGCCGAGGCACGCATCTCGCCGCGCTCCGACCAGCCGTCTGCGGCGGGGCATGGGACGATTGTGCGCCACTTTGAGCCAATCGGCTCATGCCCGAAGAGCGCCTTGGAGGGCGAAGTGACATTCGATCATGGACAGCCAACCAGTGGGCGCCGAGGACTCTAGGCGACCGCACCACCCTGTGACAGACTCACTGCCGGCGCGGATGGCACATCCTTCGCGCCACCGCGACGGCCGATCCGCCGCCGTCGGGCGCCCGCGTCATGGAAGACCGTGCCCAAGGCACGGAAAAGCGCGGGGCGCGGGGACATTGATCCTCCGCGTTTGAGACGCCCGGCCGCCACGACGCGCGGTGTCTCTGCGAGGGGACGCCATGTCCCGCCCCCAACCGAGCAGCTCGGCGCGCGTGCGCCCGGGCTGTGAGGATCCGTTGCCGGCGGAGGCGCCGGCGGCTCTCCCATTGCGCGACCCGTCCTGGCGCGCCCATCTGGTCTGGCTCCGCGCCGCCATCGGCCGCCGCTTCGGAGCCGATCTCGCCGACGACATCGCGCAGGAGACCTGCCTGCGCGTCGTGCAGCGGTCCACGGCGGAGCCCGTGGAGAACCTGCGCGGCCTGCTGATGACGGTCGCCGCCAACCTGGCCCGCGACGCCTTCCGACGCCGGCGCGTCCGCGCCGAGCATCTGGCCGCCGCCGAGACGCTGGCGGGCGAGGGCGCGGAGCGGACCGCGGAAGACGACCTGCTGGTCCGCGAGGCGATCCTTTCGCTGCCGCCGGACCTGCGTGACACCTTCCTGCTCAGCAAGATCGGGGGCTTGACGAACCGCGAGATCGCGCAACGCTGCGGTTTGTCGGTGCGCGCCATCGACAAGAGGTTGCAGAAGGCGATGACGCTCTTCGTGGCTCGACTTCGCGATTGAGGCTTCGGACGATGGGCAACCGCCACGGAGACGATCGTCGCGTCCTCGAGGAGGCGGCGGCCTGGTTCACCCGGCTCAAGCAGCCCAGGGTGAGCGAGGCGACGATCGAATCGTTCTTTGCGTGGCGGAGCCAGCCGGCGAATGCGGACGCCTATGCCGAGGTCGAGGCGCGCTGGCGCCAGGCGGACCGGGTCCGCAACGATCCGGAGCTGGTGGCCCTGACCGAAGCGGCCTTGCGCAGGGAAACCTTCTGGAACAGGTGGAAGCGGCGACTTCCCCGCTTGCTGCCGCCCCTGGGCCTGGCCGCAATGGCGCTTGGGGGACTGCTCGTCCTGGTCATCGCGCAGTTCGGCCCGAAGACCTACGAAACCGACGTAGGCGCCCAGCAGATCGTCCGTCTCGACGACGGTTCGGTCCTGCGGCTGAACACCGACAGCAAGGTCGCGGTCCGTTTCGGACGGACGCAGCGCACCGTACGCCTCCTGCGCGGCGAGGGGTTCTTCGAGGTGGCCCACGATCCGGGCCGGCCGTTCGTGGTCGAGGCGGGCGCGGCCCGGGTGCGCGCGCTCGGCACGAAGTTCGACGTCCGCCGCTTCCCGGCCGCCACGCAGGTGACCCTGCTGGAAGGCCGGGTTCAGGTGACCCGCGCGCGCCGGCCCGGAGCCTGGACGCTGCGGCCCAACCAGCAGATCACCCTCGACGGGACGGTGACGCCGCCGCAGGCCGCGGACGCCGCGGCCGCCAGCAGCTGGACGTCCGGCCGCATCCGCTTCCATGAGACGCCGCTCGCCGCGGCGGTGGCCGAGGTGAACCGCTACAGCCGCACGCCAATCGTCCTCGACGCCGATCGCCTCGCCGACGTGCGGGTCAACGGAATCTTCGAGACCGGCAACACCCAGGCCTTCCTGTCGGCGGTCACCACGCTGTTCGGGCTCGAGGCGGTGAAGACCTCGGAGGGCGTCGTGCTGCGCCGCCGCGCCGGATCATCCGCGGACTGAATTTCTTGCGCGTGCCGAGTTCGCAAACCCAGCCCCTGGCGCGTCACCCGTGTGACGCCGAACGATCATGAAGCGCCCGCCGCCCCGGCAGGCCGACAACGCGGCGTCGGGGGAGTGAAATGCATCGAGCCGCCCGCGCCCGTCTGAGACGCCGCCTACTGGCCAGCACCGTCTGGGTCGTCGCCGCCCTGTCCGCCTTGCCGGCCGCCGCCGCGTCTGACGCGGTCGCCGAGGCGATCGCGGTGGACCTGCCCGCCGGTCCCCTGGACGCCTCGCTCACCGCCCTGGCCACCCAGACCCGCCAGCAGGTCCTGTACACGGCCGATCTCGTCGCCGACCGGACGGCGCCGGCGCTCAAGGGCGCCTACACGCCCGACGAAGCGCTGAGCCGGCTGCTCGCGGGCAGTGGGATCGTCGCGCGGCGGACCGGGCCCGATGTGCTGGTCCTGCAGAGCGCCCCGCCCGCGAGGCGGCAACCGGCCGAAGGATCGGCGGCGAGCCGCCCTTTCGGCGATGACGCCGCGGTCGCCGTCGCGACGGCGGATCCTATTGCGGCGGCCCCGCCGACCACCCTCGGCGAGGTGACCGTCACGGGCTCGAACATCCGCGGCGCCCCGCCGGCCGCGCCGCTGCGGACCTTCACCCAGTCGCAGCTGCAGGACTCCGGCCAGGCCACGCTGGTGGACGCCCTGCGCGCGCTTCCGGAGAACTTCGCGGGCGGCGCCAGCGAAGGCAACAGCCTCGCCGGCGGCGATGGTCTCAGCCGCAATATCACCTACGGCAGCGCGCTGAACCTGCGGGGGCTGGGCAACAACGCGACCCTGGTGCTGCTCAACGGCCGCCGCGTGGCGGGATCCGGCTCGTTCGCGGATTTCGTCGACGTCTCGATGATCCCGACCACGGCCGTCGAACGGGTGGAGATCCTTCTGGACGGCGCATCGGCCGTCTACGGCCTCAACAACACCATCCTCGACAACTGCCACGTCTATACCGCCTTCAGCGCCCTAGACCCGCTCACCCAGGACAAGGTCTCGAAGCTCACCGGCCTGGTGTCCGAGATCCGCCTCGGCCGAAGCCGCCCCGCCGGCCTGTCCGCCGGCCGCAGCAGCATCTCGCTCAGCGAGGTCGAGCGGCCCCTGCTGGAGCCCGGCGAGATCCGCAGCCTGCCCGATGACGCGCAGCTCGTCTTCGTGGCCGGCCAGCGGCCGCTGCGCACGCGCAAGGTCCGCTACGACCGCCGCGCCCCGTTCCGCGCCCGCGCCGCCGCGCCGCCGCCGGACCCGGGCGCCGCGCCGGATACGCCGGCCATCCCGCCGCACCCCTGGGCCGGCCGCCGCGCGCTCGGCGAGAACCCGCGCGCCCAGCTGCCGCTCTTCAAGGAGGCCGCCGCGATGATCGACGACAAGAAGGCCGCCGCCCGGGTGGCGCAGATCTATCAGCAGTCCGCCGAAGGGATCGCCGCGCAGGAGGCGATCCTGGACCAGCTGCAGGGAGGCGGCCATGCCCCGGCCCGCTGAACGGCCGACGCCGCGCGTGCAGGTCTATTTCGAGAACCCGAAGGTGGAACTGGCGCTGCGCCGCGAGGCGCGGGCGGGCCGGCTCACCCTCAGCCGGGCGGCCGAGCAGGCGATCGCCCGCGGGCTGCACAAGCGTCCGCAGGCGGATCCCGACGACCGTCTCCTGAACCTGGAGCGGGGCCTGCGCGACCACATGCGCGCGATGGCCCGCGACATGACGATCGTCCAGGAGCTGCTGATGGAGTTCGCCCGCGCGTTCTTCTCGCGGCTGCCCGACAGCCCCGCCGACGACGATCCCCTGCTGGCCGCGGCGATCGAGGCCCGCCTCGAGCGCCTGCTGGACGCCACGGCGGCGCGCATCGCCGCGGGCGGGACGCCGGCGGTCTTCGACGACGTGCCTCGCCGCGACCCCCAGGCTGAAGCGAGGCTCGGGCCGGAGCTGCGGGCCTTCGCGTCGCGCGGCCGATGACGCCGCACGACCAGGCCCGCGCCCGCAAGCGCGAAGCGCTCGACCACGCGCTCGGGCCCGCCATCCTGGCCGCGCTTGCGCAGCCCGAGGTCGTCGAAGTGCTCGCCAACCCGGACGGGCGCGTCGTCATCGACCGGCTGGGAGAGGGCCGCCGTGAGGCCGCGGTCCGGCTCGAAGCGGCGGGCCGCGAGCGGGTGATCCGGCTGGTGGCGGACTTTGTTGGGACGCCGGTCACGCCGGAGGATCCGCGCCTGTCCGGCGTGCTGCCCACGGGCGAGCGGTTCCAGGGTTTCCTGCCGCCGGTGTGCGCGCAGCCGGCGTTCTCGATCCGCAAACGCCCGGCGGTGATCTGGACGCTCGCGGACTACGTCGCCCAGGGCGTGATGACCCCGGCGCAGGCGGAAGTCCTTCGCGACGCCGTCGCGCAGCGCCGCAACATCCTGATCTGCGGCGGCGCCGGCTCGGGCAAGACGACGCTCGCCAACGCCATTCTGGCCGAACCTGAATTCTCAAACGACCGGGTGTTCCTGATCGAGGACACCCCCGAACTGCAGTGTTCGGCCTGGGATCTGGTCTCGGCGCTCACCCGCCGCCATCCGCGGCCGATCGGCGTCGGCGACCTCGTGCGCGACGCCTTGCGCATGCGCCCGGACCGCATCGTGGTGGGCGAGCTGCGCGACGGGGCCGCGGCCCTGGAGACCCTGAAGGCCTGGAACACCGGCCACCCCGGGGGGGTGACGACACTGCACGCCAACTCCGCGGAGGAGGCCTTCGCCCGTCTCGAAGACCTGCTGCTGGAGGTGACGGCGCGGCCGGCGCGCCGCACGATCGCCCAGGCGATCGGCCTCGTGGCCGACATTCGCCGCGAGGCGGTCGGTCGCCGTCTCAGGTCGCTCGTCACGCCGGACGGTCTGGCCGGCGACGGCGGTTATCGGCTGCGGACGAGCTGAGCGCCGGCCGGCCGACGGACAACGCCGCGCGCCCGCGATGCGGCGGACGCCGACGCGCGGGCGGCGGCGACCCCGGCTTCGCGTTCGCTTCCCATGGCGTTCGCTCGATTTCATTTCCCAAAGGACGTCCAGCCTCGCTTGAAGCGACCCGGGTCTGCGGCGTTTTGCAGGAGTCCGAGCGCGCCGCGGATCGCGGCAGACACGGCTACGCCTCAGGCAGTTTCAGGCGGATGCCTTGGTCGTCGGCTTCGGCAGGGTCCATGAACGCGTGGGTGGCCGTCAGCAGGGTTCGGGTGGCGTTGAGTTCGCCCCAGGGCACGGCGGCCACCCATCGCTGCGCAAAGTCGAGGGTGCGGACGAGCGGTGTCGGGTTCTGGACGTTGGAAAGGGCCTTCAGAGCGCTGAGATAGTTGCTCCGGTAGATCGTCGGGATGATGACCCGCTCTTCGCCGGCCGCCAGGAGTTCCGCGTTCATCATGATCCGCGCGATCCGGCCGTTGCCGTCGGCGAAAGGGTGCGTTTCGGAGATCATGAACATCATGAACACCGCTCGAGCGAAGGGCGTCTCAAGGCTTCGGTAGAGGTCGAAGCCGCGCGCAAGCGTGCCCTCGACGTGGGCGGGATCAACGAACACGGTCTGGCCGGCCCGATTGGCCGCGCGTTTGAACGTTCCAGGGTCCTTGTCCGGCCGGCCGGCCATCAGGGTGGCGTGTCGGCGCTTCAGCAGATCAGACAGCTGGCCGGCGTCACGCGGCGTCCTGCTCAACTCCGTCCGGTCGGAAACCAGTCGCCAGGTGCCCAGGATGTCATGCGCATCCGCGGGCCGGTCGCGCGGGATCACGTTGTCGAAGACGATGTCGGCCGCCTCGCTGACCTCGAACTCGGTGCCTTCGATGAAGTTCGAGAAGTAGGCCTCGAAGAACGCCAGCGTGGTGCGGCCTTCTGTGTCCCGCTCGCGCGCCAGCCGCGTGACCGGGGCCGTGTCCCGCAATTCGCGGCGCAGACGGTCGAAGAGGTCGAGGCGACCCGGGTCGTAGGGCGCGCCGGCATGGCGCGCCTGCGCGCGGTCGGTCTGCAGCGGCTCCTCCCGGGTGCCGAGCAGGGCCCCGATCAGCTTGTCGAGCGCGGCGAACTCCGCCTCTCGCCCGATGGCCGGCGCGATGCGTCGCGCCTCATCCCGCAGGCGGTTGGCGGCTTCGTCGCCGTTGCGCCGGATGAGGTCGTCGAGGCGCGTCTCGACCTCCTCTCGCGAGAGGGTGCGGCTGACCTCACCCCCGCGACGGCGGGAGACGGCCATGTTGTCGAGGTAGGCGCGCGCAGTCGACGAGAGGAACAGGTCTCCGATGAACGGCTTGTCGTCGTCCGTCGGCCCAGGTCCTCTGCGGGGTCGGATGGTGATGCCGGGGAGCTCGATGTCGCGCTTGCGGTCGGCGATGACGAAGATCGACCCGTCGGCGGCAGGCGCGTTCTCGATGGCCGTTCGATCGGCGATGACCGCGCCCGGCACGTAGGCGGCGACCAAGGGCCAAAGTTGGCGGCGCACGATCTGCTCCGGCGCGTCGTCGAGGTTTTTGGTGTAGAGTTTCGATCCGATCTGCCGCAGTTGCCCCTGACGCACGCCGCGGGACACCAAGCCTGAAAGGTCCGTCGTCGAAACGAAGACCTCAGGCAGCGCATCGAGCGAATTTCTGGGCATTTGGCGGGCTCCAGATCGGTTCATAGCAAAGAAATGGGGTTTAACCGCCCCAGTTTGCAAACTTTTGGGGTTTAAGCCTCCAATCCACACGTTCGGAACGCGCGACAGCGACACGGCCCGCACAGCCCGTCCATCATCCGGCCTGGCGTCGAGCCTGACATGCCCGGGGCCGATCTGCCGTTGGCGCAGGCGTTGCCGTGGAGGCCGAGAGGACCTTCCGGGACAAGGTGGTTATCGTCCACGGC
Organism: Phenylobacterium sp.; assembly: GCF_016124325.1. Taxonomy (GTDB): domain Bacteria; phylum Pseudomonadota; class Alphaproteobacteria; order Caulobacterales; family Caulobacteraceae; genus Phenylobacterium. The sequence goes on from NZ_WGNY01000016.1 coordinate 27,062, forward strand.
CCCGCGGCGGGGCGTCTTGCGCGCCGCAGCGGCTCCGGCCGTGAGCGATGGGGAGGCCGATCGTCCCGGCCTCGTGTCCGAACTACGTAGCCAAATTTCGGACATGGAAGCGCCGACAGAGCTTGGGGGCCGTGCGCCGGCCAGGATCGAGGCCGCGCGCCGCACGCCGTGTGGACGCCGGCCGACTTTCTCGACCAGGTGTTGGCGGCCGACCGGGACCCAAAGATATCCCGATTTTCTTTGTTCGTGAGCGTGTCCTGATAACCCTCCCCCTCGCGGCCACGTCTCCTGTTTCCGCCGGGCGGCGATCGCCTGGCGTCCGGCTCCACACCCGGAGCCGCAACTCACGCCCGACGCACGTGAGACGTGGCTAAAGGTCGCCGCCACGTCGTCCGCGACCCATGCGCAAGTCGGCGACAACTCACAATAAAAACAATACGCTAGCCTGTTGACAACCGCGACTCAGGCGCGCTTGCATTGCAACCACAGCGCGTGAGGCGCTGAGGGATTGCAACCATGCGCAGGACATCCTTGCGCGCCCTTTCGGGCGCATCGGCCCTTTGCGGCCTGCTTGCGGCCAGCCCCGCCTTCGCCGGCGGCGCCGGCATGCCCTGGGAAGGGCCGCTGCAGCAGATCGTGGAATCCGTCACCGGCCCGGTGGCCCAGGCGGCCGCCGTGATCGCCGTGGTGATCTTCGGCGCCGGCATCGCCATGAGCGAGAGCGGCTCGGGGATGCGCCGGGGCCTGGGCATCCTGTTCGGCCTGTCCATCGCCTTCGCCGCGTCCACCTTCTTCCTCGATTTCTTCGGCTACCCCCGGTCGGTCCTTCGGGCCTGGGCGGAACAGCAGACGACCGGCCTGCGCCGGTCCGCGCGCGAGGCCGCCGGCTCGAAGGCGGAAGGAGGCCGGACATGACGCAGGCGTCGACAGCGGCCGGGGCCCAAGAGCGGCTGCTGGCATGGAGGCAGGTGAAGGACATCACTGGTCTGAGCCGCACGACGGCCTGGCGGCTCCAGAAGGTCGGGGACTTCCCGGCGCCGGTCGTCATCTCGCCCGGCCGGGTCGGCTGGCGCGAGGGAGAGGTTGCGGCCTGGGCCGCCTCGCGCGCGCGTCGGAGCCCGTGTGCGGCGCAGCCGCCAACGCCAAGCGTCCCCCCGCCTCGGCCTCGTCCGATCGAGCCGCCGTCGGCGGCCGCGGCGGCGCAGAGGCCTTCGGAGCCCAGACGCGTTGCGCCGCCTGTCCCCCGGCGTCAGGCGCACAAGCGGCGTTCGAATTCGCGAGCGCCCGGGCAACTGGACTTCAATTTCTGAGGTGCCCGACTTCGGAGACTCTCATTCGGCCCACCGCGGGCGGGAGGTCCTCGAACGGGAATTCCGCGTGACGGTAATCGCGGCCCAGGCCGCGACAGGGGCACCGCTTCGCAATGCGTTCGGCAGGTGCAGGGGGCGAAGCCGACCGTGGAAGGCTCTGTGCCTATCGCCGCGCTTGCATCCCGGCCGACCTAGCGGGTCGGCAAGCAGGGCGCGGCCTAGTCCAAAGCCCGCACGATCTGATCCGCGTCGAAGGGCCTTGGCGCGAAACATGACCCCTGGACGCCCCCAGCTTCGAATTGAAGCTCGGTTGAGGCCCCCGCGACGCCCCTCCTCCGCATGTTGGAAGTGTCGGCTGCCTGCTATCGATCCACTGCGCCTTCCATCTCAGCATCGGGCTGTGACGGGACGGGATGCAAACAGCTGCAAGCTGGTGGGTCGCCACGCAACATCATAGCCGACCCGGTCCAACCGATATGGGGTCGGCTGAAACTCGGTGAGGTGTCGGCCGCGAGATCGGAGTGTTGAACTTCGTCACCTTGCAGTCGGCTTGCGCCCAAATTGGGAGCGTTGATGGTATTTTTGCGGGCCAAGGCTCAAATCAGCTCGGTGATGTGAATCCTGCCGGCGACTCGACCCCCACGTCCGTACCGCCTTTCGTTCCGAGGGCGCTGCCATGGGGGCCCGGCAGCCGATTGTCTTGACAGAGGGACGGAGTGGTCGGCGGCCGGAGACTGACCGCTCAGGCGCCCCGACCAGGCTGCGCCAGATTACCCCGGCCTGCGCTGGGATGCGCTCGCGATGCTGCCCCTTCTGCGGACTCAGCGCACGATTCGACGCCAGCTACGCTACGAGCGCGAGCCGTGATTTGGGCGATCCAATTGGCGCCGCTGGCGTGATGGGGGCCAAGACTGGCGCCTGCATACTGCAGTGACTGTGCCAGGAATGGTTAACCTGGGGTAAAAAATACCACGATAGCCCCAGTTTGAGTGCCATCTTAGGTACATTTCGCCGCATGTGAGGTCGGTTCTTGCGATAGATCAAGTTCGCAGGCCCGGCTTGGCCGCAATTCTTCGCCAAGCGGCACAGGGCGGGAATGGTTCGGCTCGCCGACCCTGGACCATGCGCTTTGCGACATCTTTCGATCATGATCCGCCTTAGCCTGGTGGTCCTGCTTGCGGGCCTCGGACTGGCCCTGGCGGTCGGCCTGGCCGTGATGAACCTCTCGGCCACCATGCATGAGGACATCGCCCGCAAGACGCAAAGCCAGGTCGAGACCGCCGTATCCGTAGCCGCCCACTACGCCGACGAGGCCAAGGCCGGCCGGATGAGCGAGGCCGACGCAAAGTCCGCCGCGATCCGGGTCCTGAAGTCCATGCGCTACGAGGGCCGGGAATACTTCTGGATCACCGACTTGCACACACGCATGGTGCTGCACCCGTTCAAGCCCGAGCTGGACGGCACCGATGTCTCCAATCTTCGCGATCCGAAGGGCACGGCCCTGTTTGCGGAGATGACCAAGGTCGCGACGGCCCACGGCGCGGGATTCGTGAACTACGAATGGCCTAAGCAGGGACGCGCCGAGCCGCAGCCCAAAGTCTCCTACGTAAAAGCGCTGCCCGCGTGGGGCTGGGTCATCGGCTCGGGCGTCTATGTCGACGACATCAATGCGGCGGTCCGCGCCGCCGCCTTTCGATTGGCCGGACTCGGGCTGCTGATGTTGCTGGCCGTGGCCGCAGCCGCCGCCGCCATGGGCAGCACGATCGTGCGTCCCATCCGCGCTCTGACGGAACGCATGACGGCGCTGGCCGGCGGAGACAACGACACGCCCGTCGCCTTCGTCGATCTGCGCAACGAGGTCGGCCAGATGGCGCGCGCCCTACTAGTGTTCCGCGACGCCGCCCTCGATCGTGAGCGCCTCCAAGGCGAGGCCGCGGCCCAGCGCGCGGCGGCCGATGCCGCCCGCCAGCAACGTGAAGCCGAAGCTCGCGCCGCCGCGCTCGTGCAGGAGCGGGTAGTGAATGACGTCACCGCGGTCGCCGAGCGGCTCGCGGCGGGCGACCTGACGATCCGCCTGGGTGACGGTTTCCCTAGCGACTACGCCGCCCTACGCGACAATCTGAATGCGGCGCTGGCCAAGCTGGGTGAGGCGATGAGGGTGGTGCGGAGCGGCTCGAGCGGCATCCGTGCGGGCGCCGACGAAATCGCCGCGGCCGCCGACGATCTGTCGCGTCGGACAGAGCAGCAGGCGGCGGCGCTGGAAGAAACGACCGCGGCCCTGAACGAGCTCACCGATGCCGTGCGCCGCTCCGCCGACGGGGCGCGTCAGGCGCGCGCCGCCGTAACGGTGGCGCAGGAGCAGGCGCAATACAGCGGCGAAGTGGCTGAACGCGCCGTCGGCTCGATGAACCAGATCGAGAGCTCCTCCAAGCAGGTCGAACAGATCATCGGGGTGATCGACGAGATCGCCTTCCAGACCAACCTGCTGGCCCTGAACGCCGGCGTGGAAGCCGCCCGCGCCGGCGACGCCGGCAAGGGCTTCGCGGTCGTGGCCTCGGAAGTGCGGGCCCTGGCCCAACGCTCCGCGGAAGCCGCCAAGGAGATCAAGAGCCTGATCACGGCATCCACCGAACAGGTCGGCCAGGGCGTCGACCTAGTGCACGCCATGGGCGAGGCGCTCAGGGACATCGTCGGCAAGGTGAGCGAGGTCGACGGCCTGGTCGGTGGGATCACCACCCTGGCCGAGGAACAGTCTCAGGGGCTGAGCCAGGTCAACATCGCGATGGTGCAAATCGACCAGTCCACGCAGCAGAACGCCGCGATGGTCGAGCAGTCCACTGCGGCCGTCCACTCCCTCCGCAATGAGACCAACGAACTCGCGCGCCTGATGGACCGGTTCGAGCTCGGCGAGGATGTCGCCGCGCGCGCCGGACGCCCGCGTCTCGTGCGCTCGGCGAGCTGATCCACCTCAAACACCGAAGAGACCCATGACGATGACAACCCGCGTCGCCGCGGCGGCCGGCGCCGCCCTTCTCCTTGGCTGGCCAGCCGCGGCTTCCGCTGAAACGACGAGCGCGAAGCTCGAGGCTCGCGTCAAGGAACTGGAAGCGGCGCTTGCCGGCGTGAAAGCCGAGCTGGCCGCCAGGACGGATGGTTCCGGGCCTGCGATCGAGCGGATCGCACCGCCGGCGGGTCCTGCGGCCGCCGGCCTTCCGCCCGAACGGCCGCGCCTGACCTTCGGCGGCTATGTGAAGCTCGACGCCGCCATCTCAAACTTCCAGCACGCCGACCCTGCCTACGGCGACCTTGGCCGCGACTTCTACCTGCCCGGCACCATCCCGATCGTGGGCGCGGGCGAAGGCCGCAAGATGGATTTCAACGCGCGCCAAACCCGGTTGTGGATCAGCGGCTCGCTCGACCTGGACGGCCACAAGGCGACCGCCCGCATCGAGGGCGACTTCCAGGCCCTGCCCGGCAACGGCGACGGCCGAACGACCAACCCGTCGGATTTCGCCCTGCGGCGCGCCTATGTCACCTTCGACAACTGGCTTTTCGGACAGGAATGGTCGAACTTTCAAAACGTCGGCGCGCTGCCGGAGACGGCCGACTATGTCGGACCGACCGAGGGCACGGTTTTCTCGCGCCAGGCGCAGATCCGCTATACGCGCGGGCCGTTCTCCCTCGCGCTTGAAAACCCGGAGACCACTGTGACGCCCAACGGCGGAGGCCCGCGCCTGATGCCCGACGACAGCGCAGTCCCCGACGTCACGGCGCGCTTCACCCTGCGGCGATCGTTTGGAGAACTCTCGGTGGCAGGCGTCGGCCGGCGGCTCTCCATAAGGCAAGGCGGTCTGGACAGTTCGACCATGGGCTGGGGCGTCTCGGTTTCGGGGCGCGTCGCGGTCGGGGAGCGCGATGATGTGCGCTTCATGCTGACCGGCGGGGACGGCATCGGCCGCTACGTCGGGCTGAATTTCTCGAACGATGCGGTGGTCGACGCGGCTGGCGAACTCGAGGCCATCCCCCTTGCCGCCGGATTCGCGGCGTATCGTCACGTCTGGAGGCCGGGCCTTCGTTCGTCGGTGATCTATTCTGCGCAGCGTGTCGACAATCCGCGGCTGATGACGGGCGGCGCGGTCAACCGATCCGCCCAGAGCGTGCGCACGAACCTTGTCTGGTCGCCGACCAGGGACCTCGATCTCGGCGCGGAATACATGATCGGTGAGCGTAAGCTGGAGGGCGGGTCCAGCGGCCGTTTGGACCGGCTTCAGGCCTTCGCGAAATATGCGTTCTGATCACTCGTCGACTTGTGTCGCTGCTTCACCGCGGCGTTGGCGGCTGTTCGAACAAGCCATCCGATGTGGTCGAACAGCGACCGAGGGCCCAGCCGTTGGCGACACTGCGACCATCTAGGCGCAGGAAGCTTCGTCGCGGCATGTGACACGGCCGGTCACGGTGAAACGCGCGCCTCCTGCATTCCATGCGAAGTAAGCCGCCGCAACGAAGACATTACGTCTCGATTTCTGAGATATTGTGTCTGTATTGAGCAAAATCAATGCAAGGAACTTAAGTCCCATAATACTCGCAACTTAGCTGGTTAATTTAATAGTTGCAAGGTCTTCGGGTGGAGTGTCCGACCCGATAATGTCCACGAGGTGATGACGGCCTTCGAGGTTCGAAGGGGAACCGCCGCAAAGAGGGATTTGGGGAGGCTGCGATGAAACGGACCTGTCGCAGGTGGCGCGGGGGTTGGAGCACGCGACGTGCGGGCGATGGCGCACGTCAGAGCGGAGTCGGTCGGTGGTTCAGTGGCCTCTTTCGTCAGGCCCTCGCGATACCGTGCGCGACACGGGGACGGCTCTGAATGGCGGCGGGGTCATTGCTGGTGGATCCGGCCGATCTGCTCTCGGGAATTCTCGAAATCTCCCTCGAAGGCATCCTCATTGCTGACGAAGACCTGACGGTGTTGGCCGTGAGCGTCGGTGTGGAGCAAATGTTCGGCTATGACCCCGGCGATCTGATCGGGGTTCACGTCGAAATCTTGATCCCGGCGCGCTACCACGCCGCGCATGTCGGCCACGTGGCGGCTTTCCAAGCCCGCCCCGAAAAGAACCTTTGGATGCATCAGAAGAGAGCAATTTTCGCTCGCCGCCGCGATGGGTCGGAATTTCCCGTCGAAGCTTCACTCTCCAAACGGTTTCGGAGCGGCCGGTTCATATACGTGGTGATGCTTCGCGACGTCTCGGAGCGGTATCTGGCGGAAGCCCGACTGCAAGCATCCGAGAGAAGGTCCGCCATCGCGATCAGGACGGCGAATCTGCGCGTGTTTGAGTGCGACTTCGAGGAGCAAACCTTCATCGAGACAGGGGCGGCCGAGGCCCTGTTCGACGAACCCCCCACGTTCCAGTCCTTCACCACAGACCCGTTTGCTCTCATCCATGCGGCGGACCGCAAAGGTGTCCGTCGAGCGTGGCGACGTCACAAATCCTCCGGGCGTCCCTTCCGGGTGGAATGCCGCCTGGCAAGGGGCGACGGCCTCGAGGTCTGGGTGCTCCTTTCCGCGGAGCTCCTCAAGGATGAGGCGGGAAGGCCGTTCCGCATAACCGGGGCGTTGCAGAATGTGACTGCGCGGGTCCAGGCGCGGATCGAATTGGAGCAGGCGCTCGCTGCCGCTGAAGCCGCCAGCATTGCCAAGAGCCGCTTTCTCGCGACCATGAGCCACGAGACCCGGACGCCCCTCAATGGGGTGCTCGGAATGCTGCAGGCCGTTCTGAAGGGTCCTCTGAGCGCGGAGCAGCGCGACCAGGTCGACGTGGCCAATGCCTGCGGGCAGTCGCTGCTGATGATCCTGAACGGGATTCTTGACCTCGCCGAGATCGAAGCTGGGCGTGTCCAGCTCGAGTTTGTCGAGTTCGACTTGGCCGACCTCCTGGGCAGTGTCGCTGCGGCCTTCAATCCTCAGGCGAGCGCCAAGGCTCTAGAGATCCAGGTCGATGTCGAACGATCGCGAGGTCGATGGCGAGGCGACCCGACGCGGGTGCGCCAGATCGCCTACAACTTGGTGTCAAATGCCGTGAAATTCACCTATGAGGGCGTCGTCTCGGTGGCGGCCGAGCGGATGGCGCATGGCGTGCGCATTTCGGTGTCCGACACCGGAATTGGAATGACAAAGGCGCAACAGGCAGCCCTCTTCCGGCCCTTCCACCAGGCAGACTCCTCCACAACCCGCCGCTTCGGAGGCGTCGGCGTCGGGCTCGCAACTTCCCGGCGTCTGGCGCAATTGATGGGCGGAACACTGAAGGTCGAAACCCGTATCGGACGCGGCAGCCGGTTCGTGTTCGACGCACCGCTGGAGTGGGTCCAGCCTGAACCCGACGAGACAGCAGCGATGGCTGCCGAGGAACTGTCCCCGCCGCGTCGGTTGCGGGTGCTGGCGGCCGAGGACAATCCCACGAATCAATTGGTGCTGCGCACGCTCCTGGCGCAACTCGACATCGATCTCGTCGTCGTGCCCGACGGCCTCCAAGCCGTGGAAGCCTGGACGGAAGACGTCTTCGATCTAATTCTCATGGACATCCAGATGCCGGAGATGGACGGTCTGCAGGCCACGCACGAAATTCGGCTGAGAGAAGTTGCCTCGCAGAGGTCGCGCACGCCCATCGTCGCTTTGACCGCCAATGCGATGCCCCGTGAAGTGGCGGCTTATCTGGCGGGCGGCATGGACGCCTGTCTCGTTAAGCCGATCAACGTGGCCGAGCTGGTCCAAGTCATGATCCAGCAGACAACGGGCGGGGAACCAGTCTCCGACTGCGCGGCTTGAACCACAGGATCTGCTTGGATGCAGGACTTCGGGCCTGGCCGTCGCCTTACTTCATTCGTCCCTCCCGAGTCCTGCCCGGGGCACTGAAGCGCCGACCGCTCAATTTTAGAAGAGCAAGGTCGCGACCTGTACGCCGGAGCGCGAGACGCCTGGCCTCTGACGGATCAGCACGTTGGCCCACGCCAATGTCCTCTGCGAGGCCGAGTCTTGGTTGTCCAGTGGCGTGACGCCATCGGGCGACGCGCTTCCTCGACAGAACGTCTCGCGGTCAGCACATGCCTGGATGGGTGCCGTCAGCTGGTCGCAGCGCCATTCCAGGGCGGCGTCCGGGCGGCGGCCGCCGAGGCCTGCCAAGAGCGGGGCCAGGAACAGCCGTGCGGTCACCAATGCGGCCGTTGGATTTCCCGGAAGACCCAAGACGATCTTGTCGCCGACGCGGCCCAGCCACACCGGCTTGCCGGGTTTGATCGCGACCTTCGCGAACACCATTTCGAGACCGAGAGGCTCGAAGGCCGATTTCGCAAAGTCACGCTCGCCCACCGATGCGCCGCCCGTGATCACCACGACGTCAGCCTCCTCCAGGGCCGCCCGGGCCGCGACCTCTAGCTGCTTGACGTCGTCGGCGACACGACGTCGGGCGCTAACCGTCGCGCCCCAGGCGGCCGCGATGGCCGCGACGCCCAGCGAGACGCTGTCCGGGATGGCGCCGGGACGAGCGGCGGCTTGGCCGGGCTCGGCGAGTTCGTCGCCGGTGCTGAGGATCGACACCCGCGGCCGGGCGACGACCTCGACGCGGTCGAGATCCGCCGCGGCCGCGGCGACGATCGCCTGGGGCGTCAGCACGGCGCCCGCCTCGAGCAACACGTCGCCGAGGCGGAAGTCACTGCCAGCTTGGCGGATATGGAGCGCCCCGCCGAGGGGCCGTTCGAGGACGGCGATGTCGCCTTCGCGGCGGACGATCTCCTGGATCACCACACGATCCGTGCCGGGGGGGACAGGCGCGCCTGTGAAGATTCGGACGCAGTCGCCAGAAGCCAGCGGCGCGGGCCTTAGGGCGTCCCCGGCGAACGCTTCGGCGATGATCCGTAGCCGCGCGGATCCGGTTTCGACATCGGCGCTCCGCACCGCGTAGCCGTCCATGGCCGAGGTGTCGTGGGCGGGCGCCGTGCGGCGCGCGACGACGGGCGCGGCCAGCACCCGGCCCGCCGCGTCCGCGAGGGGAAGGACCTCGCCGGGCAGGGGACGGGCGAGATCCGCCGTCCGGCGACAGGCGTCTTCGAAATCGATCAATGCCGGGCTCCGTGGGGATGCGACGCAGGCCGCGCGGCGAGCCTGGACGGCGTTCTCGCGGGTCAGCCGCCGCAGATTTCAGTCTAGCGCGAAGGTGGCGACAGGGGTTTGTCGCAGATCAAGACGCGGCTTGCCGGCCGGCAAAGGCCGCTGGCGCCGGCCGTGCGAGCTTGCGGCGCCAACCAAGAGGAGGCGTTGATGAACGCACGTCTGATCTCCCTGCGCGCCCGGCACGGGGCGCTCGACCGAGAGGTCCGGTCTGAAGCGGCGCGGCTTTCCGCGGACAACCTGAAGGTGAGCGCCCTGAAGCGGAGCAAGCTCGCCACGCGTGACGAGATCGCGCGCCTGGAAGCGGGCCTGACCGCCTAGGTCGAGGGGGATGCGCCTGGTCGCGCCCGGCTGCGCGTCGCGATTTTCAGCCGATCGCGACGCGCGCTTGACGCGGGTCAAGGCCGACAGCGCCCCACGTCATTCTCCTCGATCCCGGCGTGGGGGACGATCGGTCCCGTCAAAGCCAAGGAGCGCTTCCATGGAATTCGACCTCAGCCCCCGGCAGACGGCATGGCGCGACAAGGTCGCCGCCTTCATGGCCGCGCATGTCTACCCGGCGATCCCCGCCTACCAGGCGCAGACGCAGCGCGAGGGCGCGGCGCGCTGGGCCGTGATCCCGATCGTCGAGGAGCTGAAGGCGCGGGCCTATTCGGAGGGACTCTGGAACCTGTTCCTGGCGCCGTCCGAGCACGACGAGGACGATTACCGCGGGGCCGGCCTCAGCAACCTCGAATACGCGCTCTGCGCCGAAGAGATGGGTCGCGTAGGCTTCGCCTCGGAGGTCTTCAACTGCTCGGCGCCGGACACCGGCAACATGGAGATCCTGCACCGCTACGGGACGGCGGCGCAGAAGGCGCAGTGGCTGCGGCCGCTGATGGACGGCGAGATCCGTTCCGCCTTCCTGATGACCGAACCGGACGTGGCCTCGTCGGACGCCACAAATATCCAGACGGTGATCCGCCGCGATGGCGACCACTACGTCATCAACGGCCGCAAGTGGTGGTCGTCGGGCGTCGGCGACCCGCGCTGCAAGCTGGCGATCGTCATGGGCAAGACCGACCCCGAGGGGCCGCGACACGCCCAGCAGTCGCAGCTGTTGGTGCCCATGGACGCGCCCGGGATCGAGGTGGTGCGGATGCTGCCGGTGTTCGGCTACGACGACGCGCCTCACGGCCACGCCGAAGTGGTGCTGCGCGATGTGCGAGTGCCGGCGTCCAACCTGATCCTCGGCGAGGGTCGTGGATTCGAGATCGCCCAGGGGCGCCTGGGACCGGGGCGCATCCACCACTGCATGCGCACCCTGGGCGCGGCCGAGGTGGCCCTGGAGAAGATGGTCGACCGGCTCCTGTCGCGCGTCGCCTTCGGCAAACGCCTGGCGGACCAGTCGGTCTGGGAGCAGCGGATCGGCGAGGCCCGGATGGACATCGAGATGACCCGGCTCCTGTGCCTGAAGGCCGCCGACATGATGGACCGCGTGGGCAACAAGGCCGCTCAGCTCGAGATCGCCATGATCAAGGTGGCCGCGCCGCGGACGGCGCTGAAGGTGATCGACGACGCGATCCAGGCGCACGGCGGCGCGGGCGTATCCGAAGACTTCGGCCTCGCCCGGCTCTACGCGAGCATGCGCACGCTGCGCCTCGCCGACGGACCCGACGAAGTGCACCTGCGCGCGATCGCCCGGCTGGAAATCGGCCGGCACGGAGAGCGCCTGCGCGCCTGGCGCGCTGGCCAACCTGGCGTGCCGGCATGACCAACCCCCGAATGGAAAGGAGGTGATGGCTCCGAATTGAATGGTCTAAACGCGTATCCCCTTCGCCTCGGCCCCGCGGTCTCCCAGTCGCGGGGCCGATTCTTATGCGGCGCGCGGTTGCAGGCGCGCCAGCTCCTGCGGGGTGTTGGCGTTGGCGAAGGGATCGGCGGGGTCGACGGGCCAGGCCACTTCCGCCGCCGCGCACGCGTCGGCGAAGCCGTTCAGCGACCGCCGGCCGGTCGCGAGATAGCCCGCCAGGACGTCCAGGGCATGTGGCCGCCAGAGGGCGCAGGTCGGGTGGCGTCGCCCGCCGCTGACGGCGACCGCGCAGAGCTGGTCCGACCGCAACGACTCTTGCAGTCGTTCGAAGAGATCCGAAGGAAGGTGCGGCGCGTCGCAGGGCAAGGTCAGCAGCAGCCCATGGCGCCGGTCGCGGGCGTCCGCCAAGGCGGCCGCGAGGCCGGCGATCGGCCCTTCGAGGTCCGTCCGGTCCAGGAGCAGTTCAATCCCGAGCCCCGCGGGCGCCTGCGCCGGCGCGCGGACCGCGACGGCGACATCGGACGACCAGGTCCATGCGAGTTCGACAGCTCGGCCGAGCAGGGTTGTCGCCCCATAGGCCCGTCCGGGTTTGTCGCCGCCCATGCGGCGGCCCTCGCCGCCGGCGAGGATGACGACCCGCGCCGCCATCACCTTCCGGCCGGCGCTAGCTCGACACCGCGCCGCGCCGCAAGCCGGCGGCTCAGCTTGCGCAGGTCGCCGGAGGACAGTCGCAGCCGCGCGAGCGGCAAGACCACGGCGTTCTCCAGCGCCAGGTGACGCAGTTCCTCGCTGGCGAAGCCCATCAGCGCTTGGCGCGCGCCGGCGCTGGCGCCGAGCGGTGCGCGGGCCTCCAGGCTGGCGTCCAGGTGCGCCAGCACGACCTGCGCGGACGCCGCGTCCGCTCCATGTTCCGCGGCGAGGCGGTCGAGCGCCTCCGTGATGACGTCCTCTGGACGGGCGCGGCGGCGAAGCAGCGGAAACAACTCTTCCTCTTCTTCCAGGACGTGCCGGGCCAAGTCGTGTCGGACGAAGGCGGCCAAGGCGGCAATCTCCGGACCATCGAAGATGGTCGCCGCCGCGGCCTCGGCGAGCCGCCGGCAGAATTCACGGTGGCGCTGGTGCTCGGCCGCGAACCACTCCAGCGGCCGGGCGAGCAGCTCGAGCGACGTGGGCTCGATGGCGATTTCGTCGGCTAGGACCATGACCGGCCTCCTTCGGGCGGCGGTTAGTACCGGTACTCGAGCGTGAGCCAGAGTTTCGTGCGGTCGGCGAAGCCAGGCTGCGCGCCGTCGAAGATGGCCGCCTTCACCTCAGCGGAGAGCTCCGACGTGATCGGAGCGCCGGCCAGGAGGTCGAGTTCGCGGCCGTAGCGGCGCGATCCGTCGTCGTCCGTGAACTCGTGCGCGGCCGCCTGCAGTTTGACGGGGGTGTTCCTGGGTCCCACCTTGACCACGCCCCCGGCGCGCAGGTTCAGGTCCCGGACTCCGGCTGGTGGCGTGACGAGGAAGACGTCGGCCCAACCCTGGAACGCGTGCAAGGTAGCGAGCGGTGTTGCAAATCCACGGCGCCCGTCGCCGTCGAGCCGTTCCAGCCCGACCGAGGCCCAGGCGGCCGGTCCTCTCACCCCCAGCCCGAGGTCCAGATAGTCGAGCGAGAAGCTGGTCGGGCTGTTCCTGTAGTCCGTCTGGTGCGCGAACTCGGCCGCATATGTCAGCGCCAGCTTGTTGCGCAGCGGGTGCGCGCCGGCGAAGCGAGCGCCCCAGGTGGCGTTCGATTGCGCGGCGGCGTTCTTGAAGGCGAGCAGGTAGCCGTAGCCGGTCAGCTGGCACCAGGCGGTCTTGGCGTCGACCTGCAGGATGTGGCTGTCGCTGTTCCACTCGCCCTGGGCGCTGTGGCGGCCGAAAATGCGGTGCGCCTTGTCGATGTAGGCGTAGGTGAACGTGAGATCCTTGGTCGCCTTGAAGGACGCCTTGGCCGCATCGAAGGTCTGCTCGTTCTGCCGGAAGCCGACATTGCCGACGAAGCGGGCGTTGCCAAGGATCAGCCGCTGGCGGCCGACCACCGCGTCGCCCTGCGCCCCGCTCCACGAGACCTGGGCGCGGTTGAGCTCCGTGCCTTCGGGATCGCTCACCACCGGATAGCGCGTCTTGCCGTTGGTGGTGCTGTTGTAGTCTTCGGCCAGGGCGGTGACGTTCTCACCCTCGACCAGGGCCTTGAAGCCTTTCCAGGCGGGCGTCTCGTAGCCGAAGCGGGTGCGCAGGGTCAGGGCCTCGGCGTCCTTGCCGAACCCGTCCTGGTCGACCGTTTCGTTTCGCAGCCGCATGTGGAGAATGAGCTTGCCGGGCGGGGTATCGGCGAGCGCGAGGGCCGGCGCGGCTAGGGCGGTGAGGCCGATGCTCGCGGCCAGGCATGAACGGAAGCGGATCACGACGCGACTCTACGAATGACCGTGAAGGTCTGTTTGGCGGGGACAAGCTTGGAGCGCAGCACGGCGGCGAGGCAGGCCACGGCCGGGTCCGCCGCGTCGCGCGCCGCCGAGATCAGGTTGGTCCAGCGCTCGTCGTCGGCTTCGGCGACGAACGCGGCCATCGCCTGGCGCGCGAAGTCGGCCGGCGCGTCGCCGACGGCGTCCGCCGCCTCGGAGAGCCGCCGCGCCAGGTCGGCGTCGGTGGCTTGGAGCCAGGACAGGAGACGCTCGCCCGCCTGGCCGTCGCCCAGGAAGTCGCCAAGCGTCGCAGACCCGTCGCGCACGCCGCCATCGGCGGTCAGGCTGAGCGCGACGCCACGGCTGCGGGCGTCCGCGGCGAGGTCCGCAACATAGCGGGTCGCCGCCGCCGTCCATGCGCGGGCCTCGAGGCCCAGGCGGATCCGGTCCTCGACGAATTCGAAAGGCAGGTCCTGTCCGTCGATGCGACGCGCCAGCTTCAGCACATGCCAGCCGAAGCGCGAGCGCACCGGATCGATCGCGATATCTCCCGGCTGCAGGGCGTCGAGCACGTCTTCCACCTCGGGGACGAGATCGCCGGGGCGAAGCTGGCCTAGGGAACCGCCCACTTCGGCTGACGGGCAGTCGGAGAGGTCGCGCGCCAGCTCGGCGAAGGTGCAGACGCCGGCCTGTAGCGCGGCGATGGCGCGCTCGGCCCGCTCGCGCGCCGCGGCGTCGGCTGCGGACGTCGCGTCGGCGGGCTCGATGAGGATGTGCGCGGCTTCCTTGAGCGCGGGCGCCCGGAAGCGCGCCGGGTTCGCGGCGTAGACCCGCAGGCATTCGGCCTGGGTGGGCGGCGCGATCTCGACCTCATGGTCGAGGACGGCGCGAACCAGGGCTTCCTCAGGCGTTTCCTCGCGGCCTTGCTCGTCGCGCTCGGGCTGTGCGTCGAGGCCCAGCTCCAGGGCGCGGTTGAGCAGCAGGGCGCGGATGGCCAGCGCATGGCCGGCAGCGTGACGCGCCTCGGCGGCCGAGGCGCCGGGGTGGTTCTGGACCTCCTGCGCGAGCAGGGTCTCGGGGATCTCGACCCCGTCGATGACGATAGCGCGGGCGCTCATTCCGCGGCCTCCGCCTGGCGTGTGGCGGCGCGCATCGCGGCCTGCTGCTCGGCGTAGGTGGGCGCGAGGGCCTCGGGCCGGCGGGGAAGGGCGCGTTTGGTGCGCACCAGCTGCCAGCCCCGGCGGTTGAGGTACCAGACCGGCGCCGAAAGCATGTGCACGAGGCGGGTGAACGGGAAGACCAAGAGAATGGTCATGCCCAGGGCCAGGTGCGCCTTGAACACCCATTGGACGTCGGCGACGAAGTCGGCCACGTGGGGCCGGAAGGTGAAGACCCCCTGCGCCCAGCTCATGAACTTCAGCATCTCGCTCCCGTCGCGGTGCTGGAACGAGACCGGAATGGTGGAGAGACCCAGGAGCAACTGCAGCATCAGGACGATGAGGATCGCGGTGTCGCCGAAGCTGGACGTCTTGCGGATCCGCGGGTCGAAGAGGCGGCGGTGCAGCAGCAGGCCGCCGCCGGCGAGCGCCATCAGGCCCGCGACGCCGCCGGCGACCATGGCCAGCATCTGCTTGGCCGAGTGGGCGACGCCGAGCGTATCCCATATCCAGACAGGGGTGAGCAGGCCCACGAAATGGCCGCCGAAGATCATCAGCACGCCGAGGTGGAAGAGCACCGAGCCGGTCACCAGCTGGCGCCGCCTCAGGAGCTGCGAAGAGCCCGTGCGCCAGGTGTAGGGCTCGCGGTCGAACCGCACGATCGAGCCGATCACCAGCACGGAGAGCGCGATGTAGGGATAGACGCCGAAGAGGATCTGGTTGAGGTCCATTTGCGTATCCTCAAGCCGCCGGGCGCACGCGCCGGGGCGCGGGGGCGGTCTGCATCGCCTTCACAAGCGCGTCGGCCTTGGGGCAGCCGACCTCGGAAGGCCCGAAGGTGACGGCGGTCTCGGCCCAGAGCTTGTCCATGGCCTCGAGGTCGTCGGGATTGTCGTCGGGTTCGGCCATCAACGCCGTCAGCGCCTCGGCGTCGGCCCCGTCGGCCGAGAGCGCGGCCAGGGCGCCGAACACCGCGCGATAGGGGCTCTGGCGCTTGTGCAGCCGCTCCCCCAGGGCGTGCAGGACGTGCGCGCCCTCGCCCAGCAGCGAGGCGGCCTCGTCATCGGGGAGGGTCGAGAGGAACTCCAGGAACACCGGCAGGTGATCCGGCAGCTCATTGGCCGAGAGTTCGAGGCCCTTGGCGCGATAGAGCTCCAGCAGCGCCACCATCGCCTGGCCGCGGTCGCGGCTCTCGCCATGGACGTGTTCATAGAGGTTGAGCGAGAGCGAGCGCGTCCGGTCGAAGAGCCAGACGTAGCGCTCCTGGGCCTCGTAGAGGTCGGCGCCTGCGAGGTCCGCACACAGGCGGACCAGAGCGCGGCGGATCGGCCCGGGAATCCGCAGGTCGGCGGACACGACCTCCGACGCGGCCGGGAGCAGGGCGCGTCCGGCCTCCGTCGGATAGCTGAGCAGGAGGGCCAGGGCCCGATAGGTGAGGGACATCTATTCGACCTCCGCCGTGGTGGGCGCGCGCGAGCGCTTCTTGGGGCCGAACAGGCCCAGTTCCGTGCGGCCGCCCGAGCAGCCGTTGCCGAAGGTGAAGCCGCAGGAGCCCTTCAGGTCGTAGGCGTCCTCGACCGCCTCGCGGTGCGTCGTGGGGATGACGAAGCGGTCCTCGTAATTGGCGATCGCCATGTAGCGGTACATCTCGTCGATGTGGGCGGCGGTCAGGCCGACCCGCTCGGCGATGGCGTGATCGATGCGGCCGTCGACGGTCTTGGCGCGCATGTAGCTGCGCATGGCCAGCATCCGCTCCAGCGCCTGGACGACGGGCGGCTCGTTGCCCGCTGTAAGCAGGTTGGCGAGGTAGCGGACCGGGATGCGAAGGCTGCGCACATCCGGCATCTCGCCGTCCATCTCCAGCGCCCCGGCCGAAGCGGCCGACTGGATCGGCGACAGTGGCGGGACGTACCAGACCATCGGCAGGGTCCGGTATTCCGGGTGCAGCGGGAAGGCGACCTTCCAGTCGATGGCCATCTTGTAGACCGGGCTGCGGCGGGCGGCCTCCAGCCAGGCCTCCGGGACCCCGTCGCGGCGCGCCTGGTCGATCACCTTCGGGTCGACGGGATCCAGGAAGACGTCGAGCTGGGCCTGGTAGAGGTCCTTCTCGTCCGGCTCGGCGGCGGCGGCCTCGATACGGTCGGCGTCATAGAGCAGGACGCCGAGATAGCGGATGCGGCCCACGCAGGTCTCGGAACAGACCGTCGGCTGGCCCACCTCGATGCGCGGGAAGCAGAAGGTGCACTTCTCGGACTTACCGCTCTCCCAGTTGTAGTAGATTTTCTTGTACGGGCAGGCCGAGACGCACATCCGCCAGCCGCGGCACTTGTCCTGGTCGATCAGGACAATGCCGTCCTCCTCGCGCTTGTAGATCGCGCCCGACGGGCAGGCGGCGACGCAGGCGGGGTTGAGGCAGTGCTCGCACAGCCTCGGCAGGTACATCATGAAGGTCTGTTCGAACTGGCCGTAGATCTCCTTCTCGACCCCTTCGAAGTTGTAGTCGGCCGAGCGCTTCTTGAACTCACCGCCCAGGATCTCCTCCCAGTTGGGGCCCCATTCGATCTTCTCCATCCGCTCGCCGGTGATCTTCGAACGCGGCCGCGCGGTCGGGAACGCCTTCATCTCCGGCGCCGTCTGCAGGTGGCCGTAGTCGAAGTCGAAGGGTTCGTAGTAGTCGTCGATCTCGGGCAGGTCGGGGTTGGCGAAGATCTTCGCCAGAATCCGCCACTTGGCTCCCATCTTCGGCTCGATCCGGCCGTTGGCCTTGCGGATCCAGCCGCCGTTCCAGCGCTTCTGGTTCTCCCAGTCCTTGGGATAGCCGACGCCGGGCTTGGTCTCGACGTTGTTGAACCAGGCGTATTCGACGCCTTGCCGGTTGGTCCAGACGTTCTTGCAGGTGACGGAGCAGGTATGACACCCGATGCACTTGTCGAGGTTCAGCACCATGCCGATCTGGGCGCGGACTTTCATTGGCGGGGCTCCACGGCCGACTTGGGCTCTTCCAGCCAATCGACCTTGTTCATCTTGCGGACGACGACGAACTCGTCCCGGTTCGCGCCCACGGTCCCGTAGTAGTTGAAGCCGTAGGCGAGCTGGGCGTAGCCGCCGATCATGTGGGTCGGCTTGGGCACGGTGCGGGTGCAGGAGTTGTGGATGCCGCCGCGCAGGCCGGTGACCTGCGAGCCCGGCGTGTTCATGATCTTCTCCTGCGCGTGGTACATGAAGGTCGTGCCTTCACGGATGCGCTGGGAGACCACCGCGCGCGCCGTCAGCGCACCGTTGGCGTTGAAGACCTCGATCCAGTCGTTGTCCTCGATCCCGGCGTTGCGGGCGTCCACCTCCGACATCCAGACCACCGGCCCGCCGCGGTTCAGCGTCAGCATCAGCAGGTTGTCGGAATAGGTGGAGTGGATGCCCCATTTCTGGTGCGGGGTGATGAAATTGAGGACGATCTCGGTCTCGCCGTTTGGCGTCTTGCCCTTCACCCAGGTGGTCTTGAGGTCGACGGGCGGGCGGTACACGCACAGCGCCTCGCCGAACGCCCGCATCCACAGGTGGTCTTGGTAGAGCTGCTGACGGCCCGTCAGAGTCCGCCACGGGATCAGCTCGTGGACGTTCGTGTAGCCGGCGTTGTAGCAGACCTTCTCGCTTTCCAGCCCTGACCAGATCGGCGAGGAGATGATCTTGCGCGGCTGGGCGACCAGGTCGCGGTAGCGGATCTTCTCGTCTTCCTTCGGGAGCGCCAGGTGCGCGTGCTCGCGGCCGGTCTGCTTGCCAAGCGCCTCCCACGCCTTGACGGCGACCTCCCCGTTGGTCTCCGGCGCCAGCATGAGGATCGTCTCGCAGGCGTCGATGTCGCTTTCGATGCGCGGCAGGCCCTCGCTGACGCCGGCCTCCATGACATGGCCGTTGAGCTCGCCCAGCAGGCCGACCTCATGCTCGGTGTTCCACGTCATGCCCTTGCCGCCGTTGCCGGCCTTGGACATCAGCGGGCCCAGAGAGGTGAACTGCTTGTAGAGGTTGGGGTAGTCGCGCTCGACCACGGTGATCTGCGGCATGGTCTTGCCGGGGATCGGTTCGCATTCGCCGAGGTACCAGTCCTTGACGTCGAAGGGCTGGGCCATCTCCGCGGCGCTGTCGTGCTGGATCGGGGTGAGGACGACGTCCTTCTCGACGCCCAGGACTTCGGGCGCGACCTCGGAGAACTTCCGGGCGATCGCCTTGAAGATCTCCCAGTCCGACTTCGACTCCCACGCCGGGTCCACGGCCGCGCTCAGCGGGTGGATGAAGGGGTGCATGTCGGAGGTGTTGAGGTCGTTCTTCTCGTACCAGGTGGCGGTCGGAAGCACGATGTCCGAGTAGACGGCCGTGGTGGACATCCGGAAGTCGAGGGTGACCAGAAGGTCGAGCTTCCCTTCGGGGGCCTCGTCATGCCAGGCGACGTCCATCGGCTTCTGCCGGCCGGTCTGGCCCAGGTCCTTACCCTGGACGCCGTGGGCTGCGCCCAGGAGGTGCTTCAGGAAATACTCATGGCCCTTGCCGGACGAGCCCAGCAGGTTCGAGCGCCAGACGAACATGTTGCGCGGCCAGTTGGCTGGGTCGTCGGGGTCGTGGCATGAAAGCTCGATGTTGCGGGCCTTCAGCTCGCGCACCGCGTAGACCTTGGGATCGACCCCGGCCGCGTCGGCGGCGCGGGCGACCTCCAGCGGATTGGTCTTGAGCGAGGGAGCCGACGGCAGCCAGCCCATCCGTTCGGCGCGGACGTTGAAGTCGATCAGCGAGGCGTTCCAGGGGCCGTCCGGCGCCGTCGGAGACAGGATCTCGGACGCGCTGACGGTCTCATACCGGTACTGGTCGGTGTGGGCGTAGAAGAACGACGTGGAATTCTGCTGCCGCGGCGGGCGGATCCAGTCGGTCGCGAAGGCCAGGGGCGCCCAGCCGGTCTGCGGCCGCAGCTTCTCCTGGCCGACGTAGTGGCTCCAGCCGCCGCCCGACTGGCCCACGCAACCGCACATCACCAGCATGTTGATGACGCCGCGGTAGTTCATGTCCATATGGAACCAGTGGTTCATCGCCGCGCCGATGATCACCATCGACCTGCCGTTGGTCTTCTCGGCGTTGGTGGCGAAGCCGCGGGCCACGGCGATGATCTGCTCGGCCGGGACGGTCGTGATCGCCTCGGCCCAGCCGGGCGAGTAGGGCTCCAGGCTTTCGTAGCTCGTCGGCATGTGCTCGCCGCCGAAGCCCTGGTCGACCCCGTAGTTGGCGAGGAACAGGTCGTAGACGCTGGCGACCAGCGCCTCGCCGTCCTTCAGCTGCATCCGCTTCACCGGCACGTTGCGAACCAGGATGTCGGGGTGCTCGGTGGAGGCGAAGCCGTTGGAGGCCGTGTTGGCGAAGTAGGGGAAGCGGACGCCCACCACCTCGTCATGAGCGCCTTTCAGGCCCAGCCGCAGCACGGTGTCGGCGCCGCCGGCGTCCTTCTCCTCGAGGTTCCACTTGCCATCCTCGCCCCAGCGGAAGCCGATCGAGCCGTTGGGGACCACCACCTGCCCAGTGACCTCGTCGATGGCGACGGTCTTCCATTCCGGGTTGTTGGTCTGGTCGAGGGCGCCGTCGAAGTCGGCGGCGCGCAGCAGACGCTCGGACACATAGCCGCCGTCCTGGGGAACCAGGCGCACGAGCATGGGCAGGTCGGAGTACCTGCGGATGTAGTCGCGGAAATACGGGACCTGCCGGTCGACGTGGAACTCCTTGAGGATCACGTGGCCGAACGCCATGGCCAGCGCCGCGTCCGTGCCCTGCTTCACCGGCAGCCACAGGTCGGAGAACTTCGAGGCCTCGGAATAGTCGGGGCAGATCACCACCGACTTGGCGCCGCGGTAGCGGGCCTCGGTGTAGAAGTGCGCGTCGGGCGTCCGCGTCTGCGGGACGTTCGAGCCCCACAGCATCAGGAAGCCGGAGTTGTACCAGTCGGCGCTTTCGGCGACGTCGGTCTGCTCGCCCCAGGTCTGCGGGGACGACGGCGGCAGGTCGCAATACCAGTCGTAGAACGAGCCGCAGACGCCGCCCAGGAGCTGCAGATAGCGCGCCCCGGCCGCGTAGGAGACCATCGACATGGCCGGGATCGGCGAGAAGCCGAACACCCGGTCCGGGCCCCACTGCTTGACCGTGTGGGCGTTGGCGGCGGCCACGATCTCGGTGACCTCGTCCCAGGTGGCGCGCACGAAGCCGCCGGATCCGCGCATGGACGTGTAGCTCTTGCGCTTCGCGGAGTTGTTCTGGATCGAGGCCCAGGCGGCGACCGGCGCCATCGTCGCCCGCGCCTCGCGCCACAGCTTGAGCAGCCGCGAGCGCACCAGCGGATACTTCACCCGATTGGCCGAGTAGAGATACCAGCTGTAGCTGGCGCCCCGCGCGCAGCCGCGCGGCTCGTGATTGGGCAGCTCCGGACGCGTCCGCGGATAGTCGGTCTGCTGAGTCTCCCAGGTGACGATCCCGCCCTTGACGTAGATCTTCCAGGAGCACGAGCCCGTGCAGTTCACGCCGTGGGTGGAACGGACGATCTTGTCGTGGCGCCAGCGCGACCGGTACGCCTCCTCCCAGGCCCGGTCCTCGTCGTTCATGACGCCGTGGCCGTCGGAGAAAAGCTCAGTCTTGCGCGTGAAGAACGCCAGGCGGTCGAGGGTGTTGCTCATTCTGCGGGAACCTTGATCAAAGGCGCGCCGGGGCGCGCGCGAGCCGGGTGTCGCCAACGAAAGCGCCTCGGCTGGTTGTCTTGTGGGCGCCGCCTCTCATTCGGCGGCCGCCTTCACTCCGGCGGGGCGGTGCGGATCCTCGAAGTGGAGCTGCGCCATTTCCGGAAGCTGGGGCAATTCGGCGAGCGTGGGGGCGTGCTCGCGTTCCATGCGCAGGACCGCAACATGCATCCAGGCGAGCGCCGTTCCCACCAGGATGAACAGCAGCATGAAACAGCTGGTCCACACGTGGGTTAGGTCGTTGAGCGCGCCGAACGCGATCGGCAGGACGAAACCGCCCAGGCCGCCGATCATGCCGACCACTCCGCCGACGGCGCCGATGTGTTCGGGGTAGTAGACCGGGATGTGCTTGAACACCGCCGCCATGCCCAGCGCCATGAAGAAGCCGAGCGTGAAGATGAGGACCGTGAACACGGGCAGGGCTGTCGCGACACGAAACTGGATTGGACCGTCGATGCCGTCGACGACATAGGTCGTGGCCGGATAGGAGAGCACGAAGGCGGCGGCCAAGCTCACGCCGAAGGTCAGGTACATGACCGTGCGCGCCCCGATGCGGTCGGACAGCCAGCCGCCGAAAATCCGGAAGAGGGCAGCCGGCGTCGAAAAGGCGGCCGCCATCATGCCGGCGGTCCGGATGTCCAGTTTGTAGACGCCGATCAGGTAGCGCGGCAGCCACAGGGCCAGCGCCACCGACGCGCCAAAGACGAAGAAGTAATAGAGGGCGAAGCGCCAGACCTGCAGCCTGCGCAGGGGCGCGAGCTGTTCCAGCATCGAGCGCGGCTTCTGCTTGAGCGCTCGGCGGCGCGCCAGTTCCGGCTCGTCCCTGGTGACGAAAAAGACTAGCACGGCCACGATGGCGAGCGTCGCCGCCCAGATCTGGGCGACGGCCTGCCATCCCATCGCCAGCAAGACGAGCGGCGCCGCGAGGTTGGTCAGCGCAGCGCCGAGGTTGCCGGCGCCGAAGACGCCGAGCGCCGTGCCCTGTTGTTTCGGCGGATAGAACTTCGAGACATAGCCGACCCCGACCGAGAAGGTCGCGCCCGCCAGCCCGAGACCCAAAGCCGCCAGAAGGAACTGCAGATAGCTGTGGCCGTACGAGAGCAGGAAGGCCGAACCGGCGGCGACGAGAGTCGCCGCGAGATTGACCCGGCGCCCGCCGAACTGGTCAGCCCAGACTCCCAGCGGCAGGCGCGCGAGCGAGCCGGTCAATATGGGGGTGCCGGCCAGCAGGCCGAATTCGGCGTCCGTGAGTCCGAGGTCGGTCTTGATGCGGAGGCCGATGATCGAAAATATCGTCCAAACGGCAAAGCAGGCTGTGAAGTGCAGCGTGCTCATGCCGAGCGCCACCCGGGCGCCAGGCTGGCCTGATACGGTGGTGTCGGTCACAGCGCCCCTCGAGCGATTGCGGGAGGCCGCTTGCCTCCCTATTGGCCCGAAGATGTGCCGCAACAGCGCTGAGTTGGCCTTGACCAACATCAAGCAAAAGCGAACTCGCTAGATCTGCTTCTGATTTTGGCGCGACGAACCAGCGCAGCGGACGCGAAATACTGAAATCTAAACCTACATCAACTGATGGCTTGATGTTCATCAAGCGTCGAACCCTCGCGGTGGCGGCGGGATTGACGAAGATCAAGGCAGCTGACC
Source organism: Phenylobacterium sp. (assembly GCF_016124325.1). GTDB lineage: Bacteria > Pseudomonadota > Alphaproteobacteria > Caulobacterales > Caulobacteraceae > Phenylobacterium. The sequence continues at coordinate 50,306 of NZ_WGNY01000016.1, forward strand.
GTCACTTGGCGCCTGTTGCACGGGACATTCTGTGGGAGGGCCTGCGACCGTGCCGATGCGACCGGCGGATCTGGACCGCGTAAGAGCCCTGCCGCTCTTCTCGGATTGTTCTGACGCGACCTTCCGAGACGTCACTGCCGGCGCCTTCCTTCAGCGCTTTCCTCCCGGCACCACCCTGCTGCTCGAAGGCGACCAGGTCGACTTCCTCTACGTTCTGCTCGACGGCATCGTCGAACTTGAAGGGACGTGGAACGACAAGGAGACCACCCTGTCGATCCTGAAGCCGGTCTCCACGTTCATCCTGGCGGCCGTCGTCCTGGACGCCGACGGCCTGATGACCGCGCGAACGCTCGAGCGATCCGACATCCTGATGCTGTCGGGCGAAGCGATCCGGCGGGCCATGAAGGCCGACGCGGGCTTCGCCTGCGCGGTCGCCGAGGAGTTGTCCGGCTGTTACCGGGGTCTGGTCCGCACGCTGAAGAACCAGAAGCTGCGCGGCGGCATCGAGCGCCTCGCGAACTACCTGATCACCCAGAAGGTCCGGTTGGGCGGCGAGCCCACCTTCACCCTCCCGCACGAGAAGCGCGTGCTGGCCTCGCTGCTCGGCATGACGCCTGAGAACCTGTCGCGGGCCTTCGCGACCCTTACCGACTATGGCGTCGAGACCAAAGGCGCGGAGGTCACAATCGGTCGTCCTGCGGTGCTGGAGCGGCTCGCGAAACCAACGCCCATGATCGACAATCACCAGCCGGTGAAGGGCGGCCCCACGGGCAAGGCGCAGCGCGAGCGCTGGCCTGTCGCCGGCGACCGGACGCAGGCGGCCTGACCAGCTCTGTCTAGCCGCCGAACTGCGCCAGCTGCCGCGTGTCGCCGCTGTTGGCCTCATGCAGACGGTGGCCGGCCGGCTTTCCGATGAGCGCCCGAACGATGCGCGCCTGCAGGGCGTCCGGTTCGTCCGCCTCCAGGAGGTCGCGTAGATCGACGCCCAACTCCCCGAACAGGCAGAGCCGCAGCTGGCCGCGCGCGGTGACGCGCAGGCGATTGCAGCCATCGCAGAAGCCCGGCGCGTAGGGGGCGATGAGGCCGATCCGTCCCACGTAGTCCGGATGGCTAAACTCCTGGGCCGGCCCGTCGTCCAGGCCGCGTGGCCGGGCCGTCCACCCCCGCTCCGCGAACCACGCCGTGAGCACCGAGCCCGGCACGTGCTGATCGGCGAAAAAGGCGGTGGTGTCGTTGGTGCGCATCAGTTCGATGAAGCGCACCGCCACCGGGCGATCGCGGACGAACTCGGCGAAGGCGTCGAAGCCTCGGCCCACGCCACCGCGCAAGAGGACGCCGTTCACCTTGACGCTCGGCACGCCCAGCGCGACGGCCGCGTCGAGCCCGCGGACGATCGACGCCAGCCGGTCGTGACCGGTGATCCGGCGGAAGCCCTCCGGGTCGAGGGAGTCGATGCTGACGTTGAGGTTTGTCAGCCCGGCTGCGCGCCACGCAGCCGCCTGCCGCTCCAGGTTCCAGCCGTTGGTCGTCAGACAGATCTTCTCGACCCCTGGGACGCCCGCGGTCCGGGCGATGATCTCGGGAAGATCGCGACGCACGCTCGGCTCGCCGCCGGTCAGACGCACCTTGCCGACACCGAGGCTGGCGAAGGCCCGCACGACCCGTTCGCATTGGTCCGGGGGCAGGAAGCTCTCCGCGCCGGTCTTGCGATAGCCGTCGGGCAGGCAATAGGTGCAACGGAAATTGCACACCTCGGTGATCGAGAGGCGCAAATAGCGGAAACGGCGGCCGAAGCCGTCGACGAGAACGCCCAAGCTGGCTCCTTTCCAAGCACGGGAGGCGGCGGCGTTTCCCCCGGCGCCCTTGCCGGATGTCCGGCGCGGCGTCCCGGCCGTGGCGCGGATGCGCGGTAGGCCCTGACGCTCGGAGCGACGTGCGGCCCAGACGTCCGCACATTTGCGCTTCTAGACCAACGACGGCGGTCCGGCCTTGACGGCGATCAAGCGGTTGCGCGCGGCCGGGTCAGCATCGGGGCATAGGCGATCACGAAGCCGCCGAAGGCCGACGACCATAGGACGGCGGAGACGATCAGCAGGCCCGGTTGGAAGGTCCCGGCGAACGGCGCGGCGACGCGGACGAGCGCCGCCAGGTTGATCAGAACGTAGATGGCTGTGGTCCCGACCCCCGCCGCCAGCACGCGTCCGGTGTGGCCGCGCGTTGCGCGGGTCATGACCGCGAGCGTCATCACGCCGACCGCGCCGGCCGTCAGCGCGTGCACGCCCGCGGTTCGCGGAATCTCGGACCAGAGGCGTGACGCGCCGAGCAACCCAAGGCCGACGGCGAGCCAAGCGTAGCCCAGGTGAAGCACCCACACGAGCGGCTCCGACCGGGCCGCCCAGCCGCGCCAGGACGCCAGACGGGCGACATTGGCCAAACCCGCCAGGAGGAGCGCGGCGCCCGTCGCCGGGACTTCCGGCGTCATCGCCCAGAGCAGGGCGGCGAGCCCTGTGAGGCCGAGCGCGGCCTGGTCCAGCCGTCCCGCGGTTGCCGGTTCCGGCGTCAGCCGGCGGGCGCGCATCCAGTTGCGGGTGAAGCTGGGCGTGATGCGCCCGCCGATGAGCGCGATCAGGACCGCCGCTGCGCCGAGGGCGAGCCGCTCGCCCAGGCCCGAGCTCCACAGACGGCTGTCGATGTGGAAGGCGATGTTGCCCAACGCCATCAGCGAGACGAGCCCCGCAACCGGCAGGTTGCGCCAGTTGCGGCCGGCCAGCACCTCGCGCCAGACCACGCCGGCGAAGACGACCAGGAACGCCGCGTCGATCACAGCCGCGATCGGTCCGATCAGATAGGCGAACAGCATGGCGAGGCGTCCGGCGAGCCAGAGGCCGGCGAGCCCGGCCAGTGGTCCCCCGATCACCGGCATTCGGCCGGTCCAGTTCGGGATCGCGGTGGTGAGAAAGCCCGCCACGACCGCCGCCAGGAAGCCGAACAGCATCTCGTGCACGTGCCAGTCGCGGTGCACGCCCGCCGCGAGGCTCGACTGTAGGCTCCAGATCCACAGCGGCACGGCCAGGGCGGCCCACGCCGCGCCCATCAGGAAGAAGGGGCGGAAGCCGAAGCTGAAAACGGTCGGGCCCGTGTAGGCGCGGCGCGCGGCGGCGGTGGACATGGCATTCCCCTACCACCGGGACGGCAGATGCGCCTTGATGGGGGTCAAGCGTTCGCTAGCCGCATTTCGAGTAGCCGCAGCCGAGGCAGGTGTCGCAGCCTTCCTTTCGGACGAGTCCGAAGCCGCCGCAGCGCGGGCACGCGGCCGCCGCGAAGGGCCAGGCGGGCGGCGGATCGGCGATCGCCGTGTCTTCGGCCGATGCGCCAAGATGCCGCTCGATAACCCCGCCGATCGCGGCGAGCAGCGAGGGCACATAGCGTCCCCCGACCCAGGCGCCGCCGCGCGGATCGAACACCGCCTTCAGTTCCTCGGCCACGAAGCCGACGTCGCCGCCGCGCCGGAAGACGGCCGAGATCATCCGCGTCAGGCCCAGCGTCCAGGCGTAGTGCTCCATATTCTTGGAGTTGATGAAGATCTCGAAGGGCCTGCGACCCTCGACGTCCACGATGTCGTTCAGGGTCACGTAGACCGCATGCGCGCTCTCCGGCCACGAGAGCTTGTAGGTCGCGCCCAACAAGGCTTCCGGCCGCGGGGTGAGCGTCGGCGCCTTCTGGACCGGCGCCGCCTCAACCACGGTGGGCTCTGCCGACAGCACAGATCCCGTGATGGCGTTCGGCCGGTAGGTGGTCAGGCCCTTGCAGCCCGTTCGGTAGCCGAGGCGGTAGATGTCGGCGAAGGCTTCGAAGCCGATGTCGGTCGGGCAGTTCACCGTCTTCGAGATCGAGCTGTCGATCTCGGCCTGGGCGGCCGCCTGCATGCGCACATGCGCATCCGGCGCGAGCGTCTGGGCGCTCACGAACACCTCGGCCGGCGGCGGCGCGTCGCCGTTCAGGCGCTTCCAGACGGCGAGCGCGTAGTCCTCGACGCACTCCTCGCGGATCTGTCCGTCCGGCTGGCGCACCTTGCGCGTATAGGCGTAGGCGAACACCGGCTCGATGCCCGACGAGACGTTGCCGGCCAGCAGCGAGGTGGTGCCGGTCGGTGCGATCGAGGTGAGGCAACCATTGCGCAGGCCGTGCCGCGCGATGAGGGCGCGGGTTTCGGCGTCGAGTGCGAGCAGGTTGGGGCGGTCCAGGATCGCGGCATCGTAGAGCGGGAAGGGGCCCTTCTCCGCCGCCAGCTCCGCCGAGGCCCGATAGGCTTCGCGCTTGATCGCGCCCAGCCAACGCCGCGTGAGGGCGACCGCCTGATCCGATCCGTAGGCGGCGCCGCAGAACACCAGCGTGTCCGCCAGCCCGGTGACGCCCAGGCCGATCCGCCGCTTGGAAATGGCCTCCGCCGCCTGGGCTTCGAGCGGGAAGCGCGACACGTCGATGACGTCGTCCAGCATCCGCACGGCGGTGCGGGTCAGCTCGGCGAGTTGGGTTTCATCGACGTCGGCGTCGGCCGCGAAGGGGGCGCGAACGAGCCGGGCGAGGTTGATCGAACCGAGGAGGCAGGCGCCGTAGGGCGGCAGCATCTGCTCGCCGCACGGGTTGCTGGCCAGGATCGTCTCGCAGTAGCCCAGGTTGTTCTGCGCGTTGACACGGTCGATGAAGATGACGCCCGGCTCGGCGGCATCGTAGGTCGCCTGCATCAGCCGGCTCCAAAGGTCGCTCGCGCGCACGGTTCGGTGGGTTTCGCCGCTGAATGTCAGCGGCCACTCGGCGTCAGCTTCGAGCGCGGCCATGAACGCGTCGCTCACGAGCACCGACAGGTTGAAATTGCGAAAGCGGATCGGGTCGCGCTTGGCGTCGATGAACGCTTCGATGTCGGGATGATCGACGCGCAGGCAGCCCATCATCGCCCCGCGCCGCTGGCCGGCCGACAGGATGGTGCGGCACATGGCGTCCCACACTTCCATGAAGCTCAAGGGCCCGGAGGCGTCGGCGCCGACACCTCGGACGGGGGCCCCGGCGGGGCGGATGGAGGAGAAGTCCATGCCGACTCCGCCGCCCTGCTGCATGGTGACCGCCGCTTGCCGCAGGTGATCGAAGATCGCGCCGAGGTCGTCGGGGATCGCGCCCATGACGAAGCAGTTGAACAGCGTCACCGCGCGGGCCGTGCCGGCTCCGGCCAGGATCCGGCCCGCGGGGAGGAAGCGGAAATCCTCCAGCGCTGCACGGAACCGGGCCTGGACGGCGCGACGCAACTCTGAGGATTCGGCATGGGCGAGCGCGGCCGCGACGCGATCCCAGGTGGCTTCGATCGATCCATCGCCTTCGCCATCGGGCGGAACGAACCGGTACTTGCTGCTCCAGATATCTCCGGCCAGCGGGCTGTCGAACGCCATCATCGCCTCCTCGAACAGGCGGAACAGGCTCGGCGATTCGGTCGGTCGGACGCCTTGGCCGCAGTCGGCTCGGGGCTTGCCGGACATCAAGCGCGAGATCGCCACGCTTCAAGGCGCGGGGCTTCGGCCCGCGCTATCAGAGAGCCCGGAGGAGTTCACACATGTACGAAGAGACGTCTGCTCCCATTCCGAATCCCGCCGTGGGTGGCGCGGCGATCCGCTGTGCGTTCTTCCCGCCGCCCCCCGCCAACGACGCCCCGGCGGACGTGAAGGGGCTGATTGACCTCATCCTGACGCGCTACCACGACACGCATCGGCGCGAGTTGCCGCAGGCCATCGCAATGGCGCGCAAGGTCGAGGCGGTGCACGCCGGCGACGCCGAATGCCCGCGCGGCCTGGCCGATCATCTCGCCTTCATGGCCGATGACCTGGAGAGCCATCAGCAACGGGAAGAGCAGGTGTTATTCCCGATGATCCTGGGCGGCGGCAGCCCGATGATCCGCTTTCCGATCGGCCGGATGATGGCCGAGCACGCTGACGTCGAGGAACAGCTGGTGCGTCTGCGCGCGCTGACGCACGACCATAGCGCGCCGCCCGGCGCCTGCGCGACCTGGCGGGCCCTGGTGATCGCCTGCCGCAAGCTGGACTTCGACTTGCGGGAACACATGCGGCTCGAGAACGAGGTGCTCTTCGAGCCGTTCCTGACCTGACGTCCGGGGGAGTCGGCCGCAGGCGCACACTCACCTCGCCGACGGCCACACAGCGAACAGCGCGGACGTCGCGGGCGGCGGCGGGCGTCTCCGGCCCGCCGCCGTTTCGCGTTCAGGCGCAGACGCCGCGGTAACGTGGAACCTGGCCCACCAGCGAGCAGGGCTTGAAGCGGCTGTCGAATTCCTGCGCCAGCACCAGGTCCCAGGCGTCGCGGCACGCGCCGGTGGATCCGGGCACGCAGAACACGAAGGTGTCGTCGATTTGGCCGGCGAGCGCGCGCGACTGCAGGGTCGAGACTCCCACGGTTCCGTAGCTGGCCTGATGGAAGACGACGGCGAAGCCGTCCATCTCGCGGCGCAGGAGCGGCCGAACGGCCTCGGGCGTGACGTCCCGCGGCGCAAAGCCTGTGCCGCCGGTCGTGACGATCACGTCGATAGTCGGATCCACAGCCCAGGCGCGGATTCGCGCCTGGATGGCCGGGACATCATCGGGAACGATCGCACGGTCGGCGAGCGTGTGGCCGGCGGCCGCCAGCCGGTCGGCCAGCAGCGCGCCCGAGGTGTCGGTCTGCGCCGTCCGCGTGTCCGAGATCGTCAGTACGGCGATGCTGAGCGGGTAGAAAGGCAGCGACGGGTCGATGCGCGCCTTGGTCGTCGGGGCGATATTGCCGTCCATGATCAACCTCCAGAGAAAGCGGGCAGGAAGGCGACCTCCTGGCCAGGCCGGATATGCACCTCGTCGTTCAGCACCAACTGCTGGTCCACGGCGGTGCGGATGTCGGCGTCATTGAGGACGTCTCCGGCCTCGATCCCGGCCGCGAGGCGCGGCTTGAGCGCGCCGACGGTGCAGCCGCCGGGCGGAATGTCGACGTCGCGCATGCGTCCGAACCGATCGGCCAATTTGCCGAAGAACAGAACACGGACCCCTGCCGTGGTTGGCGCATCAAAGGTTGACGTAGGTGCGATCATGCGGAGCCCGGGAAAAGCGTTTCGCCAAGCCGTAGCGGCTGTCGCCGCCCTTGGGTTTGTCGAAGATCAAGCCCGCCACCGGACAGGTCGTCGCAGGCCACAGCGGTTATCAAGGCCGAGGTTGACGGCCCACAATCGTGATCGGCTTCCGCGGGCCTAGCCTCATCCTGCAAGATCGCAAGGAGGCAATCTCATGTTCAGCTTGAAGACGCTCAGCGCGCTGGCGGCCGTGTCGGCGCTGGCGCTCCCGGCCGCTGCGGCGGCGCAGGACGTGACGCCGCTCCAGATCGAGGGGCATGCGCCCACCTCAATTCGCATCTCCCTGGCGGGCAAGACGCCTGATGGAGTGAAGCAGGAGGTGCGCGTGGCGTCCGGGACCGTCTGCCGCAACGCCGCCGCGAACCGCGAACTCGCCTTCTACGACGTCGACTGGTGCCGCCAGGTGACACAGACGCGGGCGATGTCGCGCTACGCCAGGATCGTGAAGTACAACGCCACGGCGCTCGCCGCCGGCGCATCGATCACTCTGGCGGTCCGTTAGCTGGTCTCGTCAGCCATTTCAGGCGTTCGCTGATCCCTGATCGTGCCGCCGTCCGAATAGTGGATCAGTGCCGCCGCAACGGCGCCCTCAGGAGCAGTTGCACACTGACTGCGATGAAATGGAAATGGCTGAAACGCCGGAGCTGGATCGGAACGGGTACTGCAGCGATGATGGTATCGCTGATGGTATTTTGGCGGGCCAAGGCTCAAATCCCCTCAGAAATTCGAGTTCTGCCGGGCCCACCAGCGCCGCCTCAAGCCGATCAGTCGAGGGTGGCGGCGATCTTGTCGCGCAGGCGGGCCATGCCGCCGATCCAGCGGTCGTAGTCGGCGGCCTTGCGCTGCATGTAGGTGGCCACCTGCGGGTGCGGCAGGATGAGGAACTGGTCGGCGGCCAGCGCCTCGACGACGCATTCGGCCACCGCCTCCGGCGACAGCACCCCGTCGACGCCCTGCGAACCGCGCGCGCCGCGGATCAGCGGCGTGTCGACCGCCTGGGGACACAGGATCGAGACCCGGATGTTCTGCGAATGGTGGGTGATCGCCAGGGCCTCGGCGAAGCCGACGGCGGCGTGCTTGGTCGTGGCGTAGACGGGGCTGCCGGGCTGGCTGAGCAGGCCCGCCGCCGAGACCGTGTGCAGGAAATGCCCGCCGCCGCGCCGGATCATCCCCGGCAGCGCCGCGCGCGCGGCGTAGACATGGGCCATGACGTTGACGTTCCAGCCCAGCGTCCAGGTCTCGTTGGAGGCCGATGTCGCGTTGTTGAAGTCGGGATCGCGCACCGAGACCCCGGCGTTGGAGCACATGAGGTCGACGCCGCCGTAGCGTTCCTCGGCGAGCGCCACGAGCCGGGCCACGTCGGCCTCGACGGCCACGTCGGTGCGGAGCGCCACGCCCCCCACCGACGCGGCGACGGCCTCGGCGCCTTCGAGGTTGAGGTCGCCGATCACCACGGCGCGCGCGCCGCCGCGATGGAACCGTTCGGCCATGGCCTTGCCGATTCCGCTGCCGCCGCCGGTGATCACGACGACTTTGTCCTGCACGTCCATGGGGCGTTTTCCTGTTCCTAGATGCAGCGCACGACTAGCAATGTTACCAATTGGGCTCAATATGTGGCGGAATGGCTCAGGCGGTCATATGAGCGTTGTTCGCCCAGGCGGCCGATGTTACCGCAAGTTGCGGTGCTGAGGCGGAAGCCCGGCCGGCGAAGCGGAGCGGATGGGCCGGATCCAGAGGCCGGACGGGAGAGGATGCGGACTTGAAGACGCCTGAGACGGCCTCGCGGCCGAAGAAGGGCCGAGGCTCGAAGCCACGGGTGAACGTCGCCGAGCGGCGCGAGGCCTACATCCGCATCGCCAGCCGGGTCTTCCTCGAGAAGGGCCTCGGCCAGGCCACCATGCAGGACATCGCCGACGCGGCGGGCGTGCCGAAGGTGCTGATCTACCGGATCTTCTCCTCGAAGAAGCACCTGCTCGACGCGATCCGCGATCACGTGATCGCCGGCATCCATGAGGCCTATGCCCGGCCGTATCCGGTGTATGGCGCGCGGGCCCGCGAGGTGGCGCGGGTCGCCGCCTCCTGCCCGGAGCCGTACCTGCTGGTGCTGCGTTACAGCCAGGCCCGGGTCGAGCAGCTCGACTGGGCCGAGGCGGTGTCGAGCACGATCGCGGCCTACACGCTCAAGCGCTGGTTCATGGTCGGCCCCGATGCGCCGCCGGGCGCCGAGGCGCGGGCGCGCTACGCGTCGCGGTTGAACGTCGGCCCGTTCATCGAGAACCTGATCCGCTGGATCGAGGGCCAGGACGGCCTCGACGAGGAAACCCGCCTGCGCTGGTGGGCGCGCATCCAGCGCGAGTACCACCTGTCGTCGCGCGAGGCTTTCCGGCTGGGCACGGTCGAGCTCAACTACCGTCTTCCCGGCGAGTGACGGCGCTCTCCGAGCGGTATTTGATACCGGCTGGGAACATTTGTGTTGCCGTGATCCGGACGCACGCCTAGCTTCGTCCCAAGGGCATCAACAGGAGGCTTCGGCCGGGGCGATCGCGCCGCCGGGAACGGAGCCCTGCGGGACGGGAACATGAGCCAGCCGACTTTCGAGACGATCCTCTACGACGTGGCCGACGGGGTGGCGACGATCACCCTCAACCGGCCCGACCGGCTGAACGCCTTCACGCCGAAGATGATGCTCGACCTGCTGGCCGTCTTCGATGTGACCGACGCCGACGACGCGGTGAAGGCCGTGATCGTGACGGGCGCCGGCCGCGGCTTCTGCGCCGGCGCGGACCTGGGCAGCGGGGCCGGCACGTTCGACGCGGGCGCGCGGGAGGCCGAGCGCCGGGCGGCGGGCGACACCGGCGACCTTAGCCGCGACGGCGGCGGCCGCCTGACCCTGCGGATCTTCCAGAGCCTGAAGCCGGTGATCGCGGCGGTGAACGGCGCGGCCGTGGGCGTGGGGGTCACCATGCAGCTGGCCATGGACGTGCGCATGGCGTCGGACACGGCCAAGTTCGGCTTCGTCTTCGCCCGCCGGGGCCTGGCGCTGGAGGCGGCCTCCTCCTGGTTCCTGCCGCGGCTGGTGGGCGCGCCGACGGCGCTGGAGTGGTGCTATTCCGGGCGCATCTTCCCGGCGGCGGAGGCGAAGGAACACGGCCTGGTGCGCTCGGTCCACGCGCCGGACGACCTGTTGCCGGCGGCCTATGCGCTGGCCCGCGAGTTCGTCGACAACGCCGCGCCGGTCTCCATGGGCGTGACGCGCCAGCTCATCTGGCGGGGCCTGGTGGCCGACCACCCGATGGAGGCCCACCGCGCCGACAGCCGCTCGATGCGCGCGCGCGGCGCGTCGGCCGACGCCAAGGAGGGCATCGCCTCGTTCCTGGAGAAGCGCCCGGCGGCGTTCCCGGACCGGGTCTCGAAGGACATGCCCGACCTCTGGCCCGAGTGGGTGGAGCCCGAATACCGCTGACCCACGGGGCGGCGCGCGACAAGGACTGGGGAGGCGAGACATGGCGGCGATGCGGTATGTGGTTCCGGCGGTCGTGGTCGGACTGCTGGCGGGCGGCGCGGCGGCGGTGAGCGCCGTCCAGGCGCCGCAGGCGGAGCCGGCCCGGCCCGCGGCCGCGGCGTCGCCGAAGCCCGCGCCCAAGCCGGCGGCGAAGGCCGCCGCGCACCTGCCCGGCTACAATCCCGACCGCAACGCCTATTTCGGCGACCTGCACGTCCACACCTACCTGTCGAACGACGCCTACATCTCCAGCGTCCGCCGCACGCCGGACGACGCCTACCGCTACGCCCGGGGCGAGGCGATCGGCCACGCGGCCGGCGGCATGGTGCGCCTGGAGAACGGACCGCTCGACTTCGCGGCCGTCACCGACCACTCCGAATATCTGTCGGCCGTGCGCGAGGCGGCCCGGCCCGACAGCCCGCTGTCCAAATTGCCGTTCGCCAAGAGCCTGTCCGGGACCGGCGCGGCCGGCATGCAAGAGGCGTTCAGCGCCTTCGTGATGGCCAGCCACTCCGGCACCCTGCCCAAGGAGTTCAAGGACCCCGCGCTGGTCTCGCACGGCTGGCAGGAGGAGCAGGAGGCGGCGGCGCGCAACTACCAGCCCGGCCGCTTCACCACCTTCGTCGCCTATGAGTTCACCTCGGCGCCGGACGGTCGGAACCTGCACCGCAACGTCATCTTCGGGAGCGCGAAGGCCCCGACGCTGCCGTTCGCCGCGACCGACTCCACCGATCCCGAGGACCTGTGGCGGACCATGGATCGCTGGCGCACCCAGGGCATGCCGGTGCTGGCCATCCCGCACAACGCCAACGGCTCCGACGGGATCATGTTCGACGGCGTGCGGCGCAACGGCCAGCCGATCGACCGGGCCTACGCCGAGCTGCGCGCCCGCAACGAACCGCTGACCGAGATCACCCAGACCAAGGGCACCTCGGAGACCCATCCGACCCTGTCGCCCAACGACGAATGGGCCGATTTCGAGATCATGGACCGCTACATCGGCAGGGATAAACCGGTGACGAAGTTCGCCGGCGGCTACGTCCGCCGCGCCCTGGAGGACGGCATCCTCTTCCGCGAGAAGCTGGGCGTGAACCCGTTCAAGCTGGGCTTCATCGGCTCGACCGACAACCACAACGCCACGCCGGGCGCGGCGGAGGAGCGCAACTACTTCGGCGCCTCGGGCGGCCGTGACGGCACGCCGGCGGCGCGGGGCTCGATCCCGCGCGACGGCGCCAAGGACTGGCAGGGCGGCCAGAGCGCGGTGATCCGCCAGACGCGCGGCGCCTCGGGCCTGGCCGGCGTCTGGGCCGAGGAGAACAATCGCGAGTCCATCTTCGCGGCCCTGCGCCGGCGCGAGACCTTCGCCACCTCGGGCCCCCGAATCCGCGTGCGCTTCTTCGGCGGCTACGACTTCCCCGCCGACATCGCCACGCGGCCCGACGTGGTGCGCACCGCCTATGCGAAGGGCGTGCCGATGGGCGGCGACCTGCCCGCCGCCAAGGGCCGCGCGCCGACCTTCCTCGTTTGGGCCGTGCGCGACCCGACCGGCGGCTATCTGCAACGGGCCCAGATCGTGAAGGGCTGGATCGAGAACGGCGCGGCCAAGGAGAAAGTGTTCGACGTCGCCTGCTCCGACGGGCTGAAGGTGGATCCCAAGACCGCCCGCTGCCCCGACAACGGCGCCTCGGTGAACCTCGCCACCTGTGAACCCGACCGCTTCAAGGGCGACGTGGAGCTGCGCACCGTCTGGACCGATCCGGGCTTCGACCCCAAGCAGCGCGCCTTCTACTACGTCCGCGTGCTGGAGAACCCGTCGTGCCGCTGGTCGACCTGGGACGCCATCCGCAATGGCACGCCGCCCAACCCGACCTTCCCGGCGACGATCATGGAGCGGGCCTGGTCATCGCCGATCTGGTTCGACCCCACCGCCTGATCCGGGCGACAAGAAACAAAAAAGCGAGGGAGAGCGCCGTGACACCCAGGTTGAAGGACACCTTGCGCTACGCCGCGCCCGCGGTCGTGGTCGGCCTGCTGGTGGCCGGCGGCGCGGTCGGGGCCATGACCGGCGCGAAGCCGGAGCCGGCGTCGCCCGCCGCCAAGACCGTCGCGTCCGCGGCCAAACCCGCCGCGGCCAGCGCGCCTTCGTCGTCTGAGCGACTTCCGGGCTACAACCCGGACCGCAACGCCTATTTCGGCGATCTGCACGTCCACACCTATCTGTCGAACGACGCCTATATCTTCAACGTCCGCCGCACGCCGGAAGACGCCTACCGGTTCGCGAAGGGCGAGCCGATCGGCCATGCCGCCGGCTACCAGATCCGCCTGACGGGCGGTCCGCTCGACTTCACCGCGGTGACCGACCACTCCGAATACATGGGCGTCGTGCGTGAGGCGGGAGATCCCGCCAGCCCGCTCTCGAAGCTGGACTTCGCCAAGGCGCTGGTGAGTTCGGATCGGGAGGAGATTCAGAAGGCCTTCCGCGCCTTCGGGCAGGCCTGGCGCAACGGGACGCTGCCGGAGCCCTTCAAGGATCCGGCCATCCGCTCCCGAGCCTGGCAGGAAGTGCAGGATGCGGCGGCGCGCAACTACCAGCCCGGCAAGTTCACGACCTTCGTGGGCTATGAGTTCACCGCGGGCCTGACCGGCCGGAACCTGCACCGCAACGTGATCTTCCGCTCCGCGAAGGTTCCGACGCTGCCCTTCTCCGTCGCCGATTCGAACGATCCCGAGGATCTGTGGCGCAAGATGGACGGCTGGCGCGGCGCGGGCGTTGACGTGCTGGCGATCCCGCACAACTCGAACGGCTCGGACGGCCTCATGTTCGACGGCAGCCGGATGAACGGCCAGTCGATCGACCGGGCCTACGCCGAGCTGCGCGCCCGCAACGAGCCCCTGGTCGAGCTCACCCAGACCAAGGGGACTTCGGAGACCCATCCCTCGCTCTCGCCCAACGACGAGTGGGCGAATTTCGAGATCATGGAGAGCTACATCGGCCTCAACAAGGCGATCACGAAGTTCGACGGCGGCTACGTCCGCCGGGCGCTGGAGGACGGCCTTCTCTATCGCGAAAAGGTGGGCGCCAACCCGTTCAAGCTGGGCTTCATCGGCTCGTCCGACACCCACAACGCCGCCCCCGGCAGCGTCGAGGAGCCCAACTATTTCTCGAAGGCCGGGCGGGCCGACGGGATGCCCGAGCTGCGGGGATCGATCCCGCCGAACGGCGCCAGGACCTGGGAGGGCGTCGACGCCGCCGCGGCCGGCGGCCGCTACAATTCCTGGGGGGCCTCGGGCCTGGCCGGGGTCTGGGCCGAGCAGAACGACCGCGAGTCGATCTTCGCGGCGCTGCGCCGGCGCGAGACCTTCGCCACCTCGGGCCCTCGCATCCGCGTTCGGTTCTTCGGGGGCTACGACTTCCCGTCCGACCTGCTGACCCGGCCCGACACCGTGCGCCAGGCCTACGCTCACGGCGTGCCGATGGGCGGCGACCTGGCCGCCGCCAAGGGCCGCGCGCCCAAGTTCCTGGTCTGGGCCGTCCGCGATCCGAAGTCGGGCTATCTGCAACGCGCCCAGATCGTGAAGGGCTGGATCGAGAACGGGGTGGCCAAGGAGAAGGTCTTCGACGTCGCCTGCTCCGACGGGCTGGCCTTGAACAAGACCACCTGGCGCTGCCCCGACAACGGCGCGTCGGTGAACCTCCAGACCTGCGAACCCGACCGCTTCAAGGGTGACGTGGAGATGCGCACCGTCTGGACCGATCCGCAGTTCGATCCCAAGCAGCGGGCCTTCTACTACGTCCGCGTGCTGGAGAACCCGTCGTGCCGCTGGTCGACCTGGGACGCGCTGCGCAACGGCACGCCGCCCAACCCGGCGCTTGCCCCCACCGTCATGGAACGCGCCTGGTCCTCGCCCATCTGGTTCGAGCCCACCGCCTGAGGCGGCGGCCCCTCAGGCCGGCGGGGTGAGGGCGAAGGCTTCGGCGGCGATGGCGATGGTCTCGTCGATGTCGGCCGGGGCGTGGGCGCCGCTGAGGTTCCAGTTCAGCGCCGGGTGCAGCAGCGCGCCGCGCGCCGCGGCCTCGCGCGCGAACCGGCGCTGGCGCGCCCCATCCTCGTCGTTCGCGAACAGCAGGGTCGGCATGGTGGGCGGTCCCGAGATGTCGACCGCGTGGCCTGCCTTGGCGGCGCCCGCCGCGAGGCCGTCGCAGAGGCGCTGGCCCATGGCCACGATGTGGTCGAAGACCCGGTCGCGGTCGTAGATCTCCAGCACCGCCATGGCGGCGGCCATGGGCGTGGCCTCGAACATGTAGGTCGAGGTGTAGAAGATCTTCCGGGCGGCGCGGCGCAGGTGCTCGCGGGCCAGCAGCGCCGAAATGGCGTGACCGTTGCCCAGCGCCTTGCCGAAGGTGGTGATGTCGGGCTCCAGTCCCAGGCCCTTGTGCGATCCCTCCGGGTGCAGGCGGAAGCCGTGCCGCACGTCGTCGAACACCAGCTGCACGTCGTGCTGCGCGCGCACCTGCTCGATGGCGGCGATGAAGTCGGTGGTGGGCGCCACGGTCGGATGCCGGGGGTTCTGGTCCAGCGGGTTGAGGATGATCGCCGCCGACGCCTCGCCATGGGCCCGGCAGTGGTCGACCAGCGCCTGCGGATCGTTCCAGGGCAGCCGCCAGACGTCGCCGGTCAGCTCCGTCAGGGGACCGGGCTGGGGCAGGGTGGCCAGCTCGGGATCGCTCCCGTGGTAGGCGGCGGTGAAGGTGATCAGGCC
Organism: Phenylobacterium sp.; assembly: GCF_016124325.1. GTDB lineage: Bacteria > Pseudomonadota > Alphaproteobacteria > Caulobacterales > Caulobacteraceae > Phenylobacterium. The sequence goes on from NZ_WGNY01000016.1 coordinate 65,728, forward strand.
CCGCCGGCGGGTGTGCTGGCGCGCGACGCGGGCGCCCAGGCTCACCACCTCGGACCCGTTCTTGGAGACCACGCCCCAGGCGAAGCCCGGGAAGCGCGCCAGGAGCCGTTCGATCACCTCCACCAGGGTGTCGGGGAACATGCTGGCGCTGGTGAGCCGTTCGGCCTGGCGGGCCACGGCGGCCTCCACCTCGGGATGGCGGTAGCCCAGGATGTTCGGGCCGTTGGCGCTGAGGAAATCGATGTAGCGCCGCCCGTCGGGGTCGGTGATGCGGCAGCCCTCGGCGGCGACGATGAAGCCGGGCAGGACGCCGCGGCCGGCCATGTCGGCGCTGCGCGACAGATAGATGCCGCCGCCGGGCAGCACGGCGTCGGCGCGGGTCCAGAGCGCCTGGCCCTTCGGACCGTCGACGGGATCCTCGATCATCAACGGCATGGCGGGCGCCTCCTGGTCGATTGCGGCGTCAGGCCTGGTCACCGGCCGGCGGCCCTTCGGCGCCCGGCTTGAGGTTGGGGAACTTCGCGACGCTGGCGGCGTAGTCGCGCTGGATGCGGGCCATGGGGCGGCGGACCCAGAGGCTGGTCGTGGAGATGTTCCACATCTCCTTGGGATCGTTCTCAAGGTCGAACAGCCAGGGATTGGGCAGGGTGTAGGCCAGGGTGGTCGTGGCGTTCTGGCCGGTGGAGACCACCTCGTTGCGCGGCGGCTCCCGGATCTCGAAGTGCATCTTGAAGTTCCGCCACTTGATCGCCAGCAGGCGATCGGCGTGGAAGTACATGATGTGGTCGCGGCTCGACTCGGCCTTGTCGCCGAACAGGAAGTCGGTCTGGTCGAGAGAGTCGACGGCCCGGTCGGTGGGCGTGCGGTCGGCCGCGCCGGCCACCCGCGCCAGGGTGCGGTAGAAATCGAGGATCGCGACGATCTGGTTGGAGGTGCGGCCGGGGGTCGTGCGGCCCGGCCAGCGGATCACGCAGGGCACGCGGAAGGCGCCCTCCCAGCCGCTCGGGAACTCGCCGCGGAACGGGCCGGAGTCGGACTGGCCGCCGAAGTCGACGCCGGGGCCCTGGAAGGTCTGCGGGCCGTTGTCGCTGGTGAAGATCACGATGGTGTTGTCGGCGATGCCGGCGGCGTCCACCGCGTCGATCACCCGGCCGGCGTTGTGGTCGATCTCGTCGAGCGCGTTCTGGTACTGCGAGCGGTTGGGCTTGGTGAAGTCCGGGTGCGTCAGCGGCGGATCGTGCGGCAGGGTGTAGGGCAGGTAGAGGAAGAAGGGCTTCTTCGCCTTGGCGTGCTTGTCGATGTAGGCCACGGCGCGGTCGGTGATCTCGCGGTCGATCAGCGAGCGGGCGGTCCGGTCGTAGGGGCGCAGCGCCCGGCTGGGCTCGCCGCGCCGGCCCTCCAGCACGGGCTGGAGCTGGTATTCCGAAGGCACGAAGCCCGGCTGGATCGTCCAGTTGCTCTCGCCGCTGGAGCGGGGGATGCCGAACCACTCGTCGAAGCCCTGGTCGGTGGGGAAGCGGCCCTCGCTCGAACCGAGGTGCCACTTGCCGTAGCAGGCGGTCGCATAGCCGGCGTCCGAGAGCAGCTCGGCCAGGGTGTACTCCCACGGCGCGATGCCGTCCTTGCCGCCGTTCAGTTCGACGCGGGAGGTGCCGCTGCGCACCGGCATCCGGCCCGTGAGCAGGGCCGAACGCGTGGGCGTGCATTCCGGCTCGACGTTGAAGTTGGTCAGCCGCAGGCCCTGGGTCGCCAGCCGGTCGATGTTGGGGGTCGGCACGCCGCGCAGCTCGCCGCCGCCGTAGCAGCCCAGGTCGCCGTAGCCGAAGTTGTCGACCATCATGAAGACGATGTTGGGCCGCGCGCCGTCGACCGGCTTGCGGGCCGGCGGGGCCGCGGCGCGCGTGGCCGTCACCGACGCGGCGAGGCCGATCAGGCCGGTTCCGCCGGCCAGCAGCGCCCGGCGGCTCGCGCCGGGGGTTCCGGGGGCTTTGGGCGGCTTGCGGGACATGACGGCTCCTGCGGCTTCGGGTGGGCGTGCGGCGGTCAGTTCAGGGCGTTGCGGAAGCTGGCGTCGAGGGCGTCGATCACCGGCCCGATGTCGGACATCGACAGGCAGAGCGGCGGCACCATGCGCAGCACGCTGCGGTGCGGGCCGGACTTGCTGACGACGACGCCCTGCCGGCGGGTCTCCTCGAAGATCGCGGCGGTCTCGGCCGTGGCCGGCTCCTTGGTGCTGCGGTCCTTCACCAGCTCGATGGCGGTCATCAGCCCGACGCCGCGCACGTCGCCGATGATCGCGTGCCGCTGCTGGAGTTCGGCCAGGCCCTCCTTGAGCGCGGCGCCGACCGTGCGGGCGTTGTCCTGCAGCTTCTCCTCGCGGATGGCCTGGAGCACCGCGCGGCCGGCCGCGCAGGCCACCGGATTGGCGCCGTAGGTGTGGAACAGGAACTTGTCGGCCATGCACTCGGCGATGTGCCGCTTGGTCACCACCGCGCCCAGCGGGATGCCGTTGCCGATGCCCTTGGCCATCACCACGATGTCGGGGACCACGCCGTCGGCCTCGAAGGCCCAGAAGTGGTCGCCCGTGCGGGCGAAGCCCGACTGCACCTCGTCGCTGATCGCCAGCCCGCCGGCGGCGCGGACCCGCTCGAAGGCGCCGGCGAGGTAGCCGGGCGGCATCGGCACGATCCCGCCGTAGCCCTGGACGGTCTCGATGATCATGCCGGCCAGCCGGCCCGAGGTGGCGGTCTGGATCGCCCGGTCGATCTCGTCGAGGTACGGCTGCACGCCCGGGCCGAAGACGCCGCGGTATTGGTTGGGCTCGGGCACGAAGGTGACGCCGCCCAGTTGCGGCACGTCATGGCGGAAGCCGGCGATGCCGGTCAGCGCCTGCGCGCCGAAGGTCGCGCCGTGGTAGCTGGTCCGCAGCGACAGCATGTCGATGGCGCCGGTGAACTCGCGCGCCATCAGCAGCGCCAGGTCGACGGCCTCGGTCCCGCTGTTGGTGAAGTGGACGACCCAGTCGTGGCCCGCCGGCATGGTCGCCACCAGCTCCTCGGCCAGGTGCGCCGGGACGGGGTGGTAGAACATGGTCGTGCAGTGGGTGAGCTGGGCGGCCTGCGCCTGCACCGCGGCGACCACCTTGGGATGGGCGTGGCCCACCGAGATGCAGAGGTTCATGCCCAGCAGGTCGGTGTACCGCCGGCCGGTCTCGTCCCAGAGGTACTGCATCTCGCCGCGCTGGAAGATCAGCGGGGACTGGTAGGGCACGAACTTGCGCTGGGACGCCGCGTAGTACCGCTCCCGGCGGTTGACGACGCCCTCGGTCGACCAGTCGGTGGCGAGCGGTTCGGCGGTGTCCAAGTCACGTCTCCCTTCCGGGGCTGGGCCTAGGGGTCAGTAGGTGGCGGTCAGGTCGCTCTTCGACTTGGCGGCGCGCACCGCGGCGACGCTTTCGCGCAGATCGGCGAGATATTGCTCACGGGCCGGCTCGTGCTGCATCGACAGCATCGTATGCATGCCGCGCGGCGCGCTGGTCAGTCCGGGGATCCATTTCTTCGCGCGCATCTGCTCGGCGACGGCGTAGATGTCGAAGGCGTTGGAGCCGAAGTTGATGATGGTGACGTCAGGCTTGGCCCAGAGCTCCAGCCCCTCGATCGCGGTGATCCCCTCGACGTAGCGGTCGACCATGGCCGACAGGTTCCGCGCCGCGCGCGTGTAGCCCTCGACGCCGAGGTGGTTGATCACCGCCCAGGCCGCGGCGACCGCCGCGCCGGGCCGGGAGCCCGACATGGTGGCCGTGGTGTACATGCCGCTGGGCCAGTAGCCGAGGCGGAACGTCGAGCGGTCCAGATCCTCCCCCTCCCGGAAGAAGACGGTGGACGAGGGCTTCGGGGCGAAGCCGAACTTGTGCAGGTCGGCCGAGATCGAGCGCACGCCGGAATGGCGGAAGTCGAACACCGGCGTGCCGCGCCCGATCCGCTCGAACCAGGGCGCGATCCAGCCGCCCACGCAGGCGTCGACATGCATCCAGACGCCGGCGGCCTCGGCCACGGCGCTGACCTCTCCGATCGGATCGATGACGCCGTGCGGGAAGCAGGGCGCCGAGGCCACGACCATCATGGTGTTCTCGTCGATCAGGTTGCGCAGGGCCTCGACGTTCACCCGGCGGTCGGGGTCGAGCGGGGCGCGGCGCACCTCCACGTCCATCAGGATCGCGGCCTTGTCGAACGCCGGATGGCCGGTGACGGGCATGACGATGTTGAGCGGCGCGCCGGGATTGTGGGACTTGAGCGCGCGGTGGCGCTCGCGCGCGGCCTTCGTCGCCAGCAGGATGCTTTCGGTGCCGCCGGTGGTGAAGACGCCGCGGCCGCCCTCCGGCGCCGAGAGCAGGTCGAGGCCGTAGTCGAGCACCTCGCGCTCCATCGCCGCCAGGCCCGGATAGGCCCGCGCGGCGCCCAGTGCGTTCTCGGAGAAGAACGCCATGAAGGCGCGCTTGCCGACCTCGTAGGCTTCCTGGTCGGCCATGAAGAAGAAGATCGCGGTGCGGCCGGCGCGCCAGTCGGCGTCGTCGGACGTGCGCTGGCGCATCTCGCGCTCGAGATCGGACCAGGGACGGTCGCCCTTGGGAAATGCGGCTCGCGTGGTGTCGGCCATGTCGCTCTCCGGGGGCGCGACCGCGCGCACGGCGAAGCGCCCGGCTCCGCGCGGTCGGCCCATCGATTGATGTTCGATGGGGACCGGCGGCGCGAGGGGAGGCCCATGCCGCCGGTCCCTTGGCGTCACGCCTCCGCGTCCATCCCGGTCGCCGCTTCGCAGGGCGGGTCGGGCGGGGCGCGGCGCGCCGTGGCGCCGTGTACGTTCGCCGCCGCCGTCACCAGCGGTGGTTCACCTCGATCCCGTAGGTCCGCGGCTGGCCCATCCAGCCGATGAAGCCGTTGGCCGGACGCGTTCCGCCGCCGCTGATGTTGGCGCCCTGGGTCTGGGAGGCCTCGACGATGAAGTACTCTTTGTTGCTGAGGTTCTTGCCCCAGATCGACACCCGCCACGCGCCGTCGTCGGAGGTCACGCCGAGGTTGCCGTCGAACAGCGTGTAGCTCGATTGGTAGGCTCGCGGATCGAGGCTCGCGTCCATGTACTGCGAGCTCTGGTAGTTCATGCTTCCGGAGACGAACCAGCTCCACCCCGTGCTCGCCAGCGGCTGCTCCCAGCGGGCCGCCAGGCTGCCGCGCACCTTCGGCGAGAGCGGCAGGGTCAGGCCGTTGAAGTTGCAGTAGGCCTTGGTGGAGTCGGTGTACTGCCCCGACGAGGGGGGCGGATCAGACCCCTGGAAGGGATAGGTCTTGTCGCAGGTCTGGCGGTCGGCGCCGCTGACGATCTTCGACTTGATGTAGCTGAGGCTGCCCTTCAGGCTGAGGTGCTCGATCGGGGCGGCCTGGGCGTCGACTTCCACGCCCTGGTTCCGGAAGTTCCCGGCGTTGCCGATCACGAACCCGACGCCCTGAGGGGTCAGGGTCGACTGCTGGTAGTTGTTCACCTTCATGCGGAACACGTCGACGTTCAGGATCAGCTTGCGGTCGAACAGGGTCGACTTGATCCCGGCCTCGTAGGTCCGCGAGGTTTCGGGGTCGAAGGTGTAGGGCGTCACGACCGCCGAACGCGAGTTGAAGCCGCCGTCCTTGTAGCCGGTGCCGGCGATGACATAGGCCATGACGCCGTCGGTGAGGTCGTACTGGGCGCCGAGCGACCACGTCGTGTCCTTGTCGACGCGCTTGCCCGTCAGCGACCCGCCGCCCTGCTGGTTGGCGAAGAACACCGGCGACACCGGGGCGCCGGTGATGTTGGACAGGACCGCGTCGATCGAGCTGGTCTTTTTGTCCCGGCTCCAGCGCCCGCCGGCGGTCACCCGGAACTGGTCGGTGACGTTCAACGTCACCTGGCCGAAGATCGCGATGGCGTCGATGTCCTGGGCGTAGGTCAGCGTCTGGCGGTTGCCGGCCGGGATCTTGCCGCCGCCGCCGGTGCTGGCCGGGAACACGCGGTTCGCCATCGTGCCGACGGTGGTGATCGCGTCGTAGTCCAGGGTGCTGTGGTAGTAGTAGACGCCGCCGACGTAATCGATCTTCTGCTTGGCGTCGGACGCGATCCGGAGCTCGTTGCTGGTCGCCCGGATCTTGTCCCGCTGCTCGTTCGTCGTGATGTCCAGCGGCAGGCCGCCCGGGGACTGATTGGGCGTGTGGTCGTAGTACGAGTTGTAGGCGAGGATGTCGGTGATCGTCGCGTTGATCTGCGGCAGGTCATGGGTGATCTGCCCCGACACCCCGTACATGTTCGTCGTGTTCTCGGAGTCGGTCGCGGCGTTCACCTGGAACTTCCCGGCCGGCACATAGGGGTGCGACGGGTTGGCCGCCGTCTGGGCGATCACGAACGGCGACGTCGCGAACGACGTGGGCGTCGGATTGTAGCCGAAGACGATGCCGCCCGGGCCCAGCGGATCCACCTGCCGGGCGTTGGAGCCGATGACCTTGGCGTGGGAGTAGTAGGCGATCAGGTCGACGGTCGTATCGTCGCCGGGCGTCCAGCGCAGTCGCCCGCGGACGCCGGCCTTGCGGTCCTTGCCGGTCTTCGAGCCGTCATAGATGTTCTCGTATTCGCCGTCGTCGCGGCCGTACCAGTACGAGACCCGCCCCGCCAGATCGGGGGCGAGGCCGCCGCCGATCAGCCCGGTGATCTTGAACCGGTTGTCGTTGCCGTACTGGATGGTGTTCTCGGCTTCGGTCCGGTCGGTCGGCGCGCGCGTCGTGATGTTGATCGCGCCCACCGGCGTGTTCCGGCCATAGAGCGTGCCCTGCGGGCCGCGCAGCACTTCGACCGTCGAGATGTCGGACAGCTCGCTGTAGACCGGGCCGGCGACCTGGACGTAGACCCCGTCGACGAACACGCCGACGTCCTGATCCGTGCCGGGGTTGGTGCCCGAGGTCCCGACGTTCCGCAGGACGATCGAGGAGTTGCGGTTGTTGGTGGACTGCTGGATCGACAGGCTGGGGACGAACCGCGAGACGTCCGCCACCGTCGAGATGTTGGCCTTCTCCAGCTGATCGCCGCTGATCGCGCTGATCGACATGGGAACGTCCTGGACGTTCTCCGGCCGCTTCTGGGCCGTGACGATCACCTCCTCGACCCCGACGGTCTCCGCCGCCGAGGCCACCGCCGGCGCGGCCAGCGCCAAGCAAGCGGCCGACGCGAGTAGCTTCCTGCGCCCCATGGTCATTTCCCCCTTTGTCACGGCTCGCCGGCCGCTTGTTCCTGACGGGTAACATGAGCGCGACGCGGGGGGTCGTCAAGCATTTGCGACTTCCTGGTAACATTTTAATGCGGCGGGCCGTCTGTCGCGACTTTTGGTGTTGATACCCACTGGTAACAAACCTAGTCTCGTCGAGAACAAGGGGGGTGCGGCGGCGTCAGGCCGGGCGCCTTCCGGGCGCTCGAGACGCCGTGGGGAGTGAAACCGGGATCGGCCAGCGCCGCGCCCGAGCGGAGGCAGGCTGATGGCCGAACTGACCGTCGAGGCCCCGGCGGAGCGCGCCGCCGGCTTCCGGCCCGCCTACGCCAACTACGTGCTGGCGTTGCTGCTCGCGATCTATGTGCTGAACAACCTCGACCGGCAGGTGATCAACATCCTGGCCGAGCCGATCAAGCACGAGCTCCATCTGGCCGACTGGCAGGTGGGGATCATGTCGGGGATCTCCTTCGCGCTGGTCTACACCATGCTGGCCGTGCCCGTGGCGCGGCTGGCCGAGTACGGACGCCGGCCGGCCATCATCGCCGCGGCCGTGGCGGTCTGGTGCGGCTTCACGGCCCTGTCGTCGATGGCCCAGTCGTTCGCCCAGCTCTGCCTCTGCCGGTTCGGCGTGGGGGTCGGCGAGGCCGGCGGCGTGCCGCCCTCCCAGTCGCTGATCAGCGACTATTTCCCGAAGGAGAAGCGCTCCTCGGCCCTGGGCCTCTACGCGATGGGCGTGCCCCTGGGCGCCCTCATCGGCATGGCGTTCGGCGGACTGGTGGCCGACGCCTTCGGCTGGCGCGCGGCGTTCCTGATGGCGGGCGCGCCCGGCGTCGTGCTCGTCGTCCTGATCCTGGCCACGATGAAGGAGACGCGGTCGAACCTCGCCGCGCACGCGGCCGCGGCCAAGGCGGCCCAGCCGCCGGTGCTGCAGGCGTTCCGCTTCCTGGCCGCCAAGCCCACCTTCTGGTGCGTGACGTTCGGCGTCGGGTTCAAGGTGATGTTCACCGACGGCCAGGGCCCGTTCCTCGCCTCGTTCTTCCTGCGCAACCACGCCGAGGCCGTCGCCACGCTGGCGGCGGGCTTCGGGCTGAAGCCGGTGGGGCTCTTGGGCATCTCCATCGGCCTGATCAACGGCGTGTTCGGCGCGTTCAGCGCCTGGCTGGGCGGCGTGATCGCCGACCGCGCGGCGGCCCGCGACATCCGCAACGTGATGATCGCCCCGGCGCTGGCCCTGGTGGTCGGCGCGCCGGCCTACATCGCCGCCCTCCACGTGGACAGCATCGCCCTGGCGGCTGTGCTGCTGATGCTCCAGTCGTTCACCAACGTGTTCTGGGCCGGTCCGGTCTACGCCACCCTGCACGGCATCGTGCCGCCGAACCTGCGGGCGACGACCACCGCCTGCTCGATCTTCTTCATCAACTTGATGGGCATCGGGGCCGGGCCGCTGGTGGTGGGGGCGCTCAGCGACATGTTCGCCGGCCCGCTAGGGCTGGGGGAGGCCGGCGGCCTCCGCGCCGCCCTGGACTGCGCCGCGCTCATCAGCCTGGTCGGGGTCGGCTTCTATCTCTACGCCCGCCGCACCATCGTGGCGGACCTGGCGCCCGAGGCGCACTGAACGCAACAGGGCGCGGCGGCGCCGGCTTGAGGGGGAGACATCATGACCTGGCGCAACCGGTTGCGGGGAATCGCGATCGCCGTCCTGGCCACGGCGATGGCGGCGCCGGTCGCGGGCGCCCGCGACCGCACGCCGGCCGCGCCGGAGGGCGACGACCGACCCAACATCATCATCCTGCTCGCCGACGACCTGGGCTACGGCGACCTCGGCGTGCAGGGCGGCCGCGACGTGGCCACCCCCAACATCGACCGGCTGGCCGCCCAGGGCGTCCGCCTCACGGACTACTACGCCAACCACCCCGTCTGCGCGCCCAGCCGCGCGGCCCTGATGACGGGCCGCTACCAGCAGCGGTTCGGGTTCGAGAACAATCCGGGCCTGGCCCAGCGCACCGCGACCGACTTCGGCCTGCCCCGCGATGAACCGACCTTGCCCGAGCGCCTGAAGGCGCGTGGCTACGCCACCGCGATGAACGGCAAGTGGCATATCGGCTTCACGGAAACCAACGTCCCCACCGCCCGCGGTTTCGACGCCTTCTACGGCTTCCTCGACGGCGCCATGGCCTACATCCCCGACGGCAAGACCGGCGCGAAGGCCATGCTGCGCGGGACCTCGCCGGCGCCGATGCCGGCGCACACCACCGAGGCCTTCGCCGACGAGGCCGTCGCCTTCATCGAGGCCCACAAGGACCGGCCCTTCTTCATCTACGAATCCTTCAACGCCGTGCATGCGCCGCTGCAGTCCACCGACCGCTACCTGGCCCGCTACGCCGACGTGAAGGACCCCAGCCGGCGCACCTACCTGGCCATGCTGGCGGCGCTCGACGACGCCGTGGGCAAGATCGTGGACACGGTGGATCGCGAAGGCCTCGGCCGACGCACGCTCATCGTCTTCGCCAGCGACAATGGCGGGCCCACCTGGCAGACCACCTCCGCCAACGGACCGCTGGCCGGGGTCAAGGGGCTGACGCTCGAAGGCGGCATCCGGACGCCGGCGATCTTCCGCTGGACGGGCCGGTTGCCCCAGGCGCGTACCATCCCGACGGTCGCCATGGAGTTCGACGTCACCGCCACGGCGCTGAAGGCGGCCGGCGCGTCGATGGAGGGCCTGGACGGCGTCGACCTGACGCCGTTCCTCACCGGCGCGAAGGCCGGCGACGCCCACGACCGCCTCTACTGGCGGGCGGGGCCGCTGGGCGCGATGCGCGAGGGCCGCTGGAAGCTGGTCAAGGCCGAGGACGCCTACTTCCTCTTCGACCTGCGCTCCGACATCGGCGAGCGCCACGACCTCGCGTCGGCCGACCCCAAGCGGCTGGAGCGGATGAAGTCGGAGTGGGGCGCCTGGTCGGCCTCCATGGCGCCGCCCCGCTGGGGGCCGCTCAACCGCACGGCCTCGGCCAAGCCCGGCGCGGTCCGCGGCCTGGTGGAGGACTACATCGCCCGCCGGCCCGTGGACGCCAAGGCGCTGCTCTACGGCGGCGGGCCGGAATAGGCCCCGGCTTCCGCCTTCATTGCGGATAGCGCCCTAGTCGCGCGCCACGCAGCGGAAGCCGATGTGGGTGGTCGAGGAATCGATGGTCTGGGGGTGGCGCGCGGCGGGGCGATAGCGCTGGCAATAGCTCTCCGCGCACAGGTGCGAGCCGCCCTTCAGCACCTTGCGGCCGATGGGGATGTCCGGGGTGAGGGGGTCCACGCTGGCCGCCTCGGTCCCGCCGCGGGGATTGGCCGGCGTGCAGCACGCCCCGGGCGCCTTGGGCTCGACCGTCGGCAGGGCGTACCAGTCGCAGGTCCATTCCCAGACGTTGCCGATCATGTCGTGCAGGCCATGGCCGTTGGGCGGGTAGGCGCGGACCGGCGAGGTCCGGAGCCAGCCGTCCTCCTCGGTGTTGATGTAGGGGAACGCCCCCTGCCAGTAGTTGGCGAGCATGGCGCCGCCGGGCGCGAGCTCGTCGCCCCAGGCGAACTCCCGGTCCGCCAGCCCGCCGCGGGCGGCGAACTCCCACTCGGCCTCGGTGGGCAAGGCCTTGCCGGCCCAGGCGGCGTAGGCCTCGGCGTCGGGATAGGCCACGTGGACGACCGGATGGTCCTCCAGCCCCCGCAGGTTGCTGCCGGGCCCCAGCGGATGGCGCCAGTCGGCGCCGAACTCGAAGGACCACCACTGCGAGACGTCGCGCAGCGGGACGGGGCCGGGGGTCTGGCGGAAGACCAGCGATCCGGCCTTCGCCATCTCGGGCGGCATGCCGGGATAGTCGGCCGGGTCGGGCGCGATCTCGGCGACGGTCTTGTGCCCCGTGGCGGCGACGAACCTGGCGAACTGGCGGTTGGTGACCGGCGTCTCGTCGATCCAGAAGGGATCCACCCGCACCTTCCGGGCCGGCCGCTCCTCGGGATAGTAGCGGTCGGATCCCATGGTGAACACGCCGCCCTCCAGGCGGCGCATCCCGGCCCGGCTCGGCGCCGGAGCCTGGACGTCGCGCGCGCGCTTCAGGCGCCCGGCCGATGGAGTGCGAACGGTCATGCCCCAGACTGGACCGTGGACCGGGCGCTGTCACGACCCTGGCCCACGGCGGCTCGCTCGCCGTTCGACCGGAATCCCACCGTCAGGCCTCGGCCAGGGCGGCGATCGCGGCGGCTTCGGCGAAGCTGTCGGTGGCCCCCAGCCGGGTGCAGGCCAGGGCGCCGGCCGCCAGGCCCCAGGCCAGGGCCGCGCCCGCGTCGCCCGTGGCGGCGAGCCTCGCCGCGAACGCGCCGATGAAGGCGTCGCCCGCCCCGGTGGTGTCGACCACCTCGACCCGGTGCGCGCCGCGCGCAGCGGGTTCGGCCTCGCCCTGGAACAGCACCGCGCCCTGGGCGCCCAGGGTGACGATGGCCGCCTGGCCCACCCGCTGGAGCAGGGCGGGGCCGATCGCGTGGGCGTGGCTCGCGCCGGTCAGCCGCTGGCCCTCGCCCTCGTTGACCACCAGGATGTCGGTCACCGCCAGCAGGTCGTCCGAGATCGCGTCAGGCGCCGGGGCGGCGTTCAGCAGCGTCGTCACGCCGGCGGCGCGCGCGATCTCGAAGGCGCGGCGCGTGGCGGCGACCGGCGTCTCCAGCTGGGCCACCACCAGCTTCGCGCCGCCGACGAGGCCGGCCGCGGCCTCCACGTGCGCGGCGTCGAGATGGGTGTTGGCGCCCGCATCGACGATGATGCTGTTCTCGCCGCGCGCGTCGACCATCACCACGGCCATGCCCGTGTCGCGGCCGGCGAGGCGCGCGACGCCCGAGACGTCGATGCCGCACGCGGTCCAGGTGGCCAGCGCCTCGTCGGCGTGGAGGTCGTCGCCCACCGCGGCCAGCATGGCCACGCGCGCGCCGGCCCGCGCGGCCTGCACGGCCTGGTTCGATCCCTTGCCGCCCGGCGCGGTCAGCCGGCCCAGCGCCAGGCAGGTCTCTCCCGGCGCCGGCAATTGCGCGACCGACAGCACAACGTCGCGGTTGTAGCTGCCCACGACGACGATCTCGACTGGTTGCATCAGGCGCCTCCCGGCGCCGCTTTAATCACCCGACGGCTTGCGCGGGAAGATGGAGCGGGGAATGCGCACGTGCGCGCCCTGCCGGCCATCGACCACCTGGGTGATGGCGAAGTCGCCCGCCACGCTCATCAGCGAATAGGCGTCGTTCTTCGACAGGCCCATGTGTTCGTTGAGCAGGCCCAGCATGTCGAGCGAGGCGTTGCGGGTGGCCACGTTCAGGTCCTCGTCGAAGCCGTGGACGATCCACCAGTTGGGCGTCTCCAGCAGCGGCGAGGGGAAGTGGAAGTCGCGGCGCAGCACGATCTGGAACAGCACGTTCAGCGACGCCTCGATGGCCGTGCCCGACAGTTCGCCGTCGCCCTGGCTGACGTGCGGGTCGCCGATGGAGAACAGGCCGCCGTCGACCTGCACCGGGTAGTACATCACCGCGCCCGCCCCGATGCGCCAGTTGTCGATGTTGCCGCCGTGGGCGCCCGGCGGAATGGTGCTGACGCGGCCGGCCACGTCCATGGCCACGCCCGCGGTGCCCAGGTGCGGCCGCGCCGGGATGCGCACGCCGGGCAGGGCGGGCTGGCGGTCGCAGACGGGGCAGTGGGTGACCGTGCCGGGCACCAGGTACTTGCCGGGGAAGTCGTAGGCGTAGAGCGCCTCGGCCTGCCGCGCGTTCGGATCGAGCTGGTAGATCGTCACCCGCTCCTTCTCGTCGAACTCCTTGTAGAGATAGCCCCAGTTGGCCGCGAGGTTGGAGCCGTAGTTGCAGCGCGGCGTCATGCGCAGGTAGCGCACCTCCAGCATGTCGCCGGGCTTCGCGCCCTCGACGTAGATCGGCCCGGTCATGATGTGGACGCCGGGGTTGCGGTCGGCTTCCGGGATCTCGCTGAAGATCGCCTTCACGCCGTCGTCCATCATCAGCTCGGGGGCGTCGCCGGCGTGGTGGGTGATGGCCTCGGCCTGGATCAGGTCGCCGCTCTTCACCTTCAGCGCCGGCGCCAGGGCGGCGTCGAAGTAGCCCCAGTGCACGGTTTTCGGCGTCGCCCTGAGCAAATGCAGGGCGCCGGGCTCCAGGTCGGTCCGCGCCTCGCCGTCGTCGCAGAAAAAGGCCATTTGGGTCGCTCTCCAGGGACTTTCGAGAGCGGAAATCTACGATCCGGGGCCGCTTTCGGTCTTGTGTGGAGCGGTCCGCGACGACAGTAGAACGAGGCTGCGCCGGTTTCTTGGGCGCCTGCCATCTGGGGGTCCGAAAGGTGATCAGGTCTCCCGGCAACGAATTGGGCGCGCCGGTGCAAGACCTGACGGTCGCCCACATCTAGCGTGCAATGGGCCCTGTTCCTCCCTGAAAGGAAATCGCGTGAGCACCCTGGTGAATATCCGCACCCGTCCTCTGATGCCGGGCTTCGGCGCCGAGATTCTGGGGGTCGACCTCGCGACCGCCGACGAGGAGACGCTGAAGGGCGTGGTCGACACCTTCCACCGTCACGGCGCGATCATGCTGCGCGACCAGAAGATGTCGCCGGGCCAGCTGGTCGACTTCATCTCCAACTTCGGCGAGCCCGAGGACCACACGCTGAAGGAATTCACCGTGCCCGGCCATCCGAAGGTCTACACGCTCTCGAACCGGGTCGTGGACGGCAAGCCGATCGGCGCCCACAACGACGGCGTCGGCTGGCACACCGACTACAGCTACAAGGCCGAGCCGGTGATGGCGACGATGCTGTACGCCGTCGAGGTGCCGCCCGAGGGCTCCGACACCCTGGTCGCCGACTGCGTGGCGGCCTGGAACGCCCTGCCGCCCGAGAAGCAGGCCGAGCTGGACGGCAAGATCCTGCACCACTCCTACCAGTACTTCATGTCGACGCGGGAATACGGCGCGCGCGAGCTCTCCGACGAGCTGAAGGCCCAGAACCCCGACGTCTACCACCCGCTGGTCCGCACCCACCCCGCCGACGGCCGCAAGGCGCTCTGGCCCTCCACCGGCACGGTGATCGAGGTGATGGGCATGCCCAAGCAGGAGGGCCTCGACCTCGTGGAGGAGATGGTCGAGTTCGCCACCCAGGACCGCTTCGTCTACCGGCACAAGTGGCGCAAGGGCGACATCATGATGTGGGACAACCGCTGCACCCTGCACACCGGCACGCTCTACGACGACACCAAGTACATCCGCGAGATGCATCGCCTGTGGGTGCGCGGCGACAAGCCGTACTAGGGCGGACCTGTCCAAAGCATTGAACGATAAGGGACGTCATGGCCCGGCTTGTCCGGGCCACCCATGAACACGGCGCAGGCCATGATCGCGAGGCGTCCGCCGCGGGCCGTTTCGTCTCCACGGTGTTCATGGGTCGCCCGGACAAGCCGGGCGACGACGCGGTATGAGCGGTTTCGAGTGCGGCGCCTGGGAGAGCGGATATGACGAACTGGCTGATCACCGGGGCCGGCGCCGGCCTCGGGCGGGCGCTGATGGACGCGGCCCTGGCGCGTGGCGACAAGGTGGTCGGCACCGTGCGCAACGACGCCGCGGCCTCCGAGCTTGAGCGGCTGGCGCCCGGCCGCTCGTTCGCCTTCATCGTCGACATGGCCGACGAGGCCCGGGTGCGCGCCGTGGTCGAGGCCGCCGAGCAGACCCTGGGCGGCATCGACGTGCTGGTGAACAACGCCGGCTATGGCCTGGTCGGCGCGGTGGAGGAAGCGAGCCTCGCCGAGGTGCGCGCCCAGTTCGAGGTGAACGTCTTCGGCCCCGTCGCCGCGATCCAGGCGGCCTTGCCCCACATGCGCCGGCGCAAGGCGGGCCATGTGGTCAACATCACCTCGGTCAGCGGCCTGGCCGCCTGGGCCGGGACGGGCATCTACTGCGGCAGCAAGCACGCCCTGGAAGGCATCGGCCGCACGCTCGCCCAGGAGGTCGCGCCCCTCGGGATCAAGGTGACCAACGTCGAGCCGGGCGGCATGCGCACCGATTACGCCGGGCGCTCGATGCGGGTGACCGAGGCCAAGATCGCCGACTACGACCAGACCGCCCACAACGCCGAGCGCATCCTGGGCGGCCACGCCGGCCAGGAGGGCGGCGACCCGGCTAAGGTGGCCGCGGCCATCCTGAAGATCGTCGACGACGAGAACCCGCCGGTGCAGCTCCTGCTGGGCGCCGACGCCGTCCACTACGCCACCCAGTCGTGGGCCGCCTTCCAGGAGGAGTTCGGCCGCTGGGCCGCCCTCAGCCTGTCGACCGGATACGACGAGGACTGATCCGGCTTTCCCTCCCCTTCACGGGGAGGGTGGCCGGCGCGCCTCGCCTTGAGAGCGCCGGCTGTTCGTTCTCTGCTGAGCTGCAGGTTCGGTCGGGGCGCTGAACCCAATCCAGACCGTCATGGCCCGGCTTGTCCGGGCCACCCATGGACTCCGCGCGCGCGAAACCTGATGCAGCCTCGCCGCGGCGTCATCTGAGTGATCCGTGTTCATGGCTCGCCCGGACAAGCCGGGCGATGACGATCAAAGGTGCGAGGATGGGTCTTCAACGGCATGCCGACCTTGACATCCCGGCCTCGATGTTCTACGTTTGTTCTCAATGACCGTCGTCGCCGATCCCTATGCCATGCTGTCCGCCCTGAGCGGATGCGCCTATCGGCTGGGGATGGCGTTCGGCGACGAGGCCGAGCGGGTGGACGACTGGGACCGCCGGCTCGAACTGTTCCAGCTCTTCGACCGCTGCTTCTTCTCCGTGCGCGTGGCCACGGCGCTCCGCATGCGCCTGCGCCGCGAAGCCGCCGCGCCCGAACGCCTCCGCGAGACCGAAAGCCTGCGCGACCGCGAGGATCGCGCCGAGCCCGCCGAGCGCATGGACAGCGACCGCGAACGCGAGAGCGAGCGGGCCAGCTTGCCGATCCTGCTGAAGACCCTGAACGGCGTGGCCGACGACGCGGCCGACCTGCCCGGCCCGCCGCCCGCCGAACTGCTCACCCTGCGCGAACTCCTCGCGCGGACCACCGGTGACACGCCGCGGCCCACGCCTCCGCGCGGAACCCTGCGCGCCCGCCTCGCCGGTTCGTCCGTGGCGGCCGTGACCCTTCCGCCTCGGAAGACCTCCGGCCTCGCAACCCGCCCCGCCACCGGCCCCCCGCGAGCCTGACCCACACCCTCTCCCCCGCGAAGCGAGCGGGAGAGGGCCGGCGCCGACCTCGCCCCCAAACCCCCTCCAGTGTCATCCCGGTTTCGGCGAAGCCGAAGACCGGGACCCATGAACACCAGATCGTCCAGTGATGACCCCAACGGCGCCGCGCGCGGCCCGCCGGCTCACCAGGCGTGGTCGTCTGCTTTTGGCCAGCGACACAACGATGGCTTTCGACCCGTAGCGGACCTTTGGCGCGTCCGGTTGGAGCGGCGAAAACGGTATCCGTTGCGGAGTCTCACGTTTGGGCGGCGGCTTTCGGGGTCATGCCGAAGGCGTCCCGGAAAGCGTGGGTGAAGGCGCTCTGCGAGGTGTAGCCGAGCTTGCTGGCGATGTCGGCGATGCCGGTCTCGCCACGGGCCAGCGCCGTACGCGCGACGGTCAGCCTCCACGCCCGCAGATAACCGAGCGGCGGCTGGCCCACTCGGCGGCTGAACGCCGCGGAGAAAGCCGCGCGCGACATGCCGGCCACGCCGGCGAGATCGGCCACAGTCCAGGGGCGGGCGATGTCCGCATGGAGGGCCTGAAGCGCGCGACCGAGCCGTGGATCCGAGAGCGCGCCGAGCCATCCGGTCTGAACAACCTCGCCGTCCGCCGCATAGGCTCGGATCGCTTCCACCAGCAAGACATCCGCGAGCCGGGCGCCGACGATCTGACTTCCCATGCCGCCCCGTTCCGCTTCGTCGTTGAGAAGCGCCAGGATCGTCGTCACCACCCCGGACGCCGCCGAAGATCGGGGCGCCAGGAGAAAGTCCGGCAACATGTCGAGCAAGAAGTCCGTCGTCTCCGGCGAGAACGTCACGGTTCCCCCCAGCCCGACGGTGTCGTCGCCGCCAAGCCGCACGACATCGCAGCCCTCGTAGAAGGTCTGGCCGGTCAGGCGCGGCAGCTTCGGATCGCTGGCCACCGCGTAGGCCGTGCGGCCGATCAAGCAGACGTCGCCCGCGTTCATGAGCCGCGGATCCTGCCCCGGCAGCACCATCCAACAGGTTCCCTTCAACACCGCGACGAACTTCAGTCGATCAAGCGCGGGAAACTCCATCGCCCACTCGCCCGCCGCCTCCAGTCGGGTGCGGCGGGTGACCCGGGCTCCGAGGACCGTCAGCACATCTGAGAGCGGATCAACCGAGATGTTGGACGATTGCGATAAAATCATGGACGTTTCGCCATAGATAATCTTGAAGGCGATCCGCACTTCTCCTGGGCAGGAGGAGAATTGCAATGGGTGTCACAGGCAAGGTCATCGCCATCACCGGCGCGAGCAGCGGAATTGGGCGCGCAACGGCGAAGCTCCTCGCGGAACGCGGGGCGTTCGTCGTGTTGGGCGCCCGCCGCGAGGAGGATCTGGCGGCCGTCGTCGATGAGATCACCGCGCTGGGCGGCAAGGCGGTGTACAGGGTCACCGACGTTCGCCATCGGGACCAACTGGAAGCTCTTGTCGATTTCGCGATCGACCAAGGGGGCAGGCTGGACGTCATCGTGAACAATGCCGGGATCGGGCCGATATCCCGCTTCGACGCTCTGCGCGTGGAGGACTGGGACGCCATGATCGACGTCAACCTGCGCGGCACGCTCTACGGCGTCGCGGCGGCGTTGCCTGTCTTTCAGCGCCAGCGGTCGGGCCACATCGTCAACATCGTGTCGACGGCGGGGATCAAGATCCTTCCAACCATGGGTGTCTACGCCGCGACCAAGAACGCCGTGCGGACCATCACCGAAGCCTTGAGGCAGGAGGCCGGGCCGCACCTGAGGGTCACCGAAATATCGCCCGGAATGACCTCCACGAGCTTTGCGAATTCGATGACCGATCCGGTCGTCAAGGAAGCTATGGGCAAGCGGATCGGCGACATCGCCATCTCACCCGACGCCATCGCTCGCGGCGTCGCCTACGCGATCGAGCAACCCGCCGACGTCGATGTCGGCAGCATAGTGATACGCCCAACAGCTCAGGATTGATGGCTTTCGACCCTTAGCGGACCCGCACGCCTCTCCCCCCGCGAAGCGAGAGGGGAGAGGGTAGGGAGAGGGGTGGCGCTGGCCTCGCCCCCACACCCCCTCCAGTGTCATCCCGGTTTCGGCGAAGCCGAAGACCGGGACCCATGAACACCAGATCGTCCAGGGATGACCGCAACGCCGCCGCGCGCGGCCAGGCGGCTCACAGGCTGTGGCCGTTTGCTTTCGACGTGAAGTGAACCGACGACTTCCAACCCGTTGCGGAGGCTAGGGCGGCGCATCTCTCTTCATTGTGCCGCTTGTTCCGTGGTGATCATATTGGCTGATGTGGCGCGCCCTTTTCTTGTCGCTGATCGTGGTCTCGGCGGCCGCTGCTCAGACGCCCTCGGCCCCGAGAGATGCATCACTGGTCGCGCTGATCGCCAATCCGTCGGCGCACAACGGCGAGCGAGTACGCGTCATCGGCTATCTGAACTTTGAGTTCGAAGGCGATGCCATCTACCTGAGCAAGGCCGACTTCGATGCCGCCGTCTTCTCGAACTCGCTCTGGGTGGAAAGACCGAAGTCAGTCAATGACGCGACGGCCCGGCGCGTGAGTGGTCGGTACGCCTTGCTCGAAGGGACGTTTCGGGCCGGGCCTGGCGGTCACATGGGCTTGTTCCCGGGGTCGATTGGCGACGTGCGCCGTGTTGAACCGTGGCCATCCCGGTCGGAGTACGCGTCAAGCATACCCAGCATGCCGTGGTGGCAGGAGTATCGGCTGCCCCTCGCGGGCGGGTTGATCTTCACGCTACTCGGCACGCTGCTTGGACAATGGATCGGTCGCCGCATGCATCGACGCGGGTGATCGCAGCCAACCACCCCTTCCGAACCCTCGCAGCACCTCCGCCCAGGCGAAACGCCCTACGCCGCCTTCTGCGCGGCCTCCGAGCCCTCGAACACCACGCTGGTCATGCCCAGCGAGCCGTGCTCGATGCGGTCGTTGAACAGCCGGGCCTCGTCGCCGGGCAGGCGGGCGCCCAGGACGTAGAGCAGGGGCCAGTAGTGTTCGGGCGTCGGCGCGGCCAGCGGCGCCTCGGCCTTCATGTCCGCGAAGTCGATCGCCCGCTGGGGCTGGTCGTCGAGCATGGCGCCGCGGATCTCGTCGTTGAAGCGGGCGGCCCAGTCGTAGGGCGCGCAGGCCGCGTCGCCCCAGTTCATGGCGCGCAGATTGTGGACGATGTTGCCGGTGCCCAGGATCAGCACGCCCTCGTCGCGAAGCGGCGCGAGGCGGCGGCCCATGTCGAAGCGTTCGGCCGGCGACAGGTTCACGTCCATGCCGAGCTGGATCACGGGCACGTCGGCGTCGGGATAGGCATGGACCAGCACCGACCAGGTCCCGTGGTCCAGGCCCCAGTGCTCCTCGTCCAGGTAGACCCTCGTCGGCGCGAGCAGCTCGGCGACGCGGCGGGCGAGCTCGGGGCTGCCGGGCGCCGGGTACTGCTTGTCGAACAGCGCCTTGGGGAACGAGGCCCCGAAGTCGTGGATGGTCCGCGGCCGGTCCATGGCGGTGACCGCGGTGGCCGTGGTCTCCCAGTGCGCGGAGACGGCCAGGATCGCCTTGGGCCGCGGCAGGGTCTCGGCCGTCTCGCGCCACGACCGGCTGGTGGCGTTGGCCTCGATGGCCACCATCGGGCTGCCGTGGCCGAAGAACACGACGGGCATGCGGGCGGAGGCGGTCATGGTCTACTCCGCGGCCTGGGCGCGGGCCGGCGCGCCGGCCCCGATCCTGGCCCAGGTTTCGCGATATCGCTTCACGAGCCAATGGTTGAACTGGCCCTGGGCGCCTTCCTGCCAGGAATAGCGGCCGCGCGGGGCGAAGCGCGAGCGCAGGCCCACCTGCACCAGCTCGTCCACGTGCATGTCCTGGGCGATGATCTTGCCGGCGCTGGTCATGATCATTTCCAGCCGGTGCTCGAAGGCCGGGTCCTGGGTGGCGCCCGGCGCCACCAGTATGCCGGTGTCCTGCTCCATGGTCTCGGGGCCGGTGGCGCGCAGGATCAGGTAGATCACCACGTCGCTGGTCATCACCAGCGACAGGGTCGGCGGCACGTTGGCGAAGGTCATCCGCCCGCGGTCGGCCTCGGTGAGCTTGGGGAAGACCGGCAGCACGGCGCGCTGGGTCGGGTTGAAGCTGGCGTCCGGGTGCAGGGTGCCGTTGAACCGCAGGAAGCCCGCGTCGGCCGGGTCGGAGTCGGGGAAGGTGGCCAGCTCGCTGGGCACGAAGTCGTGCAGCGGCCCCTGGTGCAGCTTCGAGGCGTGGTAGCCGTCGTTGTTGTTCTCGAACATCACCTTCCAGTTCCAGGCGAACTGGCCGGTCATGGTGGTGGCGGATTCGGCGTTGGCGAGGTCGTAGCCGGCGACCGCCTCGGCCACGTGGGCCAGCCGGGGCGCCAGGGGTGGCGCGGCCGGGTCGAAGTTGACGAACAGGAAGCCCAGCCAGTTCTCGACCTTGAATTCGGGCAGGCGGATCTTCTTCTTGTCGAAGTCGCAGGTGCGCTCCATGGCGGGCGCGTTCACCAGCCGCCCGTCCAGGCCGTAGACCCAGTGGTGGTAGGGGCAGACGAAGCCGCGGGCGTTGCCCTTGCCCTCGGCCACCAGCATCGCCCGGTGCTGGCACACCGACGACATGGCCCGCACCACGCCGTCGCGGGCGCGCGCCACCACGATCGGCTCGCCGACGATATGGGTGGTGAAGTAGTCGCCCGGCTCCTTCACCCAGTCCTCGCGGCCGACGCAAAGCCACTCGTGATTGAAGAGCGCTTCCTTCTCGAACTCGTAGAAGGCCGCGTCGGTGTAGCAGGCGGGCGGCAGCGTCTCGGCGCGATCAAGTTCGACCGCGGAGGCGCCGAGGCTGTCGAAGAAGGCGTCGTTCAGGACCATCGGCGGCATCGGTCGGAGGCTCGCTCAGTTGAAGGCGATCGTTGCGGGCAGGCTATCCTGTTCGCGCGGCCGGGGTCTTGTCCCCATGCGCATGGAGACTTTCTCGCCAGGCGGTTGATCAAGACGGGGCGCTCGCGGCTTCGCGGGCGATGTAGGCTCTCCAGCCGCCCAGCGCGGTGATGTCCTCGGCGCCTTCCAGGGCGCGGGGCTCGGCGACGAAGCCCTTCACCTCGCTGCCGTCGTCCAGGGCCACGGTGCCGATGGCGAGCGGCGGCGGCACCTCGGCCACGAAGCTTCCGAACGCCTCGGTCGCCAGCTCGTAGACCTCCACCTCGATCGCCCCGCCCGACGCGCCCACGTGCGCCAGCGCCGGCTTGGGCGGCGTGGAGTTGGCCATGGCGTACAGGCGATAGACCGGCGCGGTCTTGCAGCGGCGCACCAGCCGGGCGTCGCGCGAGGTGAGCTGCCAGTGCAGCGGCATGGCCGCCAGGTGGGCGCCCACGACGGCGAGCTTCACGGTCTGCGGCGCGCCGTCGAGGTCCAGCGGCGGGGGCTGCGGCATGGGAAGGGCCTCCTCGTAGCGGCGGGCGAGATCCAGCAGCGCCCCGTCGGCCCAGGCCGGACCGATCAGGGTGACGCCGAACCCGGTGCGATTGTCGCGG
Organism: Phenylobacterium sp.; assembly: GCF_016124325.1. Lineage (GTDB taxonomy): Bacteria > Pseudomonadota > Alphaproteobacteria > Caulobacterales > Caulobacteraceae > Phenylobacterium. Next base: position 87,826 of record NZ_WGNY01000016.1, read on the forward strand.
AAACCGGCGGGCAGGGCGATGGCGCTCATGTCCAGCAGGTTCACGAAGTTGGTGTAGCGGCCGAGGTTGGCGTTGAGCGCCAGGGGCTCGGCCAGCACCTCGCGGATGCGGTAGGTGGTCCCCGTCGTCGGCAGCAGCAGGATGTCGGCGGCGCGCCAGACGGCTTCGGCCTCGCGAGCCAGGGCGGTCAGCCGGTATTGGCCCTGGAACGCCTCGACGGCGGTGATGCTGAGCCCGCCCTGCAGGATGCCGCGCACGACCGGATGGATCACCTGCGGCCGGCGGGTCAGCAGGTCGAGCACGGCCGCTGTCCGTTCCGCGACCCAGGGCCCCTGGTAGAGCAGTTCGGCGGCGGCCTGCAGCGGGGTCAGGTCGATGGTGACCGGCTCGCCGCCCATGGCGCGCAGGCGCTCCACCGCGGCGGCGAAGAGGCGTGGCGATTCCAGGTCGCCGAACCATTCGAGCTGTTCGGCGGGGGGCAGGCCGAAGCGGAAGCGGGCGGGAAGGGCGGCGGGCGGTTCGGCGGGCGCGGGGCGCGAATAGGGATCGGCGGGATCGAAGGCGGCCGCCGCGGCGTCCACCCGCGCGGCGTCGGCCGCGTCCGAGGCGAAGACCGTGACGCAATCCAGCGTGCGGCAGGCGGGGACCAGCCCGCGCGCGCTCCAGCGCCCCTTGGTGGGCTTCAGGCCCACGAGGTGGTTGAAGGCGGCCGGCACGCGGCCCGAGCCGGCGGTGTCGGTGCCGAGCGCGAAGGCCACGAGGCCGGCGGCCACCGCCACGGCCGAGCCCGAGCTGGATCCGCCGCTGACGTAGGTGCGGTTGTAGACGGCGCCGCACGCGCCATAGGGGCTGCGCGCGCCCACCAGGCCGGTAGCGAACTGGTCGAGGTTGGTCTTGCCCACCAGGATCGCGCCGGCGTCGATCAGGCGCTGGACGACCGGGGCGGTCTCGGCCGGCGTGTAGGCGAAGGCCGGGCACGCCGCCGTGGTCGGCAGCCCGGCCACGTCGAGGTTGTCCTTCACCGCGAAGGGGACGCCGGCCAGCGGCAGGTCCTCGCCGGCGGCGATGCGGGCGTCCACGGCCTCGGCGGCCGCGAGAAGCCGGTCCCGCTCGACGCGGGTGATCCACACCTGCGGCTGGACGGCCTCGTAGCGGGCCACGCGGTCGAGCACGGTGGCCGCGACCTCGACGGCGCGGGTCCGGCCGGCCGCGACGGCGGCGGCGATGTCGCTTACGGAAAGGCGATCGAACGCGGTCATGAGACCATCGGAAACGATTGCGGGCGGACGGCCTGCGAGAAGCCGTCCGCCCGCGACGTGACGCGGCTTAGAACGAGTAGGCGATCGTACCGATCACCTGCCGCGGGGGGATGTACTGACGGCTGGTCTGGCCGATCCCGTACGGGTCGGTGAACTGCGAGTTCACGCCGTCCTTGTCGAACAGGTTGGTGGCCGCCAGCGACAGGCGCAGGTTGCTGTCGTGCGGGGCGTACTCGACGAAGAGATCGAACACGCCGTACGACTTCACCCGGTCCAGGCTCGGCTGGTTGAACACCCGGGCCCACATCTTGCCGCGGTAGGTGTACGAGGCGCGGGTGGTGAGTTCGCCGCCCGGCACGTCCCAGCGGTAGCCCGCATAGGCCGACCCCGAAACCCTCGGCATCGCCGGCGGCGTCTTGCCGTCGATGTCGCGCGCGCTGGCGATCACCAGCGCCCAGCAGGCCGGATTGTAGTAGGCGCCGCCGAAGGCGCAGGGGCTGTCGAACGGCGGGTTGGATTCGATGGCGTCGACCACGATCGAGTCGAGCACCTTGTAGGTGCCGTGGACCTTGCCCCTCTCCAGGGCCAGCGATCCGCCCAGTTGCAGGCGGTCGTCCGGGCTCACGTACTGGACCTCGGCCTCCAGCCCGTAGTCGCGGATCTCCGGAATGGTGGAGATGCCGGCGGCGAACGGGACCGGGTCGGTCTGGATGAACTGGAAGTTCTTGTGGTCGTAGTAGAAGGCCGCGAGGTTCACCCGCAGCGTGTTGTCGAGGAAGGTGTTCTTGAGGCCGACCTCGTAGGCGTAGTTCTTCTCGGCCTTGAACGTCGGCTGGATCACCGCCTGGCCGCTGGACCCGTTGACGCCGCCGGGCTTGTAGCCGCGGGCGAAGCTCACATAGGCCATGTTGTCGGGCGTGATGTCGTAATCCGCCTCGACCCGCCAGGTCGGCAGGCTGGTCTTGTCGCGGTTGATGGTCGTCGACTTGCCGAAGGCGTTGAAGTTGTAGCTCGTGTCCTTGAAGAAGTCGTGGTTCATCCGGATGCCGCCGGTGATCCGCAGGTCGTCGCTGATGTGGTAGGTCGCCTGGGCGAAGGCCGAATACGACCGGCGATAGACCACCGAGTCGTTGCCGTAGTTGAGGTTGCCGGGCGGATTGGTGCGCACGTCCGCCGGAATCAGCAGGTCGGCCGGCGCCGGGGCGGTCGTGCCGCCGTATTCCACGATGAACTGGGTGCTCTTCTGGTAGAGCCCGAAGACCCCGATGATCCAGTCGAGCTTGCCGCCCGGCGCGGACAGGATGTCGAACTCCTCGGTGTAGTTGTCGAGGCCGGTGTTCCACGCGGCGATGTCGTCATAGCGCCCCAGGACGCTGAACGCGCTGCGCGAGCCGTTCTCCTGCTGCACGTGGCGCAGCCGCTGATAGGCCGTGACCGAGCGGATCGAGAACGCGTCGAAGTCCCACTGAAGGTTCAGGTGGTAGAGCTGGGTCTCGAGCTCGAAGTTGGCGGGGAAGTCCTGGTAGACCTTCCGCGGGCTGGGCTCGGGATCGATGATGTTCTTCTGGGCGTCGCCGTTCTGGTCCGACTTGTAATACATGCCGGTGAGCGTGGCGCTGAAGTTGTCGGTCGGCTTCCAGAGCAGCGCGGCCTTGAGGCTGCCGTCGTGGGCGTCGTCCAGCCGCTGGCCGTTCAGGGTGTTCTTGGTGAAGCCGCGGTGGTCGTACTTCTGGGCCGACAGGCGCAGCGCCATGTCGTCGTTGAGCGGCAGGTTCACCTCCGCGCGGGCGCGGAACAGGCGATAGTTGCCCACGCTGATGTCGCCGGAGCCGTCCACCACGCCCAGCCGCGGCTGCTTGGTGACGACGTTGATCGCCCCGCCGATCGAGCTTTGCCCGTACAGCGCGCCCTGCGGCCCGCGCAGGACCTCGATCGACTGGATGTCGAACAGCGTCTGGTTCAGCGAGATGGTGTTGGCGATGTAGACGCCGTCGATGAAGAAGGCGACGCCGGGCGAGGTCGTCAGGCTGTTCTCGGGCGTTCCCGAGCCGACGCCGCGGACCGTCACGATGTTCTCGAAGCCGGAGGTCTTGGTGATCTCGAGGCTGGGGACGATCGCGTTCAGGTCGGTGAAGTTGTTGGCGAACGACTGGTCCAGCAGCTCGCCGGAGACGGCGGTGACCGCGTCTGGCGTGCGTTGGACGTCCATGCCGCGGCGTTCGGCCGTCACGATGACGGTCTCGAGGCCCACGGGTTCGGCCGACGAGGCGGCCGCATCCGCTGCGGCGTCCGCCGCCCATGCGGTCGAACTCGCAAGGACGCCGACGGCGAAAATGCAGGTGGAAAGCATGAGATTGCGTTTCATGCGCGCCGAGCGTTCAGTCATGGCCCCTCTCTATCTCTATAACTATTGGCCTTACGCCGACGATATTCTCTCCGAAGAGTTCGGCGCCAACCCGTTCTTCTGCCGCGGCGCTCAAAGAGGCCGACGTGGCGCATTCCGCATAATTCGTGGGCAGTGCGCCGAATATTGATGCAGAATAATGACAGCTATCTCCACCTTATCAAGGCAAAAATACTCTCGGTATCAGGAATAGATTTGCCGAAATTAGGCATGAAAATTCTCGCCATTGATCCTATAAGATCAGTGGCGGTCACAATACATCCTCTCAACGGAAGTGCCGTCTCGTGGAGGATTGAATTGCACACACAGCTCGGGATTGTGCTTTCCCGAGTCTAATATTCATTTTCGCCGATCTTCGGTTGTCCTTGAGCGGCGAGACTTCAAACGGGCGCTTTCGCCTTGCCCCAGACCTCGCGCGCCTTCTCGTAGACGCCCTGGTCGTAGGAGTACTCGATCGTGTTTCCGTCAGGGTCCTTCAGGAAACAGATGTAGCCGATCTGCTTCGGCATCTGCATCGGACCCAGCGCGAGGCACCCGGCGGCCTTGGCCTTGGCCGCCATCTCGTCGACGGCCTCCTTGGTCGGCAGCTCGATGCCGATGTGCGCGAAGGGGCCCATCGGATGGTGCGGCGCCGGCGCGAACGGGTCGTGGCCTTCATAGAATTGGCCGATGACGAGGATGAACGGGTTCTCGGACGGGGTCGGATCCCCGAGCCAGGCGTTCTTGCCGTCCTGGTCCTCGCCCTGGGCGAGAAGCCGAAGATGCGTGAACCGCTCGTACCAGGCGATGCTGGCTTCCACGTCCTTCACGGCGAAGGCGATGTGAGTCCAGGTCGAGCGCCGCGGCCCGATGGCATGTTGAGGTTGGCTCGCCATGTCATCCCCTCACGATGGAAGCCGTTGAAACTGCGACGTTAAGCGCCGCTACGGAAACGTGCTTGCCCATAGGCGCACGAATAGTTTGCCGGGGGTGGCCCCGTCCGGTCTGGCCGCGTGTCACGGTTCGCTCCTCAGCTTGGGGAATCGGCCCCGGTGGTAGAGCAGGGGCTGGGCTTCCGGCGTGTGTTCGACCCGCAGGCCGCGGCCCACGACGACGATGTGGTCGCCGGCGACGAGGATGTTCTCCACGGCGCAGTCGACGAACACCGGGGCGATATCGAGCCAGGGCGCGCCGCCCGACGCGGCCGTGTAGCCGTAGGCGGCGAAGCGGTCGGTTTCGGGATCGATCGCGAAGTGCCTAGCCGCCGCCTGGCCGTTCTCCTCGGCCAGGAAGTTCACGCCGAAGACGCCGCTGGCCTCGACGGCCGGGCGGATCGGGTTGGCCAGGTCCAGGCAGATCAGGAGCATCGGCGGGTCGAGGGAAACCGAGCAGAACGCGTTGATCGTCGAGCCCACCGGCGCGTCGCCGGCCCAGCTCGTGACCACGGTGACGCCGGTCGGGAACGCGCCCATGGCCGCGCGCCACTCGGCGGCGGTGGGGACCGGCCGGCTTTCGGAAACTAGATGACGGGCCATGACGTCCGGTTCGGAAGCTTCGTGCGGGCGATGACGGCGCGGCCGGCCTGGCGCGCGTCGGCCAGGATCCTGTCCTCGTCGAGCAAGGTCGCGCGGCCGTCCTCCAGCACGCGGACGCCATCGATCCAGACGCTGTGGACGCCGCCGGGCGGCGCGCTGAAGGCGAGCTGCTCGGGCGCGTCGAAGACGGGGCCCCACTCGGGCAGCCAGGTGTCGTGCAGGACGAAGTCGGCCTTCTTGCCGGCTTCGAGCGAACCGATGTCGCCGGCCATGCCCATGGCGCGGGCGGCGTTGAGCGTCGCCATCTCCAGCACGGCGGCGGCGGGCATCAGGTCCTGGTCGCAGCGCGCGTCGCGGAACAGGCTGGCCATCAGGCGGCCCGAGCTGAGGATGTCGGCGGCCACGCCGTCGGTGCCGAGCATCAGGTTGACGCCGCGGTCCAGCATCTCGGGGAAGAGCCCGATGCGCGAAACGCCGAAGCCGCCCTGCAGCGCCGCGTGCGGGCAGTGGATCGCCCCGGCGCCGGCGCCGACGAGCAGATCGAGTTCGCTTTCGTCGATGTTGGCGAGGTGGGTCAGCATGACGCTCTCGCCCAGCACGCCGATGTCGGCCAGGTGTTCAAGGGGGCGGCGGTTGTATTGGGCCAGGAACCACTCGGGGTCGCCGGCCCGGGGGCTCATGTGGGCGGAGACGCGCAGGCCCCGCTCGTCGGCCAGCCGCCTCGCGGCGCGCCAGACATCGTCGGAGTTGGTCGAGTGGCCGACCAGGATCGGCCAGGCGGCCAGCCGGGTGTCGCCGCCCCGGTCGGGATAGCGCTCGACCTCCGACTCCAGGATCGCGATGGCGGCGGCCGAGACCTTGGCCTGGTCGTCGGCGGGGTTGAACGCCCGGCCCTCGACCCACTCGCCCACGCGGCCGCGGACGCCGGACTCGTCGAGCCCCTCCATCACCGCGTCGAGGTGGCAGACCGTGCCGGCCTCGACAAAGGTGGTCGTGCCGTAGCGGATCATGGCCAGGGCCGCGCACTGGGCCGAGAGTTTCTCGTCCTCGGCGGTCTGGGCCTTGAAGATCGGGATCACCCACTTCTGCAGCTTGTCGCCCCAGTTGTCGTCCGGGCCGCCGCGGGCGAAGCCGCGGGTAAGCGGGTCGCCGGTGATGTGGATGTGCGCGTCGACGAACCCCGGCGTGGCGACGAACCGGCGGCCGTCCACGACCTCCTTCGCCTGGACCGTCCGGGCGAGCGCCTCGCGCTTGCCGACGGCGACGATGCGGTCGCCGGCGACGGCCAGCGCGCCGTCCTCGATCACCTGGCGCTCGGCGTTCATGGTGATCAGGGTCGCGCCCGAGATCAGCAGATCGGCGGCGATCGGGGCTTCGGTCACGCGGCGGGCTCCGGCTGGGCGTCGAGCTCGGACCCGCGGGGCAGCACGGGCGCGCGCATGAACACGGTGGCGATCAGCATGGCGCCGGTGAAGGCGGCGCAGACGAGGAACATGAGGGTGAAGCTGCCGAGCGTGTCGCGCGCCCAGCCGCCCAGCGCCGGCCCGATGGCCGCCGAGGTGCTGATCAGGCACATGATCGAGAACAGTTCGAGGTTGGGCTTCTTGCCGAAGTACCGGAGCAGCAGCATCGTCGCCGACAGCAGCGACAGGCCGAAGCCGAGGCCGACGCCCACCACATAGACCATCATCAGGCCCCAGCTGCGCGCCTCGGCGAGCCCGACCATGCCGGCGGTCAGGGCGACCAGCGACAGGATCATTAGCGTCTTGGCCGAAACCCGTTCGCCGGCCATCCCGCCCAGCAGCGAGACGCCCGCGCCGAACAGGGCCTCCAGGCTCAGCATGGCGGCCGCGGCCTTGGGGTCGACGCCGCGTTCGGTGAGGTGCTGGACGGCGAAGCCGTGGGCCACGGTGTTGATCAGCAGGTAGGTCGTGTAGCCGGCGACCACGATGTAGAACTGGCTGGTAGCCAGCGCGTGGCGCACCGTCCAGTCCTTCAGGCCCTGGATCATCTCGGGCGCGCCGGCCTGCTCGGGCGCGGCGGTGACGTGCTTGGATTCGTCGTGGCGGCCCGGCGTGGTGACGATGGCGAAGATCCCGGCCGTCAGAGCCAGGCCCACGAAGGCGTACCAGTAGGGGCGCCAGCCGTTGGTCATCTCGTGGATGGCCACATAGAACAGCGGCCCGGCCACCTGGCCCAGCGCGCCGATGGTGAAATAGGCCCCCAGCGCGGTCGACCGGTTCTTGAAGAGGTCGGTGAGCACATGGGTGCCCGGCACCGTGCTGACCAGCGCGAAGGACAGGCCGATCAGCAGGGTGGCGGCGAGATAGAGCCAGACGGTCTGGGTGAGCGCCATGGCGAGGAAGCCCGCCGCCATGGTGATCGTGCCGCAGACCATCGAGCCGCGGACGCCGATCTTCCGGATCAGCACGGCGGGCGCGAAGCTCGCCAGCCCGCAGGCCAGCCCCAGGAAGGTGTAGCCCAGCCCGGCCTCCGTCCAGCTCCAGCCCAGCTCGGTGACCATGGCGGGCAGAACGACGCCGAGCGAACTGAATGTCCCCGCCGAAACGACGAAGAAGATCAGGCTGAGCGCCGCGAAGGTGAACCAGCGGAGGGGGCTTGTGGGGCTCACGCGCGTCTACTCGCGGGTGTAGTCGGCGGGGATTTGCGGATCGGGTCCGCCCTTCACCCACAGGATGATCTCGTTCCCCCACGGATCGCGGAAGGCGTGGTTGAAGCCGTTGAATTCCTTCCAGTAGTGATTTCGCCACAGCTCGGTGGCGCCGCGCGCCAGGGCCTTGGCCATGATCGCCTCGTGGTCCTGGCCGTCGCCCACCAGGATCCAGATGCGGGCCTTGCGACCTTCGCCGACCAGGGTGCGGGGCTCGACGCCGGCCGGGTTCGGATGGGGCCGGGCGTTGGCGGCGTCGAAGATGCCGAGGTGCAGGTTGCCGATCTGGCTTTCCGTGCCGTCGGAATTCATGAAGTTGCCGCCGGGCACCATGCGGTGGAACACGCCCAGCGGGCGGGCGTCGTCCTGCCAGCCAAAGACCTCGGCGTAGAACTTGCCGGCCGCGGCCGGATCATCCGACGCCAGATCGACGAAGATGAGGGTGTTGGGCGTCGTCATCAGGTTCCTCCGGCTCTTGCTTTCTTCAGGCCGCGTATTCGGCGCGTTTCGGGGTGAAGACGTCTAGATTCAGCACGGGCTCGTCGCCGACCACCACGCCCCAGTGCCGGGCGTTTGGCGGCACCACCAGCAGGCCGCCGGGGCCCAGGCGGGTGACCGTGTCGCCGATGTGGAAGTCGATCTGGCCCTGCAGGATGTAGACGATCTGTTCGTTCGGGTGGGCGTGCGGGCGAGGCTCGTGGCCCGGCTGCAGGCGATTGAGCGACACGGTCGCCCCGTCGCCCGAGAAGGCCTTGCGTTCGACGCCTTCGCGCACCGGCTCCCAGGGCGTGGCGTTCCAGTCGATGGCGTGGATGTCCATGGCGCGCGCCTCCTTGTTGCTCAGACGGGCCCGTAGCCGCCGCCGCCGGGGGTCTCGAGGACCACCATGTCGCCGGGCTGCATCGTCATCTTCTTGCCCTCGGACACGGGCTTGCCGTTGACCAGGAACCGGCCCGCCGCGCCGTCCTCGCCGCCGGCCAGGCCTTCGGGGCCGCGGTCGAGCCGGCTGGGCACGGCGTTCAGCAGCCATGGCTGGGTCGTGCGCATGTGGAAGCCGATCACCTGGCCGTCGCCGCCGCGCGAGCGGCCCTTGCCGCCGGAGTTGGGCCGCAGTTCGCGCTTGTCGAAGACGATCGGGATGGCCGCCTCCAGGATCTCCACGGGCACGGCGGCGACGCCGGTCGGATAGCAGGTGGCGCTGGGCCCGGACTTGGCCAGGCGCGCGCCCATGCCGCCGGAATAGTTGAACATCGACGAGGTGAAGGCCCGGCCGTCGCCGCCCTTGCCCTGGATCTGCACGGTCCAGACGGCGCCGGAGCCTTCGGCCAGCACGCGGTCGGGCATCACCTGGTGCAGGGCCTTCAGGATCGGCATGGGCACGAACATCCCCACCACATGCCGCGCGTTGAGCGGCGAGGGATACTCGGCGTTGACGATCGAGCCCTTGGGCGCGGTCACCTTGATGGGCGCGAGCGAGCCGTAGTTGTTCGGCTGCTCCGGATTGAGGCAGCTGCGCACGGCGAAGGTGGAATAGGCGTGGGTGTAGTTCATCACCACGTTGATGCCCATCGGGCTGGGGCCCGAGCTGCCGGTGAAGTCGATCAGCACCTCGCCCGCCTCGCTGTCGATGGTGACCGCGGCCTTCAGCATGATGACGTCGCCGCCGGGGACGTCGAAGCGGCTCTCGCCGTGCCAGGTTCCCGAGGGCAGGGCGCGGATCGCGTCGCGGGTCGCCTTTTCGGAGCGCGTGATGATCTCGTCGGCGAGGCCTTCGATGTCGTCGAGGCCGTGACGGTCGCACAGGGCGTTCAGCCGCTCGCCGCCGGCCCGGCCGCTGGAGACCTGGGCCGCCAGGTCGCCGAACACGTGGTCGGGCGTGCGCACGTTGCTCTTGATGATCTGATGCAGCACCGCATTGGGCTCGCCGGCCTCGTAGAGCTTCAGCGGCGGGATCCAGAGGCCTTCCTCGTGGACGTCGCGGGCGCCCGCGCCGATGCCATAGCCGCCGATGTCGGTGTGGTGGATCGTCGAGCCGATGTAGCCGATCAGCCGCTCACCCCGGAAGATCGGGCACAGCACGGTGATGTCGAAGAAGTGGCCGGCCGACATCCACGGGTCGTTGGTGATGACGATGTCGCCGGGGACCAGCTTGCCGTCGAACACCTTGGCCAGGGCCTCGCCGGCGGCGGCCAGCGAGTTGATGTGGCCGGGCGTGCCGGTGTTGGCCTGCGCCACCATCCGGCCGCGGGCGTCGAACAGGCCGCTGGCCAGGTCGCCGGCCTCGCGCACGACAGGGCTGAAGGCGATGCGCTGCAGGGCCTTGGCCTGCTCGCTGACGATGCTGATCAGGTTCGACCAGAGGATTTCGAGTTCGATGCCGTCCAACATCAGACGCTCCGCTTCGCGGTGATGCAGCCGATCGCGTCCACCGTCCCGGTCCAGCCGGGCGGGATCACGATGGTGGTTTCGCGCTCCTCCACCAGCGCGGGGCCGGCGATGGATTGGCCGGGCGCGAGGGAGGGGCGGTCGTAGAGCTTGGCCTTGGGCGCGCCCGGCCACAGCGGGATCGTGCGCTCGCCCTTGGGCGCGGCGGGGGCGCCGCCCTCGGCCGGAACGGTGTCGACGACGTTGTCGCGGCCGCGGGCGGTCAGCCGCCAGCTCACCACCTCCATGGGCACGTGACTGGGGTTCACGCCGTACTGGGCGAAGTAGGCGGCCTCGAAGGCCTTGCCGATGGCGGCCGCGTCGCGGGCCTCGCGCGGATCGGCGTCGAAGACGATGCCCACCTCGTTCTGCTGGCCGGCATAGCGCAGGTCGGCGCCGACGGTCAGGCGGATGTCCTTGGCGGCGGTCCCCGCCTCGGCCAGGGCGAGGCGCGCCTCGTCGACCATCTCGCCGATCAGGCGGTCGACCTCGGCCCAGTCCAGGCTGTCGAGCCGGCCCAGGGCGCTGCGCACCAGGTCGAGGCGCACGGGCGTCACCAGCGAACCGAAGGCCGACAGCACGCTGGCCTGCGGCGGGAAGATCACCGCGGTGCTCTGCAGCAGCTCGCCCACCGCGCAGGCGTGGACCGGTCCGGCGCCGCCGAACGCCAGCAGCGGCAGGCCGCGGTGATCGACGCCGCGATCGGTGGCGTGGGCGCGCGCGGCGCCGGCCATGGTTTCGGCGACGATGCGGAAGACGCCCGCCGCGGTCTGCTCGCGGGTCGCGCCGAGGCGCTCGGCGATGCGGTCGACGGCGGCCTCGGCGGCGGCCTTGTCCAGCGGCATCTCGCCGCCCAGGAAATTGTCGGCGTCCAGCAGGCCCAGCACGAGGTCGGCGTCGGTGACGGTGGGATCGGTCCCGCCGCGTCCGTAGCAGGCGGGCCCGGGCTCGGAGCCCGCGCTGCGCGGCCCCACCTTCAGGAGGCCGAGGTTGTCGACCGAGGCGATGCTGCCGCCGCCCGCGCCGATCTCGATCATGTCGATCGAGGGGATGGTCAGCGGCATGCCGCTGCCCTCCGCGAATCGATACATCCGGTCCACCTCGAAGCTGCCGGCGACGAGGGGCTTGCGGTCCTCGATCAGGCAGGCCTTGGCGGTGGTGCCGCCCATGTCGAACGACATCAGCCGGTCCAGGCCCAGGCGCTCGGCGTAGTAGGCGGCGGCCAGCGCGCCAGCCGCCGGGCCGCTCTCGATCATCCGCACCGGATTTCGGCCGGCCACCTCGGCGCCGATGACGCCGCCGCTGGACAGCATGATCAGCGGGCGGTTGGCGACGCCGGCCTCCTCCAGCCCGGACTTCAGGCCGCGCAGATAGGGCTCGGTGATGGGGGCGGTGTAGGCGTTGATCGCCGTGGTCGAGGCGCGCGGATACTCCCGGATCTGCGGGGCCACGGTCGAGGACAGCGAGAGGTACATGTCCGGCGCTTCCGCGCGCAGCACCTCGGCGATCGCCTGCTCGTTCGCCCCGTTCCGGAAGCCGTTGATCAGGCAGATGGCGGCCGAGACGACGCCCTTGTCCTTCATCTCCGCGGCCAGCTTGCGGATTTCGGCCGGATCGACGGGCTTCAGCACCTCGCCGTCGGCCAGGATCCGCTCGTCGACCTCGAAGGTGAGTTCGCGCGGGATCAGGGTGTCGGCGAACTCGATCTGCGGGTCGTACATGTCGTAGCGGTGCTCGTTGCGGATCGAGAGCACGTCGCCGAAGCCCTTGGTGATGATCAGCGCCGTCGGCGCGCCCTTGCGCTCGATCAGGGCGTTAGTCACCACGGTGGTGGCGTGAACCACCACGCCGTTCACGTCCGCCGGGCTGACGCCGGCCTTGCCGAGCACTAGGTCGACGCCGCGGAAGAAGCCTTCCAGCAGGTTCTGGTGCGTGGTCAGGGTCTTGTCGACGACCAGGGCGCCGTCGTCGCGGCGCAGGACGGCGTCGGTGAAGGTCCCGCCGATATCGATGGCGAGCGAATACGTCATACTCAAACCTCCCGCCAGCCGAGGGCGCGCGACGCTTCGGCCGCGGCTTTGGTGACCTGCGCCGTCAGTTCGGCTGACGGCTCGGCTGGAATGAACTGGGTCGCCCCGACCAGGGCGACCGATCCGCGGAAGCCGCCGCGGTGGTCGAGCACCGGAGCGGCCAGGGCGTTGACGCCGATCTGCACGGCGTCGGCGGCCGTCGCCCAGCCCTGGCGGCGCACGCGGGCCACTTCGGCCTGCAGCGCGTCGGGGTCGGTGACGGTGTGCTCGGTCCAGGCGCGCAGCGGGCGGGCCAGGGCCGAGGCGAGCAGCAGGCTGGGCCCGAAAGCCAGCGCCACCAGCCCGTGGGCGGAAGCGTGCAGGTCGAGCTTGGAGCCGGGGCGCACGCCGAACTCGATCAGGGTGGCGCCCTGGAGCATCTCCAGGACGACGACCTCGTCGCCCACCAGGGCGGAGGCGGTCACGGCCAGCCCGGTCGCCGCGCGGAGCGGCGCCATGACCGGGCGGATCGCGCCCATGACGTCGAACCGCTCGCGGGCCATCTCGCCCAGCGCCAGCAGCTGCACGCCGATCTCGTAGCCCTCGCTCCGCAGGTCCTGGCGCGCATAGCCGCGCTGCACCAGGGCGCGCAGATGCCGGTGGGCGCGGGGCTTGGAGATCGCCAGCTCGCGCGCCACCTCGGTCACGCCCATCGGATGCGGCGCGCCGGCCAGGAGCTCGAGCAGCCGGAAGACCAGCTCCACGGACTCCAGTTCGGGGCCGCCGGAGGCCGGCGAGGTCGCGAGGGTTTGCAACAAGTTGTTCCGCTCAACGGAATAGAGGTTTGCTGAGCGAAATTAGGTCCGCGTTGTGGCGCGGCTGTCAAGAGGGCTTGCGGCTTGAGCGAGTGCGTTGACGCGGTTCTGCACAGGCTTCTAGCCTCGCGCGCGGATGGGAGGCGTCGGCTTGAGCGAACAGTTCCGGGATGCGGTGAGAAGCGGCCGGCCGCTGCTGGGCGTATTCATCAAGACGGCCTCGCACCAGACGGTGGAACTGGCGGCGCGCGCCGGCCAGGACTTCGCCATCGTCGACGCCGAGCACGCGCCGTTCGACCTGCTGACCCTGGACCGGATGGCGATGGCCGCGCGGGGCACGGGCCTGCCGCTCCTGGTGCGCCCGCCAAGTCACGACCCGGCGTTCGTGGGGCAGGTGATGGACATGGGCTTCGCCGGCGTGCTGGCGCCGCATGTGGCGAGCGCGACGGCCGCCGAGGCGCTGCTGGCCGCCGCACGCTACGATCGGGGCCAGCGGGGCTTCTCGCCCTCGACGCGGGCCGGCGGCTATGGCGCGGCCGACGCCGGGGCCTACCGCCGCGCCGCCGACGCCGCGGCGTGCGTCTGGTGCCAGATCGAGGACGCCGAGGCCCTGCCCAGGCTCGACGAGATCGCCGCCGTCGATGACGTCGACTGCCTGTTCCTGGGCCGGGCCGACCTCGCCGCCTCGCTGGGCGTCGAGAGCCCGGCCGACCCGAAGGTGGCCGAAGCTGTGCGGGCCGTCGCCGAGGCGGGCGGCCGCGCCGGGCGGACGGTCGCGATCTATGTGGGCTCGCCCGGCGAGATCGCGGGTCTGCGCAAGCTGGGAATCACCGTGTTCGTCTGCGGTTCGGATCAGAGCTGGCTGATCGCCCAGGGCCGGGCGATCCGCTCGGCGTTCGACGCGCCCTAGATCCTGTTGGCTTCGTGCTCGGCCGCCTCGCCCAGGGCGGCCCGGCGGAACTCGCGGGGCGAGACGCCATAGCGCTCCTTGAAGGCGCGGCTGAAGTGGGCCGAGCCGTTGAAGCCCCAGCGGAAGCAGATCTCGGAAATCGACAGGCTGGCGCAGATCGGGCTCGACAGGTCGAGGCGGCAGCGCTCCAGCCGGCGGGTGCGCAGGTAGGTCGAGAAATTCTGGTGCGCCGAGGCGAACAGCTTCTGCAGCGAGCGCGGCGAGATGCCGTCGGCGGCGGCCACCCGGTCCAGGTTGAGATCGGGATCGGACAGCAGGGTCTCGATGGTCTGGCAGACCCGGTGCAGATGGGCCGCCCGCGCCGCGCCCGCGCCGCCGAGCGCGGCGGGCGAGTCCTCGGCCGCGAGGTTCGCCACCAGGAACTCGGTGACGGCCAGCTCGATGGGCCGGAGCTGTTCGGAGGTGAGGTCCGGCAGCGCCTCGGCCGCGCCGCGCAACAGGCCCGAGAACACGTGGCCCAGGCCGCGCTCGCCGGCGAACCGGCCCACCCTGAGCGCCAGCGGCGTCAGCAGGCGGTGGTCCAGCGCCACCCGCGGAGCGTTGATGAACAGGAGGCGGAACGGCGTGGTCAGCTTGAGCGCCGCGTCGATCCCGGTCGGGCCATAGGCGATATCGCCCGTCTTGAGCGTCGTGGTCGTCTCGCCGTCCCAGAAGGTGACCTCGCCCTCCAGCAGCACCACGATCCAGACCGCGACGGGACCGATGGGGTTGCGGCCCGAGATCTCCTGCGGCGTGCCGGAGATCACCGCGAAGTCCATGCCCAGCGGCGAGGCGAGGCAGGAGACGCTGGCGTGGAAGGGTTCGGGGGCGGCCACGCCGGCCAGCGGCAGGCGCAGGCGACCCATCACTTCGCGCCAGGCCTGCTGACGCTCGGTGGGGGCCACGCTGTCGGTGGCGAAGCGCCAGGCCCGCACGGGCGTGGCGCCCGTGGTCTGCGCGGAAAGGGGGTTCCGATCGTCCATCGTGCGGGGCGCGATGCTAGCTTGCTTCACGCCGATGTCACCCGACGCACCGTCGCAGGTCCCGCGGCGGACTTGACCGCAGGCGCACGATCTTCCGACCGGAGCCGCATCCGGGCATCGCCTCAACAGGCTCCGAACCGCCGCAGGACATTGCGCGTGATCCGTTCGACGAACGGGTCGCCGGCCGCCAGCGCGTGGGCCCACTCGGTGGTCCCGCCGTTGAACACCTCGCCCGCGCCCCGCCGGAAGCTGGCCATCACCGCGTGGCCCCGCAGCACGCGGTCCTCGGCCTCGGGCCCCTGCTGACCGAAGACGTCGCCGGCGATCACATCGAGCCGCTCGGGCGGGATCAGCGGGGGATAGCCTTCGACGGTCGCCTCGCCGAAGGCGCAGGGCGCGATGGCGATGATCTCCAGGTCGGCCGGCACGCCGAGCAGCGGCTCCGCCGCCAGGCGGCCGTCCGGCCTGAAGCGCAGCCGGCAGCCATCGTTCTCGTAGCCCAGGAGCGGGACGTCGGGCGCGATCAGGTCGCCGTAGTAGAGGTCCGAGCCCTCCAGCGCCCAATGGGTCTCGTCGTAGACGGTGTAGCCGCCCTGGCCGCGCGCGGCGCAGGCGCCCAGCCTATGGTAGCCGCCGAACAGGAACGACAGGCCCGTGATCTCCGCCTCGGGACGGTCGAACGCGGGGTGCGACCACAGGTGCGTGCCGGCGGCGGGATCGGCCCCGGCCGTCGGATCGGCCTCGAAGCCCTTCCACTTGTGGCAGACGAAGGTCGCGCCATCGTCCTCGAAGCGCACCTTCCAGAACGCCGTATTGCCCGAGAAGATCGCCAGCCGGCCGCCGCCGTCCACGAAGGCCTCGATGGCGTCGCGCTGGCCCGCGGTCCAGTACTCGCTGTGGCCGACCAGGATCAGGCAGGCGTAGGCGTCCAGCAGGCCGGGCTCGGTCTCCAGGTCGCGGTCGGTGAACAGGTCGAGCGCCAGGCCCTCGGCCTCGGCCCAGCGGACGAAGGCGTGCTCCCATTTGTGCAGGAAGCCGGCCGAGCCGTCGTAGGGCGACATGCGGTGCGCCCGGCTCCAGTCGCGGTCGCCGGCGAACGGGCGTTCGCCGAAGCCGCGCGGCCGCATGTTGACCAGGCGCGGGATGTCGGCCGGCGGCGCCGCGATCATCGGCGGGAAGGGGCGGCGGGTCGACAGCACCCCGATCGCCCCGGCCATGGCCTCGGGCAGCTTCTGGCGGCCGCTCATCAACGCGCCGACGTCGCAGTAGGCGTTGGCCCCGCCCCAGTAGTTGTAGGCGTGGTAGGTGTTGGTCGCGAGCACCAGCGCGGCGCGGGCCGTGGCCCCGGTCCGGGGCGGCTTCACGCAGACGAAGTGATGCGCCTCCTCGCCGCCGGGCGCCCGCAGGCGGATGTCGTAGTAGCCGCTCGGCCAGTCGTCCCCGACCGCGATCTCGGCCGCGACGGGCCAGCCGCAGCCGTCCCGGTCGGGGCGTTCGGGCGTGGGATGGTCGCCGATCGCGAGGGCGCGGCTCAGCACTGGCCGTCGTTCGGCGCCGATCCGGGCGACCTCCAGCTCGGCCTCGCCGCAATCGCCGCTGGCGCGCAGCGAGAAGGTCTCGCCGGGACGGACGCTCAGGCTGTCGGTGTAGCAGGCCAGCACGTGGATCTCCCTGCGACCGCGATGGGGCCGGCGCGGCGACCATGCCGCGATCCTGGCGAGCGGCAAAGTCCGTGTGGCCGCAACGTCAGCGCGGCGGCGGTCCGCGCCGCTTCCCGCGGCCGTCGGGGTCCTGGCCTGCCCCGGGACGCATCATCGACTGCGCAGGCGTCGGCCGCAGCTCGGTCAGCAGCAGCACCCCGTCGCCGTCCACGTCGAGCAGGGCGAAGCGCCGGTCGGCCGCGCCGCGCCACTCCTTGCGGCTGACGCTGAGCGAATAGTCGGTGTCGGCGCCGCGGATGGGCTGCGGCTCGTTGATCAGGCTGAAGGCCGCTGCGCCCTGCCGGCGCGTGTCGAGCCCGCCATCGCCTCGACCGCCGCGGCCCGGTCCGCGACCGCCGCCGGGGCCCATGCCGCCCATCGCGGACATTCGGGTGACCTCGGGGACGACCTCCTCCTCCCAGCGCGTGGTTTCGCGCATGTCGATCTGGCCGTCGCCGTTGACGTCGAGCTGCTTGAACCAGGCGTCGGCGTCGGCGCGAAACTCGTCGCGGGTCAGCCGCCCGTCGTGGTCGGCGTCGGCCTGGGCGAACCAGGCGGCGACCGGATAGGGCTGACCCGGCGGGGCGCGGAACGGCTGGCCGGACGGGCTGATGAAGAGCTGCATGCGCGGGCCGCGGTGCTCCTCGCCATCCTCGTCGCCGAAGCCGCCAGGCGGCGGGCCGCCACGCATGCCCATGCCCATGCCGGGACCGCCGCCGCGCCCGTGGCCGCCCGGTCCCGCCGGTCCGCCCGCGCAGGCCGCCACGATCAAACCCAGCGCCGCCGCGACGCCCGTCGTTATCCGCATTCGGGTTCCCCGATGATCCTGCCGAGGACATCGGGAGGCAAAGCGGCGCCGCGATGTCCGCGGCGCCGCAATTGCGGCGCCCTCCACAGGCGGCCGCGTCGAGCGCTGTCCCGCGCGATCAGCCCTTCAGCCAGGCGAGCAGGTCGGCGTTGATCACGTCGGGGTGGGTGGAAGCCATGCCGTGCGGCAGGCCCGGGTAGACCTTCAACGTCCCCTTCTTCACCAGCTCGATGGTCTTCAGCGCGGAGTCGTGGATCGGCACGATCTGATCGTCGTCGCCGTGCATGACCAGGACGGGCACGTCGATCTTCTTCAGGTCCTCGGTGAAGTCGGTCTCGGAGAAGGCCTTGATGCAGTCGTAGTGGGCCTTCACCCCGCCCATCATGCCCTGCAGCCACCACTTCTGGATCAGGCCCTGGCTCACCTTCGCGCCCGGGCGGTTGAAGCCGAAGAAGGGCCCGGTCGGCACGTCGAGGAACATCTGGGCCCTGTCGGCCAGCAGCGCGGCGCGGAAGCCATCGAACACCTCGATGGGCGTGCCCTCGGGGTTGCTGTCCTTCTTCACCATCACCGGCGGCACCGCTCCGATCAGCACCGCGCCGGCGGCCCGGTCGGTCCCGTGGCGGCCGAGGTAGCGGGCCACCTCGCCGCCGCCGGTGGAATGGCCGACGTGGATCGCGTCCTTCAGGTCCAGCGCCAGGACGACCGCGCGCAGGTCGTCGGCGTAGGTGTCCATCTCGTTGCCGCCCCAGGTCTGGGTCGAGCGGCCGTGTCCGCGCCGGTCGTGGGCGATCACGCGATAGCCGTTGTCGGCGAAGAACATCATCTGGGCGTCCCAGTCGTCGGCGGTCAGCGGCCAGCCGTGGCTGAAGACGATGGGTTGGCCCGAGCCCCAGTCCTTGTAGAAGATCTGCGCGCCGTCCTTGGTGGTGACGTAGCTGGTCATGATCTTGTCCTTCTGTCGGATGGGGCCTGCCGAACCGACTACGACATCTTCGCCCCCGGCCGCTGGGGCCGACGGCGCGGATCATTCATCCTCCGATGACGAGGGCGCGAGTAAAGAGTTGTAAAGGCCCGCAGCCGACGGCGGCGTGACGCCGCGGCGGTCACAACGGGTTCGTCAGTAGGCGCCGAAGGTCACCGCGTCGCTGCCCACCGGCAGGGTGATGGTCATGCCGTCCTTCGCCAGCCGCCAGTCGAGCTTGCCGCCGTCCTCCATGCCCTTGGCGAAGGCCTCGGGCGTGAACATCGGCAGGCCGGCCTGGGTGAGGTGGTTCAGCACCAGCGCCTTCACGCCCGCGGCGCGGGCGATGTCGGCGGCCTCCACGGGCTCGGTGTGGTAGGTGACCGTGTCGCCGAGGATCGAGGCCATCCGCGGATTGCCCATCGCCTTCATGCCCATCGAGAGCTGGCGGGTCATGGCGTTGTTCTGCGCCTCGTGGATCAGGACGTCGGCGCCCTTGGCGGCCTCGGCCAGGGGCGGCCACTTCTTGGTGTCGCCGCTGATCACCACCGAACGGCCCTTGTAGTCGAAGCGGTAGCCGTAGGCGGGGCTGGCGGGGTCGTGCATCACGCGGATCGCGGTCACCTTGAGGTCGCCGTCGGTCCAGGCGGGCGCGGTCCCGTCGGGCTTGGCGATGGTGACGACCTTGGGCTCGATCAGGCCGGCGGGCAGGGGGAAGGTCACGCCGTCGTGCTCGTGGTGGGCCTTCCGGAAGCCGTGGTCGACCTCGTAGGCGAGGTTGAACCCCTGGGCGAGCTTGTCTACGCCGGGCGGGCCGATCAGGGCGAGCGGCTGGGTGCGGCCCTGGATCCAGCTCTGGTCGTTGAACTCACCCAGGTCGCCGATGTGGTCGGAATGCAGGTGGGTGATGAACACCGCCTTGGCCGTGGCGACCGGCAGGCGCCACAGCATCAGGTTCTCGGTCGACTCCGGCCCGACGTCGACGAGGTAGAGCGCGCCGCCCGCCTCGATCGCCGTGCAGGGCTTGGCCCGGCCCACGACCGGCAGCGGCCCCGAGGTGCCGCAGAAGATCACCTTCAGGCTGTCGGCGGCCTGGGCGTGGGCGACCGGCGTCCATAGGAGGAGCGCGATGAGGGCGGTAAGCACGCGGACCATGGAAGTCGCCTCCGGATTCTTGCCTTCGTTCTAGGCCGGAGTTTATGACACGCACAATGCCAATTTCGGGAGGGACGACGATGACGCTCAGCTACGACCTCTACTGGTCGTTCCGCTCGCCGTACTCGTACATGGTCACGCCGCGGCTCCTCGAGCTGGAGGCCGAGTACGACGTGGCCTGCAACGTGCGGCCGGTCTATCCGCTGGCGGTCAGGACGCCGGAGTTCTTCGAGACCCGCGACCCGCTGTGGTTTCGCTACTTCATGACGGACGTGTTCCGCGAGGCGGCGTTCCTGGGCCTGCCCTTCCGTTGGCCTCGGCCCGATCCGGTGCAGCAGGGCGAGGGCGGGAACTACCGGATCCCGCAGCCCTACATCCACCGCCTCACCCACCTCGGCGTGGCGGCGGTCGAACGCGGTCGCGGCCTGCCGTTCCTGAAGGAAGCGAGCCACGTCATCTGGAGCGGCGAGGTCGAGAACTGGCATGAGGGCGATCATCTGGCGCGGGCGGCCGAACGCGCCGGGCTGGACCTCGCCGAGATGGACGCCGCCGTCGCCGCCGACACGGCCCGCTACGTCAAGGTGGTCGAAGACAACCAGGTCGCCCAGCGCGAGGCCGGCCACTGGGGCGTGCCGATGATGGTGTTCGGCGGCGAGGCCTTCTTCGGCCAGGACCGCTTCGACCAGCTCAAGTGGCGGCTGGAACAGGCCGGGATGACCCGGAAGGCCTAGAGCCCGTCAGGGTGAAGCGGGAACCGGTTCACCCGCCCGGACGGGCTCTACACTTTTGAGGATCGAGCCTTCTCGTCCGGATCAAGTGATCCCACTTGATCCGGGAACGCTCTAGGTCAGGCCGCTTCGGCGCGTACGGGCGGGCCGTTCACCGCGGCCTTGGACAGTTCGGCCATCGCCTTGATCAGCGGTGAGCGCCAGCGCTCGGCCGTGGTCAGCATCCAGCAGGCGTAGGTGACGTCCAGGGTGGTCGAGACCTTGGCCAGGCGGCCATCGCGCAGGTGGGACTCGAACAGGAACGAAGCCCCGATGGCGATGAAGTCGGTGTCGAGCGCGCGCTGGATCACGAGGCCGTAGTCGTCGCTCACGAAGGCGCGCAGGTTCTCGGCCTCCTCGCGGCTGAGCTCGCCCGCCCATTTCTCGACGGCCGGCACGACGTTGGGCAGGGCCACGGGATATCGCAGCACCTCCCGCGGGCCGGCGTCCCTGAGCGCCAGGGCCGGATGCCCGGGGCGCGCGACCAGGACCATCGCGTCCTCGAACATCTTCTTGCGGATCAGGTCGCCGTAGCGCGCCGCATGCTCGGCATAGCCGAAGGCGATATCCACGCGGCCCTCCTGGAGTGCGGTCATCACGCCTGGGCCGGTCTCCTGCACGGTCTCCACGTGCAGCTTGGGGAAGCGCACCGCGATATGGCTGAGGAGCTGGGGCAGGGGCTTCAGGCGGCTGGCCGGGCCCACTGCGATGCGGATGCGGCCCTCTTCGCCCCGGGCGAGCTGCTCGAGGTCGCGACTCAGGGACGCGACGCCTTTCAACAGGATTTCCGCGCGTTGGGCGACGAAGGCGCCATAGGCCGTGGGCCGCGCGGCGCCGCCGCTGCGCTCGAACAACTTGAGCGAGAGCTGCGCTTCGAGGCGCGCGATGCTCTTCGACAAGGTCGGCTGCGAGATCTGCAGCTTGCGCGCAGCCCCGCTGAAGCCGCCCGCGCGGCAGATTTCGAGAATCTGTTCGAGGTGCCGAAGCTCCATGCCTGTGGGCTATAGCATCGTGACGCGACAATGGGCAGATCGCATTCGTCCTCGCCGTTAGCCTTCGAAGGAAAGGGGAGGACCAGCCATGACGCGGATTCCGGCGATCGCCACGATGGCCCTGGCGCTGACTCTGGGCGCGAGCGCGCCACAGGCCACCGATGCGGCGGCTCCCCAGCCCCGGCGGCCGAACGTGATCGTGATCCTGGCCGACGACCTGGGCTATGGCGACACCTCGGCCTACGGCAGTCCGATCGCGCGCACCCCGAATATCGACGCGCTGGCCGCCGACGGCGTGCGCTTCACCCAGGGCTATGTCAGCCACCCCGTCTGCTCGCCGTCGCGCGCGGGCCTGCTCACCGGCCGCTACCAGACGCGGTTCGGCTGGGAGTTCAATCCGGTCGGCCGGGACCGGACCACGGGCGTGTCGCGCAACGAAACCTTCGTCGCCCAGATCATGAAGTCCGCCGGCTACCACACCGGCATGGTCGGCAAGTGGCACCTGGGCGAGGCGGCGGGCTACCAGCCGCTGGACCGCGGGTTCGACGAGTTCTTCGGCGTGCTGGGCGGCCAGACCTCGTACCTGACCCAGATGGCGCCGGGCGACGAGTACTACAATCCGCCGGGGATGGAGGGCCTCCTGGGCGGCGGCGCGGAGGCGACCGAAGACCAGCTCATGACCCGCATGCGCGAGCGCCTGCCGATCAGCCGCGGGCGCGAGGTGGTGGAGACGAAGGGCTATCTCACCGATGTCTTCACCGACGAGGCCGTGCGCTTCATCGACGCCAACAAGGACCGGCCGTTCTTCCTCTACCTGGCCTACAACGCCCCGCACGTGCCGCTGCAGGCGCCCAAGAAGTACGTCGACCGCTTCCGCGACGTGTCCGATCCCGGCAAGCGCGTCTACGCCGCCATGGTCTCGGCCCTGGACGACGGCGTGGGCGCGGTGCGCGCCAAGCTGAAGGCGGAGGGGCTGGAGAAGGACACCCTGATCATCTTCCTCAGCGACAACGGCTGCGCCGGCTACGTGAACGGCGCCTGCTCCAACGCGCCGCTGAACGGCTTCAAGGCCACCCACTTCGAGGGCGGCGTGAGGATCCCCTTCATCATGGCCTGGCCGGGGCGGATACACGCCGGGCAGGTGGACGAGCGGGTGGTCTCCAGCCTCGACATCACCCCGACGGCGGCGGCGCTCGCCGGCGCCACGCCGCCCAACGGTTCGGACGGCGTGAACCTGATCCCCTATGTGGCGGGCGACGACCGGCGCACGCCCAACCCGATCCTGTTCTGGCGCGCGGGGCCCAGCTTCGCGGTCCGCGACGGGAACTGGAAGATGTGGGAGGTCGACAAGGCCGATCCCGCCGCCGAGATCACCCAGGGCGTGGCGCCGTCGCCCGACGGCGAGGTGGCGAAGCCCTCGCCGTTCGGCCAGCACGTCATGCTCTACGACCTCGCCCGCGACATCGGCGAGACCCGCAATCTGGCGTCCTCGAACCCCGCCGTCGTGGACGGCCTCAAGGCCAAGGCCGCCGCCTGGGACAAGGGCAATGTCCCGGCCCAGCTCACCAGCCGGCGCCAGTCCGTCCAGGTCATCGATGGCCAAAGACTCAAACTCTACAACTGATCCGCCGAATGACGGGGGTGGGCCGACTGTGCCAGGGTGGGCCCACCGCAAACCGTCGTACCCAAAGTTCGAAAAGGCGCCCATGCCCAAGGCCCTCGCCGCCGCCAACGACCGGACCGCCGGTCCACGCCGCCGCGAGGCCCGCGAGGCGGCCCGGCGCGAGAGCTTCATGCGGGTCGCCGCCGCCGTCTTCCGCGAGCATGGGCTGGCGGGCGCGACGATGGAGCAGGTGGCCGCCGCGGCCGGCGTCACCAAGGTGGTGCTCTACCGCCGCTTCCCGTCGAAGGACGCCCTGATCCAGGCGATCGTCGACGAGACCATCCGCCTGCTGCGGGGCGGCGTGGCCAAGCCCTGGACCGGCTACGGCGCCGGCATCCGCAAGTCGCTGGAGGCGGCCCGGTCGTTCGCCGACGGCTATGTCCTGCTGATCCGCTACGCGGACCAGCACCCCTATTGCCACGCCGCCAGGGCCGAGCACCGCAAGCGTTCGGCCAAGCGCCTGCGGGCGCTGCTCTGGAACCCCGAGCCGGCGCCGCCGGCGTCGGAATGGCCCCCGCTGATCGACCTGGCGGTCGAGCCGATGATCTCGTTCACCAACGAGGCGCTGGTCTACTGGGTGGAGAACGGCGATCCCAGCCGGGACGGGCTGTTCATCCACTGGTGCGGCCAGATGCTCCGGGCGTGGCGCAACAACGCCGCCGAACTGCTCAATCTCGATTCGCCCGAACACGACTGGCCCTTCGACACGGAGGCCCCGCCTTGACGGCCGGTCGGGACAACAACATGAGGAGGAACTTCGCCATGGTCAGCCGCAGAGACGCCCTCATCGGCGCTGGAGCCGCCGCGGCGGCCGCGACCCCCGCCCTCGGCCAGTCGGTTCCGGCCCCGCCGGTCGCGCCCGAGCACGCGCGCTTCGCCGCCGAGATCGCCGCCGCCCAGGGCCGCCTCGACGCCTTCATGACGGCGTTCAACGGCCGGGACCTGGCGGCCTTCGAAGACACCTTCAACTTCCCGCACGTGCGGTTCGCCTCGGGCAAGGTGACGATCATCAACCCCGGCTACCACAAGGCCGAGATGTTCGAGCGCGGCGCGCTCGCCGAGTGGGATCATTCGGCCTGGCAGCGCCGAGACGTGATCCACGCCGGCGCCGACAAGGTGCACATCGACACCCGCTTCGCCCGCTACCGGAAGGACGGCAGCCTGATCGGCGGGTTCGATTCCATCTACATCGTGACGAGACAGGACGGCCGCTGGGGCATCCAGGGCCGCTCGAGCTTCGCGCCCTAGACCCCCTCGGATTCTAGAGGCTCGCCAGCAGCGTGCTCGCCGCCCAGGTGTCGCGGGTCATCCGGCGGCGGCGGGCGAAGGCGGCCATGGCCTCGGTCGAGGGATCGCGCGAGGCCTCCCAGACCCCGTGGTCGCCGTAGCGGGTGATCAGCAGCAGGCGGGTGACCCCGGCCGCCTTGTCGGCGTCGTTCCGGGCGGCGGCGAAGAGGCCAAAGATCTGCGTGTCGAAGCGCGTCTCGAAGTCGCGCCAACCCTCGGCCGAGAGTTCCAGGAACTCCGGGACCGAAGCGGTTTCCACGACGAACCAGCGATGGACGTAGATGCCCCCGGGCCGCGGGCGATCGCTCGTCCCGGGCCGGACCGTGGCGGCGAGCAGATCGCGCCGCGCCGCCGCGACGCCGGCCGCGGACTGTAGCGCCGCCACCGCCGCCTCGCGGTCGGCGGCCGGATCGTTCCAGCGAAGCAGCACGGCCGCCTGGCGCGCGTGCCAGCCGAGCTGTGGCGTGAACACGCCCACGATCTCGCCGGCCGGGGGCAGGGCCGCCGCCCGCGCGACGTCGGCGGCCAGCGTCGCCGGCGCGAGGTCGAGGAAGAGGTAGTCGTAGGTCATGGTCCTGTCCGGAAAGGGTGCGGGGACTTCAGGCGCCGCCCGGGCGCCGAAGGCCGTCAGCAGCGACGCGCCAGCCCCAGCCAGCCAAAGCCTCCGGTCGGCGACGATCATACGGAAATTCTCCGGTTCGGCGCGGGCGCGCGTCAAGCGGACAACACGCTATGGGTCCAAGCCATCCAGGAATTGGAAATCGCCACCGGCCGCGACTAGCTTCCGGCCTGTCACCACGCAGTAACGCTCAAACCGTGCGTGGAGCCAGGGGGGATCAAATGCGCCACCATCTCAAGGGCGCGTCGATCGTTGCTATCTGCATGGCAACGGCGGCGCCAGCTTTCGCCCAGGACTCATCCGATCGCACCGAGGTCGGCGAAGTCCTTGTCACCGCCCGCAAGCGCGAGGAGCGGCTGGCCGATATCCCGGTCGCCGCCACGGCGCTGGGCAGCGAGGAACTCAAGGACATCGGCGGGCTCGCCAACGCCCAGCAACTGCTTGCGCAGGTGCCCGGCGTGAACTTCGCCAACACGTCCAACGCGCTCACCTCGGACGTCTCGATCCGCTCGTCCGGCACGTCCCGGGCGACCAACGCCGAGGCCGGCGTCGGGCTGTTCCGCAACGGGGCCTTCATCGGCGGCGGCAACGTCGCGGGGCGCACCTTCAGCGGCATCGACCTGTTCGACATCGCCCGCGTCGAAGTGCTGCGTGGCGTGCAGGGCGGCCTCGGCGGCCGCAACGCCGAGGGCGGCTCGATCAACGTGATCACGGCGCGGCCCACCCACACGTTCGAGGGCTACGCCTTCGCCACCTATGGCATGCACGACAAGTACGAGCTCGAGCTCGTCCAGAACGTGCCGATCGACGAGCATTGGGCCGCGCGCTTCAGCTTCGACTACGGCCGCCAGACCAAGGGGTTCTACCACCTCTACGTCATCGACAAGTACGCCGACGCGACGCGTCGCGAATTCGGGCGCGCCCAGCTGAACTACAAGAACGGGAGCTTCACGGCCAACGCCATGGTGGAGCGCTCCAACGAGCGGGTGCCGGGCCTGGTCTACCAGGTGGTGACCTACCCCAACGCCAATTTCCCGCAGGGCTACTTCACCGACAAGTACGAGACGCCCTGGAATTCGCCCTCGGCCGGCAAGCAGCGCCTCACCAACTTCGAGCTCACCACCAACCTCGACATGGGTTGGGCGACGCTGTCGACGGTGGTCAACCTGCGCGACCGCCGCGGCCAGAACCAGTACGACCGCGACGCGCTTTCGCCGGAGTTCTTCCTGGCGCTGATCGACGCCGGCAAGGTTTCGAACTCGGGCAGGAACGCCATCCGGGTGGCCGACTACGGGCTCGGCGGCGACCAGGTCGACCACGCCCGCATCAGCTACTACGACGCCCACCTGGCGGGCGAGACCAAGGGCGTCGCCTGGGTCGCGGGCGGCGAGTACTATCTGCTCAACGACACGCCCTCGAGCATCCTCGGAAAGACGCCCACGGCGGCCAGCCCGACGGCCGGCACCATCAGCCGGAGCAAGCTGCGGTTCTCGTCCTACGCGGTCTACGGCTCGCTCAGCTATGACGTCACCTCGCAGATCAACCTCTCGGGCGACCTGCGCTACACGCACGACAACGAGGACTTCCTGGCGCGTCAGTTCGTCTACGGAACCGACGTCCCGATCACGACGCCGTCGCTGAACCCCACGGCGGACCGCAGCCAGGGCAACGTCTCCTACACCGCCACCCTGGGCTACAAGCCCACCACGCGGACCCTGCTCTACGCCAAGGTCGGCTCGGCCTATCGGGCCGGGGGCTTCAACGGGAATCTCGGCGATCCGCGCGCGCCGATCGCGATCCCGCTGGCCTTCGACAACGAGACGCTCACCGGATACGAGGCGGGCTTCAAGGGGTCGGTCACGCCGAACCTCTTCGTGACGGCCGCAGCCTATTCGAACCACTACAAGAACCTGGTCATCCAGGGCGACAACGGCTGCGCCATCAGCAATCCGGCGTGCCCGGTGCAGGCCACCTCGTTCGCCTTCAACGCCGGCCCCGCCAAGCTGTGGGGCCTCGAGATCGAGGCGACCCTGCGCGCCGACCTGGTCGGCGGCGACCTGCGCGTGACGGTCGGCGGCTCGCGCCAGGGCGGCCACATCACCGGCGGAATCTACGATGGCTTCAAGCAGCCGCAGCAGCCGAAGTGGACGGAGACCTTCAACATCACCTACCGCCACCCGATCACCGACGCGGTCGACGGCTTCTTCAACGTCAACGGGTCCGGTCGTCAGGGCGGGGTCCAGGAAGCCAAGCAGAGCCCGCCGCTGCACGACTACGGGATCTTCAACCTCCGGGGCGGCGTGAGCTGGAAGTCGTACGAGCTCACCGGCTACGTGAACAATGCGGGCCAGACGTCGTACATGGTCTTCCAGGCGCCCTCGGCGACGAACGACGTGCGCCGCTACAACCTGCCCCGCACCTGGGGCGTGCAGCTGCGAGCCGCCTGGTGAACCACCGGCCGCCGCCCCGGTTCTCGCCGGGGGCGGCGGCCCCGGGCCCGAGGGGCCCCGCGAGACCGATCCGAAGGCGTCGGCCATGGAGAACGCCTGACGCGGGCCGGGCTTGCCCCCGTGCGGCGTCGGTTCGACAGTATCCTCTCGCTGAAGGGGGAAGATCGATATGGCGCGTCTGGAGCACTACCGGATCCTGGGCGGGCTGGGCTCGCCCTACTCGATGAAGATGCGCGCGATCATGCGCTATCGCCGCCTGCCGTACGTCTGGATCCAGATCAACGACAGTCACGACGAGGAACGGGCGCAGGTGAAGCCGGCGGTGATCCCGGTCATCCAGTACCCGGACGGCAGCTACCACAACGACTCCACCCCGATGATCTACGACCTGGAGGCGCGCCATCCCGACGACCGCGGGATCGTGCCGCACGAGGTTGGCGACGCCTTCCTGGCCTATCTGCTGGAGGACATGGCCGACGAGTGGGGCACCAAGCTGATGTTCCACTACCGCTGGTTCCTCGAGCGCGACCAGGTGCGGATGAGCGAGTGGCTGGCCTACGACAGGGCGATGGGCGGCGGCTTCGCCGGCATCAAGCAGTTCGCCGACTTCTTCCGCAGCCGCCAGGTGGGCCGCATGGCGCTGGTGGGCTGCACCCGGCAGAACGCGCCGGTCATCGAGGAGTCGGCCCGCCGCCTGGCGGCGATCTTCGAGGCCCATGTGCTGGAACGCCCGTTCCTGTTCGGCTCGCGCCCGTCGCTGGCCGAGTTCGGCTGGTACGGCCAGTTCTCGCAGCTCATCGTCGACCCGACGCCCAACGACCTGCTGCGCGAGATCGCGCCCTTCACGGTGCGCTGGCTGATGCACCTCGACGACGCCTCGGGCGTCGATGGCTCCTGGCGAAAGCCGGACGAGGCGCTGGCCCCGGCGGTGGAGAAGCTGCTGGCCTTCGCCGGCGAGGTCTATTTCCCGTTCCTGGAGGCCAATGCGCGAGCGTTGCGGGCGGGCGAGGAGACGTTCACCGTCGAGCTGCTGGGCAAGCCCTACACCCAGGGCGCGTTCAAGTATCAGGCGCGCTGCCTGGAGAGCCTGCGGCGCGCCTACGCCGACCTGCCGCCGGCCGTGCGGCCGCGGATCGACGCCATGCTCTCAAAGGCCGGCGTCCTCGGCTTCCTGACAGCGTCGCAGCCGGCTTGATTCAAGCCGACGGGGACGTGCTCTAGGATGGCGCCATGAGTCGGACGCCGCCAAAGCCCAACGCCGCCCAGATGGCCTCGCCCACCTACCAGCTGGCGGCGCTCGACCGCGACTTCCTGCTGGGCGACTCCATGCGCGGAGTGCGCTTCCTGCTGGAGTTCGCCAAGGCGGACGAAGGCCTGCGCCGCTGGGGAGTCGCTTCGACCATCGTGGTGTTCGGCAGTGCGCGCGTCCGCGAGGACGGGCCCGAGCCGCAAGCCCGGTGGTACGCGGCCGCCCGCGAGTTCGGCGCCATCGCCTCGCAGCGGGGCGGGGCGCTGCTGACCGATCATGCGCCGCGTCACAACGTGATCATGACCGGCGGCGGCTCGGGCGTGATGGGGGCGGCCAACCGCGGCGCGGCCGACGTGGGCGCGCCGTCGATCGGCATGAACATCACCCTGCCGCACGAGCAGGAACCCAATCCCTGGACGACGCCCGAACTCACGTTCCGCTTCCACTACTTCGCCATGCGCAAGATGCACCTGGCGATGCGGGCCTCGGCGCTGGTGGTGTTCCCGGGCGGGTTCGGCACCTTCGACGAGCTGTTCGAGATCCTGACGCTGCGCCAGACCGAGAAGGCGCCGCCGATCCCGATCGTGCTGTTCGACGAGGGCTACTGGCGATCGATCGTCAACTTCGAAGGCATGGTGAAGGCCGGGGTGATCGCCGAGAAGGACCTGGCGCTCTTCCGCTTCGCCGAGACCGCGGAGGCCGCCTGGCAATGCCTGCTCGCGGGCGGCCTGAAGCCCTACGGACCGCCGCCGGGGCGGCCGCGGTCCGATCCGCTCGATCCCGGCTGAAGCCTACTTGCCGGCGACGCTGCCGGCGATGGAGCCGGCGACCTCCGAGGCCATCTTGATCTGGGCCGCGCGGTCCTCGATCTCGTAGCGGTCGGCGATCCAGTTGAAGTCGGTGTAGGCCACCCAGACCTTCCCGGCCGCGTCCTGGGTGACCAGGATCCGCACCGGCCAGTCGAGCCCGGCGTAGGGGTTCGAGGTCAGGAACTGCGCGCCCAGCGGCGGATTGCCGAACAGCAGCAGCTTGGAGGGCCGCAGGTCGATCTTGGCGCCGGCGGCGAGCTGGGCCTGGTCGATCTCGGTGAAGAACTGGATGCCCTTGGCGGCGATGTCGGCCTTGATGCGGGCCACGGTGTCGTCGAAGCCGTAGGCGCTGGCGACGCGGACGACGCCCTGGGCGTGAGGCTCCACGACGACGGCGGGGTCGGCCACGGCGGCGGTCGCGGTGGCGCACAGCGCCAGGCTGACGCCGGCGGCCAGCGCCATGAGGGACTGACGGGCGATGCGGGTCATTGCTCTATTCCTTTGGGGTCGATGTCTTCGTTCATCTGGCCTGCCGTCGCCTCGTGGAGGATGATCCCGTCCATGGGGTCGACGCAGTGGGTCCAGGGACTCTTGGCGAGAACGCGGGCGGTGTCGGCGTAGCCGGCGTCCCAGCGGGACCTGATGCCGCCGGGGCTGAAGTCGATGTCCTTCGAGTGGTTCTCGCCCGCCAGCGGCGGCGCCAGCAGTCGGATCACATGCATCTGGGTTCGGCAGCCGTAGGCGGCCAGCGCGCCGACCTCGTTGGTCGCCAGGGCCTCGGGCGGCAGCCGCCGGGTCAGTTCGGCGATCACGTGGCGCAGCTTGTGGATCTGCTTCTGCCTCGCGATGTGGGTGATCGCCCGACTCGAGTACTGCAGGTCCTTCTGGCGCGACAGCACGCTCCAGATGGAGTCGGGCTCGGGGCCGCTCGGCGACCACATGTGCACGGCGAAGACCACGCCCGATCGGCGCGGATTGTCGTCGAAAACGGCCTCGACGGGCGTGTTGGAAAGGATACCGCCGTCCCAGTAGAGCTCGCCGTCGATGCGGACGGCGGGAAAGGCCGGCGGCAGGGCGCCCGAGGCCATCACGTGGCGCACGGTCAGAACGTCTTCGCGGCTGTCGAAATAGCGCATTTCGCCGGTCTGGACGTTGGCGGCGCCCACGGTCAGCCGGGGACGCCCTGCGTTCAGGAGTTTGGGATCGAGGAGCTCGCCGAGCGTCCGCTCGAGAGGCTCCGTGGAATAGTAGCCGGCCAGCTCGGATCCGAGCGGCGTCTGCATCCCCAGGAAGGCCCAGGGATTGGGGCGGAAGAAGGCGTCGAGGCCGCCGGCCACGGTCATGGCATTGGCGGCGAGCTGGCCCGCGCCGGGGATCATGCCGGCGAACTGGACGGCGCGGGAATGGGTCATGCGCTTCCAGAACTCGCGCATGCGCTCTAGCCGCTCGGCCGGCGGGCTGCCGGCGATCAGGGCGGCGTTGATCGCCCCGATCGAGGTGCCGATCACCCAGTCGGGCTCGACGCCGGCTTCCTGCAGGGCCTGGTAGACGCCGGCCTGGTAGGCGCCCAGCGCCCCGCCGCCCTGGAACACCAGGACGACCTGGCCCAGCACGCTCTTGTCGAGGGCGGCCTTGTCGATCTTCGGCTTGGTCTTTTCGGCGGCGCTGTTCATGCCGCCCTTGTCTCAGGCGCGGCCCTCGCCGGGAAATGTCGCTTGGCTAATCGGACGATGCGTTCCCTGCATCAGGCGCCGCTCTTCACGGGGGCGCATAGGATTAAACAGCAACGCGCCGCCTCAGTCCGACGCATGGCGTCGATAACTTTATGCGAATTCAGAAGAGGAGGGGCCGCTTCTACCTTCGCGTCATCGGACAACCCGAAGAGAGAAGACCATGAAGCCCCTGCTGTTCGCCGCCGCCGCCCTGGCCGGCGCCCTTTCCGTCTCCAGCGCCGCCTTCGCCGCCGGCGCGGAATGCCCCGCCGACCAGGTCCGCGCCAACGCCCGCACCACGGGTGAGATGACGCCGTCCAAGGTCACCGACAACGAGCTCGAAGCCCTCGCCCTCGGCGGCGAGATCAAGGGCCTGGACAACCGCCGCCTGCGCCTGCGCCGGCTGGTGATCCAGCCCGGCGGCGTGGTGCCGTGGCACAGCCACACCGACCGTCCGGCGCTGCTGATGACGCTCTCCGGCGAGATCACCGAGTACCGCTCGAGCTGCGCCGTCGGCATCACCCACAAGGCCGGCGACGTCACCCCCGAGAAGAAAGGCGTCAGCCACTGGTGGAAGAACAACGGCAAGGTTCCCGCCGTGATCATCGCCGCCGACATCAAGAACGACGGCGAGCCCGCGGCCGCCGCCGACATGATGTGAGTCCCCCGCGGCGCCGCCCTATCCCCCGCCCACGGCGCGCCGCGACGGCCTGAGGCCCATTGCCCCACAGGGGCCTCGGCTCCGCATTCGCCGGCCCTCCCCAGGGTCGGCGAATGCCCCCTCTTCAACACGGATGGCCGGGTCGCGCGAGCGCACGCCCTTCCGCATGGCCGCGCCCCGGAGACACCCATGACCGCTTCCGAACCCCGCGCCATGGCGCGGGGCATGCTGATCGGACTGATCGGCTTCCTGACCCTCGTCGACCTCTTCGCCGCCCAGGCCATCCTGCCGACCCTGGCGAAGATGTACGCCGTCGCCCCGTCGGCCATGGGGGTGGCGGTCAACGCCTCGACCATCGGCATGGCGGCCGCGGGCCTCGTGGTGGCCCTGGTGAGCCACCGGCTGCCGCGCCGGGGTGGGATCTGGGTGAGCCTGGCGCTGCTGGCCATACCCACCGCCCTCCTGGCGCACGCGCCCGACCTGGCGACCTTCACCGCCCTGCGGATCGTGCAGGGCGTGTTCATGTCGGCCGCCTTCACCCTGACCATGGCCTATCTGTCCGAGCAGAACACGGGAGCGGCGACCGCCGGCGCCCTGGCCGCCTACATCACCGGCAATGTCGCCTCGAACCTGGCGGGCCGGCTGGTTTCCTCGTCGGTGGCCGCTGTCGCCGGCGTAGCCGTCAACTTCTACGTCTTCGCGGCCTTGAACCTGGCCGGCGCGGCGCTGGTCTTCCTCACCCTGACCGGCGCGCCCGCCATGGGCGTCGCGATGGGGGAGATGCGCCGTTCGGCGCTGGCGCGGATCGCCGCCCACTTCGGCAACCGCTGCCTGGTGGCCAGTTTCGGCATCGGCTTCTGCGTGCTGTTCGCCTTCCTGGGCACGTTCACCTACGTGAACTTCGTGCTGGCCGCGCCGCCGCTGTCGCTCAAGCCCATGGCGCTGGGCCTGGTCTATTTCGTGTTCCTGCCCTCGATGGTCACCACGCCCCTGGCCGGCGCCGTCGCCAGCCGGTTCGGACCCCGCCCCACGTTCTTCGCCTCCCTGGGCCTGGCCGTGGCCGGCCTGCCGCTGCTGCTGGCGGGCGCGATCGTCCCGGTGATCGCCGGCTTGACGATGGTTGGGGTGGGCACCTTCTTCGCCCAGGCGACGGCGACGGGCTTCGTCGGCCGCGCCGCCAGGACCGACCGGGCGGCCGCCAGCGGCATCTACCTGGCCAGCTACTATCTCGGCGGGCTCGCCGGCGCCGCCGTGCTGGGCCAGGTCTACGACCGGCTGGGCTGGCCCGCCGCCGTGGCGGTGGTGGGTATCTCGCTGATCGCCGCCGCCGGCCTCGCCGCCCTCCTGCGCCCCGCCACCGCAGGCGCGCCCTCAGCGCGGATGGCCATCCAGGCGGCCTAGCGACGTCGATGGGTGGCGTAGGGAAGATCGCTCGCCCCCCATATCCGTCATCCCGGACGCAGGGCGCGCAGCGGCCGGAGATCCGGGATCCAGCAGCCCCACCCTCGACGGGAATCGTCGTCACGGTCTGAGCGGCTGGGTCCCGGGTCTCCGCTGCGCTCCGCCCGGGATGACGCGGTGGGGGGCTGAGGCCTACTTCGCCGCGCGGGTCGCCGCGACGAGGTCGAGCCGGGTCTTCAGGGGGTCGGGGACGGCGGTGGCGCGGCCGTCCGGCCCGAACAGCATCAGCTCGTCCTGCGCCGGATCGTACAGCGGCCAGGCGGGCAGGCCGGGGCCGTTCGGGTCGCCGGTCTTGGCGAAGTTGACCCAATAGGCCTGGATCGTGCGGGCGACCGCGCGGTCAGCCTCCGAGGCCTCGCCGGCGTGCTTGGCCGAGACCATGGCGATGTAGGGCGCGCCGTAGGTGTCGAACACATAGGGGATCTCGGAGGCATGGGCGGCGCCCTTGGGATGCTCGGGCTTCAGCGCGTCGCCGACGTAGTCGAACCGGTACTCGTAGGCCGGCAGGCCATGGGCGGCGAACTCCGTGGCCACGAACCGCGCCGGCTCCAGCATCATCTGGTCCAGTCCCACCTTTGCGCGGATCTCCGGCAGCGCGCCGGTGGACTGCGGATCATAGGCGGCGAGCGCGGCCGCCCGGTCGGCGCCGAAGGGCGCGAGGAGCGCATCCAAGTTCGGCGCGAAGTTGAGGCCCAGGTCCGCGCCGTTGGCGCCGGCGATGATCGGCACGCCCGCGAACCGCCCGGCGCGATAGGCGGTCTCCGGCGCTCCGGTCACGACCTTGCCGTCGGCCATCGGTCCCGAATAGGTGACCGGCCGCTGGAACAGGAAGGTGCGCATCGACAGCCCGCTCACCACCTTGTCGGCGGGCAGGGCGCGCAGGGCGGCCAGCGCCGCGGGGCCGTCGGTTTCGATCCCCTGCGAGCGGGCGAAAGCGACGCCGATCGCCTCGCCGCCGGCCAGGTCGGCCGTCGCGCCGAGCTGATCGCGGCCGCCGCCCGATTCCACGATAGCCCGATGGAAGAGGCCTTTCGCCATCGGCGAGGTCAGCAGGGTGTGGACCGAATAACCCCCGGCCGACTCCCCGAACACGGTGACGTTGGACGGGTCGCCTCCGAACGCGGCGATGTTGCGCTGGATCCACTGCAGCGCCGCGATCTGGTCCATGTAGCCGTAGTTCGCCATGGGCTCGTCGGGGTGTTCGGCGGTGAGGGCGGGATGGGCGAAGAAGCCGAAGCGGCCCAGCCGATAGTTGATGCTGACGAAGACCAGGCCTCGGCGGGCGAAGGCGTCGCCCTGGTAGATCGCCGGTTGGGTGCCGCCGTTCACGAGGCCCCCGCCATAGATCCACACCATCACCGGCAGCTTGCCCCGCGTGGCGTCGGCCGGGCGCCAGACATTGAGGAACAGGCAGTCTTCCGCGAGGTCGGTTCCCAGTCCCGGGTCGCCGGGAATCGGGCCCTGCAGGCAGTCCTTGCCGAGGGCGGCGGCGGATCGCACGCCGGACCACGCCGCCGGCCTCTGCGGCGGCCGCCAGCGGAGATCGCCCACCGGCGCGGCGGCGAACGGCACGCCCTTGAACGCGAGGACCCCGTCGCTGGCGACACCCTGAAGGCGGCCCGTCTCCACCCGTACGACGGTCGGCGTCGGGGCGGCCTGGGCCGCCGCGCAAATCAGGGCCGCGCAAAGGGCCCATGCGATCCTTTGAAACATTCGTTCCCGCCCTGACGGCCCCTGATCCGGCCTTGGCCGCGAGCATGGAGACCGGCGGACGGGATGGGCAACCCCTATTCGACCGTCTCGAGCAGCTCCTCGCCGCCGCCCCGCATCGGTTCGAACTGGCCCTGCGGCCACTTGAACGCCCGGGCCTGCTGGACGAAGGCGCCGACGGCGGGGGAGTGGGGGCGGCCGCGCACGCTCACCAGCATGATGGTGCGCACGAACTCGGGGTCGACGAGGCGGCGGGTCACCAGGCCCGGGTCGGTGACGCTGAGCTCGGGGAAGAAGCCGAACCCGAGGCCGGCCTTGATCATTCCCTGCACCCAGTCGTCGCGCTCGGACGAGAAGACCTGCTTCCAGCGCACGCCCTGCTCACGCAACTGGCGGCGGGCGAAGTCGTAGTATTCGCAGTTGGCGCGGTTGACGTAGGTGTGGTCGTGGGTGTCGCGGCAGGTGACGACGTTCTTCTGCGCCAGCGGATGTTCCGACGGCACGGCGATCACGAACCGCTCCTGGAACAGCGGCAGGGCGTGGAAGCGCACGTCGGGGCCTTCGGGCAGGCCGAAGAGCGCCAGGTTCAGATCGCCCTTCGAGAGCATCTCCATCAACTGGTCCGAACCCTCGTCGGTGACCTCCAGTTCGACGTTGGGATGCGCCAGGCGGAACTGGACGATCAGGTCCGAGATCATCGCCGGTCCGATGGTGCACATCACCCCGATGCGCAGGGTGACGTTGTCGAGCTTCTTCAGGCTGCGTGCCTGGGCCTTGGCGGCCTCGGTCTGCGCGTGGATCTGCTCCAGGTAGGGCAGCATCATCCGGCCCAGCTCGGAGAGATGGGTGTTCTGGCGCTCGCGGTGGAACAGCGGCCCGCCCAACTCGGCTTCGAGCTGCTGGATGGCGCGGGTCAGCGCCGGCTGGCTCACGTTCGACTGTTCGGCCGCGCGCGTAAAATTGAGCGTCCTCGCGAGGGCGAGGAAGTAGCGGACCTGTTGCATCTCCATGGCGGAGTCCCCCCGGAACCCTCGAAATATCTAGGAGGCGATACGCGCCGGCTCCTGCGGCGAAGCAACTTCGTCGGCGCCGTCGTTTCCGCGGCTGACGGCCTCGATGACGAGGCGCGCGCCCCGCTCGAAGGTGAGATACGACCAGGCCCAGTCAAGCACCACCTGCAGGCGGTTGCGGAACCCGATCAGGAAATAGACGTGGGCCGCGCACCAGAAGGCCCAGGCGACGAAGCCGCTCATCTTGACCGCGCCCAGGTCGGCGACAGCGGCTTTTCGGCCGATGGTGGCGAGGTTGCCGTGATCGGAATAGCGGAACCGCGGCGGTGCGGGCCGCCCGGCGATACGCGCCGCGATCGCCTTGGCGGCGTAGACGCCGGCCTGCTTGGCCGCCGGCGCCACGCCGGGCACGGCGTTACCGGTCCCGTCGCAGATCCGTGCGCAGTCGCCGATCAGGAACACTTCGGGGTGGCCCGGCAGGGTCAGGTCGGTCCCGACGAACACCCGTCCGGCGCGATCGGTCTCGGCGCCGAGCCAGAGGCCCGCTGGCGAGGCCTGGACGCCGGCGGCCCATATGACGTTGGCCGCGTCGATCCGCTCTTCGCCCAGGTCCACGCCGTCGCCGTCGCAGCGGGTCACCGCCTGGCCGAGGCGCACCTCGACGCCGAGGTGCTCGAGCGAGGTCTTGGCGTAGGCCGACAGGCCCTCGCAGAAGGTCGCCAGCGCCCGCGGGCCCGCCTCGACCAGCACGACGCGGGCCTTCTGGCCCCGGATCTTGCGGAAGTCGCAGGTGAGCGCGCGGCGGGCGAGCTCGGCGATGGCGCCGGCCAGCTCGACGCCGGTCGGCCCCGCGCCCACGACCACGAAGGTCAGCAGGCGGTCCCGCTGGGCCTCGGTCGCGGCCACCTCGGCGGATTCGAAGGCCAGCAGGATGCGGCGGCGTAGCGCCAGGGCGTCCTCCAGCGACTTCAGACCGGGCGCGTGCTCGGCCCACTCGTCGCGGCCGAAATAGGCATGGGTGGCGCCGGTGGCGACGATCAGCTGGTCGTAGGGCAGGGTGCGATCGCCCAGCCGCACCCGGCGGTTGGGGAGATCGATCCCCGTCACCTCGTCGAGCACGACGGTGGCGTTGGCCTGCTTGCGCAGGATCGAGCGCACGGGCGTGGCGATCTGGGTCGGCGCGAGGCCGGCGGTGGCGACCTGATAGAGCAGCGGCTGGAACAGGTGATGGTTGCGGCGGTCGATGACCGTCACGTCGGCGTCGACGTTCTCGAGCGCGCGCGCGGCGGAGAGACCGCCGAAACCCGCGCCGATGATCACCACCTTCTGGCGCGGCGCGCTCATGCGGAGGTCTCCAGGCAGGCGGTATCATAGTGCAGCGTCGCCCGTTGGCCGAGGCTGTCGAATCCGCCGGCCAGCCAGGCGCCCGCCTGGGCGCGGCCGAGGTCGCGCAGTCCGGTGAGGAACTCCCAGTCGGTGTTGACGCGCGAGGCGGCCGACAGGCCGGCCATGATCTCGTCGGCCTCGATGGCGTGCAGGAGGATGCGGCGCAGCGCATCGGGCCTGGCCCGGCCCTCGTCGATGCGCCGCGAGACGGCGGCCAGCGCGCGCAGTTCCTCGCCGAGGGCGGCGTTGAAGCTGATCTCGCTCATGCGGCTGAGGATCTCGCGGGCCGAGCGCGGCAACTCGCGACGCTCCTCGGGGCTGACCCGGATCAGGATCACGTCGCGGCTCATGCACTGGGCGAAGAACGGGAACAGCGCGGGACTGCCGGCGTAGCCGCCGTCCCAATAGGCCTCGCCGTCGATCTCCACGGCCTGGGAGACCAGCGGCTGGCAGGCCGAGGCCATCACGTGATCGACGGTGATCTCGTGGGTCTCGAAGACGCGGAGACGGCCGGTCCGCACGTTCGTCGCCCCGAGGAAGACCTTGGCGGAAGCCTCTCGGCGCAGGCGTTCGAAGTCGACCTCGGCCTCCAGCATCGCGCGCAGCGGGTCGGCGTTGAGCGGGTTCAGCTCGTAGGGCGAGAACATCCGCGTCATCAGGTCGAACATCACATAGGCCGGAGACAGCTCCAGGGGGCTCGGCGCGCCGCGTTCGAAGAAGGCCTGCGGGGTCGTGGCGAGCCCGGAATGCGAGATGCGTCGCCAGAAGTTGGCGAGCGCCGCGCGCGCACCGTCCCGGCCGCCCAGCGCCAAGCCGTGGGCCAGAACGGCGGCGTTGACGGACCCGGCCCCGGTGGCGCTGACGCCCTCGAAGCCGATCCGGCGATCCTCCAGCAGGCGGTCCAGCACGCCCCAGGTGAAGGCGCCGTGGGCGCCTCCGCCCTGGAGCGCCAGGTTCACGGTCTTGACCTCGACCGCGCTTCTGCGGCGCGCCTCGAAGACCACGTCTCCGTCGGCCATGGCGTTGTCCTCCGTCTCGGGCATGGCGGCGTCAGTGGGCGGTCCAGCCGCCGTCGACCGGCAGGGCGGCGCCGGTGATCGACGCGCCGTGCTCGCTGCAGAGAAAGGCGGTGAGCGCGCCGATCTCCTCGACCGTGGCGAACTTGCGGTTGGGCTGGGCGGTGAGCAGCACGTCGGTAATGACCTGCTCGGCGGTCAGGTTGTGGGCCTTGGCCTGGTCGGCGATCTGCTTCTCGACCAGCGGCGTCCAGACATAGCCCGGGCAGATGGCGTTGCAGGTCACGCCCTGGCGGGCGGTCTCCAGCGCGATGGTCTTGGTCAGGCCCAGCACCCCGTGCTTGGCGGCGACGTAGGCCGACTTGAAGGGCGAGGCCACAAGGCCGTGCGCCGAGGCGATGTTGACGATCCGGCCGTAACCGCGCTCGACCATCTCGGGCAGCACGGCCTTGATGGCGTGGAAGGCCGACGAGAGGTTCACCGCCAGGATCGCGTCCCACTTGGCGGTCGGGAACTCGGCGATGGGCGCCACGTGCTGGATGCCCGCGTTGTTCACCAGGATGTCGATGGGGCCCAGCACGTCACGGGCGAAGGCCGCCATCTCCGCGATCTTCTCGGGCATGGAGAGGTCGGCGGGCGAATAGGCCACCTGCACGCCGTGCAGGCTGGCCAGGGTGTCGCGCGTGCGCTCGATCTCGGCCGGATCGCCGAAGCCGTTCAGGATGATGTCGGCGCCCTGGCCCGCCAGGCTTTCGGCGATGCCGAGGCCGATGCCGCTGGTCGAGCCCGTGACGATGGCGACGCGGCCGGCGAGCGGGCGTTGCAGGACGGCGGCGGTCTGGTCGGCGGTCAGGGTCATGGTCCGGGAACTTCCTTGTCTGCGGCGGACCGGGACGTCCGCGTTTACGGCTTCAAGGTGCTCGGCGGCGGATACGAACTGAAATGCCGGGAGCGCATGGTTTCAGGGGATGCGGCGCATGACGCCTCAGCCGTCGACCAGCCGGCGCAGCGCGCGGCCCATGCGGGCCACGGCGACCAGCTTCTGGATGAAGGGCAGGGCGATGGGCGGCCCCATGTCGGTCTTGTTGACGTCGACCACATAGAGCCGGCCCGACGCGCGATCGCGCAGGATGTCGAGGCCGCCCCAGTCGAGGCGCATGGCGCGGGTGAACTCCGACAGCCTGTCGATCTCGGCCGGCGAGAAGACCTGTTCGGGCCGCGCCATCTCGACGGCGCAGTTGTGGTTGGCGAACCGGTCCGCGGCGGGACGGCGCTTGAGGAACACGACCACCGGCCTGCCGCCGACGAACGGGGTGCGTAGGTCCACCGCCAGGCCATCCTCGATGTTGTCGATGAGGCGCTGGTAGGTCCGGCCGGGCCGGGGGCGCACGGGAAGCTGCACGATGCGGCCGTCGTGGACGCCGTTGGCTTCGCCTTTCTCCACCGCCAGGCCGCAGCCGGTCTCGGGATCCAGGGTCAGTGGATAGCCGAAGACCTGCTCAAAGACCTCGGCGACCCGGCTCTTGGCGATATCGGCGCAGTCGAAGTTGAAGGCGCGCGAATGCCTTGGGGCCGGGGGCGCAGCCCAGGTGGAGTCCTCGAAGTAGAACGAGGCCGTCGCCTCTTCCGGCGAACGGGCGATCCTGACCCCGTTCCAGGCCGCGGCGGCCCAGACGAGATACCAGGGTCGCGGCCGGTCGGGCGCAAACCAGACGCTGGGGCCGGGCGGCGCGAGACGGTTCAGCAGGGCCTTGGCCTGGATCGCCAGGAAGAGGCCGAACCAGGTCGCCGCCTCCGAGGCCAGCGCGCGGTCGAGCGGGATCGCCGCCCCGGTCTTCTTGACCCGGACGATCCCCCCGCGGACCGAGAAGTCGGATGTCCATGGCGTGTCGCTCATGGCCGTGCGGGCGCGAAGATGGCGGCGACGCGGCCGGCGAAGTCCTCGAACTCGCGGCGGCGGAACACGGTCAGCATGGCGAGCGCGGCGGCCAGGTTGATGCACGCCGCGACGAACAGCCCGCCGCCGTCGTTGTTGGGATCGACGCCCAGCGGGGTGAACAGGTGGAAGCTGACGGCGCCGGCCATGACCAGCAGGCCCGCCAGGGCGCCGGCCGCCTGCAGGTGCCGCAGGCGCGGCGCCATGCCGACGATCAGCAGCGTGGAGGCCAAGAGCTCGATCGAGCCGATGACATATTGCGAAAACAGTCCCGTGTGCGCGAACAGCCCGGGCAGGCCCAGGGTGCTGGTCCAGCCGTCGAGCCGGCCGAAGATCACCTGGGTCTTGGGATGGTCGGTGAACTTGTAGCGGAGGCTGTCCAGGAAGACGGCCGCCATGAAGAGGGCCAGTCCCTGCGGAACCAGCCCGCGGATGCGGGAGATGAGGGTCATTTGAGCACCTGCGGCCAGTTCTTGTCGGCCTTGGAGATGTTTGCGGGGATATCGGCGGCCCAGCGCTTCTGAACCTCGCGGTCGAAGTTCACGTAGAGCTTGCCGTCCACGATCTTCCAGGTGAGCGGGTCGCCCTTGGCGGTGTAGCCCCGCGAGACGGCCCAGGCGCAGTAGCCGCCGTACTGCGGCAGGAACGCCTTGGGGTCCGCCTTGAACCGGGCGAGGTTCGCGGCCGTGGCGAAGCGGTACTGGACGCCGTCGAGGGTGGTGGTGAAACGAGCGTCGCCCTTCACGGGGCCGCCGTCGAAATAGCTGACGGGGTCGTGGCCGCCGAGCGCGAGCTTGCTGAAAGGTGGCGTGTAGACCGCGGGCGCGGCGGCCGCCGGGCCGGAGACCGCCACAGGCCCCAGCGCGACCAGCGTCGCAACGGCGAGGGCCCGCAGGGTCTTTGTTCTCGTTGTCAAAGTGGGCGTCCTCCCTGAGCCGCCGCCGTTGCGACGCGACCGGACTTCGGTCGGCTCATGGGGTAGCCGGGACGCCTCCGCCGCGCTCATGCCGAAAAGGCATCATCCGCCGCATCGAAAGGGCCCGAGGCGCGGCGCGGGCTTGCGCTGGACGAACGCCCGGCGCCAACTGGCCGGCCGGACTTAGGGGGTTCTGGTTTCCATGGACATCGGCGTCTTCATCCCGATCGGCAACAACGGCTGGCTCATCTCGGAGACGTCGCCGCAGTACATGCCCACCTTCGAGCTCAACAAGCAGGTGGTGCAGGCGGCCGAACGCCACGGCTTCGACTTCGCGCTCTCGATGATCAAGCTGCGTGGCTTCGGCGGGAAGACCGAATTCTGGGAGCACAACCTGGAGAGCTTCACCCTGATGGCGGGGCTGGCGGCCGTCACCGACAGGATCAAGATCTTCGCGACCGCCGCCACGCTCACCACGCCGCCGGCGATCGTGGCGCGGATGGCCTCGACGATCGATTCCATCGCCCCCGGCCGGTTCGGCATCAACCTGATCACCGGCTGGCAGAAGGCCGAATACGACCAGATGGGCCTGTGGCCGGGCGAGGGCCACTACCGCGACCGCTACAACTATCTCGCCGAGTACGCGACGGTGCTGAAGGGCCTGATGGAGACCGGCGTCTCCGACTTCAAGGGCAAGTACTTCGAGATGCACGATTGCCGGGTGAGCCCGAAGCCGACGCCCGGGGTGAAGATCATCTGCGCCGGCTCGTCCGACGAGGGCCTGGCGTTCACCGCCCAGTACGCCGACTACTCCTTCGCGCTCGGCAAGGGGACCAACACGCCGACGGCCTTCTCGCCCGTGAACGACCGGCTGGCGGCGGCCAAGGCCAAGACCGGGCGCGACGTGGCCAGCTACATCCTCTTCATGATCATCGCCGACGAGACCGACGAGGCGGCGCTCGCCAAGTGGAAGCTCTATCGCGACGGGGCCGACCAGGACGCGCTCGCCTGGCTCACCAACCAGGCCGCGCCCAACGCCCAGGGCGGCACCTCCAACACCAACACCACCCAGCTCGCCGCCCCGGAATCGGCGGTGAACCTCAACATGGGCACCCTGGTCGGCTCGTACGCCTCGGTGGCGAAGATGCTGGACGAGGTGGCCGAGACGCCCGGCACGGCCGGCGTGCTGCTGGTCTTCGACGACTTCGTGAAGGGGGTCGAGGACTTCGGAACGAAGGTCCAACCCAGGATGAAGAGCCGGGCCCATGTCGCACAGCCCGCCTAGGCCCACCGTCCCGCGCGAGGGCGCGGTCACCCTGCCGGCGCGGCCGGAGAACCTGCCGATCGACCCGGCGGCCACGGCGCTGCTCGTGGTCGACATGCAGAACGCCTACGCCTCGCCGGGCGGCTATCTGGATATCGCCGGCTTCGACATCGAGGGCGCGGCGGCCGTGATCGAGAAGATCGCCGTCACGGTCGAGGCGGCGCGCGCGGCCGGCGTGACGGTGGCGTTCTTCCAGAACGGCTGGGACGCGGGCTACGCGGAAGCCGGCGGGCCGGGCTCGCCCAACTGGTGGAAATCGAACGCGCTGAAGACCATGCGCGACCGCCCCGAGCTGGAGGGCAAGCTGCTGGCCAAGGGCGGCTGGGACTACGATCTCGTCGACAGGCTGAAGCCGCAGCCGGGCGACATCGTGATCCCCAAGCCGCGCTACTCGGCCTTCTTCAACACCGCGCTGGATTCGATGCTGCGGGCCCGCGGGATCAGGAACCTCGCCTTCTGCGGCATCGCCACCAACGTCTGTGTCGAGAGCACCCTGCGCGACGGCTATCACCTGGAATACTTCGGCGTGCTGCTGGAGGACGCCACCCACCAGGCCGGCCCCGCTTTCCTGCAGGAGGCCAGCGTCTACAACGTCGAGAAGTTCTTCGGCTGGGTCTCGACCACCGCCGACTTCTGCGGGGCCATCGGCCAGGCCCCGCCCACGTCCTGAGGAAACAAGCATGCCAAAGACCGTCATCACACCGCCGGGGACCGGCACGCCGATCGCGCCCTTCTCGCCTGGTACGCTCGCCGACGGCGTGGTCTACGTCTCGGGCACGCTGGCCTTCGACAAGGACAACAACGTCGCCCACGTCGGCGACGCGGCCGCCCAGACGCGGCAGGTGCTGGAGACCATCAAGTCGGTGATCGAGACCGCCGGCGGCACGATGGAAGACGTCACCATGAACCACATCTTCCTGAAGGACTGGGCCGACTACGCCGCGATCAACAAGGTCTACGCCGAGTATTTCCCGGGCGAGAAGCCGGCGCGGTTCTGCATCCAGTGCGGCCTTGTCCGGCCCGACTTCCTGGTCGAGATCGCCACCATCGCCCATGTCGGAAAGAAGTGAGATGACCGTCGCCGCCAACCACCGCACCGCCGAGTTCGACATCGACCCGATGTTCCTGGAGCGCTGGTCGCCCCGGGCCTTCACCGGCGAGGCGATGCCCTACGACGTGCTGATGAGCCTGTTCGACGCGGCGCGCTGGGCGCCGTCGGCCTTCAACGGCCAGCCCTGGCGCTT
This sequence comes from Phenylobacterium sp., assembly GCF_016124325.1. Taxonomy (GTDB): domain Bacteria; phylum Pseudomonadota; class Alphaproteobacteria; order Caulobacterales; family Caulobacteraceae; genus Phenylobacterium. The sequence goes on from NZ_WGNY01000016.1 coordinate 131,693, forward strand.
CGTCTACGCCCACAAGGGGACCGCCGACTGGGACAAGCTGCTCGACGTGCTGATCCCGTTCAACCAGACGTGGGCGAAGAACGCCTCGGTGCTGATCTACGTCGTCTCCGACCGGTTCCGCCGCAAGGAGGGCGCCGAGCCCATGCCGGTGCGCAGCCATTCGTTCGACACCGGCGCCGCCTGGGCCTACCTGGCGCTGCAGGCCAGCCGCATGGGCTGGGCCGCCCATGGCATGGCGGGCTTCGACCTCGCCAAGGCCTACGAGACGCTGGGCGTGTCGGAGGCGGAGTACTGCGTGGAGGCGGCTATCGTGGTCGGCCGCCCGGCCGACGCCGCGACGCTGGACGAGCCCTATCGCTCGCGCGAGCACCCCAGCCCGCGCAATCCGGTGGCCAGTTTCGCGTTCGAGGGGCGCTTCAAGACCTGAACACAGGCAAAGGGGGGCGGAGATGACTGCGGAGGAGACAAGAAGCGTCCGGACCACGTTTTCGTCCGACGCCGTGCACCTGCTGCGCACCACACAGACGATCCAGTACCAGCTCAGCCAGATGGCCGACCAGAAGGCCAATATGGTGCTGGCGGCGACCTTCGTGATCTTCACGGTCACCATCTCGCTGGCCCACGCCGGCCAGAAGCCGCTGCCGTTGCTGGTGCTCGGCGCCTCGGCCTTCGCCGCGGCCGTACTGGCGATCATGGCGGTGCTGCCGTCGGTCAAGACGCCGCCGCGCCCCGACGGCCCGGCCAACCTGCTGTTCTTCGGCTCGTTCACACAGCTGTCGGAGGCGCAGTTCGTCGACCTGCTGCTCGAAGCGGTCGCCGAGCCACGGATCATGTACGAGACCTTCGCACACGACATCTACCAGAACGGCCGGGTGCTCGCGTTCAAGAAGTACCGCTACCTGGGCTTCGCCTACCGGGTCCTGCTGGGCGGCCTGTTCGGCAGCCTCGTGGCCTTCGTCGCGCCCTACATCCTCGCGCTCATCTAGCCTGAGGCGCCCAGTCGGACGGCGCCAGTTCGAAGCCCTCGAACCGGAAGCCGGGGACGACGACGCAGGCCACCAGCGTCCAGCCGCGGTCGGCCTCGGCGGCCTGCCACTCGCCGGCGCGCACCACGTGCTGGGGGCTCTGGCCGGGGGCGGCCCCGAGCCGGGTTTCCACCGTCGCTTCGCCGGGCAGGGCGGTCATCAGCTTCAGCGCCGCCCCGCCCTGGAAGATCCAGACCTCCTCGGCGTCGACGCGGTGCCAGTGCGAACGCTGCCCGGCCTCGAGCAGGAACAGGATCGAGGTGCCGGCGGCCCGGCCGTCGGGCAGGGCCGCCTCCGAGCGCCAGGTCTCCCGATACCAGCCGCCCTCCGGGTGGGGCTTCAGCTGCAGGCGGCGGATCACTTCGTCGGCGGTCTCCATGGGCCAACAGAACGACAAAGCCGCGCCGGGCGCCACCGCCGAACTTGACCGGAGACGCCGGCTCGGGCGGGCTCTGTGGCCATGAAGCGATTCCTCCTCGGCCTCGCGGCCGCCGCCGCCCTGGCCGGTCCCGCCGCCGCCGCGCCCCCCGACCTGTCGAAGATGGGCGCGGCCGAACTCTCGGCGTTCCTGCACGCCTTCCCCAAGGGCGGCGAGCTGCACAACCACCTGGGCGGGGGAACGCCCGCCGAGACCCTGATCGACTGGGCGGTCGAGGATGGGCTCTGCGTGGACATGACCGAGCTGGCCATCCGCTTCGCCTGCTCGGGCGAAGGGGTGAAGCCGGCCTCCCAGGTCGTCGCCGACGAGGCCTCGCGCTCGGCCCTGATCGACAGCCTGACGGTGCGCCATCCCGGCTTCCGCGACCGCTCGGGCCACGACCAGTTCTTTTCAGCTTTCGGCCGGCGGGGGACTTCGCCGAAGCGCGGCGGCGACGCGCTGGCCGACACGATGGACACCCTGGCCCGGCAGAACACCTTCTACGCCGAGCTGATGGTGACGCCGCAGGCCGTCGCCTCGCGTAGCCTGGGCGCCCGCGCGGGCTGGAAGGGCGATCCGGCGGCGACGCGCGACGCGCTGAGCGCCGCCGGCCTGGAGAAGCTCGTCCCTGCCGTGGTCGCCGACACCGACGCCATGGAGGCGCGCGCCCGCGAGATGATGCAGTGCGGGACGCCGCAGGCCCATCCGGGCTGCCAGGTGACCGTCCGCTACCTCTTCCAGGCCATCCGGCAGGGCCCGCCGGAACAGACCATGGCCCAGCTCCAGCTCGGCGTGGCGACCGTGCTGGCCGACAGGCGCTGGGTGGGGCTGCAACTCGTGGCCCCCGAGGACGGCTACGACGCCACCCGCTACTACGGCCTGCACATGCGGATCGTGGACCTGCTCACCGACCACGGCCGCAAGGTTCCGGTGGCGCTGCACGCCGGGGAGGTCACCCTCAAGCTCGTGACGCCGGAGTCCGCCAGCCACCGGGTGGCCGACGCCGTGCGGATCGCAGGCGCCCGCCGCATCGGCCACGGGACCGACATCGCCGGCGAGACGGGCGCCGACAGCCTGGCCGCGGAGATGGCGGAGAAGGGGATCCTCGTGGAGGTGAACCTGCTGTCGAACCAGTCGATCCTGGAGATCGATCCGAAGGACCATCCCTACGCCTGGCTGCGGAAGAAGGGCGTGCCGGTCAGCCTGTCGACCGACGACGCGGGCATCACCCGCTCGGACCTGTCCGGAGACTACGCCGCGGCGGTGCGCAACGGGGCGACCTATGACGATCTCAGGACCTCGGCGCGCAACGCCATCGCCTTCAGCTTCCTGTCGGGCGAGGGGTTGTGGGCGGACCCGAACGTCTATCGCAAGCCGACCAAGGCCTGCGCCGGCCAGATCGGGCGCGACGAACCGAAGGGCGCCTGCGCCGACCTGATCGCCGCCAGCGACAAGGCCCGCGAGCAGTGGCGCTACGAGCGGCTGCTGAAGGCGTTCGAGGCGGCCCACTGAGGACCCCGCAGCGTGTCAGGCCAGGTAGTAGCGCCACAGCAGCGTGTGGAGCAGCACGACGAAGCTGACCACGGGAAACGCCAGCACCGCGGCCTTGGTCGCGACGAGGGCCCAGCCCGTGACGGGATTGCCGTCCAGCACGTTCCGCGATCCCGCGACCAGCAGGACCAGGGCCAGGATCGGCGGGTAGAAGTACCGCCCCTGGACGCCTTCGATTATCGAGCCGCCGACGTCGCTCCACGCGGCGTACAGCGCCAGGAACACGGCGACCATCGTCACGAGCGCGACCGGCAGGGCCGCCGCGCGGACGGCTCCCCAGCCCCTGCCGCCGATGGCGATGGACCCTAGCGCCGCCAGGCCGACGATGACTTCGGCCGTCGGGTAGAACCGCAGTGGAAGCGGGGTGTCGAGCCAGCCGAGGATGCCGATGAACTGCTCGTGATAGTTGGTGTGGACGGACAGCGTCCTCAGCAGGATCGGAATCCAGTCGGCCGGGTGATCGGCCAGGAAGCGGGCCTGGGCGCCAGCGTCGGCGAGGCTTCCGGGCGGCGGCGTCGCGGCCCAGCCCGTCGCCGAGGTCGAGATCGTCCATGCGCCGGCGGCGGCGACTGCCAGCGCGATGGCGGCCCACTTGTTCCTGCGGTCGTTCGCCGGCGCCGCGGCGAGAAGCAGGATGAGAAGGACGTATGGCGGCTTGGCGGCCGCGATCAGGCCGAAGCAGGCGGCCGCGCCCCAACACTCCAGGCGCCGCAGCGGCCGGTCATTCGACATGGCCCGCGACAGGATCGCCACGCCGAGGGCGGCGGTTCCGAACATCGGTCCGTCCTGCGAGACCGAGGCGTAGAGCGCCATCGCCATCGGCAGGGTGAGGATCGCGTAGACGAAGAGGCCCTGGCGCCTCGCGAGGCGCAGCGCGGCGAACACCAGGCCGATGGAGGCCAGGGCGTTCAGCAGCCGCGCGAGATAGAGGGTCTCCAGCACGGGCCGGCCGTAGTGGCGGCCGTAGGCGACAGCGGTTGCGGGCGGGAGATAGAACACCGGGTTGAAGGCGAGACCGGGCGATGCTGCGCCGATACGGCCGTCCAGGTGGGCTCGCCTGGCGTCGTCGAAATCGGCCGCCCGGACTTTCGCCCCGTTGTCGAACTTGATTCGCTCGAACGGGTTATCGGCGTCCATGATCGCGACGTGGGTGCGCGCGAGGATCCGCGGCTTGGGTCCGGCCTGTGAGGCGAAGCCACCGGGCCCGAAGGTCAGCATGTCGGCGCGGATCAGGTGGGTGGTCTCGTCGGCCGCTTGGAACGGTGGCGTGACGTAGACGAGCGCCAAGCAGGTGGTGAGAGCTGCGAACAGGAACATCCAGGGCGTGACCGCATCCAGCCACGCCAGAAGAATCGCGCGATCTCGAACCATGCGCGATATATGCAGCCGCTAAACCCCTAGTCGAGAGCTCCTCGCCCTTCAGGCCTCGAAGGCCATATAGACGAAGCGAACGACGAACAGCGCCGCCAGGCCGAGCAGCAGCCAGTCGCCCCGTTCCAACCGCCGCGTCGCGATCTTCAGCAACGCATAGGCCATCACGCCGAAGGCCAGGCCGTTGGCGATGGAGAAGGTCAGCGGAATGGCGATCAGGGTCAGGAAGGCCGGGATCGCCACGACGGGATCGTCCCAGTCGATCTCGGTCAGGGGGTGCATCATCATCCCGCCCACCAGGATCAGCGCCGGGGCCGTGGCGGCGGCCGGGATCACCCCGGCCCAGGGCGCGACGAACAGGGTGGCCAGGAACATCAGCCCGGTCACCACGGCGGTCAGGCCCGTGCGGCCGCCGGCCGAGACGCCCGAGGCGCTCTCGATATAGCTGACGACGGTCGAGGTGCCGGCGAGCGACCCGACGATCGTGGCCGAGGCGTCGGCGAACAGGATGCGGTTCAGCCGCGGGATCGTCCCGTCGGGCTGCACGAGCCCCGCTCGCTTGCTGACGGCCACCAGCGTGCCGACGTTGTCGAACAGGTCGACGAACAGGAAGACGAACAGGATTTCCAGCAGGGCCAGTCCGAAGCCGTGGCCGCCGATACCGAGCGCGGCGGGGATGTCGAGCTGGAAGGCCGTGCCGGTCATCTCGTCGAGGCGGTAGGGCTGGGGCGACCACTGGGCGAGGCCGAGCGCCCAGCCCAGGAGCGCCGTGGCCACGATCCCGATGAAGATCGCGCCCCGCACCTTCAGCGCCAGCAGCACCGAGAGGATCGCCAGGCCCAGCAGCCCCAGCGCAACGGTCGGCGAGTGGATGTCGCCCAGGCCCACCAGCGTCGCCTCGTTGCCGACCACCAGGCCCGCGCCCCGCAGGCCGATGAAGGCGATGAAAAGGCCGATGCCGGCCGAGATGGCCGAGAACAGCGCCCGCGGAATGGCGCTGACGATCAGTTGGCGCACGCCGGCCACGGTCAGCACCACGAACAGCACGCCCGAGATGAAGACCAGCCCCAGGGCCGTCTCCCACGGCACGCCCATGCCCTTGACCACCGTGAAGGCGAAATAGGCGTTGAGCCCCATGCCGGGCGCCAGCGCGATCGGATAGTTGGCCAGGAAGCCCATCAGGAGACAGCCGACGCCGGCCGCCAGGCAGGTCGCCGCCGCCACGCCCGCCACGGGCATGCCGGTGACGCTGAGGATCGAAGGGTTGACCAGGACGATGTAGGCCATCGTCAGGAAGGTGGTCGCCCCGGCGAGCACTTCGGTCGGGACGCTGGTCCCACGCTCGGAGAGCTTGAAGGTGCGTTCGAGGAAGCTCATGGCGCGGCCTGCGGCAGGTGGTCGGCGTACTGCGGCCAGCCGGCGACCAGGGCCCTCACGACAGGCGATCCCACCCGCCAGGCGGCCTCGAAGCCGGCCTCGGCGCCGCCGGGGGCGAAGCGCACGGGCTGGGGCTCGCCGTCGCCCTCGCGAGTGTAGTTGCTGGCCGTGCGCAGCACGAGGACGCGGCGCGGGTCGACGCGTCCGCCGGGCGCGTTGACGGTGAGGGTGTCGAGGATCGCCTGCTCCTCGCCGGCCGACATGGCGAACGTGCCCTGATCGTCGGTCCAGGTCTTCACCCACGCCCGCGCCCACTCGGTGCGGCGGTAGCCGTGCCAGAAGCGGACCGAAGCCAGGCTCGTTCCGACGAACACGCGCGGCGGGGTCTGCGCCGCCGCCTCGGTCGAGAACTTCGCGCGATCGGCGGCGAGCTGAGGGTTATCGGGGAGCGAGATGTCTTTCGTCAGGCCGTAGGCCCAGCGGACGAGGCCGGGATCGAGCCGCCAGACCATGCCGCTGAAATCGTCGGCGCGGCCCTTCTTGCCCGGCGCGTCGGCGCCGAAGGCGTAGAGGCCCCAGGGCCAGTCGGCGGGCGCCTCGCGGTCGTCGAGCTCGAACAGCGGATCGCCGTCCACCACCCAGTCGGCCCAGGCGGCGCTGCCGATCGATCCGGCCCTGGGGTCCACGCCCGCGATGCCGGCCATGATCCAGTAGGCCTTGGTCAGGTCGAAGCGAGGGTCGGCGACCAGCGAGGCGATCGAGCCCCGGGCGCGGCCCCACTCGCCCATCACCACGCCGAGCACGCCGTCCTTCGATAGCCGAACCGGGCGGACGATGCCCGGCACGGTCATGGTCTCGGTCAGAGGGTAGCGCTCCACCCATGCCTGGAACTCGCCCGGGCGGTCGCCGGTGTCGGCGCCCACCTCGAAGGCGGTCAGCACCACCACCTTGATCGGAATCGGCCTGGCGTCGGCCAGCGCCGGCAGGGGCGCGAGCAGCAGCGCGATCAGGACAAGCAGTCGGGCCAAGCGCACTCCCCCAGGAACCAGCCGGGCGATAGTCGGCGGCGTCGGCCTGGCTGGGCAAGAGGCGAGTGGTCGCCAAGCCCGTCATCCTCGCCCTTGTGGCGAGGATCCCTCGCGCCGGTGCCCGATCGGTGGGCGATCACCTCGGACCGGGACGTCGCGAGAGGGATTCCAGGCACAAGGCCTGGAATGACGGTCGGAAGCTATGTGTCGCGCGCATGGGCGAGGCGGCCCATCAGATAGGTGCGCTCCACGGTGCGGTCGTCGCCCAGGACCGACAGGATGAACAGCAGCTCGGCGAGGGTCCGCGCCTGGGCTGTGCGGCGGGCCAGGAGCGGGGTCGCGGCCAGGTCCAGCACCACGAAGTCGGCCTCCTTGCCGACAGCGAAGTCGCCGACCTTGTCGTCGATGTGCAGCGCTCGGGCGCCGGCCAGGGTGGCGAGGTAGAAGGCGTGCAGCGGGTTCAGGTTGTCGCCGCGCAGCTGGCCCACCTTGTAGGCCTCGGCCATCATCTGCAGCAGGGAGAAGCTGCCGCCCCCGCCCACGTCGGTGCCGAGCGCCGTGTTCACGCCGCATCCGCAGGCCTGCTTCAGCGAGAACAGGCCGCTGCCCAGCAGCAGGTTGGACGAGGGGCAGAAGGCCGCCGAGGCGCCCGCCGCCGCCATCCGGCGCAGCGCGTCCTCGTCGGAATGGACACAGTGGGCGAAGACCGAGCGCGGCCCGACGAGGCCGTGGCGGGCGTAGACGTCGAGATAGTCGCGCGCGTCGGGGAACAGCTCGCCCACCGCGGCGATCTCCTCCGGGTTCTCCGACATGTGGGTGTGGATCAGCACGTCGGGATGGGCCGCGGCCACCTCGCCCGCCATGGCGAGCTGGGCGTCGGTGGAGGTGACCGCGAAGCGCGGCGTGATCGCGTAGCCCAGCCGCCCGCGCCCGCGCCAGGCGCGGATCAGCGCTTCGGTGTCGGCGCGGCCGGTCTCGACGGTGTCGGTCAGGCCCTCGGGCGCGCCGCGGTCCATCAGCACCTTGCCGGCGGTCAGGCGCATGTTGCAGGCCAGCGCCGCCTCGAACAGGGCGTCGGCCGAGGCCTTGTGGACCGTGCAGAACACGAGCGCGCTGGTCGTGCCGTTGGCCAGGAGCTGGTCGAGGAAGAAGGCGGCGGCCGCATCGGCGTGCGCCCGGTCGGCGAAGGCCTGCTCGGCGGGGAAGGTGTAGGTGTGCAGCCAGTCGAGCAGCCGGGTTCCCCAGGCGGCCATGACGTCGGTCTGCGGATAGTGGACGTGGGCGTCGACGAAGCCCGGCGTGATCAGCCGGCCTGGCAGCTCCACCATCTCGACGTCGTCGCCGAGGCCGGGAGCGAGGTCGGCCCAGGCGCCGCAGGCCGCCATGTGGCCATCTTCCACCAGCAGCAGGCCATCGGGGTGATAGGCGCAGGCCTCCTCCGCGGGCGCGCGGCTGGGGTCGTCCAGCATGTGGGCGATGGCGGCGCGGTAGGCCCGGCGGGTCATGCCTGGACTTCGATCCAGTCGGCCTCGGAAAGCTCGATCTCGTCGAGGTTCTCGCCCGGCCCCTCGCGGTCGACCACCAGGAAGTCGCTCTCGGCCTCCAGCGCGAGCAGGAAGTGGTGCCAGACCCCCTTGGCGTAGTTCACGCCCTGGCCGGGCGCGGCGTGGAACACCCGCACGAGCCGGGCGTCGAATGCGCCCTGCGGCGCCACGGCCACCAGGAACGGGCGCCCGCTCAGCGGCATGAAGGCCTGGCTGCCCAGCGGGTGGCGCTCGAAGATCTTCAGCACCAGCGGCGCCAGCGGCTTGGACCGGAACAGGCTGATGATCGCGTGGCCGTCGCCGACCGCCACGTCGCTGAGCGCGTTGTAGCGGGTGGTCCAGCCGTAGTTGATCGGCATGACCTCGGCGTCTTCGCTGGCCTCGATCACGTCCCCGAACGGGGCGAAGGCCTCGGCGGTCAGGGGCTCGGGGACGATGCGCCTCACGGGGTCACCTTCGCGCCGGCCTTGATCCAGGCGCCCAGCTTGGCGCGCTCCTCGTCGGTCATGCCGGTCTCGTTGCCCTGGGGCATGGAGGTCGAGGCCACCGCCCGCTCGTAGATCTTGTCGGCGCGCTGCTGCAGCCCTTCCGCCGTGTCGAACATGGCGCCGTTGGGGGCCACCGGCACGCCTTTGTGCGTCGGGTGCGCCGCATGGCACATCACGCAATGCCGGTCGACGATGGCGCGGACCTCGGCGTAGGCCGGAACCTCGGCGACCGTCGGCGGCTTGGGTCGGGCGGTCTCGTTCAGCACCGCGACCGTCACGAAGGCCAGTGCGCCGTAGACCAGGACCTGCGGCTCGAAGCGGCCGGCGTTCTTCAGGTTGAAGAAGTGGCGGATGGTCCAGCCCGCGATCCCCAGCCCCGCCAGCCACAGCCAGTTCAGCGGGGCGGCGAAGATCATCGGGTAGTGGTTGCTGATCATGATGAACAGCACCGGGAGCGTCATGTAGTTGTTGTGGACGCTGCGCTGCTTGGCCTGCTTGCCGAGCGAGGGGTCGGGCGCTTCGCCCGCCAGGACCTGGGCCACCACCTTCCGCTGGTTGGGGATGATGATCATGAACACGTTGGCGGCCATCACCGTGCCGATGATCGCGCCGACGTGCATGAAGGCGCCGAGGTCGGAGAAGATGCGGGTGAGGCCGTAGGCGGCGGCGGTCAGCACGCCGAACCAGACGACCGCGAACAGCCGCAGGTTCTGACCGATCGGCGAACGGCAGAGGCCGTCGTAGACGATCCAGCCGGCGACGAGCGTCCCGAGGCCGACACCGACCGCCTGCCAAGGGGCGAAGGCGACCTTGGATTTGTCGATCAGGTTGAGGTCGGCGCCGACGTAGAAGATCAGGCCCAGCAGCAGGAAGCCCGAGATCCAGGTGGTGTAGGCCTCCCATTTGAACCAGTGCAGCTCGTCCGGCATCTCGGCCGGGGCCACCATGAACTTGATCTGCCGGTAGAAGCCGCCCGAGTGGACGCTCCAGAGCTCGCCGGCCACGCCTTCGCGGCGTTCGGCGCCCGGCTTCAGGTGGCTGTCGAGCCACATGAAGTAGAACGACGACCCGATCCAGGCGATGCCGGCGACGAGGTGCAGCCAGCGGATCGCCAGGTTGGCCCAGGCTTCGACGTTGGCGATCACTCGGGCTGGTCCTGGGTCAGTTCGAGCAACTGGGCCATGATCGATACGGCGATGACCGCCGGCTCCTTGCCCTTGAGAGTCGGGACGCCGATCGGGCAGGTGAGGCGAGCGAGGTCGGCGTCGCTCAGCCCATCGTCGCGCAGGCGGCTGTCGAAGCGGGCCCGCTTGGTGCGCGAGCCGATCAGGCCGACGTACGCCAGGCCGGGGTTGCGCAGCGCCGCCTTGGCCAGCCGGTAGTCCAGGTCGTGGCTGTGGGTGAAGATGGCCACCAGCGTGCCTTCGGGCGCCGCCTCGACGGCCTCCTCCAGCTCGTCCTCGGACATGATGGTCGCGCGCGTGCCGCTGGCCTCGGGACGCAGGTCCTCGCGGCTGGCCAGCCAGTCGAGCTGGAAGGGGAGCGGGGTGGCGGCGCGGGCGACCGCCTGGCCGACGTGTCCCGCGCCGAAGATGGCCAGCCGGGGCAGGGTGGGGCGGATGAGCTCGGACAGGGTTCGGACCTCGGCGATGGGGGTTTTCGGGCTGTCGGCGCGCTCGTCGTGCGAGGGGCGCAGGAGGCGGCGGAATCCGCCGTCTTCGAGACGGACTTGCAGACGGAAGGGGCTTCGGGCCCGGGCGGCGGGCTCCAGCCAGTCGAGGGCGGCTGCATCCAGGCGCTCGACCAGCAGGCGGACGTGGCCGCCGCAGCACTGGCCCAGCATCGGGCCCAGGGGGTAGTCCTGAAGGGCGTAGCCGCGTGCGGACTGATCCAGCAGCCGGCGGGCTTGGTCGAGGCCCTGGCGCTCCAGCGAGCCGCCGCCGATGGTGCCGGTGAAGCGGTCCGGCCACACCAGCATGCGTGCGCCCTCCTCGCGCGGCGCGGAGCCCCGCACCCCGACGACCGTGACCATGGCCAGGGGCTCGTCGCGGCGCACCGACGCCAGGGCCTCGCCGATCCACTCAGGCATCGCCGGTCCTCGCGCGGACGTCGTTCACGGCCTTCAGGATCGCCTCCGGCGTCGCCGGGGCGTCGAGGGTCGGGACCACCGCATGGCCGCCCACCGCGGCGACGGCGTCGGTCAGGGCCGAGAACACCGAGATCGCCAGCATCAGCGGCGGCTCGCCCACGGCCTTGGAACGGTGGATCGTGGCCTCGCGGTTCTCGCCGCGCTCCCAGATGGCCACGTTGAAGACCGGCGGCCGGTCGCCGGCGGTTGGAATCTTGTAGGTGGATGGCGCGTGGGTGCACAGTCGGCCCTGCGCGTCGAAGACCAGCTCCTCGGTGGTGAGCCAGCCCATGCCCTGGATGAAGCCGCCCTCGATCTGGCCGAGGTCGATGGCCGGGTTCAGCGAGCGGCCGACGTCGTGGAGGATGTCGACGCGCAGCACCCGGTTCTCGCCGGTCAGGGTGTCGACCACCACCTCGGAGCAGGCCGCGCCATAGGCGTAGTAGTAGAAGGGCCGACCCTTGTGGGCGGCGCGGTCGTAGTGGATGTCGGGCGTGCGGTAGTAGCCGGCGGCCGAGAGCGAGATCCGCTCCAGATAGGCCTGGTTCGCGAAGTCCTTGAGCGACAGGACGCGCTCGCCCAGGCGCACGCCCTCCAGGGTGTAGACGGGCTCGACGCCGAAAGCCTCGCGAGCGAAGGCGGCGAGCCGGTCCTTGATCTGCTCGCAGGCGACCAGGGCCGCCATGCCGTTGAGATCGCTGCCCGACGAGGCCGCGGTGGCCGAGGTGTTGGGCACCTTGTCGGTGCGCGTCGAGGTGATCCGCACGACGTCGAGCGGGACCTGGAAGGCGTCGGCGACCACCTGGGCCACCTTGATGTTGAGCCCCTGGCCCATCTCGGTCCCGCCGTGGTTCAGCAGGATCGAGCCGTCGGTGTAGAGGTGGACCAGGGCGCCGGCCTGGTTGAGGTGCTTGGTGGTGAAGGAGATGCCGAACTTCACCGGCGTCAGCGCGAGGCCGCGTTTCAGGTGGCCGGGCTTCGCATTCTCGGCGGCGATGGCGGCGCGGCGGGCGCGGTAGCCGCAGGACCCCGCCAGTTCGGTCATCAGCTCGAAGGCGACGCTGTCGGTGACGACCTGGCCATAAGGCGTCTGGTCGCCCGAGACGCCGTAGAGGTTGGCCAGCCGCACATCCAGCGGGTCCTTGCCCAGGCTCCAGGCGGCGGCGTCCAAGGCGCGCTCGATCGCCATCATCCCCTGCGGCCCGCCGAAGCCGCGGAAGGCGGTGTTGGAAACGGTGTGGGTGCGCAGGCGGCGCGAGACGATCTCGGCGGCCTGGAGGCAGTAGGCGTTGTCGGCGTGGAACATCGCCCGGTCGTTGATCGCGTGGCTGAGATCGGCGGAGAAGCCGCAGCGCGAGGCGAAGTCGAAAGCCGCGCCGGCCAGCCGGCCCTCGCCGTCGAAGCCGACCTGCCAGCCGATCTCGAAGTCGTGCCGCTTGCCGGTCATGACCATGTCGTCGTCGCGGTCGAGGCGGATCTTGGCGGGACGCCGCGTCTTCACCGCCGCCAGCGCCGCCATGGCCGCCCACTGGACCGACTGGGTCTCCTTGCCGCCGAAGCCGCCGCCCATGCGGCGCACCTCCACCGTGATCGCCGCGTCAGGGCAGCCGAGCGTGCGGGCGATGACGTGCTGGGTCTCGCTGGGATGCTGGGTGGAGGTCCAGACATGCAGGTCGCCGCCCTCGCCCGGGACCACCAGGGCCACCTGGCCTTCGAGGTAGAAGTGCTCTTGGCCGCCGACGCCGAGCCGGCCCTCGACGCTGTGCGGCGCGGCGGCGATGGCGGCGCGGGCGTCGCCCAGCGTCATGGTCTGGAGAGGCTCGATGCTGGCGTCGGCGCCGCGGGCGGCGGCGATGGTGGTCAGCGCCGTGAGGTCTTCGTACTCGACCACGGCCAGGGCGGCGGCGGCGCGGGCCTTGGGCAGCGTCTCGCCGACCACCGCGAACAGCGGCTGGCCCACGAAGCTGACGACGCCCTCGGCGAACATCGGGTCGTCCCCGGCGAAGGGGCTGATGTCGTTCTTGCCGGGCACGTCCGATGGCGTGAGCACCGCCACTACCCCAGGTGCGGCGCGGACGGCGGCGAGGTCGAGGCGGACGACGCGGGCGTGCGCGCGCTGGCTCTGGCCGACGGCGATGTGGGTGAGGCCCGGCGGTTCGGGAATATCGTCGATGTAGAGCGCCTCGCCGCTCACGTGGCGCGGGGCGCTGTCGTGGCCCACCGGCGCGTGCAGCGCCGACTTCAGGCGGGCGAGGTCGCCGGCGTCAGGCATCGTGTGTCATCCCGGTTTCGGCCCCCGGGACCGGCCGATGCCCGGCCCGAAGACAGGCTCCGCCGAAGACGGGGACCCATGCGTGATGAATCAGGAGAACGCTCAGGGCGTCGCCGCCGCGGGATTGCTTGAAGCGGTCGGAGCTCATGGGTCCCGGCCTTCGCGTTCCGCGAAACCGGGATGACGCCGTGGGGGAGGTGAAGGAGGTCATATCGCCACCGCCTCGGCGGCTCGGAGGGTGGGTTCGCCGGTGGTTTCGAGGCAGGCGCGGACGATGAGGTTGCGGGCGGCCTCCAGGCGGTAGGCGGCCGAGGCGCGCATGTCGTCGATGGGGGTGAAGTCGTGGACGAGGGCGGCCACGGCGGCGGCCACCGCCTTGCGGGTCCAGGGCTTGCCGACCAGCGCGGCCTCGACGGCCGCCGCTCGCTTGGGTGTGGCGGCCATGCCGCCGAAGGCGATGCGGGCGTCGGTCACGCGGCCGCCGTCGAGACCGACCGAGAGGCCGAGGCAGACGGCGGAGATGTCCTGGTCGAAGCGCTTGGAGAGCTTGGCGAGGTGGAACACGCGATCCGCCGCCGGCTTGGGGACGATCACCGCCTCGACGAACTCGCCCGGCTGGCGGTCCTGCTTTCCGTAGGCGAGGAAGTAGGCCTCCAGGGGCAGCTCGCGGCGTGTGGCGCCCTTGCGCAGGACGAGCGTGGCGCCGGCGGCGATCAGGGCCGGGGGCATGTCGCCGATCGGCGAGCCGTTGGCGATGTTGCCGCAGACCGTGCCCAGGTTGCGCACCTGCAGCCCGCCCAGGCGGCGCAGCAATCCGTCGAAGGCCGGATGGAGGGCGGCCAGCGCCGGGTGGGCGTCGGCATAGCGGACACCGGCGCCGATGCGGATGGCGCCGCCCAGATCGTCGATGGCGTTCAGGTCGGCGGCCTCGTTCAGCGAGACGAGGGTCGCCAACTCGCGATGCTGCTTGGTGACCCACAGGCCGACGTCGGTGCCGCCGGCCAGCACCACGGCGTCGGGATGGGCCTCCAGAGCGGCGGCCAATTCGTCGGCACTGCGCGGGGCGAGGAAGCGGCGGCCCTTGTGCTCGACCGCCAGGCTTTCGCGCGGCCGGATGGCGGCCAGGGCCTCGGCCAGCGCCGGGAGGTCGGCGCCCTGCGGATCGGCGCCCATGGCCGCGCCGGCGGCGAGGATCGGCCCGTAGCCCGTGCAGCGGCAGAGGTTGCCCGCCAGCGCGTCCTTCAGGCTGTCCGGGTCGGTGGGCGCGCCCGAGCGCTGGGCGGCGTAGAGGCTCATCACGAACCCCGGCGTGCAGAAGCCGCATTGGGAGCCGTGGGCGTCGACCATCGCCCGCTGCACCGGATGCAGCGCGCCCTCGCGGCCCAGGCTCTCGACGGTGAACAGGGCTTTGCCGTCCAGCATGGGCGCGAAGAGGATGCAGGCGTTCACCGCCCGGAACCGCACGCCGCCATCCGCCGGTTCGCCCAGCACCACGGTGCAGGCGCCGCAGTCGCCCTCGGCGCAGCCCTCCTTCGTGCCCGTCCGGCGCAGGTGGTAGCGCAGCAGGTTGAGCACGGTCAGCGTGGGGTCGATGTCGGCGGGCAGCTCGCGGACCTCGCCGTCCAGCAGGAATCGGATGGGCCGGCCCATCTCAGCTCCCCCGGTAGGTGGAGTAGGCGTAGGGGCTGACCAGCAGGGGGACGTGGTAGTGGGCGTTCGCGTCCGCCACGCCGAAGTCGATCGCCACCGTCTCGAGGAAGGCGGGCCGGGGCAGGGCCACGCCAAGATCGCGGAAGTACTCGCCCACCTCGAATTCCAGCCGGTAGACGCCCGGGGTCAGGGCCGCGCCGTCCAGCAGCGGCCGGTCGCAGCGCCCGTCGAGATTGGTCACCGCCGAGGCCAGGACCTGGCCGTCGCGGGAGAGCCTGAGCGCCACGCCCGCGGCCGGCTGGCCGTGCATGGTGTCGAGGACGTGGGTGGTGAGGCCGCTCATCAAGTGATCCGTGGTCGGCCGACCAGAATCGGCCTTGAGGGTCGGAATTGCAACTGTCGCCCGAGATTGCGACGGTGCGTCCTGCACAACGCCCCGCAAGCGGTCATCCATGCCCGAGCCCACCTATCCGCGCGACCTGATCGGCTACGGCAAGGACCCGCCGCACGCCGACTGGCCCGGCGGGGCGCGGATCGCGATCCAGATGGTGCTGAACTACGAGGAGGGCGGCGAGAACTCGGTGCTGCACGGCGACGCCGGCGCCGAAACCTTCCTCTCCGACATGATCAATCCCGCGCCGGTGATCGGCGCGCGGCACATGAGCATGGAGCAGATCTACGAGTACGGCAGCCGGGCAGGGGTGTGGCGGCTGCTGCGGCTGTTCGAGCGCTACGGGACGCCGGTGACCGTGTTCGGCGTCGCCATGGCGATGGAGCGGAACCCCGCGGCGGTGGAGGCCATGCTGGCGGGCGGCCACGAGATCGCCAGCCACGGCTGGCGGTGGATCAACTACCAGGACGTGCCCGAGCGGGTGGAGCGCGAGCACATGATCCGCGCCATCGACATCCACAAGCGGCTCACCGGCGAGCGGCCCCTGGGCTGGTACACGGGTCGCACCAGCCCCAACACCCGGCGGCTGGCGGCCGACGACGGCGGCTTCCTCTACGACGCCGACGACTATTCCGACGACCTGCCGTTCTGGACGCGGGTCTCGGGGCGACCGCACCTGATCGTGCCCTACACCCTGGAAGCCAACGACATGCGCTTTTCCGGCACGGGGCTGAACACCGGCGAGCAGTTCTTCTCTTACCTGAAGGACGCCTTCGACGTGCTCTACGCCGAGGGCGCCGAGCGGCCGAAGATGATGAGCGTGGGCCTGCACTGCCGCATCGTGGGGCGCCCCGGGAAGATGGCGGGGCTGGAGCGGTTCATCCGCTATGCGCTGGACCACCAGGACGTCTGGTTCTGCCGTCGGGTCGACATCGCCCGCCACTGGCGCGAGTGGCATCCGTACAAGGGTTGAGCGATGGATTTCCGCACCTGCTATGTCGCCTTCGAGACGCGGGCCGAGACGCCCCTGACCGTCGCCGGCCGCCTGGATGTGCCGCTGACTGAACCCGGCCAGGACCCGGCGCGGACGCCGGCGGTGCTGATCTGCCATGGCTCTGACGGGGTCGACGGCCGCGGCCAGTTCCATGCTCAGGCGCTACGGGCCGCGGGCTGGTCGACGCTGGAGCTCGACATGTGGGCGGCGCGCGGGACGGTGCGCGGGGCGGTGGGGCGGCCGAAGACGGTGCCCGAGACCCTGCCCGACGCCTTCGCGGCGCTGTCGTTCCTGGCGAAGCAGCCCGAGGTGGACCCCCGGCGCATCGCCATCATGGGCTTCTCCTGGGGCGGGGTGGTCAGCGTGCTGTCGGCGACGAGGCGCTACGCCGAAGTCCTGGCCGAACCGGGCCTGGGGTTCGTGGCGCACGCGGCCTTCTATCCGGTGCTGTGGAGCTACAACCGCGCACCGGGCCATGAGTTCGCCGACCTGACCGGCGCGCCGGTGCTGATCCAGGCGGGCGGGGCCGACGCCTACGACACGCCCGAGGTCTGTGACGCCTTCCTGGGCGGGCTGGACCCGGCCACGCGCGGCCGCGTGACGCTGGTGGTCCATGAGGGCGCGACCCACGCCTTCGACCGCGACCTGCCGGCCAAGACCATCGAGGACCCCTACGCCCACAACGGCAAGGGCGGGCCGGTGCGCTTCGAGTTCGACCCCAAGGCGGCGGGGGCGGCGCGGGACAACGTGGTGCGGTTCTTCGGCGAGGCGTTCGCGAAGGTTCCGGCGTGAGCGGGGCTCTGCGCGGCGATCTCCTCTCCGCCGCGAAGCGAGAGGGAGAGGGTCGGGAGAGGGCTGGCGGTGCGGCCCGCCCCACCCCGCTCGCTTCGCGAGTCGCCCTCCCCATGAAGGGAAGGGAAAGGGCATGACCCGCGACGAGTTCCTCGCCCGGTTCGGCGGGGTCTATGAACATTCGCCCTGGGCGGCGGAGGGCGTTTGGCCGGACCCGCCAGGCGACGCGGCCGGGCTGGCGGCGGCCATGGCGGCGGTGGTCGACGCCGCGCCGCGCGAGGCCAAGCTGGCGCTGATCCGGGCGCATCCCGAACTGGCGAGCCGCGCGAGGATGGCCGACGCCTCGGTGAAGGAGCAGGCGGGCGCCGGGCTGGACGCGTGCAGCCCCGAGGAGTTCGCGGCCTTCCAGCGGCTGAACGGCGCCTACAACGCCCGCTTCGGCTTTCCCTTCATCGTGGCCGTAAAGGGGATGACCCGCGCCGACATCCTGGCCGCCTTCGAAGCCCGGCTGGGGAACGACCCGGAGACCGAGTTCGAGACGGCCATCGCCCAGATCCACCGGATCGCGGGCTTCCGGATCGCGGAGCTTTTCTCCTGATGTCATCCCGGCCGTAGCGCAGCGGAGAGCCGGGACCCAGCCGCTCAGACCTCGACGACCGCCGGACCGCGGCTTCACCGCCGTGCGGCTGGATCCCGGCTCGGCGGCCCTTCGGGCCTTGGCCGGGATGACGGGAACACTGGAGGCGGCCGCGGGCCGCGCGTAAAACGCCGTCATGCTCGACGATCTGCGCCGCCAGTATGTGGACCTCGCCCAGCCGCGGCTGGGTTCGGAGGTGGTGTTCGCCACCGACGACTTCTTCGCCGACAAGGCGCGCCTGATCGCGCCGGCCGAGCCGGTGTTCATCCCCGGCAAGTACGACGACAACGGCAAGTGGATGGACGGCTGGGAGAGCCGCCGCAAGCGCGTGGCCGGGCACGACTGGGCGATCGTGAAGCTGGGCGTCCCGGGGGTGATCGCGGGCTTCGAGATCGATACGCGGCACTTCACGGGCAACTATCCGCCCGGCGCGCTCATCGAGGTGTGCCGCTCGGACGACGAGGTTCCCGGCGACGACGCCGGCTGGGTCGCGGCCACCGACCGGCTGGAGCTGAAGGGGAACGACCGGATCTATGTCGCCACCGACCTCGCCGGGCCGGTGACCCACGTGAAGCTGCACATCTTCCCCGACGGCGGCGTGGCGCGGCTGCGCGTCTGGGGCCGGGTCGATCCCGACTGGGCGAAGGTGGGCGCCGAGGAGGTGGTCGACCTGCTGGCCATGGGCTGGGGCGGCCGTGGGATCATCGCCAACGACGAGCACTTCGGCCGGGTGGAGAACCTGACCGCGCCCGGCCGGGGCGTCGACATGGGCGACGGCTGGGAGACGCGGCGGCGGCGCGAGCCGGGCCACGACTGGGCGGTGCTGGAGCTGGGGACCTTCGGGCGGATCGAGGAGGTCGTCGTCGACACCGCGCACTTCAAGGGCAACTACCCCGACCGCTGCTCGCTCCAGGCGACGGCGCGGGCGCACGGGACGCCGGACCAGATCGGCGAGCAGTCGGAAGGCTGGCCGGTGCTGCTGCCCGAGGTGAAGCTGGCGGCCGACCACATCCACACGTTCCGCGAGGAGCTGAACGCGCTGGGGCCGGTGCGCTACGTGCGGCTCAACATCTATCCCGACGGCGGGGTCAGCCGGCTGCGGCTGTTCGGGACGGCGGCGCGATGAGGCCGCCCGCCTTGGCGACGAAGGCCGCCACCTCGTCGACGCCCTGGAGCCGGGTCAGGTCGGTGAAGACGTAGGGGCGCTCGCCGCGAGCCGTCGCCGCGTCGCGGTCCATGACGGCGAGGTCGGCGCCGACGTGGGGGGCGAGGTCGGTCTTGTTGATGATCAGCAGGTCCGAGCGGGTGATGGCCGGGCCGCCCTTCCTGGGGATCTTCTCGCCCTGGCAGACGCTGACGACATAGAGGGTGAGGTCGGCGAGGTCGGGGCTGAAGGTGGCCGCCAGGTTGTCGCCGCCGCTCTCGATGAAGATCACGTCCAGATCGGGAAAGCGGCGGTTCATCTCGGCGATGGCGGCGAGGTTGAGCGAGGCGTCCTCGCGGATGGCGGTGTGCGGGCAGCCGCCGGTCTCGACGCCCAGGATGCGGTCTTCGGGCAGGGCCTGGAGCCTGTTGAGGATCAGGGCGTCTTCCTGGGTGTAGATGTCGTTGGTGACGACGGCGATCGACCAGCGGTCGCGCATGGCCTTGCAGAGCTTCTCCACCAGGGTGGTCTTGCCCGATCCGACCGGGCCGCCGATGCCGACGCGCAGGGGTCCGTGGGGGCTCATGAGATGAACAGCCTGCCGTTGAGGGTCTCATGGCGCATGGCCGCCACGTCGGAGAGGATGGTGCAGCTTCCAAGGTCGTCGAGGGTGGAGGCCGTGGCGCGTTCGGCGACCTTGAGGATCACCCCTTCCAGCCCGGCGATGATGGCGACCGCGTCGGTCTGACCGAGCGGAACGAGGCGGACCCCCGCGCCGACCAGGTTCGAGGCGAAGGCGTGCAGCCAGGCGACGAGCGCCGGTTGCAGCGGGATGCCCGCCGCCCCAGCCGCCGCGCCCACGGCCACCGGATAGGCGCACTTGAGGATCGGCGGCGGCGCCCAGGCCGCTATGGCGGTCAGGAAGGCCTCGCCCTGGGCCAGGGTTTCGCGACGGCGTTCGGCCGAGGGCGCCAGGGCCTCGGCCAGCTCGGCCACCTCGTCGAGGGCGGCGTAGTCCTCGGCGGTGACGGCGGTCCAAGCCGCGCGGGCGAGCACGGCGTCGGTCCAGGCCGAGCCGTGCTGGAGCAAGGCCGCGATCCAGCGGGAGAGGTCCCCGGCGTCGGCGACGGCGCCTTCGCGCACCGCCGTCTCAAGGCCGTGCGAATAGCCGAAGGACCCGACCGGGAAGGCCGGCGACAGCCAGGTGAAAAGCTTGAGCAGGCGGGCCTCAGTGGGCATGGGCGTGCTCGCCCTGGTCGTGGCCGTGGTCGTGGCCGTGATAGGCGCCGCCCTCGGGATCGAAGGGGGCCTCCACCTCGGCGACGAAGGCGCCCTGGTGCTCCAGCATATGGGCGATGACGTGGTCGCGGCGGATCAGGATGCGGTCGGCGAACACCTGGGCGGCGAGGTGGCGGTTGCCGATGTGCCAGGCCAGGCGGACGAGGTCGGCCGGCGCGTGCGCCCGCACCTCCAGCAGCGGTTCGGGTCGGGCCAGCACCTGCAGCACCCCGCCGTGCGGCAGGACGAGGCCGTCGCCGTCGCGCAGGTGCGTGGCCTCGGCGAGGTCGAGCAGATATTCCGCGCCCGACGCGCCGGTCAGCACGATGCGCCGGCGGTGGCGGCCGTCGTAGTCGAGGCTCACCGTGTCGGCGGCGGGTCCGCTCCAGGCCCCGGCGGGCAGGATGTCGGTGATGGTGTTCATGGCGACCCCGATCCTCCGCTCACCACGTCATGGCCGGGCGCGTCCCGGCCATCCAGACGCATGGACCGCGCCGGTCAGCCCGTGGGGGCGCCGTCGGCAGGCCTGCGGCGTCGGCGCTTCTGGGTGGCCGGGACAGGCCCGGCCATGACGGAGAAGGGATGATCGCGTCCATCAGAACAGAAAGTACCTCTGGGCCATGGGCAGGACCTCGGCGGGCTCGCAGGTGAGCAGTTCGCCGTCGGCGCGGACCTCGTAGGTCTCGGGATCGACCTCGATGACCGGCGTGGCCGAATTGTGGACCATGGCGGCCTTGCCGACGCCGCCACGGGTGTTGTCGACGGCCACCAGCTCCTTCTCCAGGCCCAGGCGCTGGGGCAGGCCGCGCTCCAGGGCCAGCTTGGAGGTGAAGGTCACCGACGAGCGCGTCAGGCTGCGCCCGAAGGCGCCGAACATCGGCCGGTAGTGGACCGGCTGGGGCGTCGGGATCGAGGCGTTGGGGTCGCCCATCGGCGCGGCGGCGATAGTCCCGCCCAGCAGCACGAGGTCGGGCTTCACGCCGAAGAAGGCCGGGTTCCAGAGCACGAGATCGGCGCGTTTCCCCACCTCGACGCTGCCGATGTGGGTGGACAGGCCGTGGGCGATGGCGGGGTTGATGGTGACCTTGGCGATGTAGCGCTTCACCCGGGCGTTGTCGGCGGGGCCGTCGCCGGCCAGGGGGCCGCGCTGCGTCTTCATCTTGTCGGCGGTCTGCCAGGTGCGGATCAGCACCTCGCCGACGCGGCCCATGGCCTGGCTGTCGGACGAGATGATCGAGAGCGCGCCCAGGTCGTGCAGGATGTCCTCGGCGGCGATGGTCTCCTTGCGGATGCGGCTCTCGGCGAAGGCCACGTCCTCGGGGATCGACGGGTCGAGGTGGTGGCACACCATCAGCATGTCGAGATGC